>CAWFVZ010000008.1:0-693357 GCA_963819355.1 uncultured Alphaproteobacteria bacterium | reverse complement strand
GAGTCAGACGGCCGCAGTCCTTGAGGCCCAGAAACAAGTATTTGAGGAGATTCACTGTTTGGCGCGCGGAGGGCCAGATGGATCTTGATCAGGGTGGAGATAGCGAAACGCGGTCTCGGAATATGTAGCGGGGCTTGGAGGCGTGATTGGTCACGCGGAGCGGATGAGGCCGCTGCGCGACTACTGCACCGGCTCGATGTCGCCGGGAGAACGCAGAGCGTGGAACCGATGGGCGCGTACGGCTCAAGCGAGGACGTCTGCGCAGCATCAATCGCTGCTTCACTTTGTCGGCGTCGTAGACTGGTCGGACGAGGCCGTGCTGTCCAAGGTCCGCGAGACGGCGCTGCCGGCGATCGAGAGGAGCGGACCGATCGAGGCATGGATCATTGACCACCTCGTTCCCCAGCAACAAGCATTCGATCGGCGTACATCACCAATATTGCGGTCAACTCGGCAAGCAGGCCAATTGCCAGGTGGCGGTGTCGCTCTCGATTGCCAATCATGCCGCCAGCCTTCCGGTGGCCTATCGGCTGTACCTGCCGGAAGCTTGGACGAAGGATCGTGTGCGGCGGAAGAAGGCCGCGGTGCCGAAGGAAATCAAGTTCAAGACCAAGCCGGAGATTGCATTAGAGCAAATCCGCTGGGCCTGCGAGGCTGGCTTGCCGCGCGGTGTCGCCTTGATGGACTCGGCTTACGGTCGGGACTCTCGGCTGCGCGCCGGCATGACGGAATTGGGCGTGGCTTACGTGGTCGGCATCTTGCCGGAAACCCTGATGTGGCGGCCTGAAGCCAGCCCGCGGCGCATGGACAAGCCGATGAACAATACGGGCCGACGCGATGAGCCCGATTTGTTGTCGGCCAAGGAGGTGGCGCTTGCGCTGCCGAAACAGGCATGGCGCACGGTGACGTGGCGGGAAGGCTCGGCCGACCGGCTGTCCTCGCGCTTTGCGCGTGTGCGCGTCCGTGTCGGGTCCAACAAACGGCTTCCCGAGAAGCTATCGCCGGAGTGGCTGCTTATCGAATGGCCAGACGGTGAAGCAGAGCCCACCAAATACTGGCTCGCCACGCTGCCGGAGACCATCAGCTTCGAGCGGCTCGTCGACCTCACCAAGCTGCGTTGGCGCATCGAGCGTGACTATCAGGAGCTCAAGCAAGAGGTCGGGCTCGGTCACTACGAGGGACGCGGCTGGCGCGGCTTCCATCACCACGCAACTCTGTGCATCGCAGCCTACGGCTTCCTGATCGCCGAGCAGGCGACGATTCCCCCCTCAGGACCGCGTTCCGCCGCGCCAGTCCCGGTACCTCGCTTACGCGACGATTATCGACCCAGAGGCTCCGCCCGCGCGGCCTGAACGCCACATCCCGAGCTCGATCGCAACCATGCGCGCCCGATTGATCCGCGCGCTCATCAAAATCTTGCCGCGATGTCCGTGCTGTGGCGCCGCCGCCCCAGCGAACGGTCGTCGACGCCCATGACGCAGTAAGACTAGCCCACCCTACGCGTCCGCGCGTGCGGCAGGCAGACCTACCCCAGCAACACCGCATCCGCCGCTGCGACCGACTCCGCGCTCTCCGTCACGGTGCGCTCGAGCGCGCCGGCCTGCACGGCGATGTTCTCGGCGAAGAAGCGGGCGAGCGAGACGTAGCGCTGCGCATCCGCAAAACCGTCGGCCTTCGCGGCGAGCGCCTCGGAGGCCAGCATGCAGCCGCCGAGCGTGGCGCTGAACTGCTGCAAATAGGGCGTGGCGCCGGCGAGCGCCTCGTTCGGCGCGGAGGCAACGTGCTCCAGGAGCCACTTGCTGGTGCGCGTCAGCGCCTCCAGCGCCTCGCGCAATTTCACACCCGTGGTGCCGAAGGCGGGATCGTTGGAGGCTTCGACTTGGCTCACAGTTGCCGAGAGCTCGTCGAACAGCGCCCACACCGCGGTGCCGCCGTTCGCCGCAAGCTTGCGCGTGACGAGATCGATCGCCTGGATGCCGTTGGTGCCCTCATAGATCGCGGTGATGCGGGCATCCCGATAATGCTGCGCCGCGCCGGTCTCCTCGATGAACCCCATGCCGCCATGCACCTGCACGCCGAGATAGGCGACCTCGTTGCCGACATCGGTCGAATAGCCCTTCGCCATCGGCGTCAGCAGCGCCGCGCGCGCAGCCGCGTCAGCCCGCACCTTGGGATCCTTGGCGCGCGTCGAGACGTCGATCGCAACGGCGGTGGCGTAGCAGATGGTGCGTGCGGCTGCGGTCTGCGCCCGCATCCGCATCAGCATGCGCTTGACGTCGGGATGCACGAAGATCGCATCCGAGCCATCGCCCTTCTTGCCGACGGCGCGGCCCTGCTTGCGCTCCTGCGCATAGGCCAGGGCCTGCTGATAGGCGCGATCGGCGACGCCGACGCCTTCGAGGCCGACGCCGAGGCGGGCCTGGTTCATCATCGTGAACATGCAGCGCATGCCCTGGTTCTCTTCGCCGATCAAGAAGCCGATCGCGCCGCCATGATCGCCCATGGTCATGGTGCAGGTCGGCGAGGCATGCATACCGAGCTTGTGCTCGACGCCGCTGGCAAAAATGTCGTTGCGCGCACCGAGCGAGCCGTCTTCATTGACCATGAATTTCGGCACGAGGAACAGCGAGATCCCCTTGGTGCCGGCCGGCGCGTCGGGCAGACGCGCCAGCACGAAATGCACGATGTTGTCGGTCATGTCGTGCTCGCCATAGGTGATGAAGATCTTCGTCCCCTTGATGCGGTAGGTGCCGTCGGCCTGCTTTTCGGCGCGGGTGCGCAGCGCGCCGACGTCGGAGCCGGCCTGCGGCTCGGTGAGCTGCATCGTGCCGGTCCATTCGCCGGAGACGAGCTTTTCGAGATAGATCGTCTTCAACTTCTCGCTGCCATGCGCATCGAGCGCCTCGATCGCGGACGCCGTCAGCAGCGGACAGAGGCCGAACGCGACGTTGGAGGCGCTCCAGATCTCGGTGCAGGCGGCGTTGATCGCCAGCGGCAGGCCCTGGCCGCCGAAATCCTCCGGCCCGGAGACCGCGTTCCAGCCGCCCTCGGTCCAGCGCTTGTAGGCGTCCGGCCAGCCCGGCGCGGTCGTCACCTTGCCGGCGTCGAGCTTGATGCCGTGCTCGTCGCCGACCTTGTTGAGCGGCGCCAGCACGTCGGTTGCGAACTTGCCGGCTTCTTCCAGCACCGCAGTGACGATATCGGCGTCGAAATCGCCGTAATGGCCGGCTTCCACGGCGGCCTTGAGGCCGGCGCCGTGGTTGAGCGACAGCAGCATGTCAGAGATCGGCGCGCGGTAGGTCATGGCTCACTCCCGAGGACAGGTTTGGCGCCGTATTCCCATGAAACGCCGGAGGTCTCAATGGCCGGGAGGGCCGGCCCCGGGCCTGTGGTATTTTGCCCCTCCAGGCGGTTGAAATGCCGCGCCGCTCCCTATAGACCGGCTGCGACAAGAGGGAATCTGCGGTTAGCCAGTTCTTGCACCGTTCCCTTCGTCGCCTGATGGGGCGTAGCCAAGCGGTAAGGCAGCGGATTTTGATTCCGCCATTCGGAGGTTCGATCCCTCCCGCCCCAGCCAGATGCTCCGCTTCCCCTGAAATTGCTGACGAAACCGGCCTGGCTGGGGAGCTGCTGCACAGCTCTGTGACACATCACTGCTGCTGCACGGGTGTCGCTCGAAAATGGCTTTCCACATCTTTCGCCGCCATGGAGTGGGCCCCTCGGGGCGGACAGGATCAGGCTACTGGATTGACCGTCCGCCGGGCGTGTTGCTTTTCAAATTGTACAGGGCTGATGTAGCCGAGAGCTGAGTGTAGTCTTCGCGTATTGTAGACTTGGTCGATGAATTGGGGAATATTTTCGACGACGTCGGCGAGTGTCTCGAACGCCATTGGATAGATGCCCTCAACCTTCAGCGTCTTCATGAAGCTTTCAGCCTTAGCGTTGTCGTACGGATTTCCTCGCCGACCCATGGACCCTTTGATCCCGTGCTCGGCAAGGTAGTCGCGGCACACCTTGGCAGCATATTGGGAACCTCTATCAGAATGATGGACGCAGCCAAGCGGCGGGTTTCTTCCCTCAATCGCGGCGGAAAGTGCAGCGAGTGTCAACCGCGCGTCGATGGAACGGCTGATGGCATAGCCCACGACGCGCCGGGACAAGGCATCCAGAATGACGGCAATATAGACGAAGCTGCCGACAACGGTGACGTAGGTGATGTCGGCGACCCAGAGCTGGTCGGGGCCGTCCAGGACGATGTTTTCAGCGAGGTTTGGAAAGATCGGCTGGTCGTGATTGCTGTCGGTCGTTGTCGTGAAGCGGCGCCGCATTCTGGGCTGAAGGTCATGCTCGCGCATAAGACGGCGGACCTTCTTGTGATTGACGACCACTCCTTGATGCCTGAGGGCGACCTGGACCCGTCGCCAGCCATAGTGCTCGAACTCGTCGCAGATTCCAGCCATCGCCGCGACGATGGCGGTGTCGTCAGCCTGACGGATCGGTTCGTCGTAAAGCGTGGAGCGGGCTATTCCCATCAGCCTGCACCCTTCGGCAAGGCTGATGCCGCGGGGCCGACAATAGCGGATGTGGTCTCGCTTCTCGGCCGAGGTCTTGGCTGAAGAGCCCCCTTTAGGAACTCCAGTTCAAGAGCCTGCTTGCCCACCAATCGCTCGAGCGCCGCGATACGCGCTTCATACGTCTCGAGCAGATCGGCGGAAGCGACGTCCTCATCGAGCGCGCCTGCCTGAAACTTGTCGACCCAGATCCGGATCAAGTTACGCGAGACATTGTGCCGCTTCGAAAGTCCGTGCAGCGTCTCGCCGCTCAGATACTCCTGTGACACCTGCCGTTTGAACTCGACGCTGTGGGTTCGATGCTTTGCCATGGGCCTTCATCCTCTGAAAGCCCGGCCGCCCGGTCAATTGCTGAAAGCCATCCTGTCCGCCCCGAGGGGCCCCCTCAGCCGTCGGTCATTGGTTGCGCTTCAGTTCGACGACAAACCCCTCCGGCAGATTGTCAGGATCGGTGCGCCTGCAAGCCGGACACGGTGGCCGGTGCCGTTGCAGTATCTCGTTTCTCAGGGGCTTCGTCAGCCGTATTCAGCATTTTTCCAGATGCGATCACCTTCAGCCTCAACGACGACTGAGGGTCATAGCACTATCGCTGTGTCTCGAGCCGGGATCTCGAGACATAGGTCGTCAAGGGCTCAAGACCCGCCATCAGTTTAGCTTGCGTATGTTCCAACCCTTCCTTCAAGCTGTCCAACAGAGACAATTCAGCGACTGCAGGTGGAGTCGTGGCTTTGTCGTTCCTCGAGGGTTCGATATTCGTCTTTGACGCTGCATGACGAACAGCAACCTTTCTCGAACGTTCCGGGTTTGCCAGATTCGGCTTTATCGGCACGTCACGAGCCGGCGCCGGAGTTGCTAGTCTGGAAGGAGGGACGAGAGCTGCAACAGTTGCTTGGGGCCATCGTTCAGCAAACTCCAGTACGCTCGGTGGCGAAACAAACGTCGGCAAACTCGTGTCGATAATGACCCGCTCGGGCAAGCGTTCGACCGAAGCTATCCTTATGGCTGGCCTGTCGGTCGAGCCACCGGTAGGTTCCGCGACTTGCTGCGGCAAACACCACCCCAATCCGATCAGCAATAGGACCAGGGCGCTGCCGACAAACCCGAAATATCTGATCAACGGCATGGGTCGCCTCCCATTTGAGACGACCTTGAGACCGAAATTCTTAGGAGGTCGCTAAAGATAGATTAAAAATGGAAACGTGGTTATCAGCGATGCTGCGATGCAGAAGCGACGCCATTCCACCGAGGTTTGTGATTTTTGAACGACTTGGCCGGATCGCTCGCCAAGGGGCGAGCTATTCCTATAACGGGCAGGAGCCGCTGCTGTTTCGCGCGCCGCGGCCTTGGGAAATTCATCCCCGGCGACGGAAGATAGATCGACGCTATTTCCCCGCCATCTCGGCGCGGTACCAGTCGCCGATTTCACTCGCGGTCATCAGGGCGACGCCCTCATGGCAGAGAACATGGTCGAGCAGCGCCTCCAGATATTTGATCCGGTGTGGCACGCCGGTGATGTAGGGATGGATCGAGATCGCCATTACCCGTGCATTGTCGGCGCCTTCGAGATAAAGGCGGTCGAACTGGTCGGTGCAGCGCTTCAAGAACTGCTCGGACGGCAAGTGCTGTAGCGCATGGATGACGATGTCGTTGGTCTCCACCGAATAGGGGATGGTGGTGATGGTGCCGTGGGGCGTGGCGATATCCTGCGGCAGATCGTCGATCACCCAGTCCGCGACATATTCGATGCCGTTGAGGCGGAGCAGGTCGAGTGTTGTCTCGGTTTCGGTGAGGCCCGGGCTCTCCCACGCGCGCGGCGGTTTGCCGGCGAACTTGGCGATGGTGTCGACCGCGCGCTTGATCGCGTCGGCCTGGTTGTCGAGCTTGTGCATCGGCCCCTGCAGGAAGCCATGGCCCATGAACTCGAAGCCGGCTTCCAGCGCGGCGGAGGCGACGCGGGGGTATGAGTTGCAGACATTGCCGTTGATCGCGAGCGTGACCGGGATGTTGCGCTCGGTGAGCGCCTTGAACTGGCGCCAGAAGCCCGCGCGCATGCCGTATTCGTGCCACGACCAGTTCGGCACGTCGGGCAACAGCGGCTGCCCCATTGGCGGCGACAGCACGGTACGAGGCATGGCGTTTTCGATCCGCCATTCCTCGACATTGAGGATCACCCAGACGGCGAGCCGGTTGCCGCCGGGCAGCCTGAGTTTCGGGCGGTCGACCTGCGCCAGATAGGGGATGCGATCGGAGAGTGCCATCGCGCTCAACCTGCGGCGTCGCGGCTTCGGGCACCGGCGGCGTTGACGCGCGGCATGACATCCTCGGCCATCAGGATCATGGAGCGGCGGCCGAGCTCGCGGTCGCGCCAGTCCTTGCCGGCGTAGAGGAGCGTGCCGAAGGTGCCGACGTCGTCCCGGAAAGCCAGCAACTGCTCGGCGACACTCTCCGGTGTGCCGTAGATGATGAGCTTTTCGCAGATCTGTTCCAGCGTCACCTCATCGTCGGGCTGGTCGCGCCGGGTCTTGAACAGCTCGATGCGGCCGTTTCGCTTCAGCTTTGTAAAGAGCGAGCGATAGTAATAGACATAAGGTCCGTTCGGATCAGTGGCATAGGCCTTGGCGGTGGCGGCGTCCTTGGCGACGAATACGCTCTTGGCCACGCGCCAGTTGGCTGGATCGGCCGGACGGCCGACGCGCTCACAACCCTCGACATATTTCGGCCAGTGGCTCTTCACCCAGGCCGGCATCAGGAAGTTGGCGGAAATAGGTTCCCAGCCGCGCGCGGCCGCCTCGGTGACGCCCTTGGAGAAGGGCGCGACGGCCGTGACCACGATCGGCGGATGCGGACGCTGCAGCGGCTTTGCGATGAAGCCCTGGCCGATGTCCTCGATCAGGGTTTTCTCGATCGATATGTTCCAGTATTTGCCCGCAAGATTATAGGGTGGCTTGCCGTCCCAGATCGCCAGCACCTGGTTGATCGCCTCCAGGAACATCGCATTGCGATCGGCCTCGAGATTGCCAAACAGCTCGGCGTCCGACAGCAGGCCGCCCGGGCTGATGCCGAAGATCAGCCGACCGTCGAGCATGTGGTCGAGCATTGCGATGGAGGCGGCAATTGCAGCCGGATGGCTGTTCGGCATGTTGATCGTGCCGGTGCCGAGCTTAATCTGTTTGGTGGCGGCGGCAAGCCAGGCGATGAAAGCGACGCAGGAGGTGATGTTTTCGGCGCGGTCGGTGATGTGCTCGCCGACATAGGCTTCCGAAAATCCGAGCTCATCCGCCAGCAGGAACGCTTCCCGGTCCTCCCTCAGGGATTGTCGCCAATCCTTGTCCAGGGGATGGATCGGCATCGTGAAGAACCCGAGTTTCATGGTTTTCGCGCCTCCCCGAACCATTCTTGTTTGGCGGGAGCGTGCAGCGGCAGGTTGATCAGGGCAAGTCCGAAAGTCGAAAAGGCTGCGAAATCAAGCGGCTTGACCTTTGAAAAGTCCCACACTCTAATCGCCTCAAAAGCAGAAAAGCGGGGGCCGGGGAGGGGCTTGCCTGAATGAAAGCCTCGGCTTTCGCCTACGCACGCGCGACCAGCGTTGCCAACGCGCTGGAGCTGCTTGCCGTGCACGGAGACAAGGCGAGGGTGCTTTCGGGCGGGCAAAGCCTGATACCCGCGATGAATTTGCGACTGGTCGCGCCGGAAGTGATCGTCGATATCGGCGAACTCGCCGAATTGCGCGGTATCGCGGTCAAGGGCGAAACGCTCGTCATCGGCGCGCTGACCCGGCATGCCGATCTCCTGAAATCATCCGACATTGTGAAATGCGCGCCGCTGCTCGGGGCGGCCGTGGCGCACATAGCGCACCCCGCGATTCGCAACCGGGGTACCATCGGCGGCAGCCTTGCGCAGGCCGATCCGGCATCCGAACTGCCCGCCTGCATGCTGGCGCTTGGTGCATCCATCGTGGTGCACGGCCCCGGCGGCGAGCGGCGGATTGCCGCGGAAGATTTCTGCACCGGGATTTACGAGACGCAACTCGCACCGCAGGACTTGCTGGTCGCCATCGAACTGCCGGTCGCCCGTAACGGCTCGGCGCATTTCTTCCAGGAGTTTGCGCGGCGGCACGGCGACTATGCGATCGTCGGCCTTGCGGCGCAGGCCGTGCTGCAGGGCGATCGGTTCGCAGACCTCCGGCTCGGCTATTTCGCCGTCGGCGACAAGCCTGTTCTGGCGAAGGTTGCCGGCAAGTTGGTTGGCGTCACAATCATGCCCGCGCTGTTGGCCGAGGCTTCCGACGCGCTCTCGCATGAGCTTGATCCGCATGAGGATCAGCAGGCCACGCCCGCCATGCGCCGGCATCTCGCGAGAGTGTTGCTGGCGCGGTGCGTCGCTTCGCTCCTGAGCCATCCCGATCCCCAAGTCGGAGGACGTGCGTGACGGCTCCAGTGGCGATCTCACTGACGGTCAACGGCGAACGCGTCGAAACGCATGTCTTGCCGCGGCTCAACCTCGCGGACTTTCTGCGCGAACATCTGAAACTAACGGGCACGCATGTCGGATGTGAGCATGGTGTGTGCGGAGCCTGCACGGTGCGTGTCGGCGGCGAGATCGTGCGGTCCTGCCTGATGCTGGCGGTGCAGGCGAACGGCGCCGTGGTCGAGACGATCGAGGGCTTGTCCGATTCCGGCGAGATCGCCGATCTGCAGGCGGCGTTTCGCGACCGCAATGCGTTGCAATGCGGCTTCTGCACGCCGGGCATGCTGATGGCGGCACAGGATCTTTTGCGTGAGAACCGAATGCCTGCGCGAGAGGAGATCCGCGAGCATCTCTCGGGCAATTACTGCCGCTGCACCGGCTATCAGGCCATCATCGACGCGGTCGAGACTGCCGCGCGGGCGCGGATGGAGCTGAAAGCATGAGCTCGCTCCGCGGCAATCCCGAAAGGTTGTCGGTGCTGGACCGGCCGAATTCCTATATCGGCAAGACGGTGCCGCGGCCGAATCTCGACCGGCTTCTGCAGGGCCGCGGCAGCTATGTCAGCGACATGGAGCTGCCGCGAATGGCGCATGTCGTGTTCGTACGCTCGCCGCACGCGCATGCCAAGATCGTGAGCATCGATACGGCCGCTGCAAGGCAGATGCCAGGGGTGAGCGCGGTTGTCACGGGCAAGGAGCTCGCGGCCGTCATCACGCCCTGGGTCGGCGTGCTCTCCCATCTCAAGGGCCTCAAATCCGCGCCGCAATCGGCGATCGCAGTCGATCGGGTCTGCTGGCAGGGCGAGGCGGTGGCCGCCATCGTGGCGACGAGCCGTGCGGCGGCTGAGGATGCCGCGGAGCATGTTGCGGTCGCGTATCGGGAACTCGAAGCCGTCACCGACATGCGCACGGCGCTCGATCCAGCGACGCCGGTCATTCATGCTTCGCTTGGCGACAATCTGGCGTTTGAGCGCATCCTTGATGCAGGCGCGGTGGATCAGGCCTTTGCCGGTTCCGATGCGGTGGTTGAGGCGGAGTTCATCTTCGGCCGCCACACCGGCGTGACGCTGGAGCCGCGTTCGGTCGTTGCCGACTGGAACGCCGCGGAAGCGCGGCTCACGATCTATCAGGGCACGCAGGCGCCGCACATGGTGCAGAACATCGCGGCGCTGCATCTCGGCTTGCAAGAACAGCAGGTTCGCGTCGTCTGCAAGGACGTCGGCGGCTCCTTTGGCATCAAGGTGCATATCTACGCCGACGAGATGGCGACCTATGCGCTTTCAAAGCTGCTGCGCCGGCCGATCAAGTTCGTCGCCGATCGCGTCGAGAGTTTCAACACCGACATTCACGCCCGCGACCATCGCTGCAGGGGAAAGATCGGCGTCAGGCGCGACGGCACCATCACGGCGTTCGAGATCGACGATCTCACCGGCATCGGGCCTTATTCGATGTACCCGCGCACCAGCGCGATCGAGGCCAATCAGGTCGTCAACCTCGTCGGCGGCCCCTACACCAACAAGAACTACCGCGCGCGAGCGCGGGTGGTGTTCCAGAACAAGAACGTGATGTGCCAGTATCGCGCGGTCGGCCATCCCATCGCCTGTTCGGTGACGGAGGGGCTGGTCGATCTCGCCGCCATGAAGATCGGTATGGATCCGGTGGAAATCCGCCGCCGCAACCTGATTGCAGACGACGCTTACCCTTGCGCCTCGCCGTCGGGGCTGCGGTTCGAGCAGTTGTCGCACCACGCGTCGCTGGCCAAGATCATTGAGATGATGAATTACGAGGCGCTGCGCGCCGAGCAGGCGAAGTGGCGCAAAGATGGCGTTCATCGCGGCATCGGCATCGCAAGCTTCATCGAGGTGACTAATCCCAGCGCGGCGTTTTACGGCGTCGGCGGGGCCAGGATATCGTCGCAGGATGGCGTGGCGGTGCGGCTGGATGCGCAGGGCTCGGTGATCTGCCAGACCAGCATCACCGAGCAAGGTCAGGG
Organism: uncultured Alphaproteobacteria bacterium; assembly: GCA_963819355.1. GTDB lineage: Bacteria > Pseudomonadota > Alphaproteobacteria > Rhizobiales > Xanthobacteraceae > Bradyrhizobium. The sequence continues at coordinate 682,327 of CAWFVZ010000008.1, read as the reverse complement.
CTCGGAGTCGCTCACGGCGCAGATCGTGGGCAGCGTCCTCGGCGTGTCCATGGATCGCGTCCGCGTCATCCTAGGCGATACCGACGTGACGCCCTATGGCGGCGGTACCTGGGCCTCGCGTGGCGCCGGCATCGGCGGCGAGGCGGCGTTGCAGGCGACGAAGATCTTGCGCAGGAATATCCTCGATGTCGCCGCGGTCATTCTGCAATCGACCCCGGCCGAGCTCGATATCGTCAACAATGCCGTGGTCAATGTCGGCGACGGCGCGCCGCGCATTGAGCTGAACGAGCTTGCGCGCATCGTCTATTTCCGTCCCGACACCCTGCCGCCGGGCATCCAGCCCGAACTGATGGCGACAAGGCACTTTGTGCCCCGCGAGTATCCTTTCGCCTTTACCAATGGCGTTCAGGCCGCCTGGGTCGAAGTCGATACCGACACGGGCTTCGTCAAGTTGCTCAAGCACTGGGTGGTCGAGGATTGCGGCACCATCATCAATCCGCAGCTGGTCGATGAGCAGATCAGGGGCGGGGTGGTGCAGGGGCTTGGTGCAGCGCTGTTCGAAAAATGCATCTATGACGAAAGTGGGCAGCTGATCAATGCCAACATGGCCGATTACCTCGTGCCGATGTCCGGCGAAATGCCTGACATCGACGTCGGCCATGTCGTTTCACCGACGCGCGAGTCCGAGCTCGGCGCCAAGGGCGCGGGCGAGGCCGGTACCGCTGGGGCGGCCGCGGCCGTGACCAACGCGGTCAATGATGCGCTCAAACCGTTCGGGACAATAATTACCGAGATTCCCCTGACACCGCAGGTTATCCTGACGGCCTTGGGGAAAATCTGACGAGGGACGTTGCCGGCAACACCACACGCAATCGCGCCAAACAACAATTGTCTAGGGAGAGAACTGCCAATGTCGAAGAAGATCTCCAAGCCCGGAACGATTTCCCGCCGCCGCCTGCTGGCGACCGCGGGCGCGGCGCTCGCGGCCTCGCCGCTCGGCGCCAACCTGCTTCAGGCGCAGCCGGCGCCGATCAGGATCGGCATGAGCATGCCGCAAACCGGCGGCCTCGCAGGCGGCGGCAAGGCTTCGCTGCTCGGCATCGAGATCTGGCGTGACGACGTCAACGCTAAGGGCGGGCTGCTCGGCGGTCGCAAGGTTGAACTTGTCGTCTACGACGACAAGTCGAGTGCTTCGGAGACGCCGGCGATCTATTCTAAGCTGATCGATGTCGACAAGGTCGACCTCCTGTTCGCGCCCTATGCGACCGTGCCAACGGCGCCGATCATACCGATGGTGAAGCAGCGCGGACTTCTGCTGATCGGCAACTTCTCTTTCCAGGTCAACAGCAAGGTCGGCCACGACATGTGGTTCAACAATGCGCCGTGGGGGCCGGCTGACAGCTGGGCGTCTTCATTCCTCGATATCGGTCAGAAGGCCGGCGGCAAATCCATGGCGTTGCTGGCAGCCGACCAGGAATTCGCCCAGAATCTGGCGAAGACCGCGCGCGAAGTCGCAGCGAAGCGCAACCTGCCGATCGTATTCGATCAGGCCTATCCACCGAACACGGTCGAGTTTTCCAGCATCATCCGCGCACTCAAGGCGACCAAGCCCGACATCGTTTATGTCGCGTCTTACCCGCCGGACTCGACGGGCATTCTGCGCGCCGTCAACGAGATAGGCATCGGCGACAGCGTCAAGGTTTTCGGCGGCGGCATGGTCGGCCTGCAGTTCGGCGCCGTGATGGAGAATATGGGTTCGCTGCTCAACGGCGTCGTCAACTACAACACATGGCTCCCGGAAAAGAGCATGTATTTCGAGGGAACCAAGGAGTTCTTCGACAAGTACATGAAACGGGCCGTGGAAGCCAAGATCGACCCGCTCGGTTATTATCTGGCGCCGTTCGGCTATGCCAGCGGCCAGCTCGTCGAGCAGGCCATCAACGCGGTGGGTTCGCTGGATCAAAAGGCACTCGCAAAATATCTGCGCGAAAATACGCACAAGACCATCGTCGGTCCGATCGCGTTTTCGCCCGATGGCGAGCGCAAGGAGACCGCTGTGCTGCAGGCCCAGTTCCGCGGCGTCGTGGACAAGAACATGGAGCAGTTCCGCAACTCGGGCAAACAGGTGATCCTGTTCCCGGAGAATTTGAAATCCGGCGAGTTGCTGGCTCCGTTTGAAGCAGCGCGGAAATAGGCTGGATATCGCGAGGCTACCCGGGAAAAATCGTCCCGGGCAGCGGATCGGATGCCCCGGCATGAGCTGATCGGGGAAGCGGCTCAAGCCGGGTCAAGGGGGACCTCAATTGTTTTCACTGGATCTGCTGCTCGATGCGGTGGTGATCGGCGTGCTGCTCGGCTGCTTCTACGGCGCGGTCAGCCTCGGATTGTCCGTGTCGTTCGGCCTGCTTGACGTTCCCCATGTGGCGCATCCGGCGTTTCTGGTGCTGGCGTCCTACGCGGTGTATTTCCTCAACGAGCAATATGCCGTTGACCCGCTGGTCGCGGGGCTCCTGATTACGCCGGTATTCTTCCTGTTCGGTCTGGCGACGTATCGCCTGTACTACGAAACGTTCGAGAAGCGAGGCACCGACGCCGGGGTGCGCGGCATCGCCTTCTTCTTCGGCGTTGCCTTCATCATTGAAGTGCTGATCATCCTGCAATTCGGCGTCGATCAGCGCTCCGTTACCGCCGATTATATCGGCAAGGCCTGGCGGCTAGGCGAGATCCGCATCCCGTACCGGCTTCTGGTTGCCTTTGGTGTCGCAACCGCACTGACCGTCCTGCTCACGCTGTATTTGTCGCGGACCTTCATGGGGCGCGCCATCCGCGCGGTCGCGCAGGACCAGGAGGCGTTACGGTTGATGGGCGCCAACCCGGTCAAGATCAAGCAGTGGGCATTCGGCATAGCCACCGCCGTGCTCGGGATCGCCGGCGCCCTGCTGATCATCGTCGCGCCTGTCGATCCGACGCTCGACCGTGCCTATATCGGGCGTACATTCTGTGTCGTGGTGATGGCGGGGCTCGGCAGCATGGGCGGCACGCTCGTCGCCGCGATCGTTCTCGGTGTCACCGAGTCGATTGTGCTCACCATGTTCGGCGCCTCCTGGGCGCCGGCGATATCCTTTGCGATGCTGCTCGGCATTCTCGCCGTACGGCCGCAAGGCCTGTTTGGCAGGCGATGATGAAACGCAACAGCATTGCTTTCTGGACCGGAGCGGCTCTCTTTCTCGCCGCCGTCTTCGCGATGACGCAGGTCGTCGGCAACCAGTATCCATTCTTTGCCGGCTACGTCATCCTTCAGTTCATCGCGCTTGCCGTCGCATGGAGCATCCTTGGCGGCTATGCGGGTTATGTGAATTTCGGCACCAGCGCGTTTTTCGGCGTCGGCGTCTATGCCTCGGTATTCCTGGTCAAGGCCTTCGGCGCGCCGCTTCCCCTGCAGATCCTGACCAGCGCCGCGATCGGCGCGTTCATGGGGTTTGCGCTCGGTCTCCTGACGCTTCGCATGCAGGGCATCTTCTTCTCGATCGCGACGATTGCGCTCTCGATTATCATCGAGACGACGATAACGAACTGGCGATACGTCGGCGGAGCGGCGGGCATCCAGATCCAGAGGCCGGCGGTGACGGCGCCGTTCGACAACTATGTGCAGATGCTGTTCTTCGTCCAGGCCCTCCTCGTGGTGCTGGCGGTTGCGATCTCGCGCTACATCCAGAACTCTTGGATCGGCCGCGGCCTGCAGGCGCTTCGGGACGACGAACTCGCGGCCGAATGTACGGGCGTGCCGACCTTGCGATTGAAGCTGCTCGCGTGTGTGATCTCGGGGGCGCTGATGTGTGCTGTCGGTGCTCCCGCTGCGATGTATCTGCAATATGCGGACCCTGCGTCCGCGTTCAATCTCAACTACTCCGTCTCGACACTGGCGATGTCGCTGATCGGCGGAACCGCGCATTGGTCCGGACCGATCATCGGTGCGATCCTGCTCGGAACGACGCAGCAATTGCTGACGGTAACGATCTCGTCGGAAGTCAATGTGCTGGTGCTCGGTTTGATGCTGGTACTTTTTGTAGTGGGCGCACCAGAGGGCATCATCGGCCTGATCCGCAAGCTGCGCGGCCACCGCAAGGAGGGTGAATTATGATGCTCTCCGACACCCAATCACCCCTGCTGCGGATTTCAGCGCTCACCAAGCGTTTCGGCGGGTTCACGGCGCTCCACAATATCAGCGTCGACATTCGGCCCGGCGAGCGGTTCGGCCTGATTGGTCCGAACGGCTCGGGCAAGACCACACTGATCAACTGCATTTCGGGCGCGTTTCGCACCGAACCCGGCACCATCTTATTTCGCAATGAGGACGTCACGCTGCTTCAGCCGCATGTGCGCACGCGCCGCGGCATTGCCCGCAGCTTCCAGATTCCGCGGCCTTTCAGGAGTATGACGGTCGCCGAAAATCTCATGGTAGCGCTCGACTTTGCCGGGCACGAGCACGTCTCGGTGGCGCAGCGGCGAGACACCATGATGTCAATCCTGAATCAAATGGGCCTTGGGTCGAAGGCCAACGTCTCGGCCACGCAGCTAAGTCAGGTGGAATTGCGCAAGATGGAACTTGCCCGTGCGATGGCAACGCATCCGAAGCTCCTGATTTCGGACGAGGCCATGGCAGGCCTCTCCAGCTCGGAAGTCGACGAAGTGCTTGATTTGCTGTTGAGCCTTGCAAACCGGGACATCACCATCATCATGATCGAGCATATCATGCAGGCCGTGATGCGCTTCTCCGAACGCGTAATGTGTCTTGACGCCGGCAGGATCATCGCGATCGGTACGCCATCCGAAGTTATGGCTGACCAGCGTGTGCAGGAGGTTTACCTTGGCACTTAGCCTTGCCATCACCGATCTTGATGCAGGTTACGGCGCCGTGAAGGCGTTGCGCGGCGTTTCGCTCCGTGTCGAGGCCGGGGAAACCGTTGCCTTGCTCGGCACGAACGGCAACGGCAAGAGCACGCTAATGAAGTGCGTCGCGGGCCTGGTGCGGCCGCAACGTGGTACCATATCGCTGACGATCGACGGAGCGGCGCACGATCTGTCCCGTTTGTCGGCCGAAGACATAGTCGAGCTCGGCGTAGCGATGGTTCCAGAGGGCCGGCGTTTGTTCCCCCGGCTGACCGTGCTGGAGAACCTGATGCTCGGCGCGTTCCGCAAGGCTGCCCGGCGCAGTATCGATCACAATCTTGCGGTCGCTTTCGAAACGTTTCCCGTCCTCAAGGAGCGGCGGGGGCAGCTCGCGGGCACCATGTCAGGCGGACAACAGCAGATGCTGGCGATTGCGCGCGCCCTGATGTCGTCACCACGCTTGCTATTGGTCGACGAACCTTCGGTGGGTCTCTCGCCGCTACTGGTCTCGCAGACTATCACCAAGATCGGCGAGCTCAATCAAAGCCTCGGCCTGACGGTTCTGATGGCGGAGCAGAACTTCAATCAGGCGATCCGAATCGCCAACCGCGGCTATATCATTGTCCATGGCGAAATCGTCGTGGCGGCCGTTTCGATCGACGAATTGAGGGGCAACGACATCGTCAAGCGGCTCTATCTTGGCAGCGCCGCGTGATTGCCCGTTGAAGCACCGAAGGTGCGGAGCTAAGCGCCTGCCGCACTATTCCGCGGCGCTGGCGACAGTGGCAGCCTGCCGGTTGGTGACGACGACCTTGATGAAGTCGTAGATTCGTTCGCGCGCGTTGCTCATGCGGGAGGCGGGAACAGATATGTCCGACCCACAATCACGGCGCCACTTTTCAACTCCACCAACATGCGACGAGCTCGGCGTGTAGCGATGCCGCTACGACGGCTGCGGCCAAGCTATGGGTTGGGCTTCGCCGGGTCCATGATTGAGCGCACCTCGACGCTACCGTGGCGCGCCAGCGGGATTTTGGAGGCCACTTCGATCGCGTCGTCGTGGTCCTTGGCTTCGATCAGGACGTAACCGAGCAGCTGCTCCTTGGTCTCGGCGAAGGGACCGTCGGTCACGAGGACCTGTCCGTCCCGCACTCTCACGGTGGTTGCCGTCCGAGCGGATTGGAGCGCATCGGCAGCGACGAAATGACCGCTCGCCCGGAGCATCTCGTTGTACGCTAGGGAGTCTCGTGTGAGGGCGTTCACCTCGGCCCGGGACATGGGGTTGGGGTTTTGCATCACGGGCAAGCCGTCTTCTGCGCCGTAGACGAGACACAAGTACCGCATGACACTCTCCAAAGATGTGGACGAAGCTTCAGGCGTGTAGCTCTCGATATCTGGGAATTGAGGCAGACGACGCAAGTTGGCGTCCGAACTTCCCGGGGCAGCGCGGACACGCGCTGCCCGTCCACGGGCGGCAAAAAGCCGTCATCCGACTATCCTGGCGGGCGAGCCTCGATCGGTCATTGACTACCGGTTTGCGTCATCGTCATCCCCGAATGATCAATCGATAAATCCTCGAACGGTCATGTTTCAAGGCGAATACAGACAGTGGCAGGCGGTCCCTGAATGCCCTCATGAGCAGTTCGCCAACTTGCCGCTCGCGTGTCCTGAATGAATGCGCCGTGCAACAGTCGGCCAGCGCAAAGCCCTCGAGCTCGCCGAAGCAATCGAAGAAGATTTCGGCAATCCGCCCCGTATATTCGACGACATCGAGGCAGGGACTTGGGACGTTGACCGGTGCGCCATTTGGCGACGGCGGAATGGCATTGGGGTCGCCGCCAAGCCCGGCGACACGATCCGCCACGATGGCAACATACCGCTGCAGCACAGCGAACCAGCGGTTTGACGGCTCGGTCTGCTGCAATCGCCATTTCATGATCGCCAGCGTGTCTTCCTCCGGGCGCAGCATCACGGCAGAGGTCGAGACCGGAATCTTGACCTGGAACGTTCCAATGACATATCGCCAGATGAACGGTCGCCGCTGAACGACCGCGGATGGATTGGTGTCTCTCGTCGGGGCCGGCTTTTGAATCGAGACGTCGCGTCTCGAGACTTGCCGCCCCACGCGTCGCACGACAACGTTGAATTGCTCGCCGGTGACGACAGTCGGGGGCAGGTCCAGGGTGAGGAGACCAGCGAAATTTTCACCTGCATTCATCGGTATGGGCACATAGGTGACGCCGCCCGTGATCTTGCATTGGATCGTGTTCGTGTCTCCTGCCGTGAGGGAATGAGCGGGATAGAGCTGCGAGGCAAGCGCAAGCACATCCGAGGCCTGAACCTGCGGCCAGTAGATCGAGGCGACACTGCCGTGTGGAACGCGGCCCCAGTCGATCATCAGTTCGTCGACGAGTGTCTTTCGGCTGACCGTGGCGCTCGGCCGGATATCGAATGTTTGCGGGACCCGGTGCGTCGAGGCGGGGCCGGGATTGTCTGAGACCGTCACCTGGAGATTGCGCTGGGCCAGCTTGTCGGATGCCTCCGGACGCGCCCCGGTGAAGATCGGAGCGTCGTCGAACGCGATCTGGGCCACCAGACAGTGGTGAGTTCCGGCGAGCCACGCCAGGGCCTGCTTCCCGTCGATCACATTGGCCGGATCATAGAGGTTCAGGAAACAGCCGTAATAGGCCCAGATGCTGTCTTTCCCGCTCGCGATCTCGATATCGCGGTTGTTGACACCGCCGTTGTCGTAATCGGTGTTGCCGCTGAGATTTCCCGTCGCGAAGAACGGTAAGGTGACGTGACCGGCGCCGACCTGGGGCGAACCAGGCAGGCCGGCTGGGTCCGGATTGAAGGGGTAGGTCGTGCCCGTCTGATAGTCCGTATCGGGGCTCTGCGTCACGAACAGCCTGAAGAACACCCGGGCATTGTTGGCCTCGCCCGCCGGTCCCGCAGTCCCGCGCATCCGGACTCTCGCCACCGCGAAGTTGTAATTGTTGAAGATATTGAACGTCGGCGGGAAGCCCGAACCGAGCTGGAGCGTGAATGGCGTAACGGAGGAATCGGCCTGCAGCGCTCCCCCCTGGCTCGGGAGGATCGAGTTGAAGGGGTCGGCCCCTGCCGGGTCGCTGAAATTGTTGTTCAGGAACGAGAGCAGGTCCTGGATGTAGGTGAATGCACCGTTGACGCTGTCAGTTGCAAACGCCGGAGCACCGGGAACCGGATGCTGAGACAGGCCGGGCGTCGCGGTGAACACCCTGAGATCCTGACTGAGATAGAAGACATTGTTCTGGGTCGGATCGACATTGGTGAAGTAGGGGTCCGCGCCCGCCACCAGTTCAAACAGCGTCGAAGCGGTACCGCCCGGCACCGGGTTGCTATCGGTCGCAAGGACGGCATCGAGTTCAAAGGTCTGGCTACCGGACGCCGGGAAGTTCGCGAGCGCCGCACTCGTGAACGTGATATCGAACGGAATTCGAATTCTCTGCTGCGCGTCGGGATCTGCACCGTTCTCGAAGTCGATGTTCGGGTTTTGAGCGATCGAAACCCCGCCGAGGTTGGCAAACGCTCCAAAGGGCGCCGGGACTGTGACGTTGAGAGAGCTGAACGTGTTCTTGCTAAATCCGTCAACGACGAGCCAGAACGCCTGCTCGAACGTCCCGCCGCTGGTGTTGATCACATCCTGCACTTCATCCTTGCCGAAGGTGTCCTTGTCGACCAGGAAGGTCAGCGTCCCGGTCGGAAGGATGCAGGCATTGTCCGCCTTGCTCCAGTAGGCTTGTACCGAGCAACTGACGCCATTGACATCAACCGTGGCGAACTGGTTGTTGCAGGTGTCGCCGATCTCGTCGTTCGTGACCGTCGATCCGTCGGGATTGGTGCCGTTGACGAGGATGCTGTTGTTCAAGGTATCGACGTCAGGGTTGGTGCATGCCTCGATCAGTTCGTGGGAAAAGACCTTCGTGACGCAGTTGTGTCCCGTCAGCGAGCCGGTGTTGTCCACCCAGGCGTAGTAACCCGTGACGCCCTTGTAGGTGAAGCTCTGGTGCTGGCCCACGAAGTTCTGCGTCGTCGTGAGCTTGTTGTTGATGCCTGGCGGCACGATCACGGCGTAGAACCGGTTGTGGCCGGATGTCGGAGGCGGCATGCTCGTGTTGTCGAGCCGATCCTTGAGCATCGCCTTCACGTCGTCGTCCGTGTACTGATCCGCCGGGCTGGTGCTGTCGTTGAGATCAGTGAAGATCAGGGTGCCCTGCGCGGCGCCGCGATACTGGCGCAGGCCCCCCATGTACGGGCCGGTGAGAATGCCTATGATCGCTTGTTTGTACTCGTCGCTGGAAGGTGACGGAGCGGGCGTTGCGGTCCAGAAGCTGCCCCAGAACACGAGGATCACCTCGACGTCCGTGAGGACGCGTCCGCCGCCATCGGTCGTGCTGGTGACCGTATAGTCTGCGGAAAACTGCTCGTCGGCGCCGAGGGGTTTGCTCTCCGGGCGTGTGCGCTCGACGACCCCGCTAATTTTTTTTGATCGGTTGGCTTTTTTGGGCATCTCTTCCTCCGCTACAATAGCCACCCCATTCAACGATACCACCTCGACGGGAGCTCCATTGTGAGCTGGCTCACCAGCCCTGACCGCGGACCCAGACCGGTGTTGGTTGAGAGGATTGGCAGGAGCAGCAGGCATTGCTGCCGCCGCCGGACGGATCAATTTTTCAGAGCCTGATGGGAGCTGCCGTTGGTCAATTCATTCCTCGAACCGTCCGCCGGGCTGGAGCACACGAAAGCGGGCCGTCCAGGTTCGTCGAAGCTCCGGCTCCATGCTTCCGTCGTCGTAGGCGGGCGAAGTCAGGGGCAACGCCCTGGTCACCGCGATCGTCACAATCGCCCTGATACGGTGCGCGAATGCACTGCGCAGAGCCGGAAGCAGGACGTCGAACCTCTCCTCGCCACGTTCCACGACTGTGGCCGTGCCCGCGAAACGATAGCCCTTGCGTACAAACACATCGACGAAGTTGACCTCGACGCGCGGGTTTGCCCGGATGTTTCGGATCGTGCCCGGCGAGCGTATCTCGCCGAATGCGACGACCGCGCCGCGAGGATAAAAGTCGTAACGGGGTTGGCTAGCGAGATCCCCCATTCTTCTTCACCTTGCTTGGTGAAGGCTTCGACCAGTCCATCGATGAGGACATGAAGAAGATCAGCATGATGCCCTTCATGGACCGGAAACCACGCCAGCCGGAAATTGCTGTAGGAGGGCGGTGCCTAGCAGGTCGGCGAGCGCTTGTTCCGCATCCTGGAAAACTGCGGGGGACACATAATTTGCCTAGGTTGGTTAAAGCGCTGCACCCGTCGCATCCCACGAAAATGCTGCTGCGACTTTGTCCCAGCACAACTCTCCTCGCTCCGGTTTTGGCCATTTATGTCCTCGAACGTTTTCCCGGGGGCTACTTATGGCATCACCAGCTTCACGCACCGTCCACCAAGGCCGGGCGCTCTGGCTTTCAACCATCGCCTTCACGATCTGCTTTGCGGTCTGGACGATCTTTTCGATCATCGGCATCCGGATCAAGCAGGAGCTCGGCCTCAACGACACCCAGTTCGGCCTGCTGGTCGGCACGCCGATCCTTAGCGGATCGCTGATCCGCCTGGTGCTCGGCATCTGGACCGACCAATATGGCGGGCGCCGGCGTCTACACAGTCGTCATGCTGGCGGCAGCGATCGCCACCTATCTGCTGACCTGGGCACACACCTATCCGCAGTTCCTGGTCGCGGCGCTCTTCGTCGGCATCGCCGGCGGCTCTTTCGCCGTCGGCATCGCCTATGTTTCGCGCTTCTATGCGGCGGGCAAGCAGGGCACCGCGCTCGGCATCTTCGGCGCCGGCAATGTCGGCGCGGCCGTCACCAAATTCGTCGCGCCGTTCGTGCTGGTCGCCTATGGCTGGCAGACGGTCGCCGCAGGTCTGGGCGGTGGCCATCGGCTTGATGGGCATCGTGTTCTGGTTGTTCACCGAGGAAGACCCGGTCGTCCGCGCGCGGCGCGAGCAAGGACGAGAAGCCGAAAAGCGCGTGGCTCGAGCTCGAGCCGCTGAAGAACATCCAGGTCTGGCGTTTCGCGCTCTACTATTTCTTCGTGTTCGGCGCCTTCGTCGCGCTGTCGCTGTGGCTGCCGCAATATCTGATCAAGGTCTACGGCGTCGACATCAAGACCGCCGGCATGATGGCGGCGATGTTCTCGCTGCCGGCCAGCGTGTTCCGCGCCTATGGCGGCCATCTCTCCGATCGCTACGGCGCGCGGCGCGTGATGTACTGGACCTTCCTGGTCGCGGTCGCTGGCGACCTTCGTCCTGTCCTATCCGCCGACCGATTATCTCGTGCAGACGATCAACGGCACCGTCGGCTTCCACCTGGAAATGGGCCTCGTGCCGTTCACGGTGACGGTGTTCGTGCTCGGCTTCTTCATGGCGCTGGGCAAGGCCGCCGTCTACAAGCACATCCCGGTCTACTATCCCAACAACGTCGGCGCGGTCGGCGGACTTGTCGGCATGATCGGCGGTCTCGGCGGCTTCGTGCTGCCGATCGCGTTCGGCGCGCTCGACTGACCTGACCGGCCTGTGGACCAGCTGCTTCATGCTGCTGTTCCTGCTGGTGCTCGGGCTCGCTGGTCTGGATGCATTTCGCGATCCGGCAGATGGAGCGCGGCGTCGTCGGCGAAGCGCTGAAGAAGCTGCCCGAACTTCCCGAAATGCAGGAGATCCACAAGCCGGAGCATGTCGGCGCGCTGTCCGGCGCCGTGCTGACGGACTGGCGTCCGGAGGACAAGACGTTCTGGGAAACGACCGGGCGGCGCGATCGCGCGGCGCAATCTCTGGATCTCGATCCCGGCGCTGCTGCTGTCCTTCGCGATCTGGCAGGTCTGGTCGGTGGTGGTCGCGAAGCTGCCCGCGGTCGGCTTCAAGTTCACCACCGACCAGTTGTTCTGGCTGGCGGCGCTGCCCGGCATCTCCGGGCGCGGTGCTGCGCATCTTCTACTCCTTCATGGTGCCGATCTTCGGCGGCCGTCTGTGGACCACGCTCGCGACCTGGTCGCTGATGATTCCCGGCGGTCGGCATCGGCTATGCCGTGCAGACTCCGACGACGCCTTATCCGGTGTTCCTGGCGCTGGCGCTGCTGTGCGGCTTCGGCGGCGGCAATTTCGCCTCCTCGATGGCCAACATCTCCTTCTTCTTCCCGAGGGCGGAGAAGGGCAACGCGCTCGCGCTCAATGCCGGCCTCGGCAATCTCGGCGTCAGCGTCGTGCAGTTCGTGGTGCCGATCGTCATCACGGTCGGCGTGTTCGGCTGGTTCGGCGGCGACCCGGCAGCGATTACCAGCGGAACGCAGACGTCGCCGCTGTGGCTGCAGAATGCCGGCTTCATCTGGGTGCCGTTCATCGCAGCCAGCGCGTTCGCCGCATGGTTCGGCATGAACGACATCGCGTCGGCCAGGGCCTCGTTCGCCGATCAGGCGGTGATCTTCCAGCGCAAGCACAACTGGATCATGTGCTGGCTCTACACCGGCACCTTCGGCTCCTTCATCGGCTACTCCGCGGGCTTCCCGCTGCTGGCCAAGACCCAGTTCCCGAGCGTCGACGCGCTGCAATTCGTCTTCCTCGGCCCGCTGGTCGGCGCGCTGTCGCGCTCGGCGACCGGCTGGATCGCCGACAAATGGGGCGGCGGCGCGCGTCACGCTCTGGGTGTTCGTCCTGATGATGGTCGGCGTGCTCGGCGTTCTCTACTTCCTCGGCATCAAGGATCAGCCGGGCGCGTTCTGGGGCTTCTTCGCGATGTTCCTCGTCCTGTTCTTTGCAACGGGCGTCGGCAACGCATCGACCTTCCAGATGATCCCGAACATCATGCGCAAGGAAATGGACCGCCTGATGCCGACCGCTGACGCCTCGACCCGCCAGCGCCAGGCCGAAAAGGAATCGGCCGCCATCACCGGCTTCACCTCGGCGATCGCAGCCTTCGGCGCCTTCTTCATCCCGAAATCCTACGGCACCTCGATCGATCTCACCGGCGGCGTCCAGGGCGCGCTGTGGGGCTTCTTCATCTTCTACGTGATCTGCGTCGTCATCACCTGGGCCGTCTACACCCGCAAGGGCGGCACTGCTCCACGACGTCGAGCGTAGCCCCCGCGTCCTCGCCCGCCGCACAAGCCTGCCGAATAAGGAAGCGAACGATGAGCCATTTTCTCGACAGGCTGTCGTTCTTCACGCGTCCCAAGGCGAATTCGCCGGCGGGCACGGCGTGATGACCACCGAAGACCGTTCCTGGGAGGACGGCTATCGAAAGCGCTGGCAGCACGACAAGATCGTGCGCTCGACCCATGGCGTGAACTGCACGGGCTCCTGCTCGTGGAAGGTCTACGTCAAGGGCGGCATCGTCACCTGGGAAACGCAGCAGACCGATTATCCGCGCACGCGGCCGGACCTTCCCAATCACGAGCCGCGCGGTTGCGCGCGCGGCGCGAGCTACAGCTGGTATCTCTATTCGGGCAACCGGGTGAAATATCCGCTGGTGCGCTCGCGCCTGCTGAAACTGTGGCGCGAAGCGCGCGTGCTGATGACGCCGGTGGCGGCATGGAAGTCGATCGTCGAGGATCCCAAGAAGCGCGCCTCCTATGTGGAGAAGCGTGGGCTCGGCGGCTTCGTTCGCGCGAGCTGGGACGAGGTCAATGAGATCATCGCCGCCGCGAACGCCTATACTGCGAAGACCTACGGCCCGGATCGCGTGTTCGGCTTCTCGCCGATCCCGGCGATGTCGATGGTGAGCTACGCGGCAGGTGCGCGCTATCTGTCGCTGCTCGGCGGCGTCTGCATGTCGTTCTACGACTGGTATTGCGACCTGCCGCCGGCCTCGCCGCAGACCTGGGGCGAGCAGACCGACGTTCCGGAAAGCGCCGACTGGTACAATTCCGGCTTTCTGATCCTTTGGGGCTCGAACGTCCCGCAGACCCGTACGCCGGATGCGCACTTCTATACCGAGGTCCGCTACAAGGGCGCCAAGAGCGTGGTGATCTGCCCGGACTATTCGGAGGCCTCGAAATTCGCCGATCTCTGGGTGTCGCCGAAGCAGGGGACCGACGCCGCGCTCGCGATGGCGATGGGCCACGTCATCCTGAAGGAATTCCACGTCGACCGTCAGGCCAAGTATTTCAACGACTATGTGCGCCAGTACACGGACATGCCGATGTTGGTGCGGCTGGTGAAGCAGGGCGACAGCTACGTGCCCGAACGGTTCCTGCGCGCATCGGACTTCGTGAAGGGACTGGAGGAGGCCAACAATCCGGAATGGAAGACGGTCGCCTATGACGAGACCTCCGGTGAGATCGTCGTGCCAAAGGGCTCGGTCGGCTTCCGCTGGGGCGAGAAGGGCAAGTGGAGCCTGGAGGAGAAGGCGTCCGGCAACGAGGAGACCAGGCTCCGCCTGTCGCTGAGCGACATCAAGGACGGCACCTCGTCGGTCGGCTTCCCTTATTTCGGCAACCGCGAGCACGACCACTTCGCAGGCACCGATCATCCCGACGTGCTCAAGCGGAATGTGCCGACCAAGACGCTGCAGCTCGTGGACGGTGAAACGGTGGTGGCCTCGGTGTTCGATCTGTTCCTCGCCAACTACGGCGTCGAGCGCGGGTTCGGCGGCGAGAACATCGGCAAGGCCTACGACGATCTGGAGCCGTATACGCCGGCCTGGGCGGAAAAGATCAGCGGCGTGCCGCGCGACCAGATCATCACGGTGGCCCGCGAGTTCGCGCTCAACGCCGAGAAGACCGGCGGCCGCTCCATGGTCATCGTCGGCGCCGGCCTGAACCACTGGTACCACATGGACATGAACTACCGCGGCATCATCAACATGCTGGTGATGTGCGGCTGTGTCGGCCAGTCTGGCGGCGGTTGGTCGCATTATGTCGGCCAGGAAAAGCTGCGGCCGCAGTCGGGCTGGACGCCGTTGGCGTTCGGCCTCGACTGGAGCCGTCCACCCCGGCAGATGAACTCGACATCGGCGTTCTACGCCCACACCGACCAGTGGCGCTACGAGACGCTCGACGTCAGCGAGATCCTGTCGCCGACTGCGCCTGCAGGTCCCTGGGACGGCGCGCTGATCGACTACAACGTGCGCGCCGAGCGGATGGGCTGGCTGCCGTCGGCGCCGCAACTCCAGGCCAATCCGCTGGAAGTTTCCAAGCGAGCCGCGGCGGCAGGGATGGAGGCGAAGGATTACGTCGCCAAGTCACTGAAGTCGGGCGATCTGCAATTGTCGTGCGAAGATCCCGATAATCCCACGAATTGGCCGCGTAACCTGTTCGTGTGGCGCTCGAACCTCTTGGGCGCATCGGGCAAGGGCCACGAATACTTCCTCAAGCATCTGCTCGGCGCCAAACACGGCGTGATGGGCAAAGACCTTGGCGAACACGGCCTGAAGAAGCCGGTCGATGTGAAGTGGCATGAGGAGGCGCCGGAAGGAAAGCTGGACCTGCTGGTCACGCTCGATTTCCGGATGTCCACCACCTGCATGTATTCTGACATCGTGTTGCCGACGGCGACCTGGTACGAGAAGAACGACCTCAACACGTCCGACATGCATCCCTTCATTCACCCGCTGTCGGCGGCGATCGATCCGGTCTGGGAATCGCGCAGCGACTGGGACATCTACAAGGGTATCGCGGAGGCCTTCTCGCGCGTGGCGCCGGAAGTTCTCGGCGTCGAGAAGGACGTTGTGCTGACGCCGATCATGCACGATACGGCTGGCGAGATCGCGCAGCCGTTCGACGTCAAGGACTGGAAGAAGGGCCAGATCGATCCGATGCCCGGCAAGACCATGCCGGCTGTGACCGTGGTCGAGCGCGACTACCCAAATCTCTACAAGCGCTTCACTTCGCTCGGGCCGTTGATGAACAAGCTCGGCAATGGCGGCAAGGGCATGAGCTGGAATACCGACCATGAGGTTGACCTGCTCAAAAAGCTCAACGGCGTCGTAACCGAGGAGGGGACGAGCAAGGGGCTTGCACGCATCGACAGCGCGATCGACGCCTGCGAGGTCATCCTGAGCCTTGCGCCGGAAACCAATGGCGAGGTTGCAGTCAAGGCCTGGGCCTCGCTCGAGACATTCACTGGGCGGGAGCACACCCATCTGGCGATCCCGAAGGAGGACGAAAAGATCCGCTACCGCGACGTGGTCGCGCAGCCGCGCAAGATCATCTCCTCGCCGATCTGGTCAGGTCTGGAATCGGAGAAGGTCTGCTACAACGCCGGCTATACGAATGTCCACGAACTGATCCCGTGGCGGACGCTGACCGGCCGCCAACAGCTCTACCAGGATCATCTGTGGATGCGCGCCTTCGGCGAAGGGTTCTGCGTCTACCGGCCGCCGATCGACACCAAGACGGTCAAGCCGGTGATCGACCGTAAGCCGAACGGCAACGCGTCCGTGGTGCTGAACTTCATCACCCCGCACCAGAAGTGGGGCATCCACTCGACCTATACAGACAATCTGCTGATGCTGACGCTGTCGCGCGGCGGGCCGATCGTCTGGATCAGCGAGATCGACGCAAAGGCCGCTGGAATCGTCGACAACGATTGGATCGAGGCCTTCAACACCAACGGCGCGCTGACAGCGCGTGCGGTGGTCTCGCAGCGCGTCAAGCAGGGCATGTGCATGATGTACCATGCCCAGGAAAAGATCGTGAACGTGCCCGGCTCCGAGCAGACCGGGCAGCGCGGCGGCATCCACAATTCGGTGACCCGGGTCGTGACCAAGCCGACACACATGATCGGCGGCTACGTCCAGCAATCCTACGGCTTCAATTATTACGGCACGGTTGGCTCCAACCGCGACGAGTTCGTCATTGTCCGCAAGATGGTGAAAGTCGACTGGCTCGACACGCCCACTGCCGATCAGCCTGATACCCCCCGTTTGGAGGCCGCAGAATGAAGATCCGCGCTCAAATCGCGATGGTGTTGAACCTCGATAAGTGCATCGGGTGTCACACCTGCAGCGTTACCTGCAAGAACGTGTGGACCAGCCGCGAAGGCATGGAATATGCGTGGTTCAACAACGTCGAAACCAAGCCCGGCATCGGTTACCCCAAGGACTGGGAAAACCAGGCGCGCTGGAAGGGTGGCTGGAAGCGCAAGCGCAACGGCAAGATCGAGCCCCGTATCGGCGGCAAGTGGCGGGTGCTGGCAAACATTTTTGCCAACCCCGACCTGCCTGAAATCGATGACTATTACGAGCCGTTCACGTTCGACTACCAGCATCTGCAGCAGTCCAAGGAAATGCCGGCGATGCCGACCGCGCGGCCGCGTTCGCTGGTGTCGGGCGAACGGATTGAGAAGATCGAATGGGGTCCGAACTGGGAAGAGATTCTCGGCGGCGAATTCGCCAAGCGGTCGATGGACGCGAACTTCGAGGGTGTCCAGAAGGACATCTACGGGCAGTTCGAAAACACCTTCATGATGTACCTGCCGCGGCTGTGCGAGCACTGCCTCAACCCGGCCTGCGTCGCGGCGTGCCCATCGGGCGCGATCTACAAGCGCGAGGAGGACGGCATCGTCCTGATCGACCAGGACAAGTGCCGCGGCTGGCGCATGTGCGTGTCCGGCTGCCCCTACAAGAAGATCTATTACAACTGGTCGTCTGGCAAATCCGAAAAGTGCATCTTCTGCTATCCGCGTATCGAGGCCGGCCAGCCGACCGTGTGCTCGGAGACCTGCGTCGGGCGCATCCGCTATCTCGGCGTGGTGCTCTACGACGCCGACCGGATTGCGGAGGCCGCGAGCAAGCCCGACGAGCGCGACCTCTACCAGGCGCAGCTCGACGTATTCCTCGATCCTAACGATCCCAAGATCATCGCCGAGGCGGAGCGGCAGGGCATTCCGCATGCCTGGCTCGAATCTGCCAAGGCCTCGCCGATCTGGAAGATGGCGATGGAATGGAAGGTGGCGTTCCCGCTGCATCCGGAATACCGCACGCTGCCGATGGTCTGGTACGTGCCGCCGCTGTCGCCGATCACCTCGGCGGCCTCCGCCGGCAAGATCGGGCTCGACGGCGAGATGCCTGACGTAAAATCGCTGCGGATCCCCATGAAGTATCTCGCCAACCTGCTCACCGCCGGTGACGAGAAACCGGTGACGCTGGCGCTTGAACGGATGCTGGCGATGCGTGCCTACATGCGGACCAAGACTATCGACGGTGTCGTCGACGAAGTTATCGCCCGGCGGGTCGGGCTCAGGCCCGAGCAGATCGACGAGATGTACCAGATCATGGCGATCGCCAACTACGAGGACCGGTTCGTGATTCCGACCGCGCACCGCGAACTCGGCGCGGACGCCTACGACATGCGGGGCTCCTGCGGCTTCACCTTCGGCAATGGCTGCTCCGGCGGCGAAAGCGAAACCAATTTGTTCGGCTCGCCGCGCAAGGCCAAGAACCCGATGGAGATCGCGTGATGAAGACTTTCAAGGTCCTGTCGGCTCTGCTCGGCTATCCGACCCAGGGACTGATCGACGCGGCGCCGGATTTCCCCGCCATCCTTGATGCAGAAAGGGTGGTGCCTGCCGCCTGTCGCCAGCCGCTCGACCTGTTGATCGAGGAAATCGCGGTTGGCGAACTCTACGATCTCCAGGAGCGCTATGGGCTACTATTCGACCGCAGCAAGACGCTGGCGCTGCACCTGTTCGAGCACGTCCATGGCGAAAGCCGTGACCGCGGCCAGGCCATGGTCGACCTGAAGGCCATGTATGAGAATGCCGGGCTCTTCATCGACGCCAACGAATTGCCAGACTACGTCCCGCTGTTCCTGGAATTCCTGTCGACCCGCCCGCTTGCGGAAGCGAGCGACTTGCTCGGGCAGACCGCGCATATCTTTGCGGCGCTGGCCGAACGGCTCGGCCGGAGGCAATCGGCCTACAAGGCCGCGTTCGATGCGCTGGTCACGATTTCGGCCGAAGCGCCCCGGCGCGAGATCGTCGACGAACTGCTGAAGGCGCCGGACAGCGATCCGATGGATCTCGTCGCGCTTGACGCCGCCTGGGAAGAGGAAGAGGTGCGGTTCGGCCCGGGGGCGCAGGGCGAGGGCGCCTGCGGCCATGAAAACCTGATCGCCAAACTTCGCCACGCCCGGCGCGCCGCGCCACCCCTGCAGTGAGGAGCGAAACGATGCAAACGCTCAATTCAATCGTGTTCGGCTGGTATCCCTATCTCTGCCTGACGGTGTTCCTGTTTGGTAGCTTGGTCCGGTTCGACCGCGAGCAATACACCTGGCGCACCGGATCGAGCCAGCTGTTGCGGCGGCGGCAATTGATCTGGGGCTCGAATCTGTTCCACGTCGGAATCCTCGTGATCTTCGTCGGCCATTTCGTCGGCCTGCTGACGCCGATCTGGGTGTTCGACATGCTTGGCGTCTCGCACGGCTTCAAGCAGATGCTGGCGATCGTCGCGGGCGGCGTGGCCGGTTTGATGTGCCTGGTCGGGATCTCGCTATTGACGCACCGGCGGCTGTTCGATCCGCGCATCCGCGCCAACTCCTCGTTCGGCGATACCGCGATCCTGTTGCTGCTGTTCGCGCAATTGCTGCTGGGTTTGGCCACCATCCCGGTCTCGATGGGTCATCTCGACGGCCACGAAATGGTGAAGTTCATGGCATGGGCACAGGGCATCGTGACGCTGCAGCCCGCCGTCGCCGCCAATGTCCTGGACGTGCATCCGATCTTCAAGGCGCACCTCGTGCTCGGCATGACTCTGTTCCTGTTGTTCCCGTTCACCCGGCTGGTCCACGTCTGGAGCGCGCCGGTCTGGTACCTCGGCCGCCGCGGTTATCAGGTGGTGCGCAGCCGCGACGGTTCGCTGCGGCCCATTCAACCGGCGGAGTAGGTCATGGATTGCTCGCTGACGAATACGCTGCTGCCGAAGCCCAAAACCATCAGCGTCAACGGCAAGGTCATTCCGCGCGAGGTGATTGCCCGCGAGGTGCAGAACCATCCGGCGGAAAAGCCGATCCTGGCATGGGAGGCAGCAGCGCGGGCGCTAGTAGTGCGCGAATTGCTGCTGCAGGAAGCGGTGCGGCTCGGGATCGAGGCGGAGCCGCTTCGCGATGCCGAGGGACGCTCCGAAACCGACGAGGAAGCGGCGATGCGGGCGTTGATCGAGAGCGAGGTCGCTACCCCCGAGCCGGACGAAGCGGCCTGCCTCCGGTTCTACGCGCAGAACCACCAGCGCTTCCGTTCGGGCGACCTGTACGAGGCGGCGCATATCCTGATCGCCTCGCGTCCCGATGATGTCGTCGCGCGCACCGAGGCCCGCCTGACGGCCGAGAACATTCTGGCGGCGGTCAGGTCCAGTCCAGCGCTGTTTGCGGAATTCGCCCGCAGCCATTCGGCCTGCAAGACCTCTGCGCAGGAGGGGGGCCGGCTCGGTCAGTTGACGCGAGGCCAGACGGTCGCCGAGTTCGAGGCCGCGCTGCAGCGGATGCGTCCGGGCCAATTCGTCATCGCCGAGACCCGCTACGGCTTTCACGTCATCCGTCTCGATCAGCACGCGCCCGGGCAGGTGCTGCCGTTCGAACTCGCGCGTGACCGCATTGCGGACTATCTCACGACCAGCGTCCAGCACCGCGCCTTGGCGCAGTATGTCTCGGTGTTGGCCGGCCGCGCCGAGATATCCGGTGTCACACTCGCCGCGGCGTCGTCGCCGCTCTTGCAATAGGAGCTGCCGATGCAACTCGGCGACATCATCCGCAGTTTCAGCGAGGACGCTGCCGCCAGCGAGGCGCTGCTCGCCTGCAACGACATCGTGCTGCTCGCCCGCGTCGGCGATGCGACCAAGCGATATGAAGAAACCGTCGGCGAATATGCCTCCGGCGCTGTTCGGCGCTTTGCCAATCTTGCCGGCAGCGAGGATTGGCTGGGCCTGATGAACATGGTCGAACGCGCCGACGATCCCGGGACGGGATGCCTTGTCTACATGGTCGACTGGTCGCTGAAGAAGGACGAGGCGCCCGAACCGCCCGCCCATGCCGGCTGCACCTGCGGTGGCGGAGGAGGCTGCTCGTGAGTCCGTACGCTGGCATCCTTGGCGTCACCGGCTCCGGATCGTGACATCAGATGATCGACGAGCTGTTCGACCGCAATGTAGCCTGGGCGACGGGCAAGACCCGCAGCGATCCCGATTACTTTCGCCGTCTCGCCGAGCAGCAGGCGCCGCGCTATCTCTGGCTCGGCTGTTCGGACAGCCGCGTTCCCGCCAACGACATTGTCGGTCTCGATCCCGGCGAGGTGTTCGTGCACCGCAATGTCGGCAATGTCGTTCACACCGGCGACATGAACATGCTGTCGGTGCTGGAATTTGCGATCGAAACGCTGCAGGTGAAGCACATCATCGTGTGCGGCCATTATGGCTGCGGTGGCATCCGAAGGGCGTTCGAGCCGCCGGGCGACAGCGGTCTGGTCGATCACTGGCTGGCGCCGGTGCGGGAAATGTGCCGGCGCTGCGCGCCCGATCTTGCCCGCCTTCCCAGCGATACAGCCAGAATGGACCGCGCCTGCGAGCTGAACGTCGAGCTGCAGCTACGGCGGATCGCGGCCACGCCGATTGTGCGCGGCGCTTGGCAGCGCCAGCAGTCCATTACGGTTCACGGCTGGATCTACGGCCTGGGCGACGGGCTGCTGCGCGATCTCGGGCTGAAACTTTCGTCGCTCGACGATGCCGAAAGCCTCGACGGGGAAACCGATTATGCCGGGCTCGCCGAACCGATCACCATGGTCCGCCGCCATGCGGAGGAAGCATTCGCGGGGCTATCGATGCTGGAACCGCAAATTCTCGAGGAGGGCTGAAATGTCAGACGATCTGCTGGCGCGAATTGGCGTGCTGACGATATCGGATCGCGCCAGCCGCGGCGAATATGATGATATCAGTGGCAAGTCCATCAACGATTTCCTCGGCCGGGCGGTGCGCTCGAATTGGGTCGCGATTGTCAGGGTCGTCCCGGACGGCACCGAAAGCGTGGCGCAGGCCTTGACCGAGATGGCGGATGGCGAGGGGTGCGACCTGATCCTGACCACCGGTGGCACCGGGCCGGCACCGCGTGACCTGACGCCGGAAGCAACGCGGATGGTCATCACGCGCGAACTGGAAGGTTTTGGCGAATTGATGCGCCGGATCAGCCTCGAACAGGTGCCGACCGCCATTCTCTCCCGGCAGACCGCCGGAACCCGCGGCAAGTGCCTGATCGTCAATCTGCCGGGACGACCCTCGGCGATCGACGTCTGCCTGAATGCGGTCTTTCCCGCAGTACCCTACTGCCTCGATCTGATCGGGGCGCGACGAATAGAGGTAAATCCAGATGTATGCGCTGCATTCCGTCCCGCCGCATAGCGCAAGCGTGCGGCCTCAGCAGGTCCTGGTGGCGATCGTGTACGCCGACGAGGCCTACCCACAATCGACGTTTGAAGGCATCGTGGAGCAGTGTCGTGGACGCGGGCTTCGCGCTGCCGGAGTGCTGCAGCATCCGATGTGCTCCGATGCGGCCGGTCATTGCGACGTGGCGCTTGAAGAACTCACTACGGGGCTGCGGACAGACCTGTTCGAAGACCGCGGCCCCGGCGCCCGCGGATGCCGCCTCGACGTGGCGGCGCTCGCCAAGGTGAATGCGCAGGTGGCGCGCTCGCTCGATGCCGACCCTGAACTTCTGATCCTGAACAAGTTCGGCAAGGTGGAAGCCGAAGGCCGCGGGTTGCTCGATCTGGTCGCGATCGCTGTTGACCGCGGTATTCCCGTCGTGATCGCGGTCCCGATCCGAAACCTGGAGGCGTGGCGCAATTATGCCGGTGGCATGTCAGTCGAGTTTTCCGACAATCCGTCCGAAGTTGCGGACTGGCTGAACAGAACCTTTCCTGTTGCGATAGCGCAACGTCGGGAGCCGGCGTCCTGTTAGACAGGAGAAACGCCGAACAACGGAAGAGAGGAACAATGCCCGGGTTGCTGCAATCACAAGACGCGTGCCTGGCCCCGGCAAGAGATGATCTCATTTCAGTGGAGCAGGCGCTCGCCATCGGCCTGACGGAGGCGAAGCCTATCGCCGAGACGGAGCTGATCGATCTGTGCAGTGTGACCGGCCGGATCTTGGCCCAGCCCCTCAAGGCGGATGCTCCGCTGCCGCGTTTCGACTATAGCGCGATGGACGGTTATGCGCTCGACACGTCCAGCCTTTGTGCCGAATTTCCAGCCCGATTGAAGGTGATCGGTAGCATTGCCGCCAGCCGCACGATCGGAAATCCGGAGCTGCGGAACGGTTGCGCCTTTCGCATCCTTACGGGCGCGCCGATCCCGGCCGGCGCCGATGCCGTCATCGCCCAGGAAGATGTTCGGCGCGAAGGCGACCGCGTCATTCTCTCCCGCGCGCCGCGAACGGACGACAATATCAGAAGGCGTGGCGAGGACGTCAGGCAGGGTGACATCCTGATCGAGGCCGGCACGACGATGGGGCCGCTGCAGGCGGGTGTCGCCGCGGCCTGCGGCTATCCCGCTGTTCGCGTGTTCCGGAGGCTTCGCGTTGCAATGTTCACGACCGGCTCGGAGCTTCGCCAGCCCGGTGAAGACATCCAGTCCGGAGAAATCTATGACGCCAACCGCTTCATTCTCCGCAGCCTGCTCGCAAAACCCTGGATCGAGATCGTCGATCTCGGATGCTGCGTCGACAAGCTGTCGAAGCTGCGGGCCGTGTTCCAGACGGCCGCGGTGCGCGCCGACGTGATCCTCAGCGCTGGCGGGATATCGGTTGGTGACGAAGACCACGTGGTGAACGCATTCCAGCTTTGCGGCGGCAGACTGTGGGTTCGCAAGGTAGCCATCAAGCCGGGCAAGCCGCTCGTGCTCGGAAAAATCGCGAACGCCACTTACATCGGTCTGCCAGGCAATCCGGGGGCGATGTTCACGACGTTCAAGATCATTACCGAGCAGATCCTGAGTGCTCGTGCCGGGATAAAACCCGGTTGCGAAGATGAACGTGCTGCAATCGCAAACTTCGACTGGAGGGGACGGCCGGGCCGGACAACCTATCTTCCCGCCGTGCAGTGTGGCGATGCTCACGGGCTTCCCTTGATTGAGCTGCTGCATGACGCCAATTCGGGAAAGCTGCATCAACTTAGTCGCGCCACCGGTTTCGTCGTGATAGCGCCCAGGGCCGAGGCAGTAGCACGCGGCGACGAGATACGATGGCGCCCCCTTGAGGGAGGCGCGTGAATCCGGCCTACCAGGTTTCGCTGTTGCCAACGGTGGTAGCTCGGCCGGGCGAGCGCATCGTCGGTTGCGGTGACGTCTCGGAGAATGTGTTCTTTCTCCGCACGGGATGGGCCTTCCGCTACATGCATTTGGCAAACGGAGCTAGGCAAATCTTAGATTTCCTGCTGCCGGGTGACATCTTTTCCGCGGCCTCCGTCGTCGATGAGCGTTTCACCTTCTCGGTCGAAGCCTTGACGGAAGTGCAGGTTGGAGAAGTCCGACGTCAGAGTTCTGGCAAAGCAATTAACGCTGAAGTCCCGCGCTGCAATCGGAGTGGCTTCGTGATCTCGCGCGCCAATCCAGAAGCGCGGATGAGCTGATAGCAGTAGTTGGCCGCGGCAGCGCCGAGGTCCGCGTCGCACACTTGCTCTTTCAATTGGCGCGCAGAATATCGCGGAGCAATCTCGCAAGCGAGCATGGTTTGCCGTTTCCACTAAAACTGGTGCACATGGCGGATGCCGTGGGGCTCACTCCGGAATGTGTTTGCCGAATGCTCGGTCGTTTCCGAAGGCGTGGTATTGTCTCCCTATCGAACGGGTGTTTGGAAGTCCTGAGCTTCGAGGAGCTTGAACAATTGGGCTCCCTAAGGGCCGCTCGATGACTTCGGGCTTCTGCAGCGTAGCGTTCGGTAGCACTGGCGATGATCCGAGATGCGGCCGGCGCAACGGTCGGTGGTTGCGGTCAGCACCGTTGCGCCGGTGGCACGCACCAAATGGTCAAGCGCGGTTTTGTCCTCAAGCCCCCGCATTGCGATCTGTCCCTGGATCAAAGCGCCGCTCTCGCAGAAATTCCCACCGGCGGATGGGAAAAGCAGCCCATTTCCCTTGTGGGATCAGGTTGGTTCACGAAATCCAGGGAAAACTCCGCTAAATCTTAAGGCGCAGAGTCAGATCGTGCGAATCCGAGTCAGTTCTTTGTGCCAGCCCGAAGCATGCGACGGGCTGGTGCAATCACTCATCGGCGCACCATGTAACCGTGCTGCGGCGATGTCGTCGTATCGGCAGGTGGCGCCCCCACGTTGGCGACGGCCAACCAGGCCGCGGGCTCCAGGGTTCCGAAGAAGTCAGGCGCAACGGAGTCTTCGACCATATCGTCATCTCGCAGCAGACGGGACTGACGCGAAAACGGATTCGATCAGGGGAGGTTGGTCGGCTTTGGGACTCCGGAAGGGCGAGAGCCGGCGGGGGTCAACCTTTCGCTGGTCTCTCGATGCCGTCCCACGGTCGGTCATGCAGGCTGCGATCGCGGCAGCGCTGGACGAAGCCTTGCGCGACCACGTCTTGCTCGCAGACGTTGACGCAGCGCTCGAAGAGATTCTGTGCCCGCGCCCACCGTCCGGCCCGGTAAGCAGCAAGTCCATCGCGATAGACATCATGGTTCCTCATGATCTGCTTTTGCAGCGCTTCGGGATAGCAGGCCACGCACTCGAAGATTTCCATCCCCTCAGTCCAGCCCTCTACCGCCACCGACCCCAGCGATCGCATCGCGAATTGATCGGGCGCCGCGATGCGCTCGCGGGTCGCAGCACTAAGGACCAGGGTGGCCCCGAAATGCTTGGTGAGACCCTCCATGCGCGAGGCCAGATTCACGCTGTCTCCGAGTACAGTACATTGGAAATGATCTGGATCGCCGATCGTGCCAAGAATCACCGGACCGCTGTGCAAGCCCATGCCGAAACGCAGTGCCGGGAATTCGGCGTTACGGTCGCGATTGTAAACGTCCAACCCGCGGCACATAGCTATGGTCCCGCGCAATGCATCGTCGGGCTCATTCGGAAACAAGGCGAGGATACCGTCGCCGGAGTACTGACCGACGAATCCTCCGTAGGCGGTGATGCCGGGCTGCACATGCTCCAGGTAGCGGTTGACCATTCCAATAGTTCCGCGCGGACCAAGTTGCGCCGACAAAGCGCTGAACTGACGCAAGTCGACGAACAGCACATTCATCTCTCGCTCGATCGCCTTGTTCAGATTGACGTCGACGATGCTTGCGTATCCCAGTCCCGCCAAAAATCCGGCGGGTACGAAGCGTCGATTCGCCTCGGTCAGCACGGTCTGAGCGTTGAGTGCCGTCTGCACGCGTCCGTAGAGACGCGCATTCTGCAGTGCGATCGCGGTCTGCACTCCGAGGGCGCGCGTGACCTGAACTCGGCCGGTCGTGAAAGCGCCTCTCGCGACGTGGTTCTCGAGGTACAACATGCCGATCGTGCGACCCTGCAAGTTGATCGATACGGCTAGAATCGCAGCCACACCGCTCTCGCGAGCGTGCGCTTCGTCTCCAAGTATTTCGGCGGCGGACGCGTTGGGAATGACGGCCGGATCGGAAGAACGGAACGCCAGATCGACGACCCGCCGGCTGATTGCGGAAAATTCATCGAGTGCCGTTCGCCGAATGGTAGTCCGCTCAGAACTCGCCTCGGCTTCGACCCACAATTTGCCGTCTGAATCGGCCAACAACAGCACGCCGCGGTCGGCGCCGGCGACCTGCATCAGCGTCGGCATCAAGCGTTCGAGCAGTGCGGATTCATTGATTTCACGCGATATCGCAGCGACCGCATTGAGCAGGCTTTCCAGATCGGCGCCCTCGAGCAGGTTCAGTCCGGTCGTCGATCCTTCCGGATCGGACACGCGTTTTGACGATACAGCCATTTCCTCAGTGCGCCTGGCGAGCCAAGGTGAGCCCCAGCTGC
The DNA here is from genome assembly GCA_963819355.1 of uncultured Alphaproteobacteria bacterium. Lineage (GTDB taxonomy): Bacteria > Pseudomonadota > Alphaproteobacteria > Rhizobiales > Xanthobacteraceae > Bradyrhizobium. The sequence goes on along the minus strand of CAWFVZ010000008.1, from coordinate 655,433 downwards.
GAAAGAGCTCCGCTGCGCGCAGCGAAGCAGCGTTCGAAGAGGCACGCGCGCCCTGACTATCGAGCATTCTCGCAAGGCTCTGCTGCGCCAGTGCCTGGTAAAGCACGCCTCCGCCGGAGGCCTGTTCGAACGCGCGATGCAGGATCATGACCGCCTCAGCCGACTTGCCCCGAGATGCCGCGTCCTCGGCGCGCAGCAGGGACACGCGATGATCTAGGTTGAACGGGGCATGCACCGCCCAGCGTTCGAGCCGAGCCTGCAGCCGTCGCGCCAACTTCAATTCGCCCTTTGCGGCAGTTCCCGCGGCTATTCGACGGTGGATATTTAGGGCGCGGAAGAACACAAATGCGGGAACCAGCACCTGCGCGACTATGTTGGCCTCTCAACTCGCTGTTAGCGCAAATCGTTGCTCGGCGCGGTCGAAGCGGCCCGCGAGGTGATCGAGTATGCCGGCGGCCAGCGAGCTTTGCGCGATCTGCACGTTGTTGATGGCCAGCTCGAATTCCGGCAACTGGCGCGGGTAGTCAAACCACTCGCCGGCGAGTTCCGCCGGCAGTTCCGGCCCGCGCAGCGCCGCGAACAACTGAACCCATGCCAGGAAGCAGTACTTTACATGGTTTTGCCCGCTATCGGCGATATAACGGATCGAAATCGCCGAACCTCTCCTGCTGGTCAAGCGAGCCGCCGGCGAAAAAGTGGGTGTAAAGCATGACGCCCGCGCAATAGGTCGCGTATTCCTCGTCGCCGCTGTCGCGGTTGTACGCCCAGTCGGCGTAAAGCAGGCGTGCGGCCTCCGGCAAAGGTTCTTTCCAATGCTTGACGAATGTGTCTACGCTGAAGCGCGTGCGCGCCTCTTCGTTGCCGCCGTAGCGGCGAGCGACGGACAGCGCCAGCTTGCCGAAGCCGTATCCATTCTCGATGCGCCCCAGCACCCCGCACAACGCAAGCGCCCACACGGAAAACATGTAAGGCGACTCCGGTGTGATCCCGTACCTGAACGACAGCCGCGTGCAGGTCATGGCGATCAGCGGCATCAGATTGGGCTCACCGAAATAGGCCGCGGCCGCCGTATGGGATAGCAGCAGCATGGCGGCCTGGATTTTCGGGTCAGTGGCTGCGGGAAGGTTCTCGAACTCGGCGGGATTGCGTCGGCCCTGTGCCCAAAGGGTCTTCATCGCCCCCCACAAGACGTGAGCCACCCCCGGCTTGCGTGGCAATGTTAGCCCGAGCGAGCCAGCGACCTCCACACCAATGTCCACCGCTTCGGCATAGCGGCCTTGGACATTGCGCAACCGAATTCGCAGCCGATGCGCTTGCGCAGCGTCGATGACGCTTCTTGCGTTGCGGATGACGAGCTCCGAGACGGCCTCGAATTCGTCCACGAGCATCAGCGCATGGTCACACTCAGCAAGCGCGATATGGATACCCATCGCGGTGTCGTAGTCATCGCGCCACGCCGACGGCGCGAGCAGCTGCTGCGCGGCGAGCAACAGACGCCGCGCGCCCGCAAAGGCCAGCGCGCGCTGTGCGCTTCGCCCGGCGGCAAGACCCACGCGCGCCAGCCGGCTGCGCTCGTCGGGGTCCTGCACCAGATCCAGGCCGAACGTCACATGCGAGAACACGTCCACGACACGGCGTCCCAGTTCCTCCGCCGGCAAACTCCGCAGAAGCAGGCGGCCGATGCGCAGATGGCATTGCGCCCGCCGCGCCGGGTCCAGCCGTTCATGTACGGTATGCCGGACCTGGTCGTGCTGGAAGCGATAGCGCGCCGTTTCAAGCTCGCCCAGCACTCCCTGCGGGATATTCCAACCCTCGAGCGACTCGAATTCCTTGTAACGCGTATCCAGCGGAACGATGATGCCGTTGCGCACCGCCGTCGCCAGCCCGACCGCGGCGGCGCTCGGTGACATCTCGTGGACGCTGGCAAGTGTGTGCACATCAAACTCGCTGCCGACACAGGCGGCGGTGTCGAGCAGATCCAGGCACTGCGGCGACAACTCTTCCAGGCGATGGGAAATCAACGCCGCCACGTTGTCGGGGAGTGCATAGTCCCGCATCCGCTCGAGATGCCAGGTCCAGGCTCTCCTTTGTTCCTCGTATTCGAAGAAACCGCGGACGTGCAGCGCTCGCAGAAACTCGCGCGCGACGAAGGGATTTCCGCCTGAGACCGTGTGGGTATGCGCCGCCAATGGTTGCACGTCGCAGAGGTCGGCATGGAGCGTGTCCGCCAGCAGGTGCTCCAGTTCCTTGGACTGCAATGGACCGAGCACGACGTCGACGGTCGCGTCGGCCGCCTTGCGCAACGTGTCGAGCGTCTCGCGCAATGGGTGGCCGACGCCCACTTCGTTGTTGCGGTAGCCGGCGATCAGGACGAGATGGCTGAGAGCGGGATCCGCCGCGAGGGCCTCGAGCAGCAGCAATGATGGCGGATCAGCCCACTGTAGGTCGTCGAAAAACATGACCAGAGGCCGCTCGGGGACTGCAAACACGGAAAGGAAACGCCCGACCAGCAAATGCAATCGGCGCTCGGCGTCCCGCGGCGGAACGGACTCGACCTCGGGCTGAGGTCCGATGATCGCCAGTAGAGCGGGCAACCCGTCGGCCAGCAGTCGGCCGTGGACTCCTACAGCGTTCTGCAACGCGATGCGACGAGATGCGAGCTTCGCTTCCGGTTCGGCCAGCTCCTGGCGCAACAGGCCGGCAAGCGCCTGCAAGATGCCGAGATAGGGCAGGTCGGTGCGGAATTGATCGAACTTGCCGGAGCACAGTCGTCCTTCCGTCAGGGTAATGCTGCGTTGAACGTCGTTGACGAGCGCCGTTTTGCCGATGCCGCTGACGCCGGCCACCGTGACGAGCGTGCGTCGCCCTTGGCGGGCGCCTGCGAATGCCGCGAGTACGCGCTCGCGATCGGCATCTCGGCCGTAAAGCCGATCGGGCACGCGCAACGTCGCCGTGGCATCGGCCTGGCCGATTGCGAATGCTCCCACCGTGCCGGTGCGATGCAGGTCGTCGATGCAACGGGCGAGGTCGTGGCTCAGCCCCTGCGCGCTGGCGTAGCGGTCATCGGCATTCTTCGCCAGCAATCGGCCAACAATGTCGGAAAGGATGAGCGGCAGTTCGGGCCGCACCTCGCGCAGTGTCGGCGGCGACCGTGCGACTTGTGCATGGGCGAGCTCCGCCGGCGCCTGGTGCTCGAACGGAAGCCGACCGGTAGCGAGCTCGAACAGCGTAACGCCGAGGCTGTACAGGTCCGAGCGGTTATCCACGGGACTGGCGAGCCGTCCACACTGTTCCGGGGACATATAGGCGAGCGTACCTTCGACCCAATCGAGGCCCACGGTGCCGACGATTTCGCGGCGCAGATTGGTGGAGATTTCGAGATCCGTAAGCCGCGGATCGGCGCCGTCCGCGCGCACGATGATGTTCGCGGGCTTGATGTCCTTGTGCACGATGCCCGAAAGGTGCAGGCGGCCCACCGCCGTCGCGATGGCGTGTGCCAGGTCCAGCAGCCGGGCCAGCGGCAGGCCGCCAGGCACGATCAGACTGCGCAGCGGAATGCCGCCGAAATCCTCGATGATCAATGCGACCGATGGACCGAAGCGCACCAGCCCGACGTGACGCACAACAGCGCGCGGATCGGCTTCGAGCGCCTGGTCATACGCCCACTGGTAGCGCGCAAGCTCACGCACCGTCGGAACGTCGTGCGCCGGCGTCTTGATGACGACCGCAGCGTCGTCCTTACCGCGGCCGCGGTAGAGCGCGGCGCGCGCGGTGCGGAGAATCAAGTCCTCAATTCGATAGCCCGGAATTTCCATATGGGGTCACAGCCCCGGACTAAATCGACTTAGTACTGGATGCTCGCCGGGATGGTAAGCTCGTACTTGGTGTACGCGGGATACGGCGAATCTGGGGGCGCGGGCGCTTGAGACTCGTCCAATGGCATGAAGGGCTTATCCAGACCATACTTGAACTGCTGGCTGACTCCCGTCAGTTTGTCGTGGAAAACCCTTTGCCCCAGCATGAGGAACGGATTGGTGAAGGGATAATATGTTTCGTTCAGGTTAGGCGCCATGGCGTGAGGCCCGAAGAACAATCGTTGCGCCAGTTCGGCGCGGTACAAATCGTCGCCATTAGCCACGTCCCCCACCAACGCGGGGCCGTTGGCGGGCAGCGGGGACGACGCCGGCGGCGGATAATTTCGGATACGCAGGAATTTGAATTTGGCCGGAACGTTCATCCCGAAACTGTAATGGTCACCGCCGTGGGACACCGTTACGTCCCACATGTAGATGGCCATGGTCTGGGCCAGACAGCCGTCCTTAAAGATCTCGTTCTCGTCCGGAAAACCTCGGACGTAAGTCGAGTTGTAGCGCGCCCACCGGCGGACGTAGGTGTCTTGCTTATCTGCAGACAGTATTTGTTCGGCGACAGCGTGGCAGATAAACTGAAAAGGCTCGAAGTACGCCTCAAGCCATTGGCCGTAGGGTGAATCAAATCCCATCTGCGGCTTCATGAAGTCGTAGGCCGGGTAGGCACCATTGAACCAAGGGTCCGGGAGCCCGGAGTACCCGGCTCCGAACAGGAGCTTGAGGTTGTAGGCGTTGCCCATGAGGGGATCGAACCACGTTCCCTGCGCATTTTCATTGACAACCGAGTTGGCCCCCTCAAGGACCGCATTGTCCAGCGCCAGCGTATAGCTGGTGTGTGGATAGAGAAGCTGGAACAGCGGGTGCGTGTGCGGCACCGCGGTCTTTGTGATGGCATTGACCGAATCCATCGGAAAATGCAGCGCCGGATGTACGACGAACAGCATGTGATAGGCGCAGGCCTGCAAAACGTAGACCTTTGCCAGGCTCCAGGCATTCCCGCTTTCCGGAAAAACGAACACATCCTCGGCGTCGGTTTCACCGCGAAATCTGATGTACAACGAGCGGCGCGTTGCCGACGGAGCGCCGGTGTCATATTGCGCGATGACGCATACGACGGGCGCGCAATACATTCCTTCCAGCGGCTTGACCAGTTTCATCGCGCTGAAATCGTAGTGGTAGAACTTCGCCGCGTTGGGGGCCCGATCAAGGTGCCGGCTGTCCGCGCCCGTCCCCGGTCTCATGTAACGTGTGTAGGCCGTGTTCAACATCAGATCGTTGAACTCGTCGTCGGTCGGAATATTGAACAGGGCATCAGTCATCGCGTCCCTGGCCGCAAGAGCCGGAAATGCGGCCTGACCTATCAGCAAGCGCTTGCCGACAGTGGCATCCCACACCAATGATTCCAACTGCGGTACGTTGAGGACTTCGGCTGCCTCCTTTAGCGGGTGCGATGGAGAAGGCTGCGGCCACGGACCCTTGCGGCCGTAGAGAAACTGATCGGGCGGCAGATCGGGACTGTTCGGATCGAGGGGGACGTTCTGATCATCGGCCATAGCTCTTTGATCTCCTCCCAGAAACAACTCACGGGCAGCTCTGCTTGGCACATCCTTCTTCGGGACGCTGACGCCGCCTTTCAACGCACAGGCGATCCAACCAACGGTAGCATGCCCACCCAATTGAAGCCAATAGCCCGGATCGAGCAATCGCATTTTCGGGCGTGCGCCGGGCGCGATGGCCGTTGAGGCGAGGTCGCCGCATTTTCGCATCGCATGTTTTTATCGCTGTGTGTACCGAAAACCTCATCCGAGTGTGATGCCGCGTTGGAATCGCCTAAGCTGGCGAAGTTACGGCTTGAAGCCGAGAACGCGGTCCTTCGACATCAGTTGATTGTCTTGAGGCGCAGGCCGCGTGGTCGCGTTCGGCTCACGAGCCATGATCGCTGGCTCTTTATCCAGCTGTATCGCTGGTTTCCAGCAATCCTGAAGGTCCTCACAATCATCCGGCCCGAGACGCTCGTTCGTTGGCACAGAGTTGGATTTCGCTGCTACTGGCGTTGGAAGTCGCGCCCACGGGGAGGGTGACCGCAGATCGAGACGGAGCTGCGCGTCTTGATCGGGCGGATGAGCGTCGAAAATCCGCTTTGGGGCGCTCCACGAATCCACGGCGAACTGGTCAAGCTGGGGTTTGTCGCGCGTCAAATAACGGAGGCATCCCCCGGAACGAGGCTCCGCGCTACGATCACCGTCACCCTCGTTCTCGTGATGTTGAAATGGCTCACTTGAGCGGTGGCGGGGCACACTTGGACCCATATTCGCGCTTCAGGGAGGGCCGCTTCAAACGGGGGCAGAGCACGACGGCTCGCAGAGCGGGCTATCGGTGCAACGGCGCCGAGAGCTCATAATTGATGCAGTTCATTTTGATGTCGTATGGACCCGCATAGATGCCGTCGCTGACCCATCGATAGACCTTCGCGTACGTGGTTATTTGCTCGGAGCGCGGTTGCCTGCCGGCCGGACCTTGAACATCCGAGATCGTCCTTGACGACGTCTCGGTCAGCGTGAGCTTCTCGTCGGGATGGTCTTCGCGTGTAAACACAATGTTCGGAACCAGCCCCGAATTGTTGTTGGTCGCTCTGAAGCTTGAACTCAGAAGCCCGTCGTTCACAGAGGCAAGCAACGATCCCTTGACCCAGGCCTTCGGCAGCATGACGAGCGAGGAGCGGTTAAAGATGATGACCGGTGCGTCTCCGCTTGGGAGCACGCCTCTGCAACCGTAACGCCACTCGCTGGCGGCGGCCGGAGAGGCGGCTGCAATCAAGGCAAGGGCGGTGCAGACGCACAGGATTTTGCGACCGGGCAGGGAATTCCTCTTCGCGACGGCGGCAAAAGTCGAATAGCGCATGGGGTAGGTTCCAGCCGGATCAGCCTTTGGTCGCGCCGGGGCCGCGGAATGTTCATTCAGAGGCGGTTCGCTCCCGCCGCAGCGTCGGTGACCATCATCTGTGCCGGCGGATGGCATAGCCTTTGCGGTGCACCGCCCACGGGAAGGTAATCCGGATATCCGGACCGTCGTCATCGTTGGGGGACACAACACGCCGCCAGTGTCTGCTCACGAGTTCCTATTTCTCAAACGTCTTCAGGTAAGCGATGAAGTCTCCGACCTGATCGGAGTCGAAGCGAAATTCAGGCATGGTCGGATGCCCCGTGACGATGCCCTCGGCCAGGGCCTCCTGCAGCATGTCGATCGGATACCTTTCGTGCAACGTCCTGAACGGGGGAGCAATCTTGAGTGGGCTGGGGCTGACTTTGTCGATCGCGTGGCACTTTGCACAATAAATCTGCGCAAGACGCCGTCCTTGCCCGACGCTCGACGCTGCAACCGGGTCAGAGAAGAGAAGCAACGCCGCGGCCACAATGCCGGCTGCCACGGCGCGTTCCGTTCGGAGAAGCGTCATCACGTGGTGCTCCATCAGTGCGACATCAGGACGGGAATGGTCATACTACGGAACATCTCGCGTGTGACGCCGCCGAACACCGTTTCCTGAAGTCGAGAATGGCCGTAACCGCCCATGATCAGGAGGTCGAGGCTTTCATCTGCAGCGATCGAGAGGATGCTCGCCTGGACGCTGCCACGGTCGGACTCTAGCGAAATGGTCTTTGCCGGCAGGCCTTTGCGCGCGAGATGTTGCACGAGCCGGTCAGCCGATGCGTCCGCCGGCACGTCGGACGCGTTGAGAGTGATGGTCGTCAGCGCGGCTGCTTCGGTGATGAATGGCATCGCGTCTCGCAAGGCTCGAGCGGCGAGGCGACTGCCATCCCAGCAGATGCCGATGCGGGATGCCTTGAACGCGCCCCGGAACGTATAGGGAATGAACAGCAACGGCCCGCCCGCCTGCAGGAGGAGCTCCTTTGGGAGCTGATTGTCGAACGTCTTGCCATCCGGATCCCCCTGGGACACGATCGTCAGATCATAGAGCCGCGCCGCGGCAGCTACTCTCGATACGATCTCGGGGATAGCTCCGCCCAGTGCGTATTTTCCTGGGTTGATCTTCGCGTTGTTCGCCTCGACCTCGAAAACACGCAATGCTGCGTCAGCGCGCTCCAGCGCGCGTTCGCACTCCAATTGCAGCAACGATGCGATGGCCGCGCCGCCTTCCGCAACGAACGGCGCACTCGTCGACGCATATCCTGTCGCAATTGCATCCAGGTGCGCGCCGGCGGTCATCGCCAGGGAAATGGAAGCGTCGATGGCCGGTCGCGGTGATCGCTCCGTGGGAATATGCACCAACAGGTCCTTGAACATGCGCACCTCCCGCTCCGATCTCGATGGCCGAAAGCAGCACATGTCGCCGTCGAGAGACTTGACGCACGTCAAAGCGGCGGGGGGCGCAGCGGATCTCGTTTCGAGCTCGAGGGCGGAGGTCTGGAGATGCGACGTGTGGCATTGATCTGAATGCGCGACCCGGTCACGGACCGTTGACGCTCCTGTCTCGTCCTGGCCTTGCATTCCAGAGCGTGACGGACTTGAAACGGTCCGTCGGTCGTCGGCCCGGGCGAAGCCTGGGGACCGCTCAATCCCGGGGTTGATGCAGCTCAATTCGGTTCCGGGCGACATCGGTAGGCTGTGCCGGCCAAAGGAGTTCACCATGTCCTCTCCAGCATCTGCCGGCCGCCCTCCAGCGTCGAATTCCGATCAGGTCCCCATGCAGCCGCCGGTTCGCGAAGGGACGGCGCCAGCGGAGCCGTCCGACACCGATGCCGCCGTCGATGCCGTCGATCGGTCCTTCCACGCGTCACTGGCGCGCATGACCGGTGGGGTCTCGCCGGCAGCGCTGGCTCTGGCCTTTGCCGACTGGCAGCTGCATCTGCTGGCTTCTCCCGGCAAGCAGGCCAGCCTTGCCGGTCGGGCAATCCAGCATGCGATTCAGTTTATCGATGCGACGGTGCCGAGGCATGCGACGTTCCAGCCTTGGTCCGCGATCAAGCCGCCGGAGAACGATCGCCGCTTCGCGGGCCCGGATTGGGAGCTGCCGTCCTTCAATCTCATGGCCCAGGCCTTTCTGCTGACCGAACAATGGTGGCATTCGACGACGACCGGTATTCACGGATTGGCCCATTCGAACGCCGCAATCGCCGATTTCGCGCTGCGGCAAGTGTCTGGACACGGTGGCGCTCCACGAATTTGCCACCAGCAATCCGAAGTTCTGCGCAAGATCATGGAGACGGGCGGCGGCAATTTCGTCTATGGCCTGCACAACTGGATCGAGGATTGGCAAGCCGTGCTCGCCGGTGGCAAAGCTGCGGAAGTGATCAGAATTTCGTCGTTGGCAAGGACGTTGCCGTCACGCCGGGCAAAGTCGTTTATCGCAACGAACTGATCGAGCTCATTCAATATTCCCCGACCACAGCCGACCGTGCGGCCGGAACCCGTTCTGATCGTGCCGGCCTGGATCATGAAGTATTACATTCTCGATCTGTCGCCGCACAATTCGCTCGTGCGGTTCCTGGTTGAAAGCGGCTTCACCGTCTTCATGATTTCATGGAAAAATCCGACGCCGGAGTATCGCAATCTCAATCTCGAGGATTATCGGGAGCGCGGAGTTGATGCGGCGATCACCGCCATCAACTCGATTCGCCCGGGACAGGCCATTCATGCCGCGGGCTATTGCCTTGGCGGCACGCTCTTGTCGATTGCCGCGGCGAGGCTGGATCGCGAGCGCCCGGACTGTCTGAGGACGGTGACGTTCCTTGCGGCGCAAACCGATTTCACGGAAGCTGGCGAGCTCACGCTGTTTATCAACGAAAGCCAGGTCGCTTTCCTGGAAGACATGATGTGGCGACAAGGCTTGCTCGGAACGGAGCAGATGGCCGGGGCCTTTCAGATGTTGCGGTCCAACGATCTGCTCTGGTCGCGCGTCGTGCAAGACTACCTGGTCGGCGAGCGAGCGCCGCCGAGCGACCTGATGTCCTGGAATGCCGATGCCACGCGCATGCCCTATCAGATGCATTCCGACTATTTGCGGCGTCTGTTCCTCGACAATGATCTCGCCGAAGGGCGCTATCAGGTCAATGGCAAGCCGGTCGCCCTTTCCGATCTGCACATGCCGATGTTCGTTGTCGGCACTCTGCGTGACCATGTCGCGCCCTGGAAATCGACGTACAAGATCAATTTCCTGGCCAATGCGGACATCACCTTCGTCCTGACCAATGGCGGACACAATGCCGGCATTGTCGCGGCACCTGGCGAAGCGGAGCACAGCTACCAGGTGCTGACCAAGAAGACCACGATCCCTATCTCGGCCCGGACGAGTGGATGCAGAGTGCACCGTCTCATGAAGGTTCGTGGTGGACCGAGTGGACGCGATTTCTTGCCGCGCATTCCGGTCAACCTGTTCCGGCCTCCTTGCAAACAGGCGCGGAACAACAAGGCGCGCCTCTGGGTGACGCGCCTGGCTCTTACGTGCTTGAGCCGTAGACGCGGGTGGCCTTGGGCGCAAAACGGCCGCGCAGACAGTGCGGCGAAGTCACGATGCGGGCTGCGCCGCGAACTGCTCGTAAGCCGCGATCGCATCGGCAGCGTACATCAGCGAAGGCCCGCCGCCCATGTAGACGGCCATGCCGAGCACCTCCTCGACCTCCTCGCGCGTGGCACCGAGCTTGACGAGAGCCTCGGTATGGAAGCCGATGCAGCCGTCGCAATGCGCGGCAACGCCGAGCGCGAGCGCAATCAGCTCCTTGGTTTTCTTGTCGAGTGCGCCGTCCCGCGTGGCGGCCTGGGCGAGCGCGGCAAATCCCTTCATCGTATCGGGGATGTCGTTGCGCAACTTGCGCATGTTGGCGGAGATTTGCCGGGTGATCTCGGGGTAGTTCTTGTCCATGATTTACTCTCTGTGGTTACTCAGGTTTCGAGCGGATCAGCCGGTGTGACGAATTGCGTAAGCGACGGCAGGTGTGCGATAAAGCGCGCGAGCACCATGCCGGCACACATCGCCCCGACGAAGATGAAGGCGGATGCCGAGCCGAATCCGAGCGCGGTCAGGGCCGGGCCCGGACAGAAGCCCGCGAGTTCCCCAGCCGATGCCGAAGATGGCGGGACCGACGATGACCCTCGGATCGATGTCGGTTCGCGTTGGAAGGTAAAATCGTTCGGCGAAAAAAGGACGAGCGAGCTTGAGAACCCGACTGAAGCCGATGAAAGTCACGGCAACCGCGCCGGCCATCACGAAGGCAAGGCTTGCATCCCACGTCCCAGCCGGAATGCCGGCGACGTCCAGGAAGTTCAGCACCTTCGCCGGATCCGACATGCCTGAGACCATCAGCCCGAGACCGAAGATCAGGCCGAGCGCAAATTGAATGAGAATTGCCATCGCCATCAACTCCAGTGCCGCATCACGAAGACGGTGGCCATGCCGGTCGCCATGAATGTGATGGTCGCGACCAGCGAGCGCGCCGAGAGCCGCGACAGGCCGCAGACGCCGTGGCCGGACGTGCAGCCGCTGCCCCATACCGAGCCAAAGCCCGTGAGCAGTCCAGCGACGATCAGGACCGGTGTACCCGCCGCGATGGTCTGCGCCGGCAGACTGCCGGTGAGGAGCCGCATCAGCACGGGTACGGCGACGAGGCCCGCGACGAAAGCGAGCCGGCCGGCGAATTCGCGGTCCTCGTAAGGCGGAAACAGCCGTGCCGCGATACCGCTGACGCCGGCGATCCGTCCCGTCGCCCACATCAGGAGCACGGCGGACAGCCCGATCAGCGCCCCGCCGAGCAGGGAGGCAATCGGGGTGAAGGGCGTAGCGACCATGTTGACCTCCGGATCGAGGGCGCCCTCCGCGGGCGCCGGATACCGTTATTTCCGTTGCTTCGTATATTCGAATATACTAATATAACTGCCACTCATGAAACGCAAGCCACGAAATCAGGAATTGCTCGCACTGGAGGGGAAGGCCGAGGAGGCCTCCCGCCTTCTCACCGCCATGGGCAACCCAAAGCGGTTGCTGGTTCTCTGCAACATGCTGGACGGCGAGAAGTCGGTCGGCGAGCTCGCCGACATCGCCGGCCTGTCCTCGGCAGCGCTATCCCAGCATCTCGGGAGGATGCGCGCCTTGAGCCTGGTCAAAACCAGGCGCGAGGGCCAGACGATATACTACAGCCTCGCGAGCCGGGAAGCGCGCGCGGTACTCGATACGCTGTATCGTCTTTTTTGCGCGCCCGGATAGCAGCTCGCCGGCGCAACCGCGGGGGAGTGCGGCATGACCGACGACACATTGATCGAGGGGCCGGTTGCTCCCTATCCCTCGTACTGATCCGGCCCCATCGCCCAGGAGGCCTGGTCGTGGCCGAACGCGTAGTTGCGGTTGTTGACCGCCGGATTGCGATTGACCATCGGACGCATGAACATCGGGTGGGTCGCGCTGCGCACCTCATGCTCGACCGTGAAGAGAGGTTTGCCGCTGTCGAGATCGACGATGTCGCAGAAATCGGTACTGGTACTGATTGTCCTCGCGTGAGATCAGGTCGCGCGCGAGCAGCTTGCGATAAGGGCCGGAGAAATCGGTGATGTACATCTGCACATGGTGGCCGTCATAGCCCGGTTGCGGCCGATCGGTCTCGCGGAACAGCAGATGCTGGTCGCGGCCGGTCTTCACCGCTGCAACCTTGCCGTCGCCGTTTCGCAAGCAGGCCGGCATACCCATGATCTCCGGATAGAACGCGCAGATCGCTTGCGCTGATCCGGCCGGCACATCGAACACCACATAGGGGATGCCGAGCGTGACGCGCCCGAAGCGCGCCGCGTCCGGTTCATGGACGCGCATGCGGTTGCCCCAGGGGCAAGTCGCTTCGACATGGTCGTTGTGCTCGGCGAACGCGAAGGCCGTGCCTTCGAGCTTCTTGGCGACCGCGGCCAATCGCGCCAGCAGCGCCTCGCGGCCTTCGATGACGAGCCCGGTATGGCCGCGCAGCACCTGCGCCTTGCCACTCGGCAAATGAAACTGGCTCCGGCCGGCATTGATCCACATGTTGGTGTCGGACACCATCAAATAGGGATCGCGTGTCAGCCCAAGGCCTGTGACGTAGAACAGCGTGGCGAGGCGCTGGTCCGGAACCTGGATGTTGACGTGTTCGAAATGAATGGCGTTGCCGAGATCTTCTGCGGATCGATCGAATTGTTGCGGCATGGATGTGCGCTTCTGGCTGGAGGGACGGACCGCTCCATACTAGAGCAGAATTTCCGCCAGCCGAAACGGTTGGCCGATCACATCTTGATGGCACGGCAATAGTGTGCACTGCCAACTTGCCGTGGCAGGCATTCCCTGTAATCTGACCGGAAATAGCGAGGGAATGAGGTCGATGGGGGGAGTTCTGGAAGGCGTGCGCGTCCTCGATTTCGGGCGATATATCGCGGGGCCGTATTGCGCGACATTGCTGGCCGAATTCGGCGCCGAGGTCATTCGCGTGGAAAAGCGCGACGGCAGCGAGGATCGCTTCGTGGCGCCGGTCGGCGAAGGCGGTGAGGGCGCGCTGTTCCTCCAGGTCAACCGCAACAAGAAGTGCATCACGCTCGATCCGATGACGCCGGAAGGCCAGGAGGTGATGCGCCGGCTGGTCAAGACCGCTGATGTCGTCGTCGCCAATCTGCCGCCGCAGACGCTCCGCGCGATGAAGCTCGACTACGACTCACTGAAGGCGATCAAGCCGGACATCATCCTCACGACGGCCACTGCGTTCGGCGGGCCGGGACCCTGGTCCGACCGCGTTGGCTTCGACGGCGTCGGGCAGGTCATGTCGGGCTCGGTCTACATGACCGGCGCCGGCAATCCGCCTTACCGTGCGGCAGTGAACTGGGTCGATTTCGGAACGGCGCTGCACTGCGCGTTCGGGACGCTCGCCGCCCTGATCGAGCGCGGCAAATCCGGACGCGGGCAGATCGTCGAAGGTGCGTTGCTTGCGACCGCGCTGTCCTTCACCAATGCGACGTTGATCGAGCAGGCCGTCATCAACGTCAACCGCGTTCCGACCGGCAATCTCGGCCAGACCGCGGCGCCTGCCGACATCTACCGCACCAGGGACGGCTGGGTGCTGTGCCAGGTCACGGGGCATCCGCTGTTCAAGCGCTGGGCCAAGCTGATGGGCGAGGAGGATCAGTGGCTGAACGATCCACGCTTTGCCGACGATATCAGCCGTGGCAATAACGGCCCCGTCATCAGCGAGCGGATGGCACGCTGGTGCGCCGAGCGCACCACGCAGGAGGCTGTCGATACGCTCGGCAAGGCGATGATCCCGACCGGTCCCGTTTTGAGCCCGCAGCAGGCACTCGATCATCCGCACATCCGTGCCGCCGGCTTCCTGCAGGACGTCGACTATCCGGGCTTGCCGAAACAGGCACCGGTTGCTCGCGCCGCCGTCCGGCTGTCGGAAACGCCGGGTGAGATCGCGACGCGCCCGCCGACGCTCGGCGAGCACACAGATTTTGTGCTGGCCGAACTCGGCTACGATCCGGCTGCGATCGCAGCGCTTCGGCAGGGCGGCATCATTTAGTCGTGGTATTCCGGCGCGGGTAGACATAGACAGGCGCGTTGATCGCGCCGGTCGCTTGTTCCGTGCGCGATTTTCCGGATTTGCCGGCAACCTTCACGTCAGGTGAGACTTGATGGGAGGCCTGCGTTCGCACGGCAAATCCCATATGCATGACGCCGCACGGCCGAATCGACATGAGCTCGGTGCAGGTGCAATCGACGATCGTTGACGACCAGAAACGGATGAACGTGCCGCAGCCCAAAAAAGCGCACTTGGCCAAAAGCTCGCCAAAGAAGAGCCCGCCGAACAAGCGCGCGCCACTGAAGACTTCGCGGAGCAAGACCTCGCGAGGCAAGACTTCGCGAGGCAAGACTTCGCAGAGCAAGACTTCGTCGAAGAAGAGCAAAGGGGCGCAACGCGCCGCCATCTCGTCTTCATCGCCTATTGGCATGATGGCGCTGCATCTGCTTGCGCAATGGAAGGAGTCGGGCCTTGGCGGTCTCGTGTTCCTCGCCGAAAGCGAGAACAGGGCGGAGCGGCTGGGCAGCGTCATTCACGCGCTCGACCCGTCCTGCGAGGTCCTGGTGTTTCCGCGGCTGAACACGCTGCCGTTCGATCAATTGGAACCGTCGCGCGAGATTGCAGGGCGCCGGGCCTCGGTGCTGCGGCGTCTTGCGAAGTCCAGGAAGCCGATCTTCCTGGTCTCGACGGCGGAAGCCGTGATGGAGCGCCTGCCGCTGCCGGCGAGCTTGTCGCGCCTGAATACGAGTTTGAAGGTGGGCGGCACGTTTTCCGAGCGGGAGCTTCGCGTTCGTCTCGAAGCGCTGGGTTACGATCTTGACGACGAGCCGGACTATCCAGGCGGCGCCCTGTTTCACGGGCAGACCTTCGAGATATTTCCCGCGGGCGCGCTCGGTCCGTTCCGGATCGAGCATTCGGGCGCGCGCGATCAGCCGGATCGTGGCTGTTCGATCCGAAAGAGCACGATATCATCTTCGAGACGAAAGAGCTTCTGGTCGATCCCATGTCGGAACGGCTTGCATTCGCCGGCAAGCGCGGGCAAGCGCGCGACGCTGTTCGACTATTGCGGACGCGCGCAAGTGGATCGCGGATGCAGGGGTCCCGCTGCACGCCGACGGCTGGCTGGGCACGATCGAGGAGGCCGCAGGTCGCGCGGAGACGAGAGCGCGAATATCTCGGGACGGCGCGACTGGAAGCAGGCGACCAAGGGCATGAAGGTGCTGCCGCGGACGGCACCCTTCACAGCCCACGCCCGAATTCTCCAAGCTGACATCCTCCAGGAAGGCCCTTCGCGCCTTCGTCGAGGAGACGCGGCGCGCCGGCTCGCGACTGATCTTCGTCGCGGCGCAGGAGGAGGACCTGCGCGCGATGGAGCGGATGAGCGGCGTTAAGGCGGAGCGTCTCGCGGATTGGAACGAGGCGGCGAGCGGGCGCGATCGCGAAGCGGCGCTGCTGGCCGATCTCGACGCCGGCTTTGTCGTGCCCGGGCGAAAGGCGCTTGTCGTCGTGACGGCGTCCGACGTGCTCGGCAGCAGGGCTCATCATCCGCAGCCGATGGCGCAGAAGCTGGAGCGCGGCCTTCGATCATCCCGACGTGCCGGAACAGGGCACGGTGGTCGTTCATCTCCAGCGGGGCCTCGCCGTGCTCGATGGCTTGCAGACCGTGAATACGGGCGACGGCGCATTGCGGGAGATGGTCAGGCTTTCGTTTGCGGGAGACAATGCGGTTCTCGTGCCGCCGCCCGATCTGGCCCTGATGTGGCCTTACGCGGCAGAGCTCGGCAAGCTGGCGCTCGACAAGGCGGATGGAAGCACATGGTGGGCCCGCCGCACCGAGGCCGAGCGGGAGATCCAGATCGCCGGCAAGGCGCTCGCCAAACACATCAGCCAGCGCCGCCGGCGGCGCGCGGCCAAGCTAGTTCCGCCGGGGTCGGCCTACGAGAAATTCGTTGCGCGTTTTCCCTATTTCACGACGATCGATCAGGCGAAGGCCATCCAGGACGTCCTGGATGATCTTGCGTCCGGCCATCCGATGGATCGGGTGATATGCGGCGACGTCGGATTCGGCAAGACCGAGGTGGCGCTGCGGGCCGCGGCCGCCGTGGTGCTGTCGGGAAAGCAGGTAGCGATCGCGGTGCCGACGACCGTCCTGGCACGGCAGCACGTCGCAACCTTCCGCAGGCGGTTCGCCCCGTTCGATATCGAAGTGGGAAGCCTGTCGCGCGCCACGTCCGGCGCGGAGATGCGGGAGACGAAGGAAGGGCTTGCGAAGCGGCCAGGTGAAAGTCGTGGTCGGAACGCAGGCGCTCGCCTCGAAGGACGTGAAGTTCGACGATCTCGGCCTCGTCATCATCGACGAGGAGCAGCATTTCGGCGCGGCCGAGAAGGCGAAGCTCTCCGGGCTGGCCAAGGGTGTTCATACGCTCTGGATGAGCGCCACGCCGATCCCGCGGACTCTCGCCGCGGGCCTTGCCGGCTTCAGGGATCTAAGCGTCATCGCGTCGCCACCGGTTCACCGGCTTCCGGTCGCGACCAAAATCGCTCCGCTGTCGGATGCTGCCATCGCCTCGGCCCTGCTGCGGGAGCAGAGGCGGCACGGACAGAGCTTCCTGATCTGCCCGCGCATCCAGGATCTGGAGCCCATGCTGGCGCGCGTGCAGGCGGTGGCGCCCGATCTTCGCATCGTCTGTCTCCACGGCAAATTGCCCGCCGACGAGATCGACGACCGGATGATGAGCTTCGTCGAGGGCGGGCCGATGTTCTGCTCGGCCACCAACATCGTGGAGAGCGGCCTCGATATCCCGCGGGCGAATACCATCGTGGTCTGTTGGCCCGAAAATTTCGGTCTTGCCCAGCTTCATCAGCTCCGAGGGCGTGTGGGACGCGGCGGCATCCGCGCCTTCGCATATCTGCTGACCGAGTCGGATTCGGAGCAGTCCGAGAAGCGGTTGGCCGTGCTCGAGGAGTTCAGCCGGCCGGGCGCGGGCTTTGCCATCAGCGAGCGGGATCTGGATCTCAGAGGCGCGGGAGATCTGTTCTCGGACCAGCAGTCCGGCCATGTCCAGGTCTTCGGGCCCGTGCTCTACAGCCACCTCCTGAAAATGGCCTCGGAGAAGGCCGATGACGGCAGGATCCGAGCGTATGGGTGCCGGACCTGAATCTGCCGGTCGCGGACATGCTTCCGGAAACCTATGTGCAATCCGAGCCCGGTGCGGCTCGAACTCTATGCCCGCGCCGCACAGCTGCCGGAGCGAGGACGAGCTCGACGATCTGGAGGAAGAAACCTCCCGCCGTTTCGGACGACTGCCGCCGGTGGCCCGCGACTTCTTGCGGCTGCGCGAGCTGAGGCTCGATTGCAAGCGCAGAGGCATCGTCCGCCTGGATGTCGGGCCAGGCGCGGTCGCCGCGACGTTCCTGCCGGGACGATTGCGGAAATCCAAGGGGAAATTTTCGGGGAAATCCAAGGAGAAATCCAAGGGGAAATTCGAGGGACGATCGCTGCAACGCGATGGCGATCGTGTCGTGTACCACAGCCAGATGCGGGATGCCCCGTTCGACCTGGTCGACGAATTGTTGGATCTTCTGGACGAGACGTGATCGCGTCGGGCTGAGAATTCAGAGCGAGCTGCCGCCGCAGATGACGAGCTGCTGCCCGGTGATCGCGGCAGCGTCGGTCGAGAGCAGGAACGCCACGGCGGCTGCGACTTCCTCTGGCCGAATGAAGCGGCCGATCGGCGGCAGTTTTGGCGCGATAGTGGCGCGAGTTGGATCGTTCAGCATCGGCGTCTCGGTCGCGGCGGGGGCAACGACGTTGACCGTAATGCCACGAGGCGCGAGCTCGCTCGCCCAGGACCGCGCGAGCGCGACCAGCGCCGCCTTCGTCGCCGCATATTGCCCGCGCCCGGCTGCGCCCGATGCAGTGCGGCTGCCGATGAAGACGATGCGACTGCCCTGCGGCAGCCGTGGCGCCAGCGCGTTGGCGAGACGCTCGGCGACGTCAACATGCAGCCGCCACATCGCCGCGCCGTCATCATGATCGAGCGATCCAAGCTGACCGACCCTGAGCTGGCCTGCGGCATGAACCAGCGCGGTCGGAGCGAGGCCGGCGACGGCGCTTGCGATGGTGTCGACCTCGTTGAGGTCGAGCGACAAATGCTCGAACGCCGGATGGTCGAACGGCCCGGGGCGTCGGCTGATCCCGGTGACGCGCCAGCCGTCACGCAACAGGCGCTCGACGATCGCAGCGCCAATCCCTGAACTGGCGCCCGTGACGAGCGCGTGCCTGTTGTCCATGATCTCAGTCCCGCGTCACCCATGGCTCGGTTACGCGCACATATTTGATCGCGCGGCGATGGAAGGTGAAGGCCGTGTGGATCGCGCCGTCGGCAGTCTGCTTGACGGAGGGGTAGGACAGTTCGCGATTGGTCTGGTCGCGCGAATTGTTGGTCATGCAATAGCCGTCACCGGTCTCGACGTTGCGCTTGGCCCAGCTCATTCCGCCGTCGGTCGAGATCGCCAGCGTCATCGGCGCCCGCGGTGCGCCCCAGAATGCGGTGCGTCCGTCCGACTTGCCGCCATCGCCGGCGAGCACGGGCGGAAGGTCGTCCTCGATCTCGTCATAGAGCGACAGGCGGCGGCCGGTTGCGTCCCTGGCGCTGGAATCGTTGAAGACCAGCGCGAGGTGACCGTTGCCAAGCCGCGCGACCTGGATCGAGGAGTTGTTGTTTGGAAGTCCGGTCGCAACCGGCGCCGACCAGCTGCGGCCATGATCGGTGGACCGGCTCTGATAGATGTTGTCGGCCCAGCGGCTGCGGTAGAGCGCAATCAGCGAGCCGTCGTCGAGGCGCGCGATGCACATATGCACGCAGCCGCGGCTGCCGGGGACGTCGATGTCGCGCCAGGTTGCCCCCGCATCGGACGAGATCTTCACCGCGCTGGTGTCCTCGTCGCCGTTCCATTTCTTGCCCGGCGTGCTGTGGCAATAGAACACGGGCAACAGCCAGTCGCCATTGTCGAGCACGACGATCGGCTGCCGGATGAAGGTGCCGTGGCCGCGATGCTCGGGAAACAACGTCTCGATCGGGCCCCAGCTCTTGCCGTTGTCGGGCGAGATACGGCGGCGGATCAGCGCGGTGTCCTGGTTGCCCGCCAGCTGCGCCGTCCACATCAGCCACAGCGTGCCATCCGGGGTAGGGAACAGCACCGGGTTCTGCTCCGAGCGCCCTTGATCGTCGGACAGCTTTTCCGCGCGCGACCATTGCATCGCGCCGCGGGCCAGCCGCGCAAAATACACCGAGATGTCCGACATGCCCTCCTGCGTGCCGCCGAACCACACGCAAGCAAGATCGCCATTGGCGAGCGGCATCAGATTGGCGGCGTGGTTCTGCACGCAGGGCGAGGGAATGAAGGCGTCGAACCGGTCGGGATCACCGGCCGCCTGGCGAACGGCGCCGTCGGCCGCGATCTCGAGATCGGTGATCATGTCGAAGTCCTTTCGATGAATGCATTAGGTTGCGTCTGCGGCGGCGCGGGCGCGTGGCCCAGCACCAGGCGCTCGAGCGCCATCACCACCAGCGGCGTCGCGGCTGCGATATACATGTTGTCGATGCCGAAGGGATTGCCGAGCAGGTACCAGACCGTGGTCGAGACCGCGGCTCCAATCAGGCCGGCGGTGGCGCCGCGGTTGCTGGCGAACAGCGGCAGATAGAAGCCCATCATCGCGACCATCGTTATCGACAGGCGCAGCGCGCGCGTGAAGAACGACAGCTTCAGGATCTCCGGAATGAAGAAGACGAACACCAGCGGCGCGATGCCGATCAGCACCGAGAACACGCGGGTCATCTTCAGCTCGCGCTCCGGCGTCGGCTTCCAATAGGGGACGTAGAAGTCGCGCACCACCAGCGAGGCGATCGCGAGCGCCACCGTGCAGACGCTGACGAAGATCGAGGCGACCAGGGAGGTCGTCACGAAGGCGGAGGCCAGCGGCGGCATCTTCTCCAGAAACACCGGCAGCGCGTAGAGGCTGTTCATGTCGGGATAGAGATATTTTGCGGCAACCCCGATCAGCGCGAGCAGGAAGCCGAGCGGGAGACAGAACGCGGCCGCATAGTAGGTCGCCTTCCGCGCGTCGTCCGCGCTCGGCGTCGAGGAGATCGCCTGCACGATGAATTGCGTCGAGAAGATCGCGCCGACCGTGCCGAAGGTCCAGGCGAAGATGGTGGTGAAGCCGATCTTGCCGTCCCACGAGAAATAATAGGCCGGCAGCTTGGCCTGGATCGGCGCGATGCCGCCGGTCAGCGACATCGCGACCGCGAAGATGATGATAATGCCGACCACCTTGAAGGCGCTGTGCAAAATCGTCACCCAGGCGACACCTTTCAATCCGCCGAACACATAGTAGAAGGTCGAGACCACGGCGATGACGCACATCGCAACCGGCATGCTGACATGCAGCGCGGTGGCGATGGCGGCAGCGCCGCTGACATAATTGCCGACGTTCACCAGCAGCAGCGCGTAGATCATGATCACGGACACGGTGAGCATGGTCGATTTGCCGTATTTCTGCGCGATCGCCGCCGAGATGGTGTATTCGCCGGAATTGTAGAGCTTCTTCACCATCAGCAGGCCGAACAGCAGGAAGCCGAGCGAGGCGCCGAGCACGGCCCACCCCGCGGCCATGCCGGACTGGAACGCTTCCTGGGCCGTGCCGACGGTCGACTTGGCACCGATGAATTCGGACATCATCAGCACGCCGACGACCACGGCCGGCATTGCGCGCGACGCGGTCATGAACTGGTCGCTGGTCCGGCTGCGCAGCTTGAACGTGAGCCAGGAGGTGAAGGCGATGTAGGCGACGATCATCGCGACAATGAGCGTGCTGTCGCCGGAGAGGATGGCTTGCATCGGTGACGTTTCCTCTGGTGCTGCGGCCGCGGTGTTGAGAGCCCGCTTTGCCCGGCCGTATCAATGTTCGGAATGCGAACAAATGTTGTTAAATGTTATTAAACCCGCATGGACGCCGTGCGTCAAGCGCGCGGGTTGGCGCGGCAGCACTGCGCGGCCGATCGGCGCGGATGCGACCGGCAGGAGTTCCGCGAATCCTAGGAGCCTGTGGGGCTGCGGATCGCAGCGCAGGCATCGATCGTCCGTGATTGCAGACGACGGTCGGCGGGACGCGCGACCAGAAAATACACGACCAATGCAAGCAGCGACGACACCGCCATGACCGCTGTCATCGAGAGCGCGGTCCGTCCGTCGAAGCGCACCGCCACCAGTCCGCTCGAAATGGCACCTGCGATCAGTTGGATGCTCCCGGCAGCCGCGCTGACGGCGCCGGCGATCTCCGGGAGGTGCTGCATCGTCGCGCTCATCACGCTCGGCACGCTCAGCCCGAAGCCGAGCGCCACCGCCATCAGGAGCGCGACGACGAGCGCCGTGGGCATCCAGCCGGTCAACGTCATCGCGAGCAGGGCGACGCTGGCTGCCGACGACAGCATCAGCCCGATTGCGAGCATGTGGCCTGAGGATATCCCGCGACGGCCAAGTTGGCCGTCGAGGAAGGCGCCGGCCATCACCGCCGCGGAGCAGGCGCTGAAAATCAGGCCGTATTGCTCAGGCCGCAACCCGACGGCGCCGATGAAGAACAGCGAGGCGCCGGTGACGTAGGCAAACACCATGGCACCGCCCGCGGCGCCGACCAGGATGTAAGGGAGCGAGACCGGGTGCGTCAGCACCCGACGATAGCTGTCGATCACGGCGCCCGGCACCAGGCGCCCGGACGGCGCGATCGTCGCGGTTTCGGCGAAGCGAAACATCACCACCACCAGCAGCATGAAACCGATCGCAGCCTGGGTCGCGTAGATCGATCGCCAGCCGGCGGCTGCCAGCAGGGCGGCGCCCGCCGTCGGCGCGATCACGGTCGCGACGTTGACCGCAACCATGACGTTGGCGATCTTGCTTCGGGCGGCGTCGCCGTCGAACACATCGCGGATGATGGCAAAGGTCGTGGCGGTTGCCGCGGCGCCGATGCCCTGAACGAAGCGAAACAGCAGCAGAACCGGCAGCGAGGAGGCGAGTGCGCAACCGATGCTGGCGGCGATGAACAGCGCGAGGCCGATTGCCAGGACTGGCTTGCGGCCGAGGCGGTCCGAGACTGGTCCATAGACCAGCGGCGCGGTGGCGAGGCTGAGCATGAAGGCGCTCATCGTCAACCCGACATCCGACGCGCTCGCGCCAAGCGTGGCGCCGGTGGCGGCCAGTGCCGGCAGATTGATGTCGATGCCGGAATATGGCACGGCCGCCAGAAAGCCGAGCAGCAGCGTGAAAGCAAAGGATTCCGGCTCGATTCGCATGGACGAATATCCGATGACATTTGAAGAGGTTTCACGACGCGATGGAGCGCGGTCGCTCCGCCCTCCATCGCTTCATTCAGCAGTGCGATCAGGCGCGCCGGCCGGCACGCCGCCCCTGGCTTGCCGCGGTCGCGCGGACGCGGGACACCGCCGTCTCGTCGGTCACGAGCTCGCCGATCACCCGGAGAATTTCCGACCGCGTATCTATCCCCGCGAACTCGTCCGCGATCTGCGAGGCGCGCATGCAATAGCGCGGCTGATCGAGCACCGTCCGCACCGCGTCGCGCAACGCCTCCGATGTCGGCTCGTTGGTCGCGAGGTTGATGCCGACGCCGGACCATGCGACCCGCGCGTTGACGTCGGCCTTGTCCTCGGTCAGTCCCGCGGTGACCAGCGGGATGCCGAAGCTCATGGCCTGGTTGACGCTGCCATAGCCGCCATTGGTCACGAGCACGTCGACCTTCGGCAGCAGCCATTCGAACGGCAGATAGCTGGCGACGCGTGCATTCGACGGGATCCTGCCGGGAATGGCATCGGTCGGGCGGCCGCCTGTCGTCACGACCACCAGGATGTCGGGCTCGTCGGCAAGCGCCGCCAGCGTCGGGGCGACCAGCAGATTGAAATTGTGATTGGCCACCGTTCCCTGCGTCACCAGCACGACCTTGCGCGAGCCGTCGAGGTCCTTGGCCCAGGACGGCGGCGGGACCTGCTTTGCGATGATCGGAGGCGTGCCGACGAAATGCACGGAGGACGGGATCTCACGAGGAAACTCGAAACTCGGCACCGACAATTGCAGATAGGCGTCTGCGAGAGCGACCACGGAATGGAACAGCGGCATCGATATCGGCCCGACGTCGAGGGCCTTCAACGCCCGGTTCAGGCGCAGTGAGACCGGCTGATCGACCGCCGCATCATAGTCCCGCGCCATGGCCGCATACTGATCGCGCTCCTCGTCATTCTTTGCCGGCGGCAAGCCGAGGAAATTCGGCGCGCCGTCGTCGCGCGCCCAGTGCAGAAACGAGGTCCCGCAGAGAGCGATGGGAGGCCGCTGCGAGCGCGGTCCGAGCAGCATCGGCAGTACGCCGAACACCATGTCGTCGCCGATAATGATGTCGGCCGGGAATTGCCGCAACGCCTGCAGCATCCCCTGGTGCTGGGCCGGAACGGCGTCGACGAAGATGCGCTCGCAGGCGACACGGAACCACTCCAATCCCGGCGGGATGGTCTTGAGTTCGGGGACCATGGCGAAGACGTCGTTCGGATCGAAATCGGCGCCTTCGGGAAAGGGAAGGAATTTGACGCCGCTGGCTTCGACGCGGGCGCGAAAGGCGGTGCCCGTCAGAAGCGCAATCTCGTGGCCTTCGGCAACCAGGATCTGTGTGATCGCCAGCAGTGGATTGAGATGGCCCGTCGCCGGTGTCGAAGTGATAAGGATCTTCATGTGAGCTGACCTCTTGATGATCGATGCACGGTCGCCACAGGGCGGCCGGTCGCGTGAGCAAGAGGAATTGACGGGATCGCGATTACACCAAGGCTTCCGATGACCGCGAAATGGTTACGGCGGCAACGTATCGTGGCGTCGCCAAGGCCGGCGTAGGGGCCGGCGTCATGCAGGCAGCGGTGGCGCCGCCGCGCGAACATTACAATTGTAACCCGAGTGACCGGCGGTGAAATGGAGCGGTAATGCCTCAGGCGTAATCTGCTAGATCGCCGATTGGCGCGCCACGGACATTCAGCGGTGATTTTGACCGTAGACCATTATTTGACGATCGCGATATCGCGCGGCGTTGACCGCGCAGAATTTGTCGAGACAGAATTCCTTGAGGACAACGCCATGCATAACATCGTCGCCCTGGTTGCGATGGTCACTGTCATCGCGCTTCTGGTCTGGTCGGGCGTTTGCGCCCTGCGGGCAAAGCATTCCCTGGTGAAGTGGGGTGGCGTGCTGCTGGCGGCAACGCTGGCCGTCGCGTTGTCCGGGGTGAGCGCGTTGACCGCAACGGGCATCGTCAGGCAGCACGCGCGCTCCGCGCCAGTCCCCGATGTCCGGGTCGAGGCGACACCGGAGCGGATTGCCCGCGGCAGGGCCGTCGCCGACGGCTTTTGCGCCGGATGCCACTCGAACAGCGGCGTGCTGTCGGGTGGCGGCGATGTCGGCAAGGATCTTCCGCTTCCGATCGGCTCGTTCGTGCCCGCGAATTTGACTCCCGCCGGAGCGCTGAAGCACTGGTCTGACGGCGAGATCTTTCGCGCCATTCGCAACGGCGTCGACGCGCGAGGGCGATGGCTCGCGATCATGTCGTTCACCAATGCCGGCCGGCTCAGCGACGACGACACCAAGGCCGTGATCGCCTACATCCGCGCCCTGCCCGCGAGCGGCGAGCAGACGCCCGAGCCTCCGGATCGTTTCAGCCTGCTGGGCCTTGCGATGCTGGGCGCCGGATTGTTGCCGGATGCCAAGCCGGTCTTTACCGGTATGATCAACGCGCCGCCGAAGGGGCCGACGGCTCGCTATGGCAGGTACCTCCTGTCCTATCAGGACTGCCGTGAATGTCACGGCAAGGACCTCGCCGGTGGTGTGCCCGGCCAGTTGCCGCCGCTTGGACCCGACCTCGCTATCGTCAAGGACTGGGACCAGGCGCAGTTCATCGCCACCATGCGCACCGGTGTCGATCCGGGCGGACATCGGCTCGATGAGCAAATGCCGTGGCGGCCGATCGGGCGGATGGACGACGACGAACTGGCGGCGATCTACCAGTACCTCCTGGCCCTGCCGCGCTCCTGATGCATTCAGGCCAATGGCGTATCCGACGCGTGAACAGGGACGGCGCAGCCCGGCGAGGCCGGCTGCGCCGGATCATTAAGAGCGATGGCATCAGCACAAGCCCGCGCGCAGTTGAAGTCGACCTGACGCGCGCAGGAGAACTTTCACAGCGTTTCGTTGGCAGTCGCGTAGCCCGTCGCCACCGCCGAACGGTCCCTTCGTCACCGGCGAACAATCGCGCAGGTCGGCATATTGGAATCGCTCAAAAGTAGCATTCGCTCCGATCACAATGCTTCACGTCTGCGATATCCAAGGGAATTAGCCGCAGAAATACCGGGTTACCGCGTCATCAGGACGTTGCGGATGGTGTCGCGCATAGCGAAGTATTGGCTGTCCCGCGTATTATTTTGAGTGATCGCAGATCTTAAAGCACAACTGTGTTGGTGACGGCGGATTTTGAGAGACAAGTATGCTTGCAGATGTTGGCCACATCGTCGTTGTCGACGACGACCCCACCTTGCGACAGATGGTGATCAAATATCTGGAGGAGCACAATGTCCCGACCAGGGCGGCGTCCAACAGGTCTGAATTGAACCACTATCTCGAAGGCAGCCAGCCCAGCCTGATCATTCTCGACCTTCGGCTCGGTCAAGACGACGGTCTCGATCTGCTGCGGGAGATCCGCTCGCATTCCGACGTGCCTGTCATCATCACGACCGGCCATCGCCCCGACGAAATCGATCGTATCGTCGGGCTCGAGCTCGGCGCCGACGACTACATCATCAAGCCGTTTTCCTTGCGGGAACTGCTGGCGCGTGTCCGGGCGGTGTTGCGGCGGCAGGAGATGGGTCGTGCTGCGCGCGCCCGCGATCCCGAGCGCGGCGGCTATCGCTTCAGCGGATGGAAACTGGAACGCCGCGGCCGAAAGCTGGTCGATCCCAGCGAAACGCCGGTGCCGCTCAGCAAGGGAGAGTATGCCTTGCTGCTGGCCTTCCTGGAGGCGCCGCAGCGACCGCTGACGCGCGAGCATCTGCTTCAGGCGACCCGGATCCACGAAGACATTTTCGATCGCAGCATCGACGTTCAGGTGCTGCGGCTGCGGCGCAAGCTGGAGGCCGATCCAAGTGCGCCCCGCGTCATCCAGACCGAGCGCGGTGTCGGCTATGTCTTCGCGGTTCCTGTAGAACCGTTCTAAACGGCCGACGCTCGATTCGGAGCGGCAGCTGCCTGCGTGGCGAAAGGTGGTAAACGGACTGCAATTGTAACCTCTTTGCCGAGACGGTGACCTCGACGTAACGGCCGGCCCGCAGATTGCCTCCCACGAACAGCATGTGGGAGAATTTACGATGAGCACGCGTTCTCACGAAATGTGATCCGTCTCGTCCGGTCGGATCACACGGAGATTGAACGGGGCAGGCTGGACCGGAAGGTCGGATGGCCGCGGTATGGCCCGTCTCGATCCTGACTGCGCCGGGAGGCAAGGCGTCGAGGAGATAGGCCCGAATCCGGCGGAGCCGGCAGCGGGACGCCTCCACATTCTGGTGGGAGGCTTTTGCCTTCTTCATGGAGGGCTTTGCTGCTCTACGGCGCGGCGTTGCACCCGACCGCGGCCATACCGGTTGAAGCCATGCTGGCGGCCAGGAAACACTGGCAGCCGCACTCCGACGATGGCGAGCTGCAGGAGCCGGCGCATGAACAGCGCTCGCGATCGCGGCGCGAGCAAAGGCGGTGTCGTTACGCTGGATCGCGTCCGGCCGCACGATGCGCAACCGGAGCATCGCTGGACCTGGCTGCGTTCGCTCGGCGAGACGTGGACCGTGCTGTCGACGCATTTACGCCGGGAGCGTGAGATCAAACGAGCCGTTGTCGCGCTGACGGAACTCGACGATCGGACATTGCGGGATATGGGCATTGGCGGCCGGTCGGACATCGAGCGGACGGTGAGGTACTGTCGTGATCGCTGATGCCGTCTATCTCGCCTTCGCCGGACTGGGTCTCTGTCATGCGGCGTGTCGCGCGATCGTCTCGAGCAGACTGGAGCTGGCATGCCCGGCCTTCATGCCGCAGACCTGGTCGATGGGCGCGGTCCGAGACGAAATCATTCGCGCCTCGATCAAAAATCCTTGAAGCAAGCGCCGTATGCGCTTCACTGCCACCACATATCGCGGAAATGTTGCGCGCAACGCCTTGACGGCGATTGTCCGAGGATCTGGCGAGACCGGATCGTTCGCGAGCTATGAGGTTGGCGCTGATCGTCCGATCTGCGCGCTGCTGTTGTGCTGCGTTGCAGTTTCACGGCCCGCACCGTCGCTTCGCCGGCGCCTGCATCGGGGCCGCGCGGGAGCCCATCACGCCATATTGCCGCGGCTCCCGACGATCGACCCGCTGAAGGTCGAGCTCGGCGAGAACGCTTGTTCAGCGATCGCCGGCTGTCGCGTGACAATTCGCGCAGCTGCTCGTCATGCCACGATATCAGCACAAACGGCGCGAGCCCGAAGCAGCACGACGTCGGCCTCGACGGCTCGGAGCTTCCGCTCAACACGCTCACCGTCTTCAATGCGACGCTCAGCTTTCGTTTCGGCTGGGAGGGAAAATTCCGCACCGTCGAGGCCGATATCGCGGCTTCGCTGGAAAACCCGCAGATTATGGGCAGCAGCGCGGCCGAGATCGCCGCGAAGCTTGGTGCCGATCCCGATATGCGCAACAGTTTCTTCGCCGCCTATGGCCGCGGCCCCGACGCCGGCAATATCCTCGACGCCATCGCAAGCTTTCAACGAACGCTGGTCACGCCCGGCAGCAGATTCGATCGCTGGCTGGCAGGCGACGCCGCTGCGCTGTCGGCCGACGAACTGGACGGATACCGGCTGTTCAAGTCGCTGGGCTGCGGCTCCTGCCATCAGGGCGTCAACGTCGGCGGCAATCTGTTCCAGCGCCACGGCATCTTCCATCCGCTGGCGTCGCCGAGATCCCGAAATCCTGCGCGTGCCGAGCCTGCGCAACGTCGCGACGACGGCGCCGTATTTCCATGACGGCAGCGCGCCGACCCTCGATGACGCGGTTCGCAAGATGGCGCATGGCCCAACTGAACGCGACGCTGACCGACCAGCAGGTCGAAGGCACTCGTCGCCTATCTCGACAGCTCTGACCGGAAACTATCGCGGCGCGCCAGTCGGAGGCTCGCCATGAAACGTGCCCCCGCCGCGGCCGGCGTCTTGTCCCTGCTCGCTGCTGCTGACCTGGCTGCTGCTGAGCGGCCTGAACCTGAATTCGGCCCGTTACGACCGCGAGCTCGAGGCGCTCGACGACTTCACCAGGTTCGAGCGCGGGATGAACCGGGAAGTCCTGACCGCACGCACCGGCCTGTCGCGAAACTACGACGGGCTGGTGCGGATGGCGAATGCCTATGACGATGCGCTGATGCGGCTGCGCGAAGCGGCGGGCCTCGATGCCGAGACAGACGCGAGGCCATCGACGTGCTGGCGGCGCGTGCGCCCGGCAGGAGGAACTGGTCGAGCAGTTCAAGAGCCAAGAACGCGCTGCTGCAGAACTCCTTTGCCTATTTTGGCCTGTTCAGCGCCCGGCTTGGGCACCTCGGATAACAAGCCGCTGGTGACGGCCGCCTCCGCACTGGCGGCCGCGATGCTGCACCTGACGCTCGATACGTCGGCGTCGCGGCGCGCGAGGTGCAGGATCGAGTTGGAGGAGCTGGCGCACCTGCAAGCGTCCGCCGGCGGAAGCCGGATCGATCCGCGCGCTGCTCGCCCACGGCCAGATGCTGCACGATCTGCTGCCCGACATCGACGCCATCCTGAAGGCGCTGGTCGCCGAGGCCAACAATCGCGAGCAGGATGCGATGCTGGCGCTGATCATGAAACGTCAGCTCGCCGCGCGGGCCTCGGCGCGCAAGAACCGATTGCTGCTGTACATCACTTCGCTGCTGCTGCTCGGCGGCCTGGTCTATTTCGGATCTGCTGTTGCGCGCGCGGGCCGTGGCGTTGCGGCGGCGCGCCGCATTTGAGCATGTGATCGCCAATATCTCGATGCGCTTCATCAATTCGCGCAGCGATGAGATTGCCGGAGACGTCAAGAGCGCGCTGCAGCACTTGGCAGGATGGATCGGCGCGGATCGCGCCTATTTCGCTGCGTGGCCGGCACGACGATGCACATCTATCGGTGGTCCCGCGAGGGTGTCGACTTCGCACGAGGCTGGCCGGAGCGCGCGTTGAGCCTCGCTGCCGCGGTTTGACGTCGGGCCGAGGACGGCATCGTCTATATTCCCGAAGGTGAAGCCGTCGCATCCCTGACGACACGATGAACCTGCTCGCCGAAGCCGGTGTGCGCGGCTGGCTGTGCATCACGGCGTCGTACGGAGAGCACGCGACGCGCATCCTCGGCTTCGATGCGGTGCGAGGCCGGCGCTCTGACCCACTGGGCCGAAGTCTCGCTGTTTCGCATGGCGTTCGACGCCATCGGCAACGCCGATCCAGCGCGCCATGCTCGAAGCACGAGAAGGAACGGCTCAGGCCAGCCTGCAACAGGCGCGGCGGATGGAGACCATCGGCACCTTCGCCAGCGGTATCGCGCACAACTTCAACAACATCGTCGGTGCCATCCTCGGCTATACCGAAATGGCCGATGCGCGCGTCAAGTCCGGAAGCCGGCCTGCCGCGAATCTGGCCGAGATCCGCCGCGCCGGCGAGCGGGCGCGCGAACTGGTCGAGCAGATTCTCACGTTCGGCCGCCGCGGCGAGGGCAGGCGGGAACGCGATCTGCGTCAAGACGCTGGTCGCGGAAACCAGGTCGCTGCTCGCCGCATCGCTGCCTTCCGCATGTCAAGTTCGCGGTCAGCGAGACGGCTCAGAGACGGCCGTCGTGACCGGCCGAGCCGGGCGCAATTGCAGCAGGTCATCCTGAATCTCTGCAACAATGCGGCGCAGGCGATGGACGAGCCCGGCCTCATCGAGCTCAGCATCGGCAGGCGCGATCTCGCAACGCCGCTGCGGATCGGGCACAGCGAGCTCGGCCCCGGCCGCTTCGCGGTCATTTCGGTTGCCGATCCCGGGCCCGGCATGGACGAGGCGACGCTGGAGCGGATCTTCGAGCCCTTCTTCACGACGCGGCCCGGACGGCAACGGTCTCGGGCTGGCAACGGTTCGGGAGATCGTCGAGCAACATGGCGGCGCCGTCGACGTGCAGAGCGAGCCGGCTGCCGGAACGCGCTTCGACATCTGGCTGCCATCGAGCTCGGTCCGATGAACCGCTGCCGGCTCAGCACGGCCCCGGATCCGGCGCTTCGCGGCGTCGGCGAAACCGTCCTGGTGCTCGAAACCGACCGCCGGCGCCTGTTGCGGCTATGAGGAAATCCTTGCGGCGCTGGGTTATGAGCCGGTCGGCTTCACCGGGCTGGCCGAGGCGGTGGCGGCCTGCCGGGCCGCGCACGCCCGTTTCGACGCGGCGCTGGTGTGTCACCTGCCTGGAGGCTCCGCGCTCGATCTCGCGGCGGCGTTGCACGACGCCGTGCCGGCTCTGCCGATCATTTTGGCGGCGCCCTCGACCCGCGACCTGGCGATGCCGTCGCTCAAGACATCCGGCATCACCGAACTGGTTCATCACCCGCTGGTTTCGGCGGAGCTCGCCAGCGTGCTGGCGCGCAGCCTCGTCTCGTCGGCCACGGGCGGAAAATTGAGGCGAGCCGCCGGGGCTTTCTAGCCACCGGCCGCGGGAGTTTTCCGCGATGGCGGCGCACGCGGTTTCAGCCGTAACGCGATATCATCGCGGGCGACATGGCCGGGTAGCCGGCATCTCCTATCCATTGCGGGCGCGTGTTCGCAATGTCACCGCGATAGGAGAAGAATGATGTCGATCAGACTTGGTATGATCATCGTCGCAGCGACGATGTTGTTCGGTCCGGTTTCGAGCCTCAGGGCGGGAGAAAACGCGGGCGCTGGCGCCGGCACGACGATCGTCCCACCCGGCCTTCCCGCCCCGACAAGGTTCGCGGATCTGTTCCGGCAGGCTCCCGTTGGACACCGGCAGCCGCGGCGCAGCGACATGTCCGAGCCCGTGCAGGCCTCGCCCGTCGACACCGAGTTGCGACGGCTCGATGAGGAGATCGATCGCAAGCTGATCATCTGTCGCGGCTGCTGATCATGCCGGAAGGCGGCGAGCACGAGGCCCGCCGCCTCCGCGTGCTAGTTCGCCGACAGCGCCGTCTTGGCGATTTCGGCCATCCAGCTGGAGGCCACCGGCAGGATCGCGTCGTTAAAATCGTAGCGCGGGCCGTGCAGCTCGGCACCGTCGCGCAACGGCCCGTTGCCGATCCAGACAAAGGCGCCGGGGCGCTGCGCGAGGTAGAAGGCAAAATCCTCACCCGCCATGCTCGGCGCGAGATCGCGCGTGACCTGCGCCCGCACCTTGTCAGCGGCCATGCGCGCGAGACCGGCTTCCTCCGGCGTGTTGATCACCACGCCGACGCCCATGACGATGTCGGGCGTGACCTTGACGCCAAAGCTGGTCGCAATGCCGGCGCAGATCTCGCCGATCCGCGCGACGATGATGTTCTTCACGTCGTTGCGGTGATGCCGCAGCGTGCCGCGGATCACGACCTTGCCCGCGACCTGGTTCGGCGCCGTGCCGCCCTCGATCGTGCAGAGCGAGAGCACGGCGGTGTCGAGCGGATCGACGCTGCGCGACACGATTGATTGCATGGCGACGATCAGATGGCCGGCCGCCATCACCGGATCGCGCGTCAGATGCGGCATGCCGGCGTGTCCGGCATGGCCCTCGATGGTGATGGTGATGCGTCCGCCGGACGCCATGACCACGCCGTCATGGACCGCGATGGTGCCGGCCTCAAGTCCCGGCCAGTTGTGGAAGCCGAACACCCGATCCATCGGAAAGCGGTCGAACAGCCCGGCCGCGACCATCGCGCGCGAGCCGCCATAGCCTTCCTCGGCCGGCTGGAAGATGAAGTCGACGGTGCCGCTCCAGCTGGTGTCCGCGGCGAGCAGCGCCGCAGCACCGAGCAGCGAGGCGGTGTGCCCGTCATGGCCGCAGGCATGCATCACGCCGGGATGTTTCGAGGCGTAGGCAAGCCCGGTATCCTCGGTGATCGGCAGTGCGTCCATGTCGGCGCGCAGCCCGACGCGCCCTTCGGCAGACCCGCGCGTCAAGGTCGCGACGACACCGTGGCCGCCGACGCCGGCCTCGAAGGGAATGCCGAGTTCGGTGAGTTTTTCTTGCACGAAGGCGGCGGTGGCCTTCTCGTGAAGGGACAATTCGGGGTGGGCATGCAGATGCCGGCGCCACGCGGTCAGTTTCTGGTGCAGCTCGGGGGTCAAGGTTTTGCTCTCTGGTGGCGGCTGCTGCCACCATAGCGGATAATCCGCGCCCTGCATCAAGCCCCTTGGAATGCCTCGCGTGCAGCAACGCGTGTCGTCTACGGCGAAAGCTTCGCCAGCCCCTTCCAGTCAAAGCTGATGCCGTGGCCCGGCCGCGCCGGCGCCAGCGCCTTGCCGTCATCGAGCACCAGCGGATGCTCGATGTATTTGTCGAGCCCGAAGCCGTGCGCCTCCAGATAGGAGCGATTCGGGCAGGCCGCGAGCAAATGCACGGTGATGTCGTGCGCGCCGTGGCTGGTGACGGGCAGGTTGAAGGCTTCCGCCAGCCGCGCGATCTTCATGAAGCTCGAGACGCCGCCGCAATTGGTCACGTCGGGCTCGGGATAGGACACCGCACCCGCGACGATGTAGTTCTTGAACTCCCACAGCGAGCGCAAATTCTCCCCCGCCGCGATCGGCACGCCGCCGGCCTGCATGATGCGGGCGTGTCCCGCGACATCGTCGGGAATGATCGGCTCTTCCAGCCAGGTGAGGTCGTAAGGCACTAAGGCGCGGGCGGCGCGGATCGCGTCCTCGACCGTCCACTTCATGTTGGCGTCCGCCATCAGCGGAAAGCCGTCGCCGAGATGATTGCGCATGGCCGCAACCCGCGCGACGTCGGATTTGAGGTCGGGCCGGCCGACCTTCATCTTGATGGCGCGAAAGCCCTTTGCGAGATTGCCGTCGGTCTGCCTCAGCAGCGCCTCGACAGAGAGATCGAGGTCGATGCCGCCGGCATAGCAGGGCACGCGCGCATCGAACCCGCCGAGCAACTGGTACAGCGGCAGTTTCGCGCGCCGCGCCTTCAGATCCCACAACGCGATGTCGAGCGCGGAGAGCGCCAGCACCGCCGGCCCGCCGCGGCCGCCATAATGCAGGCCCCACCAAGCGTGATGCCAGAGCGCCTCGGTGTCGTCGGCCTCGCGGCCCTCGACCAGCGGCGGGATTTCGCGCTTCAAAATGTCGGCGACGGCACCGCCATTGCGCCCGACCGTGTAGGTGTAGCCGACGCCCTCGGCGCCATCGGCATCGCGAATGCGACAGGTGATCAGCTCGAACGCCACGATCTCGCCATGCGTCGAGTCGGAGAGCGTGACGGGAAGGGGGATGCGGTAGAGTGCGGACTCGATATTTGCGACGCGTGCCATTCGATTCCCACCTGCGCTTTTCCTTGCAGGCTAGACCGATGGTGGCGCCCCGGCAATGCGGTCGTTGCGAAATCGCGGGCGCATCTCGTCGCATTGAAGTGACAAAAGATCGCGTCAAGCCCGCGTCGAGCTATTGCGCCGCCGCGCCTGCGGCCGGGCGCCGCGAAGTGTCCTCGGCAAGCTGCTGACCCTGGGCTAGCCTGCGCTCGATCATGCCCATGACAGTTGTTACGTCTTCGAATGCGCGCGAATGCGCCTGTCCCTGCAGGCGGGTAATGTCGAACACCAAAATATTGGCCCGCGCCAGCTCGCCCTTGTAAGGCTCCTGCTCGGGATTGACGTCGCCGAGCCGGGTGAGGCCGCCCGCGATCGACTTCGACAGTTTCAGCGCGCCGTCGTCCTGCGACAGGAACAGTGCGAAGCGTGGCCGCGGCGATCCCATCCCCTGCATCTGTTCGCGAAACGCCGCGAACTCGACATCGGGTGCCACCATCGCCACGTTCTTGATCTTGCCGCCGATCTTACCGGTCCGGCGTACCCTGGCCTGCAGGGCGTTCAGCGTGATCAGGCAGCCCATCGAATGGCAGAGCACGGTGACCTCGCGGATCGCGGGGTCGAGCGCGACCTGGTCGATCAACTCGTCAAGCGATCCGATGGATTCCCGGGCGACCCCGCTGTCGCGCTCGTAGGCGTGCAGTCCGACGAGGCCTTGCGAGGGCCAGGAGAACAGGATCGGAATGACCGGGGCCTTCGAAGTCCTGGACGATCTGCGCGAAGCGATAGACCGCATCGTCGAAGCGGTTGTTGAAGCCGTGGATGAAGATCATCGCCTTGCTGCGGCGGGTCGTCTTGGCGACGGTGTTGATAGTGGTGTTGAAGGCGGCCTTGTCGAGGTAGTCGGCCGACACCGTGACGAACTCGCGGCGCGGATCGCCTGGCGGCACCGCAGGCCACTGGATCGCACCGACCACGCGGGCCTCGTCAGGCGGAATCGAGACCGAGACCATCGCGTAGGACATCGTGGCCGCGCGCTCGCGGTTGAACATGTCGCCGGTGTCGGCGGCGGCGCGCTCGCGCGTCGTCGCGACCAGGACCGGGACACGCGACGTGCTCTCCACGGCCTCGACCGGAACGAGCACGCCCTGCAACGGGCGTCCCGCACAGGAGGTGCAGGCCAGAGACACGATCAAGGCGCCTGTCACGCGCCGGTAGCTGCGCAGGGTGGCCTGGGAACTCATGCTGCGGCGAAGAATGGCAATGGGTCCGTGCCCCGATCTTTCGCGACCTCCGGCCAGTGCAGGACCTTCGGGCCCCTTGCCGCTTGATCTAGATCAAGCGCAGCGGGCCGGGGGCGCCTGCCGGCCTTCAACCTCGCTATTCGAGCCGCATGTCGCGCCGCGATAACGCCGGCCCCCTCAAAAGATCTTCGGACTGACCACGCCTGAAGCCTTTCAAGTGGCGTTCGGGGGAGTACAATCGCCTCATCGCGATATCTGGGCAGCATGAGGCAGCCTCACTTCATGGGACTTATGGGCGGCGCGACGGGACCAGAGCCCCGCACCTTGGGAGCGGCCGGGTCATCCGCGGCCGGATCCAGAAAACCTGCCGAAAAAGATGAGCAGGAACTCCCCCTCATCATCGCAAACATGCCCTCGACGGGGCGGCAAAAAGCGGCCGCCGCCGGTGTTGCCGTCTGCCTCATCGTCGCGGCGGGGGTGATCGCGCCGTTTTCGAACATCCAGTTGGGCCAGATCAACGGCTTCGTCCCGGTTTTGCAGACCTCCTTGAGCCTTGTCGAATTCATCACGGCAGCTCTTCTGTTTGCTCAATTTGCGATCCAGCCTCAGCGGGCCCTTCTCGCACTCGCCAGCGGTTACGTTTTCAGCGGCTCGTTTGCGTTCCTGCAGACGCTGGCCTTTCCGGGCGGGTACGCCCCGGCAGGCGTGATCGGAGACGGGCCCAACAGTCCGGCCTGGATATTCGCGTTCTGGCACACTGCGTTCCCGGCGGCGATCCTCGTCTATGCATTCACCAAGGATACGCCCGGAGCCGCTACACCGGGCAGACCGGCAATCACAGCCATCGCGACAACTGTCGCCGGCGTAGTTGCGGCCATCGCTGTGTTGACCTGGATAGTGACTACGAAAGCGGAATATCTCCCCAGTTTCTACCTCACCGATGTCAGGGTTCAGACGCCGCTTGGCACCCAGCTCAACATCGCGCTTCTGCTAGGGAATTTGACCGCGCTGGCGGTGCTGTTGTTCCGCGGACGCACAATTCTTGATCTGTGGTTGATGGTGACCCTGCTTGCCTACTCGCCGAACTTCCTGGTGGCGATCATCAGCAGCGCAGTCCGGTTCACCGTTGGATGGTACGCGGCTCGTTGTTTTGTACTGGTCGGGAGTTGCATGTTGCTGACCGTGCTGCTGATCGAAACGATGTTGCTCTATTCGCGTCTTGCCAGCGTAATCGCGCTGCAGCGACGCGAACGCGCAAACCGGCTCTTGAGTGTGGAAGCTGTCATCGACGCAATCGCGCATGAGCTGAGATCCCCATTGGGAGCGATTGCCCTCAATGCCGATACGGCGCTGAACCAGCTGCGGTCTGCCTCCCGGGAGTTGGACGTGGCGGATATGAAGGACATTCTTGGAGACATACAGGCTGACAGCCATC
Organism: uncultured Alphaproteobacteria bacterium; assembly: GCA_963819355.1. GTDB lineage: Bacteria > Pseudomonadota > Alphaproteobacteria > Rhizobiales > Xanthobacteraceae > Bradyrhizobium. Next base: position 618,714 of record CAWFVZ010000008.1, on the reverse strand, counting down.
GCGCGGCGGCCATTGTTTCGAGCATTCGGGAAATGACGACCAGGACGGCGCATCAAAGCGCTTTGACAAGCGCCGAGGCTGTCGCGCAGCTCACGCTCAGATTGATGAAGCACGATCTTCAACTCAATGAAGTATCGGTCACCACAGATTTTCAGCAGAACATTCCCGACGTGCAGGTCGACGGCATGGGGCTGCAGCAGGTGCTCCTGAATCTGGTCAGGAATGCGATTGATGCAATGACGTCGCGGCCCGTTGAGGAACGGCGGCTGTGGCTCGCGGCCACGTTCGACGGTCGCTCGACCGTCGTGCTGTCGGTTCAGGACTCCGGCCCCGGGATTTCCGTCGAAGACCGGAACCGCATATTCGATCCGTTCTTCACGACAAAACATGACGGTATGGGACTAGGGCTCGCCATCTCTTCGAGCCTGGTCGCAAGATACGGTGGTCATTTGCGACTGGCCAAATCAGGCGACGACGGTTCCACCTTTGAGCTTGAAATTCCGGTCGCCGGTCATCCGTGCTGAAACCATCATGGCCTCCCCGCGTTTCAGCTTGGCCCTGGCCGGCGCGAATTGACGGCACTATGGCGTCATCCCGGCGGCGGGTCCTGAAGACGCAAAGCTCAGGGAATGACCTGCATGCTAGATCGAAATGTCGTTTTGGTCGTGGATGATGACTCCGCAATATTGAAGGCACTTATGCGCCTGCTGCGGCATCAGGCGTACAATCCGGTCCTGTTCTCATCGGCGGACGCCTTCAAAAAGCACACCGATTACCATCTGGTGGCGTGTGTCGTGATGGACATCAATCTGAACGACGGCTCGGGCATCGAACTCCGGCGGGGGCTCGCAGCCTCGGGGGTTTCCGTCCCGGTCATTTACATGACCGGAAATGAGGACCCCGCGGTTCGCGAGGCCGCACTGGATTCCGGATGCACCGCATTTCTGACAAAGCCGTTTTCCAACCGGTCGTTCGTGGAATCGCTCGAGAAGGCGACGGCGGCGCGGTCATAGGCTGTGGCGCTCGCGCGCCGAGCGGCTCAACGCATCGTCGCGAGTTGCACGGCCAGCGCACAGGCCCGATCGTACTCGTCGAGATTGATCCACTCGTCGATCGTGTGCGCCTCGTTCTGGCCGGCGCCGAAGGTGACGGTCGGAACGCCGTGGCGCACCATCCAGTTGGCATCGAGGCCGCCATTGGCAGCGCGGACATTCGGCGTGCCGCCGACCGCGGACACCGCCTCGATGGCACGTTTGACGACGGGCAGGTTCTCCTTCATGCGGAACGGATAATAGTCGGTCTCGGCCTTGAACTTGACCTTGCCGGACTTGCCCTGCGCGTTCGTGACTTTCTTTGCCGCCTTCTCGAACGCGGCCTTGTAGGCCTTGGTGATCTCCTTGAAGAACTTTCCGTCATGGCTGCGGCTTTCGCCGCGCACATGCACGTAGTCGGTGACGACGTTGGTGGCGTCGCCCGCGGGGCGGCCCTCGCCGCCGGTGACCGGGCCGACATTGCTGGTGCCCTGCTGCTTGCCCTTCACCACCTTGCCGAACCAGCCGCCGGCCTTAACGTCCGCAAGCGCGAGCGCCATGATCATGGTCGAGGAGATGCCGCGCTCCGGCGCGACGCCGGCATGCGAGGCGCGGCCGAAGATCTCGACATTCCAGCGGTCCGCGCCGACGGCGCCGATGACGACGTTGGAGGCCGAGCCGCCGTCATAGTTGAAGGCCATCACCGGCTGCCCGAGCTCGTCCAGCTTGACGTGCCGCGCGCCATAGAGCCCGCTCTCCTCGCGGACGCAGAACAGCAGCGTGATCGGCGGATGGTCGAGCTTCTGTTTTGCCAGTTCGGCGGCCAGCGTCACCAGCACGCCGCAGCCGCAGCGATTGTCGCCGCCAAGCGCCGTCTTGGCCTCGTTGACGATCTTGCGGCCGGATTTCTTCGGCTTGGCGCCGGCGCACAGCGGCACCGTGTCCATATGGGTCATGAACATGATGCGCGGCTGGTTGTGCAGCGCGCCGCGGCCGGGCAGGTCGACGATGAGGTTACCGGTCTCGGTCGGCACCGGGATGCGCGTGTTGGCGTCGTCGAGCCGGATCGCCTTCGCTGGCACGCCGCTCTCCCTCAGCGCGGCGGTGAGCTCCCGCCCGATCGCCGCCTCCTGTCCGGTGACGCCCTCGATGGCGAGGAAGCGCATGAGGCGGTCGGTGGCGGCTTTGGTGTCGACAGGCATGAGTTATTCCTTTGGTGCACACGCGTAGGATGGGTTTCGCTTCGCTCTACCCATCCTACGAATGCGACGACGTGTAAGTCAAAAAGATCATCACCCCCACGAGCAGCGCCGCCGCCATGAACAGCAGCACCGCCGGCAGCCCCGCGAACGCCGCCACCGCGCCGGTGATCGACTGCATCAGGGCCGCGCCAAGGAAGAACGCCAGATTGATCGCGGCAAGCGCCTTGCCTGCGGTTTGCGCGTCGACCAGTTGCCGGGACATGCCGAACAGCAGCGGCTGTGCCGAGGTCGCCAGCCCGATCAGCACGAACAGCACCAGATCATATTGCGGCGGCATGACTGATACGCCGAATAGCCATGCAACCGCGGAGTGCGGCGCGCCGAGCGCCATCAGCACGACCAGCAGCGCCGCGAGCGTGTGCGTGCCGGCGACCAGCTCGCGCCGACGGCCGACCTTGCGGTCGATCATGCCCATGCACAGCGGGCCAGCGATCATCGCCAGCGTGAACGCGCCGAGCTGGTTGCCGGCCTCGACCCGCGACAATCCCTTGACCTGCATCAGCCACGGTCCGCCCCACAGCCCGCGCAGCACCAGCGATGTCGCCAGCGACACCAGCGCCAGCGCGATCAGCCCGCGCAGCGGCCGCGACAGGCCCAGCCGCAGCACCTCGAACATCTGCGACAAGGGAGAGGAGTTGTCCTTGTGCTCGGCCGGCTGGTTCGGCACCAGCACGAACACGGCGAGCGCCACCACGATGCCGCCGAGCGCTGCGATCCAGAATCCGGCGCGCCAGCCATAATGATCGACCACGAAGGCGAGCGGGCTCGACGACAGCAGCATGCCGATATTGCCGATCGACAGGATCGCGCCCGACCACAGCCCGAAGCGCGCCGCCGACAATTGCTTGGCCGCGAGCGTCATCGGGCACATCAGCATGCCCGAGGTCGCGATCCCCAGCAGCAATTGCCCGAACGCAAAACTCTCGGGCCCCGTCGCGAAGCCCGAGGCGATCGCGCCGACAATCGTCCCCGCAAGCAGGCTGAGTGACACCGGCCGCACGCCAAAGCGGTCCATCGCAGCCCCGATCGGGATCTGCGACGCCGCAAAGGCGAGATGATAGACCGAAGTGAGACTCGCCAGCGCCTGCGGCTCGATGTGAAAATCCGCCGCCATCAAATCGAGGCTGAGCGCCGGAATCGTGCGCAGCAATGTCGACAGCATGTGGCCGCAGGCCAGTGCGACCAGCGCAAAGATCAGCGCGCGGCTGCCATGTCCCGCTTCATCCGTGGCAACCGCACTCATCAGCGTCCCGTCCCGAGAAGGTTTTGGGTGGGGTACATGATTGGGTGGGCGCTGCCAATGGTGGGAGATGGCGATCCGGTACAGGGCGAGCGGGCCATCTTGTTCCGCCTTGTGCGTCGCTCTCGACGCTGCAATCGCGGGTCGCGGGACTGCGAGGAAGTGCGATATCATCGAGATCGGCCCGGCCATTTATGAGATGGTCTAATAAGTCTATGCCGAATTCAGCATCTAATCGCATGATCGCGGGCGTCGTAGTTTACCGAGCAACGAAGGAGACCGACCATGAAAATCACACGGAGCGGATCGCAGGGCTCGGCAAAAGGTCCTGCCGAATACTTCACGGGGGCCGTGAGGATCGACGCGCCGTTCGCTGGCGAAGATCCCGCGCGCGTTGGTGGCGCAACGGTCACTTTCGAACCGGGGGCGCGTACGGCTTGGCATACCCACCCACTCGGTCAAACGCTGATCGTGACGTCGGGGCTTGGCTGGGTGCAGCGCGAAGGTGGCCCGATTGAAGAGATCAGGCCAGGAGACATCGTCTGGTTTGCGCCGGGAGAAAAGCACTGGCACGGCGCGACTCCAGGCACGGCCATGACGCATATTGCCATCGCTGAAAAGCTGAACGGCAGCCCGGTCGACTGGTTGGAAAAGGTGACGGACGCGCAGTATTCGGCTGGCACACCCGCAAGCCGGTAATCGCACGGCCACGCCAGAGAGACAGCACGAGCAGCAATCGAAGGCACGACACATGCTAGGAACCGTTTTACATGGCCCCTGCGGCGTTGCCGGTGCGCGGCGCGGCGCAGGCCCTATTTGTTCACGGATCGGCCGTCGTGATGGTCACGCCGGTTGATCGGGCGCGCGTTCCGACGGCGGAAGTTCTGCAGGGGCTGTTCGACCTGACGCCAGCAGAGGCACGAGTGGCCCAGGGCATCGGCCAGGCCAGCAGTGTGGAGACCTTGGCGGCCGCGCTGGGCGTCAAGACCGATACGGTGCGGACGCAGATCAAGGCGGTGCTGGCCAAAACGGGCTCGAAGACAAACCGAGCTGATTAGTCTGCTGCCGGGAAAGACATATCCTCGCAGCTAGGCGAGTGTCTCAAGGTCAACCTCGGCACGGAGACCTGGCTTGGATCAAGCTCGGCGTTGCGACCATGGTAGGGGCGCAGCATGGCATCACGTCAACTCGTGGAGCAGCCTCCACGCTTCACTCATTGGCTTTTGGATTGAGTGCAATGTCACCGTAACGCCCGGTCGGGCGAGGCGGTTTCGACTGGCCCATGGTTGCACCTCACTTCCTATCGTTTGCCAAGTGCGAAGAGGCTGAACCTGTTCCCGGTATGGTGCGCTGGTTTCCGCTCTCAGCCAGGTCTTGCAGCAGATTCTCCGCTTCGATCAGCGTGGCGCGAACATACTTTCGCTCGTCGATGGCCTCGCTGGTGAAGAAGCCGTGCTTGAGCGCATTGCTGTTTCGAAATGGTGCTCCGGATCCGGTTGCTCCGCCATGCATGCGGCAGCGCGTCTTGCCGCGCAGCGCCGGTGCGCGGCAAGTTTCACCGTTGCGTGTTTGCGCGCCGCAGCGCGGGCTCGCTTGCATCGGGCCGGTGTTGCGGGCGTGGCTCATGCGGTGACGACCGCCGCGTCCGCCAGGCCGGGCTGCGCCGCGATCAGGTTCGCGTGTTGTGTGAAATTGCCGACGACGGCCTTGCCGCCATCCTGCACCGACAAATTCTGCACCGTAATGGCGCATGCGCCGTTGCTGCGGTGACGGCTCAGGGCCTCCATCTGGGCTGCGAAGGTGCGCGCGAGCCTGGTCAACGCGCGCGCGAGGCTCTCCTGCTGCGGTACGTCGTCGGTGCAGGCGAGGCGGCAGGCGCAGCGCATCGTCGCGACGTGAACGCTCACCATCTGCGCCGCCAGCATGGCCTCGAGCGAGTCCTTCGGGGCGATGCTTTTCAGCGTCGAGACCATGAAGGCGAGATTGCCCTGGTCTGGCCTGCGCGCAACCGCGCTGGCTTTCGCCAGCTGGCTCAGCAGGCCATGCAGCGCGTCGCAGTCGACCGCGCCGAGCGCCTCGGCCAGCAGCAGCTCGCCGGTGCGCGGATCGGGATGGTCGATCACAATGCGCCTGCGGCGGAGTTTGACCTTCGGGCTTGCGATGATCGCGGCACGATCGCCTGCTGCGATGGGCATCGTCTCGCTATGTGTCGGGGATGTCGTCATGCGATGTGTCCTTTGCCGGCGTAAGCGTGAGCGAAAGGCCTCGGTGCGAGCGAAGCCAATCGCACTTTGCCGTGCGGCGGTTGCGGTTTTTCAGATGTCGATGAGAGGATTGCGCGCAGCCGGGGGTCGAGGCGCCCCTGACTTGGGGGGCGCGTGGACGCCGGCGATTGTTGCGATGATGCCATCGTGCTCCTGTTTTGCCCGACGTGTCAAATGGGTTTTCGGGATACGCGAAATCGCTTTCGCGCAAGTCCTTGTTCTGACGGGCGTCGGCTACTGTGCATGGGGTTGTTTTCGCGTTTTGTCCGGATGCCGGCGCTCACCTGCCGTGCGACGGAATGCCAGGCGTGCCGCACGCGGAAACGCGATTGCGAAAATCGGCGCGACCGCTATTCATGATCGGCGAACGCGCCGCGCCACCAACAAAGCGCGGGCGGCACTGAAGTCCGGGGAGAGAACGAATGCAACGACCGGTCCGCCTGCTGGCGCTCATCGCCGGCCTCTGCGTGTCTGCGCTGTCGACTGAGGCCGTCGCACAAAAATATCCCGTGCGGCCGGTGAAGATCATGGTCGGCTTCAGCGCGGGCGGTCCGGTCGATGTGGTCGCACGCATTATCGGCGACCGGCTCGGCGCCAGGCTCGGCCAGCCCTTCGTGGTGGAGAACCGAGCCGGCGCCAACGGCATGATCGCGGCCGAAGGCGTCGCGCACGCAGAAGCCGACGGCTACACCGTGCTGGCCTGCAACTCGTCCACGATCACGCTGAACAAGACCCTGTTCAAGGATATCCGCTACGATCCGATAAGCGACTTCGCGCCGCTCACGTCTGTCGTGTCGGCGCCGCTGGTGCTCGTGGTCAATCCGGAGAACCCCAAGACCGCCGACATCAAGTCCGTGGCGGATCTCGTTGCCGCGGCGAAGGCCGCGCCCGGCGCGCTCGCTTACGGCTCGGGCGGCAACGGCAACCTCGCCCATCTCGCGATGGAGCTGCTCAGCCAGCGCGCCGGCGTCAAGATGATCCACGTGCCCTATCGCGGCGGGGCCGCTTCCGAGGTCGGCATCCTCGCACAGGAGGTGCTGGCGGTGTTCGATCCGCTCTCCGCGGTGCCGCTGGTGAAGGCCGGGAAGCTGCGCGCGCTCGCGGTGTCATCGGCCGAGCGGCTGCCGTCGCTGCCGGATGTGCCGACGGTTGCGGAGGCCGGCTCTCCCGGCTTTGACCTGTCATTTTGGGTCGGCTTCTTCATGCCGAAGGCGACGCCGGCCCCAATCCTGGAGACGCTGCATCGGGAGATCGTCGCGGCCGCCAAGGATCCGACAGTCGAGGAGCGGCTTGGCTCGCAAGGCGTAGTGAGCGTGCTCAGCCCGGCCGACTACGCAGCCAAGATCGCGAAGGAGACGAAGGAGCTTGCCGAGGTCGTGGCGGCGGCGAACATCAAGGCGGAATAGGGCGCGGTCAGCGAACGACCTCGCTCCAGTCCGGGCAGGTCCGCTCCGGCACGGGGACCAGCCAGGCCTGGTAGTTCGATTTGTCGATCACGTCGGCGGGCAGCATGATCTTTTCTGGCAGCGGCTCGTGCTTGAGATAGCGCAGCGCCGCTGATGTCGCGGTGCAGCCGATCTTGAACATGTTGAAGTCGACACTCGCCAGCATGTTTCCGGCCTCGATCTCCTTCACGGCTGGCAGGATGCCGTTGATGCCTATGACCGTGGCGCTGCGGCCCGCCTCCTTCAGTGCGGCCAACGCGCCGAGCGCCATGCTGTCGTTAGCCGACAGCACCGCGTCGATCGCCGGATGATCCCTGAGGAATTGCGCCATGACGCGATTGGCATCTGGCGTCTGGTAGTTGCCGACACCGGAGGCGAGCACCTCGATCCCGGGGTATTCCGCAAAGGCCCGCTTGTAGCCCCGCAGGCGCTCTCGGTTGGTCGGCGCGCCCGCCGTGCCCTCGATCACGACGATTTTGCCCTTGCCGCCCATCTTCTCGAACAGGTAGCGCGCCTCGCGATAGCCGATCTCGAAATCGTCGGCGCCGACATAGGTGACAAAGCTGCCGGGCAGCGGGTTGGATGCCAGCACGATCGGGATCTTTGCCTCATTCAGCCGCTTCACGGGCTCGACCATCGCGACGTCGTCAACGGGGATGAAGATCACGACGCTGGGGCGGTCCTTCAGCACCTGCTCCACCATCGCCTTCTGCTCGTCGACATTGTCCGGCTGCCGCGGCACGAAATGGATGATCCGCGCGCCTGCGGCACCTGCCGCCTTGTCGGCGGCGATGCGAAACGCCTCATAGGCGGGATTGGTGGCATTCTTGGTGAAGACCGCGATCACCGGCGCGTCGTCTGCGTGCGTGGCGTTGCTTGCGAAGACGGTGCAGCCGAGCACGAGTGCAATGAGAAGGCGCATGGGGAACTCCATCACAGCCAGAGGATCTGCTTGCGATAGCCGAGATCGTTCAGCAGCGGCACGGCCGGCCCCTGATGAAACACCGCGCCACGCTCCAGTGCGAAGACGCGGTCGGCGAGCGCCAGCACGAGGTCGAGATTGTGCTCGACGATCACGATCGACATGTGGCGGCGGAGTGCATCGAACACCTTGAACAGCTCCAGCGTCACCGCCGGCGCGAGGCCTTCGAATGGCTCGTCGAGCAGCAACAGGCGCACATTGCCCGACATCGCGCGGGCGACCGCGACCATCTGCTGCTCGCCGCCGGAGAGATAATCGGCCGCGATGTTCATCCGCTCCTTCAGACGCGGGAAATATTGCAGGATCTGCTCCTCGTCCCAGACCACGCCGTCGCTGCCGTCGGTCTTGCGCGCCAGACGGCCGAGCGCGAGGTTTTCGCGCACGGTCATTCCCGCGAACAGCCCGCGGCCCTGTGGCACGTAGCCGATCCCACGGCGCGCGATGTCGGGCGCCGGCAGGCGGGCGATGTCTGCGCCGCGATATTCGATCGTGCCCGATGCCGCCGGCACGAGGCCGGCGATGGTCTTCAGCAGCGTCGATTTGCCCGCGCCGTTGCGGCCGAGCAGTGCGACGATCTCGCCCTCGCGTACGTCGAGGGCGGCGTCGTTGAGGATGTGGCTCTTGCCGTAGAAGGTGTTGACGCGATCGAGCCGCAGCACGGTCTTGTGTTCGCCGGCGTCCTCAATGCTGCGCCGATGCTCGACGGCGGGGATGCCCTTGCCGGTATAGATCTCCTGCACGCGCAGGTCGGCCCGCACCGCGCCGGGGCAGTCGGACATCAGCACCTCGCCCTGGTTCATCACGGTAACCATTTGCGAGAATCCGAGCACGCGGTCGATGTCATGCTCGACGATCAGCACGGGAATGTTGGCCGCGATGTTCTTGACGAGGCTGGAGACGCGCTCGCGCTCGGCCGCGGCGAGCCCCGCCAGCGGCTCGTCGAGCAGCAGCACCTGCGGTTTCGAGCCGAGCGCGATGCCGAGATCGACCAGCCGCTGCCCGCCATAGGAGAGCTCGCCGCCCTCGATCTCCTCGATGCCCTCGAGCCCGAGGAATTTTGTCAGTGCGGCCGTCTCGGCGTGAATGTCTTCATACGCGTCGATGTCGTTCCAGATGTTGAAGCGCATGGCGCGCCGCGCCTGCAGCGACAGGCGGAGATTCTCGTAGATCGAGAGCCCACGAAACAGATTGGTGATCTGGAACGAACGCGCCAGCCCCCGATGGCAGATCAAATTCGCCGGCACGCCGGCGATGTCGCGCCCTTGGAGACGGATCGTGCCTTGGTCCGGCGCGTAGAGGCCGGAGACCAGATTGAACAGCGTGGTCTTGCCGGCGCCGTTCGGCCCGATCAGGGCGTGGATCTCGCCGGCGGCGACTTTGATGCTGGCATTCTCGACCGCGCGGATGCCGCCGAACTTTCGCGATACGCCGCTGACCTCCAGCACCGTACCCTTCAACGCCTCCGGCCGCAAAAAGTCAGGCAGCGCCAGGCCGTCATAGATCTTGCGCCGGCTCATCGCAGCCGATTCTTCCGGAGCGGGGCGGAGGTGGCGCATGACCAGCGAGCCGATGCCGACGAGGCCGCCGGGCGAATACATCACGAAGGCCACGAAGGTGAGGCCGAACCAGAATAGCCAGTCCGACGTCCAGATCGAGAACAATTCGCGGAACAGGATAAAGAACACCGCGCCGAGCGCAGGCCCGAGCAGGCTGCGCATGCCGCCGATCACGACCATCGCCAGCAATTCGCCGGCGAACGGTACCGAGACGGCTTCCGCCGAGACGAGATAGTTCAGGAATGCGATCAACGCGCCGGCGAGCCCGGTGACGACGGCGGAGATCACGAACACCGCAAGCTTGTAGCGCTCGACCGGATAGCCCTGAAAGCTCGCGCGCAGCTGGTTCTCGCGGATCGCGACCAGCACATGGCCGAATGGCGAGCGCACCAGGCGCATCAGCACATAGAGCACGACAAGCCCGATCGCTGCGACCACGACGTAATAGTTGAGCGCACTGTCGAGGCTGATGGGTCCGATCTCGCCGCGCTTCAGACCGCCGAGCCCGTCCTCGCCACCGGTCAGGCTGGTCCAGCGAAAGGCGGTGGTGTAGACCAGCGCGGCAAGCGCGAGCGTCAGCAGCGAGAAATAGACGCCGCGCCGGCGCAGGATCAGCATCCCGATCACGCTTGATGCGATCGCGACGACGACCATCGATCCCAGCAGCGGCAGCCAGATTTCGCCGGGGAAGAAGCGCAGCTGAATCAGCCCGGCGGCATAGGCGCCGATGCCGAACCAGGTGCTGTGGCCGAACGAGACGAGGCCGGTGTAGCCGATGCAGAGATTGAGCCCCGTCGCCGCGATGGCCAGACCCAGCATCCAGGTGCCTGTGTTGAGCGACAGGCCGAGCGCGCGCAGCAGGAAAGGCAGCGCGATGACCGCGACTATCGCGATCAGCAGCGGTCTCAGCCGGTCGATGGTCGACGCGTTCCTCATTCGAACTTCTCGATGCGTTCGCCGAGCAGGCCGCGCGGTCGCACCAGCAAAACCAGGAACATCAGGACGTAGATCGAGGCTTCGCCTGCTGCGGGCTCGAAATGGATGGCGATGCCGCGCACGACGCCGACGAGGAGGGCCGCGATGATCACGCCCCAGAAACTGCCGAGCCCGCCGATCACCACGACGACGAAGGCGATCGTCATGATGTCAGCGCCCATCGCCGGGTGCACCGTTGTGATCGGCGCGAAGAACGCGCCGCCGAGCGCGGCGAGACCAACGCCGAGCATGACGATCGCGGTCATGTAGGGCTGGAGGCGAATGCCCAGCGCCGCGACCATGTCCGGCCGCTGGATCCCGGCGCGCACCACGCGTCCGAACGAGGTCTTGTGCAGCAGCAGCCAGATTGCGACCATGATCGCCGCGACCACGCCGAGGATCAGCAGTCGATAGCGCGAGAACAGGAAGTCGCCGACGATGACCGAGCCGCGAAAGCTTTGCGGGATCTCGGTCGAGACCGGCGCGGCGCCCCAGATCATGCGGATCGCCTGCTCGGCGACCATCGCAAGCCCGAAGGTCACGAGCAGGCTCAGAATCGGATCGGCCGTGTAGAAGCGGCGCAAGATGAAGCGCTCGAACAGGATGCCGAGCAGCGCGACCGCGAGCGGTGAGATCACCACGGACGGGCCGAAGCCCAGGCGCTTGGTCAGCTCGACGCAGATGTAAGCGCCGAGCGCATAGAAGGCGCCGTGCGCGAGGTTGACGATGCCGCCGACGGAAAAGATCAGTGACAGGCCGAGCGCGATGAGCAAATAATAGCCCCCGAGCACGAGGCCATTCACCACCTGTTCCAGCAAGAACTCGAACTGCATGTTGCGTCCGCCTTGCTGCGCGATCCCGGCGTCAGGCCTTCATCTCGCAGGGATTCTGTTCCCTGGTCGGATAGATCGTCTCCAGCGGATCGTTCGTCGCCGGCACAGCGTCGCCCAGCACCAGCATGTCCCACTGGTCCTTCATCTGGTCCTTCGGCTTCACCGTGAACGGATAGGCCTCCTGCACCAGCTGGTGGTCCCAGGAGCGGAAATAGGCTTTTCGCGCTTTCATGATGTCGAACTGCGCCTGCTTCTCGAAATAGGCGATCAGCTCGCCACTGTCGGTCGACTTCGTGGTGTTGATCGCCTCGGCGAGCAGCTTCAGCGTGACGTAGTCGATCCAGGCGTGGTTCTCCGGCGGCTTGCCGTACTTCTTGCTGAACGCCGCGGCGAAGGCCTGCGATGTCGGATTGTCCAGCGTGTGATACCAGACCGTCGGCCAGGTGCCGCTGAGATTGCCCGCGCCCGCGGCCCAGGCGTCGCCGGTGTTGAGGTTGAAGCCGACCAGCGGATAGGGGAGGCCGAACTCGGCATATTGCTTGACGAGATTGGTGACCTGGTTGCCGGCAAGGTTACAGCAGACCACGTCCGGCTTGGCTTGCCGCACCTTCAAGAGATAAGGGCTGAAATCGGTAACGTCGGTTGCGATCAGCTCGTCACCGATCAGGTTGGCCTCGTGTGCACCGAAGAACGTCTTCGCGGCTTTCAGCAGGTCATGGCCGAAAATGTAATCGGCCGTCAGCGTGAAGAACTTCTTGCCCTTCACCATGCCCTTCTGCGACAGCGCGGTGCCGACCGCGTTCACCATCACGGTGTTCGGGATATCGCAGTGGAACGAGTATTTGTTGCAGTTCTTGCCGCGCAACGCGTCCGAGCGCGCGCCGGTCGAGAAGAACACCTTCTTGTTGCGCTCGGCGACCTGCATGATGGTGAGTGAGGAGGCCGACGAAATCTCGCCAAGCAGCACCACCGCGCCGTCCTGCTCCAGCATGCGCTGCGCTTTTGTGGCGGCGGTCGCGGGATTGATCGAGTTTTCGGAGAGCAGGTCGATCTGCTTGCCCAGGATGCCGCCGGACGCGTTGATCTCTTCGGCTGCGAGCTTCACGCCCAACTGCGCGTAGCTTCCGATCACGCCGAGAAAGCCGGTGAGCGGCGTCAGGTGCCCGATCCGGATCTTCTCGGCTTGCGCCCTCGCGATCGCGGGAAACCCAAGTGCGGACGCGCCAGCGAAGGCTGCGCCCGTTCGTAGCAACGTCCGTCGGCTGGTGCGGATCATGTCTGTCTCCTCCCCGGGTGCATCGTGTGTCTCCCTTCAAAACCGGGTATCCGGTATTGTGAGAGGCCTTTTTCTAATGCGGGAGGATAATCCCGAACGCGCTCGCCGGTGTCAACCGGCAAAATCGCCGTTTGCGTGCGGTTCAGGCTTTTTGCGTGAGCGCCTTTTGCGCGCTGCCCTTGGCGCCGAATTCGGCCGACAGGCGGTCGGCCGCGGCTTGCACGACCTGGGCGCTGGCGTGCAGTGCCTGGTTCGAGAGCCGCCAGATCGGACCGGAAATGCCGAGCGCGCCGATCACCTGACCGGTGAAGTCGGTCACGGGCACGGCAACGCAGCGCACTTCCATGTTGAACTCGCCGTCGTCGAAGGCGACGCCAGTGCGCTGCACCTCGGCAATCTCGCGCATCAGTGCGCCGGCATTGGTGATGGATTTCGGGGTCGACGGCTTCAGCTCCACACGATCGATGAAGCGCGTGAGCTGCTCGGGGCGGAGTGATGCCAGAATGATCTTGCCGAGCGCGGTGCAATGTGCCGGCCGCACCACGCCGACGCGATCGGTCAGCTGGAATGCGCCGGGGCCGCTGGTGCGGGCGATGACGACCACGGCATCACCCATTCGCACGGCAAAATGGCTGCTTTCGCTGGTCTGTCGCGACAGTTCCTCCAGCACGGGCGTTGCGACATTGACCATCTCGATCTCGTCGAGCGCGCTGGCCGCGAGCGCGAACAAGGGGCGGCCGATACGGTAGCGCTTGTTATCCTTCTCCTGGCGGAGGTAGCCGAGCGAGACCAGCGTCTTGGCCAGATGAAAGGTGGTCGAGTTGTGCAGGCCGACGAGCTTGCTGAGCTCCGCTAGCCCAATCCCTTCGCGATGCCGCGCCACCTCTTCGAGGATCGAGAAGGCGCGACCGAGCGATTGAACGCCGCCGCCGCGCTGCTTGTCGTCGGCCGCGTCGTCGCCATTGGCTTGCGGTACGGGGACGAGTTTGGCGATCGTCGCCTTGCGTGGGCTTGCAGGCTTCTCGCCGGTCGTGGGCTTGGTACGCGATTTCAAGGACGAGGCCCCCTCTGGTGAATCGTCATAGCTCCGTTCTTGCGACAGTAGCACGCAACCAGCGCAACCGTCGGTGCGGAGCTCGCGTTTCCTCGCAGAGATAGCCTATCACAATATAAATTGACGTACAGCATTATGAGAAATAGGGTGCCGGCGGCTTGGCGACGACCGCGCCGTGTTCTCTGCCGCGGTCCATAAGAAGTCGCGGGCCGCAGGGAGACGAGTTGATGTCGCGAAATATGCTCAATGGCGCCCAGGTCATTGTCGATTACCTGATCCAGGAGAAGGTGCCGCAGGTGTTCGGGCTCTGCGGTCACGGCAACATCCAGTTCATCGACGCGCTCTACGAGCGCTCCTCCGAGATCAAGACGATCTCCGTGCATCACGAGAGCGTCGCCGGCTTCATGGCCGACGTCTATTACCGCGTCTCGGGCAGGCCGACCGCGACCTTCACGTCCTGCGGACCGGGCTCCGCGAATTTGCCGATCTCGCTGGCGAATGCCTACCTCGATTCCGTGCCTTTCATGGCGATCACCGGCAATGTGCCGACCAGCCAGTTCAACCGCGGCGCGTTCCAGGAGATGTACCGCCACTATCAGGCCGACTTCCCCTCCACCGTGCGCACGATGTGCAAGAAGGTGTTTCAGCCGACGCGCGGCGAGATGGTGCCGCTCGCGGTACGGCAGGCCTGGAAGACCATGGTCACGGGGCGGCCGGGGCCGGTGGTGATCGACGTACCCTTCGACGTCTTCATGGAAGCTGCGGCCGAGGAAGCGCCGAAGGCGGCCGAGTGGAGCGCCAATATCTCAAGCCGCTGCGGCGCCGATCCCGAAGGCGTCGAGAAAGCTGTCGACATGCTGCTCGCGGCCGAGCGGCCGGTGATGCTGGTCGGGCAGGGCGTGCGCTATGGCGGTGCGGCCGACGAGCTGCGCATGCTCGCCGAACGGCTTCAAATTCCGGTTGCTGCGTCCGCAAGTGGGCTCGGCGCACTCGACGTCAACCATCCGCTCGCGCTTGGCCTCGTCGCCCGCGCGGGCCACTACCAGGCCAATCACGCGACGCGTCAGGCCGATGTGTTGCTCGCGCTCGGCGTCCGCTTCGACGACCGCACCTCGAGCTCGTGGATCCCCGGTTATTCCTTCACGATCCCACCGACCCGGCTGATCCATGTCGATATCGATCCCGAAGAGATCGGCCGCAACTACCCGGTCGCGCTCGGGCTGATGGCTGACGTTCGCACCTTCCTGCGTCAGGTGCATGCCGAGCTCGACCGCCGCGACAACCTCTTCAAGAAATCCGATGCGCGCAAAAAGTGGCTGGCGCAGATCGACGGTTATCGCAAGGAGTGGGACAAATTCGTTGCGCCCGGCTTCTCCGACGACACCACGCCAATCAACCCGCAGCGCGCAGCCGCCGAGATCGACAAGGCGCTACCGGAAGACGCGATCCTCGTCTCCGACATCGGCGTCCATCACAACTGGCTGCTCGGCTTCTGCAAGCCGAAGCGGCCGGACTTGCTGATCGGCTCGATGGGGTTCGGCCCGATGGGCTTTGGCGTCGCCGGCGTGATGGGCGCTAAATTCGCAGCACCTGACCGGCCCTGCGTGTCGGTGTGCGGCGACGGCGCCTTCTTCATGCACGCCAACGTGCTCGGCACGGCGGTCGAGTACAATCTGCCTGTGGTCTGGGTGGTCTGGAACAATTACGCCTATGCCTCGATCCGCGGACTTCAGCGCGGTTATCTCGGCGGGCGTGAGCTTGCGACCGACTTCAAGCATCCGGAGACGGGCGAGCGTTACAACCCGGATTTCGCGGCGATGGCGCGCTCCTGTGGCGTCGAAGGCGTGCGAGTTGATCGCGCCGGCGATCTCGGCGAGGCAATCCGCAAGGGCATCGCCGCCAACAAGCCCTATTTGATCGATGTTGACATCGCGGCTGACGTCAATCCGTCCGGCGCCGGTGTCTGGGAGTTGCCGGGTCTTGGCCAGAGCAAGGCCGGCATTGGCACGCGCTTCCAGCCGGGCTGATCGCGCAGCCTCACCAATCAGCAAAAATACAGGGAGATGGGAATGACGCTCGCAGGCAAGAAAGTCGTCGTTGTCGGCGGTTCCTCAGGCATCGGCCTCGCCACGACAGAGCTGGCGAAGAAAGAGGGTGCTGACGTCATCATCGCCTCGCGGAGCGCCGCAAAACTCAATCCCGTCGCTGAGCGGCTGAAGGTGACGGCCATTCCTACCGATGTCACCAACGACCAAAGCGTCGCCGAGTTGTTTCGCCGCACCGGGCCCGTCGACCATGTCGTGCTGACGGCTGCGCAGCTTCGCACGGGACCGTTCAAGACAGTTGCGATGGAGGACGTGCGCGCCACGATGGAGGGCAAATTCTGGGGCGCCTGGCGCGTCGCGCGCGAGGCCGAGATCCGCCCGGGCGGATCGCTGACGCTGGTCACCGGCTTTCTCAGCGTCCGGCCGCGGCCGAATTCGGCGATCATCAGCGCTGCCAATGGCGCGCTGGAGTTGCTGGCCCGCGCGCTTGCGCTCGAGCTTGCGCCGGTGCGCGTGAATGCAGTGTCGCCCGGCGTGATCGACACACCGATCCGGGCCGCAATGCCGGAAGCTGCGCGGAAGGAGATGCTGGCCAAGACGGCGGCCGCACTGCCGGTCGGCCGCGTCGGCATGGCCGAGGACATCGCCCAGCAGATCGCGAGCTTCATGACCAACGGCTTCGCCACGGGATCGATCGTCTATATCGACGGTGGCGCGCTGGTGAACTAGGGAGCACGAGCATGGCCGAGGAGAGCAACGGCGCCTTCATCCGCAACATCGCCGAGGTGCCCTGGCGCGAATTCCCCAATCACTTCGGCGGTGCGCTGTCAAAGCCGCTGGTGATGCCGGAAACCGCGGGCTCGCGCCACATCGACTATCGCATCTCGATGTACCAGCCGATGGCCTACGTCGCGCGGCATCATCACAAGGTCCAGGAGCAGGTCTATCACGTGCTCGACGGCGAAGGCCTGATGGAGATCGCGGGCAGGAACCATGTCGTGCGCAAGCATGACGTGATCTTCCTGCCGCCCGGTGTCGAGCACGCGATCTCGAATTCTGGCCTGACCGATCTCGTGTTCCTGGTGGTGACCTCGCCCGTCACTGATGACGAAAAGCCGGTCTGATCGATCAGCGTTCACTGGATGCGAGGCGGAGGGCGCGACTCTTCGTGTGCCTGCCGGCGGCGCGCGCCGCGATCATGCTACGCGCCTTGCCATGGGCCGATTCAGAGTTCCTGAGCAAGGATGCGAACCGCTTGCGCGCACGGTTGGCCGTCGATCGCGCCGCCAACTGCTCGGCCTTGCGAATGATGGTGGTGGCTGAAGGCGTCAGGTTCACCGGAACCCAGGCGACGTCCTTGGTCTTGGACAGGCTGCCGATACCTTCGCAAGGCGCTTCGCGCGGTAGATCGATCCGGATCGCCAGCGCTTCCGATCGTTCGATCCAATCCTCGGCCTTGGTGCCGGTGATGATGCGGACATAGTCGCGCGTCTCGCGCGGCAGCTCGCTCTCCCTGGCGAGCCACTTCTGGATGCGGCCGGGGCCTGCGTTGTAGGCCGCGGCAGCGAGGCCGAGATTGCCGAAATCGTCGCGGAGCTTGCGCAGGAACTTTGCCGACGCGGGAAGCGCCTTCTTGGCATCGAAGGGATCATCGAGCCCGACCTCGGCGGCCGTCTCCGGCATGAACTGCGCGACGCCTTGGGCGCCGGCCTGGCTGACCTCGTTGGAACGAAAGCGGCTCTCTTGCCAGAGCAGGCGGGCGAAGAACGGCACGGGAATGCCGCTTTCCTCGGCCGCTTCCTTGAGTGCACGGCAGAATTGTTCAGTCGGTGACGCCGGAGGCTGCGCGGCGGTTTCGACCGCGCGCGTCGGCTGGATTGGTTCCTCATACGACGCACGTGCATTCGCAAGCTCGATGGCTTGCACGCTTGCGAGGAAGAGCTCGACGAGGGGGACCAGTGAAGGTGCGTGATCGGCTTTTGGCGAAGCGTTGTCGAAATGTGAGGCTTGCCAGGACGGCGACGAGCCGACGTCGCACATCAGAATCATGAACGCAGCACAAGCCGCGACGAGAAATCGCATCTCGGTAAAAGTCCTTGAACTAGGGGGGAACGACCAGCGCGCGCCGGTGACAAGGACTTCTTAACCGTAATTGCGGCGAAGCTGCGATTCCGGGAGACCGCCGGTGTTAGTACGGTGTTCCCGCATCGGAAAATACGGCGTCAGCCCCGCGGATCTGCGGGAACCGCGGGAACATGCGATGTTTCGCGCGGTAATGCGACAGGCGGGTGGCGCTTACGCCTTGGGAAAGTCCTTGCGCATCGCGATCTCGGCGGCATCGCCCGGCGACAGCACGGCCTGCTCGAAGGCCGGTTGCGGCCCCGTCATGATGTCGTAGAGCGAGATGCCCTTGATCGGCTTTCCCATCAGCTCGCGAACGCAATCGGCGAGCGTGCCGTCGTAGACGAGATAGGGCGGGCCCCTGTGCTTCTGCCGCTCGCCCTTCAGCGACGGCCACTTCTTCAGTTCGGCCGGCGCGTCATAGGCGATCGGCGAGCCTTCCTTAAACATGCGCTTGGCCCCGGGCGGCTTGGACTGCCGGGAATCCTAGGGCCGCCGGGTAAACATGCGTTAAAGAATTAGTTCAAATCAGCTGGCAACGAAGGCGAGCAGGGTGCCGTCGGCCTTGGCCGGCGGCACGCAGATCGCCGCCCCGCTGCGCAGCGCGACCGACCCCAGCGCCTTCTCGGTCGCCGCGAGATCGCCGCTGACGAGCACCAGTGCCGCGCCGCCGCGCTCGGAGAGACCTGCGAGCGGCACGCCGGGATAGCACTTGGCCAGCTGGTCCAGCGTCAGATAGACGAAATCGGCACGATCGCCGCCAGAGGGCACCGTGACCGCGCCGTCCGCCCCTGGCTTCGGCTCACGGTCGATCAGACGGGCCAGATGCGCCGCTTCCTTCGCGGGCTCGGACGTTGCAATCAGCACCTGCTTGATGCGTTTGGCCGCATTGGCATGTTTCATCAGTTCGGGAATCCACACGGTCTCGCGCGTCTTGTGCTGGCAGGCGAAGATGCGGACGCCGCCCGGCGCTTCCGCGGTCGGCCACATGAAGGTTTGGAATCTCGCGGCGGACACTGTGCCGTCCGGCAGCGTCACCGGCCGTTCGAAATCGGTCGGGCCGATTGGCGTGAGGCCACGTGCGCGGATCTCTTCCGCGCCGGCGGCGGAATTGACCGCGGTGAAGGCGATGCGCTCGATGCCTTCGCCGCGCTTGTCGAGGAAGGCGCGCGCCGGCGCATTGTGCTCGGTCGCAGCGAGCACGCCGAGCAGCTCCATATAGTCCGGGTCGAACATGATGGTGTAGTTGCCGGTGCCCATATGGGCGCTGTGGGTGCCGCGCGGCGAGAGGGTGAAGCCGAGCTGCCTGTAATTTTCGGCAGCCTTGTCGAGGTCCTTCACCATGACTACGGCGTGGTCGATACCGATGACGTTCTTGAGGGCCACTGTTCTTTCCCCGCAGCGAATGCAAACTGACTTTGGACGACGACCGGTGGCCGCTGGTCCTATCTACGCCGGATAGGCGATCGAGTGATTTTCAAATCGGGGGAACATGCGGAATATCATTCCGCGAAACGCTCGGTCGGCGCGCTGGAGCCGACGGCGTCAGCGATCCTGCTCGTTGATATAGGCGGCGAGGATGGCGCGTTCCTCGCTGGTCATGTCCGTGATGTTACCCGGCGGCATCGCATTGGACCATGCTGCGACACGGCCGATCAGGCGGATATTGCGATGAATATGCTCGGGAGCGTCAAGCAGGATGCCCTTCGGCGCAGTCACGATGCCGGCCCAGACCGGCTCGGCCGCGTGGCACATGCTGCAACGGGACATCACGATCTCCTCGACATTGGCGACCGTGGGCTGCGCCGACAACGCACCCGTCTTGACCTCGCGCGGGCCGGCCGCTGACAGGAAGAGGATCGCGATTACGCCGGCCGCAGCCACGCCCCACACCCACCATGGCGATTTGCGCCCGGCATGCCGCTCGTTGAAGAAGTGGCGGATCACCGGCCCCAGCGCGAGCACGAGCGCGACGATGATCCAGTTGAAGCGCGTCGCATAGAGCAGAGGATAGTGGTTGCTGATCATCAGCACGACCACGGGGAGCGTCAGATAGTTGTTGTGGACCGAGCGCTCCTTGCTGGTCTTGCCGAGTTTTGGATCGGGCGCCTGTCCTGCGATCAGAGCGGCCACGATCTTCTTCTGGTTCGGTATGATCACCGCGAAGACGTTCGCGACCATGATGGTGCCGATGATCGCCGCGATCTGGTTGAAGGCGCCGCGGCCGCTGAGGACATGCGTGAAGGCATAGGTCAGCGCGACCAGGAACAGATAGCCGCCAATGGCAAAGGGCAGCTCGCGCTGTGCGAGCCCGGTGCGGCATGCGGCCTCGTATAGCAGCCAGGCCAGCGCCAGGCTGCAGAAGCTGAACAGCCCGGCCTGGACTGGCGTCAGGTCGAGGATCGACTTGTCGACCAGGAATAAGTCGGCGTCGAGATAATAGACCACCACCATCAGCGCGAAGCCGGACAGCCAGGTGGTGTAGGCCTCCCATTTGAACCAGGTCAGTTCCTCCGGCATCTGGCTCGGGGCCACCAGATATTTCATGATCCGATAGAAGCCGCCGCCATGGACCTGCCAGGCATCGCCCTGGACGCCGTCCGGCAAGTCGTTCTTAGGTTCGAGGCTGAGGTCGAGGGCGATGAAATAGAAGGAGCTGCCGATCCAGGCGATTGCCGCCACCACATGCAGCCAGCGCAGCAGCAGGCTCGCCCATTCCGATACGATCGATCCCCACATGATCACCCCATCAATCGCGACGTCGATGCCGCAGCTTTGATGACCGCAACCGGCGGCCGTGCCCCTACAATGTGTCGCACCGATCCGCGTTGTTTTCCAGTACGATGGGTCACACCAAATGCACATCGTGCGGGCATGAGCTGACGTGGGATTTGGCAAATAAAGTCCGGGGGGAAGATGACGTGAAGATTCATGTTTCGCACTTGATGGTGCCCGCATGGCTCTTGGCAGCCTGCGCCGGCGCGCAAGCCGAGCCCGTGCTGCGAGGCAAGGACGCCTATGACAGCTGGCAGGCCGACAAGCCCGGCACCGTCAGGATGATCCGCCCGGACGACCTGCCGAAGCCCGGGGCTTCGCCGTCAGTCGCCAATCCCACGCGCGTAACGGCGCGTGGCAGCGCCACGCCGCTTGTGCCCTCGGGATTTAAGATCGAGCTCCTGGCTGACGGCCTGTCCGACGCGCGCGTGCTGCGTGTCGCGCCGAATGGCGACGTTTTCGTTGCGGAGACCGGCCCCGGACGCATCCGCGTGCTGCGTCTGGGGGAGGACGCCAAGGTTGTAACGAACGAGGTCTTTGCCAGCGGGCTCAACCGTCCCTTCGGCATCGCGTTCTTCCCGAACCGCGACAATCCGCAATGGGTCTACGTCGCCAATATGAACAACGTCGTTCGCTTTCCCTATCGCACCGGCGACCTGAAGGCGTCGGCGAAACCCGAGGTGGTGGTGGCAAACCTGGCCCAGGGATCGGGTCATTCCACCCGCGACATCGTGTTCACGCCTGACGGCAAGCGCATGCTGGTGTCGGTCGGCTCCTCCAGCAATGTCGGCGAAGGCATGGGGAGCCCGCCCGGCGGGCTCGGGGCCTGGTCAAAGGCGCAGGCGGTCGGCGCGTCCTGGGGCTACGAGGTTGATCGCGCCGCGGTGCTCACCTTCGACCCCGAAGGCAAGGACCGAAAACTCTACGCCACCGGCATCCGCAACTGCGTCGGCCTTGCGATCCAGCCGCAGACCGGCTTGCCCTGGTGCTCGACCAACGAGCGCGACGGCCTCGGCGACGACCTCGTGCCCGACTATGTGACGAGCGTGAAGGAGGGCGCCTTCTATGGCTGGCCGTGGTTCTATATCGGCGGCAATGAAGACCCGCGCCACGCCGGCGCGCGGCCGGACCTCAAGGACAAGGTGACGGTGCCGGATGTGCTGGTGCAGCCGCACTCGGCCTCGCTCGGCATGACCTTCTATCAGGGCACGCAGTTTCCATCCGAATATCAAGGCGACGCCTTCGCCGCCGAGCACGGCTCCTGGAACCGCTCGAAGCGCACCGGCTACAAGGTGATCCGCATCCGGATGAAGGACGGCAAGCCGACGGGGGAGTACGAGGATTTTGTTACGGGCTTCGTCGTCAACGACACCCAGGTATGGGGACGGCCGGTCGGGATCGCGGTGGCGAAGGATGGCGCGCTGCTGATCTCGGAAGACACCGGCGGCACGATCTGGCGGGTGAGCCGTTAGCAATCGCGCCAAGATGAAGGTGCACCGTCGCCCCTTGTGGGAGAGGGTGGCTTCGCGACAGCTCACTCACCCCCGTCTCACACTCGCCCCGCCGTCCACCGGCAGCGTCACGCCGGTAATAAAATTCGCTTCATCCGACGCCAAAAACAGCGCTGCATTCGCCACGTCCCATCCCGTGCCCATCTTCCTGCGCAGCGGCACCTTGCTGTCGCGTTCGGCTTCGACTTCGGCGCGGGTCTTGTGCCATTCGCGGGCGCGGGTATCGACCGCCATCGGCGTGTTCATCAGGCCCGGCAAAATGACGTTCGCGCGGATGCCGTATTCGGCGTTCTGGTAGGCGAGCTGTTCGGTGAAGGCGATCATCGCCGATTTCGTCGCCTTGTAGGCGACGTAAGGATAGGTGGTGATCGCGGCCATCGAGGATATGTTGATGATCGCACCGCTATTCTGCGCGCGCATGATCGGGATCACCTCTTTTGCCGCAATAATGCAGCTCTTCAGGTTGATGGCGACGATGCGGTCGAACGCCTCCTCGGTCAGCTGAAGCAACTCGGCGTCGCCGCCGGACAAGCTGACGCCGACATTGTTGTGCAGCACGTCGATCCGGCCCCAGCGCATCTGCGCTTCCGCCACCATCGCCTTGATGTCGGCGGAGCTTGTCACGTCGGCCCTGAAGGCCACGGCGGTGCCTTGCTTCGCGGCGATCATCGCGGCGGTTTCCAGCGCCGACTCCAGATGATGGTCCACGCATAACACCTTGGCGCCCTCGCGCGCAAAGGTCAGCGCCGTGGCGCGGCCATTGCCCATGCCTTCACCGGGGCTCTGGCCGGCGCCGACGACGATCGCGACCTTGTCTTTCAAGCGCATGTCAGTTCACTCCCGGGATCGGGTACTGCTGGAGTACCTCTTTGTAATAAGGCTCGTTGTCGATCTTCATGGTGGCGAGCACGCGCACCACGCCGCAGTAGAAGGCAATGGTCAGCACGAGGTCGACCATGTGCTCGTCGGAGAGATGCTGCTTGATCCCGGCAAATGTCGCGTCCGACATGGCAAGTTCACGCACCATCTCGCGGGCGCCCTTCAGGATCGCCTTCGCCAGCGGCTCGAGTTTGGACGGCTTGCCCTCGGTCTCGGCCATCAGGCCGGCGATGTCGTCGTCGGTGACGCCGAACTCCTTGCCGATCTTCACATGGTGGGTGAATTCATATTCCGATTTCTCCATCCAGCCGACCTGGAGGATGGCGAGCTCCCGCAGCCGCGGGTCGAGCTTGCTCTTGAAGCGGATATAGCCGCCGATGCCATTGAAGGCGCGCGCCATCTCCGGCGAGTTGACCAAGAGCTTGTGCAGATTGGTGTTGCGCTTGAGCATGTCGCGATATTCGGGTGCGACCTGGTCGGCCTCGAGATAGGGCAGGCGGGCCATCCGTGGTGTTCCTTTCAGTGCTCTTGTGATTCACGTTCGGGCGCTTGCAGCGTCACGCCACCGTCGACCACCAGCACCTGTCCGGTGATGTAGCGCGCAAAATTGCTGAGCAGGAATTTGACGGCGTGGCCGACGTCCCAACCGGTACCCTCGGTCCTGAGCACGGAGGCCTTGGCGCGCTGGGCGCGGGCCTGCTCGCTCATGCCGCGGGCATAGACCATCGGCGTGTACATCGGCCCAGGGCAGATGCAATTGACGCGGATGTTGTCGCGACCATGGTCGACCGCCATCGCCCGGGTCAGCCCGATGATGGCGGCCTTCGATGTCGTGTAGGTCGTGAGCCCGCGTGGCCGCAGCGCCGAGATCGAGGAGATGTTGACGATCGCGCCGCCCTGCGCGGTCTTGATCATGGCGGGGATCGCGTGCTTCGAGAGCAGGAACATGGTCTCGACATTGACCTGCATGACCCGGCGATATTGTTCGGGCGTCTCGTCGACCACGCTGCCGCGGCTGCCGATGCCGACATTGTTGTCGAGGAAGTCGAGCCGGCCCCAGCGATCGAGCGCGGCTTCAATCAGTTTCTTGCAGTCAGCTTCGCTGGTGACGTCGCCGCCACGCGCCGCGGCCGTGCCGCCTTCGGCTGCGATCATCTCCACGGTGCGCTCGGCGAGCTCGAGGATGCGGTCGGCTACCAGCACGTTTGCGCCGGCGCGTGCCAACAAAATTGCTGCAGCGCGGCCGTTGCCGATGCCGTCGCCCGCGGCGCCGCCGCCGCTGATCAGTGCCACCTTGCCGGCGAGACCGGCATCGTCCTCAGGCCCCTGCATGTCGTTTCATCCCGCTGGTTTTTGGTGACGATAGCATGGCGGGGCTGGGCGGGAAGGCCGGCCGTCCCGCGCAGATGTCATTGACATCGCGTGGAATTGCATGCCGTGACGCGGCACGCCGCACGGTTGAGCGAGAGTGTCGGGGAACCGTTCTCACGCGCCTGCGTTTGTTGCGGGGACCTTTCCGCGCTACGCTTCCCTCGGGGTTTCCCAATCGCCTGTGGCTTGCCGATGAATCTGCTCGATCCACAAGGGCCGGTGGCTGCCGCCAACAGCACCATCCTGGTCGATTCCGTCTTCATCATGCTCGCGATCGTGGTGCCGACCATCATCGCGATCCTGGCTTTCGCGTTCTGGTTTCGCGCCTCCAATCCGAAGGCGCAGTTTCAGCCCGACTTCGTCTATTCCGGCCGGGTCGAGATGGTGGTGTGGGCGATCCCGGCGTTGACCGTGATCCTGCTCGGTGGCGTCGCCTGGATCGGCTCGCATAAGCTCGATCCTGCAGCACCGGTGCCGGGCACCGGCAGCCCTGTGCGGATCCAGGCTGTCTCGCTCGACTGGAAATGGCTGTTCATCTATCCGGACCAGCGCATCGCCACTGTCAACACGTTGACGGTACCGGCCGGCGCCGAGCTGAATTTCCAGCTGACGTCGTCGAGCGTGATGAACGTGTTCTTCATCCCCCAGCTCGGCAGCATGATCTACACCATGAACGGCATGGTGACGCGGCTGAACCTGCGCGCCAATAACGAAGGCAAGCTCCAGGGCCTTTCGGCGCATTTTTCCGGTGACGGCTTTCCCGACATGATGTTCGACGTCAACGTGATCTCGCCGCTCGCCTTCCCGGATTGGGTGGCGAACACCGCGAAGACCGGCGCCGTGCTGAACGAAGACAGCTACAAGAAACTGATGCAGCAGGGCGTCGAGCGGGGCAGGCCGACCTATCGCCTGGACGATCCCCGGCTGTTCGACCTGATCGCGACCCAGCACATTCCGCCAGGGCCCGGACCCGAGCTGATCTCCGATGCCGGCCGGCCGCACAGTGGAGGCCATGATGCTCGGTAAGCTCGACTGGTCGGCGATCCCGTTCGACCAGCCGATACCCCTTATCGCGGGCGCCGTGGTGCTGTTGGGAATCCTGGCGGTGCTGATCTGGGTCGTGGTGAAAGGGCATTTGCCTTACCTCTGGCACGAATGGATCACCAGCGTCGATCACAAGCGTATCGGCGTGATGTATATCCTGCTGGCCTCGGTGATGCTGCTGCGCGGCGGCAGCGACGCCATCATGATGCGGATCCAGCAGGCCGTCGCCTACCAGTCACAGGGCTATCTGCCGCCGGAGCACTACAACCAGATCTTCTCGGCCCACGGGACCATCATGATCTTCTTCGTGGCGATGCCGTTCGTGATCGGGCTGATGAATTTGGTCGTGCCGCTCCAGCTCGGCGTGCGCGACGTCGCTTTCCCGACGCTGAATTCGGTCGGTTTCTGGCTGACCGCGACCGGCGCGCTGCTGGTCAATCTCTCGCTCGTGATCGGCGAGTTCGCGCGCACCGGCTGGCTCGCCTTTCCGCCGCTGTCGGAATTGTCCTACTCGCCGGGTGTCGGCGTGGATTACTACGCCTGGTCACTCCAGATTTCCGGCGTCGGCACGCTGGTCGCCGGCATCAATCTCGTCACCACCGTGCTGAAGCTGCGCACCAAGGGCATGAACTATCTGCGCATGCCGATGTTCTGCTGGACGACGCTGGCCTCGAACCTGCTCATCGTCGCGGCCTTCCCGATCCTCACCGCTACCCTCGCGATGCTGCTGCTCGACCGCTATCTCGGCTTCCATTTCTTCACCAACGAAGCCGGCGGCAACGTCATGATGTTCATGAATTTGATCTGGGCCTGGGGACATCCGGAGGTCTACATTCTCGTGCTGCCGGCCTTCGGCATCTTCTCCGAGGTAGTGTCGACCTTTTCCAGCAAGGCATTGTTCGGCTATCGCTCGATGGTTCTCGCGACCATGGCGATCTGCGTCATCTCCTTCATGGTCTGGCTGCATCATTTCTTCACGATGGGCGCGGGCCCCGACGTCAACGCCATCTTCGGCATCGCCAGCATGATCATTGCAGTGCCGACGGGGGTGAAGATCTACAATTGGCTGTTCACGATATATGGCGGCCGCATCCGCTTTGCCACGCCGATGCTGTGGGCAGTCGGCTTCATGGTCACCTTCATCATCGGCGGCTTGACCGGCGTTCTGGTCGCGGTGCCGCCGGCGGATTTCATGCTCCACAACAGCATGTTCCTGGTGGCGCATTTCCACAACGTGATCATCGGCGGAGTGCTGTTCGGCGCCTTCGCCGGTTTTGAGTACTGGTTTCCCAAGGCGTTCGGCTTCCGGCTCGACGAACGTTGGGGCAAGCTCGCGTTCTGGTTCACCCTCACAGGCTTCTACGTCACCTTCGTTCCGCTTTATATCGCCGGCATGCTCGGCATGACGCGGCGCCTGCAGCACTACGAGGTCGCGGCGTGGCGGCCCTGGATGTTCGTGGCGGCGATCGGCATGGCCGTGCTGACGATCGGGGTGATCTGCCAGATCATGCAGATCGTGGTCAGCATCCGCAACCGCGAGGCGCTGCGCGACCGGACCGGCGATCCCTGGGACGGCCGCTCGCTGGAATGGGCGACCTCGTCGCCGCCGCCGGTATTCAATTTCGCTTTTGATCCCGACGTGCGCGGCGAGGATGCCTATTGGGATATGAAGCTGCGCGCCCGGCAGCAATCGCTCGATCACACGGCGCCCGAATATCATGACATCGAGATGCCCAGGAACTCGCCGACCGGTTTCGTCTGCGCGTTCTTCGCCACCATCATGGGCTTTGCGCTGATCTGGCACATCTGGTGGATGGTGATTTTGGGCGGCATCGGCGCGTTCGCGACCTTCGTGGTGTTCGCGTGGCGCGACCATGACGAATACGTCATTCCAGCCGCCGAGGTCGCCCGCATCGACAGCATCAATATCGAGGAGCGACGCAGCCTCGCCAGCATGGCGGGGACGCTCTGATGTCGATGACCGCAACCGTCGGCCACGCGCACGCCGATCCCCATCACATCGGGCTCGTCGTCGAGCATCCCGGCCCGGCGCCGAAGCGCACCGTGACCGCCTACGGATTCTGGGTCTTTTTGCTCTCCGACATCGTGATGTTCTCCTGCTTCTTTGCGGCCTATGCGGTGCTGGCCGACCAGACCGCGGGCGGCCCGAAGGGTTCGGAGATTTTCGAGCAGCGAAATGTCGCGATCGAGACGGTCTGCCTGCTGCTGTCGAGCTTCACCTGCGGCATGGCCAGCATCGCCGCCGACG
This sequence comes from uncultured Alphaproteobacteria bacterium, assembly GCA_963819355.1. Classification (GTDB taxonomy): domain Bacteria; phylum Pseudomonadota; class Alphaproteobacteria; order Rhizobiales; family Xanthobacteraceae; genus Bradyrhizobium. The sequence continues at coordinate 590,781 of CAWFVZ010000008.1, read as the reverse complement.
TGCGTAACCGGTTCTGGTTCTACCTCGGCATGGCCGTGACCTGCGTGCTCGGGCTCATCTTCCTCGCGATCGAGTTTCGCGAATTCGCCGACCTCGTCGCCCGCGGCTATGGCCCGTCGCGCAGTGCGTTCCTGACGTCGTTCTTCTCGCTGGTCGGCTGCCACGGCCTCCACGTTTCGGCCGGCATATTGTGGCTCCTCACCATGATGGCCCAGGTCTTCGCAAAGGGCTTTCGAGCCGACGTCTTGCGCCGGATGATGTGCTTTGCGCTGTTCTGGCATGCGCTTGACATCGTCTGGGTCGGGGTCTTCTCCGTCGTCTATCTGCTTGGGAGTGGCGTATGAGCGATCGAGCGCATATTCCGGTCGAACATGACCTTGCACCGGGCGAGGAGGAGCAACACAGTGTCGGTGCGCGGATCACAGGTTATGTCGTCGGCCTCGCGCTTGCGTTGCTGCTCACGGCGACGTCGTTCTTCATCGCCGGCACCGACCTGGTCTGGCAGCCCTCCATCCCTGTCGCGCTGATCGTGCTTGCGATCGCGCAGATGGGCGTGCATCTGGTGTTCTTCCTGCACATCACGACGGGGCCCGACAACACCAACAACGTGCTGGCGCTGGCATTCGGGCTTATGGTCGTTTTCCTGGTGGTCGGTGGAACCGTTTGGATCATGGGGCATCTCAATCAGAACATGCCGCCGATGGATCAGGTCATGCAGATGCGGAGGTAGAGCCCGCCCAAAAAAGAAGAGCCGCCTGTTGTGACAAGCGGCCCAAGTCTAGGGAGAAACGCCCGAGCAAAGACAATCCGAATTGGATCGTCTGCCAAGGAGGCGATAGCGCAAGGCGCTACCGCACGTCCTAAATGCAGTAACTCCCGATAGAGTTCAATTCCGGATCAATACCGGCTCCTCGCGCCCGAAATGGTTGACGTTTTCTTCATTTCGGCCGACGGCAATTATAGGCCTTGCGGAAGCCAGAGGCCTGCGCGTCGTCCTCAGAGCAGAACCAGCGGTCCGGCTTCGTGGTGGCGGCATAGCTCGGGCAGCCCCGCAAATGGTAAATGCCGATATTGCCGGTGACGCGTGCGCGCACCGCGAGCTTGCCCTTGATGGCGCAACTCGGCGGCGCCGTCAGGTCGTCGGGAAACAGCACCGCGCGAATCTCCTTGTCACGGTCGGAGCGGCAGGCGGCGCCGAGAAGAGCGCCGTCCTTCTTGCCGGTGCGGAATTCTTGCGGTGCAACAAAACAGCCCTTCCAGATGCCGGCGGAGGCAGCCTTGGCCTCGGCGGCCGGCTTGACGTTCGCCTTGATCGGCTCGCGCGCAATGGCAAAGCCCAGCTTCAGCAGTTGCTCGTTGAGGGAGACCTTGTCGCCCTCGGCCGTGCAGATCGCGCGGTGCCGTTTGCCAAAGTTCTTTTCCGGCCCAACGTCGTCGCAGCGCACTTGCCGGCTGCCGATCAGCTTGCCGAGCTGGTCGCGGGCCTCGATCCCGCAGGTCCAGGGATCGGCGTGGTCGTCGATGCAGACCTGGTCCAGCTCGGGCGCGTCGACGCCGTCGAGCCGGTAGGTGACGTCTCCGAGCTGGATCGAATTGGCATCCCGGACGGTCGCGGCCGCCGTCAGCGCGGAGGCTGGTCCGGAAGAGGCCCAAATTCCTGACAGAGCGAGAAACAAAACAAGCGCGAAAGCGCGGGCGGCGGCAAAGGAATTTTGGGAGGACATATGGTCTCGCTACGATTGCTCTTGCGCCTCGTTCCTAGCATCCGGACGTGGCAACACCAATGGTCTGCGCCCTGCGAAGTGCGACATTCCGGCCTCGCGGCTTTACTCAGCCGTCGCTCTGATCCTATCGTTTGCGCAAGCCTTGCGAGCCGTGATGGCCGAATCGCCCGGGAAGTGGCGAGGGCGGGAGGAAAAGGTTGCGATGAAAGACCCCGTGGACGTCCTGATCATCGGCGCCGGCGCTTCAGGCGCCGCGGTGGCGTGGTCCCTTGCCGAGACCAAGATGCACATTCTCTGCCTGGAACAGGGCGGCTGGATGAATCCGGCGGAATATCCGAGCACGGGCCGGGACTGGGAAGCCAAGTTCTACGGTGAGTGGTCGTCGAGCCCGAATATCCGCGGCCGGCCCGAGGACTATCCGATCAACGACGACAACTCGCCGATCAAGGTCGTGAACTACAACGCGGTCGGTGGCTCGACGGTGATGTACACCGCGCACTGGCCGCGGCTGCATCCCTCCGATTTCAAGGTGAAGACGCTGGATGGCGTCGCCGATGACTGGCCGATCGATTACGATGCGTTGACGCCGTTCTTCGAAGAGAACGACCGCATGATGGGGACCTCCGGCCTGTCGGGCGATCCGCTATCGCCGCTGACGCATCCGCCGATGCCGCAGCAGCCGATGGGATTGTCCGGCGCGATCATCGGCAACGCCATGAACGAGCTCGGCTGGCACTGGTGGCCGTCGGATACTACGGTCGCGACCATGGACTATGAAGGCCGGGCGCGCTGCATCAATCTCGGCCATTGCACGCCGGCCTGCGCGCAAGGCGCAAAATCCTCGACCGACATCACCTATTGGCCGCACGCGGTCCGCGCCGGCGTCGAGCTGCGCACCCATTGCCGGGTGCGCGAGATCACGACCGACGAAAACGGCATGGCATCGGGCGTGGTCTATTACGACAAGGATGGCGTCGAGCAGTTTCAGCCAGCGCATGTCGTCATCATCGCCTGCAACGGCGTCGGCACGCCGCGGCTGCTGCTGAACTCGGCATCGGGGCGCTTTCCGAACGGCTTGGCCAATTCGTCCGGCCTCGTCGGCAAGAACCTGATGTTCCATCCCTATGCGCAGATTTATGGTTATGTGAAGGAGCCGACCGATAGCAACCGCGCACCGCCGACCTGCCTGTGGAGCAAGGAGTGGTACGACACGGATTTGTCGCGCGGCTTCGTTCGCGGCTATGGCGTCCAGTTCGTGCGCGGGGCAGGGCCGGTGTTCGAGGCTGTCGTCAGCGAGCAGAAAGGCATTCTGCCGTGGGGCGCCGATCATCACCGCGTGTTCCGCAAGCTCAACGGCCATCGGCTGGGGTTCTCCGCGATCTGCGAGGATCTGCCGGAGGAGCACAATTGCGTCACGCTCGATTCTGTCCTGAAGGACAGTCACGGTATTCCCGCGCCCAGGATTGACTACACCATCAGCGAGAACAGCCGGAAGATGATGGAGCATGCGCTGGCGCGCGGCCGGGAGGTTCTCGAGACCGCAGGGGCGACCGACATTTGCGTCAATTCGCCGATCCCCTGGGGCGGCTGGCACCTGCTCGGCACCGCGCGGATGGGCACCGACCCCGAACGCTCCGTCGTCAACGAATGGGGCCGCTCGCACGACGTGAAGAACCTCTTCATCGTCGACGGCAGCATCTTCGTCACCTCGGGCGGCGTGAACCCGACATCCACCATCCAGGCCCTCGCGCTCTACATCGCCGACCAGATGAAGCAGCGCCTCGCCAATTTGTTCGACTGAGGCAAGATGAGTTCACTCAACTCGCGGCAAACTCGCTGCACCTCTCCCGCTTGCGGGAGAGGTCGACGCGCTCGAAGAGCGCGGCGGATGAGGGCTCTCTCCTTTGGGGGAGTCTCCTTGTGGAGGCGCCCTCTCCCCGACCCTCCCCCGCAAGCGGGGGAGGGAGTGCACTTTCATCGCCGCGCGAGCGCCAGACGAGGACACAATGCCTGACCAACTCTCCCTCTCGCCACGGCAGCGCGACGACCTCCGCACCATCGCCGCGATGATCGTTCCCGCCAGCGACGAGTACAAGGTGCCCGGCGCCGACGATCCGACAATCCAGGCCGACATCCTGGCGACGCTTGGCCGCGACACTGCGCTGGTGCGCCAGGCGCTGGACCATCTGGCGCGCCTCGCCGCACAACCGCTTGCCGAGTTCGATGCCACCAAGCGCGAGGTGGTGGCGCAGGAGTTTCGTAGCTCGGGCGGCGCGGCTGCCGCAACGCTCGTCCGCGTCGTGCTGCAATGCTACTACCGCGACGACCGCGTGCTGCGCTCGCTCGGGCTGGAACTGCGCGCACCGTTCCCCAAGGGCTACGTGCTCCCGGATGGCGACTGGTCGCTGCTCGACCCGGTCAAAACAAGAGGCGGCGCCCTCCGAAGGGCGCCCTAGCAGCCCAGCCTTGCGCCCCAGGCGCGCCACTTGCGCGAGAGGGAACAGGCCACCATCTGTGTGAGCCTCAAGGATTCTTGCCATGTTGGATCTTACCTCAGATATCGCCGATGACGCATCGTCATCGCGAACGGCAGCGGCTGCCTCGGACAACGACCAGAGGCTGCTGGACGCCTATTCCAATGCCGTGATCGACGTGACCGACCGCGTTGGCCCAGCCGTCGTGCGCGTCGAAACCGGGCCGAAAGTGCCGAACGGCCGCGAACGCGGCGGTCTCGGCTCGGGCATCGTGATCTCGCCGGATGGGCTCGTCCTCACCAATAGCCATGTGGTCGGCGCCTCCAAGGAGATCCGGCTGCGCGACATCGAGGGCCATGTCGGCGACGCTCGGGTGCTGGGCGTCGATCCGGATACGGATCTGGCGCTGCTCCGAGCCAATGGTGTGCGCGACCTGCCTTATGCCGCGCTCGGCAATTCCAAGACCTTGCGGCGTGGCCAGCTCGTGATTGCGATCGGCAATCCGCTTGGCTTCGAGTCGACCGTGACGGCCGGCGTGGTCTCGGCGCTCGGGCGCTCGATCCGTTCGGTCAGTGGCCGCACCATCGAGGACGTGATCCAGACCGATGCCGCGCTCAACCCCGGCAATTCCGGCGGCCCGCTGGTGTCGTCGAATGCCGAGGTGATCGGCATCAACACCGCCATCATCAGCGGTGCGCAAGGCATCTGCTTTGCGGTCGCCAGCAACACCGCGCAATTCGTGCTGTCGGAGATCATCCGCCACGGCTATGTCCGTCGCGCCTATGTCGGCGTCGCCGGGCAGACCGCGCCGGTCCCCCGGCGCCACGCGGTGCTGGCCGGCGTCGAGAACAAGATGGGCGCATTGCTCGCGCAGATCGAGCCGGACGGCCCGGCGGCGAAGGCCGGCCTGTTGCCCGGCGACGTCGTGATCAGGCTCGACGGCGTCGAGATCAACGGGGTCGACGACCTGATCCGCGTGCTCGACCGCGACCGGATTGGCCGGCGGCTCGCCATGGACGTGCTGCGGCTCGGCCGCCTGCGGGCGATCGACATCGATCCGATCGAGCGGAAGCCGGCCCGCTAGCGCTCAGAGGGTGGGGCGGGGTAAACGGTGTCATGCCTTGTTCCGGGAAACCCGCCGCATGATGCCGGCGCATGAGACCTACGACGTCATTGTGATCGGAGCCGGCGCGGGCGGCATGACGGCTGCTGCCGTCGCCGCCGCCGAAGGCTTGCGCGTCCTGCTGCTCGAGAAGACCGCCTTCGTCGGCGGCACCACCGCCTGGTCCGGTGGCATGGTCTGGATTCCGGCGAATTCCAAGATGGGAGAGGCGGGGCTTTCCGACAGCATCGCCGATGCCGTGCAGTATCTGGCGAGCACCGTGCCCGAGCCCGGCAATGCAGGCTTGCGCGCCGCTTTCCTCGCGCGCGGGCCGGAGGCGATCACCTATCTCGAAGCCAAGACGGAGGTGCGCCTCCAGCCGGTGAAAGCCTATCCAGACTATTATCCGGAGCGGCTGGGCGCGACGCCCGGCGGGCGCGTGCTCGAGCCGGTTGCCTTTGACGGCACGCGACTGGGCGAGAGCTTTGCGCGATTGCGGCCGCCGCTGCCGGAGTTCACGCTGTTCGGCGGCATGATGGTGAACAGGCTCGACATCCTGCATCTGCGCCGGATCGGGAAATCGCTGCGCTCGACCCTCCGTTCCGCGCGGCTTGTTTTCGAATACGCGTTGCAGCGGCTTCGCAGCCCGCGCGGCACAACGCTGCATCTCGGCAACGCGCTCGCCGCACGGCTTTACGCTTCGCTGCTGGCGCGGCAGGTCGAAATCCTCTTTAGCGCCGACGTCGAAGATTTGTCGATGCAAGGCGATCGCGTCAGTGGCGTCGTGATTCGTCACGGCTCCCGCGATCGTCCGATCTCCGCGCGCCGCGGCGTGGTGCTCGCGACCGGCGGATTTTCGCACGATGCCGCGTTACGCAAGCGCTTCTTCCCGCCGGCGGCCGGGTTTGTCTCGGCGACCAACACCTCCGGCACCGGCGATGGGCTTCGCCTTGCGGCCACAACGGGCGCCGCGCTCAATACGGAAGCGACGAGCGCAGCCTATTGGGTGCCGGCCTCGTTGTTCCGCCGCGCCGACGGCAGCCGCGGCGTGTTCCCGCACACGGTGACCGACCGCGCCAAACCCGGTGTGATCGCCGTCAATGCTGCCGGCCGTCGCTTCGTCAACGAGGCGCTATCCTACCACGAATTCGTGCTCGCCATGCTCCGCGACAGCAATGGCGAGCCTGATCGTCCCTTCTATCTGATTTGCGACCGCCAGTTCCTGTGGAGCTACGGCCTTGGCCGCATCAAGCCGTTCACGCGTAGTGTCCGGCGCTATGCGGCGAGCGGTGAGTTGATCGAGGCGGCGGATATCCAGCAGCTGGCAGCGAAGATCGGCCTCAAGCCATCCACGCTTGCTGCGACGATTGCGAACTACAACGCAGACGCGAAGGAGGGCCGCGATCCCGAATTCGGCCGCGGCAGCACCGTCTATCAGCGCCACCTCGGCGATGCCGCGTACAGGCCCAACCCCTGCGTCGCACCGATCCTCCGTGCTCCGTTCTTTGCGATGCGGATCTATCCGGCCGATCTTGGCACGGCGATCGGCATGAAGGTCGATGCCCAAGCCCGCGTGCTGCGCGAGGACGGCACGCCGATTGCGGGGCTCTATGCTTGCGGCAACGACATGGGCTCGATCATGAATGGCAACTACCCCGGGCCGGGGATCACGCTCGGGCCGGCGCTGACCTTCGGGTACATCGCGGGGCGGCATTTGGCGGAAGGGATTGCGACAGTGCCGAGTGCCGCGAAGGCATCGGTCTAGTCGTAGTCTCCGGCCGCATCCACGATCACCGTCATTGCGAGCGCAGCGAAGCAATCCAGGCCGTGTCCTTGGAAAGACTCTGGATTGCTTCGCCGCAAGGGCTCCTCGCAATGATGTTGTGGACGGCCCCACCTGAACGGCATCAAGTGCCAAAACGTGGTCGCCGGAGCGCCACAAAGAGGGAGGCCGTCCATGGCAAAGTTTATCAGAACGGCGATTGATCTGGGCAAGAACTATTTTCAGGTTCACGCGCTTGAGAGCGAAGGCGGCCGATCAATCTCGCGGAAGGTGAAGCGTTCGAAGCTGCATGAGGTTTTTTCGCAGATCGAGCCCTGCCGGGTTGGCATGGAGGCCTGCGGTTCGGCGCATTATTGGGCTCGCCAGCTGGCCGCGATGGGGCACGAGGTGGTTCTGATACCACCGGCCTACATCAAGCCCTACGTCAAGCGAGGCAAGAATGACGTGGTCGACGCGGCGGCGATCTGCGAGGCGATGTCGCGACCGGATATGCGCTTCGTACCGATCAAGAGTGACGACCAGCAAGCCGTTCTGATGCTGCACAAGACCCGTGAACTGCTGGTCAAGCAACGCACGATGACTGTCAACGCCCTGCGCGGCCACCTTGCCGAGTTCGGTATTGTCGCCGCCAAGGGCATAGGCCGCGTCGATGAACTGCTGGCGCTGGCGAAGGCGGATGCTGCACTTCCGCCGATTGCCATGGCCGCGGTGGCCTGCATGGCTCAACATCTGGAAGGGCTCGACCTGTCGATCGCGACCATGGAGGAAGAGATCGCCAGGACGCACAGACAAAATCCGACCAGCCGCGTGCTCGACGAGATTCCCGGCGTTGGGACGTTGATCGCCTCGGTGATCGCGGCCAGTGTTCCAGATCCAGGCGTGTTCAAGTCCGGGCGCGACTTCGCGGCATGGCTCGGTCTGACGCCCAGGCAAAACTCGAGCGGCGGCAAGGAGAAGCTCGGCGCAATCACCAAGCAAGGCAACCGCTACATCCGCAAAATGCTCGTTACGGGAGCGACTTCGGTGCTGCGTGTCGCAGGCAAGCGTAAAGGTGCTTTCGCCGACTGGATCAACGCGCTGCGGGCCAGGAAGCCTGAGCGGCTGGTAGCGGTGGCTCTGGCCAATAAGCTGGCAAGGATCTGCTGGGCGATCATGACCACGGGCGAAGGCTTCCGTACCGATACCTATGTCAAGGCTTGAGCGCACCTCGCCATCTCAAACAGCGTTCAAGGGGAGTATGCCGGGTCAAGTTTGGTAAGCACCAAAGAAATGATGAGCGATACGGTCACCACCGAACGCCATGGACACCCCGACATCGTCATAAGCTGCCAAGCTCGCCGCAATGATAGGGACCACGGCAATCGGATTTCATCAGGGCCAGCGGTCACAAACCCGCACCAACAGGCCGGACATATGACCGAAGCAGACCAAGTCGTTCGATACTTCAAAAAGTGCTTGCCAATAGGGGCCGTCCACATATGACGACGTGGAGGCTGTTCGCGCTCTACAGGCTACTCCGCTGCCGCTACAAAGCGGCTGTTCTCCAACTCCGCCTCCAGCCGCGCCTTCTCGGCGGCCGCCTGCTTGATGTTGGCTTCCTTGACATGCCCGAAGCCGCGGATCGTCTCCGGCACGCGCGCGAGCCTTGCCAGCAGCGGGATCTGCGCGGCCTTCAGTCCGTCAATCCGCTGATCGATCATGCTGAGATAATCCTCGATCAACTTCCGCTCGGTCCTGCGCTCCTCGGTGCGACCGAACAGGTCGAACGCGCCGCCGCGCAGGAACTTGAGCTTGGCGAGAACGCGGAAGGCGTGGATCATCCAGCCGCCGAATTCCTTCTTCTGGAGATGACCCGTCGTGGCATCGCGCTTTGCGAAGATCGGCGGGGCCAGATAAAACTTCAGCGAGAAATCGCCATCGAACTTCTCCGACATCTTCTTGGCAAAACTGCCGTCGGTATAGAGCCGCGCGACCTCGTACTCGTCCTTGTAGGACATCAGCTTGAACAGGTTCTTCGCCACGGCTTCCGTCAGCTCGGTTGACGCGGGCGAGGCAGCCGTTTCCGCCTTGCGCACCTTGGCGACGGCCGCGAGGTAGCGGTCGCCGAACGCCTGGTCCTGATATCCGGTCAAAAACTCCGCGCGCGTTGCGATGATATCGTCGAGCGACTTTGTCGGCGCGGACGCGCGGCTCTTGAACTGCAGCACGCTGCGCACCCGCGACATGTCGTGCGCGGCGAGGCGGCCCCAGGTGAAGGCGAGCTTGTTCATCTCGATCGCGGCGCCGTTGATCTCGATGGCGCGGAGCAGGGCCTCCAGCGACAGCGGGATCGCGCCCTTCTGGAAGGCGAAGCCGAGCATGAAGGGATTGGTGGCAATGGAATCGCCCATCAGTGCCGCGGCAATGCCGGCAGCGTCGATGATGTCGAGGTTCTTGTCGCCGACCGCATCGCGCAGCACAGTCTGCATCGTGCCCATCTCGAAATCGAGATCGGGATTTTGCACAAAACTCGCGGTCGGCTGCAGGTCGGCGTTGATATAGGCTTTCGTCACGCCGCGCTCGGCGCGGCTGAGCGCGGAGGGGCCTGCCGAGACGATCATGTCGCAGCCGAGGATGACGTCGGCGCCGCCGGTGGTGATGCGGACCGCGGAGATGTCCTCCGGCTTCGGCGCGATGCGGACGTGGCTCATCACGGCGCCGTTCTTCTGCGACAGGCCGGTGAAATCCAGCGCCGAGCAGCCGCGGCCGTCGACATGGGCGGCCATGCCGAGCAGCGCGCCGATGGTGATGACGCCGGTGCCGCCGATGCCGGTAACGAGGATGTTGTAGGGGCCTTCCAGCTCGCGCGCCGGCGGCAGCGGGAGGTCGGCGAACAGCTGCCCGGAATCAACCGACGAGGTCTTGATCCGCTTGAGCGTGCCGCCATGCACGGTGACAAAGCTCGGGCAGAAACCCTCGACGCAGGAAAAGTCCTTGTTGCAGTTCGACTGGTCGATCTGGCGCTTGCGGCCGAACTCGGTCTCCAGCGGCTGCACCGAGACGCAGTTGGAAGCCTGCGAGCAGTCACCGCAGCCTTCGCAGACGAGCTCGTTGATGAAGGCGCGCTTCGCCGGATCGGGATAGAGCCCACGCTTGCGGCGGCGGCGTTTTTCCGCGGCGCAGGTCTGGTCGTAGATGATGACGGTAAGACCCTTGATGTCGCGCAGCTCCCGCTGCACGGCATCGAGCTCACGGCGATGATGGATGGTCGCGCCCTGCGGGAAGTAGTTGCCTTCCGGATATTTGCTCGGATCGTCGGAGACGATCGCAAGCCGCTTGACGCCTTCAGCCCAGACCTGGTGCGCGATCTGCGCGACATTAAAGCTGCCTTCGGCCGGCTGGCCGCCGGTCATCGCGACGGCGTCGTTGTAGAGGATCTTGTAGGTGATGTTGATGCCGGCCGCAGAAGCAGCACGAAGGGCGAGTAGGCCCGAGTGCGTATAGGTGCCGTCGCCGAGGTTCTGGAAGATATGCTGCTCGCTGGTGAAGGGCGACTGGCCGATCCAGTTCACGCCCTCGGCGCCCATATGCGAGATCAGATCGGTGCGGCGGGTCGGCATGCTCAAGGCCATGCCGTGACAGCCGATGCCGGCCATGGCGCGGCTGCCTTCGGGTACGCGTGTGGAGGTATTGTGCGGGCAGCCGGAGCAGAAGAACGGTGTGCGCGCGAGCTTGATCGGCGCGCTGGCTGGAACGGGGTTGTCGAACGCCTCGAGCCGCGCGAGCCGCTGCTCCAGCAGCGGGCTGTGATGACCGAGCTTGCGCAGCCGCGCGACGCAGCGCGGCCGCAACGATGGTTGGCGTCAGCTCGCCCTCGCTCGGCAGCAGCGGCGCGCCGCTCTCGTCGCGTTTTCCCGTGACCGTCGGGCGCCTCGACGCATCGATATTGTAGAGGATGCGCATCAGTTGGTCTTCGATGAAGCCGCGCTTCTCCTCGACCACGAGCACGTCCTGAAGGCCTTCGGCAAAACGTTTGGCGCCACTTTCCTCCAGCGGCCAGGTCAGCGCGACCTTGTAGACGCGCAAGCCCAGTTCCTGCGCGTCCTTGTCGGTAATGCCCAAGTCTGCGAGCGCCTGGCGCAGATCGAGATAGGCCTTGCCGGTCGCGACAATGCCGAGCCGCGCCGGCTTGGAGTCGAGGACGATGCGGTCGAGCTGGTTGGCGCGGGCAAAGGCCTGCACCGCGGCCATCTTCGGGCCGAACAGGCGCCGCTCGGCCTCCAGCGGCGGATCGGGCCAACGGATGTTGAGGCCGCCGGGCGGCATCTCGAAATCATCGGGCAGCTTGATCTGGATCCGTTCGGGGTCGCTGTAGATCGACGCCGAGCTCTCAACGGTCTCGCTGATCGCCTTGAAGCCGACCCAGCAGCCGGAGAAGCGCGACAGCGCGAAGCCATAGAGCCCGAGATCGAGATAGTCCTGGAGCGTGGCCGGATTGATCACGGGGATCAGCGCCGCCGCGAACACCTGCTCGCTCTGGTGTGCCAGCGTCGAGGACTGGCAGCCATGGTCGTCGCCGGCGAGCGCGAGCACGCCGCCATTGAGCGAGGTGCCGGCCGCGTTGGCGTGCTTGAGCGCATCGACTGAGCGGTCGACGCCTGGGCCCTTGCCGTACCAGATGCCGAACACGCCATCGACCTTGGCGCCGGGAAACAGGCCGACCTGTTGACTGCCCCAGACCGCGGTCGCCGCCAGGTCCTCGTTCAGGCCGGGGACGAAGGCGATGTCGTGCTGCTGGAGGTGCGACTTCGCGCGCCACAGCGCGTGGTCGTACATGCCGAGCGGGGAACCGCGATAGCCCGAGATGAAGCCGCCGGTGTTGAGCCCCTCGAGCCGGTCGCGTTCGCGCTGCAACATGGGCAATCGAACCAGGGCCTGCGTGCCGGACAGGAAGATCCGCTTCGATTCGAGCCGGTATTTGTCGTCCAGCTCGACCTGCATCAGCGTCATTTCGGAAGTCCTCGTTTTTCTTGGTCCGGCGGGGATTTTGCGCCGCGGAATGCGCTGCGGCTTGCGAAGCGGGAACAGGCAGTCAAAAGCATGGGCCAGCGAAGTCAATACGGCTGGCCGCATCCGTGGCGCTCCTGCTAGTCATGGCTTCCACCGGAGGACACCATGGTTGCAAACGCGTTCGACACCGAGATATCAGAGACCGCCGAGGCGCTGATCGGGCCGTGGCGCCAGCCACGCCAGATGCTTCATGCGCAGGTCTACGACGCCCACGCCTCGATCCATGACGACGCCACCGCACAGAAGCTCGGCTTCAAGGGCGGCACCATCGAGGGGCCGACGCATTTCAGCCAGTTCGTGCCGCTGGGCGCGCGGCTGTGGGGACAGGCGTGGTTCGAGAGCGGCTGCCTCTCCGCGCACTACCGCAACGCCTGCTTCGAAGGCGAGGAGGTGCAGGCGATCCTGTCGAAGCCGCTGCCCGGCACCAGCCAATGCCAGATCCAGATGGTGAAGCACGACGGCACCGAGGTGTTGCGCGGCACGGCCTCGGTCGGCGATCCGCGCGCTGTGACCGCGCTGGAGACTCGCCTCGGCGAGCTCAAGCCGCTCACTGACCCCGTGATCCTGCGCGATGTGAAGGTGGCCGAGACCAGCAAGCGGCAGACGGTGGGGATGGCGTTCGACCAGAACATGGGTGACCTCTATCCGTTCTCGCTGCGGCAAAAGCTCGCCGTCATCACCGAGAACTCGCGGTATTATTCCGGATCGGAGAATCCGTGGGGCAAGGCCATCATCCCGATGGAGATGCTGAGCGTGCTGTTCCAGTACCGCTCCAAGGATGATCCGCTGCCGGCCAAGGGACCGGCCGTCGGCCTGTTCGCCGACCAGGAGATCAGGCTCGTGAAGGGACCGCTCTTTGTTGACGAAGAGTATGAGGTCGAGCGCGAGGTGGTCGCGCTCTCCGGCAGCCGCCGCACCGAGAGCGCCTGGATCAAGACGCGCGTGTTCGACAAGACGGGCGCAGTGGTTGCCACCATGCTGCTCAACATGGCGACGCTGAAGGATTCCTACGCTCTTTATGAGGAGGAGTATCGGCGGCTGTACGGGGATGCTGCCCGCTAAAAGCGAGCTTCACGGTCGCTCATCCTTTAAGCAAATGCCCGTCGCAAAGTCGTCGCACAGCGAATAAGCAGACGCGCGCTCTTCCGATAACATTCTGACAGCGCAGCAAATTTCCCCGCGCTGTCCGCTCAATCCCAATTGTACACAATGGCACGGCGCTTGCAGAACTCCTGGCAAAGAGAGTTCTCGCGGGGGCCTTGAGTCATGTTGAACTCAACCAAGCCGACACTGGGCGTCATCAGCGCCGAGCCCGAGCCGATCAAGCTCGATTGGGCGAGCACTGCGCTTGTGATCATCGATATGCAACGCGACTTCATGGAGCCCGGCGGCTTCGGCGAGACGCTTGGCAACGACGTCAGCCAGCTTGCGCGCGCGGTGAAGCCGATCGGTTCGCTGCTGAAGGCGGCGCGCGACACCGGCATGCTGGTGGTCCACACCCGCGAGGGCCATCTGCCCGATCTTTCCGACGCGCCGCCGGCGAAGGTCGAGCGCGGCGCGCCGAGCCTTCGCATCGGCGATCCCGGCCCGATGGGGCGCATTCTCATTCGCGGCGAGGCCGGCCACGACATCATTCCCGAACTCTATCCGCTCGACAGCGAGGTCGTGATCGACAAGCCCGGCAAGGGCGCGTTCTACGCCACCGAGCTCACCGACGTGCTGGAGAAATACGGCATCGAGAATCTTCTGGTGTGCGGCGTCACCACAGAAGTGTGCGTCAACACCACCGTGCGCGAGGCCAATGACCGCGGCTATCGCTGCGTCGTCATCTCCGATGGCTGCGCATCCTACTTTCCCGAGTTTCACGAGATGGGCCTGAAGATGATCAAGGCCCAGGGCGGCATCTTCGGCTGGGTGGCAAGCTCAGCCGCAGTCCTGGAGGCAATGAAGATTTCGACCACATAGGGGTGATATCATGAGCACTTTGACGGGGACGGCCGGCAAGTCCGAGTTCAAGCCGGCACTATGGACACCGGGCGACTGGAACGCGTTTTTCGGCTTCGGCACCAACATCCTCGTCAACATGCTGGTGCTCACGGGCCTCCTGCGCTTCGTGTTGAAGATGCCGGACAGCCTCGTGTTCGGCCGCATCCTGCCCGCGCTCGGGCTGATGATGTGCCTCTCCACCTTCTACTATGCGTTCCTCGCCTATCGCCTCGCGCAGAAGACCGGCCGCAATGACGTTTGCGCGCTGCCCTCGGGCGTCAGCGTGCCGCACATGTTCATCGTCACCTTCGTGATCATGTTGCCGATCACGATCAAGACCGGTGATCCCCTCAAGGGCTGGTCGGCCGGCCTGGTCTGGGTGTTCTTCCAGAGCTTTATCCTCATGATCGGCGGCTTCATCGCGCCGTTCATCCGCAAGATCACGCCGCGCGCGGCGCTGCTCGGCACGCTCGCCGGCGTCTCCGTCACCTTCATCTCGATGCGGCCGGCGTTAGAGATGTACATGACGCCGCAGATCGGTCTGGTCTGCTTCGCCATCATCCTGGTGAGCTGGTTCGGCGGCGTGAAGTATCCAAAGAGCATTCCGGCGGGCCTGATTGCGATTGCGGTCGGCATGGTCATCGCCTGGGGCTCGAACCTGTTCGGGCTCAATCTCGGTGGATTGAGCATCAAGGGCGTCGGCGACGCCTTCGCCAGTTTCGGCTTCTCGGTCCGATCCCGGCGGTGGGCTACGTCTTCTCCGGCTTCGAATTCCTCGGCGTCATCCTGGTCACGGCGATTCCGTTCGGCATCTATGACCTCGTCGAGGCCATGGACAATGTCGAGAGCGCGGAAGCGGCCGGCGACGAATATCCGACCACGCGGGTTCTGACCGCCGACGGCGTCGTCAGCCTGATCGGCTGCCTGATGGGCAATCCCTTCATCAATGCCGTCTATATCGGCCATCCCGGCTGGAAGGCGATGGGCGGCCGCATCGGCTATTCGGCCGCGACCGGCATCATGGTGGTCGTGCTGGCGTGGTTCGGCATCATTCCGGTGCTGCTCGCGCTCGTACCGGTCGTCGCGATCTCGCCGATCCTGCTCTACATCGGCATGCTGATCGGCGCGCAGGCGTTCCAGACCACGCCGGTCAAGCACGCGCCAGCGGTCGTGCTGGCGCTGACGCCGCATCTCGCGGCGTGGGCCAAGCTCCAGATCGACACCATGCTGGGCTCGACCATGAATGCGGCGGCAACCGTCGGCGGCATGGCCGCAGACAAGGCCGACGCAGTCAAGGCCGCTGCGATCGCCGCGCTGCCGCAGCAGGGCGTGTTCTATCACGGGCTCGATGTTATGGGCGGCGGCTCCATCCTCGGCGGCCTCATCCTGGGTGCGATCGGCGTCTTCATCATTGAGCGCGATTTTGAGAAGGCCTCGGCGTTCGCCTTGGTTGGCGCTGTGCTCACCTATTTCGGCTTCATGCATGGTGAGGCCGTGGGTATCGGCGGAGGGTTCGGGGTCACGCCATCGGTCGCATTCGCCTATGCCGTGATGGCAGCCGGATTGTACGCTCTCAGCCGGCGCACCAGTGAGCACTACATGCCGCATCCGGAGATGCACGCGGCACCGGCGGAGTAGGAAAGGCCAAGGCATGAAACGCGGCCGGGCGACGTCGTGCCGCCCGGCCGCTTTTTTGTAATGTCAGCTCACGCCCAAATCCGTCAGGATTTCGGCGCCAGCACGAACCTCGTGACTTGACCCTTCGAAGTCCTGGCCAATCGGCTCGCAGGCGCCTCCCAGGTGGCGGGCAAGGAAGGCCTCGGTGATTGCGAGGTAGGACAGCTGGTTGGGTGGCTTCTGGAACCCGTGTCCTTCGTCGGGATAGACGATGTAGGTCACTGGAATGTTCTTCGCCTGCATGGCGGCGGCGATTGTGTCGCTTTCGGCCACCTTGCACCGCACGTCGTTGGCGCCATGGAAGATGAGCATGGGCTTCCTGATATTGTCGACCTTATTGATCGGTGAGCGCTCGGCCAGCAGCTTGCGGCCTTCCTCGGTGCGCGGATCGCCATAGCTGCGATACATGAATTCTGCGAAGCCGGCCCAATAGGGCGGCATCGATTCCAGCAGCGTCTGCAGATTGGAGATGCCGACGACGGGCACCGAACAGCAAAACACTTCCGGGGTGAAAGTCGCGCCGACGAACGAGGCCAGTCCGCCGTAGGACAGACCGAAAATCGCGACCTTGTCCTTTTGCGCGATGCCTTCGGCGATCGCCCAATCGACCATGTCGATGAGATCGTCGTGCATCTTTCGCGCGTGCTCTTTCTCGCTCGCCGCGACGAACGCCTTGCCGAAGCCGGTCGACCCCCGATAGTTGACCGAAAGCACGGCGTAGCCACGATCAGCCAACCACTGGTGATCCCTGCGATAGCCATAGATGTCGCGCCCCCAGGGGCCACCGTGGACGATGAGGACCATCGGCAGCGGGCGAGGCGGGCGGTCACCGTCGATATCCGCCGGCAGGGTCAAGTATGAGACGAGGGTAAGTCCGTCGCGCGACTTGCCTTGTACCGCCTGCATCGGCGCAAGCCGGTATGGCTTGAGCTCCGGCCGGGCCGTGAACAGCTCCGTGAAAGTCTGCCTGTCGCGATCGAGCAGATGATAGGTGACCGGCAGCTCGGCCGCATGGCTCGCGACGATCCAGCGGCGACCGTCATCGCTCTGGCTGTCAATGTTAAATGCGTGACCCGGAAGCCGGGTCCGGATCAAGTCGAGCTCGGATGCGACTGTGGGGGTCAAGGCCGTCCATTCCTGGCGGCCGGGATCGAGGCAGACCGCATCCAGCTCGAATGTTCGGGCATTGAGGATACCGCCCGTCACGTCGGCGCGTTCGCTCTTGAACAATACGCGCTCTTCCCCGGTCGACCAGTTGATTTGCAGCAAGGCCGATTTGTCATGCTCGACGCTCGAACTCATGTGCAGGTAGCGGCCTTCGGCGTCGAACGTCCAGGGGCGCGTGCTGATGTAGGCCTCGTAGGAAATGTCACACCAATGTGTGACCTTCTCGTTCTCGATGCGCCAAAGCCGGGAACCTCCGTCAGGGGCGTTGCTACGGGCGTGCCGCGGCCTCAATTGCCAGTCGAGCCCCACGACGTCGAAGTCCTGGCGGTTTTCCCAGATCAAGGAGCGCTCGCCAGTGACGAGGTCGAGCAGGAAAACATCGTGCCATCGTGGATCACGATCGTTGAGGCCTACCGCGATCCTGTCAGGGACGATGTGCGACCATAGCGCCGGAAAGGCGCGGACATTGGCGAAGGGCGTGAGATCGCGAAGTTCCAGGCTGCGGACATCCACGACGAAGAGATGAAGATTTTCATCTCCGTTTTCGTCGTTGAGAAACATGATGCGGCGCCCGTCCGGGCTCCAATCCTGCCAATTGATGGGTCTCCCCCTGGTGCGCGTCACGGGCTGTCCCGCCGCAATATCATCGACCGGAGACACCCAGACGTTCAGAACGTCGTCGACAGGCGCGAGCCAGGACAGCCATTGGCCATCCGGCGACAGCTTGGCTCCGACATAGGTCGGATTACCAAACAGCTTCCGGCGCGGGATCAGGGGACGAGCTGACATTCGGCGTCTCTCTCGTGTTCGCAGAACGAGCCGGTTTGGTCACATCAATAAGTGCTACGGATTGTAGCATATGCGCGTGCGGACGACCCGTCAACTCCACGTAGAGCGGCGCGCAAAATTCGCCGCCGCCCAACAGCCACTCTGATGATGAGGCCGAGAGGACTTCCGCTGCGCTACCCGCCCTTGACGGCCCCCGCAGTGAGCCCGGCCACGATCTGCCGCTGCGCAAACACCGTCAGCAGCAGCACCGGGAGCGTCACGATCAGCGCGGCCGCGGCGAGCGGGCCCCAGCTCAGCTGGTCGAACGAGATCATGTTGTAGACGGCGACGGGAAGTGTGCGTGTCTCGCGTCCGGCCAGCACGATGCCGAAGACGAAATTGTTCCAGGAGAAGATCACGGCGAGAATGAAAGCGACCGCGATCCCCGGCCGGGCGATCGGCAAGGCGACGTGGCGAAAAACCTGCCAGCGCGTGGCGCCGTCGATGAGTGCAGCCTCTTCCAGCTCCATCGGGGTCGTCTCGAAATAGCCGATCATGATCCAGATCACGATCGGCACCGTCACCACGAGATGAATGATGATCTGCGGCACCAGCGTGCCGAGCAGGCCGAGCCACTGGAACAGCAGGAACAGCGGGATCAGGTAGGACAGGCCGGGCGTGATGCGGGCGATCAGGATCACGATCGCGGATTTATGCGCGGCCATGCGTGCGATGCCGTAACCGGCGGGCACCCCGACGATCAGCGCGAGCGCAGTCGCGCTCCCGGTCACGATCAGGCTGTTGAAGAAATAGGTCACGAAGCGGTTGGAGGCGAGCACGTCGGCATAGTTCTTCCAGGCGACATGCTCGGGGATGAACACCGGCGGGTAGGCGGCGTTGTCGATCTCGAATTTGAGCGAGAGCGATACCATCCAGAGGAAGAACAGGATCGCCGGCGACACGATGGCGAACACGGCGAGCCACAGGCCGATCCTGCCGATGATTTGACGTGGGTTCATGCGCCCTTCGCTATTTCGGTCCACAGCATGCGCTGGCGCATGTAAAGCATCACGCCAGCGAGCACCACGATGAGGAGGAAGAACACAACCGCGATCGCCGAGCCGTAGCCGAGGTCGTAATAGCTGAAGGCGACGCTGTAGAGATAGAGGTTGATCGTTTCCGACGCCGAGCCCGGTCCGCCCTGCGTGATCGCGAAGATGATGTCAAAGCTCTTCACCGCGTCGATCATGCGGATCATGCCGGCAATGAACAGGAACGGCATGATCAACGGCAGGGTGATGAAGCGGAACACCTGCCACAGGTTCGCGCCGTCGATCTGCGCGCTCTCGTAGGGCTCGGTCGGGATCGCGGCCAGGCCTCCGAGCACGATCAGCATCACCAGCGGCGTCCATTGCCAGGTCTCGACCAGCACCAGCGAGGGAATGACGGTGGCCGGATGAAAGACCCAGAGCTGCGCGGGGATCCCGACCAGCGACAGCAAATAGTTGAGCACGCCGAGCTGCGGGTGGAACATCATGGTCCAGACCAAGGCGATCGCCACTGGCGTCGCCATCATCGGCATGATGAAGACACCGCGCAGGAAGCCGCGGCCGGCGAATTTCTGGTGAAACACCACGGCTGCGAACGTGCCGAACACGAGCGGCAGCACCACTGACAGCACGGTGTAGACCAGCGTATGTCCGATCGCCTCGATGAAGCGAGGATCGCTGGTCAGGCGCAGATAGTTGGAGAACCCGACGAAGGTGGTCGACGAGCCGACCTTCCACTCGTTCAGGCTCATCCAGATGGTGAACACCCACGGGAAGATGATGATGGCGACCACGACGACCAGCGCCGGCACCACGAACGGCCAATAGGACGGCGGCCGCAATTCCTTCTCCGGCGCGGCATCAGACCGTGCCGCGCCCGGGGTCGATTGTGTCAACGCACTCACGCCTTTTCGCTGCGCTCCAGGATCGGCCGGTACTGATCGTTGGCCTTCTTCAGTTCGGCAGCAGGATCTGCACCGGACAAGGTCGCAGTGACCGCCGCGCCGACGATGTCGCGGAATTCGGCGACCGGGATCACGACGGGAAGGCCAAGCTTGCTGATCTTGCCGGAATCGATCACCGCCTGCAGCCACTCCTTGGTCTTCACGCCCTTCTGGACTTCCGCGTCACCAAGGATCGAGTTGCGGAACGGGACACCGCCGCCGGCCTGCAGCAGCCGCGCGCCTTGCGTCTTCGAGACCACCCACTGGCACAGCAGATAGGCGGCTTCCTTGTTCTTGCTCGCCGCGGCAATGCCGATGCCGTCACCATAGGTCGAGGAATATTGTCCCTTGGGACCGGCGGGCACCACGGTGTAGCCGACCTTGCCGACGACGCGCGAAGCGGCCGGATCTTCCAGCGGCGGCGCCCAGCCGACGCCGTCGATCCACATCGCGGACCTTCCTTGCGTGAAGGAGGCCATCGACTCCATCCAGTTGAAGCCGGCGACGCCGGGAGGTGCCGACTTCGTCAGCAGCGTCTGGTACAGCTTGGTCGCAGCAATGGCTTCGGGACCGTCGGTCAGGATGTTGCCCTTGGCATCGAGGAATTCGCCGCCATAATTGAGGAAGAAGTTGCTCCACATCGCCATGTTGGCATTGCGCAGGCCGCGCCCGACAAAGCCGTAGGTGCCTTCCTTGGGATCGGTGAGCTTCTCGGCGGCCGCAGCCATCTCGTCGAGGGTCTTGGGGACGGCGACGCCCTTTTTCTCGAACAGCTCCTTGTTGTAATAGAGGATGAAATAGTCGACCGACCAGGGTAACGACAGCATCTGGCCCTTGTCGTTCCTGGCGTATTGCAGGCCCGCAGCCGAGAAATCGCTCTCGACGAGGTCCGGCGCCGTCAGCGTCGGGTCCTTCAAATAGGGCGTCATGTCGGCGAGCCAGCCGGCCTTCTCAAATTGCCGCTTCTGCACGTGATAGCTGAGATGCACGACGTCGAAGCTCGGCCGTCCCGAGGTCAGCTCGATCACGACCTTCTGGCGCTGCTGCTGCTCGGGAATCTGCTCGGATTCGACCTGGATGCCGGTGAGCTCGGTGAATTCCTTGACGTATTTTTGCAGATTATCGCCGCGCGGTCCCTTGGCGAGGATCACCTCCAGCTTGGTCCCGGCATATTTCTTCCAGTTCACCTCGGCGCGCGCCGGCAATCCCGTCAGGCTGAGCGCGCCAGCTGCGGCAGTGCCGGTCAAAAGCGTACGGCGCGAGATTTTGTGGTTAAACAATTTAAGTCCTCCCTGTGAACTCATTTTTCTTTGGGAGGGATACTAGCGTCCGTGCAGCGCCTGCCTAGCCCCAATCTACGTGGATCAAGGTCGCACGGCCGGTGTCTCCATCGGCAGGCCGCGGGCCCGCGACATCAGATAGAGCTCGAGCGCGACCAGCTCTGGCGCGCCGTAATCATAGGCCTGGGCGCGGACGCCGGTCATGCAACTGCGCAAGCGCCGCTCCAGCGACCCCAGCGTCTGCCATTCCAGGCGATAGAGCGGGTAGCCGGTCGGCTGCGCTTGCGTGATCGGCGCGCCCGCGAGGCGCTTGTCAAAGTTGTCGTCGTGGCAGTTGGTGCATGCGAGGTTGAGCTGACCTTCGCGCTGCATGAAGAGGTTGCGGCCCTGGTCGACGAAAGGCTTGAGCTGAGGGTCGTCCCCCGCCGTGATCGCGGCGCCACGCGACTGGTGGGCGATGAAGGCGGATAGCGCCAGCAGGTCGCGGCTCTCGTAGGGCAGTCGTGCTGCCTGCTGATGATCGGCGCGACAGAGGTTGATGCGCTGGTCGAGCGTGACGGGACGACCGAGCGCCTTGTCGAAGGCGGGGTAGCGCGCCGCGACGCCCTTCATGCTGCTGCGCGCATCGCCGTGGCAGTCTGCGCAGGCTTTCTCGGCGCTGCCGGCCTTCTTTGACCAGAGCGCCTCGCCGTCGAGCACGAACAGCATGCCCGGATTGGAGGTGTCGTCATCCTGGATCGCGCGGGTCTCGGGGCCCATGAAGGCATAGCCGGAGCGGCGTGCCTCCGGCGGAATTTCGCCGGCGAGCAGGGCAGGGGCTGTGACGAGAAGCGCCACTACCACTATCGCGCGCCAAAAGCTCATTCGACCGTGATCGGTGCCGACGCGGTGGATGCGTAGCCGTTGTCGCCGATCCATTCGAACTCGAACCTGCCGCTCTCCTTCGCGACCGTGAAGAACGAAAGGTATGGATTGGCTGCGATCGCCGGAAACAGATCGGCGCGAAAGATCTCGGTGCCGTTGTAGCGGCAAGTGAAGCTGGTGATGATATCGCGCGGCACCAGCGCACCGATCCATGGTGCGGCGGAAGCCGGTCTCCATGATGTGCGAGGTCAGCGTGCGGATCTCAATGATATCGCCGCGTTTGGCCTTTGCCGGAACGTTGATGAGGGCGGCCATCAGTTCGCCTCCTCGGTGCAGGCGGCCAGCGTCACGACCACGTCGACTGCGACCTGCCAGAACGTGTCGTCGGAGAGGCGGGCGATCGCCACCACCTTCTGGGTGTCGGCAAGCCTGATCCGGGTCGAGACCTGGGCGCGGCCGGAGTTGGGGTTGAGATAAAAATTGCCGATGTTCGGCTGCGGGTTCTTCTCGTTGAAGATGTGGATGCTCTTGACGTAATCGTTCGCGGTCATCGGGCTTGCGATGCTGATTGTCATCGGCACCGTGTTGCCGTTCTCGACCAGCGGCGGAATGTCGAGTTTGATCTTGCCGGTGCGTATCGGGGCTTCGCCGACGACGTTGCGGATGGCGGTGTTGAGCATCGCCGGCGTCGCGTTCAGCGGCCGTAGCGTGACGATCGGGATCGTTCCGGCGACCGTCGCGCTTCCGGCAAGGCTTAAAAATTGTCGTCGCGTAGTTGGCATGAACCTAGTCCCGAAGCGTTACAAGAAAGGCCACGATGTCCTCGATCTCCGCGGCGGATAATATCGGCTTGCCGACAAAATTGCGCCCGGCCCGGACCAGCCCGTCGTTGCGATAATAGGACGGCATGATGGTCTGCGGGTTGAATTGCGATGCATCGACCAGCCGCAGCCGCAACTGGCCCGCCGACCACCAGTTCCCGGTGCCGGTGAGATCGGGCGCGAGGTCACCCTGGAACCGGGTCTCCGGGAACGGACCGGAATGGCAGAGGACGCAGGTCGTCGAGCGCGCCAGCACCAGCGTGCGTCCACGCGCGGGGTCGCCTGGCGCGCCTGTGAGTGGCTTCGGGATGGTGTCACCGATGATTTTGTAGGGCACGAGCTCCTCTGCTCTTGCTCCGCAAGCGGAGACAAGGCCGGCGACGATCGCTACGATATGGAGGCATGCTTTAGCCAAAGGTGTCCGCCGTGATGGTTTGAAACCAGCGTTCGGCCTCGGCCGCCTCGCGGGCGCGCAGCTCGCGTGGTGCATCGACCGGGCTGGTCGCCCCGCCTTCGACCTCGGCAAAGATGTCGCCCTTGGGCTGGTAGTTGCCGGCAAGCGAGAAGCCGTAGCCGGGGGCGACGGTGTTGTAGCAGACGCCGGTCAGGCGCGGCACTTCCGGCGCGCGGCCGGCGAGCAGGTTGATGACGGCCGCGGCGCAAGCCTTGCCTTGCGCGCTCGCGGCCGATGCGGATTTGGGGATGCCGCCGCCGAGGCAGGCATCGCCGATGACGTGGATGTTCTTGGCGAGCTTTGACTCGAAGGTAACAGGGTCGATCGGGCACCAGCCGGTGGCATCAGTTGCGCCCGCGATCTCGGCAATGCGCCCGGCCCGCTGCGGCGGGATCACATTGGCGACGTCGGGGGTGTAATTGCCGAACTCTGTGACAATCGTCCTGGTCGCTGGATCGACCGAGGTGACGCGGCCGCCTTGCGACAGCGCCACGCGCTCGATCATGTCGCCGTAAAATTCCTTCCACGCCTTCTCGAACAGCCGCTGCTGCGAGAAATTGTCCTTGGCATCGAGGATCAGCACTTTCGAACGTGGCTTCTTCGTCTTCAAATAATGCGCGATCAGGCTGGCGCGCTCGTAAGGCGCGGGCGGGCAGCGCGAGGGATTGGCAGGGACCGCAATCGCTACCGTGCCGCCGTCGTCCATTGCGTCCAATTGCCGACGCAGCAGCAGCGTCTGTGTGCCGGCCTTCCAGGCGTGCGGCATTTTTTCCGATGCGGCCTCGTCGTAGCCGGGCAGGCTCTCGAAATGGAAGTCAATGCCGGGCGAGAGCACGAGGCGATCATAGGGCAGCCCGACGCCATCGGCCGTCATGACGCTGCGCTGCTGCGGCTCGATTGTGGTCACGGCCTGGCCGACCACGGTGATGCCCTCAGCGGCGAGCCTGTCATAGCCAAACTGCTGCGCTTCGATGTCGCGCAGGCCCGCAATCACTTCGTTGCTGAAGGGGCAGGAGGTGAAGACCGCGTTGGGTTCGATCAGGATGACCTGCAAGTCCGCCTGCGCACGCTTCAGCGCACGGGCGCAAGCCGCGCCGCCAAAGCCGCCGCCGACCACGACGACACGTCCTGCGGATTGCGCGCGCGAAATCGATGGCCGCGTCAGCGTTGCGGCCGCCATGGTAATGCCGAACACGGCATTCCGCCTTGTCACCTGGCGTGTGGTCATCAGGGGCATCTGGAAAAGGGCTGCGGCGGCAATTTCTCGCCGCCGCAGCGCGTTGATCTAGGCGAAGGTGATGTTCTGGTCGCGCAGCGGCACCGAGCGGATGCGCTTGCCGGTCGCCGCGAAATAGGCGTTGAGCACCGCAGGCGCCGCAACGCCGATGGTCGGCTCGCCGACGCCGCCCCAGAATCCGCCGCTCGGCACCATCACCGATTCCACCTTCGGCATCTCGTTGATGCGCATCGAGTTGTAGGTGTCGAAGTTGGTTTGCTCGATACGGCCGTCCTTGACGGTGCAGCCGCCGTAGAACAGCGCCGAGAGGCCATAGACGAAGGAGCCGGCGATCTGCCGCTCCACCTGCGCCGGATTGACGACATAGCCGGGGTCGGTGGAGGCGACGATGCGAAGCACCTTGATCTTGCTGCCGTCGGTCACCGAGATTTCGGCAGCGCCGGCGACATAGCTGCCATAGCCCATCACCTGCGCAATGCCGCGATAGACGCCCTGCGGCGCCGGCGTGGTCCAGCCGATCTTCTCGGCCACGGCATTGAGCACCGCCAGATGCTTGGGGTGATTGCCCATCAGCTTGCGGCGGAACTCGAGCGGGTCCTGGCCTGCGGCATGGGCCAGCTCGTCCATGAAGCATTCCATGTAGATCGCGTTGTGATTGACGTTGACGCCGCGCCAGAAGCCGGGCGGAACGTGCGGGTTGCGCATCGAATGCTCGATCAGGAGGTTTGGCACCGAGTAGCCGATCGTGGCCTCGCCGGATTGCGCGACGCCCTGGAATGCGGCCGGATCCATGCCGTTCTGCAGGGCTTCGGGGCGCACCGAGAACAGGATCGACTGTCCGGACAGGCGGTAGTGCAGCGCGACCAGATTGTTGTCGGCATCGAACGCACCGGTCATCTTGCACTGGGTGATCGGGTGATACCTGCCGTGCGTCATGTCCTCTTCGCGCGACCATAACAGCTTGATCGGCGTGCCCGGCATCTCCTTGGCAATCGCGATGGCCTGGCGAACGTAATCCGTCATGCCGCGCCGGCCGAAGCCGCCGCCGAGCATCACCTTGTGCACGTCGCACTTCTCCGCTGGAAGTCCGGAGGCCTCCAGCACCGCCGCGAAGGCCGCCTCGCCATTCTGCGTGCCGCACCAGACCTCGCATTTGTCCGCCGTGTAGAGCGCGGTGGCGTTCATCGGCTCCATCGTGGCGTGGTTCTGGTAGGGATAGTTGTAGACGGCCTCGACCTTCTTGGCAGCGCCGGCGATCGCGGCCTTCACGTCACCGTTCTTGTTGCCGACATAGGCCGGTTGCGCGTCGTCGAGACCTTCCGTCAGCCACTTCGCGATCGATTCGCTCGAGACCTTGGCGTTGTCGCCCTCGTCCCAGACGATCGGCAGCGCTTCCAGCGCGGTCTTGGCGTGCCACCAGGTGTCGGCAACGACCGCGACGGCGGAACCGCCGACCTTGACGACCTTCTTGACGCCTTTCATGCCGGCGACCTTGGCTTCGTCGAAGCTCTTCACCTTGCCGCCGAACACCGGGCAGTCCTTGATCGCGGCGTTCAGCATGCCCGGCAGCTTGATGTCGATGCCGTAGACCATCGTGCCGGTGGTCTTGTCGGCGGTGTCGAGCCGCAGCAGGCCCTTGCCCGCGATGGTCCAGTCCTTGGGGTCCTTGAGCTTGATCTCGGCCGGCGGCGTCAGCTTCGCTGCGGCCTCGGCGACCTTGCCGTAGGTCGTCGTCTTGCCCGATGCCTTGTGGGTGATGACGCCCTTGGCGACGGTGCATTCGGAGGCCGGCACCTTCCACTCGTCGGCGGCGGCCTGGATCAGCATCAGTCGCGCGGTGGCGCCGCCCTTGCGGACATAGTCCTGCGAGGTGCGGATGCCGCGGCTGCCGCCGGTCGAGAAATCGCCCCAGACGCGCTTGCGGGCGACGCTCTGGCCCGGCGTCGGATATTCGGTCGTCACCTTCGACCAGTCGCATTCGAGCTCCTCGGCGACGAGCTGGGCGAGGCCGGTCAGCGAACCCTGGCCCATCTCGGAGCGGGCGATGCGGATCACCACGGTGTCGTCGGGCCTGATCACGACCCAGGCGTTGACCTCGGGCGATCCGTCGGCCGCGCGGACCACGGCCGGGCCGCCGAAGGGGATGTCGAGGCCGATTGCGAGGCCGGTGCCGAGCGTCGCGCTTCCAATCACGAAGGCACGGCGGTTCATCTTGGGAGAAATATGCTTGTTCATGTGGCGGTTCCTTACGCGCTTGCGATCGTGTGGATCGCCTCGCGCACCTGCTGAAAGGTGCCGCAGCGGCAGATATTGGTGATGGCCTCGTCGATATCGGCGTCGGTCGGCTTCGGCTTCTCGCTCAGGAGCGCCGCGACCGCCATGATCATGCCGCTCTGGCAATAGCCGCATTGCGGAACGTCCTTGGCGATCCAGGCTTGCTGCACCTTGTGCAGGGTGCTGCCGGACGCCAGCCCTTCAATCGTGGTGATCTTCTTGCCCTCGGCCTCGGCGACCGAGATCCCGCAGGAGCGGGTGGCGACACCGTCCATGTGCACGGTGCAGGCGCCGCATTGTGCAATGCCGCAGCCATATTTGGTGCCGGTCAGGCCGGCATTTTCGCGGATCGCCCAGAGCAGCGGCGTGTCCGGCTCGACGTCGAGCGTGAGGGTTTTTCCGTTGATTGTTAGGTTTGCCATCGCAAGTCCCCTGATTGGCCCAATCCATCGATCGGAACTCAGGGCGCAATGTGTCCGGCAAATTGGAACTGTTCAAATCAATAGTCTGCGGGGTGGCTGCCGAAGATTCTCCCGGTCGCGGGAAGATTATGGATCGGGCGGTGTTGCCTCCCTGCGCCAGCGGACACGGTTTGGGGCGACGCCCGGGCTCGAGGGACGGGCGACAGATTGTCCCATTTGCTGGGGTGCAAGACGTCGGCGCTCTGGTACACTGGTGCGAAGCAAAAGGGGTTCCATGAACGTATTGCGCCCTTGCAACGTGCTCATGCTCTATCCGCTGTTCACGGCGGAATCCTTCTGGAGTTTTGGCGAGTCCTGCAAGCTGATGGGCGTCAAGCGCCCGGCCGCTCCCTTGGGCCTGATCACCGTTGCCGCGATGTTGCCCGAGAGCTGGACGGTCCGGCTGATCGACTGCAACACGCAGCCCTTCGGCGACGACGACCTCGCCTGGGCCGACATCGTCTTCACCGGCGGAATGTTGCCGCAGCAGGCGGACACGCTGCGCCTGATCGAGCTGTGCCGTGCCGCGGGCAAGCCGGTGGTGGTCGGCGGTCCCGATCCCACGTCGAGCCCGCACGTCTACGCCCGTGCGGATTTTCAGGTGCTCGGCGAGGCCGAGAGTGTCCTCGACGAATTCATTGCAGCCTGGGACAGCGGCGCGCGCTTCGGCGTTTTCACCGCGCCGAAATTCCAGGCCGATGTCACCAGGACGCCGGTGCCGCGTTTCGATCTGCTGAAGTTCGAGGACTATCTCTATCTCGGCGTGCAGTATTCGCGCGGCTGTCCGTTCACTTGCGAGTTCTGCGACATCATCGAGCTCTACGGCCGCGTTCCGCGGACCAAGACGAATGAGCAAATGCTGATCGAGCTCGACAGGCTCTACAGTATGGGATACCGCGGCCATCTCGACTTCGTCGACGACAATTTCATCGGCAACAAGAAGTCGCTGCGGCTGTTCCTGCCCAAGCTCGCCGAATGGCAGCGCGCGCACGGCTATCCCTTCGAATTGTCGACCGAGGCTTCGGTCAACCTCGCCGACGATCCCGAGCTGCTGGAGCTGATGGGGGCGGCGAATTTCTTCGGCGTCTTCGTCGGCATCGAAAGCCCCGATCCTGCGACGCTGGTCGCGATGCGGAAGAAGCAGAACACGCGGCGCAACATCGCCGAGAGTATCCACAAGATCTACGCCGCGGGCATGCTCGTCACCGCGGGCTTCATCGTCGGCTTCGACAGCGAGAAGGTCTCGATGGCGGAGGCGATGATCGACTTCATCGAGGAGGCTGCCATCCCGGTCGCCATGGTCGGCCTGCTCTATGCCTTGCCGAACACGCAGCTGACGCGCCGGCTTGAACGCGAGGGACGGCTGCATGCGGATCACGATCTGGCGTCGACGACGGGCGGCGACCAGTGCACGGGCGGCATCAATTTCGATCCGGTGCGGCCACTGCGCGACATCCTGACGGACTACAAGACCGTGCTGGAGCGCGTCTATAGCCCGGCGGCCTATGCGAGCCGCGTCGACAAGTTGATGACGCTGCTCGACCGCTCGAACCAGCGCCACGAGCTCGCCGAGGGCGACATCCGCGCTCGGGTCGGCGCGATGGAGACCGTGCACCGCGTGGTCACCGCGATCCCCGAGGCGCGCGGGCCGCTCTGGCAGACTTTCATGAACTGCGCGAAGCGCGACACCTCATCGGCGCGCATTGCAGTGCAGATGATCGCGGCCTACGCGCATCTCGGGCCGTTCTCGCGCAAGGTCATCGACGCCATTGATGCGCGCCTGGCTGCGCTGGATGAGCAAATGCCGGGTCCGGTCGTTGCCGCCGGCGCGACCGTGGCTCCAAATCTGGCCTGACATCCGAACAGTGGAGGGCGCTGCCGTCGCCGAAACTCCCAGCCGCGATTGTGAGCCCGTCGCTTGACACCGCAACAACCTGGAGGTGATCGTCGTTCAGGATAGCACCGGATTGCGGCGAGAACGGCTTCAGCGGAGTGCGGCATGCGCTGGAAGGTGATCGGCTGGTCGGTCGCGGCGATCGTCGCGATCTTTCTGCTGTTCGATTATCTGCCGTCGTTCGTTGCCGATTCGCTCTACAAGAATGTCGACGACATCACCGACGGGGAGATGCCCGCCACCGTCACTACTTTTGAATCGGGACCGGACGTCGTCAGCACGATCGGCGGCAGCGGCGAGGGGCTGAACTGCAGCCTTCCCGCCGTGACCAACATCTTCTTCGACGGAAGCAAGGACGCCCAGGGCAAGCGCCACCTCGTCCTGCAGCGCTTCCGGCAGGCCTGCGTCTTTCACGACCTCTGCTATCGCCACGGCCTCGCCACTTACGGCTATAACCAGAACGATTGCGATCGCATCCTGCAAAATGCGGCGTTCCGGCTGTGCGTCTATATCCGCAACGGCAGCGAGGCCAGCAGCGCGACGCGTTGCCAGACCGATTCGAAGATGGTCCTGGCAGGAGTCAGCATGGGCGGATACAACGCCTTTCGCGGCTGGGATCGATCGACCTATTTCGAATTCGAATCCGATCCGTTTCGCTCGGACGGATTCCAGGCCGGCCGTGTGGTGGATCATCCGTTCAAGGCCGTCGATCCCGTCAAATATCGCAACGACCCGGATCAGGTCATCCTGTCGTTCGAGAACGTCCGATCCGATATCGCCGTCACCTGCATGACCTGCGCCAAGCTGCCTGTGCTCGCGTACACCCAGGATCCAAACGAGGTCAGCGCCGAATTGCGTTCGGTCGGCGTGACGAAGCTGCCGGAGGCGCTGCTCAAGCGTGAGCCCATGCTGTCGGAAACCGTCCCGATATGGCTGCCGCCGCGCCGCCATCATGCGGCGCCGCATTTGCTGGTCGACCGAGCGGGCAAGGATCACCTGATCTGGATGAGCCGGAACAATCCGCAGGACACCATGTCCTGCATCGTTCGTGCCGACGCCGCGCGGCTTCTCGCCAATACCTTGCCGACGCGGGATCTCTGCTCGAAGGATGCCGGCTCGTTGCTGACCATGGTGGAGGTCGACATGTTCGCGACATCTCCGCTTCCGATGGAAATTCCGGGGGCTGCGGACCCGATCTACGCGACGGCCATCAGTCCGCAGAAGACGGTCGATAACGATCTCAGCTTCTGCTCGCGCTCTGCATCCAGGCCAATCGATGCCTCCGGCAATGATGACCGGTCCAAATGCATCAACTTCTCCGGAGAAGACGTCAGCAAGGGTGCGGCCCTCGGCGCCTTCCAGAATTTTCCGATTGTGCGGTCCGGACAGCAGATCGTCTTCGCGCGGGACGTCGACCAGCGGACGAACGCGCCGCTGACGGCGATCTGGCAGCGTGCCCTGGGCGATACCTACTCGCCGGGTGGGGCTCTGCTCGTGATCGACGTCGCACCGCCGGCCACGCCCAAGGGACCGGCTTCGGCCAAGCTGAAGAAGATCGTCCGATTCAACATCGACGATCGCTTTGATCCGATGATGCCGATCACGCGCAAGGTCGACGATTTGCGCTTTCTGAGCGTCGAGGCATCGAAGCAGACCATGCACCTTCGCATGATCGATTTCGCCGGGGACAACCCCGCCGTCGGCAATGTCCGGCTGATGATGGGTGGCGGGGACGTGGAACTGGATCGCTCGTGGGCCGCAAGACCCACGATGGTGCTGGAAACCAGGGACGCCCAACCAAAGACCAAACTGGTGTTCTCGCGCGGCGAAATCGCGATTGAGCCGGGCAAGGCTGTCGATCTTGGCGCGAGCACGGAAGCGTTGACGTTGCAGACCCTGGTTTTCGAGCGCGATGCGGCGGCGCCTTCGGATGCGCCATTCGTGAAATCGGCCGGAGCGGTCTGCAGGATTACCTATGAGTTCGCACGCGGTCACACCGACTGGCCATGCTATCGCGCGTTCGATCCGGACCGTTCGATGCGGGCATCGCCAGCTGCGAGGATGCAGGCCTCCCAGATGCTGGTCGGGCATTTCTCGCAAGGCGGTGGACACGGCATCGCGTTTCCCGATGCCTGCCTGAAGTCGGAGCCCATCATCCTGACGCCACAAGGGGACACGTTTGCGCCCCTGACCGATACGGCGGGTTGGGCAGGCCCGCCAAAGCTGAGACGGACGGTTACATGCGAGCCGCTCGATGCAGCGGCGATCGTGAGCCGGCCGATCGCGCAGAAGCCGCTCTAGAGCGGGCTTACTTCACCGCCAGCCGCAGGAAGCTCATCACACTGCCGAGCGCAGCAAAACCTGCGCCGAGTGCCAGCGCCACGGTGGCGCCGTTGTGGCCGGCCATGGCAAAGCAGGCTGCGGCGAGCGCTGCGCCTGTTGTCTGTCCCGTGAGACGTGCGGTGGCGACGATGCCTGAGGCGCTGCCGCTGCGGTGCGGCGGCGCACTTCCCATCACCGCCTTCATGTTGGGCGCCTGGAAGAAGCCAAAGCCCATGCCGCAGATCGCCATCCGCCAGATGATGTCGGGAATGGCGGGATTGGCCGGAAGCAGGGCCAGCAGCGCCATGCCGATGCCAAGCAGCACGAGCCCGATGCCGCCGAGCAGGCCGACGGCGTGGCGATCGGACAGGCGGCCGGCGATCGGCGCCATGATGCCGACCACCAGCGGCCACGGTGTCATGAAGAAGCCGGTCTCGACCTGCGAACGCCCGAGCACGTCCTCGAAATAGAACGGCAGCGAGACGAAGGCGAGGCCCTGGACCGCGAAGGAGCAGACCGCGGTCGCGGCCGACAGCGCGAACATGGGCCGGCTGAACAGGTCGATCGGCAGCATCGGCGCCGGATGATCGGCATGCCGGCGCATCAGGACGAAGCCGAGCACGAGCGCCGTGACCAGTTCGACGGCGACGATTGCAGGCGACAGGTTATGCGCGGCGCTGCCGATCCCTGTGATGAACAGGCCGAGGCAGGCAGAGGCGAGGGCCGCGCCGAGAAAATCAAAGCCGTGATCGGCCCGCGGCGTCTTCGGCAGCATCGCAAAGCCGATGCCGATGGCGACCAGACCGAAGGGGATGTTGACCGCGAACAGCCACGGCCATGGGCCCACCGCTAGAATGGCAGAGGCAATCGACGGTCCGAGCGTGAAGGCGGTCGCAACCACCATCGCGTTATGGCCGAAGCCGCGGCCCTGCATCCGGCCGGGATAGACGAAGCGCACCAGCGCGGTGTTGACGCTCATGATGCCGCTCGCGCCCAGGCCTTGCAGCGTGCGCGCCACCAGCAGGCTGTCCAGCGACCAGGCGACGGCGCAGAGTAGTGAAGCGATGGTGAACAGCACGAGGCCGCCGAGATAGATGCGCTGGTGCCCGACGATCTCGCCGAGCGCGCCGAGCGGCAGCAGCGTCGCGACCAGCGCGATCTGGTAGACGTTGACCACCCAGACCGACTGCTCCGGGCTGATATGCAGATCGACGGCGATCGCGGGCAGCGCGATGTTGGCGATCGCGGTGTCGAGCGAGGCCATCGCCAGCGCGGTGAAGATCGCGGCGACCGCCCAGCGTCGCTGTTCGGCCGGCAGGCCATCGGCAACGGGGTGATCGGGCTCGCGCGCAGCGGCAGGTAACGTGATTGTCATTGCCTTGCGCGTTTCTCCGGCGGCGTGGTGACAGGGACTTTTGGCATGTACTACGGCCGGGCGGCCTTCCACAGGCACATGCTTGCATGCTGTGTATGCGCGAAGGTCAGGCGATGGCGCAAGGCGCTGGCGTAAGATCGCGTCAGCTGCTGCAATTTCAGGGGATCACCATGCATATCGTCGTATTGCCCGGAGACGGCATCGGACCGGAGATCACGGCTGCGACAACGGGCGTGCTGCGTGCGGCCTCCGAACGCTTCCAGCTCAATCTGCGGCTGGAGGAGCATGCGGTCGGGCATGCGAGCCTGAAGCAGTTCGGCACGACGGTGCGCCCCGAGCTGCTCGACACCGTCCGGGCCGCCGACGGCCTGATCCTGGGCCCGACCGCGACCTTCGACTTCAAGGACGAGGCGCATGGCGAGATCAATCCGTCGCGCCACTTCCGCAAGAACCTCGACCTCTACGCCAATGTCAGGCCCGCGCGCACCTATGCGGGACGGCCCGGCCGGCTCGGCGATTTCGACCTCGTCGTGGTGCGCGAGAACACCGAAGGATTTTACGCCGACCGCAACATGGAACAGGGCAATGGCGAGCTGCTGGTCACATCAGACGTCGTGATCTCGCTGCGCCGGATCACGCGGCTGTGCTGCGAGCGCATCGCGCACGCCGCCTGCCGCCTGGCGATGAAGCGGCGAAAACATCTCACCATCGTGCACAAGGCCAACGTGCTCAAGATCGGCGACGGGATGTTTCTGGACATCTGCCGCGAGGCGGCAAGGTCCTATCCCGGGCTTGCGGTCGACGACATCCTGGTCGACGCCATGATGGCGCATGTGGTGCGCCACCCCGATCGTTTCGACGTCATCGTCGCCACCAACATGTTCGGCGACATCCTGTCCGATCTCACCGCCGAGCTCTCGGGTAGCCTCGGCCTCGGCGGCTCGCTCAATGTCGGTGATCGCTACGCCATGGCGCAGGCCGCGCACGGCTCGGCGCCCGACATCGCAGGCCAGGACGTCGCCAATCCGGTGTCGCTGATCCTGTCGACGGCCCTGCTGCTCGGCTGGCACGGCGAGAAGAGCGGCGCCGTCCGCTACGAGGAGGCCGCGCGTGCGATCGAGGCGGCGGTGGCGAAGGCGATCGGCGAGGGCAGTGCGACGCGCGATGTCGGCGGCAAGCTCGGCACGATCGCAGCGGGTGCCGCGATCGCGGAGATGTTGCAGGCGGAGTGAGCTGCGCCTGCTTTTTCCATGGGGCTCAAACGGAAAGTCGAAAAACAACCCTATGCACAGTAGAAGGCCCCTTGAACGACAAGGGGTTTTTCAGAGGGCCTCGCGACGATATTTTCGACCGCGTCGAAATTGACACGTCGGGCAAAACACCGGCACGATGCCATCGTGGCGGTGATCCGGCCGAACATCACGTCGGCCTCCGCCCTCGCAGCTGCCGGCGGGGTGATCTGCGTTCGCGTCCGATGACAACTTCTCTGATCTCGGGCATGACCTTGCTCAACGGCAAAAATGCCTGGCGATCGGGAGGACTTCATGGGCTACCAGCACATCATCGTCGACGACCCGCGTCCGCGCGTCCGGCGCATCACATTGAACCGTCCGGAGAAGCGCAACGCTCTGAACAATCGCCTGCGCAGCGAAATCTTCGAGGTGCTCGAAGAGGCCGATCGCGACGGCGATGTCTCGATTTCGATCCTGCGCGGTGCAGGCCCGTGCTTTTCCGCAGGCTACGATCTTTCCGCCGACAACCGGGTCGACCAGCCCTATCATTCGGCGTCCGGACCGGGCCAATGGTCGCGCCACGTGGTCGAGGGCTGGTTTCGGATCTGGGATCTCGCCAAGCCCGTGATCGCGCAGGTGCACGGCTACTGCCTTGCGGGGGGCACTGAGCTCGCCACCGCCTGCGACGTCGTCTACGTCGCCGACGACGCGCAGATCGGCTATCCGCCGGTGCGTCTGATGAGCCCGCCCGACATGCAGTATCATCCCTGGCTGGTCGGCATGCGCCGCGCCATGGAATTGATGCTGACGGGCGATGCAATGTCCGGCCGAGAAGCCGCCGACTGGGGTTACGCGACGCGGTCCTTCCCGCTCGCCGAGCTCGACGAGAAGACGCTCGATTTCGCCGAGCGCGCGGCCAAGGTGCCGATCGAGCTGCAGCAGCTCAACAAGCGCAGCGTTCACCGCGCGATGGAGATCATGGGCGCCCGCGCCGCCATCCGCGCCGGCACCGAGATCCAGGCGCTGGCCTTCACCACTGAGGCGAGCAAGGCCTATATGGGCAGCTTCCGCCGCGACGGCAGCAGCGTGAAAGCCCAGCTCGACCAGCGCGACACCACGTTCGGGGACTATCGAACGAAGAAGGAGTGAGGCGCGCGCCGTCGTCGGGCGGCAGTATTCCGATTCCGGTGACGTTGGATTGATAGCCGACGACGATCAGGTCGCCGGGTTTCAAATCGGCACGCGTGCCGTGAAAGAACGATTGCGAGAACATGGTTGCAGCAGATGACACGAGGCGATTCTGGAAGCTCGAGCTGAAACGGCCCGTTGCGGGCATTGCAAGGACCAAACGCAAGCAGAGCGTGCGTTAACACCAACGTCATTTAAGTCGCAACCCAGCAACCGCATTGCGCAAGTCTTGTGGGAAGGCGCTATTCGAGGCGATTGAGCGCGGCATCACGTCTCATTCGATGGTCGCGGCGTAGAGTTAATTAGTTGCTTGACTAACTTCATCGACCGTTCTCATATCGAAAAAAGGCGCAACGCGCCATTGGGACGGAAATGCTTGATTTCACGCAGCAAGTCATTAGCGGCGTCGCGCTGGGGTGCGTCTATGGGCTGATCGCCCTTGGATTCGTGCTGATCTACAAGGCGACCGAAGTGGTGAATTTCGCGCAGGGCGAGATCATGATGCTCGGCGCGTTCATGTCGGTCACCTTCATCACGACGCTTGGGCTGAACTATTGGCTCTCGTTTCTGCTGTGCGTGATCGCGATGGCCATTCTCGGCGCGATCATGGAGCGACTCGTGCTCCGTCCCATCCTCGGATACCCGCAATTCTCGATCGTGATGGCGACAATCGGCCTTGGGCTCGTGATCCGCGCGCTGGTCGGCATCATCTGGGGCACGGACGATTTGCGGATCGAGACGCCTTTCACCGACGGGGTGTTCACGATCGGCAAGCTCGTGATCGCATGGGACGCGCTCTCGATCATCGTCGCGACGATCCTGCTGTGCGCGGCGCTCTACGCCTTCTTCCGCTTCACGCGGGTCGGCATTGCGATGCAGGCGACGTCGCAGAACATGCTCGCCGCCTATTACATGGGCATTCCGGTCAAGCGGATGTTCTCGCTGATCTGGAGCCTCTCCGCCATGGTCGCGTGCGCCGCCGGGATTTTGCTGGCGCCGATCACGCTGATCCACGCCAATCTCGGCTTCCTCGGCATCAAGGCGTTTCCGGCGGCGGTCCTCGGCGGCTTCGGCTCGATCCCCGGCGCGGTCGCTGGCGGCATCACGATCGGCATCGTCGAGTTGCTGTCCGGCTTCTATCTGCCGGAAGGGTTCAAGGACGTTGCCGCCTATATCGTCCTGCTCGCGGTGCTGCTGTGGAAGCCGCAGGGCTTGTTCGGCCTCAACGCCGTCAAGAAGGTGTAAGGCATGGCCCATCATGTCCGCACCGACTACGGCGACAGCGATCCCTTGTTTCCGTCGAAGGCTGCAGTCTTCTGGTACGCCGTCCTGCTCGCGGGCCTGATCGCCGCGCCCTACGTGATCGAATCCTATTATCTCAGCCAGATCGTCTTCATCATGATCTACGCCATCGTCGGCGTGGCGCTGAACATCCTGTCGGGGCAGGCCGGACAGGTCTCGATCGGTCACGCGGCCTTCCTCGCGATCGGCGCCTATTTCACCGCCGTCGCCCAGAAGCACGGTGTTCCGCTGGTGCTTTATCTGCCGCTCGCCGGTGTCTTCACCGGGATCGCCGGCTATCTCGTCGGCCTGCCGGCGCTGCGCCTGCACGGGATCTATCTCGCCATCGCGACGCTCGCCTTCGCCTTCATCGTCGAGGAGATCATCGCGCGCTGGGAGAGCGTCACCAACGGCAATGAAGGCCTGATGCTGCCGCCGCCGTCCGTGTTCGGGCTGAAGCTCGGCACGGAAGGCTTCTATTACCTCTGCCTGCTCGTCACCGTGCTGGTGATCCTTGCCGCCATCAACATCATCCGGTCCTCCACCGGTCGCTCCTTCATGGCGATCCGGGACTCCGAGACCGCCGCGCGCAGCATGGGCATCGACACAGCGCGCTGCAAGACGACGGCCTTCGCGTTGTCGGCCGGCATCACCGGGATCGCAGGCGCGCTCTATGCGCACAAGATGTCGTTCATCTCGCCGGAGATGTTCGGCCTGTCGGTGTCGATCGACTTCGTCATGATCATCATCATCGGCGGACTGGTGAGCCTGCGCGGCGCGGTGTTCGGCGCGATCTTCATGATCATGGCCGATCCGCTGCTCATCATCCTCAAGGACAAGGTTCCGTTGTGGACCGACGCGGTGACGCACGGCCTGTTCCTGCCCGATCCCGTGACCCAGGCGATTCAGGCCGGCGTGCTGCGCGTGGTCAATGCGCCCGGCCTGAAGTCGCTGATCTTCGGCATCATCATCATCGTTTTCATCATCCATGAGCCGATGGGCCTCGACGGCCGCTGGCAGCGCGTCAAGGCCTATTTCAAGCAATTTCCGCTGGCGCGCCAGCGCAGCGCGCGCCCACCCCGCATGTTCCTGAAGTCCGAGCGCCGATGACCTTCTTCGACGTCAAGAACCTTACGGTGAAGTTCGGCGGTCTCACGGCCGTGGACAATGTCTCGTTCGCAATCAACGAGGGCGAGGTCTTCACCATCATCGGACCGAACGGTGCGGGCAAGACCACGCTGTTCAATCTCATCAGCCGGCTCTACATGCCAAGCGCGGGCCAGATCATCTTCCGCGGCGAGGACGTCACGCGGCTCTCCGCCCAGCAGATCGCCGGGCGCGGCATCGCGCGCACGTTCCAGAACATCGAGCTGTTCGAGAGCGCCTCCACGCTGCAGAACCTTCTGGTCGGCCGCCACCGGCATTCGACCACGTGGGCCTGGCAGGACATCTTGCGCACCAGGAAGGTCCGCGACGAGGAGGTCGCGCACCGGCGCGCGGCCGAGGAGGTCATGGACGTGTTGCGGCTGCAGAAGTTTCGCGACACCACGATCGGCGCGCTTCCCTATGGCGTTCGCAAGGTGATCGAGGTCGCGCGAGCGCTCTGTGTCGGACCGACGCTGCTCCTGCTCGACGAGCCCTCGTCCGGCCTCAACGTGGAGGAGACCAATGCAATGGCGGAGTGGATCATGGAGATCAACCGCCGTCTCCGCGTCACGGTGCTGATGGTCGAGCACGACATGTCGCTGGTCAGCCGAGTCTCCAACCGCGTGCTCGCGCTGAACTACGGGAAGATGATGGCGCTTGGCACGGCTGCGGAAGTCCAGGGCCATCCCGACGTCGTCGCGGCCTATCTCGGGGCATGACGATGGACAAGCAGCCCATTCTCCGTCTCGCCAATGTCGAGAGCACCTACGGGCCGATCACCGCGATCCGCGGCATCAGCCTCGACCTGATGCAGGGGCAGATCGTCACCGTGCTCGGCGCCAACGGCGCGGGCAAGACCAGCATCCTCAAGACCATCTCGGGTGTGCTCGATCCCGTGAAGGGCACCGTCGAGTTCGAGGGGCGAAAAATCCGCGCGATGGAGCCCGACAAGGTGGTTCGGCTCGGCATCAGTCACGTGCCGGAAGGACGCGAGGTGTTTCCGTTCCTCTCGGTTCGCGACAATTTGCGGATGGGAGCCTACATCCGCCACGACAGCAGAAACGTCGCCAGCGATCTGGAGAAGGTGTTCGACTATTTTCCGGTGCTGCGCGAGCGGCAGAATCAGATTGCGGGACAGCTCTCCGGCGGCCAGCAGCAGATGCTGGCGATCAGCCGGGCGCTTATGAGCCGTCCCAAGGTGCTGCTGCTGGACGAGCCGTCTCTCGGGCTCTCGCCGCTGCTGGTAAAGGAGATTTTCGCGATCATCCGCCGTCTCAACGCGGAGGAGGGCGTCTCGATCCTGCTGGTCGAGCAGAACGCGAAGATGGCTCTGGAGACCGCACATTACGGCTATGTGCTCGAGGTCGGCCGCGTGGTGATGCACGA
This sequence comes from uncultured Alphaproteobacteria bacterium, assembly GCA_963819355.1. GTDB lineage: Bacteria > Pseudomonadota > Alphaproteobacteria > Rhizobiales > Xanthobacteraceae > Bradyrhizobium. Next base: position 551,843 of record CAWFVZ010000008.1, on the reverse strand, counting down.
CACCTGCGCCAATCTGCTGCAGTCCGACCAGGTCCGTGAATTCTATCTGGGTATGCACAGTGAAGGTGGTCATGGGCGGCGCTGAAACCGAGGCCCTCTCGGCACGTCTTGTCGCGGCGCTTGCGGCGCACGGCGGGGCGACGGTGATGCGCTCGAAGCGCTACGGCCTGTGGCAGCCACTCAGCGGCTCGGAAACCGCGGTACGTATCGCCGCGATCGCGCGCGGCTTGCGCGCCACGGGCCTTCGGGACAAGGACGTCGCGGCCGTCTGTGGCGACACCTGCGCGGATTGGGTGCTCGCCGACCTCGGCATCATGGCTGCCGGCGGCGTCTCGGCGGGCCTCGACGCCGACGGCGATGCCAACGAACTGGCGCGGCTCGTCAATCTCTTCGGCGTCACCATTCTCTTCGTCGCGGGCGATGCGCATCTGCACAAGGCGCTCGGCATCCGCGATCGCTGCGCGCGATTGCGGCAGATCGTCGTCATGCACGAGCAATGGGACGACGGCGCGTGCGTGGATCACGTGATGACGCTGGCGCAGCTGCAGGCGCGCGGCGGAGGCGCCGAGCCGCTTCCTGCGCCAGCGAACGATGCGATCGCCGCGATCGTGATGACATCAGGCGTCACGGCGCCGGCGCGCGGCGCCTTGCTGACCCAAGCCGCGCTCGGCCGGCAGGCTGCACGCGCCGCCAGCGAATTGCAACTGAGCCGGAGAGACGAGCGCCTGTCGCTGACGCCGCTGCATCATGTGATGGAGCGCGTGGTCGGGGTCTACGCCTCGCTGCTCGCAGGGTGCATCATCAATTTCCCCGAAGGCCGGGAGACCGCGCTCAGCGATCTCAGGGAATTGCAGCCGACCGTCGTGCAGGCGGCGCCGCGGCTGTGGGCGAAGCTGAAGTCCGGCGTCGAGCTCGCCGCGGCGGAGGCGACCGCCCTTCAGCGCCGCATGCTCGCGTTGGCCGTGAGGCCCGGCAGCGACGGGCCGAATCCGCTCCTCGATGCCCTGGTCCTGGCGCCGGTCCGCGCGCGCCTCGGTCTGTCGCGGGCGCGGCTGTGTCTTACGACCGGAGCGCCGGCGCGCTCCGATGTCGGGGCCTGGTTCGCGGCGATCCGGCGGCCGCTCACCGACGTCTATGGTCACGCCGAGTCCGGCGGGGCCGTGACTCTGGCGCCTCATCGCGGCGCCCCCAATACCCTTGTTGGCGTGACGCTGGAGACGCTCGCCTCAGGCGAACTCCGGCTGCAGTCCGATATGCTGTTCGTCGGTTATGCCGGCGATGCCGCGAGTGCGATCCGTGACGGCTGGTGGCATAGCGGCGATATCGTCGATGCCGGCCAACCGCATCCCGCCGGGCGTGTCGCGGATCTGCTCGATGGTGAGCGCGGCGCCGCATCGCTTCAGAGCGAAGCCGATCTCGTGACATCGCCCTACGTTGCCGATGCGTTCCTGCATCACGACGCCGAGGGCAGGGTGATTGCCGCGATCCTGATGGACCCCGATCCCGTGATCAAGTTCGCGCAGGACAACAGCATCCCGTTCACGCACTTCCTCAGCCTGTGTCGCTCGCAGGACATCCGCGCGCTGATCGGCCGGGTGATCGCGGAGACCAATGCGCGTGCGCCGGTGAAGATCGACGACTTCACCCTGATCGAGCGCTCGCTCGGTCCCGGCGATCCCGAACTGAGCGCCATGCTCGTTTTGCGCCGCCGGTTGCTGCGTCCTCAAGACCGTTCCGTAAGAGAAAGCGCCGTCTCACAGAGCGCATAACCAGAGCCCAGGAAGGAATATCAACCATGACGTCACGTTTCCTTTTGTCAGCCGCAATCGTCGCGCTCATGGGAGTGGCGGCGCAGCCCGCGCTCGCGCAGTTCAAGACGCAGGGCGTCACCGATACGGAGATCGTGATCGGCACGCACATGGACCTGTCCGGGCCGATCAAGTCGTGGGGCGTTCCCGCATCGTCCGGCATGAAGCTCGCGGTCGAGCAGATCAACGCTGCGGGCGGCATCAACGGCCGCAAGATCAAGCTCATTCTGGAGGACGACAGCTACGATCCGAAGAAGGCCGTGCTGCAGACGCAGAAGCTGATCGAGCTCGACAAGGCGTTCTCGATCGTGTCCGCGATGGGCTCGGCAACCACGCTGGCGCCGATGCCGCTGGTGCAGGGGGCGGGCCTGACGCATCTGTTCCCGATCACGGCGGCCGAATTCACCTTCAAGATGGACCCGGCCAAGCCCGAGGACAGGCTGAAGTTCAACATGTTCAGCCCCTATTACGACACGATGCGCCTCGGCATCAAATACGTGATGGAGAAGAACGGCATCAAGAAGCCCTGCATCGTCTATCAGGACGACGAGATGGGGAAGAATTTTACCGACGCCTATTCCGATCAGCTCAAGGACCTGAAGGTGCCCGAGGCGACGCGCGTGTCGTTCAAGCGCGGCGCGACCGACTTCAACTCGCAGGTCGCGCGCATGAAGGCGGATGGCTGCGATCTCGTCGCGCTCGGCTCGGTCGTTCGTGAAACCGTCGGCATCGTCACCGCCGCCCGGAAGCTCGGCTGGACGCCGCTCTACGTGGTGTCGTCGCCGAGCTACGTGCCGGACCTGCACGAGCTCGGCAAGGAAGCCGCCGAGGGCATCTACGGCGTCGGTCAGACCGAGATCTTCTATTCCGATACGGCGACGGGCAAGGTGAAGGAATTCATCGAAGCCTATCGCAAGATGTTCGGCATCGATCCCAATTTGCAGTCGACCTCGGGCTATGACGGCGCCATGGCGTTCGCGTTCTACGCCGGTCTCGCCGGCAAGAACCTGACCACCGATTCGCTGATTGCCGCGATGGAATCGGGCAAGGTGTTCGAAGACATCTTCGGCGGCGCGCCGGTGTCCTTCTCCAAGGACAACCATCTTGGCGTCTCTGCGGCAACCATCGGCCAGATCAAGAACGGCCGCTGGGTGACGATTGCGAAGAACCAGTCCTACAAGACCGAGAAGTAGGTTGACGATGGCGATGCCTGGCGGAAGACGTCAGGCATCGCGGTCTCCGCCCTAGAACTGATACCTTCGCAAGCCCCCATCCACCGGGATCACCGTCCCCGTGATGTACCGCGCCACCGGCGACGCCAAAAACACCGCCAGCGCCGCCAGATCCTCCGGCTCGCCCCAATAGCCGACCGGAATCTCTTCCTCCGCGAAACGCTCGCGATAGTCCGGCGCATAGTTGCGGCGGATCTGCTCGCTCATGATGCGGCCGGGCGGGATGCAGTTGATGGTGATGCCGTGCTCGCCGATCTCGCGCGACAGGCCCTTGGCCCAGGCGTGCACGGCGGCCTTGGCGGCGAAGGCGGCGTTCAAGCCTTCCGGCTCGGACTTGCCGGTGATGTTGACGATGCGGCCCCATTTGCGTTCGATCATCTGCGGCAGCAGCGCATGCGCGATGCGGCGGTAGCTGGTGAAATTCAGCGCGATCGCCTCGTCCCATTTGCTGTCAGGCGCATCGACCGGCAGCGGGCGGCTGCCGCCGGCATTGTTGATGAGGATGTCGACATGACCGAGCTCGCTCACGGCGAAGGCCGCGATCTTCTCCGCTGCGTCCTTTGCCATCACGTCCTGCTCGAACGGCGTGATCAGCCCGGAGCCGACCTCCTGCACAAGTTGGGCGAGCAGGTCGGTCCGCCGCGCCACGCCGACGACGCGCACGCCTTCGGCCGCGAGGCCCTTTGCGATGGCGCGGCCGATGCCGATGCTGGCTCCGGTGACGACTGCGGTTTTCGATTTGAGCCCGAGATCCATGGTCAACGCTCTCTTGTCTGGTTCTTGCTTATCGCTGTTGGTTTCCAGCCCTGTCCCATCAGGGTGATTTGCCCGACGGGGACGAGCAGTGGTAACCAAGAGGCTCGGCGAAGGAAACACGAAAAACAAAAAGGCGTCAGCGATGGTCTGGGACCCGCAGCAATATCTGAAATTCTCCGGTCACCGGCTCCGGCCCGCCGTCGACCTCTTGATGCGGATTCCGGATTTTGCCCCGCGCGAAATCGCCGATCTCGGGGCAGGGGCCGGCAACGTGACCAAGCTGATCAAGGAGCGCTGGCCGGCCGCGACCGTGACCGGCGTCGAGGGCTCGGCCGAAATGGTGGCTGCGGGGCGGAAGGCGGCACCGGAGGTGCAATGGTCACATGAAGACCTCGGCGATTGGCGCCCGGCCAAGCCATACGATTTGATCTATTCCAATGCCGCACTGCACTGGTTGCCCAATCATGCGGCGCTGTTCCCGTCGGTGATGGAGAAGGTCGCGCCCGGCGGCATGCTCGCGGTGCAGATGCCGCGCAACTTCCTGGCGCCGTCGCATGTTCTGATTGGCGAGACTGCCCTGAATGGCCCCTGGCGGTCCAAGGTCGAGCACCTCGTCACGCCGCCGCCGGTCGAAGGGCCGGCCTTCTATCACGATCTCCTTTTGCCGTTGTCGCAAAACATCGACATCTGGGAGACCGAATATCTCCAGGTCCTTGAAGGCGAAAATCCCGTGAAGGAATGGACCAAGGGGACCTGGCTGACGCGCTATCTCGACGTCTTGCAGGGCGACGAGAAGGCCGCGTTCGAATCGGCCTATGGCGAGCGGGTGGCGAAGGCCTATCCGAAGAATGCGGCGGGCCAGACGCTGTTCCCGTTCCGGCGCCTGTTCATGGTCGCCCAGCGCAAGGGTTAATCGCGCTTCGCGATGCGACATAAGCGCTCGCTCCGCTGGATTGGAGCGGGTGCCGGGTTGCCTCACCGACAGCCGTCAAGATAGCTTGGCCGCGGCAAATTGGGCTTAGGTCTAGTTGTTCGGGTGGTGGATTGCTGCCACTACTGAAGCCGGAAAATAAAGAAGAATCCGGTTTCCGAGGTTGTTGGGGAGGTCTTTCATGCGCAAACTGCTTTTCGCGGTCGCTGCGGCCGCGTTCGCTCTGGCCCCTGTCTTGTCTTCGGACTTGGCCCAGGCCCAGAGCCCGATCGTCATCAAGTTCAGCCACGTCGTCGCCAACGACACTCCGAAGGGCAAGGGCGCGCTCAAGTTCAAGGAACTCGCCGAGAAGTACACCGACGGCAAGGTCAAGATCGAGGTCTATCCGAACTCCTCGCTCTACAAGGACAAGGAGGAGATCGAGGCGCTGCAACTCGGCTCGGTGCAGATGCTTGCGCCCTCGACCGCGAAGTTCGCGCCGCTCGGCATCAAGGAATTCGAGGCGCTCGACCTGCCCTGGCTGTTCAAGGACGACCAGACCTATTCCAACGCGATGAAGGGCACGGTCGGCAAGTGGCTGTTCCAGAAGCTCGAGGCCAAGGGCATCACGGGGCTCGGCTATTGGGACAACGGCTTCCACATGGTCTCCTCCAGTCGTCCGCTGATGAAACCCGAGGATTTCAAGGGCCTGAAATTCCGCATCTCCGGATCGAAGATCGCCGACCAGTATTTCCGCCTGATCGGCTCGATCCCGCAGATCATGGCGTTCTCGGAAGTCTACCAGGCGCTGCAGACCGGCGTGGTCGACGGCTGCGAGAACACCGCATCGAATTATTGGACGCAGAAATTCTACGAGGTGCAGAAGGACATCACCGTGTCCTATCACGCGCATCTGCAATACGCCGTCATCGTCAACTCGAAATTCTGGTCCGGCTTGCCGCCCGACATCCGCGCCCAGCTCGAAAAGGCGATGAATGAGGCGACCGACTACACCAACTCGATCGCGCGCCAGGAGAACGAGGACGCGCTGGCCGAGATCAAGAAGGCGGGCAAGACCACGCTGCATTATCTGACTGACGCCGACCGCAAGGCGTGGCAGGAAGCGATGCAGCCGACTTATAAGTGGGCAAAGGGGCGGGTCGGGCAGGAAGTGCTCGATCTCATCGCCAAGGAACTCGACGTCAAGATGAATTGACGGCCGCTTTCCGGAAAACAACAAGAACGGTCGGGAGTGAACGCACTCCCGGCCGTTTCGGTCTGATATGGGGGGACTAATTTGCTTCGCGCGCTCAATCGTGGACTCAATCATCTCGAAGAATGGTTGATCGCGACGCTCATTGCGGCTGCAACCGGCCTGATCTTCATCGCGGTGGTGCACCGCTACGGCGCGGGCGAATCGATCGTGTTCTCGCGATGGGCGTCCGCGCACGGAATGACCTGGCTCGCCACGCTGTCGATGGCGGTGTTCACCTTCCTGTCCGAGCTGGACCTGTCCTGGGCGCAGGAACTCTGCATCTACATGTTCATCTGGATGGCGAAGTTCGGCGCGGCCTATGGCGTGCGCACCGGCATCCATGTCGGCGTCGATCTGCTCGTCAACCGCCTGCCCGAACATTCGCGCAAGCATGTGATCCTGTTCTCGCTGCTCTGCGGCGCGATCTTCACCGGCATGATCGCCGCCTTCGGCGCCTCCTTCGTGCGCGAGATGTTCCACACCGGGCAGCAGTCCAACGATCTGGAAGCGCCGATGTGGTTCATCTATCTGGCGATCCCGCTCGGCTCCGGCCTGATGTGCTTCCGCTTCCTCCAGGTCTCGTGGTTCTACTGCTGGACCGGCGAGCTGCCGCACCATGACGAGAGCCACGTCGAGGGCGTGCAGGTCGACGGCTCGCCCGCGCTGCATCCGCAGCCCGCCGGCGCCGCGACCAAGGCTGCCGCGCGAAAAGTCTCGCCGCTCGGCGTGATCCTGATCCTGGCGCCGATCCTGATCTTCGCCATGTGCCTCGCCGAGAAGGCCGGCGTGGTGGAACTGCCGCATTGGATGCGTGCCGCGACCGTGTTCGCGCTGCTGATCGCGCTGATGCTGACGGGCATCCCGGTCTCGATCGCGCTCGGCCTCACCGTGATGACCTTCCTGTTCACGCTGACGACGGTGCCGATCGAGGCGGTCTCGATGAAGCTCTTCACGGGCATCGAGGGCTTCGAGATCATGGCGATCCCGTTCTTCATTCTGGCGGGCAATTTCCTGACCCATGGCGGCGTCGCGCGCCGCATGATCAATTTCGCGACGTCGCTGATCGGGCATTGGCACGGCGGTCTCGGCCTTGCCGGCATCGTCGCCTGCGCGATGTTCGCACTGGTCTGCGGTTCGAGCGTCGCCACGGTGGCGGCGATCGGCGCGATCGTGCTGCCCGAGATGGTCCGTCACGGCTATCCGATGCGTTTCGGCGCGGGCATCATCACGGTCGCGGGTTCGCTCGGCATTCTAATGCTGCCGTCGATCCCGAAGATCGTCTACGCGGTCTCCACCAATACCTCGATCGGGGCGCTGTTCGTCGCTGGCCTGCTGCCTGGCATCCTGCTGACCACCATGCTCTGCATCGTCACCTGGTGGCTGGCGCGCAAGCGCGACTATCCGCGGCTGCCGAAGGCGACCTGGGGCGAAACCCTCCACGCCTTCCGCGAGAGCATCTGGGGATTGATGCTGGTCGTCATCATCATCGGCGGCATCTACAGCGGCCTGTTCACCGCCACCGAGGCGGCCGCGATGGCTGCGGTCTATTCCTTCATCATCGCGGTGTTCGTCTACAAGGCGATCAAGATGACGGACGTGCCGCGGGTGCTGCTGCGCGCCGCCAACACCAGCGCGATGCTGCTCTACATCGTCACCAATGCGGTGCTGTTCTCCTTCGTGCTCTCCAATGAGAACCTGCCGGGGACGCTCGCCGACTGGATCGCGGCGCAGAATCTCGGATGGGTTGGCTTCCTGCTGGTTGTCAACGTGCTGCTGCTGCTCGCCGGCAACTTCATGGAGCCGAACTCGATCATCCTGATCATGGCGCCGATCCTGGCGCCTGCGGCCAAGAAGCTCGGCATCGACCTCGTCCATTTCGGCATCGTGATGGACGTCAACATGGAGGTCGGCCTCTGCCACCCCCCTGTTGGATTAAATCTCTACGTCGCGTCCATGATAGCCCGAATGCGCATCACCGAGCTCGCGGTCGCGGTGATGCCGTGGCTCCTGACCATGCTCGGCTTCCTCGTCATCGTCACCTATTGGCCCGATCTGACGCTGTGGCTGCCGCGGGTGCTGGGGATGCACTAAAATCGGCTTCAAGAGCGCCGCGACCGGCATTGCTGGTCGTTGACTGCTGGAACCGATACGCGAATGGGTTTAGATGGCTCCAACCAGATCAGGGAAGGATCCAGCCCGATGACCGAGATTTCCAGCCCAAAGGACGCAACGCCGTCCGTGGTCGCGCAGCAAGCGGCGATGTTGGCCGCGCTGCCGTTTTCCGACACCGGGGATTTCGACGATGCCGCGCGCGGCTTCCTCGGCACGATCGAGAACGCGAAGATATCGAACCCGCAAGGGCGGACGGTCTGGAGCCTCGAGCCTTACAGCTTTCTGTCCGCTGAAGAGGCGCCGCCCACGGTCAATCCCAGCCTGTGGCGGCAGTCGCGGCTCAACATGCAGCACGGCCTGTTCGAGGTCGTGCCCGGCGTCTACCAGGTGCGCGGGCTCGACATCGCCAACATGACGCTGATCGAAGGCGACAGCGGTGTCATCGTGGTCGATACGTTGACGTCGATCGAGGGGGCGCGTGCAGCGCTCGATCTCTACTTCAAGCATCGCGGCCAGCGGCCGGTCGCGGCCGTCATCTTTACCCACACCCACACCGATCACTGGGGCGGCGCGCGCGGCGTGCTGGAGGAGGATGCGCTCGCCAGTGCCAGCGTGCCGATCATCGCGCCGAACCTGTTCATGGAGCACGCCGTCTCCGAGAACATCATTGCGGGGCCCGCGATGCTGCGCCGGGCGCAATATCAGTTCGGTCCATTCCTCGCCAAGGGCGTGCGCGGGCAGGTCGATTGCGGCCTCGGCAAGTCGATGGCGGCGGGATCGGTCGCATTGCTGCGGCCGACCGATCTGATCATGGCGACTGGCGACACGCGCGTTATCGACGGCGTCGAATTCGAATTCCAGATGGCACCGAACAGCGAAGCGCCGGCGGAGATGCACTTCTTCATCCCGCGCTACAAGCTGCTGAACCTTGCCGAGAACTGCACCCACAATTTCCACAATCTGCTGCCGTTCCGTGGCGCCGACGTGCGTGACGCGCTGGCCTGGTCGAAGTACCTCAACGAGGCCTTGCTGCTCTGGGACGGCAAGGCGGAGGCGATGTGCGGCCAGCATCACTGGCCGGTGTGGGGACGTGAGCGCATCGGCACTATGATCCGGCAGCAGCGCGACCTCTACAAATTCGCGCACGACCAGACCATCCGCCTGATGAACCACGGCCTGACGGCGGCCGAGATCGCCGAGACGATCCGGCTGCCGAAGAGCCTCGACGGCGCCTGGCACGGCCGCGGCTATTACGGCCACATCCGCCACAACGTGAAGGCGATCTACCAAAAATATCTCGGCTGGTACGACGCCAATCCGGTCAATCTCGATCCGTTGCCGCCGGTGGAATCCGGCAAGAAATATGTCGAGTACATGGGCGGCGCAGACGCGATCCTGGCGCGGGCCCGCAAGGATTTTGACACGGGCGAATTCCGCTTCGTGGCGCAGGCGCTCGGCCATCTCGTCTTCGCCGAGCCGGACAATGCGGGGGCGCGTACGCTGCTTGCGGATACGCTGGAGCAGCTCGGCTATGCCGCCGAAAGCGCAACCTGGCGCAACGCCTATCTGTTCGGCGCCCAGGAACTGCGCCAGGGTATGCCGAAGACGCCGCCGCGTCCGCCGATGTCGCGCGAGACGCTCGCAGCATTGCGCACGGAGCAGCTGTGGGACGTGCTCGGCATTCGCCTCAACGGCCCCAGGGCCGAAGGCAAGCACATCGTGCTGAACTGGAGCTTTTCCGACACCGGCGAGACCTTTGTGCTCAACCTCGAGAACTCCGCACTCACCTATAGCGAAGGCGTGCAGGCGGAGAATGCCGATGCCAGCTTCACGCTGGCGCGCGCCACGCTCGACGAAGTCATCGCGAAACTGACGAGTTTTCCGGAAGCCGTCGCTGCCGGCAAGGTCAAGTTATCGGGCAACCCGATGCGGCTTGCCGAGCTGATGGGCCTGATGGACGAATTCCCGCGCATGTTCGAGATCGTCGAGCCGAAGCGGGCGGTGGTGAGTTAGGGCGTCCCGGCGAAGGCCGAAACCCATAACCCCAGGGAGAAGTTCGGGGCGAGACTGGCAACCACGAGCCTTCGCCAAACGACCCTTTGTGGGTATGGGTCCCGGATCTGCGCTTCGCTTGTCCGGGACGACACCTGATATTTTGGCCCGCTACTCCGCGCTGCTCACCAGCTTGATCCGCGGAGCTTGCGCTTCGGTCAGGCTGCGATAGGCCGCGAGATAATCCAGCGCCATCCGTCGCGCCGTGAAGCGCGTTTCGAACTGCTTGCGGATCGCTGCGCGGTTCAGTTGCGGAAGACGCTTGACGACACCAGCCGCGCTGATGATGTCCTCGACCACGAAGCCGGTGAGGCCTTCGTCGATGATCTCCGGCGCCGAACCGCGGTTGAAGGCGACGACCGGCGTTCCACAGGCCATCGCCTCGATCATCACGAGGCCAAACGGCTCCGGCCAGTCGATCGGCAGCAGAAGGCCGAGCGCACCGCTCAAGAAGTCCGACTTCTCGTGATCGCTGATCTCACCGATGAAATCCACCAGTGGGTTGTTCTCGATCATCGGACGGATCAGCTCGTCGTAATAGTCCTGGTCGGCGCGATCGACCTTGGCCGCGATCTTCAGCGGGATGCCGCAATGGGTCGCGATCTTGATGGCGCGGTCGACGCCTTTCTCCGGCGCGATGCGGCCGAGCACGGCAAGGTATTCCTGCTTCGCCGGCTTCGGCCTCAGCAAATTCTCCGGCAGGCCGTGATGGATCGTCTTCACCCAGTTCGCCTGCGGCACCGGACGCCGCTGCGCATTCGAGATCGAGATCACCGGGACCTTCGAGAAGGTGTTGAACACCGGCTGATGCTCGGGCAGATCGAGCCGGCCGTGCAGCGTAGTCAGGAACGGCGTCGGCTGCCGGTAGAACAGCGACCACGGATAATAGTCGAGATGGAAGTGGAGAAAGTCGAACTCCTCGTCGTCACATTTTTGCCGCACACGCTCCAGCATCACCATATGCAGCGCATTGGGATCGCGCACGGAACCGTCGAGGCGAAGCGCCTGCGGCCATAATGCATCCAGCTTCGCCGACGTCCGCAAATCGCCGCTGGCGAACAGTGTCACGTCGTGTCCAAGGGCTACCAACTCTTCCGTCAGCCAATGCACCACCCGCTCGGTGCCGCCATACAGCTTGGGTGGAACAGCCTCCGTCAACGGAGCTACCTGCGCAATGCGCATCTCACCATCTCCTCTGCGATCATGAACGTCGAAAAGCCCCACCGGGCCCGGCACCGGCATGCCAGCCTAGGGAACGTTCTCGCAATTGCGAAGTTCCTCTCAACGAACGTTACTTCTTCGACATACCGCAGCGTGGTCGCGATAAGGCCATCACCTCTTCTCAGATCGTCCGCATCCGCATGTCGTGATGGAGTTGCCCGGGAACCGAGGCGAAGTGATCGATGTTCAGTCGATCAACAACAAAAATTTAAATCATCACGGGGTCGCAGTCACATGGATCAACTCTCCGGATACGCGCGCAGGCCATTTGCCTTTGTCTTGCGCTATCTTCGCCGCCGGCTCGCGTCGCACCTGGTGATCCTGAGCACTGTCGCTGCGGCCGTTGCCTGTTCCGTGGGCACCCAGTACGGCGTCAAATCCCTGGTCGATAGTTTGTCGGGTGGTGCTTCGCATGGCGGCAGCGTATGGCTGGCATTCATTTTCCTCATGTCGCTGATCGCCGCCGATAACTTTCTGTGGCGTATCGCGAGCTGGACGGCGAGCTTCACTTTCGTTCGCGTCACCGGCGATTTGCGCCGCGACATTTTTAGGCATCTGACCGGGCACGCGCCGAGTTATTTCTCGGACCGCATGCCGGGCATGCTGACCAGCCGCATTACCGCCACATCCAACGCCGTGTTCACTGTCGAGAACATGTTCGTGTGGAATGTGTTGCCGCCATGCATCGCCACAGTTGCGGCCATCGCGCTGATTGGAACCGTCAGCCCCTATATGGCGCTCGGCCTGATCGTGATCGCGGGTGGCATGGTGGCTGCAATGTTTCGTCTTGCGGCGGCCGGCAAGCCGCTGCACGACGATTTTGCCGACAAGGCGGCCGTGGTCGACGGCGAGATGATCGACGTCATCAGCAACATGCCGCTGGTCCGCGCCTTCTGCGGCATCGGCCACGAGCACGAGCGGTTCGACGCTACCGTCAACCGGGAACTCACCGCGCGCGGCCGCAGTCTGCGCTACCTGGAAAAGCTCCGGCTCACTCACGCCGGCGTGACCGTGGTGCTGACGGTCGCCTTGATGGCCTGGGCGATCACGCTCTGGCAGGGCGGCGAGGCCACCACCGGCGATGTCGTGCTGGTTTGCACGCTCGGCCTGTCCATCCTGAACGCCACGCGCGATCTCGCCGTGGCGCTCGTCGACGTCACCCAGCATGTCGCGCGCCTGACCGAAGCGATCGCGACGCTGCTGGTGCCGCATGAGTTGCGCGATCACCCCGGGGCCGAGCCGCTGGTCAAGAGCGGCGCCGCCATTGCGTTCAACAACGTCACCTTCGGCTATCCCGGCGGCGCCAAGATATTCGAGCAATTCAGCCTGCGACTTCAGCCCGGGCAGCGCGTCGGCCTCGTCGGCGAGTTTGGCGGCGGCAAATCGACACTGTTTACTTTGCTTCAGCGCTTCTATGATGCCGACGAGGGCAGCGTGACCGTCGACGGCCAGGACATCTCCACGGTGACGCAGCAGAGCTTGCGGGAGGCGATCTCCGTCGTTCCACAGGACATCTCGCTATTTCATCGTTCGATCCGCGAGAACATCCGTTACGGCCGCCCCAATGCGACCGACGATGAGGTGCTGCGCGCGGCGATTGCGGCGCGTTGCGATTTCATCGATAGCCTGCCGGAAGGGCTCGACACCATGGTCGGCGACCGCGGCGTGAAAATGTCCGGCGGCCAACGTCAGCGCATCGCGATTGCGCGCGCCTTCGTGAAGGACGCGCCGATCCTGCTGCTTGACGAGGCAACCGCAGCGCTTGACAGTAGTCCGAGGAGGCGATCCGCGAAGCGCTGTCGCGCCTGATGCGCGGCCGCACCGTGATTGCGATCGCGCACCGGCTTGCGACGCTCCGCAACTTCGACCGCGTGATCGTCCTGAAGGCCGGCAAGATCATCGAGGACGGTGCGCCCGATCGCCTGATGCAGGGCCAGGGGCCCTATCGCGAACTCGTCACGCAGGAGATGAGCCGGCTCGCCAAATTCGCAGCGTAAATCCAACAGTTGTGTTCGCGTCGGTTGCGCTTCGAAATAAAACGCAGGGAAGCACCTTATGGCAGCTGAAGTCGTCACCAAGTGCGTCTCTGTGGCGCGGACCGTGGAACAGGTCGCGGAGCAGCCCTTCTATATCCCGATGACGGGCCCGTCGGCGCGACCGCGTCGCTCGCTCAAGCACGACGACACCTTCATCGTGCTCGACGGTCATGGTGACATCGGCGCGTCGGCCGGCGGACCGGACGGCCTGTTCCATCACGACACCCGCTACCTCGCGCGGCTGGAGCTCGTGCTCGACGACCTTCAGCCGCTGCTGCTCGGCTCCAATCTGCGCGACGACAATTCGGCCCTGACGGTCGATCTCACCAACCCTGACATCTACCGCCAAGGCAGCCTCGTGCTGCAAAAGGATCTGCTGCACATCGTGCGCACGATCTTCCTCTGGCGCGGTACCGCCTATCAGCGCATCGGCGTGCAGAACCATGGCGACCGCCGCGCCAGCTTTAAACTGACGCTGCTGTTCGATAACGACTTCGCCGATCTGTTTGAAGTCCGCGGCGAACGGCGCCGGCGCCGCGGCATCGGCGCAAGCCGGCTGCTGGGGCCGACCGACGTGCTGTTCGACTATCGCGGCCTCGATGATGCCGAACGGACCACCGTCCTGCATTTTGATCCGCGCCCGACCCAGCTGTCGGTGAATTCTGCCAGCTGGCAGCTCGAGCTCGATCCGCATAGAGTCGAAATCGCTGTTCGTGGCCGCATCCTGCAACCGGCCGCTAACGGAAAAGCCGGCGCGCTTCTTTCGAGGCTTGCTCGCCCACCGCCGCGAGATGCGCCAATTGACGACGCACGCCGCCAGTGTCGAGACCTCCAACAACATCTTCAACGAGGTGCTGTGCCAGGCCATGGCCGACCTCAACATGCTGATGACGGAGACACCACAGGGACGCTATCCCTATGCCGGTATCCCCTGGTACTCGACGACCTTCGGCCGCGACGGGCTGATCACCGCGCTGCAGATGCTGTGGATCGACCCGCGGGTGGCGAAAGGCGTGTTGCGGCGGCTCGCGCATTTCCAGGCGAAGGTGGTCGACCCGCTCTCGGACGCCGCACCCGGCAAGATCCTGCACGAGATGCGCGGCGGCGAGATGGCAGCGCTGCGCGAGGTGCCGTTCTCGCAATATTACGGCAGCGTGGATTCCACCGCGCTGTTCGTGCTGCTGGCCGGACGCTATGTCGAACGCACCGGCGACGAGAAGACGCTGGTCGAGCTGTGGCCGGCCATCGAAGCGGGGCTAGCCTGGATCGACGGGCCCGGCGACCCTGATAAGGACGGCTTTGTCGAATATCAGCGCGCCACCGAAAAGGGGCTCGCCAACCAGGGCTGGAAAAACTCGTATGACGCGATCTTTCATGCCGACGGCCAACTCGCCGAAGGCAATATCGCGCTCGCCGAAGTCCAGGGCTACGTCTATGCCGCCAAGCAGCTCGCGGCGCGTTGCGCGCTGCGGCTCGGCAAGCCGGATCGCGCGAAAAAGCTCGAGGCAGAAGCCAAGGCGCTGGCTGAACGCTTCGAAGAGGCGTTCTGGTGCGAGGAGCTCGGCACCTACGCGCTCGCGCTCGATGGCAGGAAGCGGCCCTGCAAGGTACGGACGTCGAATGCCGGACAGGTCCTCTTCAGCGGCATGATCCGCGAGGATCGCGCGCGCCTGATTGCCGCCGACCTGATGGGACCGGATTTCTTCTCGGGCTGGGGCATCCGCACGGTCGCGCGGGGCGAGGTGCGCTATAACCCGATGTCCTATCATGACGGGTCGATCTGGCCGCACGACAACGCGCTGATCGCGCTCGGGCTCGCCCATTACGGGCTCAAGCATTCGGTTGCGCATATCTTCAAGGGCTTGTTCGATGCGGCAACCTACATGGACCTGCGGCGGCTGCCCGAATTGTTCTGCGGCTTCCGCCGCGAGAAGCGGCGCGGCCCGACGCTCTATCCGGTCGCCTGCGCGCCGCAGGCCTGGGCCAGCGCAACACCGTTCACACTGCTCGAGGCCGCACTCGGCATCGAGTTCGACGTCGTCCGCAGCGAGATTCGCTTACGCAATCCGCATCTTCCGGCGTTCCTGAACGAGGTGATTTTACGCGATCTGCGGTTGGGCGAGTCCGCCGTCGACCTGCGCGTCAGCCGTCACGGCGACGACGTGGCGCTGGAGGTGCTGCGCACGCGCGGCCAGATCCAGGTGTCGATCGTGCTGGCGCGCTGACGAGCGCGCCGCGAGGAGGGTGCCATGCGTGCGGCTGGATGGTTGGTCCTGAGTGTAGCGGCCGTTGCGGGCTTGACGGTCGCGGTGTCACGCGCCGCGGAGGAGCCACCCGCGGCCCCAACTGAAGCGAATGCGCCGCCGGTGGCACAGCCGCCGGCGTCAGCCGTCCCCGTCACGCCGAAGGATGCCGCCCCACCTCCGTCGGTGACGATCATCGGCGCGAGCGACGCGCACGGCGTCCTCGGTCGTGACGTGCTCAGCGCCGCGAACGAGGACATGGGCCGCATCGTCGACGTCATCGTCGATCGGAGCGGACGCGTGCGTGCGGCCGTCATCGATTTCGGCGGCTTCCTCGGCGTCGGCAGCCGCAAGATCGTGGTGGACTGGAACGCGATGCGGTTCGGCAAGATTGCCAACAAGAAGGACAGCATCACGCTGGATTTAACCAAGGCGCAGGTCGCGGCCGCGCCGGAATACAAGGAAGACACGCCGATGGTCGTGCTCGGTGCGTCCGGCAGCCTGCAACCGCTGCAAGCGGCTCAGTGAGGCGCGGGGAGGGATGGCCGCCTGTGCTGTTGTCGAGAAAGCCGAACCATGCAGCCGCCGTTCGCAGTGGCCCCGCCGAGCAGGACAAGTTTGCCGGTCCGCAATCGGTCGCGGGCATTCCGGCGCCGTCGCGCCGGAGCCTGCGCGGTCTCGACTGGTTCATCTTCTTTCTCGCCGACGTGCAAACCGGCTTCGGGCCCTTCATCGCGGTCTATCTGACCACGCAGAAATGGACCCAGGTCGAGATCGGCCTGGTGCTGTCGATCGGCGGCATCGTCGCGCTGATCGGGCAGATGCCGGGCGGCGCGATCATCGACGCGGCGAAATCCGAACGGCTGGTCGCCGCCCTTGCGATCGCGACCATCGGCAGCTGCGCGCTGGCCTATGCCGCTATGCCGATCTTCCCCGTGGTGGTGGTGGCTGCCACGCTACACGCGGCGGCGAGCTGTGTGCTGGGGCCGGCGATTGCCGCGATCA
Organism: uncultured Alphaproteobacteria bacterium; assembly: GCA_963819355.1. Taxonomy (GTDB): domain Bacteria; phylum Pseudomonadota; class Alphaproteobacteria; order Rhizobiales; family Xanthobacteraceae; genus Bradyrhizobium. Next base: position 535,213 of record CAWFVZ010000008.1, on the reverse strand, counting down.
GTCTCGGTCTGGTCGGCCCGTTCGCGATCGGTGAGCGGCTCGGCCGCAACGCGCGCTTCGCGTCGCTCGGCAACGGCGTCGCTGCCGCGGTGATGGGAACGGCCGGCTATCTGCTGTCGAGCCGCTCGGTGTTCCTGGTCAGCTTCCTGCTCGCGATCCCGACCCTGGTCGCGTTGTCGCGCATTCGCGAGGAGGAGGTCGACATCGCGCGCTGTCACGGCGAGATGCCGCGCGAGGCGGTAGATCGCGGCGACACCAATATCTGGCATCTGTTGCGGCAACGGCCGCTCATCGTGTTCGCGCTCAGCGTGCTGCTGTTGCAGCTCGCGAATGCCGCGATGATGCCGCTGATGGCGAGCGCGGTGACGGCGCGGTCGAGCCAGTGGGCGACGGTCCTCGTCGCCTTTTGCATTGTCGTGCCGCAAGCGATCGTGGCGCTGCTGTCGCCGACCGTCGGGCGCAAGGCGCAAGCTTGGGGCCGCCGGCCGCTGCTGTTGATCGGCTTCGGCGCGCTGGCAATCCGCGGGCTGCTGTTCGCAACCGTGCGCGACCCCTATCTGCTGGTGCTGGTGCAGGTGTTCGACGGCTTCACGGCGGCGGTGTTCGCGGTGATGATCCCGCTGATCGTGGCCGACGTCGCCTTCGGCAGCGGCCACTTCAATCTTGCGCAGGGCATTGTCGGCACCGCGACGGGAATCGGTGCGTCGCTGAGCACGGCGCTTGGCGGCTATGTCAGCGACAAGTTCGGCAACGCCACCGCTTTTCTCGGGCTCGCCAGCGTTGCCGCGACGGGCTTTCTCCTGATTCTTCTGGTGATGCCGGAGACCCGGCGTACCACCCTGTGATCAGGCGTCGAGATTGTGCAGCCGCGCCCGGTTGCGCAGGACGATCTGGCGGGCGCCGGAGAAACCCAGAATGCCCTGAGCGTGAAGCTGCGACAGCGCGCGCGACACGGTCTCGAGCGTGAGGCCGAGATAGTCGCCGATGTCGCGGCGGCACATCGGCAGCGCCATCATGCCGGCAACCGCGAGGCGGCGGTCCATTTCGAGCAGGAAGGTCGCAACGCGCTCCATCGCGGTCTTGCGGCCGAGCAGCAGCATGTGGTCCTCGGCGTGGCGCAGCTCGCCTGCCGTCATGGCCCAGAGCTTGCGGGCGACCTGCACGTCGGTGCCGGCGGCCTTCTCCAGGCTCGCGCGCTTCACCAGCCGCACATTGGTGTCGATGATGGCTTCGGCTGCGAGACGGTGGGTGGCGCCGGATTCGAGGCCGAACACGTCGCCGGGAAGGTGGAAGGAGCCGATCTGGCGGCGGCCGTCGGAGAGCAGCTTGTAGCTGCACACCGCGCCGGAGACGACCTGGTAAACATAATCGGCCGGCTCGTCCTCGCCGTAGATTTCCTCGTCCTTGCGGTAGGAGAATTCAGTGGCGACGAGGCCGATATGGCCGGCGATCGCGCCAAACTGGTCGGAAACGGGATGAACCGGGGCGATCTTGCTGCCCTCGATCTGGGTGTTGATCGCCTGGGTCTTGAGCGTCTGGGTCAGCATCTGCGCCATCTCCGTTGTGATGACGCTTTGGTACGCGGTATCGGGTGCTTCGAAAATTTCGCGCGATATCTTAAGGGGGTTTACCTACGTAGAATCCCGTAGGTCGGCATGATCCGGAAATATGTCCAGCGGTTTTCCGAAAAGATCATGCTCAAAAACGATCTAAAGCGCGATCTCGTCGCGTCTTAGGTTGCGGGCCGATCCTGGATGGCGTGGCGAATGCACTTGACCAGGTTCTCGTCGAGAAGCGGCTTCAAAATCACGTCCTTGACGCCCGCCGCCGCCGCCCGGGCCGAGATATTTCCGTCGGGATAGCCGGTGATCAGGATCACCGGCGTATCGCTACCGGACTGGCGCAGGCGGCCGGCCAGTTCGATGCCGTTGATGTCGGGCATCTTGTAGTCGATCACGTAGCAGTCCGCGCCGGGCGGGCTCGTCGCGTTGAGCAGCGCCGTGGCGTTCCGGAAGGTCCGCACGGCAAAGCCGTCGGTTTCCAGCAGGAATCGCAGCGATCCCAGCACGGCGTCATCATCGTCGACCACGTAGACGATGGGCTGTGCGGATGATGCCATTGGCAGCCGCTCATGGTGCGAGCCGATCTCGATCATGCGGATTGACTAGCACAGGCGGAGGAGACAGTTTTGACTTGCCTCAATCCTTCAGCATGCCGGCACGCATCGCCAGCCGCACCAGCTCCGACAGGCTGTTGGCCTGCATCTTGGTCATGACATTGGCCCGGTACACTTCGATGGTGCGCGGGCTGATGTCGTAGTCGCGGGCGATCAGCTTGTTGGAGAGGCCCGCGATCAGCCCCTCCATGACCTGGCGCTCCCTGGGGCTCAGGGAGGCGACGCGGGCGACGATGTCCTGAGCGATGGCCTCGCTCCTGGCCGCCGGCTCCGCCTGGCGGATCGCGGTCTCGATCATGGTGGTGAGGCGGTCGTCCTCGAACGGCTTTTCGAGGAAGTCGACGGCGCCAAGTTTCATCGCCTCGACCGCGAGCGGCACGTCGCCGTGGCCGGTCATGATCAGGATCGGAAACGGCGAGTGCTGCGCCTTCATCCGCTTCAACAGCTCGATCCCGTCGAGGCCCGGCATCCTGATGTCGGAGATGACACAGCCGAAGGCGAGGCCGGGCAGGGCGTCGAGGAAGCCTTGCGCGTTGTCGAACAGCGTGACGCCGAAACCGGATGAGTCCAGCAGGAAGTTCAGCGAGTCCCGCATCGCCTCGTCGTCGTCGATGACGTAGATATGTCCCTTGGTCGTCATGAATCAGTTCTCGTCGGCTGCCGGAAGGGTGAAGCGGAATGTCGCGCCGCCCGATGCATTGCTCTCGGCCCACATGCGGCCGCCGTGAGCCTCGATGATCGAGCGGCTGATGGACAGTCCCACGCCCATGCCGGTGTCTTTGGTGGTGAAGAAAGTCTGGAACAGGTTTGGAATGACGTCGTCCTGGAAACCGGAGCCGGTGTCGGAGACCTCAACCTCGATCATGTCGTCGCTGATGCGGGTATTGGCGACGACCAGCTCGCGGCGCGGCGATTGCGCCATCGCCTCCATCGCGTTGCGGAACAGATTGACCAGAACCTGCTCGATCTGCACCCGGTCGGCGAGGACGAGGTCGGCGCTGGGATCGAGATTGAAGCGGAGCTGCACGTTCTGCTCGCGCGCGCCGGCAAGGCCGAGCGCGCCGGCCTCCTCGATCAGCTTCGACAGGCTCTCGACCCGCTTCTCGGATTCGCCGCGGGAGACGAAGTCGCGCAAGCGCCGGATGATCTGGCCGGCGCGCACCGCCTGCTCCGATGCGCGATCCAGCGCGCTTTCGATCTTCGCCGTGTTCGGGTCATGGCTACCGGCCAACAGCCGCCGCGAGCCCTTCATGTAGTTGCTGATCGCGGCCAGCGGCTGGTTGATCTCGTGGGCGAGCGCGGAGGCCATCTCGCCCATCGCCGTCAGCCGCGAGACATGGACGAGCTCGGACTGCAATTCCTGCAGCCGGGCCTGGGTCTTCTGATGCTCGGTGAGGTCGCGGACGAAGCCGGTGAAATAGGGCTCCCCGCCGGACTGCATCTCGCCGATCGACAAATGCATCGGGAAGGTGGTCCCGTCGCGGAGCATGCCGGTCACGATGCGGCCGATGCCGATGATGTGCGGATCGCTGGTGGAGCGGTAACGGGCAATGTAGCTGTCATGGCGGGAGCGGTCCGGCTCCGGCATCAGGATGCTGACGTTCTGGCCGATCGCCTCCTGCTCGGACCAGCCGAACAGGCGCTCGGCCGCCGTGCTGAAGAGCTGGATGATGCCGTGGCCGTCGATGACGATCATGGCATCGGGAATGGTGCGAAGGATGGAGCGGAGGTGGCTCTCGCGGGTGCGGAGCGCTTCCTCGACCTGCTTCTCTTCGTCGATATCGAGAAAGATACCGCTGAGATGACGGGCGGAGCCGATTTCGTCCCGGATGACTCCTGCCCGAGCGCGAATCCATTGTCCGCTGTCCGAGATGCTTGCGACCCTGAAGGACACGTCGAAGCCGCCACCACGCTCGGAGACGTGCTTGATCGCTGTCTCTACCCGCTCGCGGTCGTCGGACTCAAGACGTGACAGGAAGAGGTCGTAGCTCGCCGGCTGGCCCCGCTCGACGCCGAGCAAAGTCCCGGCCGCTTCCGACCAGTCCAGCTCCCACGTTTTGAGGTCGAGGTCCCAGGTGCCGACGCCAAACCCCTCGATTCGGACCCGGAAATGCTCGCCGCGACCGTCGTCGTCTTGCGGATACGTCACGCGGGTCGGCGACAAGTGATAGCTCCCATTCTGCTGCGGCGGGTCCGATGCCGCGAACGCGGCGGCAATTTCGCCCATGGGGGAGCCGGAGGCAAGTTCGGATCTCTGATTCCATTGGCGGATTTCCCACGGCGCTGCGTGGGCAATTTGATCTAGCTCATCCTGCCTTGCGGCGGCGGAGCTAAATTCCTTGGCAATTCCTTGGCAATTCCTTGCACCGGAGAATCCTGATGACATTTGCGACCGTGATGGTCAGCCTGGCGCTCGATCAACCCAATGATTCGCGTCTTCAGGTCGCAGGCGAGCTCGCCGAGCGATTCGAGGCGGCTATCGTCGGGGTCGCCGCAGCGCAGTTCGCTCCGCCGCTTTATTTCGCCGACGGCGCCGCAGCTCAGGGGCTGATCGACCAGGAGGAAGCCTCCATCAGGAGGCGTCTGGGCGATCTGGAGGCGCAATTCCGCGCCGCGACGAAGACGCGCGGCGGACGCGTGGAATGGCGCAGCGCCATGGATTTTCCCGCGCAATTCGTGCTGTCGCAGGTGCGGTGCGCCGACATCGTCGTCAGCGGGGGACAGAGCCCGGCCTTCTCCGATGCCTTCTCGCTCGCAAGCCCCAAGGACATGGTGATGCAGGCTGGCCGGCCGCTTCTGGTCGTGCCGGACCGGGTCAATTGGCTCGATCTGCGCAGCGTTCTCGTGGCCTGGAAGGATACGCCCGAGGCACGGCGGGCGGTGGCCGACGCGCTGCCGATGCTGCGCAAGGCGAAGGACGTCGCCGTCGTCGAAATTCCGGAAGCCGACGGCGACCGCTCGGCCGCGATGGCACGTGTCAGCGATGTTGCCGCCTGGCTCGCCCGCCACGGCGTCACCGCGACCGCGCGCGTCCCGGAAGCCGCGAGCAACGAGACCGCCGCCGTGCAATTGGAGCGGGTCGCTGGCGATGTCGGTGCCGGCCTGATCGTCGCAGGCGCCTACGGCCATTCCCGCTTCCGGGAGCTGATCCTCGGCGGCGTCACGGAATATTTGGTCACGCAATCCGCCCGCTGCGTGCTGCTGTCGCACTGACGGCCGGCCGGTCGAAAGCTATTCGAGGAGGACGCGCCGTGTACAAGTTTCTTGAGCAGACCGTCGACGCCTACATGACGCGCAACGTCAGGACGGTGAAGCGCGACCTCGACATGCTCGAGCTCAGCGAGATGTTCGAACGCGACGATTTCAACTCCTATCCGGTCGCGGACGACGGGCAGGTCGTCGGCATCGTCACCAAGTTCGACATCCTGAAGTGCTTCGCCTTCACGCCGAGCCAGATGCTGCCACGCTATCACGACCTGATGCGCCGCAAGGTCGGCGACGTCATGACGCCCGAGTTCATCTATGTCAGCCCCGATACGCGGCTGACGCGCGTGCTCCAGATCATGGTCGAGCACCGTATCAGGAGCATTGTCGTACTCGACAGCGCCGAGAGGCTGGTCGGAATCATCGCCCGCGAGGATGTCATCACCGCGCTCAAGGCGACCGCGCGCGACTGACGCGCCACCCCCGTCGGAGGGATTGTCGGCCCGCGATTTCACGGATGCCGCGCGCTGTCGCGCCCGTACCGACAAGCGCAAGGGATTGATATCATTGTCGGATCAATGGCCTCTTCACATTAACAGAAATCCATCTGTCTTGATTTCAATCAATTCCCCGCGAGGGCGGATGTGGTTTCTGGCGCTGTGTTCTTTCAGAGAGAATCCGCGATGCCCCAGCCCTCCATCTCCAAATCCATGACCTTCGGTGAAAGCGGCCTGGCGGTGCTGTTCGCGGTTACCGCCTTCCTCTGCCTGGTCGCCTCGGCCAAGGCGCTCGACGCTCCTTTCGCATTCCATGCCGCGCTCAGCGCGGCGGCGAGCCTGGCTGCGGTGTTCTGCATCATCAACCGCTACTTCGACCGCCCGCCGGCGCTGCCGCTGGCTGAGATCAACGGTCGCCCCAACTACAACATGGGCCCGATCAAGTTCTCCTCCTTCATGGCGATGTTCTGGGGCATCGCGGGTTTCCTCGTCGGCCTCATCATCGCCTCGCAGCTGGCCTGGCCCGTGCTGAACTTCGATCTGCCCTGGACCAGTTTCGGCCGGCTGCGGCCGCTGCACACCTCCGCGGTGATCTTTGCCTTCGGCGGCAACGTGCTGATCGCATCGTCGTTCTACGTGGTGCAGAAGACCTGCCGCGTGCGCCTTGCCGGCGATCTCGCGCCCTGGTTCGTGGTGGTCGGATATAACTTCTTCATTCTGGTCGCCGGCACCGGCTATCTGCTCGGCGTCACCCAGTCCAAGGAATATGCCGAGCCGGAATGGTACGCCGACTTCTGGCTGACCATCGTCTGGGTGACCTATCTGCTCGTCTTCCTGGGCACGGTCATCAAGCGCAAGGAACCGCACATCTTCGTCGCGAACTGGTTCTATCTCGCCTTCATCGTGACGATCGCAGTCCTGCATCTCGGCAACAATCCCGCGCTGCCTGTCTCGGTGTTCGGCTCCAAATCCTATATCGCCTGGGGCGGCATCCAGGACGCCATGTTCCAGTGGTGGTACGGCCATAACGCGGTCGGCTTCTTCCTGACCGCCGGCTTCCTTGCCATCATGTACTACTTCATCCCGAAGCGCGCCGAGCGGCCGATCTACTCCTACCGGCTGTCGATCATCCATTTCTGGGCGCTGATCTTCCTCTACATCTGGGCGGGTCCGCACCATCTGCATTACACCGCGCTGCCGGACTGGACCCAGACGCTGGGCATGACGTTCTCGATCATGCTGTGGATGCCCTCCTGGGGCGGCATGATCAACGGCCTGATGACGCTGTCGGGCGCCTGGGACAAGCTGCGCACCGATCCGGTGCTGCGCATGCTCGTCGTCTCCGTCGCCTTCTACGGCATGTCGACCTTCGAAGGTCCGATGATGTCGATCAAGGTGGTCAACTCGCTCAGCCACTACACCGACTGGACCATCGGTCACGTGCATTCCGGCGCGCTCGGCTGGGTCGGGTTCGTCTCCTTCGGCGCGCTCTACTGCCTGGTGCCGTGGGCCTGGAATCGCAAGGGGCTCTACAGCCTGAAGCTCGTCAACTGGCACTTCTGGATCGCGACGCTCGGCATCGTTCTCTACATCTCGGCGATGTGGGTGTCCGGCATCCTCCAGGGCCTGATGTGGCGTGCCTACACCTCGCTCGGCTTCCTCGAATATTCCTTCATCGAGACCGTCGAGGCGATGCATCCCTTCTACATCATCCGTGCCGCCGGCGGCGCGCTGTTCCTGATCGGTGCGCTGATCATGGCCTACAATCTCTGGATGACCGTTCGCGTCGGCGAACAGGAAGTCCAGATGCCCGTCGCTCTTCAGCCGGCGGAATGAGGAGCTTCCCATGTCGTTCTGGACACGCCACCAAGTCTTCGAAAAGAACTCGATCATCCTGGTCGTCGGCATCCTGCTGGTGATCGCGATCGGCGGCCTCGTCGAGATCACGCCGCTGTTCTACCTCAAGAGCACGATCGAGGTCGTCGACGGCGTCAGGCCCTATACGCCGCTGGAGCTCGCGGGGCGCAACGTCTATGTCCGCGAGGGCTGCTATCTCTGCCATTCGCAGATGATCCGCCCGTTGCGCGACGAGGTCGAGCGCTACGGTCATTTCTCGCTCGCCGCCGAGAGCATGTTCGATCACCCGTTCCAGTGGGGCTCGAAGCGCACTGGCCCGGACCTTGCCCGCGTCGGCGCAAAGTATTCCGACGATTGGCACGTCACCCATCTGACCAACCCGCGCGCGATCGTGCCGCAATCGGTGATGCCGGGCTATCCGTTCCTGGCGCAAACCGAGGTCGATCCCGACACGATCGCCGACCACATGCGGACCTTAAGGACCGTCGGCGTTCCCTACACCGACGACCAGATCGCCAGCGCGGCCGCCGACATGAAGGCCCAGGCCGATCCCGACAATGCCGGCACCGACGCCTTCACCAAGCGCTACGCCAAGGCCGTGGTGCGCAACTTCGACGGCAGGACCGGCACGCCGACCGAGATGGACGCGCTGATCGCCTATCTGCAGATGCTCGGCACCCTGGTCGACTTCAAGATCTACAACGAGAAAGCCAATCTTCGCTGAGAAGGCATCACCGATGAAAGCCATCCTGACACTCGACAATCTTGCGTCCAGCCTCGTGACCACGATCTGGACGCCGGTCTTCATCGCGATCTTTCTCGCGATCATCACCTACGCATTCTGGCCCCGCAACAAGGCTGCGTTCGACGAGGCAGCACACCTGCCGTTGCGGGAGGAGTAAGAGATCATGACCGATCATCATGGCGACTTCGATTCCGTCTCCGGCAGGTCCACGACAGGACACGAGTGGGACGGCATCAAGGAACTCAACACACCATTGCCTCGCTGGTGGGTGATTACCTTCTACCTCACCATCGTCTGGGCGATCGGCTACTGGATCGTCTATCCGGCCTGGCCGCTGATCTCCAGCAATACCACAGGACTGTTCGGCTACTCGACACGCGCCGACGTCGCGGTCGAGCTCGCCAACCTCGAGAAGATCCGCGGAGCCAAGATGGCGGCGCTGGGCACGGCCTCGCTCGCCGACATCGAGAAGGATCCGGCGCTGCTGGCGCTTGCGCGGGCCAAGGGCAAGACCGTATTCGGCGACAATTGCGCGCCGTGCCACGGCTCTGGCGGCGCCGGCGCAAAGGGGTTCCCGAACCTGAACGACGACGATTGGCTGTGGGGCGGCACGCTCGACCAGATCATGCAGACCATCCAGTTCGGCGCACGCTCGGGCCATGCCAAGACCCATGAAGGCCAGATGCTCGCCTTCGGCAAGGACGGCGTGCTGAAGTCGGACGAGATCGTCACGGTCGCCAATTATGTGCGCGCGCTGTCAGGCCTTTCGACCCGCAAGGGCTACGACGCCGCCAAGGGCGAGAAGATCTTTGCGGAGAATTGCGTCGCCTGTCACGGCGACGGCGGCAAGGGCAACCTGGAACTCGGTGCGCCCAACCTGACCGACAAGATCTGGCTCTATGGCTCGGACGAGGCAACCCTGATCGAAACCATCAGCAATGGCCGCGCCGGCGTCATGCCGGCCTGGGAAGGGCGGCTCGATCCCGCCACCATCAAGGCGATGGCGGTCTATGTCCACTCGCTGGGCGGCGGAAAATAGCCGATTTGGCTGCGGAAGGGGGCGAACATAAGCGCCCCCCTTTTGCGCTGGATCAATCGATGCGGCGGCGTCGGGTCTAGGTTGAATCGCACCTTTCGAGATGTTCCAGGCGATGAACAAGACCGTGAACCCGAGCGAGCTCACATCGGACGACGACAACGGGCCGCTCTACGTAGCCCAAAAGAAGGTATATCCCCAGAGCATCTCCGGCACCTTCCGCCGGATCAAATGGGGCCTGATGGCCTTTTGTCTCGGCGTCTACTACTTCCTGCCGTTCGTGCGCTGGAACCGCGGCCTCGGTGCCCCCAGCCAGGCGGTGCTGATCGATCTCCCCAACAGCCGCTTCTATTTCTTCTTCATCGAGCTGTGGCCGCAGGAGGTCTACTACTTCACCGGCCTGTTGATCGTTGCTGCGGTGGCGTTGTTCCTGATGAACTCCGTCGGCGGCCGCATCTGGTGCGGCTATCTCTGCCCGCAGACGGTCTGGACCGATTTGTTCTACGCCGTCGAGCGGTTCGTCGAGGGCGACCGCCGCGAGCGGATGAAGAAGGATCAGTCGTCCGGTTTGACGCTCCGGCGCGTATCCGAGATCGCGCTCAAGCATGCGATCTGGCTCCTGATCGCCTGGTGGACCGGCGGCGCCTGGGTGCTCTATTTCAATGACGCGCCGACGCTGGTGAAGGAGCTCGTCACCTTCCAGGCACCAATGGTCGCCTATATCTGGATCGGCATCCTGACTGCTACGACCTACGTGCTCGCCGGCTACATGCGCGAGCAGGTCTGCACCTATATGTGCCCCTGGCCGCGCATCCAGGCCGCGCTCACCGACGAATGGGCGCTCAACGTCACCTACCGCTACGACCGCGGCGAGAAGCGCACCTCGGTCAAGAAGGCCGCCGAGCTGCGCGCGCTCGGCGAGCAGGTGGGCGACTGCGTCGACTGCTATCAATGCGTCGCGGTCTGCCCGACCGGCATCGATATCCGCAACGGGCCGCAGCTCGAATGCATCCAGTGCGGGCTCTGCATCGACGCCTGCGACAACGTGATGACCAAGATCGGCCGACCGACCCGTCTGATCGGCTATGACAACGACATCAACATCCAGCGCCGTCAGGACGGCAAGGCGCCGATCTACCGGATCGTCCGGGCCCGTACCGTGGTCTACAGCGCGATCATCGCGGCGGTCGGCGGCATCATGATCTATGTGCTCGCAACCCGCAGCCTGCTTGACGTCAACGTGCTGCACGACCGCAATCCGGTCGCGGTCAAGCTCAGCGACGGCTCGATCCGCAACGCCTATACGGTCCGGCTCCTGAACAAGAGCGGCTACGATCGCGTCATCGCGATCGATGCCAACGGTCCGGTCAACGCCACGATCCATGTCGTCGGCGCCGATTCGGTGACGCCGGACCGGCCGATGATTGTGATCCCGCGCGACTCCACCAGCGAGCTGCGGCTGCTCGTCACCGCACCGGCCGACAGCAACCCGGAGAAGTCCATCCCCGTGCGCTTCCACGTCACCGATATCGGCCTCGGCGAAGTCGCCTCCGCCACCGACAATTTCGTCGCGCCGTAAGACCAGGAGACCGCCATGGCATCCAAGCCGCTGACCGGAACAAAAGTGTTCCTGATGCTGGTCGCCTTCTTCGGCGTCGTGATCGGTGTCAACGTCACCATGATGAAGCTTGCGATCGCGACGCTGCCCGGCACAGACGTCGACAGCCCCTATGCCGCAGGCCTCACCTACGACCGCGAGATTTCGGCGGCGCAGGATCAGGCCGCACGCAAATGGCAGGTCAGTGCCCATATCGAGCGCCGCCCGGATGGTGGTGCCTTGCTTCAGGTCGAGGCGCGCGACGCGGCGGGCCAGCCGGTGAGCGGATTGAAATTCGGTGGCCGCCTGGAGCGTCCGACCGACAAGCGCGCTGATCTCGCAGTCGATCTCGCTGAAGCCGGCATCGGCATCTATCGCGGCAATGCCGCGTCCGTCGCGCCGGGCCAGTGGGATCTGGTGATCGAGGGCGAGGCGCGGGGCGAGCGTGTGTTCATGTCGCGCAACCGCGTGATCCTGAACTGAAAGAAGCCGCCATGCATGTCACGCGGGACTTTTCGCACTACGTCCGGACCGCGGGCGAGGGCGTCCAGCATATCGATCTCGCGGTCGAGGGCGTTCACTGCGCCGGCTGCATGGCCAAGATCGAGCGCGGTCTCTCCGCCATTCCCGACGTCACGCTGGCGCGTGTGAACCTCACCGACCGCCGCGTCGCGCTGGAGTGGAAGCAGGGCACGCTTGATCCTTCTCGCTTCATCGATCGCCTCGAGGAACTCGGCTACAAGGCCTATCCCTACGAGACCGAGAGTGCGGAGGCGAGCGAGGTCGCGGAATCCCGCTTCCTGCTGCGCTGTCTCGGCGTTGCGGCCTTTGCCACCATGAACGTGATGATGCTGTCGATCCCGGTGTGGTCGGGCAACGTCTCGGACATGCTGCCCGAGCAGCGCGACTTCTTCCACTGGCTGTCGGCGCTGATCGCGCTGCCGGCGGCGGCCTATGCCGGCCAACCGTTCTTCCGCTCGGCCTGGCGCGCGCTGTCGGCGAAGACCACCAACATGGACGTCCCGATCTCGATCGGCGTGTGTCTCGCGCTCGGTATGTCCGTGGTCGAGACCATCCATCACGCCGAGCACGCCTATTTCGACGCGGCGATCATGCTGCTCACCTTCCTCTTGGTCGGCCGCTTCCTCGACCAGAACATGCGGAGGCGGACCCGCGCGGTCGCCGGCAATCTCGCCGCGCTCAAGGCGGAGACGGCCGCGAAGTTCATCGGGCCCGACGAGATCTCGCAAGTGCCGGTGGCCGCGATCCATCCCGGCGACATCGTGCTGCTGCGGCCCGGCGAGCGTTGCGCGGTCGACGGCACCGTAATCGAGGGACGCTCCGAGATCGATCAGAGCCTGATCACCGGCGAGACACTCTATGTCACGGCGGAGCAGGGCACGCCGGTCTATGCCGGATCGATGAACATCTCGGGCACACTGCGGGTGCGGGTTTCCGCGGCGTCGGAGGCGACGCTGCTCGCCGAGATCACGCGGTTGCTGCACCACGCGCTCCAGGCGCGCTCACGCTACATGCGGCTCGCCGACCGCGCCTCGCGGCTCTACGCGCCGGTGGTGCATGCGACCGCACTCCTCACCATTTTCGGCTGGGTCCTTCTCGGTGCGAGCTGGCACGATGCGATCATCACCGGCGTTGCCGTGCTGATCATCACCTGCCCCTGCGCGCTCGGGCTTGCGATCCCCACCGTGCAGACGGTGGCGTCGGGCGCGATGTTCAAGTCCGGCGTGCTGCTCAACTCCGGCGACGCCATCGAGCGGCTCGCCGAAGCCGACCACGTCATCTTCGACAAGACCGGCACGCTGACGCTGCCGGATCTCGAAGTGACGAATGCGGCCGAAATACCCGCCCACATCTTTGAGCTCGCGGGCCGTCTCGCGCTGTCGAGCCATCATCCTGTAGCCGCTGCCGTCGCGCAGGCCGCCGGCGCCAGATCGCCGATCATTGGTGCGATCGAAGATGCCGGGCAAGGCGTGCGCGCGACCGTGGACGGCGTCGAGATTCGCCTCGGCCGTCCGTCCTTCTGTGGTGCCGAGCAGGTTGCAGGCGCAATCGTCGATCTCGATCCCGAAGCCTCTATCGTGGCGTTCAGCAAAGGCGCGGAAAAGTTCATCCTTTCGGTGCGCCAGGGCCTGCGTCCGGATGCGCAGGCCGTGGTCGCGGCGCTGAAGGCGCGCAACATCGGCATCGAGATCCTCTCCGGCGACCGCGAGCCCGCGGTGATTGCGGCGGCCCATGCGCTGGGCATCGCCGAATGGCGCGCCGGCGTCACGCCGGCCGACAAGATCGCGCGGATCGAGGAGTTGAAGCGGCGCGGCACGAAAGTGCTGATGGTCGGCGACGGCATGAACGATGCGCCGTCGCTGGCGGCAGCCCACGTCTCGATGTCGCCAATCTCGGCCGCCCAGCTCAGCCAGGCCACCGCCGATCTCGTCTTTCTCGGCCGGCCGCTCGCCCCGGTCGTCGCAGCCATCGATTCCGCGCGCAAGGCGCTGCATTTGATGCGGCAAAACCTCTGGCTTGCGATCGGCTATAACGTCCTTGCCGTGCCGGTCGCGATCAGCGGCGTCGTAACGCCCCTGATTGCGGCTGCGGCGATGAGCGCATCGTCGATCCTGGTCATGCTGAATTCGCTGCGGGCCCGCAGCCGTGCACGGGAGATCGTGTGATGGAGATCTTGGTCATCCTGGTCCCGCTGGCGCTGATGCTCGGACTAGCCGGCCTCACAGCCTTCCTCTGGTCGCTCCGCAGCGGCCAGTATGACGATCTCGACGGCGCGGCGTGGCGGGCGATCGCCGACGACGAGCCGCCCCGGGAAGCGCCGGCGCCAGCCGAGCGCTAGCGTTTGAGGGCGAACGTGAGCAGGGCGGCGGCCGCGAGGGCCACGCCTACGCCGGCCACGCAGCCATGCCAGCCGAAAGCGTCGAACAGACGTCCGAGCACGGCCGTTCCGACGAGCCCTCCGCAAAAGTAGCACGCGAGATAGGTGCCGCTGGCGACGCCGCGGTTGTCGACCGCAGTCTGTCCAACGAAAGCGGTGGCGGCGGCCTGGGCGAAGAACGTGCCGACGCCGACCAGCACCATCCCGATCAGAACCTCGGCGAGATGCGGGCTCAGCATCAAGGGCAGGCCGATCGCCGCGGCGCCGAGCGCGGCCCAGATCGTCGGCCGTGTCCCGATCCGCGTTGCCACCTTGCCGGCAAACAGCGTCGTGATCACCGATGGCAGGAAGACGAGATAGACCAAGCCCAGGTCCATCATGCCGAGCGACAGCGGGGGCTGCACCAGGACGAAGTTGACGAATGTGAATGTGCCGATGAAAGCGAACAGGATACAGAAGCCGACGCCGAAGGCCGCGCGCAGCCGCGGATTGCGCCAATGGGCGGTCATGGCAGCGAGCGGAGACTTGGTCAGCGTCATCGCCTGCATCGGCCGGGCGTGCCCAATGGTGAAGTAGACCAGGAGTGCGCCGGCGAGATTGAGCGCGGCGAACAGGTAGAAGTTCCAGGACAGTCCAAAGGTCTCGGCGACCGCCGCCGACACCAGCCGGCCGATCAGGTTGCTTGCGACGTTGCCGGTGATGTAGGCGGCGAACGCGCCGCCCGCGTCCATCGCGCTGCATTGCTCGCCAAGATAGGCGAGCGTCAGCGCAAAGGCCGAGGCCATGCAGAGCCCCTGGATGATGCGCAATAGCATGAAAGCAGCGAGATTGGGCGCTATCGCGAGCAAGCTGGTGGGGAACGCAAGCAGCGTCAGGCTCAGCAGGATGCCCAGCCGTCGATCGATGCGCGGACTGAAGAAGCCGACGACGAGACCGGCGACCGCCATCCCGAATGTAGAGGCATTGACCGCAAAGCCCATCGCCGCCGGCGTCACACCATAATGGCGCGTCAGCGTGGGGAGGATGGCCTGTGTAGCGAACAGGTCAACCACGGTCAGGAAAGCGGTCAGTCCGATCACGAGCGAGCGAAGCGCGGCGCCTCGCGAATGCTCGTCCATCGGCATTGTTGTCGGCTTCATGCGCGCGGACAGGTTGGTCATGGCAGGATTCCTGGGGAACTCTGGCCGTCATTCCGGGATGACGCGTCAGCGCCGGACCCGGAATTTCGAGATTCCGGGTTTGCTTCGTGCTCCGGAATGACGGAGCGATGATCGCGATTGGGCCCGTCACATGTTGTGATCGTGCGGATCCTTGCGGACATCGCCGACATAAAGGATGACGGTCTCCTTGCCGAGGTTCTTCCACCAGTGCGAGGTGCCGAAGACTTCGGGGCGGATGTCGCCGGCCTTGTGCACGATCGGATCGACGCAGTTGGAGGCGTATTCGACGATCTCGCCCTGCTGTACGAAGATTAGGGCAGGACGGTCGTCGTGGCTGTGCCATGGTACGATGCCGCCGGGCTCGATGGTCAGCCTGCGGAAGCGCAGCTCGCGCCCGTCGATGTGTGCCGGCTGCTTGCCGAGATCGATCGCGCCGAGCGTGACGTCGCTGACGCCGACCGGCTTGTAGTCCACCATCTGCTGCCCATTAGGCTTGATCTTGTCGGCCGGGCATTCGCCGGCCGAGACGGATTGCGCGGAGAGGGTCAACGTGCCGAGGATCGCGAGGCCCGGCCAGACCACGCGCGACAATGTGCGATGCTTGAACATGGAAGTCTCCTGTGTTGGCCGCAACCGCGATGGTCGCCGGCTATGTCAGGAGTTTCGTCGAGGCGGCGCCCGTCCTGAAATGCCCTTTCGCTTTCGGTGCGATAGCCCGGCGCTATGGCGGCGCGATACGCGGCTGCTATCGAACCGATTGGGGATCGGCATTTCCGCTTCCGTCGCTTTCGGCGTCCGATGACAAGGCGCCCGATCGGCGGGCGTTCGCGTCAATCTGGAGGAGTTCCCCATGACGAAGCTGTCCAAGACCATGATCGCCACTGCTGCGTTCGCGGTCATTGCCACATCCGCCTTCTCGGAGGCTGCCTGGGACTTCAAGGCCGGCATGGCCTATGTCTATGGTGGGCCCGGCAAGATGTCGGCGATGGCCATGGCCCCGTCCGAGAAGAACCACGAGGCAATGATGAAACACGCCAAGAAGGTGCCGGACAACACCGTCTTCTTCATGGACAACGGATCGCTGTACTCCATGTCGGGGCGGCTGGATCCGACCGGCAATTTCTACGTGAACTGATCACGCGTGTAACACGGCCGCCCCTTGCGGGCGGCCCCACCGCGAAACTAGTATTCGTCCCCTGAATGCCGGAGCGCAAGATGACCTCTCTCTCGCCAGCCGATTCCGAGCGGCTCAAGCTCGCCTTCCAGCGCTGCCGCGACATGGAAGGTACGCTGAACGAACAGCTCCGCGCGTATGCCGATGCCAGCCGCAAGGTGTTCCCGGCCTATGGCGAGGCGGTCGATCAACTGGTGGCAAGATTGAATGGAAACGGCGGTGGCGAGACCGCGCCGCATCCCGGCGACGCGATGCCGCCGTTCATGCTGCCTGACGAGAACGGACGTCTCGTCACGTTGCCGTCGCTGCTGATGAACGGACCGGTCGCGGTGATGTTCTTCCGCGGCCATTGGTGCCCCTATTGTCGGCTCAACGTCCGCGCGGTGATCCAGGCGCAGGATCGTATTTCGGCGATGGGCGCGCAGATCGTCGCGATCATGCCCGAGACGCAGGAATACACCAGGACGTTCAAGGCCGACGCCGGTGCGCCGTTTGCAGTGCTGACCGATCTCGACAATGGTTACGCGCTGTCGCTCAATCTCGCGATCTGGCTTGGCGCCGAGATCCAGCACCTGTTGTCCTATCAGGATATCGCCAAGTTTCACGGCAATGACGGCTGGATGCTGCCGATCCCGGCCGTGTTCGTGATCGGTCGCGATGGGATCGTGAAGGCCCGCTTCGTCGATCCCGATTTTCGCAAGCGCATGGAGATCGACGATTTGCTCGATGCGCTCGCAAGCGCGAGCCGGGAGAACTGAACTTCATCTCTCCCGCGAAGAGCGGGGAGAAGGATCTGCCAAACCTATCCCGCAAGCGCACGCCAGTCCGCACCGCGCAGCATGCGCATCACGGCATTGGCCACCGCCGTACGCTGCCGGCCGGCGACGCCATAGAGGCTGACCGTGCGGCGCGCGTCCAGTCCGGCGACTGCGGAGCGTTTCAGGCTCTCCGGCACAGGCGAGGTGCGCGGCACCATGGCGATGCCGATATCGGCTTCAACCAGCTCTATCAGATCGTGCTCGCTCGAAATCTCGTGGCCTTGATCGACGTCGATGCCGTGCTCGCGCAGGCTCGCGAAGATGCGGCGCGAATGCTCGCAGAAGGATCGGTTGAGAAATTGCTCCGCGTGTAAATCGTCCAGCCCGATCGTGCCGCGATCGGCCAGCCGGTGCTCCTTGCTGACGACGAGCTCGAAAGCCTCGGTGAACAGCGGCCAGACGTCGAGCCGTTCCCAGGCCTCATCGATCTCGGCGGCGATGCCGAGTTCGGCCTCGCCCTTCTTGAGGTACTCGCCGACCTCGCGGCTCGAGCCGCGCAGGAAGCGGAATTCGAGCCGGTTGAATTGCCGCTTGATCTCGTTGAGATGCGGGATCAGCAGCGCCAGATCGATCGAGTGTGCAAGCGCCACGCGCAACGCGCCGATCTCGCCGCTCTTGAACGAGGAGGCGAGCGAGCGGGCTCCGGTCGCTGCATCGTAGCACTGCTTCAGGAACGGATGCATGCGCTGGCCGAGTTCGGTGAGTTGCGCCGCCGGCCGCTCGCGACGGAACAGGTCACCGCCGAGCTCGGCCTCGAGCTGCTTGATCGCGCGCGTCAGCGACGGCTGCGTCACATTGCACTCCTCCGCGGCGCGGGTGAAGTTGAGCAACTGCGCCACCGCAAGGAAATAGCGGACCTGGTGCATTTCCATCGACCGGCTCCTGGCAAGACCGGTCGGAACCCTAGCCGATCAGGGCGGCGAATGACATCCCAACCGCAATAGCGCGCGGGCATGGTTTCGGAAGCCAGCGGGCATTTCCCTCAAACCGGGCGATCCCCCAGAGTTGGCCATGACGGTGGCCGGCGCCAAATTGGAGCTCGACGGGGCGTAACAATCCTCGACAGGATACGAACATGCCAAAGGTGCGGACTCTCAGGGAGCGAGACATGAGCGGTATGCAGTGCGATACGGGCGTGTCGTCGAAGGGTCTGCCGGGCCAGGTCGTGCTGGTGCTCCAGGGCGGCGGCGCACTCGGCTCGTACCAGGCCGGCGTCTATCAGGCGCTGCACGAAGCCGGCATCGAGCCGGACTGGATCATCGGCACCTCGATCGGCGCCATCAATGCCAGCCTGATCGCGGGCAACGCGCCGCAGGACCGGCTCGCGCGCCTGAAGGAATTCTGGAAGCGAATGGAGCAGAATCCGGTGTGGAATTTTCGCACCGCGTTTCCCGACTTCAATGAGAAGCTGTCCTACTGGTCGACCGTCACCAACGGCATTCCCGGCTTCTTCCGGCCCAACCCGCTGGCGCACGCCGGCGATTCCTATCCGCTGGGCGCCGACCACGCCGGCTTCTATTCGACTGCGCCGCTGGAGAGGACGTTGCTCGACCTCGTCGATTTCAGCCGGCTCAATCGTTGCGCGCCGCGGCTGACGGTCGGCGCGGCCCATGTCCGCACCAGCCAGATGCGCTATTTCGACAGCCGCGACGGTGACCTGACGGTGAAGCATGTGATGGCCTCGGGCGCGTTGCCGCCAGCGTTTCCGGCGGTGCGCATCGACGGCGAGCTCTATTGGGACGGCGGCATCCTGTCGAACACGCCGACCGAAGCTGTGTTCGACGACAATCCGCGCAAGAACTCGCTGATCTTTGCGGTGCATCTGTGGAATCCCGTCGGCGCCGAGCCGACCACGATGGCGGAGGTGCTGAACCGGCACAAGGACGTGCAGTATTCGAGCCGGATCGCTAGCCAGATCGCGCGCCAACAGCAGGCCCATCGCCTGCGCCACGTCATCAACCAGCTTGCGGCACGATTGCCCGATAGTGAGCGCGACGATCCCGCGGTGAGAGACTTGATCGGCTATGGCTGTTCGACGCGCATGCACGTGGTGCGGTTGCTGGCACCGCAGCTCGATCGCGAGACCCACACCAAGGACATCGACTTCAGCCCGTCCGGCATCATGCGGCGCTGGGACGCCGGCTATGCCCACACCCGATCTGTGCTGGCGCGCAAGCCGTGGATCGGCGAATTCGATCCTCTGTCCGGCGTAGTGCTGCACGAGCACATGGACGAGATGGCGATGGCGGCGGAATAGGGCCGCAAGCCATCGTTGCGTTCATCGAATTGCCACAGGCCTTGCGGATCGTAGGTCTTCGTCCGCTGTCGAAAGGCCCTGCAAGTGGTGTCCGGAAACGACCTGGAATTGGCTCTCGATCAGGTCCGCGCTGATGCGGCGGGACCGGTGGCCGGCGTGTTCGGCCCGGCCACGGTGACCTGGCGGATCGACCGGGAGGCCGTCGTCTTTCTCGGTGCCGGCCGCGCGCTGTTGCTGCAACTGGCGCACCCCTGGGTCGCCGCCGCCATCGCCGAGCACTCCAAAACCCTTGCCGATCCGATCGGCCGCTTCCATCGCACCTTCGATATCGTGTTTGCCATGGTGTTCGGTTCGCTCGACCGGGCCTTGCTGTCGTCCCGCCAACTGCACCGGCGCCACAGCATGATCGTCGGCGAGATGCCCGAGACCGTCGGTCCCTTCGCGGCAGGCTCGCGCTATTGCGCCAATGACATTCCGTCGCTGCGCTGGGTTCACGCCACGCTGATCGAGACCGCACTGATGGCCCATGATCTGGTTCTGCCGCCGCTCCCGGAGGAGGAACGCGAGCGTTACTGGACCGAGAGCCGGGCGTTCGGCGCGTTGTTCGGACTGACGGCCGATGATCTGCCGGCGGACTGGCGCGGCTTTGCGGCCTACACCAATGCAATGGCCCAGTCGGATACGCTGACCGTCAGTCCAGCGGCGCGCGAAATCGCCGCGCAGATTTTTGGCGGGGCCCGTCCGTGGTTGCGGCCGCCGCGATGGTACCGCGCGCTCACAGCGGGCATGCTGCCGGAGCGCTTGCGCGCAGGCTTTGGGTTTGAGCTCGACGAGCGGGATGCCAAATCGGCGGACAACGCGCTGGCATGGATAAAGCGGGTCTATCCGAGATTGCCCGACCGGTTGCGCTATGTCGGTCCCTACCAGGAAGCGCAGGCGCGGCTGAACGGCAGAACTGAGCCCGACTGGATGACCCGCTGTCTCAACCGCGCCTGGATCGGGCGGCCGCAAATGGACACGCGCGGGAAGGGGTGAAGTCCACCGCTGCAGCCAGCCTCACACCACCGCCAGCTTCCGGTACAGCGCGCTGTAGGTACCTGCCGAGATACTCCAGGAGAACGACCGTCCCATCGCGCTGCGGCGCATGGTGTCGAGCTGGTCCTGGGCCATGAAGGCGGAGAAGGCGCGGCGGACGCCACCGAGCAAGGATTCGTGCGAGGGTTTCGAGAACAGGAAGCCGGTCTCGCCGTCGGTGATGGTCTCGGCGAGGCCGCCGGTCTGGTGACCGATCGGCAGCGAGCCAAATCGCTGGGCGTACATCTGGCTGAGCCCGCAGGGCTCGAAGCGCGACGGCATCAAGGTGAAATCGCTGCCGGCGAAGATGCGCCGCGCCTGGGCTTCGTTGAAGCCGATGGTAACCCCGATGGCGTCGGGGCGGCGGCGATGGGCGTCGACCAGCGCCTGCTCGAGCGCCGGCTCGCCGGAGCCGGTGACCACGATCTGCCCGCCGGCATCGATGATCTCGTCGGCGGCCGACAGCACGAGGTCGATACCCTTCTGATGAACGAGCCGTGCGACGATCGCGAACATCGGGCCGCGCGAGACCGCCAGGCCAAACTGCTTGCGCACGTAATCGGCGTTGGCCTTCTTGCCGACCCAGTCACCGGCGCCGAATTGTTGCGCGAGCTGGGCGCAGGAGCGCGGGTCCCAGCTCTCGTCGATGCCGTTGAGGATGCCGGTCAGCTCGGACGCGTCGGAGCGGACGCGGAGCAGGCCTTCGAGGCCGCAGCCGAATTCCTCCGTGGTGATCTCGTGCGCATAGGTGCCGCTGACGGTGGTGAGGTGCGAGGCGTAGACCAGCCCGGCCTTGAGGAAGGAGAGCTGGTCGTAGAACTCGACGCCGTCGATGTGGAAGGAACTTTCGGGGACGCCGATCCGTCGCAGCGAGTCCCTTGGGAAGAGGCCCTGATAGGCGAGGTTATGGATGGTCAGGATCGACGGCAGCTTGGCGCCGCGCCAGGCGAGATAGGCCGGCACGAGCGAGGCCTGCCAGTCATTGGCATGGACCAGGTCTGCTGCCCAATTCTTGTCCAGCTTGCCCATGGCAAGCTCAGCCGCAGCCGAGGCAAAGCGTGCGAAGCGGATGTCATTATCCGGCCAGTCGCGCCCGGACTCGTCGCCATAGGGATTGCCGGGCCGGTCGTAGAGTTGCGAGCACAACAGCACATAGACCGGCAGGCCGTCCTTGGTGGCGGCCCGGCCGAGCGAGCAGGCCGGCATTTCGGCGAATGCCGGGCAACGGCCAACGATCTGAATATGCGTCAGTTGCTCGATGATGTCGCGATAGCCGGGCAGCATGATCCGGATATCGGCGAAGGGGCGAAGGGCTCTGGGGAGGGCGGCCGATACGGCGCCGAGTCCGCCAACGCGGACGAAATCATCCATCTCGGTTGTAACGAACAAGACCCTCAAGAACTGTTGCCCTCATCCGATCCCATTTGCTGCTATGCAAGAACGGGTCCAGTTGCCCCTGGAATGCTCAAGCCACCAGCAAGGCGCGTCCGTTCGGTAAAGACTTTCCTACCCAGCTGTCGCCCTCTAGGGTCGGCGCACCAACAACAGAGAATATTGATTGTTCCTAAGGGGCGGCCGGGGATGCAGCTATCAAATAAGCACGAAGACACGACGACAAAGGCCTTCGCCGGCTTAAGGGTGCTGGATTTTTCGACCACCATCGCCGGACCTCACTGCGCGCGGATGCTGGCCGACATGGGCGCCGAGGTCATCAAGATCGAGACCGATGGCGGCGAGACGATGCGGACCAGGCCGCCGCTGCGCAACGGCTGCAGCACCGTGTTCGGCCAGCTCAATGTCGGCAAGAAAAGCGTCGTGCTCGACCTCAAGTCGGAGGACGGCAAGGAGGCGGTCCGACGGCTGGTCGCGACATCAGACATCCTGGTCGAGAACTTTCGCCCGGGCGTGATGCGCCGGCTGCGGCTCGACTATGACAGCCTGCGCTCAGTCAACCCGAAGCTGATCTACTGCTCGATCTCCGGCTACGGCCAGAGCGGCCCCTCGGCCGAGCTGCCGGCCTACGCGCCGGTGATCCATGCGGCCTCCGGCTACGACATGGCGCATCTCGCCTACCAGCCCGGCCGCAACCGTCCCGACTATTGCGGCATCTACCACGCGGATGTCGTCACCGGCACCTACGGTTTTGGCGCGATTGCGTCCGCGCTCTACCAGCGCACGGCGACCGGGCTTGGCCAGCACATCGACGTCTCCATGCTGGAGTCGATGCTGACGCTGACGGTGATAGAATTGCAGAGCTCGCAATTCGCGGTGAAGCCGCCGCCGCGCCCGATGTTCGGTCCGACCGAGACGGCGGACGGCTACGTCATGATCACTGTCGCGAGCGAGAAGACGTTTCAGGGATTGATGGGCGTGATCGGCCGTCCCGAATGGATCTCGGATGTGCGCTTCTCCACCTACGCCGCGCGGCGCGAGAATTGGGCCGACATGATGGACGGCGTCGAGATCTGGTCGCGGCAGCTTTCGACCGATGCATGCCTTGTCGGCTTGAGCGCTGCCGGCGTGCCGGCCTCGGCCTACCGCACCGTGCCCGAGGCGCTGGCCGACCCGCAGCTCGCGCATCGGCAGGCGCTCTCGCCCGTGGAGGATGGGGGCGGCTCGTTCCAGGTGCTCAATCTGCCGTTCCGGATGACGGGTGCCGACACGACGCCGGGCAAGACGATGGCCGTGCTCGGCGAGCACACGGATGCACTGCGCGACGAAATCGGTCTCGGCGACGAGGCGCCAATTCCGTCAGGCAAAACAGCCGCGACCAGCTGAGCGCGTCACGCCGCGCGCACGCGGCATCGAACCCCGTGTGTTCCTCTTGCCGTGGCGAGCATTTGTCGCCAATCTCGCCTCCAAGTGATCCAACGATCCGAAACATCGGACGAGGATCCCGGGAGGAACCATGACGAACATTGCTGCCGCGGCGCGCAAGCGCGCGCCGATTTTCCTTGTTGCGGCATTTGCGCTCCTTCCGCTGGGCGAGCCGGCGCGGGCGCAGAAGGCGGGCGGCAGCATCACGGTCGGCCAGGAGCTGGACATTCCCGGCTTCGATCCGCTCAAGGTCGGCGTCTACGACACCTCGACCTTCACCGCGGCGGCCGCGATCTTCGACACGCTGACCACGCTCGACGACAAGGGCGAGGCCGCGCCAAAGCTCGCGGTCTCCTGGACGCATTCCGACGACTACAAGAGCTGGACCTTCAAGCTGCGCCAGGGCGTGAAATTCCACGACGGCACGCCGTTCAATGCGCAGGCCTTCAAGGAGAATTTCGACCGGCAGAAGAACCCCGCCAACAAGTGCCGCTGTGCCTTCTACATCACCAACGTCAAGGAGGTGCTGGCACCGGACGACTACACCGTCGTTTACAATCTCACCGATCCTTCCGTGAACCTGCCGGCGGTGATCAGCATTCAGAGCCAGAACAACGTCGTGCATTCGCCGACGGCCTGGAAGACCAAGGGCGACGACTACAATCGCAATCCCGTCGGCACCGGTCCCTACATCCTGAAATCATGGACCGCCGGTGACCGCATGGTGCTGGAGAAGAACCCCAACTACTGGGACACGGGCCGTCCCTATCTCGACCGCATCATCCTGAAGCCGCTGCCGGACGCGCAGTCGCGCTTCGCCTCGCTGCAATCGGGCGAGGCCGACATCATCTGGGACGACGAGAACGACGCCGACAACATCATGAAGGCGCAGAAGGACTCCAAGCTCACCGTGCACACCTACAAGGGCTCGGGCGCGCAGGTCTATGCCTTCAACACCAAGATGGCGCCGTTCGACGACGTCCGCGTGCGGCAGGCGCTGGTGATGGCGATCGACCGTCCCAAAATGTCGCAGGCGATCAGCAACGGCCTGAGCCGGCCGGCGAGCAATCCCTACGGCGACGGCTCCTGGGTCAAGTGCAAGGACGACGGCGCGCTGCCGTTCGACGTCGAGAAGGCCAAGGCGCTGCTCAAGGATTACGGCAAGCCGGTCGAGTTCAAGATGCTGGTGACCGCGACGCCGCGCGGCCGCATGATCGGCCAGGTGCTCCAGCAATTCTGGAAGCGCGCCGGCGCCAGCATGGAGATCGAGCAGGTCGACCAGGCCACCATCCCGCCGCGCGCCTTCATGCGCCAGTTCCAGCTGGTGCCGTGGCGCATCGTCGATCTCGCCGATCCCGATCCGCAGATGTATGCGAACTTCCGCAGCGGCAGCCCGCTGGCGCTGTCCAACTTCGCCGATCCGGAGCTCGACCGACTGCTCGACCATTCCCGCGTTACCGCCGACACTGCAGCGCGTATCGACGACTATTGCGCCATCAGTCGCTTAATCAACAAGGAGGCGATCTGGTTCTGGACCTTCCAGAACACCTATTATGCGCTGTCGAGCGCGCGGCTGAAGGGCTTTCCCAAAATCTACAACGGCGTGATCGACGTCTCGACCACCTGGCTGGAATGACCAAGCGATGCTGAACTTCGTCGCGCGACGGCTCCTGGCCATCCTGCCGGTCCTGCTAGCCGTCTCGCTGCTGACCTTCCTGATCGCCTCGCTGCTGCCGGGCGATCTCGCCTATGTCATTCTCGGCGATCAGGCGACGCCGGAGAATGTCGCGGCGTTGCGCCGAGACATGGGGCTCGACCAGCCGCTGTGGTGGCGTTACCTGAGCTGGCTCGGCCACGTCCTGCAGGGCGATCTCGGCCGCTCGTTCCGAACCGGGCAGACCGTGCTGCAGGCGGTCACTGAGCGCGTTCCGGTCTCGCTCGAACTGATGCTGATGGCCGAGTTCATCGGCCTCCTGATCGGCGTGCCGCTTGCGATCGCCTGCGCGGCGCGCGCCGGCGGCGCCTTCGACCGTTTCATGACTGGCAGCGCTTTCGCCATGCTGTCGATGCCGTCCTTCCTGATGGCGATCCTGCTGATCTATCTGTTCGCGGTCGAACTGCACTGGCTGCCGGCGACCGGCTATGTGCCGTTCACCGAGGAGCCGCTCGCCAATTTGCGCTTCTTCGTGCTGCCGGCGCTGACGCTGGCGCTGGCGGAATGGCCGGGCATCATGCGGGTGCTGCGCTCGGACATGATCGCGACCCTGCAGGAGGACTACATCGCGCTCGCCAAGGCCAAGGGCCTCAAGCCCTCGCGCATCCTGTTCGTGCATGCGCTGAAACCCTCGTCGCTGACCCTGGTAACGGTGACCGGCATCAATATCGGCCGCCTGCTCGGCGGCACGCTGATCGTGGAATCGATCTTCGCGCTACCGGGCATCGGCCGGCTGCTGGTCGGCGCTATCTATACCCGTGACCTCGTCATCCTCCAGGGCGTGGTGCTGCTGGTCGCCTGCGGCTTCGTCATGGTGAATTTCATCGTCGACATGCTCTATGCCGTGCTCGATCCGAGGATCCGCCATGGCCACGCTTGAGCTGTCAATCCAGGATGAGGCGGCGTCCGCGCCGGTCCGCCGCAGGCGCAAGCTCGGGCTCCTGTTCTGGTTCGCGAGCGCCTGGCTCGTGATTGTCCTTGCGCTCGCGATCCTCGCGCCGGTCCTGCCGCTGCAAAATCCGACCGATATGGACATGCTGGAGCGCCGCGCCGCGCTTTCCAGCGAACACTGGCTCGGCACCGACGGGCTCGGCCGCGACGAGTTCTCCCGCCTGATTTTTGGTGCACGGGTGTCGCTGACGGTTGGGCTCATCGCACCGATGATCGGCGTTGCCATCGGCGGCGCGCTGGGCCTGCTCGCCGGTTATTTCCGCGGCCGGTTCGAGACGCTGGTGGTCGGCAGCATGGACGTGCTGCTCGCCTTTCCGCCGCTGATCTTCGCGCTCGCAGTGACCGCCTATCTCGGCCAGTCCATCCCCAATCTCACCCTGATCCTCGGCGTGCTCGGCATTCCCGCCTTCATGCGGGTGGCGCGCGCGGCGACGCTGACGCTGGCGCGGCGCGAATTCGTGATCGCGGCCGAAGCGCTTGGCGCCAGCCATGCGCGCATCCTGCTGCGCGAGCTGTTGCCGAACGTGATCCTGCCGCTGCTTGCGTTCTTTCTGCTCGGCGTTGCCGTCACCATCGTGGTCGAGGGCGCGCTGTCGTTCCTCGGGCTCGGCGTGCCGCCACCGATAGCGAGCTGGGGCAGCATGATCGGCGAGGGACGCGACAGCCTCGACGTCGCGCCCCGGCTGGCCTTCCTGCCGGCGGCGGGGCTGTTCCTGACCGTGCTGGCCTTCAACCTGGTCGGCGACACCTTGCGGGCGCTGACCGACCCGCGTCAGGGGGCGTTGTGAGTGCGCCGCTTCTGAGCATCGAGGACGTCGCGGTCGAGCTGCCGACCCCGCGCGGCAATTTGCGCGCCGTGGATCATGTCGACCTGTCGCTGGAAGCGGGCCGCACGCTCGGCATCGTCGGCGAATCCGGCTGCGGCAAGACCATGCTGTCGCGTGCGGTGCTTCAGCTGTTGCCGAAGAAGGCGAAGCTCACCGGACGCGTGATGTTCGACGGGCAGGATCTGGTGAGGCTCGCGCCCGAAAGCCTGCGGCGCCTGCGCGGGCGCGACCTCTCGGTCGTGTTCCAGGATCCCATGACCTCGCTCAACCCGGTGCTCACGATCGGCACCCAGTTGCTGGAGACGATCCAGGAGCACCTCGAGCTCGACGCGCCGGCGGCGCGGAAGCGCGGCATCGAGCTGCTAACTGCCGTCGGCATTCCAGCGCCGGAGCAGCGGCTTGCGCAATATCCGCATCAATGCTCCGGCGGCATGCGCCAGCGCATCGCGATTGCGATCGCGCTGTCCTGCGAGCCGAAGCTGCTGATCGCCGACGAACCCACCACGGCGCTCGACGTGACCATCCAGGCGCAGATCCTCGATCTGCTCGCGCGCGAGCAGCGCCGCCGCCACATGGCGATGATCATCATCACCCACGATCTCGGCGTCGTCGCCGGTCGCGCCGACGAGGTCGCGGTGATGTATGCGGGCAGGGTGGTCGAACGCGCGCCGACGCAGGCGTTGTTCAAGCGTATGCACATGCCCTACACCGAAGCGCTGCTGGCGGCGATCCCGAAGCTGGAGACCGCGCCGCATACGCCGCTGCCGGCGATCTCCGGCCGTCCGCCCGATCCGACGCGGCCACTCAAAGGCTGCTCCTTTGCGCCGCGCTGCCGCTATGCCGACCGGCGCTGTCACGAGGCCAAGCCCGAATTGAAGAGCGCCGAGATGCCGGGACATCTCTATGCCTGCTTCCACCCGATCCAGATGGCGGAGAGAATCGGCTCATGATGCAGCTTGTCGCCCGCGCTGCTGAAGGCGAGCCGCTATTGAATGTCGACAATCTCGTCGTCGAATATGGTCTCGGCAACAAGACGATTCATGCGGTCTCCGGTGTCAGCCTTCAGGTCGCGCGTGGCGAGACGCTGGGGCTGGTCGGCGAATCCGGCTGCGGCAAGTCGACGCTGGGGCGCGCCGTCCTGCAATTGCGCCGCGCCCAATCAGGCCGCGTGCAGTTCGATGGCGAGGATCTCACGGCCATGGAGGGCGAGGCGCTGCGCAAGATGCGCCGCCGCGTGCAACTGATCTTCCAGGATCCGATTGCCTCGCTCAATCCGCGCCGGCGCATCGGCGACATCGTTGCCGAGCCGCTGATCATTGCCGGCGTGAAGGACGCCGCGGAACGCAAGCGGCGCGTTCACGAGGTGCTGTCAGCGGTCGGGCTCGATCCTGATCTCGTGGCGGGGCGCCTGCCGCACGAATTTTCCGGCGGCCAGTGCCAACGGATCTGCATCGCGCGGGCGCTAGTGCTCAATCCGGAATTCGTCGTGTGTGATGAGCCGGTCTCGGCGCTGGACGTCTCCATCCGTGCGCAGATCCTCAATTTGCTGGAGGAGATGAAGGCGCGTTTCGGCCTGACGCTGCTGTTCATCGCGCATGACCTCGCGGTGGTCAAAGCCGTCAGCGACCGCGTCGCGGTGATGTATCTCGGCCGGCTCTGCGAGGTCGGTCCATCAGAGCAATTGTTCGCGAGACCCGCGCATCCCTACACGGACCTGCTGTTGCAGGCGATCCCGGTCCCCGATCCGGATGTCCGTCCCGTCGAGGGTGTGGCAACCGGCGAGCCGCCATCGCCGATTGCGCCGCCGTCCGGCTGCCGCTTCCGCACCCGCTGTCCGCGCGCCGACCAGCGATGCAGCGCGGAGATACCGGAGTTGCGCGAGGTCGCGCCCGGCCAGTTCGCGGCTTGCCACCATCCGCTGGCCTGAACTAAGACAGGTTGCGGGTTTGTCTCGCCCGACCGGTCATGGCATGGTGGCGGCGACAACGAGAAGAATGCCGGGAGGACGCCGATGAAGAGTTTCAAGGTCGCCGATTTCAAGGCGCCGCTGCAGGAGTTCGACGAGGCAACGCCGCAGCCGTCGGGCACGCAGGTGCTCATCAAGGTCAAGGCAGCCGGCGTCTGCCACAGCGATCTCCACATCTGGGAAGGTGGCTACGATCTCGGCCATGGCCGCAAGCCGCTGTCGCTGAAGGATCGCGGCATCAATTTGCCGCTCACCATGGGCCACGAGACGGTCGGCGAGATCGCCGCCTTCGGCCCGGACGTGAAGCCGACCGACCAGGGCGATCTCAAGCTCGGCGACGTTGGCCTGGTCTATCCCTGGATCGGCTGCGGCAAATGCTCGGTTTGTCTTGCCGGCGACGAGAACATGTGCGCGACGCCGCGCTCGCTCGGCGTCTATTGCGATGGCGGCTATTCCGATCACATGCTGGTGCCGCATCCGCGCTATCTGCTCAATCTCAAAGGTCTCGATCCCGCGACGACGGCGCCCTATGCCTGCTCGGGTGTCACCACCTACAGCGCGCTGAAGAAGGTCGAACAGCACTTTGACACGCCGATCGTGATGTTCGGCGCCGGCGGCCTCGGCCTGATGGCGCTGTCGCTGTTGAAAGCGATGGGCGGCAAGGGCGCGATCATGCTCGACATCGACGCCAGGAAGCGCGAGGCCGCAGAGAAGGCCGGCGCGCTTGCCACCGTCGATCCCAAGGCGCCGGACGCGCTCGAGCAACTGGCCAAGAAGGCGGGCGGTCCGATCCGCGCCGTGATCGACCTCGTCGGCAATGCCGCCACCACGCAGCTTGGCTTCGACTGCCTCGCCAAGGGCGGCAAGCTCGTCATCGTCGGCCTGTTCGGCGGTGGCGCGACCTGGGCGCTGCCGCTGATTCCGATCAAGGCGGTGACGATCCAGGGCAGCTACGTCGGCAACCTGCGCGAGACGCAGGAGTTGCTCGACCTCGTCCGCACCAAGAACGTGCCGCCGATCCCGGTGACGCGGCAGCCGCTCGCCAAGGCCAACGACGCGCTGGTGCAGTTGCAGCAGGGTGCGGTGGTCGGGCGCACGGTGCTGATGCCGTAACGTGTTCGTCGTTCCGGGGCGATGCGAATCATCGAACCCGAAACCTCGAGATTCCGGGTTCGGTCCTGCGGACCGCCCCGGAATGACGATCAAACATCGGAGCCTCCATGTCCGCAAACAACGCCTTCCACGTCGCCGTACTCGCCGGTGACGGCATCGGTCCCGAAGTCGTGGCGCCGGCTATCGAAGTGCTGCGCAAGATCGAGGCGAAGTCGGACTTGCGCTTCCGCTTCACCGAGGCGCCGGCCGGCGCCAACAATTACCTCGCCACCGGCAAGTCGATGCCGGATAGCACCATCAAGCTCTGCGAGGAGGCGGATGCGATCCTGCTCGGGGCCTGCGGCCTGCCGTCGGTGCGTTACCCCGACAACACCGAGATCGCGCCGCAGATCGAGCTGCGCTTCATCTTCGATCTCTACGCGGGTGTGCGCCCGGCGCGGCTGATTCCGGGCGTGCCGAGCCCGATCATCGGTGCCGACCAGCGCGGCATCGACCTCGTCGTGATCCGTGAGTCCACCGAGGGCCTGTTTGCCTCGATGGGCAAGGGCGTGGTCACCCATGAAGATGCGCGCGAGACCATGGTGATCACGCGCAGGACCTCCGAACGGTTGTTCGAGTTCTCGTTTCGCCTCGCCGAGCGGCGCAAGGCGCGCGGCAAGCCGGGCGCGCTCGCCTGCGTCGACAAGGCGAACGTGTTCAAGGCCTTTGCGTTCTTCCGCGGCATTTTTGACGAGATCGCGAAGAAGCATCCCGAGGTGAAAACCGATCGCCTCTATGTCGATGCCTGCTCGGCGATGCTGGTCAAGCGGCCCTGGGATTTCGATGTGATGGTGATGGAGAACATGTTCGGCGACATCGTCTCCGACATCACCGCGAGCCTGATCGGCGGCCTTGGCATGGCGCCGTCGGCCGACATCGGCGACAAATACGCCGTGTTCCAGCCGTGCCATGGCACCGCGCCCGACATCATGGGGCAGGGCAAGGCCAATCCCACCGGCATGATCCTGTCGGCGGCGATGATGCTGGACTGGTTTGCCGACAAGCACGGCGTCGAGAGCGCGGCGGAAGCCGGCGAGCAGATCGAACGCGCGGTGGATCAGGTCTATGCCGGCGGTCTCAAGCCGATGGAGTTTGGCGGCAGCAACGGCACGGCCGATATTACCAAGGCGGTGCTCGCGGCGCTGTAGGAGTGGATCGCGTCCTAAGGTGTCGGCTCTGAAGGGTTTGGACGATCATGAACAAGCCGGTGCCCGAACGGTATCAAGATCTCCGGACTTTTGCTTTCGGCGACAGTCCGGCGCTTGCTGATGAACTGCTCGAACTCGTCGTCCGGGGCGTCAAGACCGCGACTTGCAGCACAGAAGACGAGCCGAACACGTCTACGCCCGGTGAGCGCTGGGTCGTGCTCGACGGACGGGGAGAACCACGCTGCGTCATCGAAACTGTCGAGATCGCCTATCGGCGCTTCCATGACGTGGACGCCGCCTTTGCTTGCGATGAGGGCGAGGGCGATCGAAGCCTGGCCTATTGGCGCAACGCCCATCGCACCTATTTCGGCCGGCTCGGACAATTCAGCGAAGACATGATGCTCATGTGCGAGCGCTTTCGCCTGATCGAAGTTTTTGGCGATTGACCGCCTGCGACGCCTTCCAGGAAAAAGGGGCCTCGCGGCCCCTTCGTCATTCACCAGCGGTGCCAGTGGCGATGGCCCCAGCCCCACGGACGCGGGCCGTAACCGTAGAAACGTCGCGGGCCGCCGTAATAGCCGTAGGCGCCGTAATAGTTCGGGCGCGACCAGCAGCGGCCCCAGGCGTTGCAGACCATCCGCACCTGATCGACATGCGCGACCGGACCGCCTGCGACCTGATCGGCCTGCGGAATGCCGTTCGGCATCGCCGCGAGCGCTTGTCCCGACGTCAGCGCGGCGCTGCCCAGGGCAGCCAGACCAAGAACAGCAAGTCTAAGTTTCATCGTGATCTCCCTCGTTGGTGGCGGGAGAACTTGCTGCAGATCAATTGGTTGCTATCGCAGCAAGGGCGCAAGGAATTTAATCTTCGTGAATGAAGGTTCAGCTTGGCTGAGAGTTCCAAGCGCACTCGGTCTCTCCACAACGTCACTGCGTTCGCAATGACGCGGTGAGAGACGTGCGCTCCCAATAACGGGGACTCACTTGCCCTGAAACTGTGGCTTGCGCTTCTCCATGAAGGCCTGCCGGCCCTCGCGGAAATCCGCGCTGTCCATGCAGGCCGTGCCAATCGCCTTGATCGCATCCATGTCGCGTGCGCTTTCGTCTTTGAGCACCTCTGCGATAGTGATCTTGGCGGCCTTGATCGCAAGCGGCGCGTTTTGCGAGATCGTCGCGGCGATTGCCATGGTCTCGCCCCAGAGCTGGTCGTCGGGGATCACGCGCTCGACGAGGCCAATGCGCAGCGCTTCGGTGGAATCGATGCGCATGCCCGTGTACATCAGCAGCCGCGCGCAGGACGGGCCGACCAGCGACACCAGGTGTCGCAAGCCGTCATAGCCATAGGCGATGCCGAGCCGGGCGGCGGGAATGCCGAACTGGCTGGCATGCGAAGCGATGCGGATGTCGGCGAGCATCGCGACCTGCATGCCGCCGCCGAGACAAAACCCCTGGATGCAGGCGATGGTCGGCTTCGGGTAATCGGCGAGCAGTGCGCGCTGGGCGGCGCTGCGCTTGCCATATTCCTCGGACGCCGCCGCGTTGTGGCGGGTCTTCTCGAACTGGCTGATGTCGGCCCCCGACACGAACGCCTTGCCGCCGGCGCCGCGCAGGATCACGACGCGTACCGTATCGTCGTCGCGCAGGCTCGTCAGCGCCTCGCCAAATCCCTCCCACATCTCCAGCGACATCGCGTTGCGCTTGTCGGGATTGTTGAAGGTGATCACGCCGACGCCGCCTGTGGCGTGCTTGAGGATCTTGCCGTCGGCGTAGGAGGTTTGATGGGAGAGGTCGGGCATCGCGGGCTCGCTTGTATTTGGCGAGGCGCAATGTGCGGCCGGGCCAAGGCCCGGGTCAACCGCGGCAGGGCGAGGGGCTTTGCATCCGCCTGTGCCGCGATTGCATGGCGCGAGAACCGCCTACTGCGCCATATGCGCAGTCAGTGGATGGTTGCCGACATTGCTGAAGAAGGCGGCCTCTTCGGCGGTCGCCTCCAGCAACTGCTCGTCCTGGTTATAGACGTCGGTGCGGAACTGGATGGTCTGGTCCTTGGTCATCCAAGCCGTGAGATAGATCCAGGCCACCGGCACTTTCCTGGCCATGGCGACCTCCTGATGCTGCCCGGTGGCGATTTCCGCGTCGATCGCGGCGCGCGTCCATTTCGGCTGGTCCTTCAGCAGCCAGGCGGCGAGATCGCGCACGTTGTCGACGCGGGAGCAGCCGTGGGAATCGAAGCGGTAATCGTCGCTGAACAGATTGCGCTGGTTGGTGTCGTGCATGTAGACCGAATAGGAGTTCGGCATGTCGATCTTCACGGCGCCAAGCGCGTTGAACGTGCCGTTCTGCTGGCGCACGGTGAAGTTCGGCGTGTGCGTGCCCGACCAGTCGACCGAATGCGGATCGACCGGATTGTCGTGGCCGTCCAGCACCTCCATGTGCATCCGCGACAGATAGGTCGGATCCTTGCGCATATGCGCGGAGATCTCGGTCTTGGCGATCGAGGACGGCACCGTCCAGGTCGGATTGAGCACGACGCCGGTGATCTGGGTCGTCAGCGTCGGCGACGGCTTTTCGGTCTTGCCGACGATGACGCGATAGCGCCGCACCACGATGTCGTTCTCGACCGCTTCGGCAAAAGCGGCTGGAATGTTGACCACGACATAGCGCTGGCCGAAGCTGAAATTCGTGTTCTCGAGCCGTTCGAGCGACGCCTCCAGCTGGCGGACGCGCTTTTGCACCGGGACGTTCATTGCCGCAAGCGTGCGCGGCGTCATCATGCCGGTCGGCGCGAGACCGTGGCGGGCCTGGAAGCGCTTCACGCCGTCCGCGAGATCCTGGTCGAAGGCGCCGCTCGCCTTGTCGGCGGCGAGGTCGCTGGTGAGGATCAGCCGCTTGCGCAGCAGATCGTCATTGGCGCCCTGGACACCGAGCGCAAATTTGGCGTCCGCGGGAATCGTCGGCCAGCCGCCGCGCACCGCGAGGTCGGAATAGCTGAGCGCGGCGTCCTTGATCCGTTGGGCGGTGCCTTCGTCATAGGTCGGCTCATGCGTCAGCGCCAGCGCCGCGGCCGAGCGGCTCTCAGCGGTTGAAGCCGGTGTCGCGGCGGCAGCTTTCGGTGCGGCGGTGTGGGCCGGGTTGGCGACCGCCGGCACCGTGCCGGCTGCGGGCGCCGGCTTGGGGCCGGCCTGGCCCGTGGTCTCGGTCTGCGCAAGCGCCGGAGCGCTGGCGAGGAGGCCCATGGCAATGATCACGGCATGGCGCTTCAACATGTGTCTTGTCTTCCCCCATGAGGACGAGGCCCGGACGGGCGCTCGTATTGGCGATACCCGGCCGCCGTGCTGCGTGCGCTGATTCGCGAAAATCGGCGAAACGCTAGGGCATCAGGGTTGCGGTCCCATTAAGCATGGCGCATCGAGGCCCCCGCGCGTCCTGCGCCGAGGCTCTCGATTAGGTCGCAACAAGGTTGGGACGGGTTCGCGAAAACCGCGACGAATGGCAGTCAAATGCCAATAAAAGAGCAAAGAAAAAGGGGCGGCCAGGCCGCCCCGAAAAACCGAGGCCGCGCGCGGATGGCGCGCAGGCCGAGTCTGGTCCAGCAAGATCCTGCCAATCAGGTCTCGCCCAATCCGGCCGCGCCCCCGTGACGCGGCGGATTGAACATCGGCCGTGAAGGGCAGACCGTCGATCGATCTCAGGCTTCGTTCGCTGCGATCGATTCCATCAGCGAGACGAGCTGACGCTGCACCGTCTGATCCTTGATCTTGCTGTAGGCGCGCAGCAGGCGAAGGCTGAAGGCCGAGTCCAGGAACAGGAGGCTCTCGACTTCGCGCGCCTTGTTGTCGCCGTCATAGAAGAAGGTCACGGGCACATCGAGCGCGGTGGCGATCTGCTGAAGCCGAGCCGCGCCGACGCGATTGACGCCCTTCTCGTATTTCTGGACCTGCTGGAAGCTGACGCCGAGCTTCTCGCCGAGCTCAGCCTGCGAGATCTTCATCTCGACGCGCCGCAGACGAATCCGCTTGCCAAGCTCAATGTCCGGCTTGCCGGCGCTGCGCTGCTTCATTCTTTTCGCCGCTGCTTTCATATTAGTTTTCACCTTTGTTCTTCGGTTGAAAATCCCCCGAAGAGCTGGGTCAGGGGTTCGCCCATATACGAGTCCTTGAATTCATGCGGGTGCACGAACTCTTCCTTAAACCACGGGAAGCGAGCCGGATTGAAAGCTTCGATCAGCCAGTCAATCATGTGCCGCACACGCGGAATCCGGCCGCTACCGGGATGGTAGGACAACCAGATATCCAGCGGTCGGTTCAACTCGACCTCCAGTGGAATCAACTTTCCGCCAAGCGCAATAGCGTAGCTCGGGAATACGCCAATTCCGGCTCCATTCGCGACAGCCCAGTAGTTGGCGCTTGAGACGTTGGTCTTCATGACCAGAAGGTCACGTTCCGGAACGCCCGGGAAGAAGCTCTCAAATGTTTCCTTAGCGGCGATCTGGTCGGCGAATTGCAGCACCAGGCGGTGCTTGATCAATTCCGCCGCGGAGCGCGGCGCGCCATATTTCTCGACGTACTGTCTGGAGGCCCAGAACATCAGATGCATGCGGCCGAGCCGCACCAACTTGACGTCGAGTGCAGAGGGGCGCGCCAGATGGATGGCGACGTCGGCCTCGTGGCGGGAGACGTCGGCCGAGCGCATCGCGCAATGCAGGTCGACGAGGATCTTCGGATAGGCCTGCTGGAATTCCACCAGACGCGGAGCGAGCCAGAAGGTCCCGAGACCCTCGGTGACGGCGACCCGGACCTCGCCGGTGAGGGCGTTGGCTGTCGAATTGCTGGTGCGCAGCACGTCGAAGGCCGCCGCCTCCATCTGCTCGACGGCGGAGACCACCAGCGCGCCTTCATCGGTGAGATGGGTGCCGTGAACGTCGCGGGTGAACAGGGTGGTGCCGGTTTGGCGCTCGAAATCATCGATTTGCCGGCGGACGGCGTTAATCGACAGCGAAAGCCGTTCGGCGGCCGAGCGGAAACTGCCGCAGCGGACGACTTCCAAAAAAATACGGGCCGCATCCCAATCGGAGAGGCCGCTGATATTGGTCTTTGGGCGTTCCTCCAGTGGAACGCCCCTTTCCGCCAAGGAGTGCATACAAGTCCCTTCGGGTCGCTAAACTGGCAGAAACTAGCGCAAACCACAACCACGGCGGGTTGGGGATCGGTGAGTTTTGAACGCCATACTTGCCGCGCCCGAAGTGGTATTGGAGTGCGCTTAGGCTTGGGAAGCGGGCAAATTTGTTGCCCGGAAGAGGGGGACGCGTGCGTTCCGTTGCGAGCCTTGAATTGGCTGCGGGATTGCCGGCTCCATGTGGATCGCAGGGCGGCGTGCGAGATTCTGCGCCCGCCCGCGGAATGGACCAATCGCGCCGACCCAGGCGTTTCATCTTTGACCGCTCCGATTTTCGTCGCTTGCGCCGCGGGGCGATGCCGTCTGGAACCGCGGTTTCGACGCAGAAACACATTGAAATCGTCTTCGAGAGCACGGACTCCTCATGCTATCCTTCGTTCCCTATGGGGCCCAAGGGGATCGTTGCAAGCACGTCTCGCAGCCCGAATTAACGGAAAGTACGCCGGTGTCGCATTCAGACGAACAGTTGCAGTCGGTGCTCGAGACGCTCGAGGGGTGCCGCAAGGTTCTGAACGAGAGCAACAGCCGTGAATTGGCTGAGCTGCTCTCGATCGTCATCCTCGATGTGCGGATGAAGCTCAAAGGAATTGACAGCGCCGACCTCAGGGCACTGTGCGACGAAATGCTGCGGAGCGCTGCCAGCGAGCCGCTGCCCCCCTCCAAGCAGACGCAGGACCAGCCCCGGCGTCCGCTGCTCCGCGTGGTGAAGTAGCCGCGCCGCCGAATCTCGCTTTTTGGCGAGCTTTGTGCGCGTCCCGATGCCGTATCTGTGATCACAGACGGCATCGGGAGGAGCCCTGGTTTGATCGCGCCTCTGTTGCGCATTCCTCGGCATCGGCTACACCAGAGCCGGTTCGGGTCCGGTCTTGCGTGCATTCCCCGCGCGCTGCCCAGGGGCCCGGGATGGCTCCGACTGCATCATGCAAAATGTTTCGATACCCGCGGCGCTGATTGCCGGCCTCGTCAGCTTCCTCTCGCCGTGCGTCCTGCCCCTGGTCCCCCCCTATCTGATCTATCTCACCGGCGCCACGATCGAGCATGTCGAGAGCGACGAGCCAGCTGCCGCTTCCAAGCGCGCGATCATGATGTCGGCGCTGTTGTTCGTGCTCGGCTTCTCCACCGTGTTCGTGGCGCTCGGCGCCAGCGCCTCGCTGGTCGGCGGGCTGATCCGTGCCTGGTCGGCCGAGCTGTCGATCCTTGCCGGCATCGTCATCATCATCATGGGCCTGCACTTCCTCGGGCTGACGCGCATCGGCCTGTTGATGCGCGAGGGGCGCATGACCGCGCCCAAGCCCGTCGGCCTCTGGGGCGCCTACGTGATGGGGCTTGCCTTCGCGTTCGGCTGGACGCCTTGCATCGGACCGATCCTCGCTGCGATCCTCTCGATCGCCGCGGCCGAATCGACGGTGACGAAGGGCGCAGGCCTGCTCGCGGTTTATTCCGCGGGCCTCGGCATTCCCTTCCTGATCGCCGCCCTGATGATCGAGCAGTTCTCAAAACTGTTCGCGCGCATGAAGGGCCATCTCGTCAATGTCGAGCGCGCCATGGGCGTCTTGATGGTGATCACCGGCATCGGCTTTCTCACCGGCGCGGTCTCGAATGTGAGCATCTGGCTGCTCGAGGCGTTTCCGGCGCTGCAGACGATCGGGTAGAGCGAGCGTGCTCGTCGCGGCGGCTTCCGAGACTAGGCGCGCAACCTCGGAATGAGGCGCGTCGCATTCTCATAGCCAATGGCGTCGAGATCCGCTGCCGGGAGGCCAAGCTTCTGCAACTGTGCGAACTGGCCAAAGCCGAAATAGGGATAGTCGGTGCCGTAGGTGATCTGCGAGGCAGGCACGAGCTTGAGCAGCGCCGCCATGGACGGCGCGAACGTCGCATTGGCGGTGTCGTATTGAAGCCGGCGTAGCTCGCCTTCGATCCCTTCCGGCGCAAATTCCTTCAGGTCGGGCCGCGCCCCATAGAACGAATTGATCCGCCCGGCCATCATCGGCACCGTGCCGCCGGCATGCGAGAACAGCCATTTGATATCGCGATAGCGGGCAAATGAGCCGCTCAGCAGCAGGCTCGTCACCGTGCGCGTGGTGTCGTGCGGTACTTCGATCACCGCCGGAAACGTGCCGACACTGAGACCGCTGCAGCAGGTGGCGACCAGCGGGTGCACATAGACGACCGCCTTGCGGCGGTTGAGCTCTTCGAGCACCGGCCTGTAGGCGGCATTGCCGAGCCATTTGTCGCCGTAGCTGCTCTGCAA
Organism: uncultured Alphaproteobacteria bacterium; assembly: GCA_963819355.1. Lineage (GTDB taxonomy): Bacteria > Pseudomonadota > Alphaproteobacteria > Rhizobiales > Xanthobacteraceae > Bradyrhizobium. Next base: position 496,719 of record CAWFVZ010000008.1, on the reverse strand, counting down.
TCCAATCCCGTCTGCCTTCAGCGTGTCGAGCGCGTTTTCGATTTCCTTGAGCGTGGCATCGATGTCCAGCATCGACAAGGTCGCGAACAGGCCGAAGCGGCCCGGGTGGTCGCGCATCATATCCGCCGCATAGTCGTTGCAGGTCCGCGCCAGCCGGCTGGCTTCCGACGGCCCAACATCGAACCACACGCCGGGGGTCGAGGCGACCGACAGGATGCCTGTGCGTACCCCATTGCTGTCCATATCCTCCACCAGCTTCTCGCGGGTCCATGCGACCTGACCGGGGAAGTGTGGCTGCTTGCGCGCGTCTTCGTAGCCAAGCCAGAGCTTTTGATATTCGGGCGGATAGAAATGAAGATGGGTATCGATCAGTGTTGGCCTGGGTTGTCCGAGTGCCGAAACGGACGGGATGGTCGAGGCCAGGCCGAGTGCACCCAATCCTGCGAGAAAGCCGCGCCGCGACCATTTCGGGTCGCAGCAGCCGGAGCAGCAGCGATGCCCTGGCGATTTTCGATCCCTCGTGTTCATCTTGCGATTCTCCGATGACGATCTGGCAAACCAAGCACCCATAGTGCTTGCATGCGCAATACGGCTTCGCCCATCTGCAAACGTCTGTCTGGATAGACGACCTGTTGTGATCGTCGGGGATTGGATTGCGCCGTTTTATCGCCGTTGAGCGATGTCTGCACCAAGCTCATCGCGTCATGCCAGCAACTTTATGTGAAAACGGCCTGGCTCCTAGCGCGATGTAAACCGCGCCAGCGCCTCGCGGTCGATCTCGATGCCGAGCCCCGGCCCGTTGGGTACGCGAACGACGCCGTTCGCATGTTCGATCGGGTCTTTCAGGATCGCCTGCCGGATCGGATGTTCGGTGCGGTCGAACTCCAGCAACGGCTCGAGCGGCGTCAGCGAGGTTGGTGTGTGCGACGGCAGCACCGCGAGGAGCTGGAGCGAGGCTGCGATCGCAATCCCGGTGCCCCAGACATGTGGATTGTAGCGGATGCCGAACGCCTCGCTCATGTCGGCGATCTTCTTGCATTCGGTGAGGCCGCCGGCCGCGCAGGTGTCGGGCTGGGCGATGTCGAGCGCGTGCGAGACGAACAGGTCGCGGAAGCCGAACCGCGTGAACTCGCACTCTCCGCCGGCGATGGGAATCGTCAGTGCGGATCGCACCGCGCGGTATCCCGCAATATCCTCCGGCGGCACCGGTTCCTCGAACCATGCGATGTCGTAGCGCTCGATCATGCGGCCGAGCCGGATCGCCGCGACCGCGTCATAGGCATGGTTGGCGTCGACCATCAGCGCGACGTCGGGACCGATCGCCTCGCGTACTGCGCGCGTGACCGCGGCGTCCTCCGCGATCCCGAAGCCAACCTTCAGCTTCACGGCGCGGAACCCCTCCGCCACATAGCTGGCGGCTTCCTCCGGCAGATATTTGAGCGGATCGCCCGATTTGCGCCGGTAGAGCCCGGTCGCATAGGCCTGCACCTCGTTGCGCGCCGCGCCGCCGAGCAACTGGTGCGCGGGCACGCCGAAGTGTTTGCCCTTGATGTCCCACAGCGCGATGTCGATGCCGCTCAGGCCCTGGATCACGACGCCCTTCTGGCCGTGGTCGCGCAGGCGTGCGTAGATGGTCTGCCACAACACGTCGGTCCGCAGCGGGTCCTCGCCGATCAGCCATGGTGCAACGCTTGTGACCACTGCGGCCGTCATCTGCGCCGGCCCATAGCATTCGCCCAAGCCGGTCAGGCCCTCGTCGGTCTCGATCTCGACCAGCATCGCGGTGCGTGTGTCGTACCAGGCACGTGAGTAGGCGAAGGGCTGCGAGAAGTCTTGCCTCAAGGATGTGCGCCCGGACCTTGGTAATCTTCATCGCCGATGCCCCCGGTTCACCGCGCCTCGTCCAGCGCACAAATAACCGTGCAGACCACGCCGCGCGGCAGGAAGTCCACCGTTGCCTCGCCGCCAAGCTGATCGCGCGCGCTGCGCTCGATCAGGCGCGAGCCGAAGCCGCGCTGCACCGGCGCCGTCACCGGCGGGCCGCCGATCTCGCTCCAGATCAGCCGCAACCGCGGCTTCGGTGCGTCGGCGACGATCTCCCATTCCAGCGTTACCCGGCCGCTCTCGTTGGACAGCGCACCATATTTTGCGGCATTGGTGGCGATCTCGTGCACGATCATCGACAGCACCACGGCGAGTCGCGGCGGCAGCGGCACCGCGGGGCCGGTCATGCGGATGCGGTCGGGGCCGGAGAGCAGAAAGGGCTGAAGCGCCCGGACCACCACGTCCTTTAGCTCCGAGCCCTGCCACTTCTCCTGGCTCAGGAGATTATGCGCTTCGGCGAGCGCGCCGAGCCGGCCCTCGAACTTGGTTCGCTCATCGCGGCTTGCGCTGCGGAAGGTCTGCACGGCGATCGCCTGCATCAAGGCCAGCGTGTTCTTGACGCGGTGGTTGAGCTCCTCGATCAGCAGACCGTGCAGCATCTCGCCGCGCGCGATCGTGGTCGCCATCCTGACCGCGAAGGTCAGGCCGATCAGCAGCAATATGCCGCCGATCAGGCTGGTGATCGCAATGTTGCGCCAGAGCGGCGCGATCAATGAGCTCTCCGGGACGCCGGCGGCCACTGTCCAGCCCGTGAGCCGGGATCTGGTGTAGGCGGAGGCGAGCGCAATGCCGTCGAGTGAGATCGACGAGAGCGAAGCCTCGTTCCTGCGGAACATTTCCGTGTAGAGCGAAGGCGAAGCGCGCTTGCCGAAGGTCTCGCCGGGGTTCGGCACGCGGGCGAATACAGTGCCGGCGGCGTCAAGCAAGGATACTGTCCATTCCTGGTCGGGCCGCTGCTTCTCGACGAGACCCTGGAAAACGCTGAGTGGCGGACTGAAGCAGAGGTCGTAGATCACCTCACCGTCGCGGAACACCGGAACTTCGACGGTCAGAACCTGTCGCTGATTGAGCGCGCCGGTAAACAGGTCGGAATATTGCGGCGCCTTCGCCGCAAACATCTTCTCGACGATCTCCAGGTTGCCGCGCGGCGGCAGGCTCGCGGTGTCTTCCGTCGCAGAGGAAAACAGGATCCGGCCCTTGCGGTCGGAGATCAGCACCAGGCCGCCTTTGCCATACTGGTCGAGGAAGCCGAGCGCGATGCGGCGGAAGCTCGGAAAATCGTCGTCTCGCAGCGAGTTCGTCAGCGCAAGCACCTGCAAGCCGCCGGTCATCCGCTGCACCTCTGAATCCAGCACCAGGCGCATGCTGCGTACGTTCTCCAGCACGCGGCGGGTCGCGTCGCCGCGGTCCTGCTTGTAATTGTAGAAGGCGATGCCGACCGCGAAGACGATCATCGGCAGCGTCGTTCCTGCGACCAGGAGAGCAAGCCGGACCGGCAGGGTGAACTTTGACAAACGCGGATATCCTGGTTCCGGCGCGATGGCGCCGGACAGGCGAAGCATAATGCAGTACCGCTATTGCGCCACTGGGCTTTTCGGAGGGCTTGCGCGCCGGCGTCTGCGCGGCGCGCAAGTTGCAGTGCGAAAGCCGCTTACAGATTGCTCTCGGTGATCGCGGCATACACCATGCTGCGCAGCTCGCGGCGGAGCGGATAGGCGCTCGACGGCAGCACCTGTGTCATGAAGATCGTGATCAGCTCCTCCGCCGGATCGATCCAGAACGAGGTCGTGGCCGCGCCGCCCCAGCTGTATTCGCCGGCGCTGCCGGCGATCAGCGTCTCGGCCGGACGCATTGTCACTGCAAAACCGAGGCCGAAGCCGATGCCGTTGTAGCTCGCCTCGGAGAACAGCGAGCGCGATACTTCCGGCAGCGCCTGTCCACCCGGAATGTGGTTGCTGGTCATCAGCGCCAATGTCTTCGGCCCAATCAGGCGGACGCCGCCAAGCTCGCCGCCGTTGAGCAGCGCGCGGCAGAAGGTGAGATAGTCCGCCATGGTCGAGCAGAGCCCGCCGCCACCCGAGATAAGGGAGGGCGGCGACAGGAACGAACTCTTGGTCGGGTCGTCCTGGAGCGTCAGGCCCTCGCGGCGCTGGCCGGCATGGAAGGTCAGTCCACCGCCGGGGTCGGCGTTGTAGCAGGCGGCGAAGCGATGCGCCTTCGAGGCCGGCACGTAAAAATCGGTGTCGGTCATGCCGAGCGGATCGAGAATGCGTGCTTTAAGGAACTGCTCGAACGGCATGCCCGAGATCTTGCCGACGAGATAGCCGATCACGTCGGTCGCAACCGAGTAGTTCCAGGACTTCACCCGGCGAAAACTCCAACGGAATCTTTGCGAGGGTCTCGATCATGGTCTGGAGCGTGCCGGATTTCTCGACTTCGCCGATCTTCTCGGCACGATAGGCGGCATCGACGTTGGAGCGCTGCTGGAAGCCGTACGTCAGGCCGGCAGTGTGGCGCAGAAGGTCGACGATCAGCATCGGCCGGGACGGCGGCCGGGTCAGGAAGGCCGGCGAGGTGCCGGCGACGAACACGCCGAGATCCTTCCATTCCGGGATGTATTTGGCGACCGGCTCGTCGATGGCGACCAGGCCTTGCTCGACCAGCATCATGAAGGCGACGCTGGTGAGCGGCTTGGTCATGGAATAGATGCGGTAGATGGTGTCGTCCTTGACCGGCGCTTTACGCTCGACATCAGCAAAGCCCTGGACCGTGCTGTGGGCGATCTTGCCGCGGCGGTAGACCAAAAGATGCGTGCCCGGGAAGCGGCCGGCATCGATGTACCGGGTCTTCAGATGCGCATCGACGCGGTCGAGCGCGGCCTTGGACATGCCCACGGATTCGGGCGAAGCGGGGGTAGGGGCGAGCATCAGTTCCTCCAGACGGTTTTGTCGGCAAGTTGATAGCCGAAATGACGGTCTCATTCAAAGCCGGCCGCACTTAACGCGGCCGGGCTGACTGGTGTAGGCTCTGCCTTGGAACGCCTCCAGGGAGGCCGCCGAGGCCAACGAGAAAAACGCAGGCAAACGCATCATGACCCAGTTCAACGAGACCGAACTCACCGAAGCCGTCGTCCGGAGCTTTGACCAGACACCGAATCCGCGTGCAAAATTCCTGCTCGAGGAATTGGTGAAGTCGCTGCACGATTACGTGAGCAAGACCGGTCTCACCTTCGAGGAATGGGAATACGCCATCGACTTCCTGACCCGCACCGGCCAGAAGTGCAGCGACACCCGCCAGGAATTCATCCTGCTGTCCGACGTGCTCGGCGTCTCCATGCTGGTCGATGCGGTCAATCACCGCGACCGGGACGGCGCCACCCAGACCACGGTGCTCGGCCCGTTCTATGTCGGCGAGCACAAGGTGACCGCCCACGGCACCGACATCTCGCCGAATAATCTCACCGGCGAGCGGATGTTCGTGCAGAGCCGCGTCACTGACCTCAAAGGCAAGCCGCTCGCGGGCGTCCCCGTCGACGTCTGGCATGCCGATGACGACGGCTTCTACGATTCCCAGAAGCCCAACTATGACGAGGTCGGCGCCTCGGCGCGGGCGCGCTTCATCACGGACAGCGACGGCCGCTTTGTCTTCCGCACCATCCTGCCGTGCAGCTACCCGATCCCGACCGACGGGCCGGTCGGTGAGATGATCGTGCAGACCAAACGGCATCCGATGCGCCCGGCGCATGTGCACTTCCTGGTCAATGCGAAGGGGTATGAGCCGCTCATCACGCACGTCTTCATGGACGGCGACAAATATCTCGATTCCGACGTGGTGTTCGGGGTCAAGGACGACCTCATCGCCAAGGTCGAGCCGCGCAACGATCCGGCGATGCCCGACGGCAGCAAGGCCAGCGGGCAGTGGCATCTGATGACGTACGAGTTCCACCTCAAGCCGGGCGGCGGTATGGCGCCCAAGCCGCTGGGGACCAAGGCGTCCGAACCGGCCTGATCGTTCGTGGCTACCTTGCGTGCAGCAGCGCAAGGAGTGCGACGACCGTGCAGGCGAGGGCGACCGTCGTCAATTTCCAGAACAGCAGCGGATTGCGCTCGATCAGGGGCGTGGTCCGTGTCCTGAGATAGGCGGGATTGGGGTTGCGCAGTTCGAACAGGAACTCGGACACGTCCTCATATCGCTTGTAGGGGTCCGGGTGCAGGGCCTTCTTGAGCGCGCCGTCGACCCAGACCGGGATGTTGCGGTCATCATCTTCGGCGGGGCGGTATCTGAGCTTGCGCACGTCCGATCGGCCACGGATCTTGGCGATTTGGGCGCCGTAGGGAAGCACGCCTGTCAGCATCTGGTAGCAGATGGCGGCCAGCGAGAACATGTCGGACCGGGGTGATCCGCCGTCGCCGAGAAAACATTCGGGGGCGGTGTATTGCACGGTTCCGAGGATCTCGTCAGCGCCCTGCTGCGGTGCAGCCTCGGCGACGCCCGCGATCTTGACCGATCCGAAGTCGATGATCTTTGCAGTACCGGTCTTGTCGATCAGGACATTGTCGGGCCTGAGATCCTGATGCAGCATCTCCAGCCGATGGAAGGCGCGCAGGCCCGCGGCGATCTGCTCGACGATATCGCGGACGGTCTCGAGATCGGGTCGCGGATGATCGATCATCCACTGTCTGAGGGTCTGTCCTTCGATGAACTCCGTGGCGACGTAGAGGTATCCGCGCCGTTTCGGTTGTGACCGGGGCTTCAGCACGTGCGGACTGTCGATACGTCGTGCAATCCACTCTTCCATCATGAAGCGCTTCAGATAGGCGCGGCTGTCGCGCAGATCGATCGATGGGAGCTTGAGTGCGACCGGTTCCTCGGTCTCGGTGTCGATGGCCAGATAAATGTGACTACGGCTGCTCGCGTGAACCTCCCGGACGATCCTGTAGCCATCGAAGATTGCGCGCGGTTCGGGAAGGGGAGGGACAGGCAGTTCGAACGTCTGGTCGAAGATGTCGGGAGAGGCGCCATCGGGCAGCTGGTCGATGCGGAGGATCTGAACGGTGATATTGTCATCGCTGCCGCGGCGATAGGCTTCCCCGACGATGGCCTTCGCGGCCTGATCAAGATCATGCGCGTGCTCATCGAGTGCGCCCGTGACAAAGCGATGGTCGACGAACTCGTAAGCGCCGTCCGTCGCCAGCAGGAAGATGTCGCCCTGTCCGATCTGAAGCGCCTGGTAGTCGATTTCGATCTGCGGGTTTATTCCCAGCGCCCGGCCGAGATAGGTCTGCTCCGGCGAGACGATGATCCGATGATCGTCCGTAAGTTGCTCGAGCGTCTTGCCGGCGACGCGGTAGATTCTGCAGTCGCCGACATGGAAGATGTGGGCGGTGGTCGATTTGATGACCATCGCGGTGAAGGTGCAGACATAGCCCTTGTCGCGGTCATAGGCGTATTGGCTGCGCCGTGTCTGCGCGTGCAGCCACGAATTGGCGGCGTCGAGCACGCGCCTGGCGGACGTCTTCACGGTCCAGGATTCGGACGTGCAGTAGTAGTCCGTCAGGAAGCTCTTGACCGCCGACTCGCTGGCGATCTGGCTGACCGTGCTGCTCGAGATGCCGTCGGCCAGAACGGCGGCGATTCCCTTCATGCTCAGCAGCGGCTCGGCTGGAATGAGAACGCCGTGAAAGTCCTGATTAACGGGCTTGCGGCCCTTGTCGGAATGCTGCCCGACCGAAATTTGCAGTCCGCGGCTCATTCTCGCCACCAACAGAAAGGGAGCCTCACCCTAGCAGGCGAGGCTCCCGTGTTTGAGTCGCAATCGATCAGGCCGCGGCGCGCGACGTCGGGGCCTTTGCCGCAACCAGCCGCTTCGGCTGGGTCAGCACGTGCGTCGTGTAGAGGGTCATGCCGGTGAAGGCGAGGCCGCCCACGAGGTTGCCCAGCACGGTCGGAATCTCGTTCCAGATGAAGTAGTCCATGATCGAGAACTTGGCGTGCAGCATCAGGCCGGACGGGAACAGGAACATGTTCACGACGGAATGTTCGAACACCATGTAGAAGAACACCAGGATCGGCATCCACATCGCGATCACCTTGCCGGGAACGGAGGTGGAGATCATCGCACCGACGACGCCGGTCGAGACCATCCAGTTGCAGAGCATGCCGCGGATGAACAGCGTCGCCATGCCGGCCGCGCCATGCGCGGCGTAGCCGAGGGTGCGGCCTTCGCCGATATTGCCGATGGCCGCGCCCACCTTGTCGGGATCCTGCGTGAAGCCGAACGTCGTGACAAAGGCCATCATGAAGGCCACCGTCAGGGCGCCGGCGAAATTGCCGATGAAGACGAGGCCCCAGTTCCGCAATACGCCGCCAATGGTAACGCCCGGACGCCTGTCGATCAGCGCCAGCGGAGCCAGCACGAACACGCCGGTCAAGAGATCGAAGCCCAGCAAATAGAGCATGGAGAAGCCGACCGGGAATAACAGTGCGCCGATGATCGGCTGGCCTGTATTCACATTGATCGTGACGGCGAACCAGGCCGCAAGTGCGAGGATAGCACCGGCCATATACGCGCGGATGATTGTATCCCTGGTGGACATGAAGATCTTGGATTCACCTGCGTCCACCATCTTGGCGACGAATTCCGAAGGTGCGAGATACGACATCAAGTTTCCTTTTGCTGGTGTGAGAAGACAGCGCGTCTGTTTCGGACGGTAGCCGTTGTCAGGACACTGCTTCCCGCACATGCCGGCGAACCGGAAATCTGCGGGCCAAAGGAATTCGAAATCTCGCGTGGGATCGCATGACGACGACTGCGCCCGATGGGCTCAGCGAAGCTGTGTCGCTCTCCCCGAGTTTCGGCCTTTGGAGGCCTCAACATGGCGACGGACCGCAGTCGTCGTTGACTGAGTGATGATTTCACAAGCAATCCATATGCCAGCTAATGAAGGTGCGCGACGGTGCGCCCGAAGCGCCTGTGCCAAAGACAGTTGGACGCTCAATCGAAAAAAACGTCGTAGCGCCGCCACTGCGCGCTCAAATAAAGGACACCCGGCCCAATTATTGTGCGTCGCACAAAGAATGAGCGGGGCGCACATTTTGAACGCGAAATAGGCTTGCCAAAATTTCAGGCAGGCTATGTAAGCAATTGAAATATATCAATTTCCAGACCTCGCGCGATTGGCACGGAAATTGAAACGCTATTCAGCGACGCCAACGACGCCGTCCTTCAACATCATCCATCAGCATCATGAACCCGCCGCCGGGGCGTCGCCTCGGAGCGCGCCTCCTTGCGTGGAGGCAGGGCCTGCAACGATGCAGAGGCGAGTCCGGAAGGGACATTCAATGACCAAGAATCCGACGTGGATTTCTGACTGGCGCCCCGAAGACGAGGCGTTCTGGAATGCGGGCGGCAAGGCCGTCGCCCGGCGTAACCTGATCTGGTCGATCGTGGCCGAGCATATCGGCTTCTCGGTGTGGCTGATCTGGAGCATCGTTGCCACCAAGCTGCCGCAGGCGGGCTTCCACTACACGACCGACGAGCTGTTTCAGCTCGTGGCCGTACCCGGCCTGATCGGCGCGTTGATGCGCTTCCCTTACACCTTCGCGGTGACGACCTTCGGCGGCCGCAACTGGACCATCTTCAGCGCGGCTGTTCTCTTGATCCCCACGCTGTCGCTTGCGTACTTCGTGGGTCAGCCCGACACGCCATTCTGGCTGATGCTGCTGATTGCCTCGACCGCCGGTCTCGGCGGCGGCAACTTCGCCTCCAGCATGACCAACATCTCCTTCTTCTTCCCCGACAAGATGAAGGGATGGGCACTCGGGCTCAACGCGGCGGGCGGCAATATTGGCGTCTCCAGCGTGCAGCTGCTGACGCCGATCCTGATGACACTTGCCGTCATCAACCTGTTCCAGGCCACCCCGGTCGCCGGCGTTTACCTCCAGAACGCCGGGTTGATGTGGGTTCTGCCGATCGCGATCGCGGTGTTTGGCGCGGTGTTCTTCATGAACAACCTGACCTCGGCCAAGTCGTCGATCAAGAACCAGCTCGCGATCGTGAAGCGCAAGCACACCTGGATCATGGCCTTTATCTACATCGGGACGTTCGGCTCCTTCATCGGCTACTCCGCCGCGTTTCCGCTTCTGATCAAGACGCAGTTTCCTGCGGTGACGATCGCGATCGCATTCCTGGGTCCCTTGGTTGGCTCGCTGGCGCGCCCGTTCGGCGGCTGGCTCGCCGACAAGGTCGGCGGCTCCATCATCACGTTCTGGAATTTCATCGCAATGGCGGCGGCCACGATCGGCGTGCTCTACTTCGTTGGGCAGAAGGATTTCACCGGATTCCTTGCGATGTTCCTGATCCTGTTCCTGACGACGGGCATCGGCAACGGCTCGACCTACCGGATGATCCCCTCGATCTTCCGCGAGGAGAACCTGTTCAAGGTGCGCGGCAAGGGCGATGCGGCGCGCGCGATGGCGCTGAAGGCTGCGAGCATCGAGAGCGGTGCGGCTGTCGGCTTCATCGGCGCGGTCGGTGCCGTCGGCGGCTATCTGATCCCGAGCAGTTTCGGCAAGTCGATCGCCATGACGGGCGGGCCGCAGTTCGCGCTCGCCATCTTTCTGGTGTTCTACGCCGCCTGCCTCGGGCTGACCTGGTGGTTCTACCTGCGTCGCAGCCCGCAGGCTGAGGGCGCGCCAAGCCTCGCCGAAGCGCGAGTCTGAGGTTTGTACAAATCCCGCTTCTCCCCGTACGCGGGGAGAAGCTTTGCCCGACAGTTTGACCCATGAACCTGGTTCGCGATGGCGCGCACCAAGGCAAACCCAACAGGCAGGAGAACATCATGACGCCCGAGCAGATCACCCTCGTCCAGCAGAGCTTTTCCAAGGTCGCGCCGATTTCAGAAGCGGCCGCGGTACTTTTCTATGATCGCCTGTTCGAGGTGGCGCCGTCCGTGCGCGCGATGTTTCCGGAGGACATGACCGAGCAGCGCAAGAAGCTGATGGGCATGCTCGCCGCTGTCGTCGGCGGCCTGTCGAACCTCGAGACGATTCTTCCTGCGGCCTCCGCGCTCGCCAAGCGTCACGTCGCCTACGGCGCCAAGGCCGAGCACTATCCCGTGGTCGGTGCGACCTTGCTGTGGACCCTGGAAAATGGTCTCGGCGAAGCCTGGACGCCCGAACTGGCAACGGCCTGGACCGACGTCTACGGCGTGCTGTCCGGTTTCATGATTTCCGAGGCCTACGGCGCACAGTCGCAGGCCGCTGAATAGGAGATGCCTTGTGAGTGAACCGCTCGTCATCGTCGGTAACGGTATGGCGGCCGCGCGTCTGGTCGATGAACTCGCCAAGACCGCACTCGGCCGCTACGCGGTTGCCGTCGTCGGCGATGAACCGCGGCTCGCTTACAATCGCGTGCTGCTCTCGTCCGTGCTCGCGGGCGAGACCGGCTCGCACGAGATCGAGCTCCGGCCCGCCGACTGGTGGCGCGATCGCGGGGTCACGGTGCGCTACGGCTATCGCGTCACAGAGATCGACACCGGCCGCCGCGAGCTCAAGATCGAAGGCGACGAGAGCATGGAATATTCCAAGCTCGTGCTCGCGACCGGCTCGACGCCGCTGCGACTCAACGTGCCCGGCGCCGATCTTTCCGGCGTGCACACGTTTCGCGATACGCGCGACGTCGACCTGCTGCTGACGCTCGCGGCCGGCAAGAAGCGCGTCGTCGTGGTCGGCGGTGGCCTGCTCGGCCTTGAAGCGGCCTATGGCCTTGCCAAAGCCGGCGCGCCGGTGACGCTGCTGCATCTGATGGATCGGCTGATGGAACGGCAGCTCGATCTGCCGGCCGCCGACCTGCTCAAGACGCTGGTCGAGCGCAAGGGCATCCGCATTCTGCTCAACGCGAGCACGAAGTGCATTCATGGCGATGGCCATGTCGAAGCCGTCGAGCTTGCCGACGGCAGCCGCATCGAGGCGGACGCCGTGATCTTTGCGGCCGGCATCAGACCCAACATCGCGCTCGCCAAAGAGGCCGGCATCGCGGTCAACCGCGGCGTCGTCGTCAACGATGTGATGCAGACGGCGTCGTCCGACATCTACGCGCTCGGTGAATGCGCCGAGCATCGCGGCACCTGCTATGGTCTGGTCGAACCGGCCTATGAGCAGGCGCGCGTGCTGGCGCGGCATCTTGGCGGCCGGCCCGCGTCCTACCAGGGCAGCGTGGTCTCGACCAATCTGAAAGTCTCCGGCGTCAGCGTGTTCTCCGCCGGCGACTTCATGGGCGGCGAGGGCAGCGAGAGCCTCGTGCTCACCGACCGCCGGCGCGGCACCTACAAGAAGCTTGTCATCGCCGACGGCCGGCTCACCGGCGTCCTGCTGATCGGTGATACCGCTGATGCGCTCTGGTATCTCGAGCTGATCCGCACCCGCGAGAAGATCGCCGCGATCCGCTCCGACATGATGTTCGGACGCGTGCTCGCGCTTCCGCCAAAGGCTGCTTGAGATGACGGCGATCGACCCAAACCTCCGCGCCACCAGGACGACCTGCCCCTATTGCGGCGTCGGATGCGGCGTGCTGGCAACGCCGGACGGCCAGGGCGGCGCGGCAATCGCTGGCGATCCCGATCATCCCGCCAATTTCGGCCGGCTGTGCTCGAAGGGCTCGGCGCTCGGTGAGACGGTCGGGCTCGAAAGCCGGTTGCTCTACCCGATGATCCGCTGCAAGGGTGTGCTCGAACGCGTCGCCTGGAGCGATGCGCTCGATCACGTCGCCCACCGCATGCGGCACATCGTCGCGCGCGACGGCGCCAACGCCGTCGCGTTCTATCTGTCCGGCCAGCTGCTGACCGAGGACTATTACGTCGCCAACAAGCTGATGAAGGGCTTTGTCGGCACCGCCAATGTCGACACCAATTCTCGGCTCTGCATGTCGTCCTCGGTTGCCGGCCACCGCAGGGCGTTTGGCGCCGACACCGTGCCGGGGAATTACGAGGATCTCGACCAGGCCGATTTGCTCGTCTTCGTCGGCTCGAACGCGGCCTGGTGCCACCCCGTGCTGTTCCAGCGCATGGTGAAGAACAGGCAGGAACGCGGCGCGCGCATGATCGTGATCGATCCGCGCCGCACCGACACCGCAGGCGACGTCGATCTGTTCCTGGGCCTCAAGCCCGGCACCGATACCGCGCTGTTCTCCGGTCTCTTCGTCCATCTTGCTGACAGTGGGGCGCTGGACAAGGACTACATCGCGCAGAACACGAGCGGTTTCGACGACGCGCTGGCGCGCGCACGCAACATCGCCGGCAGCGTCACCGCGACTGCGCTGGCGACGGGTCTGACCGAGCAGGACGTTGCGACCTTCTTCAAGATGTTCCGCGAGACCGAGCGGGTCGTCACGCTCTATTCGCAGGGGGTCAACCAGTCGGCACAGGGCACTGACAAGGTCAACGCGATCCTGAACTGCCATCTCGCCACCGGCCGTATCGGCAAGCCGGGCGCGTCGCCGTTCTCACTCACCGGCCAGCCCAACGCGATGGGCGGCCGCGAGGTCGGCGGTCTCGCCAATCAGCTCGCCGCGCATATGAACTTCACACCGCCCGACATCGACCGGGTGCGGCGGTTTTGGAAGGCGCCGCGCATCGCGACCCATGAAGGGTTGAAGGCGGTGCAGCTGTTCGAAGCGATCAACCGCGGCGAGGTCAAGGCGCTGTGGGTGATGGGCACCAACCCCGCAGTGTCGCTGCCCGACGCCGACTTTGTGCGCGAGGCGTTGAAGAAGCTCGAGCTATTCGTCGTCTCCGAGAACGTGCTGTCCAACGACACCGTCGATGCCGGCCCGCATGTGCTGTTGCCTGCGCTCGCCTGGGGCGAGAAGTCGGGCACGGTGACCAATTCCGAGCGCCGCATCTCGCGCCAGCGCTCGTTCCTGCCGGCGCCCGGCGAGGCACGGCCGGACTGGTGGATCCTGAGCGAAACCGCAAAACGTCTCGGCTTCGGCGACAGTTTCAATTATAAATCCGCCGCCGACATCTTCCGCGAGCACGCCGCGCTCTCGGCCTTCGAGAACAACGGCAGCCGCGATTTCGACATCGGCGCGCTCACTTCGCTGTCCGACGAGGCCTTCGATGCCTTGAAGCCCGTGCAATGGCCGGCGCGCGAAGGCGAGGCGCCGGGCGAGCGTTTCTTCGCAGAAGGTCGCTTCTTCACCAACGACGGCAAGGGGCGCTTCATTGCGCCGGAGCTGCCGGCCCTGCGCGGCGAGACCGGCCCGTCGCGGCCGCTGCGGCTCAACACCGGACGCATCCGCGACCAGTGGCACACCATGACGCGGACGGGCCTGAGCAAGCGGCTGGGTGCGCATCTGCCTGAGCCGTTCGTCGAGATTCATCCCGACGATGCCAACAAATACAGCATCGTTCACGACGGCTTTGCCCGCATCACCACGGATTACGGCCAGTGCATTTTGACGGTCGTCGTCAGCGATCGGCAGCAGCGCGGCATGTTGTTCGCGCCGATCCACTGGAGCGCGATGAACGCCTCGCATGGCCGGGTCGGCGCGCTGGCCGCGCCGTTCACCGATCCGTTCTCGGGGCAGCCGGAATCGAAGGCGACGCCGGCCGCGATCGCGCCGTATGAATACGTCTTCCGCGGCTTCGCGCTGTCGCGCAAGCAACTCGATCTGCCGCCGAATTTGTTGTGGACCCGCGCGACCGTCGCCGGCGGCTTCGGCTATCTCTTCGCCGACAATGCCGATCTCGCGCGTTGGCCGGCCTGGCTCGATGGCGTCGCGGGCGAAGATGTCGCCGAGTATCGCGATTTCGGCGGCGGCGTTTATCGCGCGGCCTCGTTCGCGGGCGATCGTATCGAGACTTGCCTGTTCGTTGGTCCCGCGCATGATGCCGGCGACTGGGAGGTCGTGAAGAGCGTGTTCGCCGCCGATCACGTCACCGACGAGCAGCGCCGCATGCTGCTGTCCGGCAAATCCAGCGAAGGCGCCGCCTCGACCGGCCCGATCGTCTGCGCCTGCTTCGGCGTCGGCCGCGCCACCATCTGCGAGACCATCGCAGCCGGCGCCCGTACGACCGCCGAGATCGGCGCCAAGCTCAAGGCCGGCACCAATTGCGGCTCCTGCATCCCCGAACTGAAGCAGCTGATTGCCACGACCGAGGCGGCGCCGGCGAAGCAGCCGAAGATCGCCGGTGCTGCGAGCTGAGCCTGATATTGCCACGCCTGCGGCCTACGCTGAAGCTTCGGCGGCCCAACACCTGCAGCCCCGGCGAAGCCTTGGCGTAGCCGGGTCGCTGGGCATGACAGCGTTCGATGGCTTGATCCACGTCATCGCCGCCCGGTGTGTCTCAGGCGATACTGCGGACTGAGCAACCCGCACCGGATCTGCCGTGTCCGCACCTCAAACCGACGTTCCCATTCGCCCGCTCCTGATTGGCTTTCCGGCGGCGGGGCTCGCACTGGGTTTCGTCCTGCGCGCCACTGGCCGGGACCAGTGGGCGGATCTGGTTTGGGCGATCGCGACGCTGCCGGCCTTGGTGGCGCTGCTGGTGGAAATCGTGCGCCGGCTGCGGCGCGGCGAGTTCGGTCTCGACATCGTCGCCGCGCTTTCGATGACGTCGGCGCTCGTAGTTGGCGAAGAGCTTGCCGCCGTCGTCGTCGCACTGATGTATTCGGGCGGACAATATCTGGAAGACTTCGCTGAGGGACACGCGCGCCGCGAGATGACGGCGCTGCTGTCGCGGGCGCCGCGCACCGCGATGCGCCACAGCGATAGCCAGCTCGAGGAGATCGACGTCGACCTGATCGTATCGGGTGACCGGCTCATGATCCGCCAGGGCGAGATCGTGCCGGCCGACGGCACGCTCGCAAGTCCGCTCGCCGTGCTCGACCAGTCGGCGCTGACGGGTGAATTGCTGCCGGTGCAGCGCGTGGCCGGCGAGGCCGTGATAAGCGGAGCGACCAACGTCGGCGAGGCCTTCGATCTCGTCGCGGCGCGTCCAGCCGCGCAGAGTACCTATGCCGGCATTGTCCGCCTCGTCGAAGCGGCGCAGCGCTCGAGGGCGCCGATGGTGCGGCTCGCCGACCGCTACGCGCTCGTCTTCCTGGTCGCGACCCTCGTCATTGCCGGAGGCGCGTGGGCCTGGACGCAAGACCCGGTCCGCATGGTCGCCGTTCTGGTGGTGGCGACCCCGTGTCCGCTCATTCTCGCTGTGCCCGTCGCCATCGTTGCCGGCCTCTCGCGCGCGGCACATCACGGCATCCTGATCAAGGGCGGCAAGGCGCTTGAGAACATGGCGCGCATCCGTTCGTTGGTGCTCGACAAGACCGGCACGCTGACCGACGGCAAGGCCAGGGTGGTCGCGATTCGCGCCGCCGAAGGCTTTGCCGAGAACGACGTGATCCGCATCGCGGCCTCGCTCGACCAAGCCTCGAAGCACGTCATCGCGCAGACGCTAGTCGCCGAGGCGCAACGCCGGTCCCTCGTGCTGGTGGTTCCAGCAGAAATGATCGAGACGCCGGGCGAGGGCATCCGCGGAACGGTGGAGGGACGTCGCGCGGCGGTCGGCGGCATCAACTATGTGCGCGCGCAATTGGAGCCGGCGGGCAAGGGGCTCGATCCCGCACAGGCACTCGACCCGCCGGGCGCAGTGGTGGTGTGGCTCGCGGTCGATGGACAACTCGCCGGCCGCATCGTGCTCGCCGACGAGCTCCGCGCCGGCATCGCGGCGCTGCTGGCTAGACTCCGTGCTCTCGACGTCGAGCGCATCGTGCTGGCGACCGGCGATCGCCGCGACGTCGCCGATGCGGTCACCGCCGGCCTCGGGCTGGATGCGGTGCGCGCCGAGCTGACGCCGGACCAGAAGGTCATGGTCGTGCTCTCCGAGCGCAAGGCGGGCCTGGTGATGATGGTCGGCGACGGCGTCAACGACGCGCCGGCGCTGGCCGCGGCGGACGTGGGTGTCGCCATGGGGGCGAAGGGCGCCGCTGCGTCGGCGGAGGCGGCCGACGCCGTTCTGCTGGTTGACACTCTTGACCGCATCGTGCCGGCGATCGAGATCGCGCGGCGCGCGTGCTTCATCGCTCTGGAAAGCGTCTACGCCGGCATCGGCCTGTCCACGCTCGGGATGATCGCCGCCGCGTTCGGCTATCTCACGCCGGTCGAGGGCGCGTTGCTTCAGGAGGCGATCGACGTCGCAGTGATCCTGAATGCGTTGCGGGTGCTGCGGGGAGGGTAGCTCCTTAGGTTCGTGGCAGCCCCGCAGCCAGGGGCGCCATGACCTGAGCGCCATTCGACGGGCTCGATATTGTGCACTATGCTGCCGCGCATTCTGCCAGTCCAATAAAGATAACAACCATGATGTACCTGGAAACGCCGCCACGGCTGATCGAAACCAAGATCTTCTCCGCCATGCCCGACAAATTCCGCCGCAGGGGCGTGCGGACCGATTGGGCCGATGCCAACCGGCCGGGTGTTGCGACCGACAGTTTTATCGAAGGGCCGTCGTTAGATGCCGACGGCAATCTCTACATCGTCGATATTCCCTTCGGCCGCATCTTCCGCATCGCGCCCGACGGAGAATGGTCGCAGGTCATCGAATATGAGGGCTGGCCGAACGGGCTGAAAATCGCGGCCGACGGCCGCATCCTGGTGGCCGATTACATGCACGGCATCATGGAGCTCGATGCGAAGGCCGGCCGTATCAAGCCGGTGCTGACCTCGCGCAATTCGGAATTGTTCCGCGGCTGCAACGATCTGCATCTCGTATCCAACGGCGACATCTATTTCACCGACCAGGGCCAGACCGGCCTGCACGATCCGAGCGGCCGGGTCTATCGCCTGACCTCGAGTGGCCGGCTCGATTGCCTCATCGACACCGGCATCAGCCCGAACGGCCTCGTGCTCGACCCAACTGAATCCGTGCTGTTCGTTGCGATGACGCGCGACAATTCGGTTTGGCGGCTGCCGTTCATGCGGGACGGCAGCGTGTCGAAGGTCGGCCGCTTCTGCTCACTGTTCGGCACTAGCGGTCCAGACGGCATGACGATGGACGCGGCAGGGCGCCTGTTCGTCGGCCATGCCTCGCTCGGCCACGTCTTCGTGTTCGCGCCCAACGGCGAGTTGATCGCGCGGATCAAATCGTGCGCGGGACCGAACTGCACCAATGTCGCAATCGGTGGCGCCAAGAAGGATCGGCTCTATATCACGGAGTCCGGGACCGGCAGCGTGCTGGTCGCGGATATCGGCGGACTGAACTCTTGAGCTCCGTGCTGGTTGCTTGAGATCGATATCGGAGCACAACATGAACACAAATCCCTTCGGCAAGACCGGCACCAACGTCTCCGTCATCGGGCAGGGCACCTGGTATCTCGACCATGGCGACCGCAAGCGCGCGATCGCGGCGCTTCGGCACGGGCTCGATCTGGGCATGACTCATGTCGACACTGCCGAGATGTATGGCGACGCCGAGCTTGTGATTGCCGACGCGATCGCGGGTCGGCGCGATGAGGTTTTCCTGGTCTCAAAGGTGCTGCCGAGCAACGCCTCACGCAGCGGCACCATCACCGCTTGCGAGCGGTCGCTGAAGCGGCTGAAGACGGACCGGCTCGACTGCTATCTCTTGCACTGGCGCGGCTCCTATCCGCTCGAAGACACCGTCGCCGCATTCGAGGAGCTTGTGAAAGCGGGCAAGATCAAATCCTGGGGTGTCTCTAATTTCGACGCCGACGATCTCGGCGAGATCCTGGAAGTCGCAGGCGAGGGCCGCATCGCCTGTAATCAGGTTCTCTATCACCTGAAAGAGCGCGCGATCGAGCATGCGGTGATCCCGTGGTGCGAGAAGCACGGTGTTGCGGTGGTTGCCTATTCGCCGTTTGGGCACGACGATTTTCCGGATGCGCGCAGCAAGGGTGGCGCGGTGCTCGCGCGCATCGCGGACGTGCGTCGCGCGACGCCACGTCAGGTCGCGCTGAGCTTCCTCACCCGTGCAACTACGGTGTTCGCCATCCCGAAGGCGTCGTCCGCCGAACATGCTGGCGAAAATGCGGCGGCAGGCGATCTGGTGCTGACGGACGACGAGATTTTAGCGCTGGACGCGGCGTTTCCGCGCGGTCCGAAGCCACGTAGCCTGCCCATGCTGTAGTGCACAAAAGCCTATTATTAATGGAGGATTGACGCGCGCGGACGCGAGCGCATATCGGCATCCTGTTTTCGGAAGTTGTGAAAGCGGCGCATTTGTCGTTTTTTACGACCGCTCCCGAATCGTATTTTCCCAGGTTCCAGCCGTGACACCGCCGCCCGCCGCAGCCGCAAGGCTCGACAGTCTTCCCATGCCCGTGCCGGAGAAGAAGCAGGAGACGCGCCGCGCACCTGCGCGCGTCGATCATCCCTTCAAAGGCATCGCGCTGGTGCTGCTGTCGACGGTGTTTCTCGGCTGCTCCGACGTCACCGCGAAATATCTGTCGACGAGCCTGCCGTCGATCGAGATCACCTGGATCCGCTTCGTGACGTTTGCGCTGATGTTCACGCCGGTGATGCTGCCGGCATCGCCGCTCTATGCGATGCGCACCGAGCGCCTCGGTCTCCAGTTGATGCGCGGCGCGGCGCTGCTCGGCTCCTCGCTGTTCTTCATCACGGGCCTGCGCTTCCTGCCGATTGCGGAAGCCTCCGCAACCGGTTTCGTCTCGCCGCTGTTCGTCACTGCACTCTCGATCGTCTTCCTCAGCGAGAAGGTCGGCCTGCGCCGCTGGATCGCGACAGCGATCGGTCTCGTGGGCGTGATGATCATCCTGCGGCCGGGCTCGAACGCGTTTCACGTCGCCGCATTCTTCCCGATCATCTCGGCGTTCTGCTGGGCTGCTGCGCTGATCCTGACGCGCATGATCAGCGGGCGGGAAGCCGTCGTCACCACGATGGCCTATTCCGCGCTCACCGGTGTCGCGATCCTCACCGTGATGGTGCCGTTCGTCTGGGTGACGCCAACCTGGACCGCCATAGGACTTGGCATTGTGATCGGCGTTGCCTCCACCGTCGGCCAGTGGATCATCGTGCTGGCCTATCGTTATGGCGATGCCTCGGTGCTGGCGCCGTTTTCCTACACGCAGCTGCTCTGGGTCAGCATTTTGGGCTTCTTCATCTTCGGCGAGCTGCCGGACGTCTGGACCGTCACCGGCGCGGCGTTCATCGTCGCCAGCGGTCTCTACATCGCCCATCGCGAGCGCATCCGCCGCGCCCAGCTTCTGGTGCTGGCAGAGCGTTCCCCGAACCCCTGACGCAATATCTCGCGTCCCGCTTCGTGCTATCAACGGCTCCAACACCATGGGAGGAGCCGGATGCGCGCTGCGATTTTCAGGAACGGTGAGATTGTCGTTGACCGGATCGCCGAGCCGACGCCAGGCCCCGGCCAGGTGCTGGTCAAGACGCTCGCCTGCGGCATCTGCGGCTCCGACCTGCACGCGCGCCAGCATGCTCCCCGGATGGTGGAGATGGCCAGGAAGACCGGGCGAACGCCGATGGATCTGTCGCGCGACGTCGTGTTTGGCCACGAGTTCTGCTGCGAGATCGTCGATTACGGCCCCGGCGCCGCGCGCAGGCTCAAGCCCGGCACGCGTGTGTGCTCGCTGCCCGCGCTGCTGACGCCGGAGGGCATCAAGGGCATCGGTTATTCCAACGACCTTGTCGGCGGCTATGCGGAGCAGATGCTGCTCAGCGAACCGCTGCTGCTCGAAGTGCCGAATGGTCTTGCGCCCGAACAAGCTGCGCTGACCGAGCCGCTCGCGGTTGGCGTCCACGCGGTGGCGAAGGCCAATATCCGCGGCGGCGAGGTGCCGCTCGTCATCGGCTGCGGCCCGGTCGGGCTCGCGGTGATCGCCGCGCTGAAAATCAGGGGTCTGCATCCGATCGTCGCCGCCGATTATTCGCCGGCGCGGCGTGCGCTCGCAGCTCAGCTCGGCGCTGACATCGTCATCGATCCCAGGGTTTCGCAGCCCTATGCGACCTGGGCCGAGCACGCGCAGATGTCGGAGGCAGAGAAGGCGGCGCGGCCGTCGCTTCAGGCGATGCTGCCGGCGCTGAAGCCCGCGATCATCTTCGAATGCGTCGGCGTGCCCGGCCTGTTGCAACAGGTGTTCGAGGGCGCGCCGCGCGACGCGCGGATCGTCGTGGTCGGCGTCTGCATGGAGACCGACAAGAGCGAGCCGATGCTCGGCATCATGAAGGAGCTCAATGTCCAGTACGTGCTCGGCTACACGCCGGACGAATTCGCAGCGTCGCTGCACCTGATCGCGGAAGGGCAGGTGGACGCGGCTGCGATGGTGACCGCTGAGGTCGGCATCGACGGCGTCGCAAGGGCGTTCGCCGACCTCGCCAATCCCGAGGCGCACACCAAGATCATCGTGCAGCCGTGGAGATAGGCACCGGTTGACGGGTCGCACCGTTCGGCTTCGCAGACGCCTCCACGTCATCCGTTCGCGAGATCACGGCCCGGCGGTCGACGATTGCCTGGTGGAATTGCGCCAGCACGAGACCGAAGGCGGCGAGGTCGCCGTCCTCGATGGCGCCGTCTTCGTGACAGGCGAGCGTCTCGCGCAGGATGTCGTCGGCCGCGCTCTGCATCGCCGCGAGATCGTTCACCGACGTCGCCTCGCGCACGCCGGAGATCGCCGTCAGCAGGCGGTCGCGATGCAGCGTGTTTCGGCCGCGCTCTTCGCGCCGCAGATAGTGCCGCAACCATGCGGCGACCGAGCCGAGGCCGGAGAGCAGCAACACCACGCCCCAGATGTAGTCGCTGTATTTGTCCATGAAGCTGCGCTCATTGCCGTCGATATAGGCGGCTGCTCCGGGATGAGCCGGCAGTGCAGCATCCTTGTCGGTGTCTGGCTTCTGGATATGGCTGGCGCCAGGCAAATCCTTCACCAGCGATGGCCGGACCGCGAACAGCTCGCGCGTGAAGGCTGCAACCGCGTTTTCAGACAGCGAGCTCTGCGCCACGATTAGATGATTGACGGCGATGGTCTCGATCTTGTCGTCGGGCCGCTGCGGCGTGGCGGCAAACGCGCCGGCCGGGATTTCCTCGGATTCGTAGAGCGGATGCCGCTCTGCGATCGCCGCGGAGACGTCGACGGAGAGGAATTGTGGTTCCCCGCGCAGGCGCGTGGTGGCGGCGATCGTCTCCGCGATGGCTTTGTCGTCAAGTGCGCCCACCATCATGAAGGCGTCGAGCGTGGTGTCCTGGGTCATCTCGGCGATGCGGTCGGTGCCGAACTGAATGGTCGTCACCTTCTGCCGATTGACGCCTGACTTGCCCAGGATGACGCGCAGTAGATTGAGATTGGCATCGCCAAGACCGACGATTCCGATGCGACGGCCACTGAGCGACGGGATGTCCGTGACCTTCGACTTGGGCGCGCCCTTGCGCCCCGTCGGCGCCCACAGCACCACAAAATTCCGGCGCAGGATCGCGACCGAATTGACGTCGGACGGCATGGCGAGATCGCCGCGCGCCACCGCAAGGTCGGCCTTGCCGGCGCCGAGCAGATTGAGGCTTTGCAGCGTGCCGTCGCTCTCGACCGGTATGAGCCGCGTCGCGCCGCCCTTGGCGTCGAACGCCTTCGCAATGGCCAGCACGAGTGCCTGGTCGTCGCTGCCGGCGGGGCCAACGGCGATGCGTAGCGTCGCTGGCTGCCAAAACCAGTAGGCGAGGGCGAGCGCGACCGTGAGGACGGACAGGCCGCTTGCCAGCGCAAGCCATGGACCGAGGCGACGGCGGCGTCGCGACGGGTTCCTGGTCACGCTCAGATCGCTCGGCACGGGCATCTCGATGTCCTCATCGGCAAGCCAGCCCGCCGGCAAACGCGGCCGGCGCCGTCAATATTTCGCAGGCACGTGCATCTCCGGCGGGATCGGCCCACGGTGATAGTCGGGGTTGCGGACGCGCAGCGGCAGCACCACGGGCGCGCGGCCGACCTCCTGGTAGGGGATCTGGCTCAGCAGATGCGCGATGCAGTTGAGCCGGGCGCGCTTCTTGTCCACGGCGTCGACGATCCACCAAGGCGAGTCCGGCAAATGGGTGTGCTCCAGCATCGTCTCCTTGGCCTTGGTGTAAGCCTCCCAGCGGCTGCGCGCCTCGACATCCATCGGGCTCAGCTTCCACTGCTTCAGAGGATCCTTGATGCGCATGGTGAAGCGGAACTGCTGCTCGTCGTCGGTGATGGAGAACCAGTATTTGATCAGAATGGTTCCCGAGCGGATCAGCATTCGTTCGAATTCCGGTACCGACTGGAAGAACTCCTGGTACTGCTCGTTGGTGCAGAAGCCCATCACGCGCTCCACGCCGGCGCGATTGTACCAGCTGCGGTCGAACAGCACCATCTCGCCGCCTGCGGGGAGATGCGCCACGTAGCGCTGGAAGTACCACTGGGTGCGCTCGCGTTCGCTCGGCGCCGGAAGGGCTGCGACGCGGCAGATGCGCGGATTGAGGCGCTGGGTGATGCGCTTGATGACGCCGCCCTTGCCGGCGGAATCGCGGCCCTCGAACAGCACGACGACCTTCTTCTTTTCGCTCTGCACCCAGTCCTGGAGCTTGACCAGTTCGCCCTGGAGCCGTAGCAGCTCCCGGAAATAGAGCCTGCGATCCACCGCGGTGTGGGGCGTGCCAGTCTCGTCCAGCAGCTCGTCGAGACGGCTATCGTCGAGCTCCATCTCCAGCTCCTCGTCGAGATTGTCGGCCAACTCCTCGATGATGCGGTCGCGCTTGGCGGTGTCGGAGGGGCGGTTGGCTGTGGTCATGGATCCTTCTCGCGGGCTGGATGCCTGTCGTCTACGACCATCGGTGGGGTTTATTGCGCCCATGTGACAGCTCGGGGGCCGGGCGGTGGCGCCCCTCGGGCGCGGCGTCACACCGGCAGCGCGATCGAATATTTGACCTGGCTGAGCGCAAAGCTCGACTCGATCGAGGCGATGCCGTCGAGCCGAGTCAGCTTGGTCTTCAGGAAGGTCTCGTAGGAGGCGAGGTCGGCCGCGACGACGCGCAGCAGATAGTCGCGATTGCCCGTCATCAGATAGCATTCCAGCACCTCGTCCCATTTCGAGATCGCGCGCGCGAAACGATTCAGATCCTCCTCCTTCTGCCGCGCCAGCTTGATCGAGATGAAGACGCTGACATGCAGTCCGAGCGCCTTCTGGTCGACGGTTGCGATGTAGCGCGAGATGACGCCGCGCTCCTCCAAGAGCTTGACCCGGCGATGGCAGGGCGAGACCGAGAGCCCGACCTTGTCGGCGAGTTCCTGCATGGTCAGCCGGCTGTCGTTCTGGAGCAAGGCGAGGATTTTTCTGTCGATGGCGTCGAGTTCAGGCATTGGGATGAAACCTGCATTTCAAGGGTAGTTCTTGGTATGTTATCCCAATATCGGCGGATATGACGCGAAAAATTGAGAAATCTGGCGAGGCCGGCAGGGGTATTATCGGCGTTATTTTCCGGAGCATCGCCATGCCCGTCGATTCCGCGCGCCTCGAAACCCTGACCGCTCTCGCCCGCAAGGCGTTGTGGCTGTCGTCATGGACCATCCACCACGCCAACCATATCCGTTCAAACTCGGACGGGTTAAAGGTCGGCGGCCATCAGGCCTCGTCGGCCTCGCTCGCCACCATCATGTCGGCGTTGTATTTCCACGTGCTGAAACCTGAGGACCGCGTTGCGGTGAAGCCGCATGCGAGCCCGGTGTTCCACGCCATCCAGTATCTGTTCGGCCGGCAGACCCGCGAGAAGCTGGAAAACTTCCGCGGCTTCAAGGGCGCGCAGTCCTATCCCTCGCGCACCAAGGATGTCGACGACGTCGACTTCTCGACCGGCTCGGTCGGCCTCGGCGTCGCGCAGACGCTGTTCGCCTCGCTGGTGCAGGACTACGTCAAGGCGCACGGCTGGATGAAGGACCGCCGCGAAGGGCGGATGATCGCGCTGGTCGGTGACGCCGAGATGGACGAGGGCAACATCTTCGAGGCGCTGGCGGAAGGCTGGAAGCACGGCCTGCGCAACACCTGGTGGGTGGTCGACTATAACCGCCAGTCGCTCGACGCCGTCGTGCGCGAAGGTCTCTGGGAAAAGTTCGAGACCATGTTCCGCAATTTCGGCTGGGACGTGGTGATCGTGAAATACGGCCGGCTGATGCGCGAGGCCTTTGCCGAGCCCGGCGGCGAGGCGCTGAAGAGGTGGATCGACAATTGCCCGAACGCGCTCTACGCGGCGCTGTGCTTCCAGGGCGGTGCGGCCTTCCGCAAGCATCTGCACGACGAGATCGGCGACCAGGGCCCGATCACCAGGCTGATCGACAAGCGTAGCGATGACGAGCTGCTGGCGCTGATGTCGAATCTCGGCGGCCACGACATGGCGAGCATGCTGGAGGCGTTCGAGTCCATCGACCACGATCGCCCGGTCTGCTTCATCGCCTACACCATCAAGGGCGTTGGCCTGCCGTTCCAGGGCCACAAGGACAACCATGCCGGCCTGATGACGGTCGCGCAGATGGAGACATATCGCGAGAGCCAGAACATCCGCCCGGGCCACGAATGGGACAAGTACGAGGGCCTCGCGCAGGATGCCGTCGAGCTCGACGCCTTCCTCGCGCGCGTGCCGTTCAACCAGGACGGCCGCCGGCTGACCGCGCCCGTCGTCGAGGTGCCGTCGCAACTCGCCTTCAAGCCGTCGCCGCAGATGTCGACCCAGCAGGGCTTTGGTCTTGTGCTGAACGAGATCGCGCGTAGCGACAGCGAACTCGCAAAGCGCATCGTGACCACCTCGCCCGATGTCACCGTCTCGACCAATCTCGGCCCCTGGGTGAACCGGCGCGGCCTGTTCGCAAGCGCCGAGAAGGCCGACTTATTCCGCAGCGAGAAAATTCCGTCCACATTCAACTGGGACGCCTCGCCAAAAGGGCAGCACCTCGAGCTCGGCATCGCCGAGATGAACCTGTTCATCATGCTTTCGGCGCTCGGCCTGTCGCACCAGATCAATGGCGAGCGGCTGCTGCCGGTCGGCACGCTCTACGATCCCTTCATCGAGCGCGGGCTCGATGCGCTGAACTATGCCTGCTACCAGGATGCGCGCTTCATGGTGGCTGCGACTCCATCCGGCATCACGCTTGCGCCCGAAGGCGGCGCGCATCAGTCGATCGCGACGCCGCTGATCGGCATGGCGCAGGACGGGCTCGCGTCGTTCGAGCCAGCCTTTGTCGACGAACTCGCTGTGATCATGGGCTGGGGTTTCAACCACATGCAGCGCGATCCGGGCGAGGGCGGTTCCGTCTATTTGCGCCTCTCGACGCGCAGCATCGAGCAGGCGCAGCGGATCATGTCGCCGGAGCTTCAGCAAGGCATCACCGATGGCGCCTATTGGCTGCGCAAGCCGGGTCCCAATGCCGAACTCGTGATCGCCTATACCGGCGCGATCGCGCCGGAAGCGATCGAGGCGACCGGCTTTATCGGCGAGAGCCGCCGCGACATCGGCCTGCTCGCGATCACCTCGGCGGATCGCCTCCACGCGGGCTGGACTGCCGCGCGAAAATTGCGGCGCGATCACCGCGGCGTGCAACACCTCAGCCACATCGAAAAACTGCTGGCGCCGCTGTCGCGCGACTGCGGCATCGTGACCGTGATCGACGGCCATCCCGCTGCGCTCGGCTGGCTCGGCAGCGTCCGGGGCCATCGCGTCGAGGCGCTCGGCGTCGAGCAGTTCGGCCAGACCGGCAGCATCGCGGACCTTTATCGGCACTACGGCATCGACGCGAATGCGATCATCGATGCGGCGGAAAGCCTCACCATCGGTGCGCCGGTGCTTCACCGCAAGATGGCGGTGTAGTTGAAGTAACCGGCGTGATTCCGGGGCGATAATGCGCGCCCCGGAATGCTGGCTGAGCCACCTTGCCACGTTCCCACCGTCGGCTCATATACTCCCCGTCTGCCGCAACGCTGGCCCCGCATATGGCGGGTTCAATTGCTGGCGCTTTCGTGCAAGGATGCCTGCCGAAACGCCCCCTCCAAGCCCCAAGAAGAGGTTAACGATGGTCAATCGCATGCAATTCTACATCGACGGCGCCTGGGTCGATCCCGCCGTCAAGAAGTCCACCCCGGTCGTCAATCCGGCGACGGAAGAGGCGATGTACGAGATTGCGCTCGGCTCCAAGGCTGACGTCGACAAGGCCGTCGCCGCCGCCAAGCGCGCCTTTGTAACTTTCTCCCAGACCAGCCGCGAGGAGCGCGTCGCGCTGCTTACGAAAATCATCGAGGTCTACAAGGGCCGTCTCAAGGAGATCGGCGCCGCGGTGTCGGACGAAATGGGCGCCCCGCTGCCGATGGCGGAGAAGCTCCAGGCCGGCGCCGGCCTCGGCCATCTCATGACCACGCTCGACGTGCTCAAGAACTATCACTTCGAAGAGCCGGTCGGCACCGCCATGGTGCTGCGCGAGCCGGTCGGTGTGGTCGGCATGATCACGCCCTGGAACTGGCCGCTCAACCAGATCGCCTGCAAGGTCGCGCCCGCGCTCGCCGCCGGCTGCACCATGATCCTGAAGCCGTCGGAGTTCACCCCGACCTCGGCGCTGATCTTCGCGGAAATCCTCCATGAAGCCGGCGTGCCGAAGGGCGTGTTCAACCTCGTCAACGGCCTCGGCCCCGAGGTCGGAGCCGCCATGAGCGAGCATCCCGACATCGACATGATCTCGTTCACCGGCTCGACCCGCGCCGGCATCGACGTGGCGAAGCGCGCGGCGCCGACCGTGAAGCGCGTCAGCCAGGAGCTCGGCGGCAAGTCGCCGAACGTCATCCTCGAAGGCGCCGACCTGCAGAAGGCGGTGACCGGCGGCGTGATGCACATGTTCAACAACTCCGGCCAGTCCTGCAACGCGCCCTCGCGCATGATCGTGCCGCTGTCGAAGATGAAGGAAGTGGCCGCTATCGCGAAGGCGGTGGCCGACAAGACCAAGGCGGGTGATCCGCGCGCCGAAGGCACCACCATCGGCCCGGTCGTCAACCGCGGCCAATGGGACAAGATCCAGGGCCTCATCAAGAAGGGCATCGACGAGGGCGCAACGCTCGTCGCCGGCGGCCCGGGCCTGCCCGAGGGTGTCAACAAGGGCTTCTATGTCCGTCCGACCATCTTCGCCGACGTCACCCCCGACATGACGATCGCCCGTGAAGAAATCTTCGGACCGGTGCTGACCATCATCGGCGCCAAGGACGAAGCTGAAGCCGTGCACATCGCCAACGACACGCCCTATGGGCTCGCCGGCTACGTCACGGCCGACACGGTGGAGAACGCCAAGCGCGTCGGTCGGCAGATCCGCGCCGGCAACGTCAACCTCCAGGGCGTGCCGAACGACCGCACCGCGCCGTTCGGCGGCTACAAGCAGTCGGGCAACGGCCGCGAGTGGGGCAAGTACGGACTCGAGGATTTCCTCGAGGTGAAGGCTGTCGCCGGCTTCAACGCGGCGTAAGCTTCATCGCCTGACTAAACATGACGCCGGAGCGGGAAAACCGCTCCGGCGTTTTTGTTTGTCTGTCGTCATTGCGAGGAGCGAAGCGACGAAGCAATCCGGGCCCCTGCTGTTGAGAGATTCTGGATTGCTTCGCGTCGCTCGCAATGACAAGAGGCGCCGACGGCGGAGAGTCTACCCCCCGACCGCGCCCTGCGTGTTCACATACAACGCGTAGACCGACTGGCTCGCCGCCATGAACAGGCGGTTGCGCTTGACACCGCCGAAGCAGAGATTGGCGCAGCGCTCGGGCAGCGCGATGCGGCCTATCATGACGCCGTCGGGCGCGAACACCACGACGCCGTCGAGCTCGGGATCGCCCATGCCCCAGCCGCACCAGAGGTTGCCGTCGATGTCGCAGCGCATGCCGTCGGGCGTGCCCGGGCCTGCATCGATGTGGACGCGCTTGTTGGAGATGGTTGTGCCGTCCGCTGAGACTCATAGGCGAGGATCTTCGGTTCGGCACGCCGCGCGATTCCACGACATAGAGGATCTTCTCGTCCGGCGAGAAGCACAGCCCGTTCGGGCCCAGCACGCCCTCGGCGACGATGGTCGCCTTGCGGGTCACGGGATCGAACCGGTAGACGTTCGGCTCGATCTCGGACTCGGCCTTGTAGCCCTCGTAATTGCCGAGCAGGCCGAAGGTGGGATCGGTGAACCAGATCGATCCGTCGGACTTGACCACGACGTCGTTCGGCGAGTTCAGCCGCTTGCCGCCGTAGGCGTCCATCAGCACGGTGATCTCGCCGTCATATTCGGTGCGGGTCACGCGCCGGCCGCCATGCTCGCAGGTGACAAGCCGGCCCTGCCGGTCGCGGGTGTTGCCGTTGGCGAAATTGGAGGGCTTTCGGAAAATCGCGACCGCGCCGGTCTCTTCCTCCCATTTGATGATGCGCTTGTTCGGGATGTCGCTGCAGAGCAGATACCGCCCGTCGCCGAACCAGACCGGCCCCTCGGCCCAGCGCAGGCCGGTTGCCAGCCGCTCGACGGCCGAAAGTTTCAACCAGTATTTTTCGAAGCGGGGGTCCAGTGCTTTTATCGCCGGATCGGGGTAATAGGTCGCTGGCCGCCAGGCTTGATTTTGGGACGATGCATCGTTCATGTGCAATTCTCGTTGTTACGTTCCCTCTCACCAAGTCTGCTATCATTAGAGACCTATGACCGCAAATCGGTCGCCAAATACGAGGAAAGACATGCCGCGCATCTTGATGACGGGAGCTTCGGGCGGAATTGGAACGCGCCTGCGGAAACTGTTGCCGCCGATTTATCCGGACCTGCTGCTCTCTGACATCCGCCCGCCCGCCGATCTCGGGGCGAACGAGCAGTTCAAGGCGGCGGACCTGTCCGACCTCGCGCAGTGCGAGGCGATCTGCGACGGCGTCGACGGCATCATCCATTTCGGCGGCTATTCGGTCGAGGGCCCGTGGGACGACATTCTCCAGGCCAACATCATCGGCGGCTATAATCTGTTCGAGGCCGCGTATCGCAAGGGTGTCAAGCGCGTGGTGTTCGCGTCCTCGAACCATGCCGTCGGATTCTATCCGCGCCACCGCAGGATCGATACCGACGTCACCGCGCGCCCGGACGGCCGCTATGGCGTCAGCAAGGTGTTCGGCGAAGCACTCGGCGCGCTCTATGCCGATAAGCACGGCCTGAAAGTAACTTGCCTCCGCATCGGCAATTTTGGTGACGTGCCGCTGGACCTTCGCCGGATCTCGATCTGGCTGAAGCCGGAAGACCTGGTGCAGCTCTGCCAGATCGGGCTCGAGCATCCCGACATTCATTTCGAGGTGTTCTACGGCGTCTCGCTCAACGAGCGCGCCTGGTGGGACAATCACCGCGCCTACGATTTCGGCTACCGCCCGACCGGCCGCTCCGAGGATCATGTCGCGCACGCGATGGCGGAGCAGGCCAAGCTGAAGCCCGATCCGATCGGCGACCATTTTCAGGGCGGCGCGTTCTGCAGCAACGAGTTCGACGGCGACAAGAGCCGGGTCATCGATTGGAATAAGCGGTAGTCCTGTTGATCGCTCTCGCCGCGACGCGGATGCGCTCCCTCGCCCCGTTCTTACGGGGAGAGGGGCTGCCTCCGCGAGGACAGTGAGAGGCGGACTCGCAACGACTCGCCGCTCGCAACGCGACTTGGCGTCTAACGTCCAATGTCATCGCTCGCGATCCGCGCCAGATAATCCGACTTGCTGAACTGCATGTGGTCGACGCAGAGCTGCGCCAGTGCCCAACTGTCGCGGCCCTTCAGCAGCTCGATCATCAGCTCGTGCTGGCGCCGCGACTGCGCCAGCCCGTCGCGGTCGGCGAGGTTCTTGGCGCGCATTGGCAGCGTCAGGCCCATATAGTCCTGGAGCGAGCGCACCAGATAGGGATTGCCGCATGCCGCGAACAGCGCGACGTGGAAGGCGTCGTTGGCCTCGTGAATGCCGCGGAGGTCGCGCAAATCTGCCTTGGCGCAATACTGTCGTTGCAACGCGGTCAACTCGTCGATCAGGTCTTGCGGCGCGGGCAGGGGGATCATCAGCGCGGCTTGCCGCGTCAGCATCTCCCGCACCTCGTAGATCTGCCGGACTTCTTCAGCCGAGTAGAACCGCACGGTGGCGCCGACATTTTTTTCGCGGCGGACGATGCCACGCCGCTCGGCGTCCACCAGCGCCTGGCGCACGAAGTGTCTGGAGGTGCCGTAGCGCGACATCAGCGCGTCTTCGGTCAGACGCGCGCCCGGCGGAAGGCGGCCGAAGATGATGTCCTCCTCAAGCCGCGCGACGACGTCGTCCGGATCGTCGCGCCGGACTGGCATCGCGTCTGCGGTGTGAATGTCGGGCATCCCTCAGCCTCCGGTTTGGGGCCGGTGCCTCCTGTGGAGCAGGGGCCGCTCGGATTGTCAATAATATGTGTCCGAAGGTGGGGAGAGGGGCTGAAATAGCCTCCTCAAGTAGCTGCGTTATTGACAATCAAGGGGCAGCCTGTACGACAATGGCAAGGTGATTGGAGTGGCATGATGACGAGTGGGTTGCGCAAGGGACTGACGAGCTATGGCGATGCCGGCTTCTCGCTGTTCCTGCGCAAGGCGTTCATCAAGGCCATGGGCTATTCCGACGACGCGCTGGAGCGCCCGATCGTCGGCATCACCAACACCTATAGCGATTACAATCCCTGTCACGGCAACGTGCCGCAGATCATCGAGGCCGCGAAGCGCGGCGTGATGCTGTCGGGCGCGATGCCGTTCGTGTTCCCGACCATTTCGATCGCCGAGAGCTTTGCGCATCCGACCTCGATGTATCTGCGCAATCTGATGGCGATGGACACCGAGGAGATGATCCGGGCACAGCCGATGGATTCGGTGATCGTGATCGGCGGCTGCGACAAGACGCTGCCGGCGCAAGTCATGGCCGCAATCAGCGCCGATCTGCCGACCGTGGTCATCCCCGTGGGACCGATGGTTGTCGGCCATCACAAGGGCGAGGTGCTCGGCGCCTGCACCGACTGCCGCCGGCTGTGGGGCAAGTATCGCGCCGGCGAGATCGACGACGTTGAGATCGAGGCGGTGAACGGCCGCCTCGCGCCGTCGGTCGGCACCTGCATGGTGATGGGCACGGCCTCGACCATGGCCTGCATGATCGAAGCCATGGGCCTGTCGCTGCCGATGAGCGCGACCATTCCGGCGCCGCATGCCGAGCGTTTCCGTCTCGCGGAGGCGAGCGGCCGGGTTGCGGCCGAGATGGCCAAGGCCAAGGGCCCGAAGCCGAGTGAAGTGCTGACGCCGGCTTCTTTCAAGAATGCGCAGGTCGTGCTCCAGGCGATCGGCGGCTCGACCAACGGCCTGATCCATCTGACCGCGATGGCGCATCGCTCGCCGCACCGGCTCGATCTCGAGGTGTTCGACCGGATCGGCCGCGAGGTGCCGGTGCTGGTCGATCTGAAGCCCTCGGGCGAGCACTACATGGAGCACTTCCATCACGCCGGCGGCGTGCCGAAATTGCTGGCGCAGCTTGGCGATCTCGTCGATCTCGATGCCAAGACGATCGCGGGCCAAACGCTGCGCGACGTCGTGGCGAATGCGGAGGACGTGCCCGGCCAGGACGCGATCCGCCCGCGCGACAACCCGATCAAGAAGGAAGGCGGCCTCGCCGTCCTGCATGGTAACCTCGCGCCGCGCGGCGCGGTGATCAAGCAATCCGCCGCGAGCCCGGAACTGTTGCAGCATACGGGGCGCGCGGTGGTGTTCGAATCCGTCGAGGACATGACCTTGCGGGTCGACGATCCCGATCTCGACGTCACCGCCGATGACGTGCTGGTGCTGCGCAATGCCGGCCCCAAGGGCGCGCCGGGCATGCCCGAGGCGGGCTATCTGCCGATTCCGAAAAAGCTCGCGCGCAACGGTACCAAGGACATGGTGCGCATTTCGGACGCCCGCATGAGCGGCACCGCGTTCGGCACCATCGTGCTGCACATCACGCCTGAGTCAGCCGTCGGCGGCCCGCTGGCGCTGGTGAGGAAC
This sequence comes from uncultured Alphaproteobacteria bacterium, assembly GCA_963819355.1. GTDB lineage: Bacteria > Pseudomonadota > Alphaproteobacteria > Rhizobiales > Xanthobacteraceae > Bradyrhizobium. Next base: position 463,805 of record CAWFVZ010000008.1, on the reverse strand, counting down.
GGCGACAAGATCCAGCTGGATGTTGCCAGGCGCAGCATCGAATTGCTGGTCGATGCGGCCGAGCTGGAGCGTCGACGCGCCGCCCTGAGGCCGGCAGCTGCGCCGGACGAGGCCAAGCGAGGCTACGCCTGGCTATTCGACAAGACCATCTTGCAGGCCGACGAGGGCTGTGACTTCGACTTCATGCAGAGGACTGGACCAAAGACTGACTGACGACTTCGAACGAACGCTCAGACCGCACAAGCGGCGGGCGATAAAAACAGGGGGAAACGATGATTGCACGATCCATGCTTGGGCTGGCGGCAACGGCCGCTGTTCTCTTCGTCACGGGCGCTTCGGCGCAGGAGGTGAAGCATTATCGCTTCGCCTATGACCAGCCCCGCAACACCGGCTATTCCATCGCGGGCGACCTCTTTGCCGACAAGCTCAAGGAATTGAGCAAAGGCACCATGATCATCGACCAGTATCCCGGCGCGCAGCTCGGGCAGGAGCCGCAGGTGCTCCAGCTCGTGAAAGCCGGCGACGTCGAATTCTCGATTGTCTCCTCGGCCAACACCGCGACGATCTCGCCGCAGGCGGGCGTGATGTCGCTGCACTATCTGTTCCGCGACGAGAACCACGTGATCAAGGGGCTGGCCGACCCCCGCGTGTTCGAAGCGCTCAAGACCATGGTCGATGAGACCACGCAGGGCCTGCATGTCATCGGCACGGGTTCGCAGGGCGTGCGCCACATGTACTCCAAGAAGGAGATCCACAATGTCGGCGACATCAAGGGCCTGAAGATCCGCGTGCAGGCGACCGCGACCGAGGACACCATGTTCCCGGCCTACGGCGCCCAGACCGTGCATATGCCGTTCGGCAGCGTCTACACCTCGTTGCAGACCGGCGTGGTCGACGTCGCCGAGAACAGCATCAACGTCTACCTTGTCAACAAGCACTACGAGGTGGCGCCGGTGCTGAACATCACCGAGCACGAGGCCAACAACGCGCTGGTGCTCGTCTCCGACAAGCTCTGGCAGAGCCTGTCGGCCGAGCAGAAGGGCTGGGTGCAGACCGCAGCCAACGAGGTCAGCACGAAGGAGCCGGCGAAGGCGTTCGAGCTTGAGCGGGCCGCGGCCGAGAAGCTGAAGAAGATGGGCGTCAAGATTGTCGACAACGTCGACAAGAAAAGCTTTGCGGCGATCGCCGATCCCTATCTCGACAAGCTCGCCAAGGAGCTCGGCCCGCACGCCGAGAAGATCAAGGATCTGATCCGGTCGATCAACTAGGTCGCCCGCGCAGGCGTTTCTCCGCGTCGTCCCGGCCTAGTTGTGGAGCCTCAAGAGGTTGTCCTTGGTCAAACCGAGCCTGCTGATCGGCGTTTGAGATTTTATACCACCGTGGGGTCGGTGCCAGTTGTATTGGTGCAGCCAGATCGGCAGCTCTTGGGCGCGCCGCTCTGATGTTGGATAGGCTTGGGCGTAAGCCCACTCCCGAAGCGCGGTCTGAATGAAGCGCTCGGCCTTTCCGTTTGTTCTGGGCGTGTAGGGCTTAGTGCGGATGTGCTTGATGCCCAAGTCCCGGCAAGCGTCGCGGAAGGCGAATGCCTGGTAGCAGCTTCCATTGTCGGTCATAACGCGCGTGACGGTGACGCCGAGGCTCTTGTAATAAGCCACAGCCGCCTTGAGAAAGGGAACAGCGCTGTTCGCTGTCTCGTCGGGCTTGATCTCGGAGAAGGCGACGCGGGAATGGTCGTCAATGCAGACGTGGACGAAATCCCAGCCGGCGCCGCGGCTCTTGTTCGGACCAGTCCGATCGCCGGTGATGCGGTGGCCGACACGCTCGAAACGCCCGAGCTTTTTGATGTCGATGTGAATGATCTCGCCTGGGTTCTCGCGCTCATAGCGGCGTTCCGGCTCGGCCGGCTCCAGATCGCGTATCCGGTTTAGTCCCAAGCGGCGCAGGACACGGCTAACAGAGGCCGGTGATACCTCGACCTCGACCGCGATTTGCTTGCCGGTGTGGCGCTGCCGGCGCAACGTCTCGATGGCCGTGCACGTGGCTGGCGGAGTTTGGCTTGGCAATGAATGGGGTCTGGAGGAGCGATCCCGCAATCCTTCCACACCTTCTGCGCGGAACCGCTTGACCCATTTGGCGACGGTCTTCGGCGTCGTGTTGAACTGGTAGGCCGCGTCCGCTTTGCTCAGCCCACCCTCCACCACGCTTCGGACCATCGCCTCTCGACCTTTGGGCGTCAGAGGCGCATTCTTATGGGTGTTCATCTGGTCTCTCCTTGGAACACTGAAGCTTCGCAACCTCAGCTTCCTCGGTTCAGACCAGATGGACAACCTCCTGAAAGACCACACCTATGCGCAATTGCGCACGGGGGCCGGGACCCATACTCCGCGGCGGCGCTTTGGGCAGGATGGCTGTCAACTCGCTAACACAATGAGCAGCTGGGGCTATGGGTCCCGGCCTTCGCCGGGACGACGAGGGTAGCAATGGCCATCGCCGACAAGCTGCTGTTGCAACGCCAGCGTCACCTGAAATGGCGCTGGCTCGACCGGCTAGAGCTCGCGCTGATGATCCTGTGTGGCGTGCTCTGCTTCGGCTTCTCGCTGTCGGTGACAGCCGACATCGTCACGCGGACCATCGGCCATCCCTGGCTGTGGCTCCAGGAGGTCACCTCGACGTTCTTCATCTATGCGATCTTCATCGGGACGGCCGTGGCGACCCGGCGCAACGATCATCTCTATCTCACCGCGATCTCCGAGGCGATGCACGGCACGCCGCGGATCATCGTGGAGGTGATCATCCGCGTTCTCGTGCTCGGCGTCGCCTCCTGCCTGATCTGGTACGGCTACCAGAATTATCTTGCGCGGCTTCGGCAGCTTCCGCCTGCCGTCGGGCACGCCGATCGCCTCGCTCTATGCCATCATTCCGCTGTCGGGCATCCTGGTCGGCCTGTTCACCATCGAGCAGCTCGTCAACGGCCTGCGCAACGGCTTTGATCATCCCGAGCCGCCGGACGAAGACGCTGCGCCTGGCGTGACTGAAACCCAGGTGAGGGCGCAGCCGTGAGCGCACCTGTTGTCCTGGCGTTGATGTCGATCTGCTTCCTGTCGTTCGGCTATCTCGGCGTGCCCGTGCCGTTCTCGCTGATGGCGGGCGTCTTCATCGGCGCGATCCTGTCCGACGTGTCGCTCGCCGCGATCATCCAGAAGATTTTTGACGGCGTGGATTCCGAGGCGCTGCTGGCGATCCCGTTCTTCCTGCTGGTCGGCGAGCTCATGAGCTCGGCCAATGTGGTGGTGCGAATAGCAAACCTCTCGGTGTCGCTGGTCGGACATATCAGGGGCGGGCTGTCGCAGGTCGTGGTCGTCTTCAGCATGTTCTTCTCGGAGATGTCGGGCTCGACCACCGCGGACGTCGCCGTGATGAGCCGGGCGCTGGGCGGCCCGATGAAGCGCGAGGGCTACGAGCCCGCCTTCATCGCCGCGATCATCGCCTCTGCCTCGACGATTGCGGCGCTGGTGCCGCCGAGCATCACCGCGGTGGTCTATGGCGCCGTCGGTAATGTCTCGATCGCCGGCCTGTTCATGGCAGGCGTGGTGCCCGGCCTGATGATCGGCTTCGGCTTGATGATCTACTGCTATTTCTTCGGCCCATCGGGCCTGCGCAAGCCGCGCGCGCCGCTGCGGCAGATGGTGTTCGCCGCCGGAGACGCAGCGCTACCGCTGATGATCCCCGTCATCCTGCTCGGCGGCATCCTGACCGGCTGGTTCACGCCGACGGAAGCCGGTGTCGTCGCGGTAGTCTGGATCATCCTTGTCGTGATCCCCGCGCTCAACCGCGGACACATCAGGAAGATCCCCTACGACTTCTGCCTCGCCGGCCTGATCTTTTCCCTGCCGCTGATCACGATCGGCGCCGCCAATGCTTTCGGCTGGATGCTCGCCTACCTGCGCGGCGCCAGCTACATCGCCGAAATGATCACCTCGATCGCCGGCAACGATCCGCATCTGATCATGCTGCTGATGGTGCTGCTCTTTACCGTGGTCGGCGACTTCATCGAGCCGGTGCCGACCATCATCATCTTCATGCCGCTGGTCAATACGCTGACGGAAGCCGGCGACATCAACGGCGTGCACATGGGCGTGGTGCTGATCGCCACACTCGCCTTCGGCCTGATCACGCCGCCCTATGGGCTGGTTCTGCTGATGGCCTCGAAATTCGTCGGCGTCAGCTTTGCAAAAGCGCTACGCGCGGCATTGCCGATCTATGTCGTGTTTTTCGCCACCATCGCGTTCGCGATCTACTTCCCGAGCGTGGTGCTGTGGCTGCCGCAGCACGTGCTGCCGGAATCGGTCGGCTGCTTCAAATCGCCGGCGGGGACGGGCTATATCTGTCCTAAGTGACGACTTGCTCGACGTGCCAGTCGGTTCCGTCACGTATGTAGCGAAACGGCGTGCCGTGGCTGTTCTTGAAGTAGCTTCCCGAGAGCGATTTTGCCATGCCCTGCATCACCGCGTCATGGCAGACGAACAGCAGATCGTCGCCGGGATAGCGGTCGAGCCAAGCGGAGACGCAGCGCAGCGAGCGTTCGGTCATGATGTCCCAGTTCTCGCCGTCGGCGGGCAGGATCGAGACGAGGCCGGTCGCCGATTGGACGCCGTGCTTGATCATGAGGTCGCGGACGGGGAGGCCCTCAAAGCTTCCGAAATCGAACTCGATGATGCCGTCGTCGATCGTGAGCGGCACCGAGATCGCGTTCGCGATGATCTCGGCCGTTTTCGCCGCGCGCACCAGGGGGCTTGCGACGATGCGGCTGATGCCGATACCGCGCAACATGCCGGCAGCCTCGTGCGCTTGCCGGAGACCATCCTCGTTCAGCGGGTTGTCCGTTCGTCCCTGGAATAGACCCTGACGGTTCCAGTCGGTCGCGCCGTGACGCAGTCCGCAGAACGAGCGCGATGGCGCAGGCCGGCTCACTTGCCCTTGCTCGTGAATTTCTTCACGGCGACGCGAAACTCCTCCGTGTTCATCGCCATGATGATCTTGTGCTCCTCGGCATCGAGCTGCTGCTTCACCGGCGTAGAGGCGGCCTGGCAGACCAGCGACTTGGTGCCGGCGATTGCGGCCGGCGCGTTCTGCGCGAGGCGCTCGGCGAGTTGTCGTGTCGCCGCCTTCAATTCGGTCGCGGGGACGATCCTGGCGACCAGGCCCCATTCATACGCCTGCTGCGCGGTGAAATTGTCCTCGGACAGGAAGATCTGGAGCGCGCGGCGGGAGCCGACCGTACCGACGATGCCGACCGTAGAGCCGCCGTCCGGCGAGACGCCGATCTTGGCATAGGCCGGCGTGAATTTGGCGTCCTCCGCGGCGATGCAGAGATCGGTGACGAAGGCGAGGCCCATGCCGGCGCCGGCGGCCGAACCGTGGACGCTGGACAGCGACAGCTTAGGCATCCGCCGGATCGTCTCGATGAAGGCGTGATAATGCTTCAGCAATTGGCCTACGACCGGCGTCACCGTGTTGGCCTCAGCCGCAGCACCGATCGTCTGCAAATCGCCGCCGGCCGAGAAGGCGCGGCCTTCGCCCTCGATCACCACGACCGTGATCGCGTCATCGCCTTCGATATAGGCCGCCAGCTGTTCGAGCTTTTGCGCGATCGCAAGGTTGATCGAGTTGAACGCGGCGGGGCGGTTGAGGGTGATGGTTGCGATCGGGCCGTCGATCCGCAGCAGGGCGGGATCGTCGGGTTGGGAGACAGGAGCGGTCATTGGAAAATCCCCGGCAAGAGGTCATTGCTGCAACTAAATCGCAGAAGGCGAGGGGAGACAATCCCCGCAGTCCACCCTTGCGAAAGCCGGAATGATAGGCTCAAATAGGCCGGCCATCGTTTAGGGACGGACACGAGCGCCGGCTCCTCAATCGACGAGGCTGACAAGCCAAATCAGCAAGAGAGGGGACGACGTGGGGTACACCTGTGTCCAGAAAGTCGGGCTGTTCCAATGACGGATGGTGCGGTGATCATTATCGGTGCCGGCCATGGCGGCTACCAGGCCGCGGCATCGCTGCGCCAGGCCGGTTTTTCCGGGCGCGTCTGCTTGATCAATGACGAGGCGCATCTGCCGTATCAGCGGCCGCCTTTGTCCAAGGCCTACATCAAGGGTTCCGCCGGGCCGGAGAGCCTGATGTTCCGGCCGGAGAAATTCTACCAGGACCAGAAGATCGAGCTGATCGCGGGCCGCGCGGTGTCGATCGACCGCGCCGGGCGCAAGGTCCTGCTCGCGTCGGGCGAGACGCTTGCCTACGGCCACCTTGTGCTGGCGACGGGCGCGCGCAACCGGCTGCTCGATCTGCCCAACGCCAATCTGCCCGACGTGAAATATCTTCGCATCCTCGACGAGAGCGAGGCGCTGCGAAAGATCATGCCGTCGAAGACGCGCGTCGTGGTCATCGGCGCCGGCTTCATCGGCCTCGAATTCGCGTCCACCGCGCGGATCAAGGGACTCGAGGTCGACGTGCTCGAGCTTGCCCCGCGCGTGATGGCGCGCGCGGTGACCGCGGAGGTCTCGGACTATTTTCAGGCGCGGCATCGCGAGGCGGGCATCCGCATTCATCTCGGTGTGCAGGCAACCTCCATCGAGGCCGAGGGCGGCAAGGTCACCGGCGTCTCCTTGAGCGACGGCCGGCATCTGCCCGCCGATCTCGTCGTGGTCGGTGTCGGCGTGCTGCCGAACATTGAGCTCGCGGCAGAGGCCGGATTGCCGGTCGCCGCCGGCATCATCGTCGATGAATATCTCTCGACGGCCGATCCCGATATCTCGGCGGTCGGCGATTGCGCGCTGTTCGCAAGCCCGCGCTTCGGCAGCTCGCTGCGGCTGGAATCGGTGCAGAACGCCACCGATCACGCCCGCTGCCTCGCGGCGCGGCTGACCGGCGACAGGAAGGTCTATGACGGTCATCCCTGGTTCTGGAGCGACCAGGGCGACGACAAGCTCCAGATCGCAGGCCTGACCACCGGCTACGACCGCGTTGTGCTGCGCGGCGATCCCGCCAGGAAGGCGTTCTCGGCGTTCTGCTACAAGGGCGAGAAGCTGCTCGGCATCGAGTCGATCAACCGCGCCGGCGATCACATGTTCGGGCGCAGATTGCAGGCCATGGACCGCTCGATCACGCCGGAGCAGGCCGCGGATGAGAGCTTTGATTTGAAGGGCGCGCTGGCGTGATCTTCTTCTTCCTCTCCGAGCTTCGCTCGCGCTGAGAGGGTTGGGGTGAGGGGCCATCTCCGCAAATGAGATGATCGCGAGACCTCTACCCCATCACCCGGATTGCTTCGCAATCCGACCTCTCCCCCGCAAGCGGGGCGAGGTTAGAACGGCATCAGCCAGCCTTGATGACGGCGGCAACTTCCGCCGCCGTCGGCATCGACGGCCCGGCCCCCATCCGCTGCACGCTGATCGAGGCGGCGGCGTTGGCGAAGGCGAGTGCTGTGCGCAACGCTACGCCCTCGGCCAGCTGCGCCGCGAGCGCGCCCACGAAACAATCGCCGGCCCCTGTCGTGTCGACCGCCTTCACCACGCGTCCGGACACCGAAAATTCCTCGCGGCCGGCGAGCGCGAGCACGCCGCGCTTGCCGAGCGTGACGCAGATCGTCTGGTCCTCGCGTACCTGAAGCCGCCGCGCCACGTCGATGATCCGGGCGGCCTCGTCGCTGTCAGACAGCTCCACGTCGGCGAGGAAACCGAGCTCGGTCTCGTTCAGCACGAGGATGTCGACGAGCGCGAGCAACTCGCCGGACATTTTCTGCGCCGGCGCCGGATTGAGCAGCGTCGTGGCGCCAGCGTTGCGGGCCCGCTGAAAGAACGCTGCAATCGTCGGCAGCGGAATCTCGAACTGGCTGACCGCGACGTCGCCCTTCGCCAGCGGCGCGTCGGCGACGTCGTCCGCGCTGACCAGCGCATTGCTGCCGGGGATGACGACGATCGTGTTGTCGGAGGCCGCGACCGTGATGATCGCGGTGCCGGTGTGAGTCTCGGGCGTCTCCTTGATTGAGCCGGGATCGATGCCCTGAGCGGTGAGGAACGTCCTCAGCTCCGCCCCGAACGAATCCTTGCCCAACCGCCCGATCAGCGTGGTCTTCGCGCCCAGCCGCGACGCTGCGACAGCCTGGTTGGCGCCCTTGCCGCCCGGAAAATACAGCACCTGCTTGCCGGCGACGGTCTCGCCGACCCTGGGGTGGCGATCGGCGGTCGCCACCACATCCATGTTGATGCTGCCGGCGACGAAGACGCGCCCCATAATAACCTCTGCGAAGCCTAGACCCTGATCTCGAACTCGTGCCTGACTTTGGCGATGTCCACAAGGGTCGGAAGTCCCGCCTCGTTACCAAGCCGCTGGATCTTGAACGTCGAGGCAGCCCGCGCAAAATCAAAATGCTCGCGCCAGCTTTTGCCGGGATGGGCGAGGTAGGAATAGACATAGGCGCCGTGGAACACGTCGCCGGCGCCGTTGGTGTCGATCACGCGCTCGCGCGGGATCGGCAACGCCGGCATGGTCTCGACCGTGCCGGTCTCGTTGTACCAGAGTAGGCCCTTCTCACCCATGGTGATGCCGCCGATCTTGCAGCCACGGCTCTTGAGATAGTCCAGCATCTTCTCCGGCGTCAGATCCATCTGCTCGCACAGGCGTTCGGCGACGATGGCGACGTCGATGAATTCCAGCAACTCATGCGTGTTGGTGCGCAGGCCACCGCCGTCGAGCGAGGTCAAAATGCCGGCCTCGCGGCACACCTTGGCATAGTGGATCGCGGCATCGGGCTGGTGGCCGTCGACATGCAGCGCGCGGCAACCGCCGAGATTGAGCATCGGGAACGGATGGATGTGCTCGTCGTCGCGGCAGCGGACGATGGCGCGCTTGCCGTCCTTGGGCATGATGAAGGACAGCGAGGACTGGTTCACCTTCCGCCCATGCAGCGAGATCGCATATTTCGCGCACATGTCCTGGAACATGCGCCCCAGCCAGTCATTGGCCGCGGTCGCGATGAGATCGGGCACGATGCCGAGCTTGGCGCAGCAGAACGCCGCCGTGACCGCATTGCCGCCGAAAGAGACTGCGTAGTCCGAGGCCACGTGCTTCTCGTCGCCGGTCGGCATGTGGTCGGTGATGAAGACGACGTCGATATAGGTCTGTCCGATAAAGAGAGCCTGCATTGGTTGTCCGTGATGCGCTGGGTGGTCCCGGCCGGCCGCTTACCTTAGCACCGCTTCCGCGGGAGAAACGCCAAAAATATTCGCAATGCCATGGCCATAGCGCTTGAGGTCGGCATGGGGCCGGAATACGACCATGACAGGGCAATGCCAAGCCCAGGCAAGTGCCGATTTTCGGCCCATGGTTCCAGGTCGATCAAAAGGGAAAAACATGATCACCGGCCTCGATCACGTCGTCGTTCTGGTCAGGGATATCGGTGCGGCCAAGGCGGCCTATCAGACGCTGTTGGGGCGCGCGCCGTCCTGGCAGAATTCCGGCGAGGGCGCCGACCGGGTGCTGTTCACCCTTGCGAACATGACCATCGAATTGATGGCGCCGAGCGGCTTTACCGCGACAGCCGATCGCATGCGTGCGCTGCTCGACGACCAGGAGGGCGTGCTCGCCAGCCTGTGCTTTCGTGTCGCAGATATGGGCAAGATGCACCGGCGGCTGGATCGGGTGGCGCTGAACCCGGATCCGGTCGCCGTGGTCGAGAGCAGCGACGCCGAGACAAGCGCGGTCCTGCACTGGAAGCGCACACGGGCCGCCACCGAGTTCACGCGCGGCGTGCGCATGTTTTTCCTCGAGCTTGCCGAGGAGCGCCCGAAGTCGGTTGCGACCGACGCCGCCCCGATCGACGCGCTCGACCATGTCGTGATCACGACCGAGGATTCCGATCGCGCCGCAGCCCTGTACGGTGCGCGGCTCGGGCTTGATCTGGCGCTCGACCGCTCGCATCAGGATTGGGGTCAGCTGATGTTCTTCCGCTGCGGCGATCTCGTCGTCGAAGTTGTGCGCCGCCCCGTTGCGGGCGGCGATCCCCTGCATGACCGCCTTTGGGGTCTGAGCTGGCGGGTCGCCGACATCGACGCCACGCGCGCCCGCCTCATCGCTGCCGGCCTCGACGTCACCGAAGTGCGCAACGGCCGCAAGCCGGGCACGCGGATCATGACGGTGCGGAACGGCACCTGCGGGATCCAGACGGTGCTGCTGGAGCGCTCGCCGAAGCCGGTGGACTAGGCGCCGGTCTCTCCACTCGTCATTGCGAGGAGCTCGCGACAAAATTGCGTAGCAATTTTGCGCTGATGCGACGAAGCAATCCAGGCTGTCTCCGGGTGGCAGTCTGGATTGCTTCGCTGCGCTCGCAATGACGAAACTATGCGGCGCGCCGCGTGCATGATAAACCCGATTTCGACGAGTAACAGCGAGCGACCGGTTTGGCGAAGGCGAAGGCAAAGCGAACTCTGAAATGGCAGCGCGATCCCGAGGGGATGCGGCTGCGCATTCTCGAAGCCGCCAAGCAGGAGTTTTCCGCTCATGGGCTCGCGGGCGCACGCGTCGACCGCATCGCAGCCAAGGCCGGCGCCAACAAGCGCATGCTCTACTACCACGTCGGCAACAAGGACGAGCTTTATCTCGCGGTGCTCGAAGGCGCCTATGACAAGATCCGCAGCGAGGAGCGAGGGCTCGATCTCGAGCATCTCGCTCCGCCCGAGGCGATCAAGCGCCTGATCGAGTTCACCTGGAGTTACTTTCTGCGCAATCCCGAATTCCTGTCTCTGCTCCAGACCGAGAACCTCGCGCGCGCAAAACATTTGAAGCGCTCGACCAAGGTCAAGTCGATGCACTCGCCCTTCGTCGAGATGATCCGCACCGTGGTGCGGCGCGGTGTCGACAGCGGCGACTTCCAGGTCGCGGTCGATCCGGTGCAGCTCTACATCTCGATCGCGGCGCTCAGCTTCTTCTATCTCTCGAACTCGGCGACCCTGAGCGTGATCTTCGGCCGCGATCTGCTGGCCAAGGACGCCAAGGACGAGCGGCTCGCGCACATGGCGGGTCTCGTGCTTGCTGCGCTGACGGGGCGGTCGGCGGCACTGCTGGAGATCGTCAAGGCGCCGAAGTCGCGCGCTGCGGTCGCGCAGACGGTGTAGCGCGCGAATTCGTAGCTTTGTTGACGCGATATGCCTCTCCGCCGTCGTCCCGGCGAAGGCCGGGATGACACTGAACGGCCCGGAACCCCCGCGCAAAACGTCACAGGGAAACCGCTGGACAGTATTTATCCAACGGGTTAATTTCTCCCCCAACGAAGAAGAATGCCGGGAGTGAGACGTGGCTGAGTTGAAGCCGCAGAGTGCGGTGTCCAAGATGCTGAATGCGGCCTGGGTGCGGCCGCTTCTGTTCCTGGTTTTCATCGTGGTCGCCTGGGATCTCGCGATCCGGCTGTTCAGGATCCCCGCCTACCAGATTCCGGCGCCCGCCGATGTCGTCGCAGTCCTGTGGACCGACTGGCCGGAACTGCTGCGCCAATGCTGGCCGACGACCTATGCGACCGTCTGCGGCTTTATGCTCTCCGCACTGTTCGGCATTCCCGTCGCGATGCTGATCGCGGGATCGAAGACGGTGGAGAGCTACGTCTATCCGCTGCTGGTATTCTCCCAATCCGTGCCGAAGATCGCGATCGCGCCGCTGTTCGTGGTCTGGTTCGGCTTCGGCATCATTCCCAAAGTCATTTCCGCATTCCTGCTCGGCTTCTTCCCGGTGGTGGTGTCGGCGGTGCAGGGCTTCAAATCGGTCGACCCCGACATGGTCGATCTCGCCCGCGCTATGCAGGGCAGTCGCTTCCAGGTGTTTTGCGCGGTGAACCTGCCGCACGCGCTGCCCGCGATCTTCTCCGGCCTCAAGGTCTCGGTGACGCTCGCCGTGGTTGGCGCCGTCGTCGGCGAGTTCGTGGGCTCCAATTCCGGCATCGGCTATGTGATGCAGCGCTCGATCGGAACTTTTGATCTGCCGACGATGTTCGCGGCGCTGGTGATCCTGGCGCTGCTCGGCGTGATCCTGTTCTGGATCGTCGACCGCATCGAGAAGCTGGTCATTCCCTGGCATGTCAGCCAGCGCGAGGACATCATTTTCGCATCGTAAGTGAAGAACGGCCACCGACGGCCGAAACATAACGACAAGGGAGAGTGACGATGAAGCGGTGGATAGGGGCTGCATCAGTGGTGCTGATGGTGTTCGCAGCCGTGCCGGTGCAGGCGGCCGACAAGGTCGTGCTGATGCTGAACTGGTACGTCTATGGCGAGCACGCGCCGTTCTATTACGGCAAGGCCAAGGGCATTTATGCTGCAGAAGGCATCGACCTCGAGATCCAGGAAGGCCGCGGTTCGGCTGCGACCACGCAGGCCGTCGCCGCCAAGACCGCCGATTTCGGTTATGTCGACGTTCCCACCATGATGCGCGCCGCGATCAAGGGCGCGCCCGTGATCGCGACCGGCGTGCTGCTCCAGACCAGCCCGATGTCCGCAATGGGTTTTGCCGACAAGAACATCAGGAAGCCGGAAGACATCAAGGGCAAGACGGTGGCGATCACGCCGGCGGACTCCATGACCCAGATCTGGCCGCTGTTCCTGAAGAAGACCGGCCTGAAGGAGAGCGACTTCACCACCGTTGCCGGCGACGGCCAGACCAAGCTCAACGCCGTCATCAACGGCCAGGCTGATTTGCTGCTCGGCTACGTCATGGACCAGTCGATGAAGATCAAGGACGCCACCGGCAAGGACGTCTATCCGATCAAGTTCGCCGACTACGGCATCAACATGGTCTCCTCCGGCATCATCGCCAACTCCGACTATGTGAAGGCCAATGCCGATCTCGTCCGCCGCTTCATGTCGGCGACGACCAAGGCGGTCGAGGCCGCGGAGAAGGAGCCGAAGGCGGCGGCGCAGTCGATCCTCGATGCCAACCCGAAGGGCGGCAAGATCGACACGCTGACGCAGGGCTTTGAGCTGACCATTCCGCTCTACCGGACGGGGGAGACCAAGAGCAAGCGGCCGTTCCAGGTCACCGACCAGAACATGACCGACAGCGTCAATCTGATGGTCGAATATGGCGGGCTCGACGCCAAGGCCAAGGAGAGCCCGAAGGCCTTCTACACCAACGACTATCTGCCGAAGAGTGGCACGTGAAGCAAGCCGCTGTATCCAGTGACGCCGTGCAGCCGGCCGCGCATCTGAGACTGGTGAGCGACCGCGCTGCGGGCGAAGCGTCGGGCATCAAGCTGTCCGGCGTGTCGAAGACCTACCGGACGCGCGACGGCGACGTGCCGTCGCTGCGGCCGCTCGACTTCCACATCAACGACGGCGAGTTCTTCGTCGTGGTCGGCCCAAGCGGCTGCGGCAAGTCCACGCTGCTCAAGCTGATCTCGGGATTGCTGCCGCCGACGTCGGGCGAGATCCTGGTCGAGGGCGAGAAGGTGACGACGCCGCACGGCAATGTCGGCATCGTGTTCCAGAACGCGCTGCTGCTGCCCTGGCGCAACATCCTGTCCAACGTGATGCTGCCGATCGACATGAAGCGCCTGCCGCGGGACAAATATCTCGCCCGCGCCAAGGCGCTGTTGAAGCTGGTCGGGCTCGAGGGTTTCGAGAAGAAGCTGCCCTGGCAGCTCTCCGGCGGCATGCAGCAGCGCGCCTCGATCTGCCGCGCGCTGGTGCACGATCCCAGGATCATGCTGATGGACGAGCCGTTCGGCGCGCTCGACGCGCTGACGCGCGAGCGCATGAATGTCGAACTGATGCGGATCCAGCGCGAGACCAGGAAGACGGTGCTCCTGATCACGCATTCGATTCCGGAGGCCGTGTTCCTCGCCGACCGCGTGCTGGTCATGACCGAGCGGCCCGGCGCGGTGGCCGCGATCTACGAGGTGCCGCTGCCGCGCCCGCGCTCGCTCGACGTGATGGCCGATCCGGTCTTCACCGAGCTGGTGCAGCGCATACGCAAGCATTTCTTCTCACAAGGCTCGCTGGACTGAGCACCATGGCGCCACGCCTGAAGCTGCGAGACATCGCCTTCTTTGAACGCCCCGTGCATTTCGCGCGGCCGTTCCGCTTTGGCGCGATCACGATCAATGCGACACCACAGCTGTTCGTGCGGGTCGAGATCGAGGTCGAGGGGAAGGGTACCGCGGTTGGCGCCAGTGCCGAGTTGCTGGTGCCAAAATGGTTCGACAAGCGGCCGGAGCTGTCTCCGGCGCAGACGGTCGACGGCCTGCGCCGTTCGCTGGAGATTGCACGCGGGCTTTATCTGGCGCGGACTGGATTCCAGACGGCGTTCGATCTGCATGCCTCCTGTATCGGGGCCCAGATCGCGACGTGCGCGAAAAAGAACATTCCGGCGCTGGCGGCGGCTTATGGCCCGGCAGAGATCGACAAGGCGATCCTCGATGCATTGCTCCGCGGCGTTGAGACCAACTTCTTCGACGGGATGGCCGGCAATATCGCGGGCATCGATGCGCGGCTATCTCCTGATTTGAATGACGGCGATATCGCGCGATTTCTTGTCCTCGCCAATCAGCACCGATCGGAACGCGTTGCGATCCGCCACACCGTCGGCCTCGACGACAAGGTCGAGGGCGATGGCGGCGTGGCCGATCCGAAGGAAAATGCCGGCGCGCGCTATTTCAAGCTGAAGCTCGGTGGCGATCCCGATGTCGATGCCGCCCGGCTGACCCGTATCGGCCGGGAGCTGGCGACGCTGCCTTATGATTACAAGGTGACGCTTGATGGCAATGAGCAGTATGCGGACCTGACGGCGCTCGCGACACTGGTTAATCGGCTGGAGCGGGATAACGCGCTGGAGCCGATCTTTCGCAAGCTGATCTATATCGAACAGCCGATGCCGCGCGATGTTACGCGTCAATCGCCGCTCGGTCACGCTCTGAGTCGTCGCGGTTTCATCATCGACGAGGCGGACGATTCATATGACGCCTGGCCGACCGCCCACAAGCTTGGCTACAGCGGCATCTCGTCGAAATCCTGCAAAGGTATCTACAAGTCGATCGTGAACTTCACTCGCATCGCCAAACTGAACGAAGTGGGAGCGGAGTGTTTCGTCACGGGCGAAGATCTGACCTGTCAACCCGGGCTCGCTCTGCAACAGGATCTGGCGCTTGGCGCGCTGCTCTGCCTCGAACATGCCGAGCGCAACGGCCATCACTATGTCGACGGTTTTGGTGAGACGCCGGCCGCTGAAGCGCAGGCCTTCGCGACCGCGCATCCCGATCTCTATGCCGATGCCGGGCAGGGCATTCGGCTCTCCATTGACGACGGCGATCTCCTGACGGGATCGCTTCATGCTGCGGGCTTTGCGACGTCGGTCCACCCGGACTGGTCGGCGCTTCGTCCGCTCGAACAGCCAAAATCACTCTGGGAGAAATCGGCATGACCACCCAACGCCTCGGCCTCATCATGAACGGCGTCACCGGCCGCATGGGGCTCAACCAGCATCTGATCCGCTCGATCGTCGCGATCCGCGACCAGGGCGGCGTCCGCTTGAAGAACGGCGACCGCATCATGCCGGATCCGATCCTGGTCGGCCGCAGCGCCGAGAAGGTCGAGGGGCTCGCCAAGCGCTTCAACATCACGCGCTGGACCACCGATCTCGATGCGGCGCTCGCCGACAAGAACGACACCATGTTCTTCGACGCGGCGACTACGCAGGCGCGGCCCGGTCTTCTGACCCAGGCCATCAATGCCGGCAAGCACGTCTATTGCGAGAAGCCGATCGCGACGAACTTCGAAGAGGCGCTCGCGGTCGTCAAGCTCGCCAATGCCAAGGGTGTCAAGCACGGCACGGTGCAGGACAAGCTGTTCCTGCCCGGCCTGAAGAAGATCGCCTTCTTGCGCGATTCCGGCTTCTTCGGCCGCATCCTCTCGGTGCGCGGCGAGTTCGGCTATTGGGTGTTCGAAGGCGGCTGGCAGGAGGCGCAGCGGCCGTCCTGGAATTACCGCGACGAGGACGGCGGCGGCATCATTCTGGACATGGTCTGCCACTGGCGCTACGTGCTCGACAACCTCTTCGGCGAAGTCGAGAGCGTGGTCTGCATCGGCAACACCGACATTCCCGAGCGCTATGACGAGCAGGGCCAGAAGTACAAGGCGACCGCCGACGATTCCGCCTATGCGACGTTCCAGCTCAAAGGTGGCGCCATCGCGCATATCAACATGTCCTGGGTGACGCGCGTCTATCGCGACGATCTCGTCACGTTCCAGGTCGACGGCACGCTCGGCTCGGCGGTCGCCGGCCTCTCCGACTGCATGATCCAGGCGCGGCAGGCGACGCCCCGGCCGGTGTGGAATCCGGACGAGAAGCGGCTGCACGATTTCTACGGCGACTGGCAGAAGCTGCCGGACAACGCCACCTACGACAACGGCTTCAAGGAGCAGTGGGAGATGTTCATCCGCCACGTCTACGAGGATGCGCCCTACAAATTCACGCTGCTCGAAGGCGTCAAGGGCGTGCAGCTCGCCGAATGCGCGCTGAAGAGCTGGAAGGAGCGGCGCTGGATCGACGTCGCCCCGATCAAGGTCTGAGGAGGGAAGCATGAACAAGCCCGTCCTGCCGATGTCATCCCTCTCGCTCAAGCTGCCGAAGGCCGATCGCTCGATCGAGACCTACCGGCTCGCGGCGTCGCGAACCTTTCCGGCGAAACTCGAAGGCACGCTGAACCGCATCGCCTTCTCGGCCGTGCACACGGTCGTCGATCCCTTTGCGGACAACGATCCCTGGATCTCCGCCGCCGTCGACTGGGACAAGACCATCGCCTTCCGCGAGCATGTCTGGGACCTCGGCCTCGGCGTTGCGGAAGCCATGGACACCGCGCAGCGCGGCATGGGGCTGGACTGGCCGACCTCGCTGGAATTGATCACGCGTTCCGTCGCCGCCGCCAAGCGCCGCAACGCGCTGGTGTTCTCGGGCGCAGGCACGGACCATCTCGCGGTGGAGGATGCCAAGAATCTCGACGACGTCATCCGCGCCTATGAGGAACAGATCTCGGCGGTCGAGAAAGTCGGCGGCCGTATCATTCTGATGGCGTCGCGGGCGCTGGCAAAACTCGGCCGCAACGTCGACGACTACGCCAAGGTCTATGACCGCGTGCTGTCGCAGGTCAGCGAGCCCGTGATCATTCATTGGCTCGGCGACATGTTCGATCCTGCGCTGACGGGATATTGGGGTACCGGGGATCTCGACAAGGCGATGGACACGGCGGTTGCCATCATCAACGGCAATGCCGCCAAGGTCGACGGCGTCAAGGTCTCGCTGCTCGACAAGCGGCGCGAGATCGACATGCGCCGCCATCTCGACAAGCGTATCAAGATGTACACCGGCGACGACTTCAACTATGCGGAGCTGATCGCCGGCGACGAACGGGGCTTTTCGCACGCGTTGCTCGGCATCTTCGATGCCATCGCGCCGGCGGCGTCCTACGCGCTCTCGCGGCTGGCGGCCGGCGATGAGGCCGGCTTCCACGATGTGCTGGGGCCGACCGTGCCGCTGTCGCGCCACATCTTCAAGGCGCCGACGCGCTTCTACAAGACTGGCGTGGTGTTCATGGCGTATCTCAACGGCCACCAGGATCACTTCGCCATGGTCGGCGGCCAGGAGAGCGCGCGCTCGATGCTGCATCTGGCCGAGCTATTCCGCCTTGCCGATCAGGCCGGCCTGCTCGCCAATCCGGAACTGGCGACGCGGCGGATGAAGACCGTGCTGGCCACCCACGGACTCGAATCCTGATGCGTGATTTTTCCTCCGACCATCGTTGGCTGTCGCTGAACACGGCGACCGTCCGCAAGCAGGGTGACCTCATCGAGATTGTCGACGCCTGCGCAAAGCACGGCATCCGCGCTATAGACCCATGGCGTGACCAGGTCGCGGCCATCGGGCTCGACCGCGCCGTGCGCGCCGTCCGCGATGCCGGGCTTGATCTCTCGGGCTATTGCCGCGGCGGCATGTTCACCTCGGATGCTTCGCGCCGGGGCGAAGTGCGCGACGACAACCGGCGCTGCGTGGACGAGGCGAAGGCCCTGGGCGCACCCTGCATCGTGCTCGTCGTCGGCGGCCTGCCACAATATTCGCGGCCGGGCAGCGAGCCGTCGAAGGACATCGTCGGCGCGCGGACGCAGGTCGAGGACGCACTGGCCGAGATGCTCGACTACGCCAGACAGGCAAAACTGCCGCTGGCGATCGAGCCGCTGCATCCGGCCTATGCTGCCGACCGTGCTTGCGTGAACACGACCAAGCAGGCGCTCGACATCTGCGACCGCCTCGACCCCGGCCGCACCGGCATGCTCGGCGTCGCGCTCGACGTCTATCATATCTGGTGGGATCCGGAGCTGATGGGCCAGATCGCGCGCGCCGGCCGGGATCGCCTGCTCGCCTTCCACGTCTGCGACTGGCTGGTGCCGACGAAAGATATCCTCAACGACCGCGGCATGATGGGCGACGGCGTCATCGACATCAAACGGTCGCGCGCCGCCGTCGAGGCGCAGGGCTATGCCGGCTATTCGGAGATCGAGATCTTCTCCACCGATTGGTGGGGCAGGCCGATGGACCAGGTGCTGCGTACCTGCATTGAGCGACACCGGACGGTGGTGTAGGTCACACGAGCGCTTCCCTTACGGGCCTGCAATCTGTTGCAGCGCACCTTCTTTTCGCTGCTCAGCGCCAACTCCTGCAGAGCAACGAACTAGTTGGAGTACCACCAATGACGAGGTGGACAGCCTTCAGCTTCAGGCAGAATATCATCACCCCGATGCCGCAGTCGCGCCACAGTCTGCGCCAGATCGGATGCGGTAATCGGTGGCATCAACGATCAGCAGGCACGGCGGATGTACCCATGCCTGATGATCTTGAATGGCCCCGACGTGCAATCGTCGGGGCCATTGTTGTGATCGGCGTGGCAAGGGTGGCGACTTTCGCCGAAGGCCCCGGCGTGGTCCGGCGCCGGCCCGTTTTATTGCGGCAATAAGGAAAGACCGCCCGAAGGCGGTCTTGCAGTCCAATGGGCCGGGCCAAAATCGTTTCGGGATCAAACTTTGTCCGGCCCGGTCTGATCACAAGCTAACCACCATCCAGGAAGGGCCGCTCACAATTAAAATTTCAGTCCTGAAATGGAACGCGCCTGCGACTTAGGAACCCGTCGTTCGACGCGAGGCTTGTTGCATGGCTGCGTACAGCGCAGGCCGAAGGGCTGTCATTCTGCGCGGCGCCCATTGCTGCCGTCGACGCCCGCGTCGTTCGGCCGCTGCGCAATTGCAGCGAGAGAATGCGACGCTGCCCTCACGGGCTTGCGACCTGTTGCAGCGTGTTGAAGCGCGCCTTCTGCTCGCTGCTCAGCGTGGCATAGAACTCATCCAGGGAGGGTTCGACCAGCTTGGCGGCCGTCAGCATGGCTTCGAGCCGGTGCCGCATCGCCTCCAGCCGTCCGACCGGCGTCAGCGGTACATCGTTCGGGCAGGCCGCCTGTAGGCCGTCAACGCCCTTCGCCGTCGCTTCGCTGAGGCGGTCGAGCGCCTCCTTCTGCTTGCCCGCGGGGTGGAGCACAGCCTCGATCCTCTGGATCGGCAACTGGGTCAGGCCGGACTTCGGATCGCCGCAGCCTTCGGCACTGGCTTGGGCACTGGCTTGCTGCTGCGGCGGCGAGCGGTCGCCGATATTGGGGCCGAGGGCGTTGAAGCGGGCCTGCTGCTCGTCACTGAGCGAGTTGTAGAGATTCTCCAGTGCCGGCCGCACGATCTTGACCGCTTCCAGCGTCGCACTGACGCGGTTCATCATCGCGCGCAAGCGGCCGGGCGGGGTCAACGCATAAGTTTCCGCGCAGGAGTCCTTGAAGACATCTGCGGCCCTTGCGGCCGCGGTCTTCAATTCGTCGAGCAACGCGCGTTGCTCCGGCGTCGGCCGCACCGCCCGCGCGATATCGGCGAGCGGCCACGCCGTGACGCCCTTGTCCGGTGTACCGCACAATTGCTGGAGCGTTTGCGGGCTCACCCTGGCGCGCTGGTGCGCGGGGTAGCCGCCGCCAGCTTGCGGATAGTCATACGGGTTGGTGCTGGCATAGGCGGAATAGGGGCTGTCATCGCCCCAGAACACGGTGTCGACGAAGTCGTCATACGCGTACGCCCAATAGCCGGGCTCGTAGGCATAGGACCAGAAGGTGTAGTCGAAAATGTCGGAATAGGCGTAGGGCCAGAACACCGGTCCGAGCCACGCCACGAAGACCGCGGGATGGCGGTGCCGCCAGGCCTGCCGAGGCGCCCAGCCGCTCTGGCGGGTGATGAGGGCCGCCTGGGTTTGCGAAGTGGGCTGCTCCCGGAAGCGCTCGGCGAACCGTCCGCGCTCGGCGGCTCGCGCTACGGCGGCCGCTGCAGCGGGAGCCTGCAGTCCCAGCCGCCGCTGGCGCGCCAGATCAGTTTGCTGCGCGCGCTGCTCACGATCAAGCAAGCGATTCTGCGTGTGGAGCATCCGTTGCTGCTCGCGTTGCGCCCGTACGCCTTCCGCCTTTTGCGACTGCAATTGCTGCACGCGCTGCTGCAGACGATCGATGCGGGTCTGGCGCTCCGCGGTCTGGTGCGACAGCACCTCGCGTTGCCGCTGCTGCACCATCTGCTGGCGCTGCTGGATCTGCTGTTGATGCGGTTGCGCGCGCTGCTCGATCTGCCCCTGTCGCGACAGCCGCTCGCTCACGGCCGGCGGTGCGCTTGGCCGTGAGGGGGCGGCGATATGCGGCATCGGCCGCGGCGCCATGGCCGGTCGTTGCGGCGCTGCCGGCGCCCGATGAAATTCAGGCCGCGGCGCAGCCAGGCGCGGGGAAGCCTGCGGCGCCGGTGCAGCGAAGTGGGGCGCCGGATGCGGCGCCATGGTCGGGCGCTGCGGCATGGCCGGGGGATGGAACGCCGGCGCGGCGGGACGCGCCATGGCTGGCGGCGCCACCGGATGGGCCATTGCAGGTGGTGGTGCCGCCCGGACTGGCGGCGGGGCTGGCCGTGCAACCGGTGCAGCCGGTCCCGGTGGTCCACCCCTTCCATGGTTCTGGGCGAACGCGCCGACGCTCACCGCCAGCATCGAGACACCAACCAAAAAAGCCGTCAGGCAAACGCAACGCGGAAGCATGATCGTCGCTCCCAGCCAGTAATCGCCCACAACTTTCAACGCGCAGGTGGTGGAATCGTTCGCCGTTGGCCGCGGCCGGCATTGCGATCTTCCGCCGCAGGCATGGAACGCCGCGCGGCTTGGTTCGGCAGCACAGGCTTAACAATGATCCATTCGTCGTCTGCTGGTTCGTACCGCATGATTCGAAGCCCTCAGTTTGGGAGTTTGAATAACGGGCATTCGGCCACAGCGTCTTGGCCCGGCCCAGGCGGTTTTTGAGTCAGAGCGGACATCAAATGGCTGGCAAGCGCCGCGAACTTGGTCGAAAATGTACAGCTTGGAGACGGGCGCTGTAGAATCCTTCGGCGGAGGCTCCGGAGATCTCGGCTCCTGAAGCAGGCCGGTTGCGTCGGATGACGGCACAACCAGAATGAACCACCTCGGCGCTGCGGCATCGACTGCGCGGACCGCGGTGGCTCGGCAAGGGCCTTGGGCTGAACCGGATCTACGACTGTCTCGCATCATGCACGATGCAGAAGTCGATCTATTGGTGGGGATCGGCATGGCTGTGGCAGGGACGGCTCGGTGGACGTGGATTTGGCCCGCGCTCGCGTGGACGATCCTGGTGGTCACACTCGTTCTCGGCGGGGGTGGATTCGTCTACTCCGCAGCCGGAGCAGCTTTGTTCGGCACCGTTTTTGCTGCAGTGTACCACGCGGAGATGGTTGCACACCGCGTTGGCGAGCCGTTTGGCACGCTTATCCTTGCCCTGGCCGTGACGGTGATCGAGACGGCGCTCATCGTCTCGGTCATGATCGCAGCGCCCGCCGAGAAGGCCGGACTGGCCCGAGACACGGTTTTCGCGGCCGTTATGATCGTATGCAATGGCATCGTCGGTGCATGTCTGCTGATGGGCGGCGTCCGCCACCGCGAGCAGGGATTTCAGGCTCAAGGAGCGAGCGCCGCTCTGGCGGTCCTGGTTGCGCTGACCAGTCTTACGATGGTTCTTCCGAACCTTGCGGCCCAAGAACTCGGTCCGTTGTACAACAAGCCGCAGCTCATCTTTGCCGGCCTTGTTTCGCTCGTGCTGTATTTCGCATTCGTCTTCATCCAGACGGTCCGCCACCGCGACTATTTTCTGCCGGTCAAGA
Organism: uncultured Alphaproteobacteria bacterium; assembly: GCA_963819355.1. Lineage (GTDB taxonomy): Bacteria > Pseudomonadota > Alphaproteobacteria > Rhizobiales > Xanthobacteraceae > Bradyrhizobium. Next base: position 441,498 of record CAWFVZ010000008.1, on the reverse strand, counting down.
CTTCGACCCCGGAGGAACATGCCCCACCCCCGGACAACAGAACGACTGTGCTGAGCGCAGTTCTCCTCGTCGTCTCGCTCGTCGCAATCGTTGGGCTGGCCAAGGCCCTGACGCCCACGGTCGAGCGAGGAATCGATTATCTCCAAGTGCCGAAAGCGGTCGTCGGCACCATCATCGCTGCGTTGGTTCTTCTGCCCGAGGCAGTGGCGGCCATCAAGGCGGCTCAAAGCGATCGATTGCAAACCAGCCTGAACCTCGCGCTGGGCTCGGCGCTCGCGACCATCGGCCTGACTATCCCGGCGGTTGCCGCGGTATCGATCGTGCTGGAGTATCGCCTCGAACTCGGGCTGGACATCAAAGAGCTGGGCCTGCTGATGCTGACGCTGCTTTTGAGCGTGATCACTCTGGGCACTGGCCGGACGACGGTGCTTCAGGGCGTCGTCCATTTGGTCATCTTCGCTGCGTTTCTGTTTTTTGCGGTGGTGCCGTGAGCTACCGCTCGGACAAGGCAGGTCGATTGTCAGCCTTTCGGCCTGCGTGACGGGGATAGCCGGCAATGATCCGACAACTCTCACGATTTGCGATCTCCGCGGTGCTTGTGGCCGGCTTGCAAGGCTGCGGGGATAAAAAACAGGAAGCAACCGAACAGCCGGTGCGCGGCCTTCGCGCCTACAAGGTCGCCGCAAAGGCCGAGAGCCGCGTTCGCCGTTTTCCCAGCGTCCTGCAGCCGGCGGATGTCAGCAGCCTATCGTTCGAAATCGGCGGGCAACTGAAAGCGGTCACCCTCACCGTCGGGCAGAAGGTGCAACTGGGTGACGTGCTGGCGGAAATCGACCCGCGATCGCTGCAGACCCAGGTCGACCAGGCCAGCGCCGGCGTGCAGCAGGCGCAGGCGCAGCTCGATAACGCGGAGGCCGATTTCCAGCGGAAGGAAGAGCTTTTGAAGCGGGGCGTCGCGACGCAGGCTGTATTCGACCAGTCGAGGGCCACTCTGCTCAGCTCCAGGGCTCAGCACGACCAGGCGCGCCGTCAGCTCGACTTGGCAAATCACAACCTGGACCGAAGCAAGCTGCTGGCGCCGTTTGCCGGCACCATCGCCCGCGTCGAGGTCAAATCCTTTGCCCAGATCGCTGCGGGACAGCCAATTGCGACGCTCTACAGCGACGACCGCTTCGAAATGTCGTTTCTGGCGCCGTCGCCGACGTTCCAGAGCCTCAAGGTTGGGCAGTTGGTCGACGTCAAGATCGCCGACAAGCCGGATCTTTCGCTCAAAGGCGAGATCAAGGAGCTGGGGTCCAAAGCCGAGCAGGTGTCGGCCTTTCCGGTGGTGGTCAGGCTCGACAACAGCGCCCCGGGGCTGAACGCAGGCATGTCCGTCGAAGTCACGATCGAGGAACCATTGATCGGCGGCGGCAGCGGCTTTCTGGTGCCACTCAGTGTTCTTGTGCCCGAAGGGGGCAAGGTGCTGCAGACTACGGGGATCGTGTTCCGTTACGACGAAGGAAGCTCAACCGTAAAGAAACGCACCATCACGGTGGGCGGGATTCGTGACAATCGTCTGGTGGTCACTGAAGGCATCGCGGCGGGCGACATCCTGGCCTCGGCCGGCGTCTCTTATCTGTCCGATGGGCAAAAGGTGAAGCTGCTTCCTTTGGAGGAGGAGGCGCCTTGAATCTCCTCACCCGATTTGGCCTCGCGCGGTCCCGTTTCACCATCGCGGCCATGATCAGCCTGCTGGTCGCCGGGCTCGGCCTCTATCCGAATTTTCCGAAGCGAGAAGACCCGGTCATCGTCATTCGCACGGCGGTGGTATCGGCTCTCTTTCCGGGGATGGCGCCGGAGCGGATGGAGAACCTTGTTGCCGTCCCGATCGAGCGCAAGATCCGCGAGCTTCCCGAAGTCAAGGACATCAGGACTCTCGCCGGAGAGGGTTCGCTGACGGTCTACGTCGATCTGAAGGATGAGATCGGCAACGTCAATGCCGTCTGGCAGCGGCTGCGCGACAAGATGGGTGACGTCAAGATCGAACTGCCCGACGGCGTCGTCGGTCCCTTCGTCAACAGCGACTTTGGCGACGTCGCGATCGCGACCATCGCGATCACCGGCGAGGGCTTTTCACCGCGCGAACTGAAGGACGTCGCTGAGGACTTCCGCAAGAAGCTCTACCAGCTCTCCGGAATCTCCAAGGTTGAGCTGCTCGGCGTGCAGGATGAAAGGGTCTGGCTGGAGCTCGACACCCGCAAGCTGGCGGCGGTCGGCGTCCAGGTGAATAGCCTGATCAAGGACCTCCAGGGGCAGAACGTGGTGCTGCCATCCGGAAACATCAACGCGGACGGCACGCGCCTGCTGCTGGAGACCTCCGGCGATTTTCCGAACGTGCGCGCGATCGAAACGATGCTGACGCGGGTCGGGACCACCGACAGCCTGGTGAAGCTCGCCGATCTCGTCACCGTGCGCCGCGACTACGTCTCTCCCAAGGTCAAGCCGATCTATTTCAACGGCCGTCCCGCCGTTGTGCTCAGCGTCATCATGCAGCCCGACCAGGATGTCACGCAGCTCGGCCGCAAGCTCCGTGCGACGTCAAGCGACTATGAGCGGAGGCTGCCGATCGGCTACGCGATCGATTTCGCGACGTATCAGGCCGACCAGGTCAGCGCCTCCGTCAATTCCGCACTGTCGAGCGTGGCGCAGACCTTCATCGTCGTCGCCGTGCTGGTGGTGCTTTTTCTTGGTTTGCGGGCAGGAACCGTTGCGGCGATGATCGTTCCGTTCGCCGTGATGTTTTCGCTGATCGGCATGCGGGCGCTCGGCATCGCGCTCGAGCAGGTGTCGATCGCCGCCATCATCATCGCGCTTGGCCTGCTGGTCGACAACGGCGTCGTGATTGTCGAGGATATCGTCAGCCGGATCGGTCGCGGCGTGCCGCCCCAGGAAGCTGGCTTGGCGTCGGGCGAGCAGTATGCGCTGCCGCTCCTGATCTCCTCCATCACCACCATCGCGGCGTTCCTGCCGCTGCTGCTATTGTCGGGGTCATCAGGAGAGTATGCGTTCTCACTGGCGGCCGTTGTGGCTTTGACCCTGGGCGGCTCTTGGATCACCGCGCTTTACATCCTTCCCGCGCTGACCGTTTGGCTGATCGGCCGGCGGCGCGCGTCGGGCAGTGAAGATGCGGCTCCTTCGCGTATACAGCGCTTCTATGCCTCGGCACTCGGCTCCGCTTTGCGTTTCTCGCCCTTCGTGTTGGCCGCGTGCATCGCGCTGGTCCTGTTGGCGGTGACGCAGTTTGCCCGCCTGCCCAAGCAGATGTTCCCGCTCAGCGAACGCAGCCAATTCCTCGTCTACATGAACATGCCTGACGGGACCGACATCTCGCTAACCGAAGTCCGGGCGCGTGAAATCGAGCGATGGCTCGGAGACAAGACAGCCAATCCAGAAATCGCGAGCGAGATCCTATATGTGGGGGACGGCGGCCCAAGGTTCTATCTGACCCTGACTCCGGTCGCACCGGATCCGGCCTCCGCCTTCTTCCTGGTCAACACAAAGGACTACAAGGGCGCGGTGCGGGCGTCAGATCGCGCCTGGAAATATCTCTCTGCCAATCATCCGGAGGCCCAGTTCAAGGTCAAACGGCTGGCGATGGGAGCCGTGGAATCGGGCATCGTGGATGTGGAAATCTCGGGCCCCGACGGAGACCGGCTGCTTGCGCTCGGCAAACGCGTGCGCTCATTGCTCCAGGCTGCTCCGGACGTTCGCGACAACGATGACGACTGGGGCAACAAGATCGTCAAGATCGTCGTCGAAATCGATCAGGACCGGGCGCGGCAGTTGGGAGTGACGTCCGAGGAAGTTACTCGGCTGCTCAATACTTATTTCAGCGGCACCGCTGTCTCGATCTATCGCGAAGGTGACAACGCCATTCCGATAGTTCTCCGCGCCGGAGCATATACCTCGCAGAGTCTGGAAGGCCTCACCAGCGCCACCTTCGCGAAAAATGGCGGCCTGATCTCCCTGGCGCAGGTCGCCAGGTTGAAGCCCGGGTTCGATCTGGCGCGCATCCGCCGCAAGAATCAGGAACGGACGATCACGGTCACCGCCCGCAGCACCTCGCTGACTGCCGGGCAGCTGTTGGATTCGATCCAGCCGGGCCTGCAGGAGCTGGATCTCGCCGGGATCTATCACGTCGCTATCGGCGGCGAGATCCAGAAGAGCGCCGAGACGAACCAGAAACTGGCTGCGGGACTGCCGGTCGCGCTGGCCGTGATGGTGCTGGCGATCATCCTGCAGTTCAACTCGTTCCGTCGCACGTTTCTAACCTTCATGAGCATACCGTTGATTCTGATCGGCATTCCGTTCGGCCTCCTCGCCGCAGGACAGCCGCTCTCGTTCTTCGGCACTCTCGGCATCATCAGTCTTTCCGGCATCATCATCAACAATGCCATCGTGCTCATCGACCAGATCGATATCGAGCGGCAGATGCTCCCGCTGCGCGAAGCGGTTGTGGCAGCGTCGCAAAAGCGCTTGCGTCCGATCCTGCTGACTTCCGCAACGACGGTGCTTGGACTTGCACCTATGGCGACTTTCGGCGGCGCGCTGTGGCAGCCGATGGCGGTGCTCATGATGTCGGGGCTTGCTGTCGCGTCGCTGCTGACGCTGTTCTTCGTACCAGCCGGTTACTTCCTGCTGTTTTGGTTTGATGAAGACCTCCCTCCGGCAGCCTGGCGTGAACCTTGAATGCTCAGCGCGCAGATGCCGGAATGGTTCGCCGTTGGCCGCGGCCGGCGTGGCGATCGGCCGACGCAGGCAGCTTCAGGAGAAATCCTGCGTCAGGATCGTGGCGAACTGCTCCAGTGCCCAGTCGACCTGGTCGCTGGTGATCACCAGCGGCGGGGCGATGCTCGGCATGGCATAGAACTCGTCAGGGGCGGATCCGGGCCAACTCGGCGGTTGTCATGGCCCTGATGCTCTGAATTTACCCCGCTTTCGGCGTCAGAACGGACATGGTCGGACTTGCTGCCGGCTCGACCCGGTCCCGAATGACCCGAGGCGGACGTTGGCATTTCTATAGGCGCCAGCCATCTGCTCAATGATGGTCGCGCGCGTCAACCAAATGTTGTACCGTTCGGCGATCGCGCGTCATTGCTCGGAAGGTCTCCGGGTATCTGGTCCTTTAAAATGACAAGGTGCGCATGAATCAGGCTGAGCAAGCGACAGAGGCGCCGTCCATCGCACCGTCGATGATTACGAGGCGGCTGGCTGCCATAGCCTTTGCTGATGTCGCCGGCTTTTCCCGGCTGCTGGGTCTGAGGGACGTCGATACCGTCATGCGCTGGAAAGCGTTGCGGACCGATATCATGGAACCTCACATGGCTCGCCACGGCGGACGGATCGCAGAGATCGCAGGCGACGCCGTGCTGGTCGAATTTCCGAGCGTTGTGAACGCGGTGCGTTGGGCTGCCGACGTTCAGCGGATTCAGGAGCGCACCGTCGGCGACAAGGATCCATTCGCGCTGCATCTTCGCATCGCCATCAACGTCGACGATATCATCGACGAAGATGGAATATTGCAGGGGGACGGCGTCAACGTTGCGTCTCGTATCCACCAGGCCGCGGAGCCCGGCCAAATAGTCGTCACGGCGGCAGTCCGCGACTATGTCATGAATCGATTGCCACTGAAATTTCATCACCTCGGCACGCCTGTGATGAAAAATATCATGCGAACCGTTCATGTCTATTCCGTCGAGTGGACCGAGGGAGAAGGAGACCGCCAGATCGCGCAGCCATACCTGCAATGGGCGTCGAGGCCGACGCTCGCCGTGCTGCCGTTCCGGACGATTAGCGGTACCGACGACGACAGCTATTACGGTGAGGGGATGACAGACTCCATCATCACGGACCTTTCCAGAAACCGGTCGCTTTACGTCATTGCGCGCAATTCCACGCTGCGTTATCGCACCGGCGGAAAAGACCTGCGACAGATCGCCAGTGAGCTCGATGTTCGTTACCTGCTCGACGGCAGCGTGCAGCGCCAGGGTACGCGACTGAGGATCAATACGGAGTTGACCGACATTTTGGGGAATGTCGCGATCTGGGCCCAAAAGTACGAGGGATCTACCGACGACCTGTTTGAATTTCAGGATCGTATTACCTCAAGCATACTGTCCTCCATTGAGCCGCGTGTCCGTGCGGTTGAGACGGCTCGCGTCGCTGACCGCCCGACCGAGAGTTTGGATGCATTCCACTGCGTCCTCCGCGCGATGTCGCTTCTGTATCTCCTCACCGAAGAAAGCCACCGGGAGGCGGGTCAACTCCTGGAACGGGCGATCGTGCTCGATCCGTCCTATGCTCAGGCCCATGCCTACCTTGCGTGGTGGCTAAACTTCCAGTTTGGCGAAGGTTGGTCGCTGGATCCCGACCGCGACCGGGCGCGCGCCCTCATCGTGTCGCGGCGCGCCATCGAACTCGACCCCGACGATCCGTTTGCGCTGGCCGTGGCCGGGCACATCCTCTCTTTCATGGGAAAATCACCGGGAGAAGCGATGGAGCTTTTTGGGCGGGCGCTCGCGATCAACGAGAACTTGGCGTTCGCATGGGGTTTGAGCGCCTTGACGCTCGCCTATTTGGGGCGGCCCGACGAAGCGCTGGAGCGATTGCAGAACGTATGGCGTCTTAATCCCTTTGATCCCTTGAACTTTTATTTTTGGATCGTGGCGGGAATTGCCGAATTCGTCGCTGGGCGATACGATGAAGCGATCGTTTACCTGAACAGGTCACGGCGGGCAAATCTACTTTTTCGTCCCTGTGTACGAACTCTGGCCGCCTCGCTTGCACTTTCGGGTGACGAAGCTGGAGCTGAATTGGCGGCTCGGCAGCTTCTCGAAATTGAACCGTCGTTTAAAGTCTCAACTTTCGTGTCCTGGTATCCGCTGCGGAAGGATGATCTGGATCGTTTCGCGAAGGGATTGCGCGCCGCGGGGTTGCCCGAATAGCAGAACGTAAATTTCAAGTATCAGGGAGGCTTGTCATGGGAGCTGGTGCTGGTGCTGGAGCAGGTGCGGGAGCAGGTGCTGGAGCGGGCGCAGGTGCCGGAGCGGGCGCAGGTGCCGGAGCGGGCGCAGGTGCAGGAGCGGGCGCAGGTGCAGGAGCGGGCGCAGGTGCCGGAGCGGGCGCAGGTGCCGGAGCGGGCGCAGGTGCCGGAGCGGGCGCAGGTGCTGGAGCGGGTGCAGGTGCTGGAGCCGATGCGGGGCCGGGCACGGGGCGCAGTTTTTATGCAACCCCCTCGGACCTGGGCTTTCGACCTTGGGCGCTCGACTTTACTCCTGATGATGCTGGGAATCCGCCGTATCCGTGGCTGGAAACCGTAGATCCCTATCAGGTCGATGACGCGTTCCTCGAATGGACGACCGATGATTGGGACCCGGCATTGCGGTTCTGGACGCTTCCATACGACCGTCATCTCACTCAATGGCTGAAGGCCGTCGATCCTTCTCGACCGTCAATCATGGCGGCGCGGGAATTCGGCGGCCAGCCCCATCAATGGCAATTCGGTCGGGCTGACCTGCTGGCGAGGAGCTGGTTGGAGAGCCTCGATCTGGCGTGGCAGCCCGATCCACAGTCGAATCCTCAAAATCCCGACCACTACCCCGGCGTCACAGATCTCGATTGGACCGACGCGAAAGCCGACGCCTTCAAATCGATCCTCGGCGAAATCGAACAACTGCAAATGTTGATGCAGGACGATCGCGATCGCTATATGGCAGAAATCATCGAGCAGGCCGATGGCAGTGCCGGCTACATTACTGCCTTCATCGATACGAATGAATTACGGCGCCCGTGGACAATGGAGCTCATCAACTGCGGGTACGCGATCGGTAACGTCGCATATTTTTATTACAAGCAGCAGTTCAGGCGCGTTCGCCCATCGACATTATGCCCGGGCCTGGCGCCTCCGTTCGGTCCGCCCGCCCATCCGTCGTTTACCAGCGGGCATTCCTTCATCGGTCATTTCATCGCGCTGCTGCTCCTGGAAATACCGGCGCTTCGTCAGCGCTACGGCATGTTCGCCGCTCCATACGACGGAACGCCGGGAAAGGTGGTCGACCCATGTTTACCCGTAACGGTGACCATTTCTTTGGCTAACCCCGCTGTGGTCACAGGGAACGTGGCGCTAAACGCCGGCGACCCGGTGTTTTTCCAGACGACGCCTGGTGGCGCGCTTCCAGCGCCGATTACGCCCGGAACGACTTACTATGTGATAACGACCGGGGTGGCTGGTGTCTTTCAGATTTCCAGTTCTCCGCCGAGCCCCAACACTACGCCTACTCCCATTAGTACTCTCGGAAGCACGCAGTCGGGCACACAAACACTTGTCCGAAACCCACTGGCAGGGCGTCGCGAGATTTCTTCGCCGCTGCTTTGGCTTGGCGAGCGTCTCGCCAAGAACCGCGAACGTCTTGGCGTTCACTATGCTTCCGACTCGGCCGGAAGTCGTCACCTTGCAGCCGGTATTTGGCGAGCGCTGCTGCACGACAGCACGCCGAGCCGCATCGATTGTCCAACGCTCCGCTCGGTGCTTGCCCATGCAACCGCCGAGTGGCCGACCAAGTGGCCCTGACCGGGCCTTGTCCCTTTTGCTCGGCCGATCTGAACAACGAAGCGCACGCCATAGCATCGGGCTGCCGCTAGGGGTCGCCAACGACGATGAGACCGAGATTGTTGTCATTGGGTACGAGGTCAATGAGTTCCGTGGGCAGTTGGCTGCACGGGAACGACGTCGTTGGATCAGTGTTGGCAGCATCGTCGGCGCAGGTTGCGATAGCCAGCAACAGATAGCGGGTGCCGGATGACGGTGGGTTGAACGTGAAATCAAATTCAACAGGCGGCTCACCTGGGTCAATGGTTTGGCCGGAGCCTGATGACGGGGTGCACTTTTCCCACGGCGTTGATCCTGGATCATTCCATTTCGGCGGGGTGCTGCCACTGCCACTGGGCCATGCGTGCCACCAAACGCTGACTTCCACGTTCGTTGCCTGTTGACTGCCGCGGTTTCCGACCTTCACGGAAATATTGCCGCCCGACACGACGATCGCGCTTTGGTCGGCTTGCCACAAGGGCGGAGCATCTGAACCGGACTGGTGGGGATCCCAATCGAGCGAGACCGGATTGTAGCTGCCGGGCCCATACGCGATAGCGCCGTAGGGCGAGGCTTCCGAAAGTGGCCGCCGGTCCTGAATGTAGATGTCGACCGGCGGCGGAAGGCCTGGCGCGTTGGTGATCGTTTCGGCAGCGGCATACAAGCCCTGGACTTCGAACGCCCAGCGAATGACCTTGTGCACACAGCCGCCGATCCTGTGGAACGAGAGCGGTTGGATGTCGTACGATGGGGGCGGAGGAAAGGTTACCGTAAAGTTGACGTCCCAGGAAATTGTGCCGATGTCGGCGTCGATCAACGCGGAGACGAGCTGATCCGGCTCGTTGGCCAACACGGTGGTCGATGTTGGCAGAATCTGAATCCCCCTCATGATGAGGTAGACGGAATAGTGCGAAGCCGACTCGCGGGCGAATTGGTCAGGCTGGTTTTGCGTTCCCACCGCCTTCGTGTCGCCGCCGATAGCGCGGTACAGCCGGAACAGCGATGACGAGAGGATCTGCTCGGTCCAGTAACCCTTGCGTCGGGGCGGCGTTGAATTGGGCACCTGGGACATCGCATAGTGCAACGAGCCGCCCCAGCTCCATCCATGCGACACGCATCGGTCGTGGCGACGCGGCGTAAACACCCACGGGAATGTCGCGCCGCGCCAATTGGCATCTCCCGCCAATTGCGATTGCGGGTCCGAGACGATCGCCGCGAGCGCGTCTCCGGCGCTGTGGGCGAAGCGGAATTCAAGCTCACCGACCGAGCACATCAAAAGCACGTGCCCGATCTCGTGCCAGATCCAGCGCGCATCGGCCGCGATGCCAAGCGGCTCCGCTTGCGAGCGGTTGGTTCCGTCCCACGGCTTGCGTGCACGGGTTGAAAGGTCGGCCAGCGCCAAATGCAGTTGCAGGATCGGACGCTGGCTGAGCTTGGTCGGTCCGACGTAGTCGACCGGCCAGCCCTCCGGAAGAACACGCGCATTGACGGTCTGGCCGTCCTTGCCGGGTCCTGGCCTCACCCCGGAGCGATAAAAGACCTTGAGCGGCAGGCTGGCGATCCGAAAGTACGAAACCGCATCAAGTCCATACGCATCGAGCCGCTGGAAGAATTGCCTGACATTGTTGTACGCACTGATGGCAGCGAAGTCGTTCGATCGAACGAGAGGTGTCGACGTGTCGGGCAGATCGACCGTCTTCGGATCTCCTGGGCTGGGGTAAGGGGGCGGGGGATAGGGATAGGGAGGGGGAGGACCGTCGGCGAGAACAAATCCGGGGCAAACCACCACCTCTTCTTCGATGGATCCGGCTGGTTGGTAAATCAACGGATCCGCCCGATGCGCGGTGATTTCCTCATTGTCGCGATAGTGCTCGAGTGCTTCTTCGCTGCGTGTCGGACGCCGTTTGCGAAGATCAGTCGGCGGCTCCTGCGACGCCGGATCAAGCGGAAACACCCACGCGTGTCCAGGCGTCACCGCATCGGCGACGAGCTCAACCTTGCTGACAAGAGCCCCAGCCTCTGTCGGCGTCCCCGAGAACACGAACGAATACGGCGTAGCCCTGGTTCGGCCGCCCTCCGGCTCGGGCTTGCTCGTGGCTTGCCACTGGACACGCGGTGTTCCGTCCAGTGTTCCGTCGGATGCGGTGGCGATCCGGACGCCTCGAATGGAGACGGATTGATTTTTCAAACCAAGCTGCTCGGATATTTGGGTCTTGACCTGAAAAAGCTTGTCCGGATTGAAGATCGGTGCGAACTCGTTTTTCTCTACCAAATTGAATACTTTGACGGTGCTGTAAGGGCCGAACGGAAGTGACGCGGTCATCCCGGTGATGCGTACTTCGTATCCTCCGTTCGTCGGCCGCACATGCGCAACCACGCGGATGCCGAACCCGGAGCCCAGGAAATGGCCGGGCGGTTTAAGGTCGGAGCTGGGATCGGGAATCGACTCGGAAGCCACCAGAATCACGGTCTGATCGACAACTTCGCCTGCCCGCGACTTACGCTCAACTCGGAACGATACGAACGGGTTGCCGGCATCGTGGTCGTCCGGATTTGCAGGAGGCCAGCCAAGGGGCAGCCACCGGATGAAGCCCGAACCGCGCTTGAAGAACTCCTCCGAGTTGGTTGTGAACACCGGCGGCAGATCGATTGGCGGATCGATATCGCGGTTTTTCGCTACCGCTTCGATGTATTCATTTCCCACGTCCTGCATATTGGAATTATCAATTGCGGGGACGGTACGTAGAAACGGAGCCGTCGGATGACGCAGCAAAATAGAGGTCGGTGTGTTGGCCGCGTCGCCCCAGCGCTCGCTCCAGAGCGCATATTTGCTGGGATGCCACTCCGCTGAATCGCGCGGTCCGCGAGCAACTTCATCTGCCATCTGCCACCCCTCCTGCTTGAGGCGCCCGCCACCCTGTGACGGAGCTCAATGGTGTACGGAACGTGTGCCTGGCGTCGTTGTCGATGAATTCTACTCCATGCCGGCATCTCGCGATAGCCGTTCCAGCCGGCATGGCCTCATCATGGAGGCGGCGTGTTTGCATCCCGCGCGTGCTGTCTTCGGGCCAGGCAGCATGTTGGTGCTCGCGTGACGCTCTGAGTTTGCCATAGCCGTTCGCTTGCACGCAGGGCTTTCCGGTGAGGCCATATGCGACGACGTGCTTTCATGACGCTGGTCGGCGGAACGGTAACATGGCCGTTTTCCGCGTCGCCCCAATCACGTGCGTCACGCCCGCTGATCGCCATGGAAATCAGTCCGTACGACGCATCTGGCAGCGAGCTGGTTGGAGTACCCCCAATGACGACGTGGACAGCCATCGGCTTTCGCGCAGAATGTCATCATCCCGATGCCGCAGCCTCGCCACAGCCAGTGCAAGATCGGATGCGGTAATCAGTGGCATCAACGATCAGCATGCACGGCGGATGTACCCATGCCTGATGATCTTGAATGGCCCCGACGTGCAATTGTCGGGGCCATTGCTGTGATCGGCGTGGCAGGGCTGACGACTTTTGCCAAAGGCCCGGCGTGGTCCAGCGCTCCCTCAAGAGAAATCCTGTGTCAGGATCGCGGCGAACTGCTCGAGTGCCCAGTCGACCTGGTCGCTGGTGATCACCAGCGGCGGGGCGCCACCGGCCCGTATCAGCCTTGTCGCGGCCAATGATTGCGGGCAGACTAATCGTGGCATGAGAGAGTAAAAGCCATGCAGCGTCGGCTTGCAGCCATTCTAGCGGCGGATGTGGTCGGCTACAGCCGGCTGATGGGCGCCGACGAGATGGGGACTCTCAATTCCCTCAAATCGCACCGCCGCGAACTGTTCGACTGCGGCATTTCCGAGCACCACGGCCGCATCGTCAAAACCACCGGCGATGGGATGCTGGTGGAGTTCGCCAGCGTCGTGGATGCGGTCGCCTGCGCGGTCAAGATCCAGCGCAGCATGGTCGGGCGCAATGCGGGCGTCGCCGCGGAACGGCAGATCGTCTTCCGGATCGGGATCAACGTCGGCGACATCATCATCGACGGGGACGATATCTTCGGCGACGGCGTCAACATCGCAGCGCGCCTGGAAACACTCTGCGAACCCGGCGGGGTATGCATATCGAGGGCAGCGAACGACCAGATCCGGGACAAGCTGTCGATGGCCTTCGCCGATCTGGGCGAGCAGGCCGTGAAGAACATCTCGCGCGCGGTTGGCGTCTTCGGGCTCACCGCCAAGGACATCGAGGCAATCCCAGACGCTGCGATTCCCTCGTCTGCGGAAGACACGGTGGCGGCGTCGACCGTCCGACACAAGCAGGAAATCCACTTCTGCCAGACCCGCGACGGCGTGCAGCTGGCCTACGCCCGGATGGGCCAGGGGTATCCGCTGGTCAAGACCGGGCACTGGATGACCCATCTTGAATTCGACTTCGAAAGTCCGATCTGGCGGCATCTCTACCAGGAATTGTCCCGGGAGCACGATTTCGTCCGATACGATGCAAGGGGAAATGGGCTTTCGGATCGTGAGGTCCCCGACGTTACATTCGAGCGGTTCGTGGACGACCTCGAGGCGGTGGTCGACGCCGCGGGCGTCGAGCGGTTCGCGCTGCTCGGCATATCCCAGGGGTGCGCGGTTTCGATCGCCTACGCGATCCGGCATCCGGAGCGGGTGTCGCATCTCATTCTCTACGGAGGTTACGTCGTCGGCTGGAAGAAGCGCGCCAGGACCGAGGCGGAAAAGGCGGCCGGAGATGCGATGCTGACGCTGATGCGGTTGGGATGGGGGCAGGAAAATCCGGCCTTCAGGCAGATGTTCACGTCTCAGTTCATTCCTGACGCCAACAAGGAGCAGGCCGACTGGTTCAACGAGCTCCAGCGGATATCGAGCTCGGCCGAAGACGCCGCGCGCAATCTTCTGGCGAATGGCGAAGTGGAAATCAGTTCGCTGCTGCCGCAGGTCAAGGTGCCGACCCTCGTCATGCATTGCCGCAACGACGCGAGGGTGCCGTTCGAGTCGGGCCGCCGGCTGGCCGCGGGAATTCCCGGCGCCCGCTTCGTCCCGCTCGAGGGCCGGAACCACATCATGCTGGAGGGGGAGCCGGCTTTGGCGCGCTTTCTCGACGAGTTACGATCATTTCTTGCTTCCGATATCAAACACTAAATTTACATTTTGGGTTGCTGGCGGAGCACGCGCTCACGCGGATAGCAAAAGGTAACGGCTCCTGCCTCAAATCCCGTTACGGAGCGGGCTTGTCGTCGCTCGCATGGATGACCTTCAACGGCGCGATTGTCCCGCCAATGCCGGATTGTCTCCGAGTATGATCGGGCTTTGTCCTGAAGTCTTCTCGCAATCGGTTCCCGTTCGGCGGACGCCGCGGTTGCGCCGTTTTGCGCCGGCCCATTGCGCTTGCCCCGCCTTGGCTCATACTGACGCGTGGCCAACAGGACCACCCGTCATGTCGACTGCCGCCTTGAGCCCCCTGGACGAGACGATCACGATCGCTGACCTCACGCGCGACCCCTATCCGATCTACAAGCGCCTGAGGCGCGAAGCGCCCGTATTGCGCGTCAAATCCGTGGGCCGCACGTTTCTCACCAAGGCCGCCGACACCAAATTCGTGAAGGACAACGCGGCGTTGTTCAGCTCCGACGATCCGAACACACCCATGAAGCGCGCCTTTCTCGCGCATACGCTGATGCGCAAGGACCACGACGAGCACCGGGCCGAACGCATGGCAATGATGCCGGCCCTCATGCCGAAGACGATCGAGTCCGTATGGGGGCCGCTGTATGCGAAACTGGCGGTGGCGTATCTCGACCGGCTGCCGCGCGGCGAGGTTGTCGATCTCTTTCCTGCCCTCGCGGGACCGCTTGCCGCGCGGATACTGGCGCATGCGATCGGCGTTCCGGACGCGAGTGATGAGGACATGCAGCGGTGGTCGCAGACGTTGATCGACGGTGCCGGCAATTTCGGCTGGACGCCAGGGCCTTTCCAGGCGACCGACATCGCCAATGGGGAAATGGACAAATGTATCCGCGCCAACGTCGAACGCGTGCGGGCGGAGCCGGACTCCTCGGCACTCTCCTTCATGGTGAACGCGAAGAATCCTATTCTGGAAAGCCAGATGATCGCCAATGTGAAGATCGCGATCGGCGGCGGCATCAACGAGCCGCGCGACGCCCTGCTGACGATTCTCTACGGCCTGCTCACCAATCCCGATCAGCTCGATTCAGTGCGCGCAGACGGCAAATGGCGCGCCGCCTTCGAGGAAGGGGTCCGGTGGGTGGCGCCGATCCAGGCGAGTTCACGGCTTGTCATGGAGGACACGGAGATGCGTGGCTGCTTCATCCCGAAGGGCGACACCGTGATGACGATCCAGGCCTCCGCCAACCGAGACGAGGACGTCTTCGAAGATGGCGAGAACTACAACGCGCTTCGCGAGCCCAATCCCCACCAGGCCTTTGGTAATGGCCCGCATCATTGCGCGGGCGCGCATCTGTCGCGGCGAACTGTTGGCGAGATACTGCTGCCGATGCTGTTCGAGCGCTTCCCAAGCATGACCTTACCTGATCCCGCGAGCGTGCGCTGGCACGGATTCGGTTTCCGCGGCCCGCTCAATCTGCCGCTTCTGCTGCAATAGGATCGGCGCGAGGGAGAGGCGGTTTTTGGTGACCGTATGGTTCGTCGTTGACCGCGGCCGGCATTGCGGTCTTCCGACCCAGGCCTCCTCACGACAAATCCTGCGTCAGGGTCGTGGCGAACTGCTCCAGCGCCCAGTCGACCTGGTCGCTGGTGATCACCAGCGGCGGGGCGATGCGGATCGTGTGCTCATGGGTATCCTTGGCGAGGATGCCCTTGCCCTGGAGCGCCTCGCAGTAGCGGCGCGCGCGGCTGGCAGTTCGTAGGATGGGTTGGGCTCTTGCGAAACCCATCGTCCTGACAACCAATGCAGTGTCTAGTCCCTCTTGTTCGACCCAACTGCGGATGAAGTTTGATGGGTCTCGCAAGAGCTCAACCCATCCTGCGAGCTGGAGCTTTTCCGCGTCGCGATACGATACTGCAGGGCAGGCCGCCCGTTGCAGCATTGGCCAATCTTCGCTTCAATCGTCTCTCACAGTCCAAGGGCGGCATAGCCGGAAACAAGTCATAGAGGATCCATGCCATCAATCGTCATCGCCCAGGGCGGCGGCCCCACCGCCGTGATCAACCAGACCTTGTGTGGCGCCATCCTTGCCGCGCGCAGGCATGATCCGTCCGCGCGAATTCTGGGCGCGCGCTATGGTGTGCGAGGCCTCACGGAGGGGAACGTCGTCGACCTAACCACCATGCCCGAGGCCGAACTCCGCCGCCTCGGCAACACGCCCAATTCGGCTCTCGGATCGACCCGCGACAAACCAGATTCTGGCGCATGCTCTGATATCCTCGCGGCTCTGGACCGGCTAGGCGCCCGCGCCTTTGTCTATATTGGCGGCAACGACACCGCCGGAACGCTCGAACTGCTGCGGCAACAGTCGAGTGGTCCCTGCCATTTCGTGCATGCCCCCAAGACCATCGATAACGACCTGATGGAGAACGATCACGTCCCCGGCTTCATCTCGGCAGCCGCTTTCGTCGCCAATGCCCTTGTCAGCATAGATCTCGATTTTCGCGCCATGCCCGGCATCTATGTGGCCATCGTCATGGGCCGCCATGCCGGTTTCCTCTCCGCCGCGGCCGCAGGGTGGCAGCAATCGCCCGACGATGCTCCGCATCTGATCTACACGCCGGAAAAGCCGTTCTCGGTTGTCCAGTTCCTCGACGAGGTCGATGCGGTTTACACGCGGCTCGGCCGCTGTATCGTCTCGATGTCCGAGGGAGTGCAGGACGAAGCCGGCCGGCCTCTCGCCGAGGCGCTGGCGGGCGAGGCGATCGAGCGCGACGCCCATGGCAATCTGCAATTGACCGGCGGTGATCTCGGCATCGAGATCCAGAAAGCGCTGAAATCGCGTTTTCCCAAGGCCAGGGCGCGTGTCGACACGCTGGGCTATCTGCCACGCGGATATATCGGCGTGATCGACGAAACCGACCGCAAGGAGGCTTTCGACGCCGGCGCATTTGCCGCGCAAAGCGCCTTAACCGGCAGCGGCTCGGTGGTGCTGCATTATGACGGCGAGCGTACCGAACCTCTGCTCGTGCCGCTCGATCGCGTGGCTGGCAAAACACGCCATATGCCCGACGATTTCCTTGTCGGCAGCCATACCGTTTCGGACGAAGGACGGCGCTATTTTCGGCGGCTTCTACCCAAGCGACCCGATATCTTCCTGCCGTTCGTGTGAAATTGCCAGAGAGAGCATTCTCAACATGAGGCTCTTAGCCCGTAGGATGGGTTGAGCTCTTGCGAAACCCATCGCGCAGACAACCAACGCAGTGTCTATAGCCCCTCTTGTTCGACCAACTGCTAGGATGAAGTAGGATGGGTTTCGCAAGAGCTCAACCCATCCTACGAGCTGAATTGACTTCCGCTTCCAGCGGCAGAACGGACATTGGTTGGACTTGCTGCTGGCTCGACCCGGTCGCGAATGACCCATTGCAGTCATTCTGCATCGTTCGTTACAAGAGAAACGGCTTCAGCTTGCGAGCGCCAAAATGTCTGAAAAAGTTGCGGAAGGTACTTGGTATTATGACGGCAACATTCCGAAGCGCATCGCAGCTTACCGGAAGGAAGCACGTCTCGCGTCGTCTCGATTTGACCGTAACACCGACCAGGAGCCATCGATAGACGAGAGCCGACCGATACCCGAAACGAAGGACGGCTTTTTGTACTATTGCCTGCTTACCAACTCGGGCGAGCACCAATCGCTCGAAGAATTGAAGGCCTGGGCCAATTCTCAACCATGGGGCCCGGTTAAGTGGGATGGCGACTTCTAATTGGAAATACCGTGCTTGGACGGCTGCTTGTGGACCCAGAGCCGACACAAGAGTCGGTTCCGTCCAATTATGCCAGTTGGACCGTTGCGCGACGCACGATGATCCGCTCGCCTTCTTCAAGATACTTGAGCTCGTCGTTGTACTCGCTGTGGACCAGCCAGATGTCTACCGTCCGCCCCTTCACCTCCCGCTCGCGAACGAGGACGCGCCCCTCCTTCAAGCCAGTGAGTAGATCGAGGTAGTCGAGTTCGATGCAGTTACCGCGAGCATCGGCGAACATAAGATTATCGTGCGTATGCCAGGGCATGCCAAGAAAACCGATCAGGCAGTCTTCCTCGCGTTCGGGGTTCTCAACGCACAGAATTGCGTCACGGCCAAGATCGACCTCTATACGATGATTGTTATTTAGTCGCACTACCAGGTCGATTTCTCGGCATAGCTGGTTAACAAGATCGAGGTCGTAACGCATGGCAGCGCACCAATCACCGATTATAGAGCTTCATCATTGGGTGGCCGCTGTCGTAGCAGTTCTGGCGCGCGATGTCGCCTTGTGGCCCATCGCGTCGTTTCGCGGCGATGCGGAATCTGATCGCTACCGGGCCATAACGGACATTGGGCAGGCCTGCACCAATCAAGCTCGGTTTGTAAGTCCGCGTGCCTATCGTAATCGCCCACAATTTTCAGCGCACAAGTGGCGGAATGGTCCGCCATTGGTCGCGGCCGGCGTGTGATTTTCCGGCACAGACAACCTCAAGAAAAATCCTGCGTCAGGATCGTGGCGAACTGCTCGAGCGCCCAATCGACCTGGTCGCTGGTGATCACCAGCGGCGGGGCGATGCGGATCGTGTGCTCATGGGTATCCTTGGCGAGGATGCTCTTGCCCTGGAGCGCCTCGCAGTAGCGGCGTGCGCGGCCCGCCTCGGGATGCAGCTCGACCGCCAGCATCAGGCCGCGCCCGCGCACCTCGCGGATCGTGTTGGCGCGGATGTCCTTCAAGCCTTGCAGAAAGCGCGCGCCCTGCGTGGCCGCGTTCTCGATCATGCCTTCCTCGACCAGCACGCGCATCGCCGCGCGCGCCACCGCGCAGGCAAGCGGGTTGCCGCCGAAGGTTGAGCCATGCTGTCCGGGTCTCAATGTCCCGAGCACGTCGTTGTTCGAGAGCACGGCCGACACCGGATAGAAGCCGCCGGACAGGGCCTTGCCGAGCAGCGTCACGTCCGCCTCTATGCCCTCGTGCTGTTCGGCGAGCAGCTTGCCGGTGCGGCCGAGCCCGGTCTGGATCTCGTCGAGCACCAGCATCACGTTGTTGGCGGTGCAGAGCTCCCGGACCTCTGTGAAATAGCCGGCCGGAGGAATGATGACACCGGCTTCGCCCTGGATCGGCTCGACCAGAAAGGCGACGGTGTTCGGCGTGATCGCCTCTCCCAGCGCCGCGGCGTCGCCGAACGGGATGATCCTGAAGCCCGGCGCGAACGGCCCAAAGTGTCCGCGTGTCTCAGCGTCCGTTGAAAAGCCGACGATGCCCAGCGTGCGACCGTGGAAATTGTCGGCGCAGACGATGATCTCGGCCTGGCCGTCCGCCACGCCTTTCACCTCATAGCCCCATTTGCGCACCGACTTGATCGCGCTTTCGACCGCCTCGGCGCCGCTGTTCATCGGCAGCACCTTGTGGGAGCCGGTCAGCGCCGCGATCTCTTCGTAGAACGGGGCGAGCTGGTCGTTGTGGAAGGCGCGCGAGGTGAGCGTCAGGCGGTGTGCCTGTTCCACCATCGCCGCCAGGATCTTGGGGTGGCAGTGGCCCTGGCTGACCGCGGAATAGGCGGAGAGGCAATCGAGATAGCGGTTGCCTTCGGTATCCCAGACCCAGACACCTTCGCCGCGCGTCAGGACGACCCCGATCGGCTGGTAATTATGGGCGCCAAAGCGTGCTTCCGTGGCGAGGAAATCAATGACCGACGAGCTCATCTTTCGTCACTCCATCGCTGCGCGCCGGCGTCAACCAAGTGCACCGGCCGCGCTCAAACTGATTTGGGCATCAGACTGCCCGCTTGGAAGCCTTCATGCGCGATGATGGCGCGGTGCCGCCTGTTTTGCCCAAAATGTCAAATGGTTCTGCGGATCCACAAGGCAATCTTCCGCCGACCATCCGCTACTTTGCATGGGGTTGTTTTCGATGTTTTTTGCTGGCGGGCGTCAGCCGATGGAGCAGGGCACGCTGAGGAAGCCGCGGAACCGCACCCGTCCGCCGCGCACCGGCTTGTCCCTCACGGCATAGTTCGGGAAGCGGGCCAGGAAGCGCGCGATCGCGATGGCGCCTTCGAGCCGCGCCAGCGCCATGCCGGCGCATTGATGTGCGCCGGTGGCGAAGGCGAGATGCCGGTTCGGCGTGCGTGCGATGTCGAAACTCTCGGGATCCGGAAACTGCGCGGGATCGCGGTTGGCAGCCCCGATGCACAGCGTGATTGACGTGCCGGCATCGAGCATGACGCCGCCAAGCTCGACCTTTTCCGTGGTCATGCGGTTGCCGAGCTGGTTGGAGCTTTCGTAACGCAGCATCTCCTCCACCGCGGTCTTGATGAGATCGGGATTGTCGATCAGCCGCTGCTTCTGGTCCGGGTTGCGGTCCAGCGCCACGAGGCCGTTGCCGATCAGATTGGTGGTGGTCTCGTGGCCGGCGTTGAGCAGGAAGATGCAATTGTGCAGCAGCTCCTTTTCGGTCAGCCGCTCGCCGTTCTCCTCGCCCTGGATCAGGCGCGTCAGCACGTCGCGTTCGGGATTGCCGGGTTTTTGGCGCCTGCGTACGACCAGCGTTTCGAGATAGGCAAGGAAGTCTTTCACTGCCTTGATTGCCGCGCGCGGCGGCCGCGGTCGACACCACGGGCTCGAGCGCGCCGAGGATCGCCAGCGACCAGTCGCGCAGCGGCGCGCGCTCGTCATGGGGGACGTCGAGCAGATTGCCGATCACTTCGATGGGAATAGAGGCGGCGAAGTCCTCGATCAGCTCGCAATCGCCCTTGGTGGCTATGGCGTCGAGCAGGCCGTCGATCAGCTTGATGAGGTCGCCCTCCATGCCGGCGATCGCGCGCGGCGACAGCGCGCCCATGATCAGCCGCCGCACGCGGGTGTGCGCCGGTGGATCGTTGAAGACGAGGCTCGTGGTGTGGTGCTCGTAGAGCGGGGTGTCGCCATATTTGGGCGCGAACTCGCGCTTCTTGTCCGAGCTGAACGATTTTGTGTTCTTGTAGGCGGTGACGAGGTCGTCATAGCGGGTCAGGAACACGGTGCCGTTCGGCAGGCGCTTGACCGGCTCGTTCTCCCGCAGTGCACGATAGGTCGGGTAGGGATTGTCGTAGAATTCCGCCGTCAGCTTCTCCAGATCGAACTTGGCCGCCAGTTCTTTCGCATCTGCGTTCATTGCCGCCATACTCGCCGGTTGAGACCGATATGCCGTTTTCGCTCTATCGAGCCGTGCGGATCACCGTCTACAGTCGTGCGGTGATTTGCTAGCCGACCGGACAGGAAAATGCACGCCCGCGCTGACGCTGCCGACACGGCCCCGAATTGGCCTGACGATATTTTCGCGACATTGCAACGCTTCGACGTCCGGCAGGTGCCTTACGTGCCCGATGCCGGCCATTCGAAGCTGATCCAGCGCGTGCTGGGCTCGTCCACGATGCGCGGCATTCCGCTGACGACGGAGGAAGAAGGCGTTGCACTGCTCGCCGGCGCCTGGACCGGCGGTCAGCGCGGTGTGCTGCTGATGCAGTCGAGCGGCGTCGGCAATTGCATCAACATGCTGTCGCTGATCCCGATCCTGCGCTTTCCGTTCCTCACACTCGTGACCATGCGCGGCGAGTGGGGTGAGTTCAATCCGTGGCAGGTGCCGATGGGATCGACCACACAGGGCGTGTTCGAACTCTCCGGCGTCAAGGTGCTGCGCGCCTCGAACGCCGCCGAAGTGCCGGCCGTGTTAGAGGCGGCCGCGGGGCAAGCCTACAACGCGCTGACGCCGACCGCCGTCCTGTTGTCGCAGCGCCTGATCGGCGCCAAGGTTTTCACCAAATGAGCAAGGCCAACCTCCTCGATCGCCGCCAGGTGGTCTCAACTCTGCTCGCGGACCGCAAGGACGTGGTTGCGATCGGCGGCCTCGGTGCCTCCACCAACGACATCACCGCCGCCGGCGACCACGCGCGCAATTTCTATCTCTGGGGCGGCATGGGCGGCGCGGCGATGATTGGGCTGGGCTTGGCGCTGGCGCAGCCAAAGTTGCCGGTGCTGGTCATCACCGGTGACGGCGAGATGCTGATGGGCATGGGCAGCCTCGCCACCATCGGCCTGCAGAAGCCGTCCAATCTCTCGATCGTCGTGCTCGACAACGAGGCCTATGGCGAGACCGGCGGCCAGACCAGCCACACCTCGGCCGCAGCCGACCTCGTCGGCGTCGCCAAGGCCTGCGGTATCGGCGACAGCCGGGCGATCTCGACCATGGCCGAGGTGGAAGCGTTCGCCAAAGCTGTCCACGACGTCTCGGCGGGCCCGCGATTTGCCAATGTGAAGATCGACAGCGCCAACCTGGAGCGCATCCTGCCAAGCCGGGACGGGACCTACATCGTCAACCGGATCCGCGGCGACCTCGGCTTCCAGCCGATCTGACATGTGGCAAAACTGCCCTGAATCCGCACCCACCTAGGTTGCGACGCACCATTCTGCTTGACTTTTACGTGGGTGAGTGCTTACTCACTAACATGAGCTCATTGCGTATGACGAGCGACCTGAGGCGTCAATTGATCCTCGGAGCCGCGAAACGCTGCTTTGCCCGGCACGGCTATACCGGCACCACGACCAAGAGCGTGGCGGCCGCCGCTGCCATTTCCGAGGCGCTGCTGTTCAAGCATTTCCCCTCCAAGGCGGCGCTCTACGCTGAAATCCTAGCCGATGAATGCGAAGCCGATCCGGCGCTGATGGATCTTCTGGAGCGGGAGCCGTCAACGGCCACCCTGGTCGAACTGATCCGCGGCATGATCGAGCATTTCCTTGAGATTGCCGACGGCCCCGACCAGGAGGAGGCGCAGCGCCTTCGACTGATGGCCACGAGCCATTTGGACGATGGCGAATTCGCCCGTCTGCTATATGCCAAGATCGAGAAGCTGATTGGAGCGGTCTTCGTCGCCTCGCTCGAACGCGCGGTCGCCGCCGGCGATGCGCGGCCAAGCAGCAGCGAGCCGCTCAACCTGTTCTGGTTTGCGCACCATACGGTGATGACCGCTGCGCTGACCAGGCTGCCGGCCGTGCCCTGCCTCGCTTACGGCAAGGCGAACGATCTGGAGCGGCAGCTCTGTGAGTTTCTCCTGAGAGGCATCGGACTTAACGACGCCGCAATTGCTTCGCATCTGGGCCGCGATCAGGCCGTGGGTGCCGGCAAGACGGCGATTGCAGAGAGTGCATGACATGAACATCGTAACCGAACACAGGATTTCGGGCGAACCGATCGACAGCAAGGCTCCCAAGCGTCCGGTTCGGCCGGTGCTCTGGCTCATCATCGTCGGGACGCTGCTGGGCGTGCTCGTCGGTGGGCTGGTCTGGTTCAATTATTTCCGTGGCCAGATGATCAAGCAGTTCTTCGCCAACAACAGGCCGCCGCCGACCGCGGTCAGCGCGGCCGAAGCGAAGTCCGAAGTAGTCCCGAACCTGCTCACTGCCGTCGGCGGACTTGCCGCCGTGCACCAGGTCGACGTCAGCGCCGACGTCAATGGCCGCGTTACCGAGATCAAGTTCGAGCCGGGCGCGCATGTCGAGGCCGGCATGCCACTGGTGCAACTGTTCGACGCGCCGGACCAGGGCGACCTCGCCAACTACAAGGCGCAGGCGACCGTCGCGCAGCTTTCGCTCGACCGCGCCAAGCAGCTGGCGTCGCGCCAGTTCGGTCCGCAGGCGACCGTCGATTCCGCGCAGGCCGCCTATGACCAGGCGCTGGCCGGCATCGCCAAGACCGAAGCCCTGATCTCGCAGAAACTGGTCCGCGCGCCGTTCTCCGGCGACCTCGGCGTCCGCAAGGTCGAAGTCGGTCAGTATCTGACGGCAGGTACGGCAATCGTCTCGCTGACCAATCTGTCGGAGCTGTGGGCCAACTTCACGGTGACGGAAAAGGACTCGGCCAACCTCAAGGTCGGGCAGCCCGTCCGGTTGAAGGTCGACGCCTATCCGGGCCGCACCTTCGACGGCAAGATCACCACGATCGAACCGCAGGTCGCGGCCGACACGCGCAACATCCGCGTGCAGGCGACCGTCTCCAATCCGGAGAAGATCCTGAAACCCGGCATGTTCGTGACCACCACGGTCGTGCTGCCGGACAAGCCGCCGGTCATCACCGTTCCGGAGACGGCGGTCGATTACACGCTGTACGGCAACTCGGTGTTCGTGATCACCGAGAAGAAGGAAGAGGACGGCAAGACCAGCCTGAGCGCGGTGCGCACCTTCGTGCAGACCGGCAACCGGGTCGATGGTCGTGCTGAAATCATCAAGGGCCTGAAGCCGGGCGACAAGGTCGTCGCCGTCGGTCAGCTCAAGCTGCAATCGGGCGCGGCGGTGTCGATCTCGACCGATCCCGCTCCGCCCATCCCGGCGCAAGCGCCGCGTTACTGACACCGCGCACGTCGCAGCATGATCCGGCATGGCCGGATCATGCGCTTCGCAAGCCAACGAAATCGAGATCGCCGCGATGGCCTTTACCGACATTTTCATCAAACGCCCGGTCCTGTCGGTCGTCGTCAGCCTGCTGATCCTCCTGATCGGCCTGCGCGCGGCGACGACACTGCCGATCCGGCAATATCCAAAACTGTCGAACACGGTCATCAACGTCACGACCGTCTATCCGGGCGCGTCCGCCGACCTGATCCAGGGCTTCATCACGACGCCGATCGAGCAGGCGGTCGCCTCCGCCGAGGGCGTCGACTATATCACGTCGTCCTCGGTGCTCGGCACCTCGACGATCCAGATCTACATCAAGCTGAACTTCGACCCGAACCAGGCGCTTACCGAGGTGCTCGCCAAGGTGAACTCGGTCAAATATTTGATCCCGAAGGAATCCAACGACCCGATCGTTACCAAGACCACGGGCCAGACCACGGCCGTGATGTATCTCGGATTCTCCATCCGAAGAGCTGTCGGGCTCGGCGATCTCGGATTATCTGACGCGCGTGGTGCAGCCGGTGCTGTCGACCGTCGACGGCGTGGCGTCGGCCGACATTCTGGGCGGCCAGACCTTTGCAATGCGGCTGTGGCTTGATCCGGTGAAGATGGCCGGCCGCAATGTGTCGCCAGCCGACGTCGCCCAGGCGATTGCCGCCAACAACTTCCAGTCCGCGGCAGGCCAGACCAAGGGCTATTTGATCGTCTCCAACGTCTCGACCAACACCGGACTGACCGACGTCAATCAGTTCAAGAAGATGATCATCAAGGCCAAGGATGGCGGCTTCGTGCGGATGGAGGACATCGCGTCCGTCGAGCTTGCCGCGCAGAGTACGGATGCGAGCGTGGCCTTCAACGGCGAGCATGCGATCTTCATCGGCGTGCAGGCGACCCCACAGGGCAACCCGCTGACCCTGGTGAGGGGAGTGCGTGCGCTGTTCCCGGAGCTCGAGCGCAACCTGCCGCCGTCGATGAAGATGAAGGTCGCCTATGATTCGACCAAGTTCATTCAGTCGTCGATCGACGAGGTCGAGAAGACGCTGGGCGAGGCCGTGATCATCGTGATCGTGGTGATCTTCCTGTTCCTGGCGTCGTTCCGGTCGGTGATCATTCCGGTTGTCACAATTCCGCTGTCGATGATTGGCGTCTGCACGCTGATGCTGATGCTGGGCTTCAGCTTCAACCTGTTGACGCTGCTTGCGATGGTGCTCGCGATCGGTCTCGTGGTCGACGACGCCATCGTCGTGGTGGAGAACATCCACCGCCATCTGGAAGAGGGCAAAACGCCGGTGCAGGCGTCGCTGCAAGGCGCGCGCGAAATCGTCGGTCCGGTCGTCTCGATGACGATCACGCTCGCCGCGGTGTACGCGCCGATCGGCTTCCTCGGCGGTCTGACCGGCTCGCTGTTCCGCGAATTCGCCTTCACGCTGGCGGGTTCGGTGATCGTGTCGGGTGTGATCGCGCTGACGTTGTCGCCGATGATGTGCTCGGTGCTGCTGAAGAACACGGACGAGGGCCGGTTCGCAAAGCTGGTCAACAGGGTGTTCGGCGCCGTGACGCGCTGGTACGGCCGCAGGCTCGACCGCTCGCTTGACTACAAGGCCATCACCGGGATGTTCGCGGTGACGATCCTAGGGCTCGTCGGTTTCCTTTACATGCACACCTCGAAGGAACTGGCGCCTGAGGAGGACCAGGGTATCGTCTTCGCGGTGACCAAGGCGCCGAAATACGCCAACATCGACTATGTCGATTTCTACGGCGAGAAACTCGACAGGCAATTCCAGAAATTCCCCGAAACCGATTTGCGCTTTGTCCTGAACGGCATCAACGGACCGCAGGGCGGTATCGCCGGCATGCTGCTCAAGCCGTGGGACGAGCGGAAGCGTTCGTCGATCGCACTGAAGTCGCTGGTGCAAGCCGAACTGTCCAAGATCGAGGGCGTCCAGGCTTTCGCGTTCAACCTGCCGCCGCTGCCGGGTGGGCCGGGCGGTCTGCCGGTGCAGATGGTGATCAACTCGACCGCGGGCTTCCAGGCCGTCTACGAGCAGATGGAGAAGCTGAAGGCCGCCGCGCGCAAGAGTGGCATGTTCATCGTGTCCGACAGTGACCTCGCCTACAACCAGCCGACCGTGACGGTGAAGATCGACCGCACCAAGGCCCAGGACCTCGGCGTCAATATGCAGAATGTCGGCAGTGCACTGGCGGTGCTGCTGGGTGGTAATTACGTCAACCGCTTCAATCTCGAGGGGCGTTCCTACCAGGTGATCCCGCAAGTGCCGCGCGGCCAGCGGCTCTCGCCTGAATCGCTCGGCGGCTTCTATGTGACGACCAATACCGGTCAGCAGCTGCCGCTGTCGACCGTTGTGTCGATCCAGACCCGGACCGACCCGAATTCGCTGACCCACTATAATCAGCTGAACTCGGCGACCTTCTCGGCCGTGCCGATGCCTGGCGTGACCGTGGGCGCGGCGGTCGACTTCCTCGAAGGCGAGGCCAGGAACCTGCCGCAGGGCTTCAGCCATGACTACCTTGCCGACTCCCGGCAGTATGTTCAGGAAGGCAATCAACTCGCGATCACCTTCGGCTTCGCGCTGATCATCATCTTCCTGGTGCTGGCGGCTCAGTTCGAGAGCCTGCGCGATCCGCTGGTCATCATGATCTCGGTGCCGATGGCGATCGTCGGCGCGCTGATCCCGCTGTTCTTCGGCGTCGCCACCATGAACATCTACACCCAGGTCGGGTTGCTGACCCTGGTCGGGCTGATCACCAAGCACGGCATCCTGATGGTGGAGTTCGCCAACGAGCTCCAGATCAACGAGCGGCTGGACCGCCGCTCGGCCATCGAGATGTCGGCCCGGATTCGTCTGCGGCCGATTCTGATGACGACGGCAGCGATGGTCACCGGCCTGATCCCGCTGCTGACCGCGACCGGCGCCGGTGCGGCCAGCCGTTTCTCGATCGGCCTCGTGGTCGTGGCCGGCATGTCGATCGGCACGCTGTTCACGCTGTTCGTGCTGCCAGCGGTCTATGTCGTGCTGGCCACCGACCACCGCGCGGCGGCCAATTCCGAGCGGAACAAGCAGGTCAATGAGATCGACCTCGACGCCAAGGCGCTGCGGCCGACCTGACGCAGCCTCGATTTGCGTGCGAAGCGGCAACAGCCATCGCTGTTGCCGCTTTTTTTGTCATGCAATACCTCGTATATGATGTCTGGAGCGCGAGACTGTGCGCTTGGGACAGATCGTCGGATGAAGAGACGCGAATTTCTGGCAGTGCTAGGCGGGGCGGCATTGGTGCGGCCGAGCACGGCGTCGGCCGACACGCCAGGCCGGATCTATCGCCTCGGCACGCTGACGCCGATCGCGCCGGTTACGGCGGAGAGCCGAGGCGGCAAGATCCTGATCAAGGTGCTCGAAGAGCGCGGTTTCAAGCTCGGCCAGAACCTGGCCTTTGAAGCCCGGGGCGCGTTGGGCGATGTCGCGATGCTGCCAGCGCTGATCGCGGAGCTGAAGGCGAAGAACGTCGACGTCATCGTGATCATTGGCTACCCGACGGCAATGGCCGCCAAAGCGGCCGGCATCGCCACCGTCGCAGCCAGCGGTGTCGGTGATCCCGTCGAAACCAAGCTGATCGATAGCCTGTCGCATCCGGGCGGCAAGATCACCGGGATTTCGGACGTCGCAGCGACACTCAGCGCCAAGCGGCTGTCGCTGCTCAAGGAGATATCGCCGAAACTGACCAAGGTCGCAATGCTCTGGAACAAGGACGATCTCGGCATGACCATGCGTTATCAGGCGTCCGCGAAGGCGGCGCAGGCGCTTGGTCTGACCGTGCAGGCGCTCGGCGTGCGCGAGCCAGACGATTTCGACGAAGCCTTTTCGGCGATGAATGACGATTTGCCCGACGGCATCCTGATGGTGGCGGACGCGCTGACAATTCTCAACCGCGAGCGCGTCTTCGAGTTCGCCGCCGTCCGAAAGCTGCCGGCGATCTACGAATTCGACGAATTCGCCCGCGAAGGCGGTCTGATGTCCTATGGAGCGGATTCCTCGGAATCATTCGAGCGGGCGGCCGCGCTGGTCGCTCGCATCTTCAACGGGGCCAACCCCGGCGATCTGCCGTTCGAGTTACCGACCCGCTATCCCCTGGTGCTCAATCTCAAGACGGCGAAGGCGACCGGACTTGAAATTCCGCCCACCTTGCTGGCGCTTGCCGACGAGGTTATCGAATAGCCTTGTGCGCTGCGGCAAGAGACAAGGTCCGGCCTTCTTGCTAGGCTTTCCGGAATGAGCATCTCCCTCCACCCCGACACCCCGCAAACCAGGACGCTGCCGAGCGCGGCCGCGGGCGGCAGCGTGTCCGGCAAAGCGGGGGCGCGGGGGATCAGGACCCGGCTGTTCACCAAATATGTTGCGCTGTTCGTGGCCGTTGTCGCCATTGCGCTGCTCGCCAACGGCCTGTTTGAGGTCTTTTTCTATTATCGCGAGCACAAGGCCTCGCTGATCCGGGTCCAGCACGAGCAGGCCGAGGCGGCGGCCGCCAAGATCAGCCAGTTCGTCAAGGAGATCGAGAGCCAGCTCGGCTGGACCACGCAGCTGCCGTGGTCGCCCGGCTCGATCGAGCAGCGTCGGTTCGATGCGCTGCGGCTGCTGCGTCAGGTGCCTGCGATCACCGAGCTCGCCCAGGTGGACTCGACAGGCAAGGAGCGCCTGCGCGTCTCTCGACTGGCGATGGACGCGATCGACAGCGGCATCGACCTGTCGAGCGATCTGAAGTTCACCGAAGCCGTCGCGCACAAGGTCTATTACGGGCCGGTCTATTTTCGTCGCGAACTCGGAGCCCTACATGACGTTGGCGCAGGCCGGCGCGCGCAAGGATGCGGGCGTCAGCATTGCAGAGGTCAATCTCAAGCTGATCTGGGACGTCGTATCCCAGATCAAGGTCGGCGAGCACGGACACGCCTATGTGGTCGGCCCGGAGGGGCGGCTGATCGCGCATCCCGATATCAGCCTGGTTTTGCGCAACACCGACCTGTCGGGACTGGCGCAGGTGCGCGCCGCGCTCGCCGGCGGCGGCGTCATGCCGGACGCCTTGCAGGAAGCGACCAACATCCAGGGACAGAAGGTTCTGACGGCGTCCGCGCCGATCGCCCCGCTCGGCTGGACCATGTTCGTCGAGCTGCCGGTCGAGGAGGCCTATGCGGCGCTCTATGCCTCGCTGCAGAGGCTTGCGATTGTGCTGCTCGCGGCATCGATCTTTGCGGTGCTCGCTGGGATTTTCCTCGCGCGCCGCATGGTCGGCCCGATCCAGGCATTGCGCAGCGGCGCCGAGCGGATCGGCGGCGGCGATTTCTCTCAGCGCATCTCGATCAAGACCGGCGACGAGCTCGAAGGCCTTGCCGACCAGTTCAACGACATGGGCGCGCGTTTGCAGGAATCCTATGCCGACCTGGAAAACAAGGTCGAACAGAGGACGGCTGAATTGAGCGAGTCGCTGGAGCAGCAGACAGCGACTTCGGAGGTGCTACAGGTCATCAGTTCGTCTCCGGGCGAACTCACGCCGGTGTTCCACAAATTGCTCGAGAATGCCACGCGCGTCTGCGGCGCGAGTTTCGGGATCATGAACCTGTGGGACGGTGAAGGCTTCACCATCGCGGCTGACTACAACGTGCCGCCTGCGTTCGCCGCTTCGCGACGGGATGTGGCGATCCGTCCGCATCCGGAGAGTGCGCTTGCCGCCGTGGTCAGAACACATCAGGTCGTTCACGTTCACGATGTGCAAAACACGCCTGCCTATATTGCCGGAGGCTCAAGCATTCGCGGAATCTCCGATGTGGCAGGTGCCCGCACGATCGTGGTTGTGCCGATGCTGAGGGAGAACGAGCTGATAGGCACGATCGCGGTCTATCGCAAGGAAGTCCGTCCGTTCACCGACAAGCAGATCTCCGTCGTCGAGAATTTCACGAAGCAAGCCGTCATCGCCATCGAGAATGCGCGGCTGCTGAATGAGTTGCGCAAGCGCACGATGGAGCTCTCGCAGTCCCTTGATGAGTTGCGCGCGGCTCAGGGCCGCCTGATCCAGACCGAGAAGCTGGCTTCGCTCGGCCAGCTCACGGCCGGCATCGCCCACGAGATCAAGAACCCGCTCAACTTCGTCAATAATTTCTCGTCGATCTCGACCGAGCTGATCGACGAACTCAACGAGGTCCTGCAAACGGTATCGCTCGACGGCAAGACGAAGGAAGAGGTGGGCGAGCTGACCGCGACGCTGCGGGGAAATCTCGAGAAGGTGGTGCAGCACGGCAAGCGCGCCAATTCCATCGTCAGGAACATGCTGCTGCACTCGCGCGAGGGATCCGGCGAGCATCGCGTCGCCGACATCAACGCGATCGTGGAGGAAAGTCTCAACCTGGCTTACCACGGAGCCCGCGCAGAGAAGCCCAACTTCAATGTCACGCTCCGGCGCGACTTCGATCCTGCCGCCGGCGCACTTGACATCTATCCGCAGGAGATCGCCCGCGTCTTCCTCAATCTGGTCTCGAACGGCTTCTACGCCGCCGCAAAGCGCAAGGAGAGCGCCGGAGACGGCTTCGAGCCGACCCTGACGGCGGCCACCCGAAACCTCGGCGGCAGGGTCGAGATCCGGATCCGTGACAACGGCACGGGCATTCCGCCGGAGGTGAAGGAGAAGATGTTCAATCCCTTCTTCACCACCAAGCCGCCGGGCGAGGGGACTGGGCTTGGCCTGTCTATGAGCCATGACATCGTCGTGAAACAGCACGGCGGCACCATCGACGTGAACACCGAGCCAGGTGTATTCACCGAATTCATCATCACGCTGCCGCGCACGATGGCAGCGGAAGGCGCACCCGGAGGCAAGAGTTGAACGTTTACATCCTGGTCGTCGATGACGAGCCCGACGTCGAGGCGCTGTTCCGGCAGCAATTCCGGCGCGATATGCGCGCGGGCCGCTTCCAGATGGAGTTTGCGCTTTCCGCGCCCGACGCGCTCAAACGCGCGGCCGAGGTTCACGATCCCTCGCTGATCCTGATCCTGTCGGACATCAACATGCCCGGTATGAGCGGGCTCGACATGTTGCCCAAGGTGCGCGCCGAATATCCGCATGTCCCTGTCATCATGATCACGGCCTACGGCGACGTCGAGACGCGCAGGACCGCGATCGAGCGCGGCGCCACGGGGCTTCTCACCAAGCCGATTGACTTTGCGCAATTGCGCCAGGAGATCGATACCAGGCTCGAGCAGGCGGCATGACCCCGACCATCCTCTTCGTCGACGACGAGCCAGATCTGGAAGCGCTGATCCTGCAGAAGTTCCGCAAGCAGATCCGCGACGGGCTGGTGAACATCATGTTCGCGCGCGACGGCCTCGATGCGCTGGAATCGCTCCAGCGCCATCCGCATGTCGACCTCGTGGTCGCCGACATCAACATGCCGCGGATGGACGGGCTGTCGCTGTTGCAGAAGCTCCAGGAGGCCGAGGACAAGAAGTCGACCATCATCGTCTCGGCTTACGGCGACATGAGCAACATCCGCACCGCCATGAACCGCGGCGCGTTCGACTTCCTGACCAAGCCGATCGACTTCGTCGACCTCGAAACCACGATCCGGAAGACCATCCGCCACATCGAAATGCTGCGCGAGGCCCGGCGGCGCCAGATGGAAGCCGAGCGCGCGCATGCGTCATTGTCGCGCTATTTTTCGCCGGAGATCGCCAGGCGTCTGGCCGCAGATGTCGAAGGCGACGGCATGGGGGTGCAGTGGCGCGACGTCGCCACCATCTTCACGGATATCACCGGCTTCACGTCGCTGGTCGAGAGCGCCGCGCCCGAGACGCTCGGCGAGCTCCTCAACGAATATGTCGGCGGCATGACCGAGATCGTCTTCACACATGAGGGGACGGTCGCAAAGATTATCGGTGACGCGATCCAGGTTCTGTTCAATGCGCCCGGCGACCAGCCGGATTATGCGACGCGCGCGGTGGCCTGTGTCCACGACCTCGACGCCTGGGCGGAGAATTTTCGCGCGCGCTGGAAGGCGAGGGGGGTGAGTTTTGGCGCCACCCGCATTGGCGCTCATGCAGGGCCGGCGCTGGTCGGCAATTTCGGCGGCAACCGCTTTTTCGACTACACCGCCTATGGCGACAGCATCAACATTGCGGCGCGGCTGGAGGCCGCCAACAAGCATCTCGGCACCCGCATCTGTGTCAGTGCCAGCATCGCGGAGCGAGCGGAGAATTTTCGGGGCCGTCCAGTCGGTGATTTGGTGCTGCGCGGACGCAGCGAGCCCCTGCGCGCGTTCGAGCCACTGCCGCAGGCCAAATTCGATGAGCCCGCGACGGCGCAATATTCCGAGGCCTTTGCCAAGATGGAGGCGGGCGATGCCGCCGCCATGCCGGCCTTCGCCGCGCTGATCGGCGTGCACGCCGACGATCCGCTGGCCGGCTTTCACCTGAAGCGCCTGCTCAACGGCGCCAAGGGTGTCCGCATGCAACTGGAATAGGAGTTCGCCATGACGCGTGAATTCGCCGCCGGCAATTATCGTTTCATTCCGTCTGTGTTCCAGTATTCGGCAGGCGCAGCCGCCGATGACGGCTATGAGATCGAGCGCGTCCGGTTCGACCGCCTCGTGCCGCTGGCCGATGGATTTGCGCTCGTTGCGAACTACATCCAGGAAGCCGGGCGTCCGCTCACGGCCTTTTGCGCCTGCGAGCTACGCTCGCCGGCGGCCTTCAGCGAGGAAGGCTTTCGCGCCTTCAACCTGCATTATGTCAAGACGCTGTCGGAATGGGGCATCTTCGACGGCGCCACCAATCCGGTGGCGCGCAGCAATGTCTGTCCCGAGATCGATCCGCCGTCAGAGCCGTCATTCTACGCGTTCTCCTTCACACGCCCGACCAACTCCAAAACACCGTCCTTCGTGATCGCCGGCGGTGCCGAGGCGCGCGAGGGCGGCGGCACCTATGTCGAGCGCACCGTGCGCTACCGCGACCTCAGCCCGGAAGGTTTGCGTGAGAAGGTGCGCTTTACCACGACGTCACAGATGGAAAACCGGATGACGGCCTTCGGCTTCGGCTGGAATGACACCACTGGCGTGCAGGCCTATTCCGTGCACGATTTCCACCACGCGCTGGTCGACGAGCTGGTTCGGCGCGGCGCGCTGCGGTCGGGGCTCACCTGGCACTTTGCACGTCCGCCCGTGGTCGACCTCGAATATGAGATGGATTGCCGGCGCGTGATGCGCGAGACCGTAATCTAGCGCTGGCGCGGGTCGAGCGCGTCGCGCAGGCCGTCGCCGAGCAAGTTCAGCGAGAGCACCACCAGGAAGATGGCCAATCCCGGCCAGATCGCCATCCACGGCGCCTGGGTCAGGAAGCGTTGCGCCGCGTTGAGCATGCTGCCCCAGGACGGCGCCGGCGGCTGCTGGCCGAGGCCGAGGAAGGACAGTGCGGCTTCAGCGATGATGGCGGCCGCAATAGACAATGTCGCCTGCACCAGCAGCGCGGGCAGGATGTTCGGCAGGATGTGCGAGAATGCGATCCGCCAGCCGGGGTTGCCGAGGGCGCGCGCGGCCTCGACGTAGTCCTCGGCCTTGACGACCAGTACCTGGCCGCGGGTCAGCCGGATGAAGATCGGGGTTGCCGAGATGCCGATCGCGATCATGGCATTTCCGAGGCTCGGACCGAGGAACGCCGCCAGCGCAATCGCCAGGATCAGGAACGGGCAGGCCAGCATCGCATCGGTGATCCGGCTGATCAGCGCGTCGACAAATCCGCCGCGATAGCCGGCGAGCAGACCGAGCGGCACGCCGACGCCGAGCGCGATTGCAACAGAGATGAGGCCCGCGAGCAGCGAGGCCCGCGCGCCGTAGATGACGCGGCTCAGGATGTCGCGGCCGAGCTCGTCGGTGCCGAACCAGTGCGCCGCCGTGGGGGGCTTGCGCACCAGGCTCCAGCTCGTCGCAATGGGGTCGTAGGGCATGATGAGCGGGGCGAGCAGCGCAAGGCCAATGAACGTCGTGATGGCGACGAGGCCGAACACCGCGGCCTTGCGCTTGAACAATCGCCGACGCGCGCGCCGCGCCGGGCTGTCCAGCTCGTAGGCTTGCGTGATGGGGGCGGCGGGCAGTGCGGCGTCGGTCATGGCGCTAGCCCCGCAGCCGCGGATTGACGAGGATGTAGGCGACGTCGGCAACCAGGTTCAGCGTGATGTAGACCGTGGCCGTCACCAGCACCACGCCCTGCACGACCGCGTAGTCGCGGTTGAACACGGCGTCCACGATCAGCTTGCCGAAGCCGGGAATCGAGAAGATCTGCTCGGTCAGCACCGCGCCCGATAGCAGCGTACCGAGCTCGAGTGCGCCGAGCGTGATGATGGGCGTCAGCGCATTGCGCATGGCGTGCTTGAGGATCACGGAGCGTTCGGAGAGGCCTTTCGCGCGCGCCGTGCGCACATAGTCGCTTTCCAGCACCTGGAGCATGGCGCTGCGGGTATGCCGCATCAGGACCGCGGAAATCGCGTTGCCGAGCACGAAGGCCGGCATGATGGTGGCAGCCAAACTCGCGCGCCAGTTCTCGGTGAGCGGCACGTAGCCCGAGGCCGGTAGCCAGCCGAGCTCGATCGAGAACAGGAAGATCAGGAGGATACCAAGCCAGAAATTCGGCGTCGAGAGGCCCCATAGCGCGAACAGATTGGCGCCATAGTCCCAGGCCGTGCCCTTCTTCACCGCGGAAACGATGCCGGCGGGAATGCCGATCAGGAACGCGATCACGATCGCCATCGAGCCGAGCTGGAGTGTCACCGGCAGTTTCTGTGCGATCAGCTCGCGCACCGGCATCTTGTTGCGCAGCGACTTGCCGAAATTTCCGGTCAGGACGCCCTTGAGCCAATAGACGTATTGCACCGGTATCGGCCGATCGAGCTTATACTGCTGGCGGATCTGTTCGATCACGGCGGGATCGCGCTCCTCGCCGGCCATCACCAGGGCGGGATCTCCCGGCAGCAATTGCTGGAGCGAGAAGATCAGCACCGACACGAAGAACAATGTCGGCACGATCTGCGCGATGCGGCGGGCGAGGAAGTTCAGCATGGCTCGGCTCGCATCCCGGGCGCAGCCGCGATCACTTGAACTTCAACCCGACCACGCGCACCAGCCCGTCGGGCATCTGCTTGTAGCCCTCAAGCTTGGTCGTGTGCGCAATCAGAAGCGTGCGGTGGTAGATGTAAATGATCGGCAGATCGTCGAGCAGGATCTTGGTCAGCTTCTCGTAAATCGCTTTGCGCTCGACGACGTTGGCGGTCGCGCGTCCATCTTCCATCAGCTTGTCGGCGTCCGGGTTCGCGTAGCCGCCGTCGTTCTGCGGCGCCTTGCTGCGCGTGAAGATGTAGGAGTTGCCGTCGGGATCGATGCGGCCGCTCCAGTTGATCTGGAAGATCTGGAACTCGCCGGCCTGGGCCTGCTTGAAGGTCGTCGCGAATTCGACGGCGCGGATCTTGATGTCGAAACCGGCTTCCGCGGCCATCGACTGGATGACCTGGGCCACAGCTTCATTCTCCGCGCCCTTTGGGATCATGTAGTCGACGGTCACCGGCAAGGTGACCCCCGCTTCCTTCAATAGCGCCTTCGCCTTCGCGACATCGCGGCCGTGGACCGGGAACGCCTTCTGGTAATAGGGATGCGTCGGACTGACCCATTGATTGCCTGGCGTAAATTCGCCGTTGAACACGACCTGGTTGAGGGCTTCGCGATCGATGGAGAGGTCAAGCGCCTGACGCACTTTCGCCGACTGGCTGAGAGGCCCCTTGGCCTTGTCGTTACCGATGTTGACGGTCAGGCCGAGATAGCCGAGCTCGGGTGCCGTCGACAGCACCAGCTTGGGATCGGCGCGGACGTCCTTGATGTCGGTGGCGAGCACGCGCTCGATCAGGTCGAGGCCGCCGGATTTGAGGTTAGCCAGCCGCACCGTGGCGTCGACGATCGGCAGGAAAACCACACGGTCGATATGAACGTTGTCCTTGTTCCAGTAGTCGGCGAACTTCTCGAACACCATGCGGTCCTGCTGGACGCGCTCGACGAACTTATAGGGACCAGCACAGACCGGATGCAGGCCGAACTTGTCGCCGGCTTCCTTCGCCGCCTTCGGCGACACCATCATGCCGGAGCGGTCGGTGAGCTGGGCGATCAGCGGCGAATAGGGGGTTTTGAGCACCAGCTTGATGGTCAGGGGATCGACGACTTCGACGTGATCGACGCTTGCAAGCTCCGATTTCCGGAACGAAGTCGGCAGCGTCATATGCCGTTCGATCGAGAATTTCGCGGCCTCCGCGTCCAGCGGCTCGCCGTCATGGAACTTGACGTCCGGCCGCAGCTTGATCGTCATCTCCTTGCCGTCGGCCGAATTCTCGTAGGACAGCGCGAGCTGTGGCACGATGTTGAGCTTCTCGTCGATGTCGAACAGCTTGTCGCAGAAGGCCGAGAACACGATGCGGCCGACATAGGTGCGGCCGATGCTGGGGTCGAGGATGTCTGGGTCTTCGGCGATGCCGATGCGAAGCGTGGTCTGGGCCTGAGCTGCGCCCACGAGCGACGTCAGCAATGCCGACGCCAGGAATGCCAAACGCGCAAAACTCATCGTTCTCAACCTCTGTTTGACGGCTAGGCCGGGTCCGTCCCCAATGAACTAACCCCGCTGCCGGGCGCTGCTTCCGGACCGCCGCTGAAGGCGGCGACCAATTTTTCAAGGATCGGCGAGAAGCCGCCGTCGGACGGAACGATCGCCGCTGAGGACGGCAATTCCGACGTTCGGTGACAGGCCGTTGCATGTCCGATGCCATCTGCCACGAGCTGTGGCATTTCGCTGCGGCAGCGGTCGACGATATAGGGGCAGCGGGTGTGGAAGCGGCATCCCGGCGGCGGGTTCAGCGCGCTGGGGATCTCGCCCTGGAGCACAATCCGGCTGCTTTTTGCCCGCGGTTTAGGCACGGGGATCGCGGACAGGAGCGCCCGGCTGTAGGGATGGCGAGGTGCTGCGAACAGCGCGTCCGCCTCAGCCGTCTCGACGATCTGGCCGAGATTCATCACCGCCACATGGTCGGCGATGTGCTTGACCACGGCCAGATCATGCGAGACGAAAATGTAGGCGAGGCCGAGCCGGTCCTGGAGCTCACGCAGCAAGTTCAGGATCTGCGAGCGGATCGAGACGTCCAGCGCCGAGACCGGCTCGTCGCAGATGATCAGCTTCGGTTCGACCGCGAGCGCACGGGCAATCGCGATGCGCTGACGCTGGCCGCCGGAGAACTCGTGCGGATAGCGCCGCGCGAGCCGCGGCTCGAGGCCGACCAGCCGCAATATCTCCTCGACGCGCTCGCGCCGCCGCGCAGGCGGGACGAGATCGTGCAGCGCCAGCGGTTCGGTCAGGATCTGGCCGACGGTCATGCGCGGATTGAGTGAGGCGTAGGGATCCTGGAAGATGATCTGCGCCTCGCGACGGAAAGCGCGCAGCGCGGTGGCGTCGAGGGAAAGGAGGTCGCGTCCGTCGAAACGGATTGCGCCTGCATCCGGCTCGATCAGCCTCAGCACCAGGCGACTGACGGTGGATTTGCCGCAGCCGGATTTGCCGACCAGCGCCAGTGTCTTGCCGGCTTCGAGCGAGAAGGAGACGCCGTCGACTGCTTTGACATGTGCCAGCGCGCGACCGAAGATCGAGCGCTCGGCGACGAAATGTTTGACCAGGCCGTCGACCTCAAGCAACGCCATCACGCCACCAGACGTTCGAGCGGTGCGCGGATGCAGCGCGAGAGATGACCGGGGCCGAGTTCGACCAGCGGCGGCGGCGCCTTGGTGCAGGCGTCCAGCACGAAGGGGCAGCGTGCGGCGAAGCGGCAGCCGGCGGGCGGTTGCGCCATGTTCGGGACCATGCCTTCGATCGTCGCGAGCTGTTCGGCGCGGTGGTCGAGCCGCGGGATCGAGCCGAGCAGGCCGACCGTGTAGGGATGTTGCGGCATGGAGAACAACTCGTCGACCGGCGCCCGCTCGACGATCTCGCCGGCATACATCACCGCGACCTCGTCGCAGACTTCGGCGACCACGCCGAGATCGTGGGTGATCAGGATGATCGCGGCGCCGCTCGCCGCCTTCAATTCCCGCATCAGCTCCAGGATCTGTGCCTGCAGGGTGACGTCGAGCGCGGTGGTCGGCTCGTCGGCGATCAGCAGCCTCGGATCGCAGGCAAGCGCCATCGCGATCATCACGCGCTGGCGCATGCCGCCGGAGAGCTTGTGTGGATATTCGTCGATCCGCCGCTCCGGCGAGGGAATGTGGACGCGCCGAAGAAGCTCGATCGCCCGCTCGCGCGCGCTGCGCCGGGAGCCGCCACGGTGGCGCAGGATGGTCTCGATGATCTGGTCGCCGATGGTGAGGCTCGGATTGAGCGACGTCATGGGCTCCTGAAAGATCATGGCGAGCCGGTTGCCGCGCAGGTCGCGCAGGGTCTGGTCCGAGGTCTTCAGCAGGTCGAAACCGTCGAAGCGGATGGCGCCTGATATCTCCGTGCTTTGCTTCGGCAGCAGGCCCATGATCGCCAGCGACGTCACGCTTTTTCCGCAGCCGGATTCGCCAACGAGGCCCAGCGTCGCGCCATTGGCGACGCTGAGATCGACGCTGTCGACCGCATGGGTGACGCGGCCGTCGTCGCCATGGAAGCGGATCCGCAGATCCCTGATCTCGATGAGGGGGCTAGCGCTCATGTTAGCCTTGCACGCGCCGCGGCGATGCTGGCGTCGATGACGCTGCGATCGGTGTTGCCGGCCGGGTTCTGCCGCGTCGGCATGGAGTTGCGGAAGTGAACCCAGAGTTCATGACTGACGCGTTCGAGCCGTTCGAGTTCGCCGAGCGGATCCGGGTGATCGTCGGCACGAACGTCCAGCGCCGGCCACTCCTCCTCGCCGTGGATCAGCAGCGCCGCGGATTGCCTGCCGCGCTTGTCGCCGCCGGCCGCTTCGCCAGCGCGCATCGCTGCGAGCAGGCGGCGCGGGAACGGCAGGCTGTCATTGGCGATGTAGGTTTTTGCAGTCTCGTCGAGGACGTCGGGGCCCGCGAGCATGTTGCCGGCAACGGAAAACCCGCCGCCCGAGATGTGTCCGCACCAGTCGACGCAGTCGCGGCCCGTATGCGCTGCGACTGCGCCATTTGCGTCGATGATGTGGATCTGCCGGCTCTCACGGCCGTCATCGATCGCGAGCAGGGCGGCGAGAACATCGTGCGCGTTCAGGCCGTCACGCAACAACTTGACGCCGTCGATGCCGTAATAGGGATTGACGAAGGCCTGCGTCGCGATCGCGCCGAGGCCGGCGGCGATGTAGGGCACGCGTGCGCCGACAGCGAAGAAGCGGGTCGCGACCGCGATGCCGAACTGGCCGGTGGCAGGATCGCGCGCGATGATCGACCAGGTCATGTGCTGCCTTCAGCGTCCCGCGGCGTAGCCCTGCATGCCGCGCGGATTGGCGGCGGCGCGGCGGCGCACCCCGACGCGCGAGGCCGCGGTGAGGCGGCCCTCCGACCAGTCGGGCCCAACCTCCACGATATGCCCGCGCTCGCGAAGATTCTCGATCGTCAGCTTAGGGACGCGGTTCTCGACCACGAGCACGCCGGGGCGCGCGGTGCGCGGCCAGAACGAGATCGGGAAATGCTCGGAGTGCCAGGCCGGCGCGTCGATCGCCTCCTGGAGATTGAGGTTGCAATGGACATGGCGCAGGAAGAACTGCGTGATCCATTGATCCTGCTGATCGCCGCCGGGCGAGCCCCAGGCCAGATAAGGCTCGCCGTCGCGCAGCGCCATGGTCGGCGACAGCGTCGTGCGCGGCCGCTTGCCCGGCGCGAGCGCCGCAGGATGGTCTTCCTCCAGCCAGAACATCTGCGCGCGGCTGCCGAGGCAGAAGCCGAGCTCCGGGATGACGGGCGAGGATTGCAGCCAGCCGCCCGAAGGCGTCGAGGACACCATGTTGCCGGCCTTGTCGATGATGTCGAAATGCACGGTGTCGCCGCGCACCTCGCCGAAGCGGCCGACCGTCGGCTCGCCGGCGCCGATGCGCCGACCGCCTCGCGCTGTCCTTCGGCGCGACGCAGCTTGACCACGCCGCCAAAGCCTTCGACCGAGCCGGGCCGGAAGTCGAGCGAGGCCTTGTCGGTGACGAGCTTGCGTCGCTCATCGTTATAGGCTTCCGACAGCAGCGTCGCGATCGGGATTTCGTTGAATTTCGGATCGCCGTAGAATTTTTCGCGGTCCGCGAAGGCGAGCTTGGCGCATTCGATCTGGAGATGGATGAACTCGGGCCCGGTCGGATCGAGCCCGTCGAGCTGCAAAGCCCTTCAGCAGCGCGAGCTGCTGCAGCATCACCGGCCCTGGCTCCAGACGCCGGCCTTGCAGACGGTGTAACGGCCATAGTCGTAGGTGAGCGGCGCTTCGATCGTCGGCTGCCAGCGCGCCATGTCGTCGGCCGAGAGCACGCCGCGATGCGGCGAGCCGCTGACGTCCATCACCTCCTGTGTGCGGCAGAACTTGTCGATGGCTTCGGCGACGAAACCTTGCGACCACGCCTTTCGCGCGCGCTCGATCTGCGCCATCGCGATCCCCGCCGGCGCTCTCGGCTTCGCTCAGGATGCGCGCATAGGTCTCGGCCAGGTCTTGTTGGTGAAGAGCGTGCCGGGCCTCGGCACTTCGCCATTCGGCAGATAGACCGCAGCCGAAGTCGGCCAGTGCTTGCGGAACAGCTGCTCGACGGTCTGGATCGTGGCGCAGGCGCGCTCGACCAGCGGATAGCCGTCGCGGGCATAGGAGATCGCGGGCTCCAGCACGTCGCGCAGCCGCAGCGTGCCGTAGTCGCGCAGCAGCATCATCCAGGATTCGAAGGTGCCGGGAACGCAAGCCGCGAGCAGGCCGGTGCCGGGCACCATGTCGAGCCCTTCGCTCTTGTAATGCGCGATGGTGGCGCGCGCCGGCGCCGGGCCCTGGCCGCAGATCACCTCGGTGCGACCGCGCTTCACGTCGTGCACGATGATCGGCACGTCGCCGCCGGGGCCGTTCAGATGCGGCTCGACCACCTGCAGCGTGAAGGCGGTGGCGACGCCGGCGTCGAAGGCGTTGCCGCCCTTTTCCAGTGTGGCCATGCCGACCGCGGTCGCGATCCAGTGCGTGGTGGTCGACGACGCCGAACGTGCCCTCGATTTCGGGCCGGGTCGTGAAGGGATCGGGATTGACGTTGCTGGTCCATGGACTTCGGCTACCTTATTTGTCGCGCGCGCAATTGATCACAGGCAGGGCCTGCTGCCAATGCGCAGGCCGCATGGCACGCGCGCGTCACGCCGAGGACCGGCGCGGTGTTAACCGCATGGCAGGCGACGCCGTCGATCAGTTCCGGGGCCTCCTTGCGGCAGAGATCGAACGCGAGCGGGCAGCGCGGATTGAAGGCACAGCCCGGAGGCGGGTCGATCGGGTTCGGGATCTCGCCCTTCACCGGGATGCGCTGGCGGCCGCTCATCGCGAGATCGGGCACCGCGCCGAGCAGCATCTTGGTGTAGGGCATGCGCGGACGGGTGAACAGCTCGCGGCCCTCCGCGATCTCGACGATGCGGCCGAGATACATGACGCCGACGCGGCTCGCCATGTGGCGGACCACCGCGAGGTTGTGGCTGATGAACATGTAGGTCAGGCCGAACTTGTCCTGGAGGTCGCGCATCAGATTGAGGATC
Organism: uncultured Alphaproteobacteria bacterium; assembly: GCA_963819355.1. Classification (GTDB taxonomy): domain Bacteria; phylum Pseudomonadota; class Alphaproteobacteria; order Rhizobiales; family Xanthobacteraceae; genus Bradyrhizobium. The sequence continues at coordinate 399,533 of CAWFVZ010000008.1, read as the reverse complement.
TGCGCCTGCACGGAGACGTCGAGCGCCGAGGTTGGCTCGTCGCAGACGATGAACTCGGCGTCGGAGGCAAGCGCCCGCGCGATCGCGATGCGCTGGCGCTGGCCGCCGGAAAATTCATGCGGAAATTTCAAGCGGTCGTCGGGATGCAGGCCGACGAGGCTGAGGAGCTCGCCGACGCGGGCCTGGATGTCGCGTTCGCCCTGGATCAGGTCGAAGGCGCGGATTGGTTCGGAGATGATGGCGTCGACCCGGAAGCGCGGGTTCAGGCTCGCATAGGGGTCCTGAAAAATCATCTGGATGCGGCGGCGCAGTTTGCGGCGTGCCTGAGCCTGCCGCGGATCGGTCATCGAGATGCCGTCGATCAGCGACGTTGCCGGAGCTCGGCGGCAGCAGGCCGACGACCATCCGCGCCACGGTGGTCTTGCCCGAACCGGACTCGCCGACCAGCGCAAAAGTCTCGCCCTTCCTGATGTCGAAGGTGACGCCGTCGACGGCCTTGAGATATTCGAGCTGCCCGCCCTCGAGCACGCGGTTGAGCCAGGGTTTTGAGACGTCGAACACCCGCCGCAGATTCTTGGCCTCGACGAAGGGGGCGCTCATGCCGCGCTCTCCGCCGACACGCTGTCATAGAGATGGCAGGCGACCGATTGCGCGCCGCGCGTCAGCGGTTCCGGCCGGTCGACGCGGCAGCGATCGAAGACGGAGGCGCAGCGCGGATTGAACGAGCAGCCGCGCGGGATCGCCGACAGCCGCGGCATCGAGCCAGGGATCTGCACCAGGCGCTTGTCGTCGCCGGCAAGCGTCGGGATCGCACCCATCAAGCCCCTGGCGTAGGGGTGCAGCGGGTTCTTGACCACGTCCTGGACCGGGCCGATCTCGGCGACGCGGCCGGCATACATCACCGCGACGCGGTCGGAGGTCTCCGCGATCACGCCCATGTCGTGCGTCACCAGCATCACGGCGGTGCCGTGGTCGCGCCCGAGCCGCTTGATCAGCGAGATGATCTGCGCCTGCACGGAGACGTCGAGCGCGGTGGTCGGCTCGTCCGCGATGATCAGCTCCGGCTCGGCGCAGATCGCCAGCGCAATCACCACGCGCTGGCGCATGCCGCCGGAGAATTCGTGCGGATAGCCGTCGATGCGTTTCTCGGGCGCGGGGATCCCGACCTCGGCGAGCAGGTCGATGGCACGGCGGCGTGCGGCCTGTTCGGAGAGGTTCAGATGCGTCCTGATTGTCTCCACGATCTGGTCGCCGATCTTGTACAGCGGATTGAGCGAGGTGAGGGGGTCCTGGAAGATCATGCCGATGCGTTTTCCGCGGACGCGGCGCATCTCCTCCGGCGGCAGATTGTCGATGCGCAGGCCCGACAGGCGGATCTCGCCGCCCGCGATACGTCCGGGCGGATCGATCAGACCGATCACCGAGAGCCCGGTGACGGATTTGCCGGCGCCGGACTCGCCAACCACGCCCAGCACCTCGCCCTTGGCGATGTCGAAGGAGACGCCGTCGATCGCGCGCAGCGTGCCGCGGCGGGAGGCGAACTCGACCTGAAGATTACGAACGGAAAGGACGGGTTCGGTCATGAGCGGGACGCTCTCATTGAAGTTTTGCTCATCGGAGCTTCGGATTGAGCGCGTCGCGCAGCCAGTCGCCGAGCAGATTGATGGAGAGGATCAGTGCGGCAAGCGCGATCCCGGGGAAGGCGACGATCCACCATTCGCCCGCGAAAAGGTAGTTGTTGCCGATGCGGATCAGCGTGCCGAGCGAGGGCATGGTCTCGGGCATGCCCGAGCCGAGGAAGGACAGCGTCGCCTCGGTGATGATGGCGAGCGCGAGGTTGATGGTCGCGATCACGAGGATCGGGCCCATCGTGTTCGGCAGCACATGGCGCAGCATGATCACAGGGGCGGGCAAGCCGATCAACTGCGCAGCGGCCACATAGTCCTTGTTCTTCTCGACCATCACCGAGCCGCGCACCGTGCGGGCATATTGCACCCAGAAGCTGAGGCCGATCGCGAACACCAACACGGCCAGCATGCTCATCTCGTCGAGCTTGTTGCCGAAGACCGATTTGGCGATGCCGTTGATCAAAAGCGCGATCAGGATCGCCGGAAAGGAGAGCTGCACATCGGCGATGCGCATGATCAGGCCGTCGACGGCGCCGCCGAAATAGCCGGCCATGAGCCCGAGCAGAATGCCGAGCGCGCCGGAGAGGACGACGCCGAGCACCCCGACCAGGAGCGAGATGCGCATACCGTAGAGGATCGCGGACAGCACGTCGCGGCCCTGCTCGTCGGTGCCGAGCAGGAACGGGCTCTGGCCGTCGGCGGTCCATAGCGGCGAGATGCGCGAGTTCATCAGTTGGAGCTGCGCCGGATCGAAGGGATTTTGAACCGACAGCACCGATGCGAAGATCGCCAGCAGAAAGAACAACAGCGTCACCGCCGCGGCGATCATGGTGATTTTGGAGCGGCGGAAGGAATAGAACAGGTCGTTGTCGAGCGCGCTTTTGAACCAGCCAGGTGCGGTGGTGCGCGAGCCGCGTTCTTCGACCTTGTGCGGGACGACAGCTTCGCTCATCTCAGTGCGCCCGGCTGACCGTCGAGCGCAGCCGCGGGTCGACGATGGTGTAGAGGATATCAACCACGAGATTGATGGTGACGAAGATCAGGGACACCATCATCAGATAGGCGGCCATGATCGGGATATCGACGTTCTGAACGGCCTGCACGAACAGAAGCCCCATGCCCGGCCACTGGAACACGGTCTCGGTGATGATCGCGAAGGCAATTACCGAGCCAAATTGCAGGCCGGCGACGGTGATCACGGGAACCAGCGTGTTGCGCAGCGCGTGACCAAAATGGATCGCCCGCGTGGTCAGGCCACGGGCGCGGGCGAAGCGAATGTAGTCGGTGCGCATCACTTCCAGCATCTCGGCCCGGACCAGGCGCATGATCAGCGTCATCTGGAACAGGCCGAGCGTGATCGAGGGCATGATCAGCGCCTTCAGGCCGGACAGCGTCAGCAGTCCCGTCGTCCACCAGCCGATATGCACGACGTCGCCGCGCCCGAACGAGGGCAGCCAGCCGAGCGTCACCGAGAACAGGTAGATCAGCAGAATGCCGATCAGGAAAGTCGGTAGTGAAATCCCGATCAGCGAGACCGCCTGGAATAAATGGGCGAGCCAGGTGTCACGGCGCAGTGCGCAGTAAACTCCCATCAGGATGCCGCTGACCATCGCGAAGATGGTGGCGCAGACCGCCAGTTCCAGCGTTGCCGGCATCCGCTCCATCAGCAGGTTGGTGACGGGCAGTCGGAATTGATACGACACGCCGAACTTGAACTGCGCGGCATTGCCGACATAGCGTCCGAACTGGACGATCACGGGATCGTCGAGGCCGAGCGACTTGCGGATCGCGGCGCGTTCGGCACCCGACGTATCCATCCCGACCATTTGGTTCACGGGATCGCCGGCGAAGCGAAACATCGAGAACGAGATGATCCCAACGGCAATCATGACGCCGAGCGCCTGGATGGCCCGGCGCAGTGTGAAAGCGAGCATCTGTTCCTTTCACATCTCTTCAGGGGCGCGCATCATCGCGTTAGCCCGTAACAGCAAATTCTTAAACAGCAAGTCCCGGAAGCCAGGGCTTCCGGGACTTCACAACTTGTCGACACCTACTCGTCCTGCTTGGTCGCCCAATAGAGCAGGACCTGGTTGTCCGCCCGCTGGGTCAGCTTCACCTTTTTCGACACGCCCCAGGCGAGCGCTTGCTGATGCAACGGGACATAGGCCCAGTCCTTGATCGAGACCTCCCAGGCCTGCTTGATCAGGAGATCGCGCTTGGTCGGATCGGGTTCCAGGAGAACCTTGTCGGCGAGTTCGTCGAACTGCCTGTTGCAATAGCCGGCGAGATTGGCTTCGCCGCGATTGGGATCCTTGGGATCATCGCGGCAACCCATGATGTCGTGCAGCACGTTGTGGGAGTCCAGCGTGTCGGGGGTCCAGCCCAGCATGAACAGCGAGGTCTTGTAGCCGCCAGGCTTCAGCACCTTGGCGAAATACAGCGCCTTCGGCTGCGCCAGCAGGTTCACCTTGATGTTGATACGGGCGAGCATACCGACGATTGCCTGGCAGATCGCGGCGTCATTGACGTAGCGATCGTTCGGGCAGTCCATGGTCACCTCGAATCCGTCGGCATAGCCGGCGTCCGCCAGGAGCTTCTTGGCGCCGTCGGGATCGAGCTTCGGCCGGGTGAAGTCCTTCGACAGCGAATAGAGCTCCGGCGCGACCATCAGCGCGGACGGCGTCGAAAGTCCGCGCATGACTCGGTTCTTGATCAGGTCGACGTCGATCGCCCTGTAGACGGCTTCGCGGACGCGGATATCCTTGAACGGGTTCTTGCCCTTGATGTTCGAGTACAGCAGCTCGTCGCGCGACTGATCCATGCCGACGAAAATGGTACGGAGTTCAGGCCCCGTCAGCACGGTGGCGTTGGGGCTCGCATTGACGCGCTGGATGTCCTGGACCGGAACCGGCTCGATCACGTCGACCTCACCCGACAACAGGGCGGCGACGCGCGTTGCCTCGGATGCGATCGGCGTAAAGATGATCTCCTTGAGATTATGTTCCGGCTTGCGCCACCAGCCTGGATTGACCTTGAAGACGGTCTTCACGCCTGGCTGATGGCTCTCGATCATGAAGGGGCCGGTGCCGTTTTCATGGAGAGAGGCGTAGCTCGGGGTCGTGGCGGCTGCCGGCGTCGGCGCCACCGCATCGTTCGCCTCTGCCCATTTCTTGTCCATGATGTACCAGGTCGCCCAAAGCGCGGTCAGGATGGGATTGGGCGCGGTCAGGACGAAATCGACGGTGTAATCGTCGATCTTGACGACCTTGGCGTCGGCGGGAAGGCGGCTGAGAAAGTTCGAGCCTTTCGTCCGCACGCGCTCGGCCGAGAACACGACGTCATCGGCGGTGAAGGGGTCGCCATTGTGGAATGTCACGCCCTTACGCAGGTGAAAGCGCCAGCGCGTCGGCTCCGGCGTCTCCCAGCTTTCGGCAAGCGCCGGGATGATCTTCAGGTTCCTGTCGCGGGCGACCAGGCCCTCATAGACATGGCCGAGATGCGCACTGGTGGTCGACTCGTTCAGCGTGTAGGGGTCGAGCGACTTCAGCTCACCCTGGTTGGCGTAGCGCAGCGTCTGGCTCGACGCCGGCGAGGCTGCCAACGCAAGCACACCGGCGAGCGTCGCCGCAAACAGACTTCGTCCGACTGACATTCTTGACCCTCTCCACTCTGCCGCGCCGGTGATTTTTGATTGTTCGGCGAGGCTGATCGTTCCATGTTGCCCAGAGTTATCGACCCGTGCAAGCGCCATTCTAGCAAGGAACGCGCCAAGTTGCGCCGCTGTGCAGCAATGCTGACCGACAATCTGGCGATGAAGAGTGCGCGGGCGATATTCGACTTTCGACCTTTAAAGTTCGGGCGAGGAGTGGAAATGGCCCTATCGGCCGCCGGGCGAGCGCGCGCGTGGCGAAGCGATTTGATTGACCATATCGGCCGATTGCGGAAGCCGGCGCCGATCGCCCCTGTCAGGTCGCTTGCGTTGCCCACCACGTCGCGGCGATACTGTGCGAGGCCGCTCGAATCTCATCTGGAGGGGACATGAAAGTTAACATCGAAATCGACTGCACCCCCTTGGAGGCCCGCCAGTTCTTCGGATTGCCCGACGTCTCGCCGATGCAGATTGCCGTCATGGACAAGCTGCAGCAACAGGTCTTGAGCAATATCGACAAGGTCTCGCCGGAATTGCTGATCCAGAGCTGGTTCACCTTCGACCCGAAGCTCGCCGAGCGGTTCCAGGACATGTTTGTCACCATGGCTGGTCTCGGCGGAACACGTAGCAGCGACAAGAAGAAATAGTGTCGCCCGGGCGGGAGGGGGCGCAGGCGTCAGGCCGGCTTCGTCCGCCGGCCCTCGGTCTTCTGCTTGCGGAAGTGCGCAGCCTGTTCGAATTCAACGCCAGCCTCCTGCTGTCGCCGGTCCTGATGCGTGCGCCCAGGGGCGATGGCCATCCGGTGCTGGCGCTGCCGGGCTTTCTCGCCAGCGATCTGTCGATGGCGCCGATGCGGCACTATCTCGGCGAGCTCGGCTATGAGGCGCATGCCTGGCGGATGGGCCGCAATCTCGGCGGACTGGTGCGGATGCGAGAGGCCCTGCGCGCCCGTCTCACCGAAATCCACGCCGCAAGCGGACGCAAGGTCAGCCTGGTCGGATGGAGCCTTGGCGGCGTCTATGCCCGCGATCTCGCGCTCCAGGCGCCCGAGATGGTCCGCTACGTCGTCACGCTCGGCAGCCCCTTTGCCAATGACGTGCGCGCGACCAACGCCACGCGGCTCTACGAAGCGCTCTCCGGCGAGCGGGTCGAGGATTTTGCCGAGCTGCGCGAGGCGATCGCCGGCGATCTCCCGGTGCCGTCGACGTCGATCTATTCGCGCACAGACGGTATCGTGAACTGGCGGACCTGCTTGCTGAGCCCGTCCGATCGCGCCGAGAATATCGAGGTGCACTTGGCGAGTCATATCGGGCTTGGGGTGAACCCCGCCGCGTTGTGGGCTGTCGCCGACCGACTGGCGCAACCGGAAGGGGAGTTCTGGCCGTTCGATCGGGCCGGGCCGTTTGCCATTGCATATGCCCCGCCGGCGGCCGACATCAAGGGCGCGGCTCAATAGGAAGTTTGCCAGGAAGCTTGTGATGATCGAAATGCCGCCGCTCAAGTTCGCGCAGACGAACGGAATCCGCATGGGCTATTGCGAGGCGGGACCGGTCACGGACAGGCCGCCGATCGTGCTGTGTCATGGCTGGCCCGAACTCGCCTTCTCCTGGCGTCACCAGATCAAGGCGCTGAGCGAGGCTGGCATCCGGGTGATCGCGCCGGACCAGCGCGGTTATGGCGCGACCGACCGGCCCGAGCCGGTCGAGGCCTATGACATGGAGCATCTGACCGGCGATCTCGTCGGTCTGCTCGATCACCTCGATATCGACAAGGCGATCTTCGTCGGCCACGACTGGGGTGGTTTCGTCGTTTGGCAGATGCCGGTGCGGCATCCTGCGCGCGTCGCCGGTGTCGTCGGTGTCAATACGCCGCATTGGGACCGCGCGCCGATGGATCCGATCGCGCTGTTCCGCCAGCGCTTCGGCGATCAGATGTACATCGTCCAATTCCAGGACCCGGCGCGCGAACCGGACAGGATCTTTGGCAGCCGCGTCGAGCAGACGTTCGACGCGTTCATGCGAAAGCCGCTGCCACGGCCGGCGGAGAAATCAGCAGAGCCGCCGATCGCGGGCGTCGGCGCCTCGTCAAGGACCAATCTGGCCTTTCCGCAGATGATCGCGGCCTATGACGCCAAGGTCGATCCGCGCACGCCGATCCTGTCGGCCGACGAGAAAAAAGTGTTCGTCGATACTTTCACGAAAACCGGCTTCACCGGCGGCATCAACTGGTATCGCAACTTCACCCGTAATTGGGAGCGGTCGAAGGAGCTAGACCACCACATCAGCGTGCCGTCGCTGATGATCATGGCAGAGAACGACGCGGTGCTGCCCCCGTCGGCGGCGGACGGCATGGAGAAGCTGATATCCGATCTGGAGAAGTACCTGGTGAAGGACAGCGGCCATTGGACGCAGCAGGAGAAGCCGGAAGAGGTCAGCGCCAAGCTGATCGAATGGCGTAGAAGGCGGTTTGGCTAACGTTGGCGACCAAGGCAGGGGGAGGCGCGCTTAATGTCATCCAAAAACCGTCTGGACCCGATTCCGCAGCCGCCGACCAAGCCGGTGATCGGCAACATGCTGTCGCTGGACTCGGCCGCGCCGGTGCAGCATCTGACGCGGCTTGCCAAGGAGCTCGGTCCGATCTTCTGGCTCGACATGATGGGCTCGCCGATTGTGGTCGTCTCCGGCCACGATCTCGTCGACGAGCTTTCCGACGAGAAGCGCTTTGACAAGGCCGTGCGCGGGGCGCTGCGCCGCGTGCGTGCGGTCGGCGGCGACGGCCTGTTCACGGCCGACACCCGCGAGCCGAACTGGAGCAAGGCGCACAACATCCTGCTTCAGCCCTTCGGCAATCGCGCCATGCAGTCCTACCACCCCAGCATGGTCGATATCGCCGAGCAGCTCGTGAAGAAGTGGGAGCGGCTGAACGCCGACGAGGAGATCGACGTCGTCCACGACATGACTGCGCTGACGCTGGACACGATCGGCCTCTGTGGCTTCGACTATCGCTTCAATTCGTTCTACCGCCGCGACTACCATCCCTTCGTCGAGTCGCTGGTGCGCTCGCTCGAAACCATCATGATGACCCGGGGCTTGCCGTTCGAGCAGCTCTGGATGCAGAAGCGGCGCAAGACGATGGGCGAAGACGTCGACTTCATGAACAAGATGGTCGACGAGATCATCGCCGAGCGCCGCAAGAGCGCGGACGCCGTCGACAACAAGAAAGACATGCTCGCCGCCATGATGACGGGCGTTGATCGTTCGACCGGCGAGCAGCTCGACGACGTCAACATCCGCTACCAGATCAACACGTTCCTGATCGCGGGCCACGAGACCACCAGCGGTCTTCTATCCTACACGCTGTATGCGCTGTTGAAGCATCCGGACATTCTTAAGAAGGCTTATGACGAGGTCGACCTCGTCTTCGGTCCCGATGTCGATGTCAAGCCGACTTATCAGCAGGTGACGCAGCTCACCTACATCACGCAGATCCTGAAGGAGGCACTGCGGCTGTGGCCGCCGGCGCCGGCCTACGGCATCTCGCCGCTGAAGGACGAGACCATCGGCGGCGGCAAGTACAAGATGAAGAAAGGCACGTTCACCACCATCCTGGTGACGGCGCTGCACCGCGACCCCGGCGTTTGGGGACCCAATCCCGATGCTTTCGATCCCGAGAACTTCAGCAAGGAAGCCGAGGCCAAGCGGCCGATCAATGCCTGGAAGCCGTTCGGCAACGGCCAGCGTGCCTGCATCGGCCGCGGTTTCGCCATGCACGAGGCCGCGCTCGCGCTCGGCATGATCCTCCAGCGCTTCAGGCTGATCGACCACCAGCGCTACCAGATGCATCTGAAGGAAACGCTGACGATGAAGCCGGAAGGCTTCAAGATCAGGGTACGTCCGCGCGCCGATCGCGAGCGTGGTGCCTATGGTGGATCGGTTGTGGCCGCGACTTTGGCGCCGAAGGCGCCGCGTCAGCCGGCCGCGCGGCCCGGCCACAACACGCCGATGCTGGTGCTTTACGGCTCCAACCTCGGAACGGCCGAAGAGCTTGCGACGCGCATGGCCGACCTTGCGGAGATCAATGGCTTCGCCGTGCACCTTGGCCCGCTCGACGAATACGTCGGCAAGCTGCCGCAGGAAGGTGGCGTGCTGATCATCTGCGCTTCCTATAACGGAGCGCCTCCGGACAATGCGACGCAATTCGTCAAATGGCTCGGCGACGACCTGCCGAAGGATGCTTTTGCCAATGTGCGGTATGCCGTGTTCGGCTGCGGCAACAGTGACTGGGCCGCGACCTATCAATCGGTGCCGCGCTTCATCGACGAGCAATTGGCAGTGCGTGGCGCACGCGCGGTCTATCCGCGCGGCGAAGGTGATGCGCGCAGCGATCTCGATGGCCAGTTCCAGAAATGGTTCCCGGCGGCGGCTCAGGTTGCGACCAAGGAATTCGGCATCGACTGGAATTTCACCCGCACGGCCGAGGACGATCCGCTTTATGCGATCGAGCCGGTGGCGGTGACCGCCGTCAACACCATCGTGGCCCAGGGTGGCGCGGTGGCGATGAAGGTGCTGGCCAATGACGAGCTTCAGAACAAGGGTGGTTCCAATCCGTCGGAGCGGTCGACGCGCCACATCGAGGTGCAACTGACATCCAACGTCACCTACCGCGTCGGCGATCATTTGAGCGTGGTCCCGCGTAACGATCCGACGCTGGTGGATTCGGTCGCCCGTCGCTTCGGCTTCCTGCCGGCCGACCAGATCAGGCTTCGGGTCGCCGAGGGCCGCCGCGCGCAGTTGCCGGTCGGCGACGCCGTGTCAGTCGGCCGTCTGCTCAGCGAGTTCGTCGAACTCCAGCAGGTCGCGACGCGGAAGCAGATCCAGATCACGGCCGAGCACACCCGCTGCCCGGTGACCAAGCCGAAGTTGTTGGCCTTCGTTGGCGATGCACCCGACGCCGGCGAGCACTACCGCACCGAGATCCTGGCCAGGCGCAAATCGGTGTTCGACCTGCTCCTCGAATATCCGGCCTGCGAGCTACCGTTCCACGTCTATCTCGAAATGCTCTCGCTGCTCGCGCCGCGCTATTACTCGATCTCGTCCTCGCCGTCGGTCGACCCAGTTCGTTGCAGCATCACCGTCGGCGTGGTCGAAGGGCCGGCCGCCTCCGGCCGTGGTGTCTACAAAGGCATCTGTTCGAACTATCTCGCCAATCGACGCGTGGGCGATGCGATCTACGCGACCGTGCGCGAGACCAAGGCCGGCTTCCGGCTGCCGGATGATTCATCTGTGCCGATCATCATGATCGGGCCGGGTACGGGGCTTGCGCCATTCCGCGGCTTCCTTCAGGAGCGTGCCGCGCGCAAGACGACGGGCGCAGCCCTCGGCCCGGCGATGCTGTTCTTCGGCTGCCGCCATCCTGCCCAGGATTTTCTCTACGCCGATGAACTGAAGGCGCAGGCGGTCAACGGGGTCACCGAGCTCTTCACTGCATTCTCGCGGACGGAGGGGCCGAAGATCTATGTCCAGCACCTCCTTGCCGCACAGAAGGACAAGGTCTGGCCCCTGATCGAGCAGGGCGCGATCATCTATGTCTGTGGCGATGGCGGCAAGATGGAGCCGGACGTGAAGGCCGCGCTGGTTGCGATTCATCGCGAGAAGACCGGCGGCGATGCGGCCGCAGGCGCGCGCTGGATCGAGGAGATGGGCGCGAGGAACCGCTATGTGCTGGACGTCTGGACGGGCGGGTGACCGCCGGCCCAATCGTGCTAAAGCTCTCGCATGATTCCCTGGGAAAAGATCGACACCGCCAAAATCCCCGGCTCCGACGAGGAGCTCCGCCTGATGCGGCGCGGCATGGAGTTCTCCATCAAGCTCGGCACCAACGAGCTGATGAACAACCGCCTGTCGGGTTCGGAAGCCGCACTCGCGACGCTCGCGGCGAAGCAGATCGAGGGGGTCGCAAGGCCCGTCGTTCTCATCGGTGGCCTTGGCATGGGCTTTACGCTGCGCGCGGCGCTCGCCGTGCTCGGAAGCAAGGCGAAGATTGTGGTGTCCGAGCTCGTGCCGGCGGTGGTTACCTGGGCGCGAGGCCCGATGGCGCAGGTTTTCGGTGACAGTCTCGATGATCCCCGGGTGAGCATCCGGGAAACCGACGTTGGCGAAATCATCCGGGCGAAGAGCTCGGCCTTCGACGCCATTCTCCTCGACGTCGACAACGGGCCCGAAGGATTGACCCGGAAGGGCAACGACGCGCTCTACAATGCGAGCGGGTTGAAAGCCGCAAAGACGGCGTTGCGGCCGGGTGGCGTGCTCGCCGTCTGGTCGTCGGGACCCAACCCCGCTTTCACCAAGCGCCTTGGAAGCGCCGGCTTCGACGTCAACGACGTCAGCGTCCGCGCCACCGGCAGGGGCGGCGGCGCGCATCATGTGATTTGGATCGCGCGGAAGGGCTAGGCCGCCTTCGCCGCTGCGCCATGCGCGTGCTTGCCGATGGCGTCGATGATCTCGCCCCAGAACCGTGCGGGCATGGCGTGGCCCATGCCATCGATCATCAACAGCTTTGCGCCGGGAACCGAGGCCGCCGTGTCCTTGCCGCCCTCAGGCCGCACCAGCGGATCGACGGTGCCATGGATCACCAGCGTCGGTGTCTTCACGCCGTGCAGCCGCTCCTTGCGGTTGCCGGAGGCGAGCACCGCGCGGAGCTGCCGGCCGACGCCGGCCGGATTGAGTCCGCGCGCGAAGACGCGTTCGGCGCGGCCGGGATCGAGTGCTTCCTCTTCCGGAAAGGAACCGGCACGCAAGACCTTCCAGGTCTGGCCGAAGCGGACGATGAATTCTTCCTTGCTGCGTGGCGGGGGTGCCATCAGCATGGCGGCCGCCTCCCGCGTCGGCGGCGGCACACGTGGATTACCGGTCGTCGACATGATCGAGGTCAGCGAGCGCACGCGCTGCGGGAACGCCAGCGTCACCTCCTGCGCGATCATGCCGCCCATGGAGGCGCCGACCAGATGCGCCGACTTGATGCCGAGCGCATCCATCAGGCCGACCGTGTCCTCGGCCATGTCGATCAGCTTGTAGGTTGCGGCAACGGGGATCCTGAGGAAGCGCAGCCTCAACAGCTCGAGCGGCGTTAGCCGCTTGCCGCCCGTGAGATGGCTCGACTTGCCGATGTCGCGATTGTCGAAGCGGATCACGCGAAAGCCGCGCGCGGCGAGCTGCTCGCAGAACCCATCGTCCCAATGGATCATCTGCGCGCCGAGCCCCATGATCAGCAGCAATGGTTCGGCATTGTCGTTGCCAAAGATCTCGTAGCAGATGTCGATGCCGTTGGCGCGGACGGTCTGGGGCGGCTGATGGGCGTTCACGGACCGCTCCTCGGAAATGGGTTCCACGACGTTCGTTCTATTGCATGGTTTGCCGTCGCAAAGAAGCCTTCCGCGCGCCGTCGGAGCTGCGTCTCGCAGGTTGACCGGCTCGCGACAACGGTGTGGTATGGCGAGAAAAGAAGGGAACCGAATAGCCCCCGCGAGGTGGAGGATGCAATGACCGAAAAGATCAATGACCCTGTCGCCGTGTGGCAGAAGATGGTTGGCGAGATGGAGAAGGGGTTCAACTCCTTCGCCAATCAGGCCATGTCATCGCCCGAGTTTTCCCGGGCGATGAACCGGGCAGGTGGCGTTGCTGCAGGTGCCCAGAAGCAGCTCGGCGAGCTCATGGAGAAATACCTGGTCTCGATGAACCTGCCGAGCCGCGAGCAGGTCACCGGCCTTGCCGAACGGTTGCAGGCCATCGAAGGCCAGATCGGCCAGATCAAGTCGATGCTGAGCCAGTCGGCGGCGGGTTCCGGCGTGTCTCAGGGCTCCAACACCGCACCGCGGCCGCGGCCGCGGCGCACCAAGCGCCCGCCGCCTGCGGGGCATGGGCAAAAATGAATGCGTCCGCCGGACTGGATTTCGCGGCGATCTCGGACCGCGTCCAGTCGGAGGTGCAGCGCGCAATCCAGCGCAGCATCAAGGGTGTTGAATATTTCTCGACGTCCGGTCCCGCGCTCGGATCGACGCCGAAGGACGTGCTGCATTCGCGCGGCACGATGAATCTCTATCACTATCGTCCGATGTCGGACGAGATCTACCGTGTGCCGGTGCTGATCGTGATGGCGACGACCAACCGCGGCTACATCCTCGATCTCGTACCGGGCCAGAGTTTCATCGAGTTCCTGCTCAGGCAAGGCTACGACGTCTACATGCTCGACTGGAGCGCGCCGCGGCCGGAGGAGAAGAGCCTGCGCATGGAGGACTATGTCCTCGACTTCATCCCGGATTGCGTGCGCCGCGTACAGGCGGATTCCGGTGAGCAGGATGTTTCCGTCATCGGCTATTGCTTCGGCGGCGTGCTGTCGCTGCTCTACGGCTCGATCTTCAAGGACGGGCCGATGAAGAATTTGATCTGCTTCACCACGCCGATCGACTTCCGCGAGATGAAGCTGTTCTCGAACTTTTCCGACCGCCGCTATTTCGACGTCGACCGCCTGGTCGACAGCGTCGGCAACGTACCGCCGGAGATGATCCTGTCGTCGTTCGAGATGCTGCGCCCGGCTTCGCGCACCGTGAGCCAGATTCAGCTCTGGGAGAACATCTGGAACGACGAGTTCGTCAAGTCGTACCGGATGTTCGACCGCTGGGCGACCGACACGCTGCCGCTGGCGGGAGAGTACTTCCGCACCATCACAAAAGACCTGATGTGGGACAACAAGCTGTTCAATGACACCATGGCGGTCGGCGGCCGCGCGGCGAAGCTCGAGAACATCAAGGTGCCATTCCTGCACGCGGTCGCCGAGCACGATCACATCGTGCCCCATGACGCCGCGAAACATCTGATCGTGAAGATCGGGTCCGGCGACAAGGAAGAGGTGATGCTGAAAGGCGGTCACGTCTCGCTGGTCGCCGGCGCCAACGCAGTGAAGCGACTGTGGCCGAAACTGGATACCTGGCTGGGAAAGAGATCGACATGAGCGAGCAGCGTGCCTATCCGCGTCACGTCAAGACCGAGGCAGGCGAGATTGAGATGCGCTTGATGTCGCCTGCGGATGAAGCCGCGGTGCTCGCCTTCGGCAAGGGCTTGCCGACCCATGACCTGTTGTTCCTGCCGCGCAACATCAGCGAGCCGAAGGTTCTGTCCGCCTGGGTCAAGGAGATCGAGCGCGGCGCGATTCAGAGCCTGCTCGCGGTCAGGGACGGCAAGGTCGTCGGCTGCGGCACGCTGGTGCGCGACCCGCATTCCTGGTCGCCCCATGTCGGCGAGATCCGCATGGTGGTGTCGCCCGATGTCCGCGGGAAGGGCGTGGGGAAGGCGCTGTCGCAGGAGACCTTTACGCTCGCGCTCGGGGCCGGCCTGGAAAAGCTCTCCGTCCAGATGACGGTCGACCAGCAGGCAGCCATCGCCCTGTTCGAGAGCCTCGGCTTCAAGGCCGAGGCGCTGTTGCGGGACCATGTCCAGGACGTCGGCGGCAAGACCCATGACATTGTCGTGCTCGGCCACAACATCGCGCAGGTTCAGGCCCAAATGGAGGCGTACGGGTTGCCGGGCGCCGTCCAGCATTAGGTTCTCCAGGAACCGATTGAGGAACCGATCGAGGAACCGATTGGCTAGCGAGGCCCAGATTGCCACTCTCGTTAAGGATTTCACGGTTTCGTGATATCGCAATGCGGTATGATTGTTGCAGCGCACAATTAACTATGCCATATAAGCCGTGCCCCGGGCCACAACCGGACGGGGTGAGCCCATAGCTCAACCCAATGAGGATGGAGAGACCCCAATGACCACCGAAACCAACACTGCTTTCGAGGGCTTCAAGGACGCGTTCAAGAACATCCAGAACCTGGAAGTTCCCGAGGCGACCCGCGAGTTCGTCAAGAAGACCGCCAACACTGCCAAGGATCGCGCTGCCGAGGCTTTCGCCGGCTCCGAACGGGTGACCGCCGCCGTCGAGAACGCCGTGTCCGAATCCGTCGCCGAGGCCGGCAAGATCAGCCGCAACATCCAGCAGGCGATCTACGAGGACGCCGAGGCATTCTTCTCGGGCATCGACAAGCTCGCGTCGGCCAAGTCGTTCAGCGAAGCCGTCGAGATCCAGTCGGGCCTGCTCCGCGCCCGCGGCGAAGCGTTCGTCTCGCGCGCCAAGGCGACCACCGACTATCTCGGCAAGCTCGCCGCGAACGGTGCGAAGTCCGCTCAGGACAACTTTGCCAAGGTCTACAACAAGACCGCCTGATCCGGCGCCCTGAGTACTAACTGAAATTTGAGGCCCGCTTCGGCGGGCCTTGTTTTTTGCGCCGCCGTCATTGCTTCGCTTCGCTCGTAATGACGGGTACTGTGACGCAGTGATGACTCCATCAGGCAGCTTCTCCTTCGACACTCCCGGTGATGCCGAACGTGCGGCCGAGCTGCGCCGCGTCAAGGCGCTGGCGACGCTGGTGCTGGCGGCGACGCTCGCGCTGTTCGTCGTCGCGAAATGGCTTCTGCCCGTGCATCCCGTGTTCGGCTTCATCGCCGCCTTCGCGGAAGCCGCGACCATCGGCGGCCTCGCGGACTGGTATGCCGTAGTCGCGCTGTTCAAGAGGCCACTGGGCTTGCCGATCCCGCACACAGCGATCATCCAGAGCAATCAGGCCCGCATCGCCGACAAGCTCGGCGAGTTCATCCAGGTGCATTTCCTCGAGGCCGGCCCGGTGGAGGCCAAGCTAAACGAAATCGACTTCGGCTCCTTCGTCGCCGACTGGCTGCGCGACCGCAAGCGCAGCGACGATCTCGCACGTTTTGCGCTGCGCCTGCTGCCCGAGGCTTTCTCCGCGACGGAGACCTCCGGCTTGATGACCTTTATCATCCGACGCATGTCCTCGCAGCTCCAGGCGATCGACCTGGCGCCGCTCGCCGCCGGCACGTTGCGCGGCTTCGTGGCGGAGGGGCGGCACCAGATCCTGTTCGACGATCTCCTACGCGTGATGCACGACACGCTGAATCAGAGGGAGACCATGGCGATGATCCGCGAGAAGGTGCGCGCGGAGTTGCCGACCTTGCTCAGGCTGTATCGCGCCGACAAATTTCTGGTGAACAAGATCGTGGCGTCCGCCACCGCCTTCTTCAATGAGGTGCGCAGCGATCCCAAGCATCCGTTCCGCGGCGAATTCGACCGCATGGTCCTGACCTTCGTCGATCGGCTCGGCACCGACCAGGCCTATATCGATCGTATCGGCGACTTGAAGCGCGATCTGCTGGCGCGCCCTGAACTTGCCGATCTCGCCCGCACCGTCTGGGCCAATACGCGCTCCTTCATCGAGCGCAGTGCGTCCGGCGAAACCCAGGTGCTGCAGCACCATCTCGCCGGCATGTTCGTTGCCGCGGGTGAAGCGCTCGCCGGCGATGCCGAGCTGCGCGGCGGGATCAACAATGGCCTGGTGACGGTGCTGCGCAGCTTCGTCGCGGACCAGAAGAGCGGCGTCTCGACCTTCATCTCCGACCAGGTCAAATCGTGGGATATGGCGCAGCTGATTTCACTGATCGAAATCAACATCGGGCGCGACCTGCAATACATCCGTTTCAACGGTTCGCTGATCGGTGGGCTCGCCGGTCTCGTGCTCTACTCCGTAGAATTTCTGCTTCGATTGCTGTGACTTTTGCATCGCGGACGTTGGCATTGACGCGCGGACCTGTCGTGACCCCGTGTCTCTCCCGCTTGAATGTCGAGAACCGGCCGCCTAGCTGATTCATGTTGCGCTGCGGAACGTTCGGCTGGCGCAGCCTGGCCTATCCCGATCCGCATCGGTGATTTCTTCGCCTCTCCCCGTAAGAATGGGGAGAGGGGGAATTGGCCGTCGCAGCAAGCGTCGCGCCCGTCCATTGTCGCGCCCGGACCAAACGCGCTATGCCTCGCGCATGGCGCATCCGCTCTCCCGTATCATCGATCAGCTCAAGCGCGAACCGTCGCGCACCGGCTCCATCGCCATCACAATGTTCGGCGACGCCATCGTGCCGCGCGGCGGTTCGGTGTGGCTCGGGACGCTGCTGGAGTTCTTCGAGAGCCTCGATATCGATGCCGGCGTGGTGCGCACCGCGATGTCGCGCCTCGCCGCCGATGGCTGGCTGACGCGCGAAAAGGTCGGCCGCAACAGCTTTTATCGTCTTGCCGAGAAGGGCCGCCAGACGTTCGAGGCCGCGACGCGCCACATCTACGATCCGCCACCGTCGGACTGGACCGGCCGCTTCGAGCTGCTGCTGATCGGCAATGGTGAAGACCGCGACGCCTCGCGCGAGGCGCTACGCAATGCCGGCTTCGGCAGCCCATTGCCGGGCGTGTGGGTCGCGCCGTCCGGCGTGCCGGTGCCGGAAGAGGCCGTGGGTGCCATCCGCCTCGAAGTCTCGGCCGAGGACGACAGCGGCCGTCGCCTGCTCAGCGCGAGCTGGCCGCTGGAGCGCACCGCCGACGCCTATCTGAAATTCATCAAGACGTTCGAGCCGCTTCGCGCCGCGATCGCACGCGGGACGGATCTGTCCGAGGCGGACGCCTTCACAGCGCGCATCCTCCTGATCCACTACTATCGCCGCGTGGTGCTGCGCGATCCGTTGCTGCCAGCAAGCCTGCTGCCGGTGGACTGGCCCGGCAGGGCGGCACGCGACCTCTGCGGCGAGATCTATCGCGCGTTGCTTGCCCCATCCGAACAATGGCTTGATCGCCATGGAACAAATGAAAGGGGTCCATTGCCCCCGGCCCGAAAACTCCTGGAGAGGAGGTTTGGAGGCTGATTTATATGTTACAGAAATATCTTGCATGAAGTAATTTTTGTTATATATTTCCTCCCAATAAAACGGGAGGACGCGCATGTATACCCAGGCGCTGAACACGGCCGAGACCGACGATCGCGGTCTTGAGGACGCGGCCAAGGCTGCGCAGTTTCAGGCGCGCATCGATGCCGAGGAGCGCATCGAGCCGAACGACTGGATGCCGGCGGCCTATCGCAAGACGCTCACCCGCCAAATCTCCCAGCACGCCCATTCCGAAATCGTCGGCATGCTGCCCGAAGGCAACTGGATCACGCGCGCACCGTCCCTGCGCCGCAAGGCAGCGCTGCTCGCCAAGGTGCAGGACGAGTGCGGCCACGGGCTCTATCTGTATGCTGCCGCCGAGACGCTCGGCGCCTCGCGCGAAGAGCTGGTTGACGCCATGCTCGCCGGCAAGGCCAAATATTCCTCGATCTTCAATTATCCGACGCTGACCTGGGCCGATATCGGCACCATCGGCTGGCTGGTCGACGGCGCCGCGATCATGAACCAGATCCCGCTGTGCCGCTGTTCCTACGGCCCCTATGCGCGCGCGATGATCCGTGTCTGCAAGGAGGAATCGTTCCACCAGCGCCAGGGCTACGAGATCATGCTGACGCTGTGCCGTGGCTCCGACGAGCAGAAGGCGATGGCGCAGGATGCGCTGAACCGCTGGTGGTGGCCGGTGCTGATGATGTTCGGCCCTCCCGATGCGACTAGCCAGCACAGCGACACCTCGACCAAGTGGAAGATCAAGCGCTTCTCGAATGACGAGTTGCGCCAGAAGTTCGTCGATGCCACCGTGCCGCAGGCGCAGTATCTCGGCCTTGCCATTCCCGATTCCGGCATGACGCAGGATGCCGACGGGCACTGGCGTTACAGCGAGATCGACTGGACCGAGTTCAAGCAGGTGCTCGCCGGCAACGGTCCGTGCAACCGCGATCGCATCGCCGCGCGCCGCAAGGCGCATGACGACGGCGCCTGGGTGCGTGAGGCGGCCGCGGCCTATGCCGCGAAGCGCGCGCGGCGTCAGACCTCACAAGCCGCGGAATAGGGAGATCACGATGGCCACGCCGAACACGCCGCTGTGGGAAGTCTTCATTCGCAGCCGCAACGGGCTTGCGCACAAGCATGTCGGCTCGCTGCACGCGAGCGACGCGACCATGGCTCTGCAAGCCGCCCGCGACATCTACACCCGTCGTGGCGAGGGCCTCTCGATCTGGGTCGTACCGTCGACCGCGATCACCGCGAGCGACCCGGCCGAGAAAGGCATGATGTTCGAGCCGGCGGAATCGAAGATCTATCGCCACCCGACGTTTTACGAAGTGCCCGAAGAAGTGGGGCACATGTGATGCCCGTCGCCAACATCCAAATCTCCGAAACGCCGCTGGTGCTCTATGCGTTGCGCCGTGCCGACGATGCGCTGATCCTCGGCCATCGGCTGTCGGAATGGTGTGGGCACGCGCCGATGCTGGAAGAGGACATGGCGCTCTCCAACATCGCGCTCGACCTCATTGGCCAGGCGCGCGAGCTCTACAGCTATGCGGCCAAGGTCGAGGGCAAGGACAACGACGAGGACCGGTTCGCCTACTTGCGCGATGTACGGCAATACCGCAACCTGCTGCTGGTCGAGCAGCCGAACGGCGACTTTGCCGAGACCTTGGTGCGGCAGTTCTTCTATTCTGCCTTCGCCGATCTCTATTGGCGCGCGATGATGGATTCGCGCGACACGACGCTCGCGGCCGTTGCCGCCAAGTCCGAGAAGGAGAGCGCCTATCATCTGCGCCATGCCTCGGAATGGATCATCCGGCTCGGCGACGGCACGGGCGAGAGCCACGCCCGCGCGCAGGCGGCGATCGACCACCTCTGGGCCTTCACCGGCGAGATGTTTGCTGTCGATGAAGGTGAACGCGCCCTGATCCATGCCGGTATCGCGATCGATCCTGAAATTCTGCGCGGTCGATGGCTGAAGACCATCTCGGACGTCATCGGTGAGGCCACGCTCGCGCTGCCGCAGAACAACTGGATGCAGCAGGGCGGCCGGACCGGTCGGCACAGCGAGCATCTCGGCCATCTCCTTAGTGAGCTGCAATCGATGCAGCGCACCTTTCCGGGGCTGACATGGTGACCGTGCTCGATCATGACGCTGAGTTGCGCCGGCGCGCGTGGGACGCTGCGGCCAGCGTGGTCGATCCCGAAATCCCGGTGCTGACCATCGCCGATCTCGGTGTGCTGCGTGATGTTGTGCTCGACGACGATCGTGTCGAGGTTGCGATCACCCCAACCTATTCCGGGTGCCCGGCCATGAACATGATCGCGCTTGAAATCGAGATCGCGCTGGAGCGCGCCGGTTTCCGTCACCCGAAAGTGCGCACGGTGCTGTCGCCCGCCTGGACCACCGAGTGGATGAGCGACGAGGGGCGCCGCAAGCTGCGCGCCTACGGCATAGCGCCGCCGCTGCCGTCGAACTCGCGCCGCGCGCTGTTCGGTGAGCAGGCGGTTGCATGCCCGCAATGTGGCTCGGAGAACACCGAACTCTTGTCCGAATTCGGCTCGACTTCCTGCAAAGCGCTGTGGCGCTGCAAGGCCTGCCGTGAACCCTTCGATTATTTCAAGTGTCATTGACCATGTCCACAACCGCACCGCGCTTCCATCGCCTGGTCGTCAACGACCTCCGCCGCGAGGCATCCGACGCCATCTCGATGACCTTCACGATTCCGCACGACCTCGCCGACGACTATGCGTTCAGCCCCGGCCAGTACCTCACGCTCCGCACGATGCTGGATGGCGAGGAGGTGCGCCGTTCCTATTCGATCTGCTCCGGCCCGGATGACGGCGAGATCCGCATTGCCGTGAAAAAGGTCGACGGCGGCGCGTTTTCGAGCTGGGCGGCGGACGAACTGAAATGCGGCGACGCGCTCGATGTGATGACGCCGACCGGACGCTTCGGCGCGGTCCCGCCGGCCGATGTGGGACGCATTCATGTCGGCTTTGCCGCCGGCTCCGGCATCACGCCGATCCTGTCGATCGTGAAGGGCGTGCTGGCGCGCGAGCGCGACAGCCGCTTCTTCCTGTTTTATGGCAACCGCGAGACCGACAACATCATGTTCATCGAGGCGCTCGAGGAGCTGAAGGACCGCTTCATCGACCGCCTCTCGATCTTCCACGTCATCTCCGGCGAGGAGCAGGACATCCCGATCCTCCATGGCCGGCTCGACGGCGACAAGGTGAGGGTGCTGCTGCGCTCGCTGGTGCCGGCCGCAAGCGTCGATCACGTCTTCATCTGTGGTCCGTCCGGCATGAGCGAGGAGATCGAGGCGACCTGTCGAGATCTCGGCATCGCTGACGAGCGCATCCATGTCGAACGCTTCGTCTCGGAGTTCGGCGGCAAGCCGCGGCCGAAGCAGATCGTTGCTCCCGACGCGCCGCCGAAGGCGATCGCTTCCCTCATCATCGACGGCAAGCGCCGCGATGTTCCGGTCGCCGAGGACGAGGCGATCCTCGATGCCGCGCTGCGCGCCGGCGTCGATCTGCCCTTCGCCTGCAAGGGCGGCATGTGCTCGACCTGCCGAGCAAAACTGGTCGAAGGCGAAGCGCCGATGGACATCAACTATTCGCTGGAACCGTGGGAGCTGAAGGCGGGATTTGTGCTCACTTGCCAGGCCAAACCCTCGTCGGAGCGGGTCGTGGTCGACTACGACCACGTTTGACAGCTTGAACCAACCAGCAGAACATCATGTGCAAACATTTGGCCAGGAGAAGCGTGTGAACGTCAAGGCCGCCCTGTCGCCTGAGGATATTGCCCGCGCCTGCGCCGACGCGATGTGGGCGGAGGACGATGCCAGCAAAGGGCTCGGCATGGAGATCGTCGAGATCGGCCCGGGCCTTGCGACGCTGGCAATGACGGTGCGGCCGGACATGGTCAATGGCCAGCGCATCGCCCATGGCGGCTTCATCTTCACGCTGGCTGACTCGGCCTTTGCGTTTGCCTGCAATTCGCACAACGACCGTGTGGTTGCGGCGCAGGGACAGATCACCTTCATCAGGCCGGGCAAGCTCGGCGACCGTCTCGTTGCTAGAGCGCGAGAGGTTACGCGCGGTGGGCGCTCCGGCATCTACGACGTGCGCGTGACCGTCGGCGACACTGTCATCGCCGAATTCCGTGGGCATTCGCGTGTCATTCCCGGCACATGGCTGCCGACGCAAGATCAATAAACAGAAGAACAAATCAATGTGGGGAAACGAGAATGGCTTCGACGAAGCTGAAGGAAGGCGGCCACACCTATAGCGCCGAGCTGGATTCGCATGAGCGTGCATCGCGCGACGAGATCAAGGCGTTGCAGACCCAGCGCCTTGCCTGGTCGCTGAAGCACGCCCACGACAACGTCGCGCATTACCGCAAAGCCTTCGACAAGGCCGGCGTACATCCGTCCGATTTTCGCGAACTGTCCGACCTCGCGAAATTCCCCTTCACGGTGAAGACGGATTTGCGCGACAACTATCCCTTCAACATGTTCGCCGTGCCGCGCGAAAAATTGGTCCGCGTGCATGCCTCCTCGGGCACGACGGGCAAGCCGATCGTCGTCGGCTATACGCAAGCCGACATCGACACCTGGTCGGAAGTGATGGCGCGCTCGATCCGCGCCGCCGGCGGCCGCACCGGCATGATTATCCACAACGCCTATGGCTACGGCCTCTTCACCGGCGGGCTCGGTGTGCATTACGGCGCCGAAAAGCTCGGCTGCACCGTGGTGCCGATCTCGGGCGGCATGACCGAGCGGCAGGTCCAGCTCATCAACGATTTCCGCCCCGACATCATCACGGTGACGCCGAGCTACATGCTGGCGATCCTCGACGAGTTCAAGAGGCAGAAGCTCGATCCGCGCCAGTGCTCGCTCAAGGTCGGCATTTTTGGCGCGGAGCCCTGGACCAACGCCATGCGCGGCGAGATCGAGGGCGCCTTCGACATGGACGCGACCGACATCTACGGCCTCTCCGAGGTGATTGGTCCCGGCGTCGCGCAGGAATGCATCGAGACCAAGGACGGCCTGCACATCTGGGAGGACCACTTTTATCCTGAGGTGATCGACCCCGAGACCGGCGCGGTGCTGCCGGACGGCGAGAAGGGCGAACTCGTCTTCACCTCGCTGACCAAGGAAGCCTTCCCGGTGATCCGCTATCGCACCCGCGACCTGACGCGGCTGCTGCCGGGTACGGCGCGACCGGGCATGCGGCGCATGGAGAAGGTGACGGGCCGCTCGGACGACATGATCATCCTGCGCGGCGTCAATCTGTTCCCGACCCAGATCGAGGAAGTGCTGCTTGCCACCGACTGGTGCGGCGGCCATTTCGTCCTGGAGCTGACCCGCGAAGGCCGCATGGACGAGTTGACCATCATCGCCGAAGCGCGGCCCGAGAGCTGGGACGGGCGGGGCCTCGTGGACCATGCCGACCGGATCTCGACCCACATCAAGAACACGATCGGGATCAGCTCCAATGTGCGGGTCGTCGCGCCCGCCACGCTGGAGCGTTCGCTCGGCAAGGCCAAGCGCCTTTACGACAAGCGTCCGAAGGATTGACTTGATCCCGCGCAAGGGCGACAAGGCCGGCAAGAAATCGCGGGTCTTTTCATGTCGCCAGCCGATACCAAAGCCGTTGAAGCGCGTTGCGTCCGCCTCGATGCCAAAGCCGAAAACGCAACTGCGATTGCGCCGGTTGTCGAGCGCCGTACGCTCACACGTGGTCCCGACGATCTCCTGATCGAGGTGAAGGCCGCTGCCGTCAACCCGTCTGATGTGAAGGCCGCAACGGGCCTGATGCCCTATGCCATCTTCCCGCGCACGCCCGGTCGTGATTACGCTGGCGTGGTGATCGACGGGCCGGCCGGCACGATCGGCCGCGAGGTGTTCGGCTCCTCCGGCGATCTCGGCATTCGCCGCGACGGCACGCACGCAAGCCATCTCGTTGTGGAAGGTGACGCGGTGGTGGAGAAGCCGACGACCGTGTCCTGGGAGGAGGCCGCCGGCATCGGCGTGCCCTTCGTCACCGCGATGGAAGGCTTTCGTCGCGCGGGCGTGCCGAAGAGCGGCGAGACGGTTCTCGTGTTCGGCGTCAATGGCAAGGTCGGCCAGGCGGCGGTGCAGATCGCGACCTGGCATGGCGCGCGCGTCGTCGGCGTGGTGCGCAAGGCGGAAGCCTATGATGGGCACGCCAATGCGCCCATCGAGGTGATCGACGCTTCCGCAACGGATGTCGCCACACGCGTGCGCGAATTGACCAGCGGCAAGGGCGCCGACATCGTCTTCAACACGGTCGGCGATCCCTACTTCCAGGCCGCCCACAAGTCGCTCGCGCTGCGCGGCCGCCAGATCCTGATCGCCGCGATCGACCGGATCGTGCAGTTCAACATCCTCGAATTCTACCGGGGACAGCATACCTATGTCGGCATCGACACGCTTGGCCTGTCGTCGGTCGCTACCGGCGCGGTGCTGCGCGATCTCGGCCCCGGCTTTGCGAGTGGCAACCTGAAGCCGTTCCCGATCAAGGCGAATGCCGTCTATCCGCTCGAGCGCGCGAAGGAAGCCTATGTCGCCGTCGCGGGCTCCTCGCGGGATCGCGTGATCCTGAAGCCGTAATCATGGAGTTGCCCACCCAACTCGTCATCCTTGCCGGCCTCGCCATCGGGCTCGTCTACGGTGCCGTCGGCCTGCTCAGTGGCTTCTGCCTGATGAGCAGCATGCGTGGCTGGCTGGCGGAGGGAGACGGGCGGCTGGTGCGGACCTATGCGCTGGCCGTCGCGGTTGCGGTCGCTGCGAGCCAGTTCCTTGCCGGCAACGGCATGGTCGATCTCGGCAAGTCGATCTATCTGCAACCGACGTTTTCGGCGCCGGTGCTGTTCCTCGGCGGCCTTCTGTTCGGCTATGGTATGGTGCTGTCGAACGGCTGTGGCTCGCGCGCGCTGGTGCTGCTCGGACGCGGCAACCTCCGTTCCTTCGTGGTCGTGATCGTGCTCGCGATCGCCGCGCAGATGACGCTCAAGGGCCTGATCGCGCCGGCGCGTATCGCGCTAGTCCAGGCCTCGCAAAGCACGATCAGCGCGAATGCGCTCCCATCCGTGATGGCGACGCTCGGCCTTGGCGACGTTGTCTCACGCGTGCTGGCCGCCGCCGCTGTCGTGGTCGCCCTGATCCTGTTTGCCTTCGCGCATCCAGCATTCCGCCGCTCGCCGGGCCAGATCGTGGCCGGCGTCGTCGTCGGTCTCCTCGTCGCAGGCGGCTGGTTCGTCACCGGCTATCTCGGCGCCGACGACTTCAATCCGGTGCCGGTGACTTCGCTGACCTTCATCGCGCCGATTGCGGATTTGCTGCAATACGCCATGCTTTCGACCGGCCTGACGCTCAACTTCGGGGTCGCGACCGTTGGTGGCGTCTTTGCCGGTAGTCTGCTGACAGCGCTCGCGACTGGCCGCTTCCATCTCGAGGGCTATTCGTCGCCGCGCCACATGCTGCGCTCGGCCGGCGGCGCGGCGCTGATGGGGATCGGCGGCGTGATGGCGTTCGGCTGCTCGATCGGGCAGGGACTTACGGGCGTATCGACGCTCGCGCTGGCGTCAATCGTCGCGGTCGCCGGCATCCTGCTCGGCGCGACGGCAGGCCTGCGCGGTGCGCTGCGCGTTCAGCCGCTCAAGCCCGCGACTGAAGCAGGTTCGCGGACCGCTTAGGTCAGCCCGCCGCCTTGGTCACGATGCGGACCTCCGAGGTCAGCGTGCGGTGCACCGGGCACTTGTCGGCGATCTCCATCAGCCTCTTGCGCTGCTCGACGTCGAGCGCGCCGTCCATTGCGATGTCGCGCTCGATCTGGTCGAGCATGCCGTCCCGCGTCTCGCATTCCTCGCAGTCCTTGGCGTAAATCTTGGAGTGCTTCAGGGTGACCGTGACACGGTCGAGCGGCAGCGATTTGCGGTCGGCATAGAGGCGCATGGTCATGGAGGTGCAGGCGCCGAGACCGGCGAGCAGGAAGTCATAGGGTCCGGGGCCGGCATCCTCGCCGCCGGCGGCGACCGGTTCATCCGCTACCAGGCGATGCGGACCGACGGTGATGATCTGGTTGAATTTGCTCTTGCGAGTTTCCTGCACCACGACCCGACGCGGCGCTTCCGAACTGTCCGCCGCGTTCGCGGGCTTTGCGACTTCGACGTAGCGGCTTGCCCAAGTTGCAATCATTTCGGCGGTGTAGAGCGCGTCTGCCGGCTTGGTCAGCAGATGATCGGCGTGGTCGAGCGAGACGAAGCTCTTGGAATGCTTTGCCGAAACGAAGATCTTCGTGGCGTTGTCGATCCCAACGGTGTCGTCGACCGGAGAGTGCATGACCAGTAGCGCTTTGTGCAGGGAGGTCACGTCCTTCATCAGTTCATGCTCGACGATGTCGTCGAGGAATTGGCGCTTGATCCGGAACGGACGGCCGGCAAGTGAAACCTCGACCTCGCCTTGCGCGCGGATCGCATCGACATGCTGTTTGAACAGGCCGGTGACGTGGGCGGGATCGGACGGCGCCGCGATGGTCGCGACCGCTTTCGCCTCCGGAATTTTTCCGGCCGCTGCGAGGATTGCAGCGCCACCGAGACTGTGGCCGATCAGGATCGACGGCGCCTTCCGCGTCGTGCGCAGATGATCGGCCGCGTGCACGAGATCGGCGACGTTGGAGGAGAACGTCGAATTGGCGAACTCGCCTTCACTGGAGCCGAGCCCGGTGAAGTCGAAGCGCAGCACCGCAACGCCCTTGGCGGCAAGCGCGACCGAGATGCGCTTGGCCGCCAGCGTATCCTTGCCGCAGGTAAAGCAATGCGCGAACAGCGCATAGGCGGCGGGCTCGCCATCCGGCAGCTCGAGCGCGGCCGCGAGCTGATGGCCGCCTTCGCCGGTGAACTGAAAGCGCTCCGTCGGCATGGGCTTCTCCCGTTCTTGTTTGAATCCTAATCGCCTGAATAGCGCTGCTCGGCCCAGGGATCACCGCGGTTGTGGTAGCCGCGCACTTCCCAAAAGCCAGGTTTGTCCTCGGTCACGAATTCGATGGCCTGGAGCCATTTGGCGCTCTTCCAGAAATAGAGATGCGGCACGACCAGCCGCACCGGCCCCCCGTGCTCGTCCGACAGCGGCTGGCCTGACCAACTATGGGCGAGCAGCGCGTCCTCGGCGGCAAAGTCTTCGAGCACGAGGTTGGTGGTGTACCCGTCATAGGAATGCAGCACCACGAAGCGCGCATCGTCACGCGGTTGGCAGGCCGCGAGCAACTCGCGAGTCGCGAGCCCTTCCCACTCATTGTCGTAACGCGACCAGGTCGTCACGCAATGGATGTCGGAGGTGAACTGGTCTTGCTTCTGCGCGGCGAACTCCGCAAAAGTCCAGAACACGGGGTTCTCGATCGCGCCGTAGACGTCGAGCCGCCAGCGCTCGCGCGAGACCGGCGGCATGACCCCGAGATCGAGCACGGGCCAATCTTTTGTCAGATGCTGGCCGGGCGGTAGCCGCTGGTCCTCAGGCCGTGTGACTTTACCCGTGAGAAAGCGGCCCTCGCGCGCCCAATTCTCCTTGGTGCGCGTCAGCTTGCTGTTGGATGGCGTCTCGTCGGCCATGATCTACTCGAAAATGAGCTACTCGTGGCGGTGCATTGCGGAGGTGTGCTTGGTATCGCGCATGGTGGAATAGATGATCAGCGACAGGCAGATAACACCGGCCAGATAGTAGTAGAACCATTCTTCGCGCCCGATGCTCTTGAAATAGAGCGCGATGGCCGGCGCGGTGCCGCCGAAGATCGAGACCGTGATTGCATAGGGCAGGCCGACGCCGAGGGCACGGACGTTGGTTGGGAACAGCTCGGCCTTCACCACCGCGTTGATCGAGGTGTAGCCGGCGACGAACAGCCAGGCGCAGCAGATCAGGATGAACGCCATGAATGGCGACTTGGTCTCCTTCAGCGTCATCAGAAGCGGCACGGTCGCGAGCGTGCCGGCGACACCGAAGAAGATCAAGAGCGGCTTGCGGCCGATCTTGTCGGAGATCGCGCCGTAGATCGGCTGCAGGATGGTCGCGAAGATCAGCGTGCCGAAGATCACGAAGGTGGTCTGGTCCTCGGTCAGCCCGACCGAGAGCTTGACGAAGGTCTGCATGTAGGTGGTGAAGGTGTAGAACGCCGCGGTGCCGCCGGCGGTGAGGCCGACCACGAGCAAAAGCTCTCGCGGATATCTCAGCAGGTTGGTGATCGAGCCGGTCGGCTGCACCAACTTCTTGGCTTCCTCGAAGGCTTCAGTCTCTTGCAGGTTACGTCGCATCACCGCCGCGAAGATCGCGAGCGCGGCGCCGATCGCGAACGGGATGCGCCAGCCCCAGGCCTTGAGCTCGTCGGGCGTCAGGAAGACCTTCTGCAGGAGCAGCAACACGATGATCGCGGTGAGCTGGCCGCCGATCAGGGTGACGTACTGGAAGCTCGAATAGAAGCCGCGGTGCTTGGGATCGGCGACCTCGCTGAGATAGGTGGCGCTGGCGCCGTATTCGCCGCCGAGGCTCAGGCCTTCGATGACGCGGGCGAGCGCCAGGATCACCGGCGCTGCGAAGCCGATCGTCGCATAGGTCGGCGTCAGCGCGATGATCAGCGAGCCGAAGCACATGAAGACGACCGACAGGGTCAGCGAGATGCGCCGACCGAAATGATCGGCGATATAGCCGAACAGCCAGCCGCCCAGCGGGCGCATCAGGAAGGTTGCCGCGAACACCACGGCGACGTTCAATTGCTGGACGACGGGGTCGGTGCCGGGGAAGAAGGCAGGGGCAAAATAGAGCGCGAACGCCGTATAAGCGTAGAAGTCATACCACTCGACGAGATTGCCGATCGAGCCGATGAAGATCGCCTTGATCCGCCGCTCGGCGTCGGCGACGTCAAAATGCTCGGGGGCCGGTTTGGTTGCTTGCTCCGTCACGTCCGGCCTCCCAGAAATCCAAGATCTGGGAGCCTACATCGCCTTTCCAAGCAAAAATGGCAACTGGCGGGGACCTCTCACGGTGCCCTGCGACCAGGTCACGGTACCTTCCGGGTCGAGTCGGAAGTCCGGGATCCGCTTCAGCCACTCCTCGAGCGCAACCTGCATCTCCATCCGCGCCAGGTTGGAACCGACGCAGCGGTGGATGCCCAGGCCGAAGGCGGCATGGCGATTTTCGCGCCGGTCGATCACGACCTTGTCAGCGTCCGGAAACATTTTCGGGTCGCGGTTGGCGGCCGGAAAGGACAACAGCACCATGTTGCCCGTCTTGACCGGACAGCCCGAGATCGTGGTCTCCTTGACCACTTCGCGCGCCATGGTCACCGGAGAATAGGCGCGCAGCAACTCCTCCACGGCGGTCGGGATCAGCTCCGGTTCGGCGATCAGGCGCTCGCGGTCGGCCGGCGCCCGGGCCAGATGCCAGAGCGAGGAGCCGATCGCGCTCCAGGTGGTGTCGATGCCGGCAATCAGCAGCAGACGCAGCGAGCCCAGCACATGTGACTCCTCCAGCGGCTGGCCTTCCTTGTCCTTGGCATTCATCAAGTAGGAGATGAGATCGTTGGTCGGCTTCGATTTACGCTCCTCGATATGCGCCCTGAAATAGGCGCTCATCTCCTGCACGGCCTGGAGCAGCTTGTTCTCGTCCTTGATGCCGAGCTCGAGGATCATGTGGATCCAGTTGATGAAGAGGTCACTGTCGCTCTCGGGAATGCCGAGCATGTGCGCGATGGCTTGAACCGGGATGTATTTGCCGTAGCGCGTTGCGGCGTCGACCTTGCCATCGCCGATGAATCCGTCGATCAGCTCGTTGCAGATTGCGCGCATCCGCGGCTCGAGCTTCTTCATCGCATCCGGCGTGAACGGCGGCAGCAGCAATTGCTTGGCCGGCTTGTGCACGGGCGGATCGGAGGTGATCGGCGGAGCGGCGTTCCTCGCGACTTCGGGCCGGACGTCGCGGACGATGATCCGGCGCGACGAAAAATGCTCGGTGTCGTTGGCGATCTCGCGCACCGCTTCATAGGTTGTCGGCATATAGCAGCCGAGGAAGCGCTCGGTGTGCACGACGGGGCTGGCGGCACGCATCTCCTCCCAGATCGGGAAGGGGTCGTCCGTCCATTGCGGATCGGTGTGGTCGAAATCGTTGACCCAGTCGGTGACGGGCGGATGGGCGGCGGGTTGGCTGACGTCGGACATCTCGAAAATCCCTTTGGGCTCGTGTTCGCTGAATGCCCGCATCGGGCGCGGGCCGCGCTACTCCTCGATTACATCGATCGCGATTTCCGGGCAGTTGGATTTGGCAAGCCAGGCCTTCTCTTCGAGGCCCGGCGGAACCGTGCCGTCGCCGGCCTCATGGGCGTTGCCGTATTCGTCGAGCTCGAACAGCTCCGGTGCCAGCGCCTTGCAGCGCGCGTGGCCCTGGCATTTGTCGGGATCGACGTGAACCCTTAGTCGCTCTGTCATGGCGGCTTCCCCGGTCGTGTGCGCGCAGGCCGAAGGGCGGCGCGTTCCTCATGGCAAATTCTATCCGCGGCATTTGCCGCTGGTTCTAAGTTATATCATATTACATTCGCGACAGGCTTTCCCTGTCAAGCGCAAACTTATAGGCTCGGCGCAACATGCGTTCACAACTTGCCCGCAAGCCGCAGAATACTTATCACCATGGCGATCTCCGCGACGCCCTGATCAAGGCCGCGCTGCGCGAGGCCGAGCAGGGCGGGGTCGAGGCGATCAGCATCAAGGCGCTGGCAAAGCAGCTCGGCGTCTCGCAGCCGGCGCCTTACCGGCATTTCGCCGATCGCGAAGCTTTGCTTGCGGCGGTGACGGCGGAAGCATTCCGGCAGCTCAGCGCGATTTTGCGGGAGGCGATGGCGAGGCCGTCGAAGCAGTCGAAACTTTCGCTTCTGGCGCAAGCGACGCTCGATTTCGGCCTGCGACGCAACGGCATCTACCGGCTGATGTTCGCCTCGCGCACCGTGTCCTGCGCGGCCAAGGGCAGCGAGCTGCACGAGGCAACGCGCGAGACGTTTATGCTCGTGATTGAAGCCCTGGAAGCGCCGGCGGTCGGTTTCTTGCGTGAGCGGCACGCGCTCAAGATCTGGGCGGCGCTGCATGGGGTGGTGACGCTGGCCGAGCAGGGTCTGTTCACCGGCGAAGCCGCGCACGCCACGCGTGAGGAGCTGGTCGAGGATTTCGTCGACGAGACGAAGACGGCGCTTTCGGCCGCGATCAAGGACGCGCGCCGCAAGGAGAAGGACCGCGCTTAGGCCTTTGCCGCGAGCAGCCTCATCAACTTCTGCACCGCGCTGTCCGGCGTCGTCACCACCGGCCGGCCAGTGGCTTCCGCGACCAGCTGCGCCGCTGGCGCCATGCTGTATTGCGCGAGCGCGATCAGGTCGCAATCGCGCAAACTCCTCTGAAGCCTCCGCCACCAGCCGATCGTGTTCGGCGCGGTCGCCGCGGTCGAGCGCGGCCAGCGCGCCTTCGGCCAGTTTCGGCACCAGCTCGACGGAGGCGGGAAACTCCGGCGGCATCGAGACCAGCGTCGGCGGGAAGGTCGAGAGCAGGCCGATCCGCTTGCCCCTCGTCACCGCCTGCTCGATCATGGCTTCGTTGGGCTTCAGCACCGGCATCGGCGCGTGCGCGCGCGCGACCGCCTCGATGCAGGGGCCGAAGGCCGAGCAGGTGAACAGGATCGCGTCCGCACCAGTTGCTGCCGCATAATCGCCGAGCGCGAGGAAGCGCTCGGTCATGGCGTCGGTGAGCCGGCCGTCACGCGCCAGATCCGCCGACAGGCTGTCGTCGAGCAGGTTCATCAGCCGCGCGTCCGGCCATAGCCTTGCGAATGACGCCTCGATCGGAACGATCGAGTGTTTCAGGGCGTGGATGAGGGCGATGCGCATCGTGTCACAGTGGCTGGCGGCGCGGCTGCTGTCAATATCGCGCAGCCGCGCCGTCGCCTTTGCGTCTTACTTGAACGGGATCGCGTACATCAAGCCGCCCTTGCTCCAGAGCGCCGTTGAGGCCGCGATCGAGCTTGAGCGGGCTCGCCTTGCCGACATTGCGCTCAAAGATCTCGCCGTAATTGCCGCCGGCCTTGATCGCCTGCACCATCCATTTGTTGTCGAGCCCGAGCCGCGAGCCGAGATCGCCGGAGGCGCCGAGCAGGCGCTGGATCGCGGGTGTCTGCGGACTTCGCCATTTCGTCGGCATTGGCCTGGGTGACGCCGAGCTCCTCGGCCTCGACCAGGCCATAATGCAGCCAGGTGATGATGTCGCTCCAGACTTCGTCGCCGTTGCGGGTGAAGGGGCCGAGCGGCTCCTTGCTGATCGTCGTGCGG
This sequence comes from uncultured Alphaproteobacteria bacterium, assembly GCA_963819355.1. Lineage (GTDB taxonomy): Bacteria > Pseudomonadota > Alphaproteobacteria > Rhizobiales > Xanthobacteraceae > Bradyrhizobium. Next base: position 367,077 of record CAWFVZ010000008.1, on the reverse strand, counting down.
CAGCACGACGTAGTCGGCCGCGTTCGGCGCCGCGGTCGCCACCGCGCCGGCCAGCGCGGAGGCGTCCTGGGTCATGGCATCGCAACGGCCGCCGAAGAAGGTCTGGTACATGGTGTCGACGCGGTCGAACACCAGCGGCTTCCAGTCGATGCCGTTGGCGCGGCCGTAATCGCCGAGCGTCACCTCATGCGTGGTGCCCTGCGCGACGCAGACGGTGGCGCCGTTGAGGCCCTTCAGATCCTTCACGCCGGTGTCCTTCTTCACGACAAAGCCCTGGCCGTCGTAGAAATTGACCGGCCCCTGCCGCAGGCCGAGCGTCACGCCGCGCAGATAGGTCTGCGTCGAGTTGCGGTAGAGCACGTCGATCTCGCCGGATTGCAGCGCGGTGAAGCGGTTCTGCGCGGTCAGCGCGACGTAACGCACCTTGTTGGCATCGCCGAGCACGCCGGCCGCCAGCGCGCGGCAATAATCGACGTCGAGCCCCTTGTAATTGCCTTGCGAGTCCGGCGCGGAGAAGCCGGCAAAGCCGGCGCTGACGCCGCACACCAGCGTGCCGCGCTGCTTGACCGTATCGAGCGTTCCGCCTGTCGCGACCACCGCCGATGCGGCGAGCAAACCTGCAGCGATGACCACTTCTCCTCATCCTGCTCTCCTCCTCAGTGACCGACACTCTTCAACGCGCTGTCGACGGCCGTGCCGAGCCTGTCGACGATCATGTCGATCTCGTCTGACGTCGCGATATAGGGCGGCGCCAGCAGCACATGGTCGCCGCTGCGGCCGTCGACGGTGCCGCCGGCCGGATAGCAGCCGAGGCCGCTTGCGAACGCCGCCGCCTTGATCTGCTGGTTGAGCTTGAGCGCCGGATCGAACGGCGTGCGCTTGCCGCGATCGGCCACCAGCTCGATCGCCCAGAACAGGCCGCGGCCCCGGATATCGCCGACATGGCGGTGATTGCCGAAGCGCTCGGTCAGCCGCCGCTCGAGCTGCCTGCCGCGCTCCTTCACTTGGTCGAGCAGATGCTCGTCCTGCCGGATCACGTGCTGCACCTCGAGCGCCGCGGCGCAGGCGAGCGGATGCGCGAGATAAGTGTGGCCGTGCTGGAACGCGCCCGAGCCATCGCGGATCGTGTCGATGATGTGCCCGCTCGCGAGCATCGCGCCGATCGGCTGGTAGCCGCCGCCGAGCCCCTTGGCGATCGCCTGGATGTCGGGCGCAATGCCTTCCTGCTGCCACGCATGCAGCGTGCCGGTGCGGCCCATGCCGCACATCACTTCGTCGAGGATCAGGAGCGCGCCGTGCCGGTCGCAGATCTCGCGCACGGCTTTGAAATAACCTTCCGGCGGCGGCACGCAGCCGGCCGTGGCGCCGACCACGGGCTCGGCAATGAACGCCGCCACGGTGTCGGGGCCGAGGCGCTGGAATTCGGCCTCCAGTTCGGCGGCGAGCCGCGCCACGAAATCCGCTTCGGATTCGTCGTCGCGCTTCTCGTGATAGGCAAAGGCCGGCGTCACATGGCTGAACGCCGGCGACAGCAGCGGCGCATAGGGTTCGCGCCGCCAGGCGTTGCCGCCGGCCGCCAGCGCGCCGAGCGTATTGCCGTGATAGCTCTGGCGGCGCGCGATGAAGTGCTGGCGCTGTGGCTGGCCGCTCTCGATGAAATATTGCCGCGCCAGCTTGATGCTGGCCTCGATCGCTTCCGAGCCGCCGCTGACGAAATAGGCATAAGCGAGACCGCCGGGCTCATGCCCGACCAGCGTCTCGGCCAGCGCCTCCGCCGGTTCGGAGGAGAAGAAGGCGGTGTGGGCATAAGCGAGCTTCGAGGCCTGCTTCGCCATCGCCTCGATCACGCGCGGATGCTGATGGCCGAGACAGGAGACCGCCGCGCCGCCGGAAGCATCGATCACGCGGCGGCCGTCCTCGGCGAACAGCCAGACGCCTTCGCCGCCGATCGCCTTCGGCGGCGTTTCGCGCAAGCTTCGATGCAGCACGCGGCTGGTGCGAGCGCTCATGGGTCAACCTTTCTCGGAAACGTATTGCGGACATCGGCGGCAAGCCGCGCCTCGGTCTCCTCGAAGACGCTCGCTTGGCGGCCGCGCCGCCGAGCGTGAACGTGACCGCGGCGAGCGACTGCGCGATCGCGATGCGCGCCGGTGAGGCTCGGGAAGAATCCGGGCGAAGCGGCCGCCTCGAACAGCAGCAGATGATCGGCGCCCTCGGCCATCGGCGCCGCGATGGCTGTCCGCGATCGCGATCAGCGTGGCGCCGGCGCGATGCGCCGCGCGCGCCGACAGCACGCTCGCAGTGGAATAGGGCGCAAAGCCGATGACGATGACGGCGTCGCCGGCGCGGAAGGCGCCGAGATCGAGATCCTCAGGGCCGGAACCGCCGACGAGTTGCACCGCTCGGGCCGGAACAGCCGGAGCTGGTAGTTCGAGCAATTCCGCGACGCTGCGGCAGCTGCGAAAGCCGGCGATCCAGATGCGCTTCGCCGTCGTGCAGCGCGCTTGGCCGCGTCCGCGATCGCATGCCGGCCGAGATGCGCGCAAGGCCCGCGGCCTCGGCTTCGAGCTTGTCGGCGACCAGCGTGACGTCGGCGTTCGGACCTTGGCGGCGGCTCTTGGCGCGCGCCGAGAATGGCGAGGTTTGCGACGGCCGGCGCGCTTCGGTCAGCGCGGCGCGCAATTCGTCCCAGCCGGAATAGCCGAGCGCCTTGGCAAGCCGCGTGAAGGAAGCGGGATCGGCGCCGGCGACCGCGGCGAGTTCGCGCATCGAGCGCGTGGTGGCGTCGTAATCGTTGGCGGCGACGAAACGCCCGACCTCCTGCAAGCGCAGCGGCAGCGACGGCAGCGCGCTGCAGAGTTCGCTCAGCGGCGAAGATTTCGCTGCGGCTCGGCCATGAAACATTTGTTGCACGAACTCGAGTTTGGTGCAACATTTGAACGTGCGTCCGCGCATGGCCGAAGATCGCTGCTTTCAGGAAGGATCCTTGTGCTGTGACGATCATCGACGACCCGGCCGCCGCCGCGCCGCCGCTGGCGTTCGCCGCGCTCGGACCAAGCGAATTGACGGCTGTTCTGGCAGATCGTGGTGGTCGGGATCGCGGTCGCGATCGTCGCCTGGCTCTGGTCGAACGCCGTCACCAATCTCTCGGTGCGCCGCATCTCCACCGGCTTCGCCTTCCTCGGCCGCGAGGCCGGCATGCCGATCGCCGACAGCTGGCTCGCCTACAGTCCGAGAGACACCTACCTCTGGCGCCTTCATCGTCGGCATCGTCAACACGCTGCGCGTCGCCGTGATCGGCATCGTGCTGGCGACCGTGTTCGGCACGCTGATCGGCATCGCGCGGCTGTCGTCGAACTGGCTGCTGTCGCGGCTTGCCGCCGTCTATGTCGAAGTGCTGCGCGACCTGCCGCTGCTGCTGCAATTGCTGTTCTGGTACGTGCTGATGCAGGGGCTTGCCGGCGGCGCGCGCGGCGTGGAAGCCGATCGAGGGCGTGTTCCTCTCCAATCGCGGCCTGATCCTGCCGTCGATCCCGATCGGGTCGCCGAGCTCTGGGTGATCGGCACGGCCGCGCTCGGGCTGATCGCGCTCTACGTGCTGCGCCGGCGGCTGATCGCGCAGCAGATGCAGGACGGCCAGCCGCGCCGGCCTGGCCCTTACGCGCTGGTCCTCATTGTCGGTCTGCCGGCGCTGGTGTCGTGGTTGCTCGGCGCGCCCTGGACCATCGAATGGCCCGAGTTGCGCGGCTTCAATTTCGTCGGCGGGCTGACGCTGTCGCCGGAATATTTCGCGCTGCTGATCGCGCTCGTCACCTACACCTCGGCCTTCATCGCCGAGATCGTGCGCAGCGGCATCCAGGCCGTGCCGCGCGGCCAGTGGGACGCCGCCCAGGCGCTCGGCCTGCGCCGCAGCTTTGTGCTGCGGCAGATCGTGCTGCCGCAGGCGCTGCGCGTCATCATTCCGCCGATGACCAGCCAGTATCTCAACCTGACCAAGAACTCCTCGCTCGCGGTCGCGGTCGGCTATCAGGACATCGTCTCGATCGCCAACACGACGCTGAACCAGACCGGCCAGGCGATCGAGGCGATCGCGCTGATCATGGCGGTGTTCCTGACCATCAGCCTCGGCATCAGCTTCTTCATGAACTGGTACAATGCGCGCATCGCGCTGGTGGAGCGCTGAGCGATGACGGCGATCACCGACATCCCGGACTTGCCGCCTGCGCCGGCCGCGCCGCGCCGCAATTGGGCAGCCCGCGTCGTCGCGATGGCTGCGCGCCAATCTGTTCTCGTCGATCCCCTCGGCATCATCTCGCTGCTGCTGATCTTCCTGCTCGCGAAGGCCTGCGTCAGCTTCGTGCAATGGGGCATCGCGAATGCGGTCTGGATCGTCCCCGGCAACGACACCAGCGCCTGCCGCGCGATGCGCGGCCTCGGCGCCTGCTGGGCCGTCATCCCCGAAAAATACCGCTTCATCCTGTTCGGCACCTATCCGTTCGACCAGCAATGGCGGCCGGCGCTGGCGGTCGCTGATGTTCATCGCGCTGTTCTTTCTCTCCAGCCGGCGCAGCCTTTGGCGCAAGCGAACTGGCCTATCTGTGGTCGGCGCGCTGCGCGTGATCGGCGTGCTGATGTGGGGCGGCGTGTTCGGGCTTTCCTTCGTCTCGCAGGATCGCTGGGGCGGACTGCCGGTGACGCTGATCCTCGCGACCTTCGGACTCGCCTTCGGCTTCCCGCTCGGCATCCTCGTCGCGCTCGGCCGCCGTTCGAAACTGCCGGCGATCCGCTCGCTCTGCGTGCTCTATGTCGAGCTGATCCGCGGCGTGCCGCTGATCAGCCTGTTGTTCATGGCGAGCGTGATGTTTCCGCTGTTCATGCCCGACGGCGTCAACATCGACAAGCTGCTGCGCGCCCAGATCGCGTTCATCCTCTATGCGGGCGCCTATCTCGCCGAAGTCATCCGCGGCGGCCTGCAGGCCGTGCCGCGCGGGCAATATGAGGCCGCCGACGCGCTCGGTCTTTCCTACTGGCAGAAGAACGGCCTGATCGTCCTGCCGCAGGCGATCCGCCACGTGATCCCGCCGCTGGTGAATACCTTCATCGCCTTCTTCAAGGACACCAGCCTCGTCCTGATCATCGGCATCTTCGACCTCCTGACGACGGCCAAGACCGCGATCATCGATCCGGCCTGGCAGTCGTTTTCAGCGTCGAGGTCTATATCTTCGTCGGCCTGATCTATTTTGCCTTCTGCTTCGCGATGTCGCGCTACAGCCGCGGCCTTGAGGCAACGAGCGGGAGGTGAGCTTTCTTTCTTCGCCTCTCCCCGCAAGAGCGGGGCGAGGGAGCGCACCGAGCCTGCGGCGCGCAGATCGCCTTACTTCTTCACCCGCGGATCGATCGGCGTGGTCCCGCGCAGGCCGAGAATGTCCTCCAACACCTTCGCGCCCGCAATCACCTGCGCGTCAGCGCGCGGCGCGCCGACCACCTGCACGCCGACCGGCAGGCCCGATGCCGTGAAGCCGCAGGGCAGCGACAGCGCAGGACAGCAGGCGAGCGTGATGGCGTAGACGATGCCGAGCCATTCGACGTAATTGTCGAACCGCTTGCCGGCGCATTCGGCGACGTAGCGGTTCTCGATCGGGAAGGGCGGCACGATCGTGGTTGGCACCAGCAGCAGATCGTAGGTCTTGAAGAACTCGATCGCGCGGGCGGTCATGCCGACGCGTTGCGCTTCGGCGCGTTCGAGCTGCTCGACCGAGAGCTTGAGGCCTTCCTCGATGTTCCAGATCACCTCGGGCTTGAGCAGATCGCGCCTGGTCCGCAGCAGATTGGCCTTGCTGATCGCGAAATCGAAGGCGCGCAGCACGTGGAAGCATTCATGCGCCTCACGCCAGTCGGGGTGTGCTTCCTCAACGATGGCGCCGGCTTCGGCAAATCGTTCCACCGCCTTGCGCGTGATCGCCTTCACCTCGGGATCGACCGGCGTGATGCCGAGATCGGGCGAATAGGCGATACGCTTCGGCTTCTTGCCCGTGCGTACGGCCGACAGGAAAGACATCTCAGGCGCAGGAAGCGACAGCGGATCGGCGGCATAGTCGCCGCTCATGGCGTCGAGCAGCAGCGCGAGGTCCTCGACGTTCCGCGCCATCGGGCCCAGAACGCCGAGATTGCGGTCGATGCCCGCCTTCGGCGTATGCGCGACCCGACCGATGCTCGGCCGCATGCCGACGACGCCGCAGAAGGCCGCGGGGCTGCGCAAGCTGCCGCCCATATCCGAACCCTGCGCGAGCCAGGCCATGCCCGTTGCAAGCGCCACCGCCGCACCGCCGGAGGAGCCGGCCGCAGACTTGGACGTATCCCAGGGATTGAGAGTCGCACCGAACACTTCGTTGAAGGTGTTGGCGCCGGCGCCGAATTCCGGCGTGTTGGATTTTGCATAGACGACCGCGCCGTTGGCCTCGAGATTCTCGACGACGATGTCGGACTTGGCGGGGATGTTGTCCTTGAAGATCGGCGAGCCCTGCGTGGTCAGCACGCCCGCAACGTCGGTCAGGTCCTTGATCGGCACCGGCAGGCCCGCGAGCAGGCCGCGTGCGCCGGCCGGCTTCTGCATCAGCGCCTTGGCGCTATCCCGCGCGCGATCGAAGCACAGCGTCGGCAACGCGTTGACCTTGCCGTCGACCTCACTGATGCGCTTTTCCAACACATCCAGCAGCTCGAGCGGCGAGACGGCGCCGGACCGCAGTTTGTCGACGACCGTGCAGGCAGTTTCGCGGATCAGGTCTTGAGACAACTATTTTTCTCCTGTGCGTATTCAATCATCATTGCGAGCGCAGCGAAGCAATCCAGTAATGCCTCTGTGGAGGCGGTCCGGATTGCTTTGCTGCGCTCGCAATGACGGAGTGTAGAGCAGGCGGCGACACGAGACGACTAGCCCCACCCCGCGCTGATGCCGCCATCCACGGTATAGATCACCCCCGACGTGTAGCCGGCGCGATCGGACGCCAGGAACGCCATGAGATCGCCGATCTCGCGCGCATGCGCAGGCCGGCCGAGCGGCAGGCTCTTCTGGAGTTCCTTGTAGCGGCTCTCGTCGCCGAACTGATGCTTGGCGCGGGTCTTGAGCAGCGTGACGTGGCGATCGGTGCCCACAGGTCCAGGATTGATGCCGACCACGCGGATGTTGTCGGCGAGGCTCTTGCCCCCGAGCGCGCGGGTGAGAGCCATCAGCGCGGCATTGCCGGCGCTGCCGCAGATGTAGTTGGCGTCGAACTTTTCGCCGGCCGCGCCGATATCGTTGACGATGACGCCGCCGCCCTTCGCCTTCATCTGCGCGTAGATCTGTCGCGTGAGGTTGATGTAGCCGAACACTTTCAATTCCCAGGCGTGCCGCCAGGTCGCCTCATCGATCTTGTCGATGGAGCCGCCGGGGATGTCGCCGGCATTGTTGACGAGGATGTCGATATCGGCGGCTTCCTTGGCGAGCCGCGTCAAATCCTCGGCCTTGCGCAGGTCCACGATGCTCGTCGTGGCATCGATCTGGTGCGCGGACCGCAATCGATCGGCCAGCGTCTTGAGCTGCTCGCCGTTGCGGGCAGCGAGCAGGAGATGCGCGCCTTCCTCGGCAAATGCCTCGGCGGCGGCCGCGCCAATGCCTTTGGACGCGCCCGTGATCAGGACGCGCTTGCCTCGCAGATGCAGATCCATGGGGTTTACTCGCAGGATGGGAACAGGATGAAATCAGTAGGCGGTACGCCGCGCCACGGTCAACATTGCAGTGCAGCGTTGCACTGCTGCCGACTTTGGTCCATTGCAGTGCGGTCAAAAAAGGCGGCGGCTGCCGGACCAACCAGGGACGTTCTCGATGAGCAAGAAACAATACCGGATCGCAGTCATTCCCGGCGACGGCATCGGCAAGGAAGTGATACCCGAGGGCCTGCGCGTTCTGGAGGCCGCGGCCAAGAAGCATGGCGTGTCCCTGCATTTCGACCATTTCGACTTCTCGTCCTGGGACTATTACGAGAAGCACGGTCAAATGATGCCGGACGACTGGAAGGAAAAGATCGGCAAGCATGACGCGATCTATTTCGGCGCGGTCGGCTGGCCGGCAAAGATTCCGGATCACATCTCGCTCTGGGGTTCGCTGATCAAGTTTCGCCGCGAGTTCGACCAGTATGTGAATTTGCGTCCGGTGCGGCTGATGCCCGGCGTGCCGTCGCCGCTGGCCAACCGCAAGCCCGGCGACATCGATTTCTGGGTGGTGCGCGAGAACACCGAAGGTGAATATTCCTCCGTCGGCGGCCGCATGTTCCCGGATACCGACCGCGAGTTCGTCACGCAGCAGACGGTGATGACCCGCGTGGGCGTCGACCGAATCCTGAAGTTCGCCTTCGAGCTCGCGCAGTCGCGGCCGAAGAAGCATCTGACCTCGGCGACCAAGTCCAACGGCATCTCCATCACCATGCCCTATTGGGACGAGCGCGTGGAGGCGATGGCGAAGAAGTTTCCGGGCGTGAAGTGGGACAAGTACCACATCGACATTTTGACGGCGAACTTCGTCCTGCATCCGGACTGGTTCGACGTCGTGGTCGGCTCCAATCTGTTCGGCGACATCCTCTCCGATCTCGGCCCCGCCTGCACCGGCACCATCGGCATCGCACCGTCCGGCAACATCAACCCGGAAGGAAATTTCCCGTCGGTGTTCGAGCCGGTGCACGGCTCGGCGCCCGATATCGCGGGGCAGGGCATCGCCAACCCGATCGGCGCAATCTGGTCAGGCGCGATGATGTTCGAGCATCTCGGCGAGAAGGAAGCGGGCCGCTCGATCGTCGATGCGATCGAGCGCACGCTGGCTGAACGCACGCTGCGCACCAAGGATCTCGGCGGCAACGCCGACACCACGGCGTGCGGCAAGGCGGTCGCGGAGATGGTGGACTAGGCCGGGACGACGCCGGTTGTGATTGCTTCGTTCTCGATCAGCCCACAATCTTCTCGATCGCCGCCTGATCCAGCCCGAACATTTTCCCGGCCTCCAGAATCTCATGCCAGGTGGTCGGATCGACCGGAATGCCCTCGGCCAGGCGCTTCTTCTTGGTCTCGCGCTCGGGATCTCCGGCGATCTTGACCTTGTCGACGCCGGGGGCGGGCGGCGAGCCGGTGTGCCAGGCGACGAAGCTTTCGACTTCGCGCGCCAGGTTCTCACCCGTGCCGAGCCTGCTCGGGTCGATGATGATCGAGAGCATGCCGTTGAGGACGCGGCGCTTGCCGTCGGCAGGGCCTTTGACGACCTCGCCGCCGGAGAGCGCGCCGCCGAGGATTTCGCAAACCAGCGCCAGCCCGGAGCCCTTGTGCTCGCCGAACGGCAGGATGGCGCCGTGCGGGGCGATCACGGTGTAGCGCGGGTTGGTGGTGGGCTTGCCTTCATTGTCGATGATGGTGCCGGGCTCGAGTTCGACGCCCTTGTTGTGGGCGACGCGGGTCTTTCCTTGCGCGATCTTGCTGGTGGCGAAGTCGAGCACAATCGGCTCCTTGCCCTTGCGCGGGATGCCGACGCAGAACGGGTTGGTGCCGTGGCGCGCATCGCTGCCGCCCCAGGGCGCCACGATCGGGCGCGAGATCACGTTGACGAAGTGGATCGATACCAGCCCGTGGTCGATGCACTGCTCGGCCCAGTGGCCGATGCGGCCGATGTGGTGGGCGTTGGAGAGGCCGACGAGACATACGCCGTTGCTCTTGGCGCGCTCGGCCGCCAGCTCCATCGCTTCATAGCCGATCACCTGGCCGTAGCCTGTGAGGCCGTCGAGGGTGAGAAGCGGACCGGTGTCGAGCACGATCTTGACGTGCTGGTTGACGGCGAGGCCGCCCGCGGCGACGCTCTCGACATAGCGCGGGATCATGCCGACGCCGTGCGAATCGTGTCCCTTGAGGTTGGCCTCGACGAGGTTGGTGGATACGAGTTCGGCCTCGCGATCCGTGGAGCCGCCGGCCTTGACGATCGCGCGGACGACATTGGTGAGCGCTTCGGCCCTGATGGTGCGATAATCAGCCATTGTTGTTTTTCTTATCCTTTCACGATCCGGCGACAATGGACCCGGGCCGCCTCGATCAGGTTCTCGCTGGCCTCCGGCGTGCGGAAGGCTGAATGCGCCGACAGCGTCACGTTCGGCAGCTTGGTCAGTGGATGATCGCCGGGCAGCGGCTCGATGTTGAAGACGTCGAGGCCGGCGTGACGGATGTGACCCGACTTCAGCGCGTCGATCATCGCGGCTTCGTCGACAACCGCGGCGCGCGCGGTGTTGACGAGGATGACGCCGGGCTTCATTTTCGCGATCTTCTCGCGCGTGATCATGCCGCGCGTCTCGTCATTGAGCAGTAGGTGCAGCGACACCACGTCGCTCCTCGCCAGCACCGTGTCGAGATCGGTGAACTCCACGCCGGGAGAACTCTTCGGTGAACGGTTCCAGGCAATCACCTTCATGCCGCTGCCGGACGCAATGCGCGCGACCTCCGCAGCGATGCCGCCGAAGCCGATCAGGCCGAGCGTCTTGCCGGTGAGCTGCATGCCGTCCTCGCGCAGCCAATTGCCGGCGCGCATTTCGCGATCCATCACCGCGATGACGCGCGCCGAGGCCCACATCAGCGCGATTGCGGATTCCGCGACCGCGGTGTCGCCGTAACCCTTGATCAGATGTACGGTGATGCCGAGCTCGGCGAGCTCCTCCGGATTCATGTAGCTGCGCGCGCCGGTGCCGAGGAACACCACGTGCTTGAGGCCTGTGCACTTCTTCGCAACGTCGGTCGGAAGCGCCGTATGATCGACGATCGCGATCTCCGCGCCGTCGAGGATTTCGGGGTATTGCTCGGGCTTGATGTCGGGATCCCTGTGGATCCGCACCTTGGGATCGCCGGGCTTCTCCAGCCGCTCCATGATCACGGCGAGGGCTTCATTGGCGTCGACGAAAACTCCGCGCATGGTTATCTCCGCTCAGGACGCGACGCCGGCGATCGCCAGCAGGGTGTGCATCAGCACGTTGGTGCCCGCGGCGCAGTCGGGCTGCGTTGCATCCTCCAGCTCGTTGTGGCTGATGCCGTCCTTGCAGGGCACGAACACCATCGCTGCCGGCATGATGGTGTTGAGGTTGCAGGCGTCGTGGCCGGCGCCGGAAGTGATGCGGCGAGAGGAATAGCCGAGCGTCTTCGCGGCGTTCTCGACCGCCGCGATCAGCTTCGGATCAAAATGCGTCGGTGGTTTGCGCCAGACCAGGTCGATCTTGACCTCGACCTTGCGGCGTGCGGCAATCTCGGCGATTGCCGCACGAAGATCGCGGTCGAGCGCATCCATGATCTCGCCATCCGCGCTGCGGCAGTCCATGGTGAAGGCGATCTCGCCGGGAATGACGTTGCGCGAGGGATTTGCGATCACGGCCTCGCCGATGGTGCCGACGGCCTTTGGCCCGTGCTTCCTGGCGATGGCCTCCATCGCCAGCACGATCTCCGACAGTGTTGCCAGCGCATCGCGCCGCAGCGGCATCGGGGTCGATCCCGCATGGCTCTCGAAGCCGGAAATCTTGCCGTCATACCAGAGCACGCCCTGGCCGGAATCGACCACGCCGATGGTCTTGCCTTCAGCTTCCAGGATCGGACCCTGTTCGATGTGCAGCTCGACGAAACAGCCGAGCTTCTGGAAGCCGACCGGCTTGTTGCCGCGATAGCCGATGCTGTCGAGCGCCTGGCCGACAGTAGTGCCCTCGACGTCCTTGCGCGAGAGGATGTCATCGGTGGTGAAATCGCCGACGTAAGCTGCCGACGCCATCATTGCCGGCGCGAAGCGCGAGCCTTCCTCGTTGGTCCAGTTGACGACACAGATCGGCGCGTCGGTCTCGATGCCGGCGTCGTTCAGCGTGCGGATCACTTCGAGCGCGCCGAGCGTGCCCAGAATGCCGTCATACTTGCCGCCGGTCGGCTGCGTGTCGAGATGCGAGCCGATCCCGACGGGCGGCTTCGACATATCACGTCCCTTGCGCAAGCCGAACTGCGAGCCAAGTGCATCTGTGTGCACCTCGAGGCCCGCGTCCTCGCACGCCTTGCGGAACCAGTCGCGCACCTGCTTGTCCTCGGTGCTCAGCGTCAGCCGCCGCACGCCGCCTTTGGCCGTCGCGCCGAATTGCGCGGTCTCGTGGATGGAGCCCCAGAGGCGGGCGGAATCGATTTGCAGGTTGGTCGCGGCTCGGCTCATGCGGTCGGTCTCTCGATTGTCCGGCGCCTGTTTCAATGACGCGCCAGCGCGGGCGCGTCAACCGCGACGCTGCTCTGCGCTATCTGACATGCAAGTTCGGCGACGCGCTCCACCGCCACGACGTCGGGCGAGGCGAGCCAGCTCGCCGTGAATGTCAGCGGTGCGATTTCCAGATCGGTGTCGAGCAATTGCAGCCGCCCATCGGCGAGCTCGTTCTCGACGATGGCGTCGGGGATCACGGCGATGCCGAGCCCTTCGACCGCCATGTGAATCACGGTCGCAAGCGAGGCGGAAGCGTGGAGGCGGATCGGCGGCAGCTCTGGCCGGTCGAACACCTCGCGCACGACCTCGTAAGGCCTGGTCTTGCGCGGGAAGGTGATGATCGGAAATCGCGCGAGATCGGCGGGCGTTACCGGGCCATGGCCGAGCCCGAGCGAGGGGCTTGCGAGAAAGCCGATCGGGTAGTCCGCGAGCAGGCGGTTGTGTACGCCCGAAGCCGACAGCGGTCCGACCACGAAGGCAAGCTCGATCTCCTGCGCGAGCAGGCGCGCGGTCAGGTTCGGCGTGATGTCGACCTCGATCTCCAGCGACAGGTTCGGATAGACTTCGTTCATGCTCTTCACCAGCCGCGGCAGCCAAGTGTGTACGATGGTTTCGGCGACGCCGAGCCGCATCACACCGCGCATGGCGGAGCGGTCGCCGACCTCGGCCACCATCTGAGCGCGCAGGCCGATCAGCTTTTCTGCATAGACCATCATCTGCCGACCGCTCGGGGTCGGCGAGGCCACGCGATGATCGCGGTTCAGGAGCTTGACGCCCATCTCGCGCTCGAGCTGGGCGATGCGCTGGGAGATCGCCGGCTGGGTCGTATTGAGCCGTGCTGCGGCGCCGCGGAAGCTGCCGAGCTTCACAACCCAGAGAAAGGTTTCGATCGACCTGAAGTCCAACATTGGAAGGATTTCCCCGATCGATAAATTCAGTTTATCGATATCGATTAGAAAGGAAGATTAGACTTTATAGCACGCTTGGTGTTGGCTTGTCTTTGTCGAGTTTATAGGCAGGTCGATCACATGACTGTTTTGGTGGCAGCGCAGCAAACTGAAACACCCGACGCCCTCCCGAGCCGCCAGGCGCGGCTCGCTTATCGCGGCGGCCAGGTCGGTTCTACCGCGGGCGTCGCCACCTGGCTTCGTCCAGGGCAATCTGGCGATCCTGCCGGCGGAATCGCCGGCGCTTTCCACCGCTTCTGCCAGCTCAATCCCAAACCGTGCCCGATCATCGGCATGTCCGACGTCGGCAGCCCGCACATTCCCGGCGCTCGGCGCCGATCTCGACATCCGCACCGACGTGCCGCGCTACCGCGTCTGGCGCGATGGCGAGGTGGTGGACGAGCCGACCGATATGACCATGGCCTTGGCGCGACGACCTCGTCGACCTTCGTGCTCGGCTGCTCGTTCTCGTTCGAAGAGGCGCTGCTCGACGAGGGCATGCCGATCCGTCACATCGAGCAGAACGTGCGTGTGCCGATGTTCCGCACCAACATCGCCTGCGGCGCGGCCGGCCCGTTCGCGGGGCCGATGGTCGTCTCGATGCGCCCATTCAAGCCGGCCGATGCGATCCGCGCGGTGCAGATCACCTCGCGCTTTCCCGCCGTGCACGGCGCGCCCGTGCATCTCGGCCTTCCGCATTTGATCGGCATCCAGGATATCGCCCAGCCAGACTATGGCGATCCCGTACCTGTCGCCGAGGACGAGATGCCGGTCTTCTGGGCCTGCGGCGTGACGCCGCAATCGGTGATCGACGCCGCCAAACTGCCGTTCGCGATCACCCATGCGCCGGGCCTGATGATGGTGACCGATCTGAAGAACAAGACAATTGGCCGTGCTTTAATGGGCAGCACTTGCTGCTTCTTCAGGCTTTACGCATCCAGCCAATCGCTTCATTCGATAGCGCAAAGATTCAGAACAGGGGAATTACCGCATGACGATCACTCGCCGCGGCGTCTCTGCTCGGAGCCACCGCAACCGCCGCGCTGATGCCGCTCGCGGCGCGCGCGCAGCCCTCCGAGGTGGTGATCGGCGCGATCTACCAGTTGTCCGGCGCGAGCGCGCAGGTCGGCGTCGATGCACAGAACGCCTTCGAGACCGCGCTGGACGTCATCAACAAGGCATCGACCTCGACCTGCCGCTCGCCAAGCGGCAGGGCTGCCGGGCCTCGGCGGCGCGAAAGTCAAGATCGTCTTCGCCGACCATCAGGCCGACCCGCAGAAGGGCCGCGCCGAGGCCGAGCGCCTGATCACGCAAGAGAAGGTCTGCGCCCTCATCGGCACCTACCAGAGCGCCGTCGCCGTCACGGTCAGCCAGATCTGCGAGCGCTATCAGATCCCCTTCGTCTCGGCCGACAACTCCTCGCCGAGCCTGCACCGCCGCGGTCTGAAATTCTACTTCCGCGCCTCCCCGCATGACGAGATGTTCTCGGAGGCGATGTTCGATTTCTTCGACGACCTGAAGAAGAAGGGCAAGAAGATCGAGACGCTGTCGCTGTTCCACGAGGACACGATCTTCGGCACCGATTCCGGCAACGCCCAGCCCAAGCTCGCCGACGAGCGCGGCTACAAGGTCACTCGCCAACATCAAATACCGTGCGAACTCGCCCTCCCTCACCGCCGAGGTGCAGCAGCTCAAGGCGGCCGACGCCGACGTGCTGATGCCCTCGAGCTACACGACCGACGGCATCCTGCTGGTCAAGACCATGGCGGAGCTCGGCTACAAGCCGAAGGCGATCGTCGCGCAGGATGCGGGCTTCTCCGAGAAGGCGCTCTACGACGCCGTCGGCGACAAGATCGAAGGCGTGATCACGCGCGGAGCTTCTCGCTCGACCTCGCGGCAAAGCGGCCGTCGGTCGGCAAGATCAACGAGATGTTCAAGGCGAGCTCCGGCAAGGACCTCAACGACCTCACCTCGCGCGAGTTCATGGGGCTGATCGTCCTGGCCGACGGCATCGACCGCGCCAAGTCGACCGACGGCGAGAAGATCCGCGATGCCCTCGCCGCGACCGATATTCCGGGCGAGCGCACCATCATGCCGTGGAAGCAATGAAGTTCGACGAGACCGGCCAGAATAACGATGCCGACCCGGTGCTGCTGCAATATGTCGGCGGCAAATTCGTTACCATCTTCCCGCAGCAGGCCGCGGTCGCCCAGGCCATATGGCCGATGAAGTGAGGTGCGAAAGAGCGGGCGCGCAGACGGCAGCTTCCGCCTTCATCCGAGGAGCGGGCGTAGCCCGCGTCTCGAAGGTCGAGGGCGGGCATCCTTCGAGCGCGCGCCGAGGCGCGCTCCTCGAGGACGAGGACGGATTGCGGGGCGACACCTTGTGACCGCCCAAACCATTGTCCAGATTCTCGCGAGCGGCCTGTTGATGGGCCTGATCTACGGACTGATCGCGGTCGGCCTTGCGCTGATCTTCGGGCTGATGGACGTCGTGAACTTCGCCCATGGCGAGTTCCTGATGATCGCGATGTATGTGACTTCTTCCTGTTCGCGTTCTTTGCCATCGACCCTCTGCTGTCGGCGCCGCTGGTCACAGCCGCGCTGTTCGTGCTCGGCGCCGTGGTCTATCTCCTGATCGTGCGCTACGCCATGCGGGCCAAGGCGAATGTCGGCATGGTGCAGATCTTCTCGACCTTCGGGCTCGCCATCATGATAAGCGGGCTCGCGCAGTTTTTCTTCACGCCGGATTACCGCAACATCCGACGAGTCCTGGCTCGGCGGCAAAACCATCTCGATCGGCGGCATCTTCCTGCCGGAGCCGCAGCTTTTCGGCGCGCTGGTCTCCTCCTGCCTTCGCCAGCCTCTATCTGGTCATCCGCCGCACCGATTTCGGCCGCGCGCTCGAGGCGACCCGTGAGGATCGCCGGCGCCGTCGCGCTGGTCGGCATCGACAAGAACCGCGTCTTCGCGCTCGGCTGGGGCCTGGGCGCGGCGCTGGTCGGCCTCGCGGGCTCCATCATGGCGACTTCTTCTACATCTATCCGGATGTCGGCGCGTCCTTCGCGCTGATCGCCTATGTGACGGTCGCGCTCGGCGGCTTCGGCTGTGTCTTCGGCGCCCTTGCGGCGGCCTCATCGTCGGCCTGGTCGAAGCGGCACCGCGACGGTGCTGGCGCCGTCGATGAAATCGGTCGGCATCTATGCCGTCTACCTCGCTCGTCGTCTTCATCCGGCCGCGCGGCCTGTTCGGGCAGATGTGGTGGACAAGGCATTTTGCCGCAACGACGGCGCCGCGATCTCATCGTCGCCGCTGTCCTGGCCGCGCTTGCCGCGCTTTCGCCGCTGTTCGTCAACGACATCTATGTGCAGAATGTGCTGATCCTGACCCTGATGTATGCGGCGTTGTCGCAGAGCTGGAACATCCTCTGCGGCTATTGCGGGCAGATCTCGCTCGGCCACGCCCTCTATTTCGGGCTCGGCGCCTATGCCTCGAGCTGCTGTACACCAAATTCGGCGTGCTGCCCTGGTTCGGCATGCTCGCTGGCGGCGCGCTCGCCGCTGCTGCATCGCGATGGTGCTCGGCTATCCGTTCTTCCGCCTGCGCGGCCATTACTTCATGATCGCCACCATCGTCGTCGCGGAGGTCGGCCTCCTGCTGTTCAAATTGGGATTATGCGGGCGCCGCGATGGGAATCGATCATTCCGGTGCGCGGCGACAGCTGGCTGAAATTCCAATTCGCTGCGCAGCAAGCTGCCTTACTTCTATTTCGCGCTGGCGCTCTGCCGCCTCACCTGGTTCGTGAGCTGGCCCATCGAGGATTCCAAATGGGGCTTTTGGTGGCGCGCGGTGAAGGACAATCCGGAAGCGGCCGAGAGCCTCGGCGTCGTCGTGTTCAGCTCCAAGATGGCTGCGGCCGCGCTCTCCGCCTTCCTCATCGCCGTCGGCGGCAGCTTCTATGCGAGCTTCTCTCCTATATCGATCCTGAAAGCGTGATGGGATTCCAGTTCTCGCTGCTGATGGCGCTGCCCGCCGTGCTCGGCGGCATCGGCACGCTCTGGGGGCCGGTGCTCGGGGCTGCCATCCTGATCCCGATGACGGAGCTGACGCGCAGCTATATCGGCGGATCCGGCCGCGGCGTCGACCTTATCATCTATGGCGCACTGATCATGGCGATCTCACTGGCGCTGCCGCAAGGTCTTATGAGCCTCTTCCCGCGCGCAAGGACGCCGGAGCCGCGCGATGACCGCGCTCCTGGAAACCCGTGGCGTCTGGCAACGCTTCGGCGGCCTTGTCGCCAACAGCGATGTCTCGATCTCGGTCGGGCGCGGCGAAATCCTCGGCCTGATCGGCCCGAACGGGGCCGGCAAATCGACGCTGTTCAATCTCGATCGCCGGCGTCTTTCCGCCGACCCAAGGCTCGATCTTGTTCGACGGCGAGGATGTCACGGCAACTGCCGGCGGCCGAACGCTGCCAGCGCGGCGTCGGGCGCACCTTTCAGGTCGTCAAGAGTTTTGAGACGATGACTGTCATCGACAACGTCATCGTCGGTGCTCTCGTGCGCAACACCGTGCTGCGCGAAGCGCGCCGCAAGGCGCATGAGGTGCTGGAATTCACCGGCCTTGCCGCCCGCGCCGACGTGCTCGCGAGCGACCTCGTCCCGGCCGAGAAGCGCCGCCTCGAAGTCGCGCGTGCGCTCGCGACCGAACCGAAACTGCTGCTGCTCGACGAAGTCCTTACCGGCCTCACCCCGACCGAGGCGCAGACCGGTGTGGCGCTCGTGCGCAAGGTGCGTGATACCGGCATCACCGTCCTGATGGTCGAGCATGTCATGGAGATCGTGATGCCGCTGGTCGATCGCGCTATCGTGCTCGACCTCGGCAAGGTGCTGGTCGAAGGCCAGCCCGCCGACGTCGTCCGCGATCCCAAGGTGATCAGCGCATATCTGGGAGATCGTCATGCTGTCGGTGCATGAAGTCACGACGGCCTATCAGGGCCTGGTCGCGATCTCGGCGGTCAGCATCGAGGTCGGAAGGCGAGATCGTCTGCGTCGCCGGCGCCAACGGCGCGGGCAAGTCGACGTTGCTGAAATCCATTGCCGGCGCCGAGCGTCCGCGCTCGGGGACAGTGACGTTCGACGGCAAGCGCCTCGACGGCATGGCGCAGCACCACATCACCGCCACCGGCATCGCCTATGTGCCGGAGAATCGCCGCCTGTTCCCGCGCCTTTCGGTGCGCGACAATCTCCGCCTCGGCAGCTATCTCTACCGCGGCGAAGCGAACCGCGAGGAACCGCTCGATCTCGTCTTCAAGCTGTTCCCGCGCTTGTCCGAGCGCCTCGAGCAGCGTGCCGAGACGCTCTCCGGCGGCGAGCAGCAGATGCTCGCGATCGGCCGCGCCCTGATGACGCGCCCGCGGCTGCTGATGCTGGACGAGCCCTCGCAAGGCATCATGCCGAAGCTCGTCGACGAGATTTTCCAGGCGGTATTGCGCATCCGCGACGCCGGCATGACCGTGCTGATCGTCGAGCAGCGCATGGCCGAGTGCCTCGAGATCGCCGACCGCGCCTACATCCTGCAAACCGGCCGCGTGCTGATGCAGGGGCCGGCAGCCGAGATCAGGGGCAATCCGGACGTGCGGAAGGCGTATCTGGGGCTGTAGCCGCTACCGCCCTCGCCACCAGCGCTGATGTCATCCTGAGGTGCGCGCTCTTGCGCGCCTCGAAGGATGAGCCGCAAGCACCTGTAGCCCATCCTTGAGGCTTCACCTTGCGATGCAGGCATCGCAATGTTCGCACCTCAGGATGACGTCGGTGTGTGTGGTTCGTGCCCATGCTCCGGCAACGCCACCCCGAACACTTTCACCAGATCTGTCACCTGCTCCGGTGACAGATAGCGCGGGTTCATCCCGCGCAGCAGCAAATAGAGCTTCGCGGTCTCTTCGAGCTCCTCCGTCGCGAACACCGCGGCTTCCAGCGTGTCACCAGCGACGACCGGGCCGTGATTGGCGAGCAGAACGGATGAATATTTCCCCGCCAATCCCTTGATCGCATCCGCGACCGCCGGATCGCCGGGGCGGTAATAGGGCACGAGCGCGGTGGCGCCGCATTTCATCAGATAATAAGCCGTCATCGGCGGCAACGCGGCGCGCGGGTCGATCTCGGGCAGCATCGAGAGCGCGACCGAGTGGGTCGAATGCAGATGTACGATCGCGCGCGCACTTGCGCGCGTGGCATAGAGCGCGGTGTGCAGCGGAACTTCCTTGGTGGGGGCGTCGCCCGAGACCAGCCGGCCCTGCTCATCCAGCCGCGACAGCCGCGCCGGATCGAGGAAGCCGAGCGAGGCATTGGTCGGCGTCACCAGCCAGCCGCCATCAGCGAGCTTGACACTGATATTGCCGGACGAGCCCGGCGTCAGTCCGCGCTCGAACAGCGACCGTCCGAAGCGGCAGATATCCTCACGCAGCCGCGTCTCATTGCTCATGGCCGTCATGCCCGCTTGTCTCACGCTTTGGCAGCGCGGCCAAGCCGTGTTATGCGAGACACGAGCCGCCGCAAAGGCCGGCCGTCCGGGAAACGTTCGCAAGGGTCAGTCGCATGTCCGCCTCCACGTCACAAAATCAGCGCGTCGCCATCATCGGGCTCGGTTCGATGGGCTATGGCATGGCGACCTCGCTGAAGCGTGCCGGTCATGCCGTCACCGGCTGCGACGTGTCGGCCGATGCCGTGGCGCGCTTTGTGAACGATGGGGGCGCGGGCGCGAAGACGCCGGCCGAGGCGGCCAACGGCGCCGACATCGTCGTCAGCGTTGTCGTCAATGCGGCGCAGACGGAGTCCATTCTGTTCGGCAAGGACGGGGCCGCCGAGACCATGCCGAAGGACAGCGTGTTCGTGTCCTCGGCCACCATGGACCCGGATGTAGCGCGGCGTCTTGCCAAGCAGTTGGAAGGGACCGGCCGGCATTACCTCGATGCCCCGATCTCCGGTGGCGCACAGCGCGCAGCCCAGGGCGAGCTGACGATCCTCGCTTCCGGCAGTCCCGCCGCCTTCGCCAAGGCGCGCCCCGCGCTCGATGCCATGGCCGCAAAGCTCTACGAGCTCGGCGACGCTGCGGGGCAGGGCGCGGCGTTCAAGATGATCAACCAGTTGCTTGCCGGAGTGCATATCGCTGCCGCCTCGGAAGCGATCGCGTTCGCGGCCAAGCAGGGTCTCGACATCCGCAAGGTCTACGAGGTGATTACGGCCTCCGCCGGCAATTCCTGGATGTTCGAGAACCGCATGCCGCACGTGCTCGACGGCGATTACACGCCGCGCAGTGCGGTTGAGATTTTTGTGAAGGATCTCGGCATCATCCAGGACATGGCGCGCAGCGCCAGATTCCCGGTGCCGGTCTCCGCCGCAGCGCTCCAGATGTTCCTGATGACGTCCGCCGCCGGCATGGGGCGCGATGACGATGCCTCGGTGGCGCGGATGTATGCGCAGGTTACCGGCGTGAAACTTCCCGGCGACAAGTAGACAAGAGGACTTCCAATGCCCCGTTTCGCCGCCAACCTCTCGATGATGTTCACCGAGGTGCCGTTCCTCGACCGGTTCGATGCCGCCGCGCAAGCGGGCTTTACTGCGGTCGAGTTTCTCTTTCCCTACGAGCATCCGGCCGAAGCGGTCGGCGAGCGGCTCAAGCGCAACGGCCTCACGCAGGCGCTGTTCAACCTGCCGCCGGGCGACTGGAATGCCGGCGAGAAGGGTTTCGCGGCATTGCCGGCGCGCTTTGCCGACCTCAAGGCGAGCCTGGAGACGGCGCTGCCTTACGCCAGGGCCACCGGCGTCAAGCGGCTTCACTTGATGGCGGGAATCGCCAACCGCGGAGAGCGCATCGCGATCGAAGCGTTCTACAAGTCGGTGGCGTGGGCCGCCGAGTTCTTCGCGCCGCACGGTATCGACATCGTGCTCGAGCCGATCAATGCGCGCAATGTGCCCGGCTACTTCCTCAACGATTTCGGTTTCGCACGCGATTTGATCCAGGAGTTGAGGCTTCCCAACCTGAAGCTTCAGTTCGACATCTATCACTGCCAGATCATCCATGGTGACGTCACCATGCGGCTGCGCGAGATGATGCCGATCATCGGCCACATCCAGATCGCCAGCATCCCCTCGCGCAACGAGCCTGACGGCGAGGAGCTGAACTATCCGTTCCTGTTCGCCGAGCTCGACCGGCTCGGCTATGCCGGTTTCGTCGGCTGCGAATATAATCCGCGCGGCAAGACCACCGACGGCCTCGCCTGGTTCAAGCCCTACGCGGGAGTGAAGCCGTGACACTTGCGTTGGGCTGCATCGCCGACGATTACACCGGCGCCTCCGATCTCGCCAACACGCTGACGCGCGCGGGCCTGCGCACGGTGCAGACCATCGGCGTGCCTGCGGACGATCTCGCGCTGCCCGAGGTCGACGCCGTCGTGGTGTCGCTGAAGAGCCGCTCGATCGAGGCGGGGCTTGCGGTGTCGCGTTCGCGTGCGGCGGAGACATGGCTGCGGGGGCGCGGCGCGAGCCACGTGCTGTTCAAGATCTGCTCGACCTTCGATTCCACCGATGCCGGCAATATCGGCCCGGTGATGGACGCGCTGCGCGCCGATTGCGGCGAAGCCGTCGTGCTGGTGACGCCGGCCTTCCCGGAGACTGGCCGCACCGTCTACCAGGGCAATCTGTTCGTTGGCGCGGTGCCGCTGAACGAGAGCCCGCTGAAGGACCATCCGCTCAACCCGATGCGCGATTCCAACCTGGTGCGGGTGCTGGCGCGCCAGAGCAAGACGCAGATCGGTCTCGTCGACCTTGCGACCCTCACGCGCGGGGCCGAGGCCGTACGGGCCCGGCTTGCTGAGTTATCGAGCAAGGGCATCGGAGCCGCGATCGTCGACGCGGTGTTCGACCGCGACCTCGAGACCATCGGTCTTGTCGCCGCAGGGCACCGGTTGTCGGTCGGTGCCTCCGGTATCGGTCTTGGCCTCGCCCGCGCGCTGATGTCGACCGGCAAGGTCAAATCGGCCGCAACAAGCAGCGAGCAGGGCGCCGCCGTCGGCGGACAGGCGGCGTGCCTCGCCGGAAGCTGTTCGCAGGCCACCTTGCAGCAGATCGCCAACGCCGAACGCGTCATGCCGGTGCTCCGTCTCGACCCGGGCCGTATTCTTACGGGAGAGAATGAAACGCAGCGCGCGATCGACTGGGCGAGGCCACGTTTGGCCCAAGGTCCCGTGCTGATTGCATCGAGCGCGACGCCGGCTGACGTCGCCGCGCTCCAGTCACGTCACGGCCGTGACGCGGCCGGGCATGCCATCGAGCAGACGATGGCCGACATCGCCGAAAACCTTGTGAAATCAGGTGTGCGGCGCCTGATCGTCGCTGGCGGCGAGACCTCCGGCGCCGTCGTAGATCGGTTGAAGATTCCGGGGTTTCTTGTGGGAGTGGAGATCGCCCCGGGTGTCCCGGTGCTGCGCGCCGTTGGTGATGAGGCAGGGAATATGCTGCTTGCGCTGAAGTCCGGCAACTTCGGTGGGCCTGAGTTTTTCTCGGACGCGATTAGGCTCATGCGCTGAGCGCAGGGCAGTCTTAGCCCCTCGTTCACTTCTTTAAGGTTTCGTACTCGTACGGAGTCGTAGTTAACAACTGCTCAGTCGCTTGTAGTTGAATACCGGCGCCGCACCCTTCGATTTGACCACGGTCAGGATGCGCGACCGCGCCAACACAAAGAGACCCGATCATGCTGGCCACCATCTCCATTCGCGCCAAGATCATCAGCGTCGTGGCGTTCCTGCTGGTCGCGATGGCCGGCATGGGCCTGCTCGCCGTCATGAAGATGCGGACGATCAACGCCAACACGGTCGACATCACCACGAACTGGATGCCCAGCGTGCGCGTGCTCGGCGATCTCAGGGCCGGCGTCATCACCTACCGCAACGTGATCCGTGAGCACATGCTGGCGGAGACACTGGAGGAGAAGCTGGCGTCGGAGAAGGTGCTCGCGACGGTGGTCGAAGCCAACACCAAATTCCGCCAGAGCTACGAGACCATGATCACCTCTCCGGAGGAGCGGGCTCTCTACGGCGAGTGGTCGAAAACATGGGACAAGTACAAGACTGGCACCCAGGAGGTCATGGCCCTTTCGCGCAGGGATGCCGGCAAGATTGCGCACGAGGCGCACGAGCTGAACACCAAGACGGTCAACAAAATCGGGCTTGAGGCCGACGCCATCCTTGCCAAGGATATCGTGCTCAACACAAAGGGCGGCGATCAGGCCGCCGCGGACGCCTCCGACACCTATTACTACGCCTTCATTCTGGTCGCGATCATTCTCGGCGCCGCCGTTGTCGCCGGTATCGGCGTCAGCTTCTATCTTGTGCAGGACGTCTCCAGCGGCATCAACTCGATCATCGAGCCGATGCAGGCGCTGGGCAAGGGTGACCTGACCGCCGAAGTCCCGCACCGTGGTGAGAAGACCGAGATCGGCGCCATGGCCGAAGTGCTCCAGATCTTCAAGGAGGCGCTGATCGCCAAGAAGGCCGCCGACGAGGCTGCCGCGGCCGATGCCGAAGCCAAGATCGAGCGCGGCCGCCGCGTCGACAACGTCACCCGCGACTTCGAATCCATGATCGGCGAGATCGTGCAGACCGTATCGTCGGCCTCGACCCAGCTCGAAGCCTCCGCCACCACGCTGACCTCGACAGCCGACCGCTCCCAGCAGATGGCGACCACGGTTGCGGCGGCGTCCGAGGAAGCCTCCACCAACGTGCAGTCGGTGGCCTCCGCGACCGAGGAGATGGCCTCGTCGATCGGCGAGATCAGCCGCCAGGTGCAGGAATTGGCGCGGATGGCGGGCAATGCCGTCGGCCAGGCGCGTGACACCACAGAGCGCGTCAGCGAGCTCTCCAAGGCAGCCTCGCGCATCGGCGACGTCGTCGAGCTGATCAACACCATCGCCGGCCAGACCAACCTGCTGGCGCTGAACGCGACCATCGAGGCGGCGCGCGCCGGCGAAGCCGGCCGCGGCTTCGCCGTGGTGGCCTCCGAGGTGAAGGCGCTCGCCGAGCAGACCGCCAAGGCGACCGGCGAGATCGGCCAGCAGATCACCGGTATCCAGGCTGCGACCAACGACTCCGTCGGCGCGATCAAGGAGATCTCCTCGACCATCGAGCGGCTCTCGGAGATATCGTCGGCGATCGCCGCGGCCGTGGAACAGCAGGGCGCGGCGACCCAGGAGATCGCCCGCAACGTGCAGCAGGCGGCGCAGGGCACCCAGCAGGTCTCCTCCAACATCACCGACGTGCAGCGCGGCGCGACCGAGACCGGCACGGCCTCCTCGCAGGTGCTTTCGGCGGCGCAGATGCTGTCCAATGACAGCACCCGCCTGAAGACCGAGGTCAGCAAGTTCCTGACCAACGTTCGCGCGGCGTAGGCCTGAAGACGATGCCAGTTCTGAAGCGGTGCCCCCGGGGCGCCGCTTTTTTACGTAGTTGAAAGCCCCCTCTGTAATCTTTCGGGCAGAGACTGCATATCTGGAATGCGATTTCGCTGTGCGATAGCAGGGAAGTGACCGCACGTGACACGCTGTCGTTGGCCATTTTGCCGGTGTTCGGGTAAATCGGCCGAGGAACCCGCGGGGGCGTGTTCCCTGTCCCCTGATTTGGAATTGCCTGACGAATGATAGCTCTGGTTCGTATTGCCCTGAGCCGGCCCTACACGTTTGTCGTGCTCGCGCTCCTGCTCCTGATCATCGGACCGCTCGCAGCGATGCGGACGCCGACCGACATCTTTCCGGACATCCGCATCCCCGTGATCGGCGTGGTCTGGCAGTACACAGGCCTGCCGCCCGACCAGATGTCCGGCCGCATCACCACGCCGTTCCAGCGGGCGCTGACGACCACCGTCAACGACATCGAGCACATCACCGCCAATTCCTATAACGGCTTTGGCATCATCAAGATCTTCTTCCAGCCCAATGTCGACATCCGCACCGCCAATGCGCAGGTCACGGCGATCTCGCAGACGCTGCTGAAGCAGATGCCGCCGGGCGCGACGCCGCCCTTGATCCTGAACTACTCCGCCTCGACCGTGCCGATCATCCAGGTGGCTCTGTCGGGCGATGGCCTGACCGAGCAGAACCTCGCCGACATCGGCATCAACCAGCTCCGCACGCCGCTCGTCACCGTGCCCGGGGCAGCGATCCCCTATCCGTTCGGCGGCAAGCAGCGCCAGGTCCAGATCGACCTCGACCCGACCGCGCTCCAGGCTCGCGGCCTGTCCGGCCAGGACGTCGCCAATGCGCTCGCCGCACAAAACCTGATCACGCCGGTCGGCACCCAGAAGATCGGCACTTTCGAGTACAACATCCAGCTCAACAACTCGCCGCTCAAGATCGAAGAGCTTGGCAATCTGCCGATCCGGACCGTCAATGGCGCGATGGTCTATGTGCGCGATGTCGCAACCGTCAGAGACGGCAATCCGCCGCAGACCAACATCGTCCATGTCGACGGCAACCGCTCGGTGCTGATGATGGTGCTGAAGGCGGGCGCGACCTCGACGCTCGACATCATCGCCGGCATCAAGCAGAAGGTTATCGACGTCAAGGATCAGCTGCCGGATGCGCTGAAGATCGGCTTCATCGGCGACCAGTCGGTGTTCGTCCGCGGCGCGATTCAGGGCGTCGCCTTCGAAGGCGTGATCGCCGCGCTGCTCACCAGCGTCATGATCCTGCTGTTCCTCGGCAGCTGGCGCTCGACCGTGATCATCGCGGTCTCGATCCCGCTCTCGGTGCTCGGTGCCATCGTCATGCTGTCGGCGATCGGCGAGACGCTGAACATCATGACGCTCGGCGGCCTCGCGCTCGCCGTCGGCATTCTCGTCGACGACGCCACCGTGACCATCGAAAACATCAACTACCACCTCGAGCAGGGCAAGCCGGTCGAGCAGTCGATCCTCGACGGCGCCAACCAGATCGTCACGCCGGCCTTCGTCTCGCTGCTCTGTATCTGCATCGTGTTCGTGCCGATGTTCTTCCTCACCGGCGTCGCGCGCTTCCTGTTCGTGCCAATGGCCGAAGCGGTGATGTTCGCGATGATGTGGTCGTTCATCCTGTCGCGCACGCTGGTTCCGACCATGGCGAATTATCTGCTGCAGCCACATGTGCATCACGAGGGCGCGCCGCCGAAATCGCGCAATCCGCTTGTGTGGTTCCAGCGCGGCTTCGAGGCGCGGTTCGAGCGCATTCGCGGCGGCTACCATAATTTCCTCGGGCTCGCGCTCGCACACCGCCCGGTGTTCGTGATCGGCTTCCTCTGCGTGGTCGGCGCGTCCTTCGCGCTGGTGCCGTACCTCGGCCGCAACTTCTTCCCCGCGGTCGATGCCGGCAATATCTTGATGCATGTCCGCACCCAGGTCGGCACCCGCGTCGAGGAGACCGCCAACCAGCTCGCCGACGTGCAGAAGGCGATCCGGAAGCTGGTCCCTGGCGAGATCGAGACGCTGACCGACAACATCGGCATGCCGATCTCCGGCATCAACATGACCTACAACAACACCGGCGTGATCGGTCCGCAGGACGGCGACATCCAGATCAAGCTGAAGGAAGGCCACAAGCCGACCGAAGAGCACGTGCGCGTGCTGCGCGAGCAGTTGCCGCGGCTGTTCCCGGGTGTCAGCTTCTCCTTCCTGCCGGCCGACATCGTCAGCCAGATCCTGAACTTCGGCGCGCCGGCGCCAATCGACCTTCAGGTTCGTGGCGCTAACGCGGAAGGCAACTTCGCCTACGCCAACAAGCTGCTCGCCAAGGTCCGCCGGATTCCGGGTGTCGCCGACGCGCGCATCCAGCAGTCGCCGAACAATCCGACCTTCAACATCGATGTCGACCGCACCCGCGCGCAATATGTCGGCCTGACCGAGCGCGACGTCACCAACAGCCTCGTGGTCAATCTCGCCGGGTCCTCGCAAGTGGCGCCGACCTATTATCTCAATCCGGATAACGGCGTGTCGTACTCCATTGTGATGCAGACGCCGCAATACCAGATCGATTTCGCTCAGCGCGCTCCAGACGCTGCCGATCACGGCGACCGGCAATTCGCAGTCGCCGATTCTCGGCGGCATCGCCGACATCAGGCGCTCGACGTCGAGCGCGGTGGTGTCGCAATACGACATTCAGACGCTGGTGCAGATCTTTGCGACGACGTCGGGCCGCGACCTCGGTGCGGTGTCCAATGATATTCGCCAGCTGATTGCCGATACCGCCAAGGAAGTTCCGAAGGGCTCTTCGGTGGTTCTGCTCGGCCAGGCGCAGACCATGAACAGTGCCTTCACCGGCCTGCTATTCGGCCTGCTCGGGGCCGTGGTGCTGATCTATTTGCTGATCGTCGTGAACTTCCAATCCTGGTCCGACCCGTTCGTGATCATCACTGCGCTGCCGGCGGCCCTCGCCGGCATCGTCTGGATGCTGTTCACGACCCAGACCACGCTGTCGGTGCCGGCGCTCACGGGCGCCATCATGTGCATGGGTGTTGCCACCGCCAACAGCGTGCTGGTGATCTCGTTCGCCCGCGAGCGCTACGAGGAGCTCGGCGACCCCGTCGCGGCCGCGCTGGAGGCCGGCTTCGTTCGGTTCCGCCCGGTGCTGATGACCGCGCTCGCCATGATCATCGGCATGGCGCCGATGGCGCTGGGGCTGGGCGAGGGCGGCGAGCAGAACGCGCCGCTTGGCCGCGCGGTGATCGGCGGCCTGATCTTTGCAACTTTCGCCACGCTGATGTTTGTTCCCGTGGTGTTCAGTATGGTACACAAGAAACAAGGCGCCAAAGCCGCCGCCCCATTGGAGACTCCGCATGTCGCCCACTGAACCCCGCCCGCCGGTGTCGCACCGGAAACTGGGCATTTTCGGCGTGGTGGCGCTGATTGCGGCAGGCCTCGTGGTCGGCACCGGCATTCGGGCCCGCGAGGACCAAGGCTCCAAACTGAAGGAATGGACCGACGATCAGGCCGTTCCGAGCGTCGCGGTGACCCTGCCCAATGCCAAGGCTCTCAACTCCACCATCGACCTGCCGGGCCGGCTCGAGGCCTATTACCGGGCTCCGATCTTCGCCCGGGTCTCCGGCTATCTGAAGAGCTGGAGCGCCGACATCGGCGCCCGCGTCAAGGCCGGGCAGGTGATCGCCGAGATCGAGGCGCCTGACCTCGACCAGCAGCTCTTGCAGGCCCGTGCCGACCTCGCCAGCCAGCAGGCCAGCGCGAGGCTGTCGGAAGCAACGCTGAACCGGCGCAAGACGCTGGTCGCCTCCAACTTCGTCTCCGCCCAGGAGATCGACGAGCGCACCGCCGACCTCTCCAACAAGAACGCCGCCGTCCATTCCGGGCAGGCCAATGTCGAGCGGCTGGAAGCGCTGGCCGGCTACAAGAAGATCACCGTGCCATTCGACGGCGTGGTCACGGCGCGCGATACCGACGTTGGCGCGCTGATCAACGCCGGCGGCGGCTCCGGCCCGGCGATGTTCGTGGTCTCCGACATCACCAAGCTGCGCGTCTACGTCAACGTCCCCCAGAACTATGTGCCGGCGATCAAGATCGGCGCCAAGGCCAGCATGGTGATGCCGGAATACCCGAACCGGACGTTCCAGGCGACGGTCGAAGCCTCTTCCCAAGCCGTCGACGTCGCCTCAGGCACCACGCGCATGCAGCTCGGCCTCGACAATTCCAACGGCGAACTGATGCCCGGTGGCTACGCCAGCGTAAAGCTCAACCTCCAGCGCGACACCGCGCCGCTCAGCATCCCCGCCAGCGCCCTGATTTTCAACAGCAGCGGCTTGCGCGTTGCTACAGTCAGTCCGGACGACAAGGTGCAGTTCAAAACCGTGACCATCGCGCGCGACCTTGGCAGGGAGATTGAGCTTGCCTCGGGGATTGCGCCCGACGACCGCGTCATCACCGCCCCGCCGGACGGCCTCTCCGACGGCGATCCGGTGAGAGTCGCGGGTCCACGCGCCAAGGGTAAGCCGGCGACCGCGTCGGAGCCGCAGGCGCCGAAGGGTTGAGGGAAATCTCGTGCCCCGGATGCTGCGTAGCACGAAGTGATGTGCTGCAGAGCCGGGGCCCAGTTTACTTCACGGAGTTCAATGCGGCTTTCTGGGTCCCGGCTCTGTGGAGCGGCACTTCGCGCCGCACCGCGTCCGGGACACGAGAGCTAGGCGACTCGCCACTCAGGCACGCCATCCGCAGCCATAGCGATGTCGCCGAGCGAGTTGACCGGCGTCCTATCGATGTTGAGCAGATGCGCCAACGTTGCCGTATCGCTCGCCGGGATCCGTGCCAGCGTGCGCCGATCTTCCGCCGTGCGCAGCATCACCACGCCGTGCTCGACCTCGCCGCCACGGCCATAGAGCACCGTAAAGCTCTCGACCTTGCCCTTGCCCGAGGCCTCCGTGACGAACTCTGGCACCGCGCGCTTGTTGCGGTCAGCCTCGGCCTGCACGCTCGTCTCCTGCACCAGCGCATCGCGCGGCGGAGTCTTCGAGACCACCAGTGCATGATGCTTGGTAACGAAGCCGCCCTGGCCGTAAAGCAGGCCGAGTTTGGCGCCGTCGCGCAGGCGCCGCACCATCGCGCAGGCCGCATGCGTCATGTAGGTGTTGAGCGGCGCGCCGAAGAAGGTGAGGCCGCCGGTCACGGTCGGCTGCACGTCGGAGCCTAGGCCCAGCGTCCGTCGCGCCATCTTGGGCACGCAGGGGAAGCAGCTGTAGAGTTCGATCGCCTCGAACGTCCTGCCGTCGCCGCCGGCGAGATTGATCGCGGCCTTCAACACCGCATTCTGCGGATGGCTTTCATAGAACTGGTCGCGCAGCAGATAGTCGCGCGGCTCCTCTGCCGAGGCGCCGCCGAGCGGATAGACCAGCCTGTCCTCGGCGATGCCGGCCGCGCGCGCCTTGGCAAGGCTGGTGAGCAGGAGCGCGCCGCCCATGTTGACGCTGGGGTTGGCCACCATCAGCTTGTTATAGGGCCAGGCGATGAGGCGGTTGTCCGCGGACGGCGTCGTGATCTCGTCCGGCGCATAGCGCCGCTTCAGCCAGGCGTTGGGGTTCTGCGCGGCAGCATCCGAATAACGCGACCACAGCGTGCCCGATTCCGCCATGGCTTCGCGCGGCGTCTGGCCCCAATGCGCTGATGATGCGGCTTCGTAGAACGGATAGACCGTGACGGGGCGGAATACGCCGAGCTTCACGGCGAGCGGCTTCTGGAACGCCGCGCCGCGCTTCGGCTCCTCGACGTCATGGGCAAACGGTGTCCACGGCAGCTTTGCGCCGGTGCGCTCCGCCTTGGTCGCGGTCGATTGCGCCTCCGCGCCGCACACCGCCGCCACCGTGCATTCGCCGCGCGCGATGCGCTTTGCGGCCTCGTGGATGTAGCGGATCGGGCTCTCGCCGCCGACCGGACCGTAATAGCAATGCGCAGGCGTGATCCCGAGCCGCTGCGCCAGCAGCTTTTCCGGATCACGATAGCGCCAGCTCAGGAAATTGACGACGTCGAGCGACTGCACCTCGCCGAGCAGCTTTGCGCCGGCGTCCTGCTCGGCGCGCCGCAGCGCCTGTTCGAGCAAATCCAGCGGCTCGAGGCCGTCGGTGATCTCCTTGGGGCGGTCGACGATTTCGCCGATGCCGACGATGACGGGGATGCGGTCTTCAGGGATAGTCATTGTTCTTGCTTCTTCACTTTCTCAGTAATCAAAGACCTCATCCTGAGGAGCCTGCGAAGCAGGCGTCGCGAAGGATGGGCCGCGGGCTCTCATGGTTCGAGACGGCGCTCGCGCCTCCTCACCATGAGGGTCCAACATCATCACTCCGCCACCAGCGCATTCATGTGCTCGACGGCTTCGGCGAAGTCTTCCTTGAATTCCTGCACCACGGCGCCCGCCGACTTCACGCTGTCGATCAGGCCGACGCCCTGGCCGACGAAATAGCTGACGAGATCGCGCGCCTTGGCGTTGCCGCTCGCAGCCGCGCGGTCGATCGAGTTGAAGGCGTCACGGCTGATGATGCTCTGAAGCGGCATCGGCAATGCGCCGGGGCTCTCCGGCGCGCGATCCCAGGCATCGGTCCAGACCGAGCGGAGCTGCCGCGCCGGCTTGCCGGTGCGCCCCTTGGAGCGGATTGCGTCGCGCGAGGACGCCGCGATCATCTTCTCGCGGAAGATCTCGCTGGTCTCGGCCTCCACTGTCGCCAGCCACACCGAGCCGGTCCAGGCGCCGGCGGCGCCCATCGCCATGCAGGCCGCCATCTGCCGTCCGGTCATGATGCCGCCGGCCGCGAGCACCGGTACGTCGCGGATCGGCTTGATCGCCTTGATCACCTCCGGCACCAGCACCATGGTCGAGACCTCGCCGCAATGGCCGCCGGCCTCGGTGCCCTGCACCACGAGGATATCGACGCCGGCCGCGACCTGGCGCAAAGCGTGTTCCTTGGCGCCGACGAGGGCTGCGACCGGCACGCCGTGCTTCTTGCCCATCTCGATCATCGCCTTCGGCGGCACACCGAGCGCATTGGCAATCAGGCGGATCGGATGATTGAAGGAGACCTCGAGCAGCTCCAGCGCCGTCTTCGCGTCGAACGGCTGTGGTTGGTTATCTGCCACGCTCGTTGTCGTCAGCTCGATATCGTATTTCTTCAGCAGATCGCTGGTGTACTTGCGGTGCTCTTGCGGCACCCGCGCTTCAAGGCTCTTCCAGGTGACGTCCTTCTCACCGGCGGTCGAGATGTTTTCCGGGATCAGCACATCGATGCCGTAGGGCTTGCCGTCGACATGCGCATCGATCCAATTCAATTCGCGCTCGAGCGTCTCCGGCGTATGCACGGTCGCGCCGAGCACGCCGAAGCCGCCGGCGCGGCTGACGGCGGCAACGACATCGCGGCAATGGCTGAAGGCGAGCAGCGGGAACTCGATGCCCAGCATGTCGCAAATCGGCGATTTCATGGCTCTCTCCCGGCGGCCTTCGACGACGCTAGCCCATCGTCATCTGCGATGCCATGCCGGATTGCCGCGCGCATCTTGCGTGCAGGCGTCACGTCGCGCGATGAGCCCCGATCGGTACCAAGCGCATCTGCATCGACACCGATTATTTTGCGACCTTCAAGCGCCCCAATGTCACGCTGGTCGACATCAAAACCGATCCGATCCAGGAGATCACTGCAAAACGCCGTGCGCGTCGCGGGCACCGACCATGAGGTCGACGCGCTGGTGCTGGCGACCGGATTCGATGCCATGACCGGGTCGTTGGCGAAGATCGACATTCCTGGCCGCGGCGGCGTGACACTGAACCAGAAATGGGCGGAGGGCCCGAAGACCTATCTCGGGCTGATGAGCGCAGGCTTTCCGAACCTGTTCATCATCACCGGGCCTGGGAGCCCGTCGGTGTTGTCGAACATGATCGTGTCGATCGAGCAGCACGTCGACTGGATCGCTGATGGTCTCGTCCACATGCGCAAACAGGGTCTGGCCACGATGGAGGCGGGCAGGGACGCCGAGGACAAAAGGGTGGCGCACGCCAACGAGCTCGCCCGCGGCACGCTCTATCCGCAGGCCAATTCCTGGTACATGGGCGCCAACATTCCCGACAAGCCGCGCATCTTCATGCCCTATATCGGCGGTGTCGGCGTCTACCGCCGGATCTGCGACGAGGTCGCGGCGAAGGGATATGAGGGATTTGTGGTGGAGGCGGAGGTCCGGTCACGCAGGGCCGTGACGGGTCAGGCCGGACGCATGACGCCGGGCTGAGGCCCGCGCCCTGCGCAGACCGGGTGGGCCTTGTCATCGGCCGTTTGCGGGCTAATTAATGCAGACGCATCTTCCCGCCGGAGCCCCTCGCATGACCGACACCCCTTACGTGCCACCCAAGGTCTGGACCTGGAACAAGGAGAACGGCGGGCAGTTCGCCAGCATCAATCGTCCGATTGCCGGCCCCACCCACGACAAGGAACTGCCGGTCGGCAGGCATCCCTTCCAGCTCTATTCGCTGGCGACGCCGAACGGGGTGAAGGTGACGGTCATGCTGGAGGAGCTTCTGGCGCTCGGCCATAAGGGCGCCGAATACGATGCCTGGCTGATCAAGATCGGCAATGGCGATCAGTTCGGCAGCGGTTTCGTCGACATCAATCCGAACTCGAAAATTCCGGCGCTGATGGACCGCTCCGGCCCCGAGCCGGTCAGGATCTTCGAATCCGGCTCGATCCTGTTCTACCTCGCCGAGAAGTTCGGTGCCTTCCTGCCGAAGGACATCAAGGCCCGCACCGAGGCGATGTCCTGGCTGTTCTGGCAGATGGGCAGCGCGCCCTACCTTGGCGGCGGCTTCGGCCATTTCTACGCCTATGCGCCGTTCAAGATCGAATACGCCATCGATCGTTTCGCGATGGAGGTCAAGCGCCAGCTCGACGTGCTCGACCGTCGCCTCGCCGACAACGAATATCTGGCGGGCAGCGAGTACACGATCGCCGACATCGCGGTGTGGCCCTGGTACGGCGCGCTCGCCAAGGGGCTGGTCTATGGCGCCGGTGAATTCCTCTCGGTGCAGGACTACAAGAACGTGCAGCGCTGGACCGATAAGATCGCCAAGCGCCCGGCCGTGAAGCGCGGCCGCATGGTCAACCGCGTCTCCGGCGATCCCGCCAGCCAGCTTCACGAGCGTCACGACGCGAGCGATTTCGAAACGAAGACCCAGGACAAGATCGAGCCTGCGACGTAGGTGATTGCTTCTTCACCTCTCCCCGTACGAACGGGGCGAGGGAGCGCACCTTCGCTGTGACGCTCACGTCTTTCCCTTCGCCCCCTCCGCCGCCGGAAACACCACGCGGTCATCCGTGCGGCAGTAGCGGTCGGCGAACATGCGGCCGATCGGGTGATAGCGGTCCATGTGCACTCGCATCGCCTTGTCGTCCCAGAGCTCGTCGCGGATGTGGAAATGGATGCCTTCGCCCATGATCAGGCGGCGGTCGTCGTTGACGTCGATCATCTTCCAGAGCTTGCACTCCATCGCCCAGGGCGTGTCGGCCAGCCGGGGTACCGCGATCTTCGTCGAGGGCGCGAGCTTCAGGCCGAGATAGCCTGGCTCGCCGATCTCGGGCGGAAAATCGCCGCTGCTCTCATGCATGGCTTTCGCCAGTGGTTCGTCGGCGATGTTGACCACGAACTCACCGGTCCGCTGGATGTTGAGGAAGGTGTCCTTGTCCTGGCCGTTGGGCTTGCGGTTCGCCGCGAACATGCACAGCGGCGGATCCTCGCAGAATGCGTTGAAGAAGCTGAAGGGTGCGGCGTTGACCACGCCGGTCGGCCCGACCGAGGTCACCCACGCAATCGGCCGCGGCAGGATGAAGGAGGTCAGCACCTTGTAGCGTTCGCGTGGCGTCAGATCGCTGGCGGCGTATTCCATGGAGGCTCCCTCTGGCGAAGCTTTCTTCTTCATCTCGCCCCGCTTGCGGGAAGAGGTCGGATCGTCCCCGGCGATGCGAAGCATCCTCCGGCGCGATCCGGGTGAGGGGGTACAGGTCCCTCGACCATCTCACGTGTGGAGAGAGCCCCTCGCCCCGACCCTCTCCCCGTAAGAACGGGGAGGGGGAGAGGAGAGACCTCTACGCCATGCTCAGCTCGTGACGACCGACCACCATCCAGTGCACCTCGTCCGGGCCATCCGCAAAGCGCAGATGGCGGACGTCCTGGTACATCTCCGCGAGCGGGGTCCAGTGCGAGATGCCGGTGGCGCCGTGCATCTGGATCGACTGGTCGATGATCTTGCAGGCGCGCTCCGGCACCATGGCCTTGACCATCGAAACCCAGACTCGGGCCTCCTTGTTGCCGAGCACGTCCATCGCTTTCGCCGCCTTCAGCACCATCAGCCGCATCGCCTCGATCTCGCAGCGCGCCTGCGCGATGATCTGCATGTTGCCGCCGAGATGGGCGATCTTCTTGCCGAAGGCTTCGCGGGTGAGGCCACGCTGCACCATCAAATCGAGCGCCTTCTCGGCCTTGCCGATGGTGCGCATGCAGTGATGGATGCGGCCCGGTCCGAGGCGGAGCTGCGAGATCTCGAAGCCGCGGCCTTCGCCGAGCAGCATGTTCTCCTTCGGCACACGGACATTGTTGAAGCGCATGTGCATGTGGCCGCGCGGCGCGTGATCCTGGCCGAACACGTACATGGGACCGAGCACCTCGACGCCGGGCGTGTCGCGCGGCACCAGGATCTGCGACTGCTGCTTGCTCGGCGCCGCATCCGGATTGGTCTTCACCATCACGATGAGGATCTTGCAGCGGGGGTCGCCGACGCCTGAAATGTAATACTTCTCGCCGTTGATGACCCATTCGTCGCCGACGAGCTTTGCCGTCGTCGAGATGTTCTTTGCATCGGAGGAGGCGACATTCGGCTCGGTCATGACATAGGCCGAGCGGATCTCGCCGTTCATCAGCGGATTCAGCCACTTTTCCTTCTGCTCCTTGGTGCCGACGCGCTCCAGCACCTCCATGTTGCCGGTGTCGGGTGCCGAGCAGTTCATGGTTTCCGAAGCCAGCGGGCTCTTGCCGAGCTCGGAGGCGATATAGGCGTAGTCGAGATTCTTCAGGCCCTGGCCGGTCTCGTCATCGGGCAGGAAGAAGTTCCAGAGACCTTCCTTCTTGGCCTTGTTCTTGGCGACCTCGAGCACCTCGAGCTGCTTCGGCGTGAAGCTCCAGCGGTCCTCCTTGCCTTCGCCGGCCTTGGCGAACTCGATCGACATCGGCTCGACGGTCTCGCGGATGAACTTCCTGACGTGATCGTAGAGCGGCCGGACCTGGTCCGACATGCGCAGGTCGTTGAGCTCATCGCCGGGATTGAGCGTGTAGTTGGTGGTGCGGGGAATGTAGGCATGTTTCATTGTTGTTCCTCCCGTTTCGCTGAGACCGTGTTGGCCGGGAGAATAGTCGCAGCACGGTCAAAGCGCGAGCGCGCATTTTCTCACGCGGGCCATGCCATGAGATGGAATATCGCGAGGACGTTTGAAATGTTGTTTGAACGGGGCGGCCGAACTCTCTCCCCGATGTCGTCCCGGACAAGCGCAGCGAAGCGGAGCGCAGTTCCGGGATTCATAACCACAGGAAGAAAATTGGACTTGCGGTCGTCGGCTTGCGCTATAGCCGCTGCCTTGGGGGTATGGGTCCCGGCCTTCGCCGGGACGACACCGGGTGTGGGATTAATTCGGCATCCGATGCATCGCGCAGATCTTGTTGCCGTCGAGGTCGCGCAGATAGGCGAGATAGAGCTTGCCGCCGGGACCCTGACGCACGCCGGGCGGGTCCTCGCAGGTCTTGCCGCCGCTGGCGAGCCCGGCCGCATGCCACGCATCGACTTGCTCCGGCGAATTGCAGGCGAAGCCTATGGTGCCGCCGTTCGCGCACGTTGCCGCTTCGCCGTTGATCGGCTTCGTCACCGAGAACACGCCGGTCTTGGTGATGTAGAAGATGCGATGGCCGTCGACCCGCGCCGGCCGCACCTCGAGCGTGTTCAGCAAGTTGTCGTAGAACGCCTTGGCCTTGTCGAGGTCGTTGGTGCCGATCATGATGTGTGAAAACATTTGCCCGTCCCCTTTTGTAGTTTCAAAATTCAAAGCTTGTAGCCCGGATGGAGCGCAGCGAAATCCGGGAAAAGTCTCAGCCCTAGAAAGCCCGGATTGCGCTGCGCTCCATCCGGGCTACGAGATCAAGACATCAAAACGCGGTATAGCCGCCGTCGATCACGAACGTATCCGCGGTGTGATACGACGACGCCTTGCTCATCAGGTACACCGCGATGCCTCCGAAATCGGATGCCTCGCCAAAACGCCGCATCGGAATCCGCGGCATCACGTTGGCGACAAACTTTTCGTTGGCCATGATGCCGGCGGTCATGTCGCTCTTGATCCAGCCGGGCAGGATCGCGTTCGCGGTGACGCCGTGGCGGGCGAGCTCGACACCGAGCGCGCGCACCAGCGCGTTGATGGCCGCCTTGGTGGCGGCATAGTGCTCGTTGCGCGCGGTGCCGAAGATCGAGGCGAGGCTCGAGGTCGCAACCAGCCGGCCGAAGGGATCGCCGGCATTGGCGCGATCGGTCATGTGCTTCGCAGCGGCCTGGAACGCGTGGAACACGCCGTCGAGATTGGTCGCAAACATCGTGCGCCATTCCTCCTCGGTGCGCTCGATGAAGGACCTGCGGCCACCGCCACCGATACCGGCATTGGCGAAGCAGCCATCAACCCGGCCGAAAATGTCGAGCGTTGCCTTCATCGCGGCATTGACCGAGGCCGGATCGGTGACGTCGCAGACGCGGGCATCGATCTTGCCGGGCAGGCCCGCCATGCTCGCGGCAGCAGCCTTGTTCTTGTCAGCATTGCGGCCCCAGATCGAGACGCTGCAGCCCTGGCTGGCGAGCGCCTGCGCGATGCCGAGCCCGATACCGCCATTGCCGCCGGTGATCACGGCGACGCGGCCGGTGAGGTCGAAAAGGTTCATGGCGCGTTTCCTGTTTTTGGCATGACGCGCGTCAGCCGGTGCGCGCAAGATCATGCGATATGACGGTGGGGTATGCTTCCTCCACCATGGACAAGACCGCGCCAAAAATCAAATATGCGGCCCGGCAAAAGTAATTCCGGGCTGCGAAACATCGCAATCCGCAACTGACGAGGAAACGATGCAGTTCAAACACGTCACGCTCGAATTCGATGGTTCGGTCGCGATCCTCCGGCTCGACCATCCGGAGGTGATGAATGCGGTCTCCGTGGACATGCTGGGCGGCCTCTCCGACGCGCTTGACGCAATCGAGGAGAAGAAGGACGAGGTGCGCTGCGTCGTGCTGACCGGCGCGGGGCGGGCATTCTGCACCGGTGCGAATCTCCAGGGCCGCAACAACCAGTCGAAGAAGACCAAGGCTGGTTTGACGCTCGAGACCGGGTTTCACCCCTTCCTGCGGCGCATCCGCAACCTGCATTGCCCGATCGTCACCGCGGTCAACGGCCCGGCGGCCGGCGCCGGAATGAGCTTCGCGCTGCTCGGCGACATGATCCTGTGCGCGCGCTCGTCCTATTTCCTGCAGGCCTTCCGCCGCATCGGCCTCGTGCCGGATTGCGGCTCGACCTGGCTATTGCCGCGCCTGATCGGCAAGGCGCGCTCGGTCGAATTGTCGCTGATGGGCGAACGGCTGCCGGCCGAGAAGGCGCTGGAATGGGGCCTCATCAACCGCGTCCATGACGACGGCGTGCTGATGGAGGAGGCAATGAAGCTCGCGCGCGACCTCGCGAGCGGCCCGACGGTGGCGCTGTCGCTGATCCGCAAGCTCTATTGGGACAGCCCGGAAAATTCCTTCGAGGACCAGCTCAATCTCGAATTCCAGTGCCAGCTGCGCGCCGGTGATACGCAGGACTTCCGCGAAGGTGTCGGCGCCTTCCTGGAGAAGCGTCCGGCGCAGTTCAAAGGCAAATGATCGAGGCGGAACTTTCCCGCAGCGTGGTGCGCTGGTGTCCGGGAGCGACCGGCGTCACTGGCGCTGCAAAGCTGTCGGGCGGCGCCAGTCAGGAGACCTGGCGCTTCGACATCCTGCATCCCGATGGGCCGATCGGGGCGATCCTGCGCCGCTCGCCCAGGGGCTATGGCGCCGCTCCCACGCGCGCGGCGGGTCTTGCCGCGGAAGCGCAGCTGATGCAGCTCGCTTTTGAGGCCGGTGTCCCGTCGCCACGCGTGATGCATGTGCTGACGCCGAATGAAGATCTCGGCACCGGCTTCATCATGCAGCGGGTCGAGGGCGAGACCATCGCCCGCAAGATTCTTCGCGATGAGGAGTTCG
Source organism: uncultured Alphaproteobacteria bacterium (assembly GCA_963819355.1). Lineage (GTDB taxonomy): Bacteria > Pseudomonadota > Alphaproteobacteria > Rhizobiales > Xanthobacteraceae > Bradyrhizobium. The sequence goes on along the minus strand of CAWFVZ010000008.1, from coordinate 328,009 downwards.
CGGCGGCGCGGCCGCTTCTAGCACGCCAGATCGGAGGCGTGCTTGCGGGCCTGCACAGGCTGCCACTGGACAAGCTGCCCGAGCTGCGAAGCCGGACCGCGACCCAGGAAATCGGCGAGTTCGAGCGCGACTATCGCAGTCTGAACTGGCCTAAGCCCGTATTTGAGCTCGCGCTGCGCTGGCTGCGCGACCATGATCCCGGCCCCTCGGCCGAGACGACCCTCGTGCATGGCGATTTCCGCAATGGCAATCTCATCATCGGCATTGACGGCGTCCGCGCGGTGCTCGACTGGGAACTCGCCCATCTCGGCGATCCCATGGAGGATCTCGGCTGGGTCTGCGTCAATTCCTGGCGTTTCGGCGAGATCGACAAGCCCGTCGGCGGTTTTGGCTCGCGCGAGGAGCTTTTCGCCGGCTATGAGGCTGCCGGCCGCGAGGTCGATGCAGCGCGCGTAAAATTCTGGGAAGTGATGGGTACGCTGCGCTGGGGCATCATGTGCGGCGGCATGATGCAGCGCTTCCGCGAGGGGCCGGATCATTCCATGGAGCGCGCGATGATCGGCCGCCGTGCCTCCGAGACCGAGATCGATCTGCTGCGGCTGCTCGCGCCGCGAGGGAGGTGAGGTATGCAGGACGAACCGACACCGATCGAGCTGACCAAGGCGGTCGCCGATTTCCTCCGCAACGATATCACGCCGCTGATCTCCGGCCACCAGGCCTTCAAGCTGCGCGTGGCCGTCAACATCCTCGATCTCGTGACGCGGCAGTTGACGCGAGCGGAGGGGAGCGACGCCACGGAGGTGGAGCGGCTGCGCGCGCTGCTCGGCATGGACGGCTCGGTCACCGAGCTCAACCGCGCGCTCGCCGATCGCATCGCCAAAGGCGAGGTCGACCTCGCAACGCCTGGCCTTGCCGAGCATCTCTGGCAGACCACGATGGACAAGCTCGCGGTCGATCAGCCGAATTACGCGTCGTACAAGCGGGAGCTGTCGCGAGGCGGGTAGTCGGCGCCATTCTCTCCACCGTCATTCCGGGGCGCCGCGGAGCGACGAGCCCGGAATCCATTCATCCACACGCTCTGCCGCCCGATGGATTTCAGATGCGCAATTGCGCATCGTAGCTCGCGCGCCTGTCGGCGCGCCCCGGAATGACGAGGAGAGACACGGTCCTACTTCCCCACCCATTTCGGCGGCCGCTTCTCCGAAAACGCCTTCGGGCCCTCGATATAGTCCTGCGACGCCACCATCGCCTTCACCGCCGGATATTCCCGCTGTTCCTCGATCGCCTGCTCCAGCGAGACGCCAAGTCCCTTCTGAATCGTCTGCTTCGAGGCCCGAATTGACATCGGCGAGTTCTTGGTGATCATCTCGGCCCAGCGCAGCGCGCCTGCGAGCGCCTCGCCCTGCGGGACCACCTCGTTGACGAAGCCGAGCTCATGGCCCTCCCTGGCGCTGACATGGCGCGCGGTGAGGATCATGCCCATGGCGCGCTTCAGCCCGATCTGGCGCGGCAGGCGGTGCAGGCCGCCGGCGAGCGCGGCGAGGCCCACGCGCGGCTCGGGCAGGGCGAAGGTCGCGTTCTCCGAGGCGATGATCAGGTCGCAGGCCAGCGCGATCTCGAAACCGCCGCCCATCGCGACGCCGTTGACGGCGGCGATGATCGGCTTGTCGCAATCGAAACGCGCGGTGAGGCCGGCAAAGCCGCCCTTGTCCCAGCCGCGCTTGCCGCCCGCCGCCTGCCACTTCAGATCGTTGCCGGCGCAGAACGCCTTGTCGCCGGCGCCGGTGACGATCGCGACCCATTGTTCGGGATCGGTCGAGTAATCGTCGAACACCTTTTGCAGCTCGAAATGCGCATCGGTGTGCAGCGCGTTGTAGACCTCGGGCCGCGACAGCGTGACGATCGTGATCGGCCCCTTGCGTTCCACCTTTGAGAATTTCAGCTCCATCGCGCGCTCCGCATTTTCTCGTGAAGGAATATCGGCGTCATACTACCGCTCCTCAGTGCGAGAGCACCATCGATTTGCGCGGGCGCGCCTTGCGCCTCTCACACGCCTCGGCCTGCTTGACTTGGAGACGCTCTTCTCACCTTAATCGTGCGAAGCAAAAATGCGCTTAGCGCCTTAACGCAAACGATAAAATCATCCGGGAGAGACTCGTGGATTTCTCATTGCCTGCCGATCTCGTCGCCTATCTCGGAGAGCTCGACCGTTTCATCGAGCGCGAGATCAAGCCGCTCGAAGCGGCCGACGACAACATCCGCTTCTTCGACCATCGCCGCGAATGGGCGCGCACCGATTTCGAGAACGGCGGCCTGCCGCGCCACGAATGGGAAGCGCTGCTGCGCAAGGCAAAGGATCTGGCGGATGCCGCCGGTCATCTGCGTTTTCCGGTGCCGAAGCAATATGGCGGCAAGGACGGTTCCAACCTCTGGATGGCGGTGATCCGCGAGCACTTTGCCGCGAAAGGCCTCGGCCTGCATAACGATCTCCAGAACGAGCACTCCGTCGTCGGCAATTTTCCCGTCGTCACCATGCTCGACCGCTACGGCCGCGACGACCAGAAGGCGATGATCGACGGCTCGATCAAGGGAAAGTACCGCATCACCTTCGGCTTGACCGAGCCCAATCACGGTTCGGACGCCACCCACATGGAGACGCGCGCGGTGCCCGCGACCCGCGACAACGTCAAGGGCTGGATCATCAACGGCGAGAAGATGTGGACCACCGGCATGCACGTCGCCACACATTGTGCGCTGTTCGCGCGCACCAGCGGCAATGACGGCGACGCCCGCGGCATCACCTGCTTCCTGGTGCCGGCCAAGAGCCACGGCGTCAGGATCGAGGAGTACATGTGGACCTTCAACATGCCGACCGACCATCCCCGCGTCAGTTTTACCGATGTGTTCGTGCCTGAAGACGCGCAGTTCGGCGAGGTCGGCCGCGGCCTGTCGCTGGCGCAGTGCTTCGTCCACCAGAACCGTATCCGCCAGGCCGCGAGTTCGCTGGGCGCTGCTGTCTACTGCATCAACGAGAGCGTGAAATATGCGCGTGAGCGCAAACCGTTCGGCAAGGCGCTCGCCGAAAATCAGGCGATTCAGTTCCCGCTGGTCGAACTCGCGACGCAAGCCGAGATGTTGCGCCTTCTGATCCGCAAGACCGCCTGGGAGATGGACCGGCTCAACGAGGAGCAGATCGAGCGCACGCTCTCCGACCGCGTCTCCATGTGCAACTACTGGGCAAACCGCCTCTGCTGCGAATCCGCCGACCGTGCCATGCAGGTCCACGGCGGCATGGGCTACTCACGCCACAAGCCGTTCGAACACATCTACCGCCACCACCGCCGCTACCGGATCACCGAAGGCAGCGAGGAAATCCAGATGCGCAAGGTGGCGGGGTTCCTGTTCGGCTATATGGGGCCGGGGAAGCATTAATCCGTCGTCGTCCTGGCGAAAGCCAGGACGACGACGGCTAATTCACCCGCCGATCCTTCCCCGCCCAATACGGCTCGCGCAATTGCCGCCGCAAAATCTTGCCGCTCGGATTCCTCGGCAGTGCCGGCAAGAATTCCACGCTCTTTGGTGTCTTGAAGCCGGCGATGCGTTCGCGGGTGAAGTTGATGATGTCGGTGGCGGTTGCCTCCTTGCCGGGCTTCATCACCACGACGGCTTTCACCGCTTCGCCCCATTTGTCGTCGGGGATGCCGATCACAGCGGCTTCCGCGACGTCAGGATGATCGCACAGCGCGCTCTCGACCTCGGCAGGGTAGATATTCTCGCCGCCGGAAATGATCATGTCCTTGATGCGGTCGTGGATATAGAGATAGCCATCCTCGTCCATGTAGCCGGCGTCACCGGTGCGCAGCCAGCCGTCGCCGCGCAGCGTCGATGCGGTTGCCTCGGGCAGATTCCAGTAGCCGGCCATGTTGGAGCCCGAGCGCGTCGCGATCTCGCCGACCTGGCGCGGTGGCAGCGGCTTGCCATCGATGTCGAGGATGGCGATCTCGACGCCCGGCAGCGCCTTGCCGGCCGAGCGCATCCGCTCCAACCCTTCGACGTGATCCTCCGGCGGCAGCGCGACGATGGTGCCGGTGGTCTCGGTCATGCCGTACATCTGCACGAAGCCGCATTTGAAGATTTCGATGCACTCCTTCAGTAGCGCCGCGGGAATGGGGGAGGCACCATAGAGCATGTATTTCAGCCGCGAGAAGTCGACCGTTTTCGCGCGCGGCTGCCGCACCACGAACTGCATCGCCGCCGGCACCATGAACAGCTTTGTGATGCCGGACTGCTCGAAGAAATCCAGCACCTTGGTCGGATCGAACTCGCGCGCGATGACGCCGCGGGCGCCGTGATAGAGTTCCATCACGCCCCAGCCCGAGCCGCCGATATGGAAGATCGGCATCGCGACCAGCGATACGTCATTGGTCGACCATCGGTTCCACTCCGGCTTGTCCTCGGCATTGCCGGTCTGCACCAGGTTGAGGAAGTTCGCATGCGACAGCATCGCGCCCTTCGGCTTGCCGGTGGTGCCTGACGTGTAGAGCTGAATTGCGATGTCCCTGGTGTCGATCTGAACTTTCGGATCGTCGCCGCTCTGTGCATCGCGCCACGCCGTAAAATCCTGCCATTCCGGCGCGCCGCCTTCAGTGGTGATGATCGTGTGCACGCCCGGAATCTTGTCCTTGATCTGCTGCACTTGGGTGATGAACTCTGGCCCTACGAACAGCACCGGCGCCTTGCAATCGGCAACGATGAAAGCGACCTCGGGTCCCGCCAGTCGCCAATTTACCGGCGCCATCACGACGCCGGCTTTCATCGCGCCCATCAGCAGCTCGAAATAGATGTCGCTGTTCTTGCCGAGATAGGCGATGCGCTCGCCCTTCTTCACGCCCATCGCGACAAGCGCATTCGCGACCTTGTTGGTCTTGACGTCGAATTCAGCAAAGCTGGTGATGCGGCCCTCGAACTCGTAGGCGGTGGCGTTGCCGCGGCTCGTCGCGCGCTCGCGCACCATGTCGGCGAGGTTCGCCAATAGCTGTGTAGACATGTTTCTCCCGTGGCGTCTGTTTTTATACAGCGGAGTGTGGCGTCATCCGCGAGCAAAGACAATACGGGAGAGGGCATAGTGTCGTCCCGGACAAGCGCAGCGAAGCGGAGCGCAGATCCGGGAACCCCGTAGCCACAAGACGCAATTTGGCGATGATTGGTCATGGCCAATCTTCGCCAAACAACATTCGGTGGCTATTGGTCCCGGCCCCCGTGCGCAATTGCGCACTAGGCCGGGACGACAAAAACTACCCGCGCTTGGCCCGATCCTTCTCGTTCTGCGCCATGATGCTCTCGCGCGCAGTCTTCCAGTCGTCGTCGCTCCAGTCGCGGAGCTGGTAGAAATTGCCGCCCATGGCGAGCGCCTGCGCGCCGTCCATGGCGATGGTCTCGCCGGTGATCCAGTCGCAGCCGCCGGAAATCAGGAACACCGCGAGGTTCTGCAATTCCTCCATGGTGCCGACGCGGCCCATCGGGTTCATCGCCTTGGTGCGCGCGCCAGCCTCATCACCCGGCTTGATGCGCTTGCTCATGCCCTCGGTCGGGATTTCACCGGGCGCGATGGTGTTGAGGCGGATGCCGTATCTGCCCCATTCGGTCGCAAGCGACATGGTCATGGCGTGGATCGCCGATTTGCTCATCGCCGACGGCACCACGTAGGGCGAGCCGTTGCGCACCCAGGTCACGGTGATCGAGACGACATTGCCGGGCTGCTTCAAAGCGATCCAGCGCTTGCCGACCGCATGCGTGACATAGAACGTGCCGTGCATGACGATGTTGGCGACCGCATCGAAACCGCGCGGCGAGAGCTCCTCGCTGCGCGAGATGAAATTGCCGGCGGCATTGTTGATAAGGTCGGTCAGCGGCGCATCGCGAAAGATGTTCTCGACCATCTCCTCGACTGCGAGCGCGTTGCGGATGTCGACGCCGTGACTGGTGACGCGGCCGCCGTACTGATCCATTAATTCCGTCGCGGTCTCGTCGCAGACGATCTTGCGTCGGCCGCAGATGTGCACCTCCGCGCCAAGCTGAAGGAAGCGCGCTGCCATCGATTTGCCGAGCCCGGTCCCGCCGCCGGTGACGAGGATGCTCCGGCCGGCCAGAAGATTTTCCTTGAACATGGCTGTTTCCCCCGTAGGGATTGTCAGTTAATTGGTCGATTGACTAAATCCGGCCGCCGTCTTCCTGTAAAGCGGCACCGAACAAGAACAGGGGAGAATTCATCCATGGAAGAGCGCGTCTCGATTACGGTTTCCGAAGGCGTCGCCGACGTGCGCCTGGTGCGCGCGGACAAGATGAATGCGCTCGATCAGGCCATGTTCGAGGCCCTTGTTGCCGCAACCGACCGGCTCTCGAAGGAAAAAGGCGTGCGCGTTGTCGTGCTGTCCGGCGAGGGCCGCGCCTTCTGCGCCGGGCTCGACATGGGACGCTTTGCCGCCATGAAGGAGAAAGGCGGCAACGGAATTCCGGGTGGCGAAAATCGCGACCTCACAGCGCGCACCCGTGGCGAGGCGAACTTTCCGCAGCAGGCGGTATGGGGATGGCGCCAGCTTCCGGTTCCCGTGATAGCGGCCGTGCATGGCGTTGCCTTCGGCGGCGGCTTCCAGCTCTCGCTCGGCGCCGACATGCGCTTCCTCAGCCCCGATGCGCGGATGTCGGTGATGGAGATCAAATGGGGCCTCGTGCCCGACATGGCGGGCACGCCGATCCTGGCGAGCCTCGTTCGCGACGATATTTTGCGCGATCTCACTTACACCGGCCGCATCTTCTCGGCGCAGGAGGCGATGACTTACGGCCTCGCCACGCGCATCTGCGACGATCCGCGCGCCGCGGCGCTCGAGGTCGCGCGCGAGATCGCGGGAAAAAGCCCTGATGCGATCCGCGCTGCGAAGCGCCTGCTCAACAATCTGTCGGTCGATCCGGGTCCCGCGCTGCTCGCGGAGTCCGTCGAGCAACAGAAGCTGATCGGCAGTGCGAACCAGACGGAAGCGGTGCGCGCCAATCTCGAAAAGCGCGCGCCGAAGTTTGCGGATTAGCACAAACCTCATCCCGAGGAGCCGCGAAGCGGTGTCTCGAGGGATGGGCCACGGGCTCTCATGGTTCGAGACGGCGCTTTGCGCCTCCTCACCATGAGGGTCAAGTTCGAACAAAAAGAAAAACAATAAATGAGCGAAACGTCCCCATTCCTCGGCATCGTCTCCGGCGACCGCCGTCGTTCTCATGCCGAGGTCGCCAACCGCGCCGACCGCATCGCCTCCGGCCTTGCCAAAATCGGCGTCAAGCAAGGCGATTGCGTTTGCATGTTGATGCGCAACGACATCGCCTTCCTCGAGGCCGCCTACGCCGCGATGCGGCTCGGGGCCTATGGCGTGCCGATCAACTGGCACTTCAAGCCAGAGGAGATCAGCTACATCCTAAAAGACACCGGCACTGCGGTGCTGATCGCGCATGCCGACATGCTGCATGGTCTGCGCGATGCGATTCCTGCGGGCGTCACAGTGCTCAGCGTGCCGACGCCACCGGAGATCCTGTCCAACTACAAGATCGATCCGGATCATCTGACGACGCCGGACTTCGCAATCGATTTCGAATTCTGGCTCGCGCAGTACCAAGCCTATGACGGTCCGGTCGTGCCGCAGCCCATGAACATGATCTACACGTCGGGCACCACCGGCCACCCCAAGGGCGTGCGGCGTAATGCGCCAACGCCGGACCAGCAGGCGGCTGGCGAACGCATGCGCGCGATGATCTATGGCCTCAAGCCGGGCGCCCGCGCGATCCTGCCGGGCCCACTCTATCATTCCGCGCCGAACTCGTTCGGCATCCGCGCAGGCAAGCTCGGCGGCGCGCTGGTGCTGATGCCGCGCTTCGAGGCGGAAGAATTTCTCGAGCTGATCGAGCGGTACAGGATCGACACCATCTTCATGGTGCCGACCATGTTCATCCGCCTGATGAAGCTGCCGGAGCAGGTGCGCAAAAAGTACGACGTCGCCTCGCTCCGCCACATCATCCATGCTGCGGCGCCCTGTCCGGCGGACGTCAAACGCGCCATGATCGAATGGTGGGGGCCGGTGATCTACGAATTCTACGGCTCGACCGAATCCAGCGCCGTCACCTTCGCGACGTCGGAGGACGCGCTGAGGAAGCCGGGTACTGTCGGCAAGATTTCGCCCGGCGCCGAGCTGCGCTTCATCGGCGACGACGGCCGCGTCCTGGGCGTGGGCGAGATCGGAGAGATCTATTCGCGCATGGCCGGGATGGCCGACTTCACCTACCACAACAAGCCGGAGAAGCGCGCCGAGATCGACCGCAACGGTTTCATCACCTCGGGCGACGTCGGCTATATCGACGAAGAGGGCTATGTCTTCATCTGCGATCGCAAGCGCGACATGGTGATCTCCGGCGGCGTCAACATCTATCCGGCCGAGATCGAGTCAGTGCTGCACGCCGTTCCCGGCGTGCATGATTGCGCCGTGTTCGGCATCCCGGACGCGGAGTTCGGCGAAGCGCTGATGGCGGTGGTCGAGCCGCAACCCGGCATCACGCTCGATGCGTCCGACGTTCGCGCGCGGCTGAAGACCTCGCTTGCGGATTACAAGGTTCCGAAGCACATCGAGATTCGCAGCGGGCTGCCGCGCGAGGACTCCGGAAAAATCTTTAAACGCCGCTTGCGAGATCCCTATTGGGAGCAGGCGGGACGCAAGATCTGACAATTCGAGGAGGGCTCATGAGCGACGCAGGTACGGACAGGACAACCGAAGTGCTCTACGAGGTCGCCGACCACATTGCGACCATCACGCTGAACGCGCCGGAGCGCATGAACACGATTTCCGGCCCGATGCTGAACGATCTCGCGCGGCTGTTGACCGAGGCCAATGAGGACAAGAACGTCCGCGTCGTGATCCTCACCGGCAAGGGACGTGCGTTCTGCGCCGGCCTCGATTTGCGCAAGGAACGCGACGGCAATGGCCTCAGTGCCGCGTCCTCGCCGACCACGATCAACCTGCGCAACACGCCGCCGACCGTTTTGCAGGCGATGGACAAGCCGACCATCTGCGCCGTCAACGGCGGCGCGGCCGGTTACGGCATGGACACCGCGCTCGGCTGCGACATCCGCATCATGGCCGAGTCCTCAAAGCTTGCCGCCGCCTTCGTCAAGCGCGGCGTGGTGCCGGAATCCGGCGGCACCTGGCTGCTGCCGCGCATGCTCGGCTGGGCCAAAGCTTCCGAGCTGATCTTTACGGGGCGCACGCTGAGCGCGCGCGAGTGCCTGGAATGGGGCCTTGCCAATGAGGTCGTTCCGGATGCCGACCTGATGACCCGAGCCTACGCGATTGCCCGCGAGATCGCCGCGAACGCGCCGCTCGCGGTCCAGGCCTCCAAGCGCATGATGCGGATGGGCCTCAACGAAAACTTCTCCGACCACGTCCACCACGTCTATCTCCAGCTCCTGCCACTGTTCAAGACGCAGGACATGGCCGAGGGCATGAAGGCTTTCATGGAGAAGCGCGAGCCGAAATTCGAGGGACGGTAGGCGAAGCCGGTTTGCACCTATTGGAGCTGTCTTCGCAAAGACAGATTTCGAGCCTATATAGGCCGGGTCATTGACTGTGGATGTCCCATGGCTCCGGTTTCCCTGCTGCTCAACGTGCTCTGGATTCTCATTGGTGGCGCCGGGATGGCGTTCGGCTGGCTGGTGGCCTCCGTCATCATGGCCATCACCATCGTCGGCCTGCCCTGGGCGCGGGCGGCGTTCAACATCGCCGTCTACACCCTGCTGCCGTTCGGCTCGAGGGCGGTCAGCCGCGACGAGGTCACCGGTGCGGGCGATATCGGCACCGGCCCGCTCGGGGTGATCGGCAACATCATCTGGTTCGTGCTGGCCGGCTGGTGGCTGGCGCTCGGCCATGTCCTGACGGCCGCGATCTTCGCAATCACCATCATCGGCCTTCCCTTTGCCTGGGCTCATCTGAAGCTCGCGGGCATCGCGCTGTGGCCGATCGGCAAGGTGATCGTGCCGGCCTAGCGCCGAAAACAAGCGATAAGTCCCGGCGTTTGCCAGCCCGCCAGCGGAGGATTTGGCCCAAGCACCGCCCTTCGTGTGCGCCGCCCCCCAAACTCATCTTGCGCTGCGGCAAAAAACTTGCACACTCGGTTGAGCCGGGCAGCCAAGCGAGCTCGAACCAGGGAGCGAGCCATGTCCCTCCAGACCCTACCATCCGACGCCGCTGATCATCGCTCCAACCGCCCCGAGGACGTCCAGGCGCTGGAGGCGGATGCGCGGCTGCGCGACGACATCCGCCTGCTCGGGCGCATCCTGGGCGACACGGTGCGCGACCAGGAAGGCGCCGATGTGTTCGACCTGGTCGAGCGCATCCGGCAGACCTCGATCCGGTTCCACCGCGACGAGGACCGGCTCGCCCGTCGCGAGCTCGAGCAGATCCTCGACAGCATGTCGACCTCGGAGACGGTGCGGATCGTCCGCGCCTTCAGCTATTTCTCCCACCTTGCCAACATCGCCGAGGATCAGAACAACATCCGCCAGATGCGCGCCCGCAGCGCCGCCAAGAACGGCGGTTCCGGCGTGCTGGCGGAAACGCTCGCCCATGCCAAGGACGCTGGCATCAGCTCCGACGTGCTGCGCAGCTTCTTCAAGACCGCGCTCGTCAGCCCGGTCCTGACCGCGCACCCGACCGAGGTCCGCCGCAAGAGCACCATGGACCGCGAGATGGAGGTCGCAGAGCTGCTCGATCGCCGCGAGCGTGTCGCGCTGACGGAGGACGAGGCAGTCGCCAGTGATGAGCAGCTCCGGCGCGAGGTGCTGACGCTGTGGCAAACCAACCTGCTGCGCCGGACCAAGCTCACCGTGCTCGACGAGGTCGCCAACGGCCTGTCGTTCTACGATTACACTTTTCTTCGCGAGGTCCCGCGGCTGGTCAATACGCTCGAAGACCGGCTGGAGGAGGGCGACGAGCAGGCCGCAAGTGAACTCGCCTCTTTCCTGCGCATGGGAAGCTGGATCGGCGGCGACCGCGACGGCAATCCCTTCGTCACCGCCGACGTCATGCGCGGCACGCTGCGGCTCCAGTCGAGCCGGGTGATGCAGTTCTATCTGAACGAGCTGCACGTGCTCGGCTCGGAACTGTCGATCGCGGCGCATCTCGCCGACGTCTCCGAGGAGCTGCGCAAGCTGGCGGAGCGCTCGCCGGACACCTCGCCGCATCGGAGCGGCGAGCCCTATCGCCTCGCGGTTTCCGGCATCTACGCGCGCCTCACGGCGACCGCCGAGAAGCTCGAGGTCGAGATCACCCGCCGGCCGGTCGGCAAGGGCGCGCCCTACGAGAGCGTCAAGGAACTGCAGGCCGATCTCGACGTGCTGCACCGCTCGCTGATCTCCAACAACGCCCGCGTCATCGCCCGTGGCCGGCTACGGCTGCTGCGGCGTGCGGTGGACTGCTTCGGCTTTCATCTGGCGCGGCTCGACATCCGCCAGAACTCGGCAGTGCACGAGCGCACCATCGCCGAGCTGATGGACGCCGCCAATCCCGGCACCTCCTATCTCGCGCTCGGCGAGGACGCGCGCATTTCACTGCTCACCAACGAATTGCGCAGCGCGCGCTCGCTGGTTTCGCCATTCGTCAAGTACAGCGACGAGACGATGGGCGAACTCAACGTGTTCCATGCCACCGCGGAGGCGCATGCGAAGTTCGGCTCGGACGCCATTCCCCAATGCATCATCTCGATGTGCAAGGGCATGTCCGACATGCTCGAGGTGGCCGTGCTGCTGAAGGAGGTGGGCCTGGTCCATCCCTCCGGGCGTAGCGCCATCAACATCGTGCCGCTGTTCGAGACCATCGAGGATTTGCAGGCGTCGAGCGGCATCATGGACCGCATGCTGTCGCTGCACGATTACCGCCGTCTCGTCGACAGCCGGGGCAGCGTGCAGGAAGTCATGCTCGGCTATTCCGACAGCAACAAGGACGGCGGCTTCGTCACCTCGGGCTGGGAGCTCTACAAGGCCGAGATCGGCCTCGTCGACGTGTTCGAGCGCCACGGCGTGCGTCTGCGCCTGTTCCATGGCCGCGGCGGCTCGGTCGGCCGCGGCGGCGGCCCGAGCTACGACGCCATCATCGCCCAGCCCGGCGGCGCCGTGAATGGCCAGATCCGCATCACCGAGCAGGGCGAGATCATCTCGTCGAAATATTCCAACGCCGAAGTCGGCCGCAACAATTTGGAGATCCTTGCCGCCGCGACGCTCGAGGCGAGCCTGTTGCATCCGCGCCAGAGCGCGCCGCGCCGCGAATACCTGACCGCAATGGACGAGCTGTCGCACCTCGCCTTCCAGGCCTATCGCGGCCTCGTCTACGAGACCGACGGTTTTGTCGATTATTTCTGGGCGTCGACCGTCATCAACGAGATCGCGACGCTCAACATCGGCAGCCGCCCGGCCTCGCGCAAGAAGACGCGCGCGATCGAGGATCTGCGCGCGATTCCCTGGGTGTTTTCCTGGGCGCAATGCCGCCTGATGCTGCCGGGCTGGTACGGTTTTGGCAGCGCGGTCGAGCAATGGATCGCGGAGCATCCCGACAAGGGCATGCCGTTCCTCAAAGAGCTCTACAAGGAATGGCCGTTCTTCCGCATGCTCCTGTCGAACATGGACATGGTGCTCGCCAAAAGCTCGATCGCGATCGCCTCGCGCTATGCCGAGCTCGTGCCGGACGAAGCCCTGCGCGAGAGGATTTTTGGCCGCATCCGTCGCGAATGGCATTCCTGCATCGAGACGCTGCTCGACATCATGGGTCAGGACCGCTTGCTCCAGGGCAATCCGCGGCTTGACCGCTCGGTGCGCCACCGCTTCCCCTATCTCGATCCGCTCAACCACGTGCAGGTCGAACTCTTGAAGGAGCATCGGGCGCAAAACCCGGATGAGCAGGTGCTGCGCGGGATTCAGCTCACCATCAACGGCATCTCGGCGGGGTTGCGGAATACGGGTTGAGAGGGCGAGTAGCGAACAGAAGGATCCTCCGCCAACTGTTCGCTACTCGCTATTCGCTTACGGCTTCATTGCGCCCTGTACGCTCGTGTAGACGGCATAGAGCGATGTCGAGCCACAAATATAAAGCCTGTTTCGCTGCTGACCGCCGAAGCTCAGATTCGCCACTGTTTCCGGAATGTGGATCTTGCCGAGCAAATCGCCCGATGGCGTATAGCAGCGCACGCCGTCTTCGTTCGGATCACCCCAGCCCACCGAACACCAGACCCGTCCTTCGGTGTCACAGCGGACGCCGTCGGTGATGCTCGGCTTTGGGATCTCTGCGAAGACTTTGCTGTTCGACACCTTCCCCGCTGCCACGTCGAGGTCGAAGGCACGGATATGCGATGGGTTGTCCGGTCCGTCCGTGAATCCGGTCTCGCAGATGTAGAGCTTCTTCTCGTCGGGCGAGAGGGCGATCCCGTTGGGCTCCACAAAATCGTCGACGACGACCTTGATATCTCCGGACTTCGGATCGGCCCGGTAGACGTTCTTCTTCTCCTGCTCGGGGTCGGCCTTGATCCCTTCGTAGAAGCCGCCGATGCCGTAGGCGGGGTCCGTGAACCAGATCGCGCCATCGGCGGTAACGACCGCATCGTTCGGCGAGTTCAGCCGCTTGCCGTTGAATTTGTCGGCAATGATGGTGATCGAGCCGTCGAGTTCGGTCCGCGTCACGCGCCGACCGCTATGCTCGCATGTGATCAGGCGTCCTTCGCGATCGATGGTGTTGCCGTTCGAGTTCATCGAGGGTTGACGGTAGACGCTGACGTGACCGTCATCCTCCGAGAAACGCATGATGCGGTTGTTGGGTATGTCGCTGAACAACAGGTATCGCCCGGCCGCAAAATACACCGGTCCCTCGGCCCAGCGGAAGCCGGTTGCAACGCGCTCAACGGCCATCGTACCGGCAAAGGCCGGAAAACCGGGGGGCCCGAACGATGGCGGCCCTTTCTTGGCGGATTCCAGATGGGAGTCCGGGTAGCGGCTGCCGGGCAGTGGTCCCAAGGGCAACGGCGCCGTTGATCTCGTCGGAGTGCCGGTCTGGCCGAACGGCGCGACGGAGGCCGCAAGGGCTGCGTTCATGGTGACGCCGGTCGCGGCTACCGCAGCCGCCGCGCCCTTGAGGAGGGTGCGGCGCGCGAGGCAAGGCTCATTGGTATCGGTCGAAATGGTCAGTGGTTTTGTCATAGTCGCCTCCCATTTTTTGTTGGAAGGAAACCATTCGCCCGCAATCGGGCGTAATGCGGGCGATCTCCGACCGGACAACCAGAGATCGCAGCGCAACAATAGCTGGGAATCCGTCTAGACCGGATCCCATGGGAAGATATCGGCCGAACGGTCGAGCTTGTAGAACGAGCCCTTCAGCGCCGGCATCCCGTGTTCCGCGATCGATTGCGGCGTCCAGCCTTCGCTTCGATGCACCGAGCGCAGCGGCCTGTTCTGGCTGAACAGGAAAAGCTCGTTCATGCGCGCGCCAAAGATCTGCCCGGAGACATCCTTGGCGGCATCGGAGAGCAGATAGGCGCAAATCGGCGCGATCTTCTCCGGTCCCATCTGCTTGATCTTCTCGACGCGCGCCTTTTCGGCTTCGGTCTCGGTCGGGATGGTGCCGATCATGCGGGTCCAGGCGAACGGCGAGACGCAATTCGAACGGACGTTGAAGCGGCCCATGTCGAGCGCGATCGACTTCGACAGGCCGACGATGCCGAGCTTGGCGGCGGCGTAGTTGGCCTGTCCAAAGTTGCCGATCAGGCCAGAGGTCGAGGTGAAGTGAACGAAGGAGCCGGACTCCTGCTCACGGAAAATCCGCGCCGCGGCATGCGAGACGTAGAACGAGCCCATCAGATGCACCTTGATGACGGCCTCGAAAGCTTCCACGCTCATCTTGTGGAAGATCATGTCGCGCAAAATGCCGGCATTGTTAACGACGCCGTCGAGCCGGCCGAAATGATCAGTCGCGGTCTTCACGATCTTGCTGGCGGGGATCGCTTCCGCGACGCTTTCGAAATTGGCGACCGCGGTGCCGCCGCGCTTCTTGATCTCGTCGACCACTTCTTCAGCGGGCGAGGCGCTCGAACCCGCGCCGTCAGCGGCGCTGCCGGGATCGTTGACGACGACCTTGGCGCCTTCCGCCGCGCAAAGCAGCGCGATCTCTCGCCCGATGCCGCGGCCTGCGCCGGTGACGATGACGACCTTGTCTTGCAGTGATTTTGTCATGTGGATTACCTCTCGTTCGTAAACACGATCGTGCCTGACGCCGCGAACATGCCGCCGACGCCGTGGCACACCGAAATCTTTGCGTTCGGCACCTGCGCCGGCGCGATGCCGCGCATCTGCCGCACGCTCTCCTGGAGCGCGTACATGCCGTACATGCCGGAGTGCATATAGCTCAATCCACCGCCATTGGTGTTGAGCGGCAGCTTTCCGCCCGGACGCGTGTTGCCGTCGGCGATGAACCTGCCGGTTTCTTCGTGCGGCATGAAGCCGAGATCGCCGAGGCCGAACAGCGGCAGATGCGCAAAGGCGTCGTAGATCATCAGATGATCGACGTCCTTGTGGGCGATGCCGGCCTCCTTGAACGCGAGCGGGCCAGCCGTCTTGAAGGCACGCGAGGAGTTAAAGGTCTCCATCTGGCTGACCATCGGCGTTTCGACGCTCTCGCCGGTACCCATGACGTAGACGGGCTTGCGCGGAAAATCCTTGGCGCGGTCGGCCGAGGTCAGGATCAGCGCGCCGCCGCCGTCGGTGACGAGGCAGCACTGCAAGAGCCGGAACGGATAGGCGATCATGCGCGAGTTGAGGACGTCGGCGACCGTGATCGGGTCCTTCATCATCGCGCGCGGATTCTTCGCCGCCCATTCCCGCTGCACCACTGCGACCGACGCCAGCTGCTCATGGGTGATGCCGTAGGTCTTCATGAAGCGAAGCACGGGGATCGGGAACATGCTGGGCGGGCCATAGACGCCGTACGGCGCCTCGAACTGGCCTTGCAGGCTGTCGGCGGGGATCGAGCGCGGCGCCTTGCCGATCATCGACTTGCCGCTCTCGGCGTGCGTGATCAGAACGGTCTTGCACAGGCCAGCCTCAATCGCCGCCGCAGCATGGCGGACGTGCAGCATGAAGGAGCAGCCGCCGACCGAGGTCCCATCCACCCAGGTCGGCTTGATGCCGAGATAATGGCAGACCTGCTGCGGCGTTTCGACCGCGGTGGCAAAGCCGTCGATGTCGGACAGTTTTAGCCCGGCATCGGCGATGGCGTTGAGCGCCGCATCCGCGTGAAGCTGGAGCTGCGACGTGTTGGGGATGACGCCGAGCTCGGTGGTCTCGGCCGCGCCGACGACGGCAACCTGGTTGCTGCGCATGGATTACCCCTTCGCCGGACGGAACACGGGAAGGGTGATCTTGTCGTCGAGTGTCTCGAAGGCGACCTCGAGCTTCATGTCGAGTTCGAGCGCCTCCGGCGTCTGCGGGCAGTCGATGATGTTGCTCATCATCCGCGGCCCTTCGGCGAGCTCGACCACCGCGATCGCGTAAGGCGGCGTGAAACCGGGCGCGGCGGGACGGTGATTGATGACGTAGCTGTAGAGGAAACCCTTGCCGCTCGCCTTGAACGTGCTGACCTTGCGCGAGGCGCAGGACGGGCAGAACGGGCGCGGTGGGAAATAGACATGCGCGCAGGCGTCGCAGCGCTGCAGGCGCAGCTCGCCCGCTTTCGTTCCGTCCCAGAAATGCTGGGTTTCCGGCGTCGGTTTCGGTCGTGCGCGCTGCGGTTCGGCCATTTGGCTGGTCCTCCCAGGCGGCAGGTTTCAAGCCCGCCTGTTTCGATCTTGATGCGACAATCGACCATGGCGCGTCAACGGTCCAGCAGGCAGCATGCATGCCATCATGCGCACAATGCTTGTGTCGACCTGAGCCGGCGCTATAGATTGCGCGCGCAATATTCCGTGAGACAGACATGCCCGATTTTCCGACACTGGCGAAGCTCGCCGACGACCTCGAAGGCGGCAGCACCACCTCCCGCAAGTTGGTCGAGGCGTGTATCGCCAAAATCGCCGATCCCGCTGGCGAGGGCCAGCGCACCTTCATCCACGTCGACAAGGATGCCGCGCTCGTGGCCGCAGACGCGATGGATGCCTTGCGCAAGGTCAAGGCGGCGCCATCGCGCTATGCCGGTATCCCGATCTCGATCAAGGATCTCTTCGACATCAGGGGCCAGGTGACGCGCGCCGGCTCGCGCGCGCTCAACGATTCTCCGCCAGCCGAGCAGGACGCTCCCACGGTTGCACGGCTGCGCAAAGCTGGTTTTGTGGTCATCGGGCGAACCAACATGACCGAGTTCGCCTATTCCGGCATCGGCATCAATCCGCATTATGGCACGCCGAAGGGCGCCTGGAACCGGGCCGCGGGCCATGTGCCCGGCGGCTCGTCCTCGGGCGCTGCGGTGTCCGTGCTCGACGGCATGGCGCATGGCGCGCTCGGCACCGACACCGGCGGCTCGTGCCGGATTCCGGCCGCCTTCAACGGCATCGTTGGCTACAAGCCGACCCAGCGGCGCGTGCCGCTCGATGGCGCCGTGCCGCTGTCGTTCTCGCTGGACAGCATTGGCCCTTTGGCGCGATCGGTCAGTTGCTGTGCCATACTCGATGCCGTGCTCGCGAACGAGCCGGTTGTCGCGCTGAAGCCTCGCCCGGTGAAGGGCATGCGGCTGGCGGTCCCGACCACGATCGCGCTCGACGATCTCGACGCAGCGGTGGCCGAGACGTTCGAGCGCGCGCTCAAGACGCTCGCCGATCATGGCGCCATCATCGAGCGCATCGAGATGACGGAATTCCACGACATCGGGCCGATGAACGCCAAGGGCGGCTTTGCCGCCTCCGAAAGCTTCGCCTGGCACCGCTACCTCATCACGTCCAAAGGCGATGTCTATGATCCCCGCGTTTCCGTCCGCATCATGCGCGGCGAGGCGCAGAGCGCGGCCGACTACATCGACCTCCTCAACGAGCGCCGCTCGCTGATCGCCCGCGTCAACGCACGCATCGCGCCTTATGACGCCTTGGTGCTGCCGACCACCGCCAACACCCCGCCGAAAATCGCCGATCTCGCCGATGACAAGGCGTTCACCACGCAAAACCTGCGCGCCCTGCGCAATTGCACCCTGATCAACATGATCGACGGCTGCGCCATCTCGCTGCCTGCCCATCGCGAGGGCGACGTTCCGGTCGGCCTGATGCTTGCAGGCGCAGGCGGATCGGACCGTCGTATCTTTGAACTTGCTGCCGGCATGGAGGCCGTAATTCGTGTTTGACCTGACTTTCACCGTCGACGCCCAGGACACCACCACGCCGCTGACGCTCGCGATCGACCAGGCCGTCATCGCCGGCTGGACCGGCCGCGACCCCGTCGCACGCGACAAGCACATCGCCGAGCTGGAGGCCGTCGGTATCGCCCGGCCGGCCTCGACGCCGATCTACTATCGCGCCTCGGCGCGGCGGCTGACCACGGAAGACCGCATCGAATGCTGCGGCGGCGATTCCTCCGGCGAGGTCGAGTTCGTGCTGATCGGCTGGCAGGGCCGCATCTTCGTCGGCTGCGGCTCGGACCATACCGACCGCAAGGTCGAGGCCTACAACGTCACCGTCTCCAAGCAGATGTGCGACAAGCCGATCGCATCCACCCTGTGGGAGCTCGAGGACGTGATCGGCCATTGGGACAGGATGATCCTGCGCTCCTACGCCACGATCAAGGGTGAGCGCGTGCTCTACCAGGAGGGCACGCTGGACGCGATGCTGCCGGTCGCCGATCTCATCGCGCGCGGCTTTGAGGGTGGGAAGTTCCCCGACGGCTGCGCCATGTTCGGCGGTACCTTCGCCGCCAAGGGCGGTATCCGCCCCGCCGACCGATTCGAGTTCGAGCTTGAAGACCCCGTGCTGAAGCGGGCGATCAAGCATGGCTATGACGTGGTGACGCTGCCGGTGCGGGGCTAGGCCCACCCGGAAATCGGGTGGTTGTTGCCGTCGAGATTTGCGACACACTCTCCGTCATTCCCGGGGCGCGTCCTCTTGGGCGCGAGCCCGGAACTCCATCGTGCAGCACAGCCGGTGGATGAATGGAGTTCGCGACTTCGTCGCGCCCGGAATGACGGAAGTAGATAGGATGGTCGCTACAGCAATCGCGAAACGCATTCCCGCCGGCCTCGATGAGCCGATCGACCTCTCCTCCCGCGTCGACGCCCTCGACTGGCCGCAGATCACCGCCGAACTCGACTCCCAGGGCTGCGCCGTCCTGAACGGCCTGCTCACGCCGGACCAATGCCGCGCCATCACCGCGCTCTATCCCGACGACGCGCAGCTTCCGCAGCCGCGTCGTCATGGGCCGCCACGGCTTTGGCCGCGGCGAGTACAAATATTTCTCCTATCCGCTGCCCGATCTGATCGCGCAGCTGCGGCCGGCGCTCTATGCGCATCTTCAGGGCGTCGCCAATCGCTGGAACGAGGCGATGGGGATCGACATCCGCTATCCCGCAGCGCACGCGGCTTTCCTCAAGCGCTGCCACGAGGCGGGACAGGCGCGGCCGACGCCGCTGCTGCTGCAATACGAGGCCGGCGACTACAATTGCCTGCATCAGGACCTCTATGGCGAGCACGTGTTCCCGCTCCAGGTCGCGATCCTCCTGTCCGAGCCGGGCCGCGATTTCAGCGGCGGCGAGTTCGTGCTGACCGAACAGCGCCCGCGCATGCAGTCGCGCGCCGAGGTCGTGCCGCTGGCGCAGGGCGATGCGGTCGCCTTTGCCGTGCATCATCGCCCGGTGCAGGGGACACGCGGCACCTACCGCGTTAACCTGCGCCATGGCGTCAGCCGGATTCGGTCCGGTCAGCGCCACACGCGTGGGTGTGATCTTTCACGATGCCAAGTGAACATGCGAATGAGCAGTTGACGGCTGATTTGTTCGACAGCGTTGCCGAGGCGCAGCCGACGCGCGAAGCGATCGCCGAAGGCGCCGTGCTGCTGCGCGGCTTCGTCGGCCGATCGAGAGCGAGCTGATCGCGCGCGTATGCGCGCGATCGTGGCGCAGTCGCCGTTCCGCCACATGACCACGCCCGGCGGCTACCAGATGTCCGTGGCGATGACCAATTGCGGCGAGCGCGGCTGGGTCACCGATCACACTGGCTATCGCTACGATCCCATCGACCCGCGAACCGGCGCGCCATGGCCCGCGATGCCGCCGGTATTCCGCGACCTCGCCCGCCGCGCCGCGGAGCAGGCCGGCTTTGAAGCTTTGCGCCCGACGCGTGCCTCGTCAATCGCTACGAGCCCGGCACGCGGCTGTCGCTGCATCAGGACAAGGACGAGCATGGACTATTCGGCACCGATCGTTTCGGTCTCGCTCGGGCTGCCGGCGACGTTTCTGTTCGGCGGCATGGCGCGCAGCGACAAGCCGCGCCGCTTCCGGCTGGTGCATGGCGACGTCGTGGTCTGGGGCGGGCCGTCCCGGCTCGCCTATCACGGCGTGGCGCCGCTTGCCGACGGCGAGCATGCGCTGCTCGGCCGGAAGCGGATCAATCTGACCTTCCGCCGGACGCGCTGACGCGTTTCCGTCGCTGGCCTCGCTCGGCTAAGCTCTCGGCTGCGAGGAGGCGGCGACATGGCACGACAGCACGGCTCACGGCTGACACCGGGCACGGCAACCGCACCGGCCTCTATCTGGCCGCTCTGCAGCTGGTGTTCACGCTGGGCTGGACGACCTACGTCATCTACCTGCCGAAGCTTGCCGCCGAGGTTGGCATCGCGCCGTCCGCCGTTATCTTCATCCTGATGCTGGATCAGGCGATCTTCACCATTGCCGACACTGCGATGGGCATAGCCGCCGACAAGATCTCGCCCTATGTCGGCAGGCTTGGCCTGCTCGTCGGGCTCGTGACCGCGATCTCCTGCGGGCGTTTGTCGCGCTGCCCTTCGTCGCAGGACGCGGTGCTGCCGCGCAGGGCTGGTTCATCGCACTGATCGTGGTCTGGTCGATCACCTCCTCGGCGTTGCGCGCGCCGCCGCTGACCTTGCTCGGCAAATACCGCGCGCGGCCGCAGATCCCGTTTCTCGCGGCACTCGCGATGCTCGGCTATGGCCTCGCCGGGCGCGGTCTCGCCCTATCTCGGCGTCGTGCTGCGCGATCACGATGCGCGGCTGCCGTTCGTGATTTCCAGCGTCGTGCTGCTGCTCACGGCGCTGGGGCTTGTCGCGGATCGAACACGATGTTGCGTGCGACACGCTGCCGCCCAAGCCGGCTGAGGCGGCAAAGCCGCTCGGCATGACGTCCATCGTCTTCATCGCCGCGACGATCGCGCTGGCACTTGGCTATCAGCTGCATTTTGCCATGAACAGCGCGCCGTTCTATCTGCGCTTTGCCAAACCCGACGAGCTGCCATGGCTGATGCCGATATTCTGGATCGGCTTCAACATCGCGATGTTTCCGGCGAGCATCGTCGTCAAGCATCGCGGCGGCCTGATCGTGATGGGCGCGGCCGGATTGCTTGGAGCGGTCGCGATCGCTGGGCCGAATTCGCCGGCACCTCAACACGCTGATCGTCGCGCAGTTTATCGCCGGAGCTGCGTGGGGCTGCATGCTGATGAGTGCGATCTCGGCTGCGCTCGCCATCGGTCGACCGGTGCGGAAGGCAAGGTCACGGGCCTCGTCTTCTCCGCACTTGCGCTGGGCACCTTCGCGCGGATGGCGGCGGTCGCCGGCGGCCTGCAGAAGATGCCGGACTACGCGCCGCTGTTGCACTGGGCGCCGGTCGCCTGCTGGTCGGTCGCAGGCGCCGGCTTGCTCGTGATTGCGGCCGCCAGGCTACAGGGTGGTGTTCACCTCAAGGCTTCGGCGGGTGAATGAACGTCCACGGGCTCACTTCCGAATCCCGCGGCACCTCCACCGCGATCAGAGTACGGCCCGCCATGGGCCAGCGCCTTCTCCATCGCCGGCTTGAACTGATCCGGCGCGGTCACCCGGCGGCTGCAACGCCGAAGGATTCCGCAAGCTTGACGAAGTCCGGATTGACCAGATCGGATGCCACCACGCGGCCGTCAAAACGCTCGCGCTGGTCGCGGCGGACGTTGCCATAGGCGTTGTTGTTGAACACCAGCGTCACCACGCCGATGTTGAACTGCACGGCGGTGGCAAGCTCCTGCACGCCGAACATGAAGCCGCCGTCGCCGGTGATCGCGACCACCGGCTTGTCCGGATTGGCGACCTT
Organism: uncultured Alphaproteobacteria bacterium; assembly: GCA_963819355.1. Taxonomy (GTDB): domain Bacteria; phylum Pseudomonadota; class Alphaproteobacteria; order Rhizobiales; family Xanthobacteraceae; genus Bradyrhizobium. The sequence goes on along the minus strand of CAWFVZ010000008.1, from coordinate 305,686 downwards.
GGCGCCGAGCGCAGTCGGAAAACCCGAGCCGAGCGTGCCCTGATAGCCCGAGGTGATGAAGGTGCGCGGCTCGTAGATCGGAAAGCCGTACCAGGAGGCGAAGCCGAACTGCGACAATTCATCGGTGACGATCGCGTTCGCCGGCAGCACCTCGCGCAGGATGTTGAGGTAGGCCATCTGCGGCTGGATCCTCTGGATCTCCTGCTGTGCGGCCGCCGTGGCCTCGCGGATCGCGGCGCGGCGGCCGCTGGTCTTGCTGTAACCGGCCTTGCTGACCGCGGCGAGCAGATCGGCGCGCCGGCCCTGGAATCGGCGATAATGGCGACGTCCGAGATGAAGCGGCGCATCTCGACGGGATCGATGTCGATGCGGATGCTCTTCAACCCGTCGGGCCGGTAGGGCCAGCGCGACATGGTCGGCAGCTCCAGCCGCGAGCCGATGCCGATCATCAGGTCGGTCTTCGGCCACAGCTTGTAGGCGGCGGCCATGGTCAGCCCGAGCTCATGCGCGTTGGAGACGATACCGCGGCCGCTGCGGAACGCGACCACGGGCGCATCGATCATCTCGGCGAGCTCGAGAATTTCCTCGCGCGCCTCGATCGCGCCGCTGCCGACGAAGATCATCGGCGCATTGCTGTTCTTGATCAGTGCTGCGGCCTGCTTGATCCTGTCAGGATCAGGCCGCGGCGCGGGCAACGGCTCGAGCACCTGTGCAGCGGCGGTATCCGCGCGCTGAGTGAAAATATCCCAGGGCATTTCGAGCGAGGCCGGGCCGCGGCGTCCGGACGTCATCTCCTGGAACGCGCGCGCCACCGTGGTCGGCGCATTGCCGGGCGTTTCGATGCGGTCGGCCCATTTCAGATAGGTGCGCAAGGTCGCGAGCTGGTCCGGCATCTCGTGCAGATGGCCGCGACCCTTGCCGAGAAATTGCGTCGGCACCTGGCCGGTGACGCACAGCACCGGCTCGTTGCAGCCGTAGGCGGTGAGTAGCGCCGCACTGGCATTGAGCACACCGGGGCCGGGCACCACGCTGAACACGCCCGGCCTGCCGCTGGAGCGCGCATAGCCGAACGCCATGTAGCCGCAGGCCTGCTCATGCCGTGCGCCGATCACCTTGAGCTGGGCCTGGTGGAAGGCGTCGAACAGGCCATAGACCTGCGCGCCGGGCAGGCCGAACACGGTGTCGACGCCATGGGCGACGAGCCCGCTTACGATCGCTTCGCCGCCGGTGAGGGTGGTCATTCTGCTATTCCACTTCGATTGTTATTCAGGCTTCGTCGACGACGCCGTTGCGCAAGGTGCCGATGCCTTCGGCCGCGACCTCGATGACGTCACCGGGCTTTAAGTACCGCGGCGGATCGAACCGCGCACCGGCGCCGGTCGGCGTGCCCGTGACGATGATGTCGCCGGGAACGAGCGTCGTGAAGGTCGAGATATAGCTGATGAGATAGCGGAACGGAAAATCAGCCGGCTGGTGCGGTCGTCCTGCCGCAGCTCGCCATTGACATGCGTGGTGAGCCGAATGTCGGCAAGCTGCGCTTCTCTCGTGTAGGGCACGAGCCACGGCCCCAGGCTGCCGCTGGAGTCGAAATTCTTGCCCTGCGTCACGTTGAATTTTGCGTGGCGCAGCCAGTCCCGCACCGATCCTTCGTTGCAGAGCGTCAGCGCCGCGATGTGGTCGAGCGCGGCGCTCTCGGTAATGTGCCGGCCGGCCTTGCCGATCACCAGGACGATCTCGCCTTCATAGTCGAGCTGCACCGAAGCACGCGGGCGCACCAGCGGCGTCTCATGGCCCACGAAAGAGCGGGGCGAGCGCATGAACATGCTCGGATATTTCGGCGCGTCCTGGCCGTCCTTGTACTCGGCGTTGCGGTCGGGATAGTTGACGCCGATACAGATGATCTTCTCCGGTGCGGGCATCGGCGGCAGCCACGTGATGTCGCCCGGGGCGTGATCCGGCGTGAGGCTGGCGGCTTGTTCGGCGAGGCTTCGTAGCTTTCCGGCCGCGATGACCTCGCGCAGCGTCGGATAGTCTTTGGCGTGGCGCGGGGAGAGATCGACGATGCCGCGCTCCAGGACGGCGCCGTAGCTGATAGCGAACCCTTGACGGAGTAGGTGGCGAGGCGAGGGAGCTTCATCGTGTCCCGTCGTCGAGTAATCCGCCACCAGCACGTCGGCCACGAATTTCGGCTCACGCACGGCCTGGCCCGCGAAGGGCGAGCCCTGCTCGAACCAGGAGCGCGGCGCCGGCGCGCCCCACAATGTCTGGCGGCGCGGATCTCGGAGCGACCAGCGCAGCGGCTCGTGGTCGTGATCGCCGGTGAAATAATCGCTGGTGTAGAGCTCGAGGCGATGGCCGTCGGGATCGCGTACATAAAGGAAGAACGCATTCGAGATGCCGTGGCGGCCGGGACCGCGCTCGATGTTCTTGACGAAGCCGGCGGAGGCCATCACGTCACAGAGATGGATGATGTTCATCGCGGTCGGCGTCCAATACGCAAAATGGTGCAGCCGCGGGCCCTTGCCGTTGGTGAAAGCAAAGTCGTGCACATTGCCCTTGCGATGCATCCACGCTGCGGCGATGCGACCGTTCGGCCCGTCCTCCTCGGCATATTCGGTGAGGCGGAAGCCGAGCCGTGCGTAGAACTCGACGGTGTCCTGCACTTCCGCCGCGAAGACGTTGAAATGGTCGAGCCGCTGCGGATGGCAGCCCTTGTAGAGGTCGAAGCGGCGAAGCAGGTGCGGTCTCCGGTCCATCGACGCGTAAAGCTCGATCTGGAAGCCGAAGGGATCGGTGAATTGCAGCGTGCGGCCCTGGAAGGCCTGGTCGACAAACGCATAAGAGAGGCCGTTCTCCGAGAAAAACCTTGCGGCCTTGTCGAGATCTCCGTCATTGCCGACCTTGAAGCCGAGCCGGGCGCAGGCGGGCGCGGCAGCTTTCCGCAGCACCAGCGAGTGATGCTGATGCTCCTCGGCGGCGCGCAAGTAAACGACATTGTCGTCGGCATCCTCGACATGCAGGCCGACCGTGGTCTCGTAAAACGCGCGGCTGCGCTTCAGATCGGTCACGTCGAGCACGACGTGGCTCGAGCGGATGATGTTGAACGGCGGTTCGAAGATGTGTTGCGGTACCGGCATTGCGTTTCCCTCTCGGCTCGTCATCCCGGGATGGCCCGTAGGGTCAGGCCCGGGATCCATAACCCCGGCTGGTGGTTATGGATTCCGGGCTCGCGCTCCGCGCGCCCCGGAATGACCGTTTCCCTAAATTCCCAGTTTCTGAATCTTGTGCGTGCCCCGCGCCAGCGAGACGTGCTTGGTTTCCATGTAGAAGTCGAACGAGTAGTCGCCGCCGTCGCGGCCGATGCCTGAGGCTTTCATGCCGCCGAACGGCGTCGGCAAATGGCGGACGTTTTCCGAGTTGAGCCAGATCATGCCGGCCTCGAGCGCGTCGGCAACGCGCAGTGCGCGGCCGACATCGTTGGTCCAGACATAGCCGGTCAGGCCGTAGCGGATGTCATTGGCGATCTCGATCGCATCCGCTTCGTCGCGGAAGGGCAGCACGGTGAGGAAGGGGCCGAACACCTCCTCCTGTGCCACCCGCATCTTGCCGCTCGCGCCGGTGACCAGCGTCGGCTCGACGTAATGTCCGCCGCCAGGGCCGTCATAGGCCTTGCCGCCGACCGCGATCACCGCGCCGTCCTGGCGCGCGACGTCGAAATAGGAGCAGACTTTTGCGAGGTGGCGTTCGTGGATCAGCGGACCGATCTCGGTGGCGGGATCGAGGGGATGGCCGACCTTCAGCGCCTTCACGCGCGCGGTCAGCTTCTCGATGAATTTCTCCGCGATGTTCTGCTGGATCAGCAAGCGGCTCGACGAGGTGCAGCGCTCGCCATTGAGCGAGTAGATCATGAACACGACCGCATCGAGCGCGCGGTCGAGGTCGGCATCGTCGAACACGATCACCGGGTTTTTCCCGCCGAGCTCGAAATGCACGCGCTTCAGCGTCGGCGCGCCTTGCGTCATGATCGCCGAGCCCGTCGCGCTCTCGCCGACGAAGCCGATTGCCTTGATGGCGGGGTGCTCGGTCAGCGCCTTGCCGGCTTCTTCGCCGAAGCCGTGCACGGTGTTAAGCACGCCGTCGGGTACGCCCGCTTCCTTGACGAGCCTTGCAAGAATAGCAGCCGTCACCGGCGACCACTCGGCCGGCTTGTGCACGACGGTGCAGCCCGCCGCGAGGGCGGGGGCGATCTTCCAGGTCGAGAGCATGAACGGCGTGTTCCACGGCGTGATCACGCCGACCGGGCCGATCGGCACGCGAGTAGAGATATTCCAGTGCTCGTCGCTCGGCGTGTTCTGGCCGTCGCGCGCCTCGGCGCATTTGTCGGCGAAGAAGCGGAAGTTCTCGGCGGCGCGGATCGCGGCCTTGGCCATGAAGCGATAGGCCTGTCCGGTGTCGATGCATTCGAGCACGGCGATGTCGTCGGCATTGTCCTCGATGGCGTCGGCGACCCGGTGCAGCAGCTTCTTCCGCATCGCAGGGCCCATGTCGCGCCAGGCTTTGAAGGCGAGGGCGGCGGCAGTCGCTGCGGCGTCGATGTCCTCCGCATTGCCGCGGGCGACGCTTGCGAGCACCGCACCATCGACCGGCGACTTCGTCTCGAACGTCTCACCGGTGATCGACGGGACGATCTTGCCGTCGATCATGTGGCCGATACCGTCGGCACGCAGCTTCTTCAGCAGCGGTGCTGCGCGCTCGCGGTTGGCCTGGAAGACATCGGCTTTCGGCGTGGGCTTATCCATGGGCGGCCTTCACTTTCAGGGCGTCGTGGATGTTGTTGCGCTTCCAGCTCGTGTCCTTGTCGTTGATCTGCATGTCGAACGACAGCGCGAACTTGCTGGCGGCGAAGACGGGATCGAGATGTTTTGAAAGCGCATGGAAGACGTGCTCGCCGGCCTTCCGGCGGGTCGGAAGGTCGCGGCCTTCACCGATGCGCAGCACCACGTCAAGGAAGCCGTAGTCGTACCGCGCGTCTGCGATCGCATAGTGCTCGCAGCGGATCGCCCGGACGCGGATGCCGCCGAGCGGGAAGATACCGGTCTCGACTGCCGCCTTGCGCACCACTTCGCAGACAGCGGCGATGTCGAGGTGGCTATCGAGATTGGCCGAATATTCAATCGTGAAATGCGGCACGGCGGTTTCACTCCCTGTATATTCTTATTTGCTTTAAGCGAAGTAGCAGCTCACCGAGCCGTAGGCGCCATAATCGGCCTGAATTGTGTCGCCCTTGCGGGTCTCGATCGGACGGATGAAGGAGCCGGCAAGCACGACCTGACCGGGCTCCAGCGCAAGCCCAAGCGGTGCGATCTTGTTGGCAAGCCAAGCCACGGCGGTCGCAGGATGATTGAGTACGCCGGCGGCAAGGCCGGTCTCCTCGAGCTGGCCGTTCCTGAAGCAGAGCGCGCCGATCCAGCGCAGATCGGCCTCCAGTGGACGGATCGGCCGCCCGCCAAGCACGATGCCGGCATTCGCCGCATTGTCGGCGATAGTGTCGAAGATCTTTCGCGTTGCCTTGGTTTTGGGATCGACGCGCTCGATCCGTGTGTCCAGAATCTCGAGCGCCGGCACGACGAAGTCGGTGGCGTTGAGCACGTCGAACATGGTGCAGTCGGGACCTTCGAGGTGCTTGCTCATGACGAAGGCGAGCTCGGCCTCGACGCGCGTGGCGATGAAGCGCTCGGTCGGGATGAGGCCGCCATCGGCGAAGAACATGTCGTCGAGCAGCACGCCGGAATCCGGCTCGTTGATGTTGAGCGCGCTCTGCATCGCTTTGGAGGTCAGGCCGATCTTGTGGCCTTTGACGACACGGCCCTCGGCGATCTTGATATCGACCCAGGCCTTCTGGATCGCGTAGGCATGAGCAATGCTGATGTCGGGAAAATCCTGCGAGAGCTGCCGGATCTGCGTGCGGGTCTTCTCCGCCTGGTGCAGACGGCTCGCACAAGCTTGGATATCGTGGTGGGAGAGCGCCATGCGCAGTCTCTGAAATGTGGGTGTCGGGAGATAATTAACATGTTAAGTTAATTCGTCAAACCCCGTTCCGGCGTGCTGCAGTGCAAACATTTTCGGGTTTGAGGACAGGGCGTCATGGCGAAGAGACCGGCTGATCTTGATGCAAGCGTGCCTGCCGCCCGGCAGGTGCCGATGCGCGACTTCTCGCGCTCGCTGCCGATGTCGCTGCTCAGAGCTCGCGAGGCTGTGATGCGACAGTTTCGTCCCTCGTTGCGCGAGCATGGTCTGACCGAGCAGCAATGGCGCATCCTCCGCGCGCTCGCTGCCATCGAGGCCGCCGAGGTGACGGAACTCGCGCGCACGGCGTTCCTCCTTGGACCGAGCCTGTCGCGCATCCTGCGCGATCTCGAGGCGCGCAATTTGATCGAGCGCAAGACCGCGAAAGCCGACCAGCGCCGGAGCATGGTCTCGATCTCGAAAGAGGGCGTGAAGCTGATGGCCGCCGTCGCGCCGTCCTCGGAGGCGATCTATGCCGAGATCACGCTGCGTTTTGGCGCACGCAGGCTCGCCGAGTTGCAGGAGATGCTCGGACAGTTGGAGTTGTGTCTCGCCTCCACTGAGGCACGTGACGAAGTCACGGATGATGCGTGACGGCAAATTTGCATGATGACTTGCCGATCATGCATGACTGCCGATTACGGCTATGTGCTGGAGACCGGCCGCATCGTGCTCGGCGGCCACGCCAAGGTGCGTGCGTAAACCGGAGAGTTCCGTCCATGGTCACGATCCCGACGGCCGGGGCCGAGCGCACCAAAGCGGCATCCCCTTGCCGGATGACAGTTGGCCAGCGATAGTGAACGCCGCCCGCGAGGTCGGCGTCACCGAAATCAGCATCCCGGGCGACCGCATAGGTCTTGCGTCATTGCGAGCATAGCGCGGCGATCCGGTTGGCGGTAATAACAGGATCGTGCTGTCGCGGCGCTCGTCATCGTGACGAAGATCCCAACAACAAAGAAGGAAGGCAACGTGGCGAACAAGGTCAAGGAAATCTGGAAGTCGGGCAAGGCCGTGGTCAACGCGTGGCTCGCGATTCCCTCCGGCTTCTCGGCCGAGATGATCGCGCAATGCGGCTTCGACAGCGTCACCGTCGACATGCAGCATGGCGTGCAGGATTATTTGTCGATGGTGCAGTGCTTCCAGGCCATGGACAAGCATCCGGTCACCCCGATGGTTCGTGTGCCCTGGAATGAGCCCGGCATCATCGGCAAGGTGCTCGACGGCGGCGCCTATGGCGTGATCTGCCCGATGGTCAACACGGCGCAGGAAGCCAAGAACCTCGTTTCCTATTCGAAATATCCGCCGCAGGGCGTCCGCTCCAACGGCCCGATCCGCGCCGGCATGTACGGCACCGCGGGCTCCTACCAGAAGACCGCGAATGCCGACACCATCCTGCTGCCGATGATGGAGACCAGGACCGCGGTCGAGAACATGGAAGCGATCCTCGATGTCGAGGGCATCGACGGCGTCTATATCGGCCCGTCGGATCTCGGCTTCTCCTATGGCCTCGAGCCGAAGCTGGATCGCAGCGAGCCCGAGATCCTCGCGATCTACGACAAGATCATCAAGGAGTGCGGCAAGCGCGGCCTCAACCCGGGCATCCATTGCAGCGGCGCCGAAGGTGCGGCGCGCGCCATCAACATGGGCTTCAAGCTGGTGACGCTGTCGAACGAGGTCGGCCTGATGACGACCTACGCCAAGATGCAGGTCAACGCGACCCGCAAGGATTCCGCCGGCAAGGCTTGATATCCTCTTCCTCTCCCTCTCCCCGCTCTTGCGGGGAGAGGTCAAGTACGAAGACCAAGGAGACCTCCCATGACCATCAGCCCCGTCATCCGCCTGCATCCCGATGATGGCGTGCTGATTGCGCGCGCGAGCCTGCCGCCGGGGACATTGGTGGCCGTCGGCGTGACCACGGTCGAACGCATTCCCTCCGGCCACAAGGTCGCGATCAAGCCGATCGCGGTGGGCGAGCCGATCAGGCGTTATGGCCAGATCATTGGCTTTGCCACCACGCCGATCGCGCCGGGCCAGCACGTGCACGTGCAGAACTGCGGCATGGGCGATTTCGCCAAGGACTATGCCTATTGCGCCGACGTCAAGCCGACGCCGAATTTCGATTTGCCGGCAACCTTCGAGGGCATCCGCCGTCCGGACGGCCGCGTCGCCACGCGCAACTATATCGGCATCCTCACCTCGGTGAATTGCAGTGCGCATGTCGCAAGCCTCGTTGCCGACGTCTTCAAGAAGAATCCCTTCACCGGCGACAATCCGCTGGCCGATTTCCCCAATGTCGACGGCGTGGTCGCGCTGACCCACAAGACCGGCTGCGGCATGACGCAGAACGAGCCGCTTGCACTGCTCCGCCGCACGCTCGGCGGCTATGCGCGGCACGTGAACTTCTCTCACGTCATCGTGCTCGGCCTCGGCTGCGAGGTGAACCAGATCGGCGGTCTGATGGAAGAGCAGAAGCTCGCCGGCCGTCTGCGCGCGATGGACATCCAGGAGGTCGGTGGCACCCGCAAGACGGTGGAGGCGGGCATCGCCTTCGTGCGTGAAGCTCTTGCGGATGCCAACAAGGTGAAGCGCGAGAACGTCGCGGTGAGCGAATTGACCGTGGCGCTGCAATGCGGCGGCTCGGACGGCTATTCCGGCGTGTCCGCCAACCCGGCGCTCGGTGCGGCCAGCGATCTCATCGTGCGGCACGGCGGCACCGTGATCCTGTCGGAGACGCCGGAGACCTACGGCGCCGAGCATCTGCTCACGCGCCGCGCCGTCAGCCGCGAGGTCGGCGAGAAGCTCGTCGATCTCATGCGCTGGTGGGACGAATACACCGAGCGCGAAGGCGCCGAGATGAACGCCAATCCGAGCCCCGGCAACAAGGCCGGCGGCCTTACCACCATTCTCGAAAAGTCGCTCGGTGCGATGGCCAAGGCCGGCACCACCAATCTCGTCGACGTGCTGCGCTACGCCGAGCCGGTGACCAAGAAGGGTTTTGTATTCATGGACACGCCCGGCTACGATCCTGTCGCGGCGACCGGGCAGGTGGCCGGCGGCGCCAATCTGGTCTGCTTCACCACCGGCCGCGGCAGCGTGTTCGGCTGCAAGCCGGCGCCCTCGATCAAGCTCGCGACCAACACGCCCATGTACAAGCGCATGGAAGACGACATGGACGTCAATTGCGGCACCATCCTCGAAGGCGAGGAGAGCGTCCAGCAATGCGGCCAGCGCATCTTCGATCTCATCCTTAAGACCGCCTCCGGCCAGCCAACCAAGAGCGAAAGCTTCGATTTCGGCGGCGCCGAGTTCGCGCCCTGGGTGCTCGGCGCGACGATGTGATGGCGCGCCGCGCCGCCCCTTGCGGAGATATGCGGGACGGGGAAAGCCCATAGGTAATCGTACGGAGGTTCGACCGTACGGGCTCCCGTGGTCACGCATGATTAATAGTTCCTGTCGTAATCCTGAATTGATTCGGGCTCCACTCCTTCGAGGCGTTGCCCTTCGCAGGATTGGATGACGATGACGCGCGCGATACGGCCGACCGGCGTGGAAAATCTCCTCGGCGAGCAGGAGCTGATCGTGTCGAAGACCGATCTCAAGGGCCGCATCACCTACGCCAACGACGTCTTCATCCGTATGGCAAAATATTCCTACGCCGAACTGATGGGTGCGCCCCACAGCATGATCCGCCATCCCGAGATGCCGCGCTGCGTTTTCAAGCTCTTGTGGGACACGCTTCAGTCAAAGCAGGAGATCTTCGCCTACGTCATCAATCTGGCGAAGGACGGCAGCCATTACTGGGTGTTCGCCCACGTCACGCCGACTTTCGACGAGCGCGGCAACGTCGTCGGCTATCATTCCAACCGTCGCAAGCCCGATCCAGTGCAGATCGAACGCATCAAGCCGATCTACAAGACGCTGTGTGCGGAAGAGGCGCGGCACGCCAATGCCAAGGACGGAATGCACGCGAGCTTCGATGCGATGGTCGGACTGCTCAAGCAACAGGGTGTCGGTTACGATGAATTCGTGCTCTCTCTCTAAGGCGCAGGGAGCGACCGCGCTCGCGTGTGTTCTTGCTATCGTTGCATTCGTTCTCTCGCTCACCGGCGTGACCGGAATCTCCGGCGCGGCATTACCGGGCGCGACGCTCGTGCTGCTCGGCTACGCCGGCTGGTGCCAGCACCGCACGGCAGTGGCCGTCGATGAGGTGGCCGATGTGTGCCGCAAGGCGGCGCAGGGCGATCTCGAAGCCCGGATCCTGAGCAACCGCCAGGCCGGGCGGATCGGAACGATCCAGAAGTCGGTCAACGACCTGCTCGATGTCACCGACGCGTTCCTGCGCGAAGCCTCGGCGTCGATGGACTATGCCAGCCGCGGCAAGCATTTCCGCAAGATCCTCGCGCGCGGTCTGCCCGGCTCGTTCCGACGTTCCGCCACCGTCATCAATTCCGGCACCGACAGTCTCGGCCGTCGCGTGGTCGAGATCGCCGGCCTCGCACAGCAGTTTGGCACGCATCTCGACGAGGTCGCAGGTACCCTCGTGAGTGCGGCGACCGATCTCGAATCCGACGCGGGCCAGATGGCAGCGGCGGCCGAGAGGACCAGCCGGCAGACTTCCGGCGTGCTCACCGCGTCCGACAAGGCCTCGCGCAACGTCGCGACCGTCGCCAGCGCCGCCGAACAGCTCGCATCCTCGATCGCCGAGATCGGCCGCCAGGTGACCGGCTCGAGCGCAAGCACCGGACGTGCCGTGAACGAAGCCAATCGCGCCGGCAGCGAGATCCGCACGCTTGCCGACACCGCGCTGCGGATCGGCGACGTCGTCAAGCTGATCAGCGAGGTCGCCGAGCAGACCAACCTCTTGGCGCTCAATGCCACGATCGAAGCGGCCCGCGCCGGCGAGGCCGGCCGCGGCTTTGCGGTGGTGGCCTCCGAGGTCAAGAGCCTCGCCACCCAGACCGCGAAGGCGACCGAGGAGATCAGCGCCAAGGTCGGCGAGATGCAGCAATCGACGACCAATTCGGTTGCGGCCGTCGAGGCGATCGCACAGACCATCACCGAGATCAACGGGATCACCGCCTCGATCGCGACCTCGATCGAACAGCAGGGGCTCGCGACCCGCGAGATCGCCCGCAATGTTCAGGAGGCCTCGGCCGGCACCTCGCAGGTCTCCTCCAACGTCACCGGTATCAGCGAGGCCGCTGCCGACACCGGGCGCGTGGCGAGCCGCGTCAACAGCGCCTCCGAGCGCGTCCATGGCGAGGTCGAGACGCTGCGGCGCGAGGTGACGCGGTTCCTGCAGCGGCTGACATCCGCCGCATGAGGCGTCCGGCGTACCAAAATTACGACGCGTAAGCGGTCAGCCCGCACTTTGCTTAGGCACGGTCTGCCCGTTGTTAGTGCTTGATCGCGCTGACGTCAGGTGTTCTGCTCAAAAAAGCTGCTGGAGCACCGCACCCCGTGTCGATCTACGTCGCATTACACCACGTCACACACTACAAATACGACCGTCCGATCGATCTTGGCCCGCAGACCATCCGTCTGCGGCCGGCGCCGCACACGCGCACGCCGATCCTGAGCTATTCGCTCAAGGTTACTCCGGCCAACCACTTCGTGAACTGGCAGCAGGATCCGCAAGGCAACTGGCTGGCGCGCTACGTCTTTCCTGAGAAGACCACCGAGCTGAAGATCGAGGTCGATTTCACGGCGCAGATGACCGTGGTCAATCCGTTCGACTTCTTCGTCGAGCCCTATGCCGACAGCTTTCCGTTCGAATATCCGCAAGATCTCAAGACGGAGCTCGCGCCTTATCTCGAGACCATCAAGCCCGATCGCCTGTTCGCAAAATATCTCGACACGATCCCGCACGAAGCCCCGAACACCGTCAACTTCCTGGTCGATCTCAATCGCGACCTTCAGAAACACGTCAACTACGTCATCCGCATGGAGCCGGGCGTGCAGACGCCGGAGGAGACGCTGTCCTCCAGCGCCGGCTCGTGCCGCGATTCCGCCTGGCTCCTGATCCAGATTTTCCGCCATCTCGGGCTCGCTGCCCGTTTCGTCTCGGGCTACCTGATCCAGATCCGTCCCGATATCGATCCGATCGAGGGGCCGCCTGAAGTCGAGAACGACTTCACCGATCTCCACGCCTGGGCCGAGGTCTATCTGCCTGGCGCAGGCTGGATCGGATTCGATGCCGACGTCGGGGATGCTCGCAGGCGAGGGGCACATTCCGGTTGCCGCCACGCCGCATTATCGCTCGGCCGCGCCGATCTCCGGCGGCGCCGGCTTTGCGGAAGTCGAGTTTGACTTCGACATGAGTGTCCGGCGCATCCGCGAAGCGCCGCGCATCACGAAGCCGTTCTCCGACGAGTGCATGGACGCGGCTCAACGATCTCGGCGAGCAGGTGGACGGCGATCTCGCCGCGCAAGATGTTCGTCTCACCATGGGCGGCGAGCCGACCTTCGTCTCCGTCGATGATTTGGAAGCGGCGGAATGGAATACGGAGGCTGTCGGCCCCACCAAGCGCGCGCTCGCGGACGATCTGATCCGTCGCTTGCGCTCGCGCTTCGGGCCGGGTGGCCTGCTGCACTTTCGGTCAGGGCAAATGGTATCCCGGCGAGAGCCTGCCGCGCTGGGCCTTCGGCCTGTACTGGCGCAAGGATGGCGTGCCGATCTGGAAGAATGCCGACCTCATCGCCAGCATCGAAAATCCGCGGCCAGCGCAGGCCAAGGACGCCAAGGCGTTCATGCGAAGGCGCGGCGTTGCGGCTCGGGCTCGATCCCGGCTACATCATGCCGGCCTATGAGGACACCGCGCTTTGGCTGCAGAAGGAAGCCGAGCTTCCCGTCAACGTCGATCCGTCCGACTCCAAATTGTCAGATCCAGAGGCACGTGCGCGCATAGCGCGGGTGTTCGAGCAGGGCCTCAACAATCCTCGCGGCTTTGTGCTGCCGGTGCAGCGCTGGAACGCGGCGCCGCGCTGGCGCAGCGAGCGCTGGACTCTCCGGCGCAATCATCTGTTCCTGACGCCGGGCGATTCACCGCTCGGCCTGCGCCTGCCGCTCGACTCGCTCGGCTACGTCCCGCCCAACCAATATCCCTACATCGTCGAGCGGGACCCGATGGAGGCCCGCGGCAAGCTGCCGGTGTTCAGCCTCCCGGCGCGTCCGGAATCGCCGGAGCGGGTCGCGCCCGAGCAGCTCAACACGTCCGTCCGCGGTCCGCACCGCGATGTCGGTCGAAGTCCGCGACGGCGTGCTCTGCGTCTTCATGCCGCCGGTCGAGCAAACTCGAGGATTATCTCGAGATGGTCGCAGCGCGTCGAAGCGACCGCCGAGGAGATGCAGCTCCAGGTCCATGTCGAGGGCTATCCGCCGCCGTTCGATCCGCGCGTCGATGTCATCAAGGTGACGCCTGACCCCGGCGTGATCGAGGTCAACGTCCATCCGGCAAAGAACTGGCGCGAGGCGGTCGACATCACCGCGGGCTCTACGAGGACGCCGGCAAGACACGGCTCGGTGCCAACAAATTCATGGTCGACGGCCGCCACACCGGCACCGGCGGCGGCAATCACGTCGTGCTCGGCGGCTCCAGCCCGCAGACTCGCCGTTCCTGCGCCGGCCGGATCTGTTGAAGAGCCTGGTGCTCTATTGGCAGCGGCATCCGTCGCTGTCCTATTTCTTCTCGGGTCTGTTCATCGGCCCGACCAGCCAGGCGCCGCGCATCGACGAAGCGCGCCATGACAGCATCTACGAGCTCGAAATCGCGCTCTCGCACGTGCCGCCGCCGGGCTACCAGGCGCCGCTGTGGCTGGTCGACCGCCTGTTCCGGCATCTGCTCGTCGACGTCACCGGCAACACCCACCGCGCCGAAATCTGCATCGACAAGCTCTATTCGCCGGACAGTACCGACGGGCCGGCTCGGCCTCGTCGAATTCCGCGCGCTCGAAATGCCGCCCGATGCCCGCATGTCGCTGGCGCAGCAGCTCCTGATCCGCGCGCTGATCGCAAAGTTCTGGCGCGAGCCGCAGGCAGGTAAGTTCGTGCGCTGGGGCACGGCGCTGCACGATCGCTTCATGCTGCCGCATTTCATCTGGGAAGATTTTCTGGGCGTGCTCGCCGATCTCAAGCACTCCGGCTACGCCTTCGAGCCGGAATGGTTCTGGCCGCAGCTCGAATTCCGCTTCCCCGCCTTCGGCCGCGTCCACCATGGCGGCGTCACGCTGGAATTGCGCCAGGCGCTGGAGCCTTGGCACGTGCTCGGCGAGGAAGGCGCGGCCGGCGGCACCGTGCGCTATGTCGACTCTTCCGTCGAACGGCTTCAGGTGAAGGCGGAGGGGTTCGTCGAGGGCCGCCATATCGTGACCTGCAACGGCCGCCGCCTGCCGATGACCTCGACCGGCCGCTCGGGCGAGGCCGTGGCCGGCGTCCGCTTCAAGGCCTGGCAGCCGGCATCCGGCCTGCATCCGACCATTCCGGTCCACGCGCCGCTTGACGTTTGACCTGATCGACACCTGGAACGGCCGCTCGCTCGGCGGCTTCGTCTACCATGTCGCCCATCCCGGCGGCCGCAGCTACGACACCAAGCCCGTCAACACCTATGAGGCCGAGGCGCGGCGGCTGGCGCGCTTCCAGGACCACGGCCACACGCCCGGCCTGATGCAGCCGCCGCCCGAGGAACGCACAAATGAGTTTCCGCTGACCCTCGACTTGCGGACGCCGCTCCTGCAATGAGGATGATGGCGGGGCAGGGAGACGCGCATGGGCGAGGGCGCAGCCGAACAGGACGACAAGGCGGGTAAGGCGCAAAGTCAGCGCGAAGGCCAGCGCCGCCTCGCGCAATGGGTCCGCGACTATCGCCGCCTGCCCGGCATTCCCGACGAATTCCTGGGGCCCGACGGCGCCCCGCGCGCGGTCTGGAGCCGCTTCTTCGATGCCTTCGGTGCGCTCGCGCCTGATGAGGTCGAGCGGCGCTTCGGCATGGCCGACCGCCATCTGCGCGAGGCCGGTGTCACCTACCGCGCGCCCGGCGACACCGCCGAGCGACCGTGGTCGCTCAGCCATTTGCCGCTGCTGATCGACGAGGCCGACTGGAAGCAGCTCTCCGCCGGCATCACCCAGCGTGCCGAGCTTTTGGAACTGGTGCTGCGCGACATCTATGGCGAGGGGAAGCTGGTTGCGGAAGGCGCGCTGCCCGCGGGCGCGATCGCCGGCACTCCCGAATATCTCCGTCCGGTCTGTGGCGTGCCGCCGCCTGGCGGGCGTTACCTCTCGCTCTATGCCGCCGATGTCGGCCGCGGGCCCGATGGCCGCTGGTGGGTGCTCGGTGACCGCACGCAGGCGCCGTCGGGGGCGGGCTATGCGCTCGAGAATCGCCTGGTGCTGTCGCGCGCCTTCTCTGATCTCTACAAGTCGATGAACGTCCCGCGCGTCGCGCCGTTCTTCGAGGCGTTTCGCGATAGCCTTCGCGCGCGTGCTGATCGCGACGAGCCGCGGATCGGCGTGCTCTCGCCCGGCAGTTTCAGCGAGACCTATTTCGAGCACGCGACGCTTGCGCGCTATCTCGGCTTCCTGCTGGTCGAGGGCGACGATCTCGCCGTCAGCGACAATCGCATCCACATCCGTACCGTCGCGGGGCTGAAGCGGCTCGACGTGCTGCTCCGCCGCGTCGATTCCAACTCGCTCGATCCGCTCGAGCTCGATGCCTCCTCGCGGTTAGGTGTGCCCGGCCTGATCGACGTGCTGCGCAAGGACGGCGTCGTCATCGCCAACATGCCGGGCTCCGGTGTGCTGGAGGCGCGCGCGATGCTCGGTTTCCTGCCGGCCTTGAGCCGCCGCCTGCTCGGCGAAGAGCTGAAGATGCCGCACATCGCGACCTGGTGGTGCGGTCAGCGCTCGGCGCGTGACGAGGTGTTGTCGCGGCTCGACGAGGTCGCGATCGAAGGTGCTTATCGGCGCGGCGTTCCCGGCTTCGACAGCAGCGGCCCGGTGCTGGCGAGTGAGCTCGACGCCAGCGGGCGCCGGCGCTTGATCGATTCCATCAGCGCGCGCGGCATGGATTATGTCGGCCAGGAGGTGGTGCGGCTCTCGACCATGCCGGTCTGGGAGCAGGGGCAGCTCACGCCGCGTCCCTTCGTGCTGCGTGTGTTCGCGGCAGCGACGTCGGACGGCTGGGCCATCATGCCCGGTGGTTTCTGCCGGATCGCCGAGCGGGCGGACGCGCGTGCGGTGTCGATGGGCGACGGTGCCCGCGCCGCCGACGTCTGGGTCGTCTCCGAGAAGAAGGTCGCCACCGCGTCGCTGCTGCCGGCGACCGACAAGGTGCGGATCCGCCGCATCGCCGGCGTGCTGCCGAGCCGTGCCGCCGACAATCTGTTCTGGCTCGGTCGCTATCTCGAACGCGCCGAAGCAACATTGCGGCTGGTGCGCGCTTTGGGCTCGCCAAGCGGCCCCAACAAGGGCACCGCGGCCTCGCTGCAATCGGCAGAACGCATCCAGCGCCTGCTGGTGTCCTGGGGCGCGATCTCGCAGGCCTCGCGCGCGGCCCCCGGGCGCATCGCCGCTGAAGCGTTGCAGAGTGCGGAGCGTTTCGGCTCGGCGTTGTCGCTGGTGCGCGCGGCACAGCGCACGGCGACCTCCTTGCGCGAGCGGTTGTCGCCCGACGCCTGGCAGGTCATTACCGAGATCGCCGATCGGCTGGCCTACGAGGTCGAGGGCGACGACAGCGTGCTGAGTGTTGCCGAGTTGACCTTGCGGGAGCTCGCGAGCTTCGCAGGCCTTGCGCAGGAGAACATGAACCGCGCGGCCGGCTGGCGCTTCCTCGATGTCGGCCGTCGCACCGAGCGCGCCATCAACACCGCGCGCTTCGCGCGCCAGTTCGCCTATGACGAGGCCGGCGAGGAGGATCTCGATATCCTGCTGACGCTGGTGGATTCCCAGATCACCTACCGCTCGCGCTATCTGCTGGCGCCGATCCTGGCCCCGGTGCGCGACCTCGCCGTGCTCGATCCCTACAATCCGCGTTCGGTGGCGTTCCAGGTGACGACGCTGAACGAGCACATCGCCGTGCTGCCGAGCCTGAAGGAGCTCGGCCTGATCGAGCGGCCGCAGCGGCTTGCGGTGGCGGTGCAGGCGATGCTGGCCACGGCTGAAGCCGAGAAGCTCGAGGTCAAGACGCTGTTTTCGCTGGAGCAGGACCTGCTCAGTCTCGCCGAAGCGATCGGGCTGCACTACTTCCCGCACGGTCCGAACGCGAGCCGGCCGGAAAAGCTGACGGGGCTGGCGTGATCTACGACATCCGTCACGTCACCACCTACGAGTACGAGAGCCCGGTCAGCTTCGCGCGCTGCACGCTACGGCTGGAGCCGAAGAGCGGAGGTGGCCAGCAGTTGATCTCGCACAATGTCGAGATTTGTCCGCGTCCGGCCGAGCGTAACGCGCGACGCGATTTCTTCGGCACGCTGACCGAGAGCATCGTGATCGAGGCCGCGCATCGCAATTTGCGGATCGACGCGCGCTCGCGCGTGTCGGTCTCGCGCAAGCCGCCCGCGCGCGACGCCGTCAGTCCGTCCTGGGAGAGCATCCGCGAGATTGCGTTCGAGGCGACAAGCCTCGGGCCGGCTTCGCCGGTCGGCTATGTCTTCGCGAGCCCGCTGGTGCCGGTGCTGCTTCCGGTCAGCGCCTATGCGGCGACGAGCTTTGCGCCCGGTGCGGGCATCCTGGCCGGTACGGTTGATCTCATGCATCGCATCCGCACCGAGTTTCGCTACGATCCCAAGGCGACGGTGATCTCGACCCCGCTCAACGAGGTCTTCGACAAGCGCCACGGCGTCTGTCAGGATTTTGCCCATGTGATGATCGCAGGGCTTCGCGGGCTCGGACTGCCTGCGGCCTATGTCAGCGGCTATCTGCGCACTATTCCGCCGGCGGGCCAGCCGCGTTTGCAGGGCGCCGACGCCACGCACGCCTGGGTGTCGCTGTGGTGCGGAGAGGAGCTTGGCTGGGTCGATTTCGATCCGACCAACGATCTCCTGGTCGCCAACGACCACATCGTGCTGGCGGTCGGCCGCGATTTCTCCGATGTCTCCCCGGTCGACGGCATCATCGTCGGCTCGCCGAAGCAGAAGCTGGGCGTCGCCGTCGATGTGCTGCTGGTCGAAGGACCGTAATTCTACCGCCTCGTTCCGTGAACGAAGGCGTCCAATTGCGAGAAATTTGTTTCGTCTAGGAGGAGCGCTTCCTGCGCGCGCCCGAGCAGGTCTTTGGCGCGTTGCACTATGAAGCGTTGCGGGTCAAGGTCGCGTTCGACGCCATGCTCGGGCGTGTTGCACGCGGGAATTGACGCCGTCGTTCGCAGAAAGGTGCAGGCGGCTGCGCTGGACCGCGGCGCGCTTCCCGCTCTCGCCGTCCGTCTCATAAAAATCCGATAAAGCGAACTCCTGCCGCCTTCGGCCGTTGAGCAGTCCCTGCATGGCCTGGCCGCAGGGTGCATCGAACTGTGACCGCAACCGTAATGTTGCGAGGCGGGGACCGCAACATATTTCCGAATTTTCGTTCCGGGGTTTGGTCAGCCGGCCCAGATTGGGCTATGCTGACCTTGTGTCGAGGACGAGAATGAGACGTCGGGAGGTGGCGTGGAACACCACCGACAGACGGGGCCGCATCCATGATGACGTTACCGAGACTGGCGGCCGAATCCCTGGAGAAGATGCTGGGCTCGTTCATGCGTCGGCGGTACGGCGATTCTGCAGCAAACATCATCGAGAGCGCGACCCGCACCACGATGGAATGCATCGGCAATAGCGATGCGCTCTATCACAATATCGAGCACACGATGCTGGTGACTTTGGCCGGCCATTCCATCCTCAGTGGCCGATATCTCCACACCCACCTGGAGGCGGAGGATTACGTTCATGTCCTGATCGCCTGTCTTGCCCATGACATCGGCTATGTGCGCGGCCTGTTCGAGGAGGATGACGAGGACGGCTTCGTGATCGATGCGGTCGGCACTAAGGTCTCACTGCCGCGCGGGGCATCGGATGCCAGCCTGATGATGTATCACGTCGATCGGTCGAAGCTTTATGTGACGCGGCGGCTGCGACAATTCCGGCGCTCGATAGGAACGCATTGCCCGCGCCATCGAGGGCACGCGGTTTCCGGCCCGGGAAGGCCATGACTATGACAACGACGCCTCGATCCTGCGCGCCGCCGACTTCATCGGGCAACTCGGAGATCCCAACTATCTGCGCAAGGCCAACGCGCTCTATTACGAGTTCGAGGAGGTCGGCATGAACCGCCAACTCGGCTACGACTCGCCCGCCGACATCGTGAATCGCTATCCGCAATTCTATTGGAATAGCGTCGCACCGCACATCCAGACCGAGATCGGCTATCTCAACAAGACCGAGATCGGCCGGCAGTGGATCGCCAATCTCTACAGCAACGTCTTCCGCGCCGAACGCGACATCTCGCTGTCCGGACCGCAGAAATAGCGCGCTGGTTCTGGATCGCGGCAAGATCCACGCGATCTATCACGCATTGTTCAGGCTCTCCCCGCGTTCCGGCCCCGACTGCTGCCGGCACTCGCCCTCCGACACCGCCTGACGGCTTGAGCGGACCCGCCCGGCAGGATTAAGCTGCGGCTCAGCCATGCCGGAAAGGTCGCATGCAACAAAAATCCGTCACGACCGACATCCTCGACATCGCCTATCTCGACTACGGCGCGCCGGATGGCTGGCCCTGCATCATGGGCCACGGCTTTCCCTATGACGTGAATGCTTATGGCGAAACCGCGCCGATCCTCGCGCAAGCCGGCGCGCGAGTGCTGGTGCCGTGGCTGCGCGGTTACGGGCCGACGCGCTTCCGATCCGCGGGAACGCTGCGCTCCGGCGAGCAGGCGGCGTTGGGCGCCGATCTCCTCGCTTTCATGGATGCGCTTGGCATCGCGCGCGCAGTCGTCGGCGGCTATGATTGGGGCGGGCGCGCGGCCTGCGTGGTCTCGGTGCTGCATCCCGAGCGCGTGGTCGGGCTCGTCTCCGGCAATTCCTACAACATCCAGAACATCGCGCGCGCGATGGAGCCGGCCTCGCCGCCGGAGGAAGCCGCGCTCTGGTACCAATATCTCTTCCACAACGAGCGCGGCCGTCGCGCACTGGAGCGCAATCGCCGCGGTTTTGCCCGCCAGCTCTGGGCGATGTGGTCGCCGAAATGGGCCTTCGACGACGCGACGTTCGAGCGAAGCGCGGTGTCCTTCGACAATCCTGATTTCGTCGATGTCGTGATCCATTCCTATCGCCACCGCTACGCGCTGGTCGAAGGCGATCCCGCCTATGCGGGAATCGAGGCGAAGCTTGCAGCCCAGCCGCCGGTCCGCGTCCCCGCGATTGCGATCGACGGCGACAGCGACGGCGTCAATCCCGGCACCGCGCATCACGCGCGCAAATTCGAGGGCTTTTTCGAGCGGCGCGTGTTCACCGGCGCCGGCCACAATCTGCCGCAGGAGCGGCCGGCAGAATGGGTGCAGGCCGTGCTCGATGTCCGGAAAGCGGCCTCGTAGAGCCGGGTTTCCTGCCCCACTAGTGGACGATCGGCCGCCCTTCCGATTTTCCCTGATCTCGGGAACCTTTTCCGATTGCAGCCGTCCAAGCTGTGGGGCCGCTTCCGTCAGCGGCTCGTTGCAGGGGAGGTTTTCGATGAAGTCACAAGCGCGCAGGCTGGAACGTGTCGCGGTCGCAGAGGCGCCGAGCGAACGGCCTGACAGGGCGGAGGTCGAGCAGGCGATCCGGACCATGATCCGCTGGACAGGCGATGATCCCGCGCGCGATGGTCTGCGCGACACGCCGGATCGTGTCGCGCGTGCCTTCGAGGAATACTTCTCCGGCTATGCGCAGGATCCGACCGAGATCCTGCAAAAGACCTTTGAGGAGATCGAAGGCTATGACGAGATGATCGTCCTCCGCGGCGTTCGCTTCGAAAGCCATTGCGAGCACCACATGGCGCCGATCGTCGGACGCGCCTGGGTCGCCTATATCCCGCAAGGGCGTGTGGTCGGCATCTCAAAACTCGCCCGTCTTGTCGACATCTACGCCAAGCGTCTCCAGATCCAGGAGAAGATGACCGCGCAGATCGCCAACACGATCAACGACGTGCTCAAGCCCGAAGGCGTCGGCGTCATCATCAAGGCGACGCATCACTGCATGACCACGCGCGGCGCGCACAAGCCGGGGACCGATCTCGTCACCAGCCGCATGCTTGGCGTGTTCCGCGACAATGCGCTGACGCGCCAGGAATTGCTGGGGCTGGCCAATTCGGACGACTGATCCGCAAGGAGGCAATGCCATGACCGATGACAAAAAGCCGAGTGGTCCCGACCTGACCAAGGGCGTGTCGCTCGCCGAGTTCAAGGACAGCAAATTGCTCGGCCATGTCGGCGAGCGAAGACGTGTTGCTCGTGAAGGCCGGCAGCGAGGTCTTCGCGATCGAGCCGTCGTGCAGCCATTACCACGGGCCGCTTGCCGAAGGGCTGGTGGTCGGCGACACCATCCGCTGCCCCTGGCATCATGCCTGTTTCTCCTTGCGCACCGGCGAGGCGACGCGTCCGCCGGCGCTGAACGCGCTGGCGGTGTGGGAGGTGACGCGCGATCGCGACAGGATCATCGTTCAGCGCAAGCGCGAGGCGCCGAAGCCGTCAGCGGCTCATCGCAGCGCCCCGACCCAGGAAAAATTCGTCATAGTCGGCGGCGGTGCGGCGGGCTTCGCGGCGGCCGAGACGCTCCGCCGCGAGGAATTTCGCGGCGCCATCGCCATGCTCAGCAGTGACGGCGCGATGCCGGTCGACCGGCCCAATCTCTCCAAGGACTATCTCGCCGGCAGCGCGCCGGAGGACTGGCTGCCGCTGCGGGACGAGGGCTATTATCGGGACGCCGGCATCGACCTCCGGCTGAACACGAACGTCTCAGCGCTCGATCCGAAGGCGCGCAGCGTGACGCTGGGGAATGGCGACAGGCTTGCCTTCGACCGGCTGCTGCTGGCGACCGGCGCCGAGCCCGTAAAACTCCAGATCCCGGGCGCGGACCAGCCGCATGTCCACACCCTGCGCTCGGTCGCCGACAGCCGCGCCATCATCAGGGCCGCCGGCAGCGCCAGGCGCGTGCTGGTGATCGGCGCGAGCTTCATCGGCCTCGAGGTTGCGGCCTCCTTGCGGGCGCGCAGGCTCGAAGTGCATGTGGTTGCGCCGGACGAGCGGCCAATGCAGCGCGTGCTCGGGCCGGAGATGGGCGACTTCATTCGCGCGCTGCATGAGGAGAACGGCGTGAAGTTTCATCTCGAGGACACCGTGGAGAAGCTCGAAGGCGCGCGTGCCACGCTGAAGAGCGGCAGCGTGATCGAGGCCGACCTCGTCGTCGCCGGCATCGGCGTCAAGCCGCGCCTGGCGCTGGCCGAGCAGGCGGCCCTCGCCACCGATCGCGGCGTCAGCGTGGATGAATATCTCGAGACCAGCGCACCCGGCATTTTCGCCGCCGGCGACATCGCGCGCTGGCCCGATCGACATTCGGGGCAGAACATCCGCGTCGAGCACTGGGTGGTGGCCGAGCGTCAGGGCCAGACCGCCGCGCGCAACATGATGGGCCGGCGCGAGCGCTTCGACGCCGTGGCGTTCTTCTGGAGCCAGCATTACGACGTGCCGATCAACTATGTCGGCCACGCCGAGAGCTTTGATGACATCGCGATCGACGGCAGCATCTCGGATAAGGATTGCCTGTTGAAGTACCGCAAGGGCAGCCGCGTGCTCGCGGTCGCCTCAATTTATCGCGATCTCGAATGTCTCAAGGCCGAGCTCGACATGGAGCGGTCGCACGCTTGATTTGCGTCAAGGTTGGCTGTCGCCGGGGCTGCTCTGCTGGCTGTTGTCGGGGCGCGGTTCGTGCTATCCTGAGCTGTGCTCTGGGGCTTCGCATGCAGGAGTAGCGTCATGACAAGTGCATCGGATACGTCTCCAAACCTGAGCCTGGGATCAGGCGTTGCCGCGCTGCACGCCAAATGGGGCTGGATCGTTGCCCTCGGCGCGGTCTACCTCGTCGCCGGCTTCGTCGCGCTCGGCAGCGTCGTGATGGCGACGGTGGCAAGCGTGATCGTGGTCGGCGCGATGATGATCGTTGCCGGTGCTGCCGAAATCATCGGCGCCTTCCAGATGAAGAGCTGGGGCAAGTTCCTGATCTGGGCGCTGCTCGGCGCGCTCTATGTCATCGCCGGCTTGCTCACCTTCGACAACCCGCTGTTCGCGGCAGTGCTGCTGACGCTGTTTCTGGGCGCGTCGCTGATCGCGTCGGGCGCGGTCCGGCTGTTTCTCGCTTTCAGCATGAAGCGCGAGAGCCCGTGGGTGTGGGTGGCGCTGTCGGGCGCCATCACGCTGCTGCTCGGCCTCTTGATCGTCGCGCGCTGGCCGGTCAACAGCGTCTACATCCTCGGGCTGTTCCTCGGCATCGACCTGATCATGGCGGGCACCGGCTGGATTAGCCTCGGCCTCAGCCTGCGGCGACGGCACTAAAGCATGGTCCGGAAAAGAGCGAAGCGGTTTTCCGAAAAGATCGTGCTCAAACAACAACCTAAGGCGCGATGATGAATTCATCCTCATTTCATCGCGCATTAGGCGCGCGGTAAGCGATCAGTCTGGTTACGGCGTCCGCGTCGCCGGAGGGGATCATTCATGCGCTGGGTTCATCTCGCCATCATCGTTCTGCTCGCTGCCGTCACGGTGATCTTCGCCGCGCAGAATCTCGAGTCGGTCACGATCTCGTTTTTCAAGATGAACGTCAGCCTGCCGCTCGCGGTCCACACTATTGTGGTCTATCTGCTTGGCGCGGTAACTGGCGGCAGTCTGTTCGCCTTGCTGCGACGCTCCTACGCGGGCTCGCGGCGAAGCGCGGGGTAAACCAGCAACTCGACGCAAGACCGTCCTGGCGAACTCCGCTGATCTGACACGCTGACAAAAAAAGCAGCACGCCGCACGGTCGCGCCGCGCGGACGATCATCACCGGGGAGAAACCATGAAAGCCGCTTTGGCCCTGGCCGCAGCGCTGGCTGCTGCCTGTCTGTCCACGCCCGTCGCCGCGCAAAAATCCTACGGTCCCGGCGTCAGCGACACCGAGATCAAGATCGGCAACACCATGCCCTATAGCGGGCCGGCGTCGCCGCTCGGCATCACCGGCCGGGTGCTCACGGCCTATTTCGACGAGATCAACGAGAAGGGCGGCGTCAACGGCCGCAAGCTCAATCTCTTGTCGCTGGACGACGCCTTCTCGCCGCCCAAGACCATGGAAGCCGCACGGCGGCTGGTCGAGGGCGACGGCGTCGCCTTCATCTTCGCGACCATGGGCACCGCGCCGAGCTCGGCGATCGCAAAATACCTCAACAGCAACAAGGTGCCGCAGCTGTTCCTGATCAGCTCGGCCTCGAAGTGGAACGACCCCGCCAACATGCCGTGGTCGATGGCACTGCCCTGGGCGCCGAACTACACCAGCGAGGCCGCGATCGACGTCGCCTATGCCCGCGCCAAGAACCCGAATGCGCGGTTCGCCGTGCTCTATCAGAACGACGACGCCGGCAAGGAATATCTGCGCGGCGTCAGGGAGGCGCTCGGCGCCGATGCCGACAAGGCGATCGCGATGGCCTCGAGCTTCGAGGTCGCCGATCCCACAATCGACTCCCAGGTGCTGACGCTGGCCAACACCAAGGCCGACGTCTTCATGATCTATTCGGTGACGCCGCGTGCCTGTGCGCAGGCGATCCGCAAAGCCCATGAGGTCGGCTGGCAGCCGACGCGCTTCCTCGCCTCGGGCTGCGCCAACAAGGCAACCGTGATGGTGCCGGCCGGCCTCGATGCCGGCAAGGGCGTGCTGTCGCTCGGCTCGCTCAAGCCGTTCACGGCCGAGCCGAAGGACGATCCGGCGATGTCGGCCTATATCGACTTCATGAAGCGGCGCCTGCCCAATGCCGACATCAACAATGTCGCCGCGCTCTACGGCTATACGGTCGCCGAGGCATTGGTGGTCGTGCTGAAGCAGTGCAAGGACAATCTGACGCGCGAGAACATCATGGCGCAGGCGGCGAACCTGAAGAACGTGCCGCTGTCGCTGCTGCTGCCCGGCATCACGCTCAACACCACGCCGCAGGATTTCCGCCCGATCAAGGACGGCTATATGCTCCAGTTCGACGGCAACGACTGGGTCGTGGCGAGCGAGCTGTTGCGCGGCACTTGACGCGCGCGACCAGCGAACGGGAGACACCAATGGACTTTCAACACTCCGCACGTTCGCTGGAGCTCCAGGAGCGCGTCCGCCAGTTCATGCGGACGCATGTCGAGCCGGTCGAGGAACTCTATTACGAGCAGGTGCAGCCCGAAGCCGCACGCTACAGGACGCCAGCCGTCTTGCAGGACCTGAAGCGGCTGGCCCGCGAGCAGGGGCTCTGGAACCTGTTTCTCTCTGGCGAGCACGGGCCGGGCCTCACCAATCTCGAATATGCGCCGGTGAAGGAGATCATGGGCCGCATCCTCTGGGCGCCCGAGGTGTTCAACTGCTCGGCGCCCGATGTCGGCAACATGGAGGTACTCGCAAACTACGGCACGCAAGCGCAGCAGGCGCGCTGGCTGAAGCCGCTATTGGACGGGCGGATCCGCTCCGGCTTCTCGATGACCGAGCCGCAGGTCGCCTCCAGCGATGCCACCAACATCCAGTGCGAGATCAAACGCGATGGCGGCGACTACGTCATCAATGGCCGCAAATGGTTCACCTCCGGCGCGATGAACGAGGATTGCGAGATCCTGATCGTGATGGGCAAGACCGCGCCCGACGATCCCGACCGCCATCGCCAGCAATCCATGATCCTGGTGCCGAAGGCGACGCCCGGCGTGCGCATCGTCCGCGACATGCTCACTTACGGCTATGACGACGCGCCAGTCGGCCATCCCGAGATCGTCTACGAGAACGTTCGCGTGCCGGCCGAGAACATCCTGCTCGGCGAGGGCCGCGGCTTCGAGATCGCGCAGGGCCGGCTCGGCCCCGGCCGCATCCATCATTGCATGCGACTGATCGGCTGCGCCCAGCGCGCGCTGGAATTGATGTGCCAGCGCGCCGTGTCACGTACAGCCTTCGGCAAGCCGCTCGCCGAGCAGGGCTCGGTGCGAGAGGACATCGCGCACTCATTCTGCGAGATAGCGCAGGCGCGGCTGTTGACCTTGCAGGCCGCCGACAGGATGGACCGCGAAGGCAACAAGGCCGCGCGCGACCTGATCGCGGCCGCCAAGATCGTGGTGCCCAGCATGGCCGCCCGCGTCATCGACCGCGCCATCCAGATCCACGGCGCTGCGGGCGTCTCGCAGGACACGTTCCTCGCGCGCGCCTATGTCTACGCCCGCTTCATCCGCATCGGCGACGGCCCGGACCAGGTTCATCTCGCCGCGGTCGGCAAGGAGCTGATCAAGCGGGGCGGGGTGATGGGGTAGGGCCGTGACACTCCTAGAGACTGCTCACTGATGTGACGTCCGTTGAAGGGTCGAACTCGGAAGTGTCCCTGCTTGCAGGGCACGTCCGTTGCCCCTCAAAGGACTAAACCGCTCGCGCGGTAGGGCTCCTCCGCCAGGCGCGCGGGGTGGGGAGAGATAAGAGGCGCGTCCTGTCTGAAGATGAGGAGTTGCAACCCTCCCTCCAGACAGGAGCCTCCCCATGACCGACCAGGCAATGAGCCCGTTACGCCGGCGCATGATCGAAGACATGACGATCCGGAAGTTGGCGCCGAAGACCCAACATGACTACCTGCAGAGGGTCAAGAACTTCGCTGCGTTCCTCGGGCGATCACCCGATATGGCGAGCTTCGAGGACGTGCGTCGCTATCAGCTGCATCTGGCGACGAGCGGCGTTGGTGTACCGACCATCAACCAGACCGTATCGACGTTGCGTTTCTTTTTCAGGGTCACGCTCAGGCGCTACGATATCGTCGAGCACGCGCATTTCATCCACGAGCCGCGCAAGCTGCCGGTGGTGCTCATTCCGGAGGAAGTGGCGCGGCTGCTCGATGCCGCACCCGGGCTAAAGTACAAGGCGGCGCTGAGCGTGGCCTACGGCGCCGGCCTGCGCGCCACCGAGGTCATCTCCCTCAAGGTCTCCGACATCGACAGCAAGCAAATGATCATTCGCGTCGAGCAGGGCAAAGGCGGCAAGGACCGTAACGTCATGCTCTCGCCGAGCCTGCTCGATCTACTGCGCACCTGGTGGCGGGCGGCGCGGCCCCGGGGTTGGCTATTTCCGGGTCGCGATCCGGCGCAGCCGATGACCACACGCCAGCTCAATCGCGCCTGCCACGCCGCTGCCCAGATGGCAGAGATCAAAAAACGCGTCTCGCTGCACACCTTGCGGCACAGCTTTGCCACCCACCTGCTTGAGCAGAACATCGATGTCCGCGTCATCCAGGTGCTGCTCGGTCACGCCAAGCTCGACACCACGGCGCTCTATACCCGTGTCGCCACCAAGACCATCAGCGAGGTCATGAGTCCGCTGGAGCACATCGCGCTCAAGCTCAAGGAGACCCGGCCGCCCGGCTGACGCCGAGGCGCTTATGTCGCGCCCGGCTTTGGAGGTCGCGGATATCTTCCGCGACCGTGGACCGGCATGGCGCAGAGCCAATGCCGGCCATGTCAGCCTCGAGCAGCTGAAGGTGATGTCGGCGATCGAGAGCTGCCGCACGGCGGCCCTCGGTGGCCATGTCGCGCGCTGCGAAGACTGCGCCTATACGACAATTGCCTATAACTCCTGCCGCAACCGGCACTGCCCGAAGTGCCAGGGAGCCGCGGCGAAGGAATGGCTCGCCGCGCGCGAGGCCGATCTGTTGCCGGTGCCGTACTATCACGTGGTGTTCACGCTGCCGGCGGCCATCGCCGACATAGCCTACCAGAACAAGGCCGTGGTCTACGATCTCCTGTTCAAGGTCTCGGCCGAGACGATGCTGACGATCGCCGCCGATCCGAAGCATCTGGGCGCCAGGATCGGCATCACCTCCGTGCTGCACACCTGGGGCTCGGCCATGACCCATCACCCGCATGTTCACATGATCGTGCCGGGCGGCGGCATCTCGCCCGACGGCGAGCGCTGGGTGGCGTGCCGGCCCGGCTTCTTTCTGCCGGTGCGCGTGCTCTCGCGCCTGTTCCGACGGCTGTTCCTGGAGAGGATGCTCGCCGCATACCAGGCCAACCGCCTGAAGTTCTTCGGCAATCACGCAGCTCTTGCCGACCCGCAGGCGTTCGCGGCGTATCTGGCTCCGCTACGCCGAACCGAATGGGTGGTCTATGCCAAGCGTCCGTTCGGCGGGCCACAGGCCGTGCTGGCCTATCTGTCGCGCTATACCCATCGCGTCGCCATCGCCAACAGCCGGCTGATCGCCTGCGATCGCACCGGCGTCACCTTCCGATGGAAGGATTATCGTGCCGAAGGCCGCGACCGCCAAAAGGTCATGACACTCGACACCGACGAGTTCATCCGCCGCTTCCTGATCCACGTCCTGCCGCACGGCTTCCACCGCATCCGTCACTACGGCCTGCTCGCCAGCGGCACCCGCGCCGACAACATCGCGCGGGCGCGCGAGTTGCTCGCCGTTTCAAACTCCCAGGCCGAGCCCACCGGTGCCGCCGTCGATCCCGGCAAGCCGACTTGTCCATGCTGCGGCGGCCGCATGATCATCATCGAGGTCTTCGAACGCGGTGCAACGCCACGGCATCGGCCAACAGCTCCAACGATCGTAATCAGGGTCGACACCTCATGACCGCGTCACCGCCCCGAAAATCCGATCATCGCACTCGCTGCCTCTCGACCGGCCACGGCAGAGCGCGCCCAGATATCCGCCTGTCGTCACAAATCGTCCGACAACTTACCGAGTTCGACGCGACCCGCCGCTCATTCAGCAGCCGTTTCACCGTCCACCGGCTTGCTGGAGCGCCTCGACTCCATTCACCCACCTCATCCGCGGCACTCAAATCCCCATAGCCCACGCCGCGCCACCCACGTGCCCCTCCCGCGGTTTCCTCCTTTGGAGGTTTGCGTACGCCGGCCCCGGTGTGCGCCGCGCCACCGTCATGGGGCCGGCATCCGCAAACCTTCACAGAAGCGGACGGTACCTCTGATCTTCAAGGGAATGAGGTCGCCAGTTGAAGCGGCCTCGGGCACCGGCCTGTTCGTCTAGTCTAGCTCGCGGCCCATTGCGTCTCGGGGAGATCCTTCATATCCGGATGGCTCTGAAGCAATTGATCGACATCAGGCTATTGCGACGACGCGACCGGCGGCCTAGTGTTTTACCGGCTTCCAGCCAGCGTGGTTGAAGTTTGTGCCATACAGCTCCAGTGCCTGAACGATCTTGACGGCGCCCTCGGCGCGTCCCTTGTCCGCCTTCATGACGGCACTGCCGTCGAGGATCTGTTCGAGAACGAGGTGAAGCTGGTGGTCGGCCTCCTCGGGCAACTTGCAGTTCGCGGTAACATAATCGATCTGCCCCTGCACACGTCCGGCCAGCTCATCGAAGGCCCCACGAGAGAATTTTTTGACGTGAATAAGGGGGAGCGCATCCGCCATTGCCGTACGGATCTCGCCCATTCCCCGCCGCAAGGCCTCGTCGGTCGGCCACTTCTTGCCGTTGTCGAGCTTGATTTCGGCGGCGGCGGCGGCGGCGTGAGCGTGCGGCTCGGCCGCAGCAACCCCAGTCGGTGCTAGAGCCAAGCCGAACGCAACCAATCCCGACATCAACAGCTTCGTAGTGAGCATGTCGCATATCCTCCTGGACCCATTGCGGGCCGTGTCTGTTTGTCCGGTTGGAGATAGGGACGGTCCCAAAGCGGAAGTTTGTGCTGCCGCAACGTTAGCGACGAGTTAATCCTTGATCTCCCACTGAATAGCGCCAGCTGTGAAACCGTTCGGGCGATTCTCCGCATGGCCGGAGCGCTACGGGGCAAACGCGATCGGCTCGTGGCAAAAAGCAGGACCAATCTCCGTCCTTTCTTTGCCAGTTTCAAATCCTTGTGATTGCCCTGCTCGCGGTAACCGGTCAGCTGCGTTTCAAACGTTCAGTGATTTGCGGCCCGGTGAGTATAATGCCTTAGGTACCAACTTTATCTTCGTCTTCATCAATCACGCCAAATTCCGTGACTGGCATGAGCCAGTACACGAGCCTCGTTCCTGCGAATGCCGTCCTGAGCCGGGCGAGCAATCGCGCGGCGTCTTTCCGTTCCAGGATGGTTCGCACCAGCACTTCGTCGGCGTGACCTTTGACTTGCTCGGCCGTCGAATGCAGCCGTACCGTCGGGCCGTGACCGGCGCTATCGGATGCCGTGAATCCGGATACCAGGTCGCGCTGCTCGCTGAGATAATCGAACAGCTCCTCGCGAAGTTTGCGAGCCACGATCAGTGTCAAGCAAACAGGTTCACCTTTCATGTGGCCACCTTCACGACGCTGCCGAACCGGCGATAGAGGATCGGCAAAAGTATCAGAGTCAAAAGTGTTGACGACAGCAAACCGCCGATCACCACGATGGCCAGCGGCTTCTGAATTTCAGATCCGGGGCCGGAAGCGAACAGCAACGGGACAAGTCCGAGCGCGGTGATGCTGGCTGTCATCAGCACTGGCCGAAGCCGGCGCTTCGCGCCCTCCACCACGATGCGGTCCTCCGGAACGCCATGGGCGCGCAGCTGATTGAAGTAGGAGACCAGTACCACGCCGTTCAGCACGGCGATGCCGAGCAGGGCGATGAATCCGACCGAAGCCGGAACGGACAAGTACTCACCCGTCAGGACGAGCGCAAAGACACCGCCGATGAGAGCGAACGGAATGTTTACCAGGACCATCAGCGCCTGGCGGATTGAGCCGAAGGTGGTGAAAAGCAGAACGAAGATAAGCCCGATGGAAACCGGCACGACGACCGACAGGCGCGCAGCGGCGCGTTGCTGGTTTTCGAACTGGCCGCCCCAGGTGAGCCGATAGCCCTGCGGCAGCGCAAGTTCCTTGGCCACCTTCTGCTGCGAAGCCTGGACGAAGCCCACCATGTCGCGGCCTCGAACATTGGATCGAACCACGCTCATACGGACGCCGTCCTCGCGGTCTATCTTCACAGGACCGTCAACCCGATGGATGCGGGCAACCTGGGAGAGCGCGACGTGCTGCCCCGACGCCAGCGCCAGGGGCAGATTGGTCAGCAAAGTAGGCGCCTCGCGGGTCTTCTCGCTTCCACGAAGCAGTATCGGGGTGCGGCGTCCCTCTTCCAGGGCCGTGCCGATGGTTCGGCCCTCGATCTGGGTGCGCAACGAGGCGGCAATCGTATCCACGGCCAGACCGAGGCGGCCCGCTTCCAGGCGATTCACCGAGACCGTATAGTATTGCGCGCCTTCGTTGAGCGTCGTGTAAACGTCCTCAGCGCCATCGATGCCGGACAGGATCGCAGACAGCTTGCTCGCGATCTCGTTGAGCTTCGCGATGTCAGGACCGAAGATCTTCACCGCGACGTCGCCGCGCACGCCGCTGATCATCTCCTGGACGCGCATGTCGATCGGTTGAGTGAACCCAAGTGACAGTCCCGGAAAGTCGGCGAGTACTTGCCGGAGCTGCTGAAGGAGGGCAGCCTTGTCAGGGGTCTTTCTTTCCTCGGGCGGCTTCAAGACCAGAAACGTGTCGGTCTGATTGAGCCCCATCGGATCGAGGCCGAGTTCGTCCGATCCGGTTCGAGCGACGATTCCCGTGACGTCGGGTACGCCAGCGAGAATGGCAGCTTGAAGTCTGGTATTGATCGCATTCGCCTGATCGAGATTGATGGACGGAATAGCCTCGACGCTGACGATGATGTCGCCTTCGTCCATGGTTGGCATGAATGTCTTGCCGAGCTGGGTGTAGGCAAACCCCGCCGCAACGAGGGCCGCCACCGCCCCGACCATCACCTTGCGCTCATTGGCCAGAGCCCAGCCCAGCGCCGGCGCATAGCCTCGCGAGGCAATTCGGATCAGCCAGGGTTCTCGGTGCGGGACCGCCTTGAGAAGAAATGAGGTCGCCACCGGAATAACCGTGAGGGCCAGCAACAGCGAGCCAGCGAGCGCAAAGATGATTGCGAGCGCTACGGGGATGAACAGCTTTCCCTCAAGGCCCTGCAGTGTCAGCAACGGCACGAAGACGATAATGATGATGAGCACGCCGGATGTAACCGGCTCCAGAACCTCGCAGACTGACCTGAATACAATATGGACGAGCGGCGCCGTCTTTCCTTCCGGATCCTTGCTTAGATTACCCACGATGTTCTCGACCACGACCACCAGGGCGTCGATCAGCATGCCGATGGCGATCGCGAGGCCGCCCAGGCTCATCAGGTTGGCCGACATGCCGACCGCGCGCATGACGATCAGCGCGATCATGATCGCGAGCGGCAGGCTCAGGGCAATCACCAGCGAGGCCCGCCAATTGCCGAGAAACAACAGCAGCAGGACGACCACCAGCACGGTGGCCTCTCCCAACGCCCGGACAACGGTGCCGACGGCGCGGCCGACCAGCCGGCTGCGGTCGTAAAACACGTTGATGGAGACGCTCTTCGGCAGCGATGCTTGGAGCTCCTGCAGACGCTGGCGGACGTCGCGTACCAGCTGGCCGGCATTGGCACCGCGCAAGCCGAGCACAAGTCCTTCGACCGTTTCACCAGAACCGTCAGCCGTAACGGCACCGTAGCGCGTCAACGAACCCACCTGAACGCGGGCAACGTCGTTGACCCGAATCGGAATGCCGTCCCGGGTGTCGACCACAATGGCCTTGATGTCGTCGATCGAGCGAATGCTGCCTTCGATGCGGACGAGGGCACTGTCTTCGCCCTGGTTGACGCGGCCGGCGCCGTCGTTGCGACTATTGGTCTCGATTGCTCGCCGAAACAGGTCATACGAAATGCCGCGTGCCGCGAGGGCATCGCTGATCGGCACGATCTCGAAGGCCCGGACATGACCGCCGAGCGAATTGACATCAGCAACTCCCGGAACAGTCCGCAACGCCGGCCGGATCACCCAATCGAGCAACGTTCGACGCTCCGCCAGAGAGAGATCGGGACTGTCGATCGTGAACATGAACATTTCGCCGAGCGGGCTCGTGATCGGAGCCAGACCACCGGTCACACCCTCAGGAAGATCACGCGCGATATTAGACAGGCGTTCCGAAACCTGATTGCGCGCCCAATAGATATCGGTGCCATCCTCGAAATCGATCGTGATGTCGGCGAGCGCATATTTTGTGGTCGAGCGAAGGATCTTCTTGTTGGGCAATCCAAGCAGTTCGAGCTCGATCGGAACTGTGATCCGCTGTTCAACCTCCTCCGGGGTGAGACCTGGTGCTTTCATGATGATCTTCACCTGAACGGGTGACACGTCTGGAAATGCGTCGATCGGCAAACTCGGCAGTACAACAATGCCCGCGCCGATCAACAGAAGGACACTCAGGGCGACGAACAGGCGCTGCGATAGCGCGAATGCGACCAGGCGCGCGAGCATCACTCGCTGGCTCCGAGCCGCTGCAGGATCCCTCGCAAGGCCGAGATGCCGCTGACGGCCACGTCGTCCTTGTCCGTAATCGCACCCGAAACCACGACATGGTCCTGATCCTCGGCGAGAAGCGTCACCGGCACCAGGCGAAATCCGCCCTCGATCGCAACAAACACCGAAGCTGCTTCTCCGCGCCGGACCAGCGCGCTGTAGGGGATTTCCCAGGCGTTCTCACCGGCGGAAAGAAAGTTGATCCGCACCGCGGTGGATTGCCCGGGACGCAGTTCACCGCTATTCGGCACTTCCGCCCGTACCAGAACGGTCTGTGTTGATGCTTCGGTTGTTTCCGAAACCAGAACGACCGCGCCCGGGGTGGCGTAGCCGTCGATTTCCACTCTCGCGCCGGGTCGAATGGCGCGGACGCTCGATGCCGGAATTGCAATCTCGGCCCAGAGGATCGACAATCGTGCGAGCTTGACCAGCGGTGCCGATTGCTCCACCCGCTGGCCCGGGGAAACCACAATTTCAACCACGGTTGCCTGCTCAGGGCTGGCGACCGTGAGCGCTGTCGTAATCGCCATCTCGCTGGTCAGGCGCGAAATGGCTGTGTCCGAGAGCCCGCTGAGCCGAAGCATTTGCCGTCGTTCCGCCACGACGATGCTGGCCTGCCGGGCTTCGGTCTGACTGGTCTCGAGAACGCGCTGCGGCACCGCATTCCCTGCAAACAATTCGGTGTTCCGCTTGAGCTGCTGGGCGGCGAGAACGTCCTGCATGAAGGCGTGCAGATAGTCACGTTGCAGTGACACGAAGCTCGGACTCTCGAGCGTGACCAGTGGTTGGCCGGAATTGACCCGGTCGCCTCGTGCGACCGACAGGCTGGTGACCATGCCAGCAGCGGGTGCGCTCACCACCCACAATTGGGGCGTAGGGATAACGATCCGGGCGGGATAGGGGAGTGTCTGATCCGTTCGGCTCGAGACCGGATGTGCGGTGCGAACGCCAAGGGTTTGCACCTGCGCGGGACCGATCTTCACCTCGTCCTCGGCTAACGACCTGGTTGCGGTGGCAATCAAGGCGAGTGCAAGCAAGGCTCGGGTCAACCTCCGCCATGAGCAAAGACTAAGGATCGCGTGGGCGAGATTCATCGGCAAGAAACCATATGGTTCGGTGGCGCCGCCAAGTCGCGCGTTCCGTTGAACTTCAATATTCCGTGCAGGCCCCCGCACCTTGATCTCTATCAAGATCGACAGGGGCAGTATCCTGGTTGGTTCGTTCATCGCGATCCGCGGCGCGAGTGTAATTGCGACGTATTCGCGTTTGGGAGATCGAGACTATTTCTGGGTTGATTGGTATCAATCATCTCCCCGTGATAGATGCGAGAATTCGATCATGTTCTACACAATGATCAAGGAGCGGAATTTCCATCTCGATTTCGTCGCCGCGGAAACCGATCGCACTGGTAGGTGCTGCTGGCAGAGGGCGATTGAGAAAACCATTCTGAGCGTCCTTGGCTCAGATGCGTTTTCACACGGCCTAGAGTGAAAGCGGACATACGTCGCTTGGTTAGGGCGTCTTGTTCCAGGATCTTTTGGCGCGATCGAGCAGGACAATATCGGGCGCGCCTTTTCGGCTGAATTCGTCAACAGCTCGGCCCCGGACGGAATAGTCTATCTCGAAAACAAGGCGATGAGGCAGAGGTCTCGCGCATCGAAGGTCAATCAACCGGCATGATGGACCGGGCAGCTATCCTCATTGTCTTCGGCGGCCTTCCCGGTACTGGGAAGACCACACTCTCGCGACGCGATTGATGCGCGGAAGGTCATGACGTCGGCCCGATGGGTTACGTCATCGCCAACGCCTTGGCGGCCGAAAATCTCATGCTCGGCCACGTCGTTGTCGCGGACTGCGTCAATCCGGTGCAGGCAAGCCGTGACGGCTGGCGGCAGACTGCCTCGCAAACATCAGCACGCATTGCCGAGATCGAGGTGATCTGCAGCGATGCGGCTTTGCACTGGCAGCGGGCGGAAACCCGCAGGTCCGATATCGACGGCCTCAGACTGCCAACTTGGCATGACATCGTGAGCCGGCAGTTGGGCATGGAAAACATTGCGCTCCTCGCGATCGAGCGCACGGCGTGAATTGTCCGGCGTCGTCCCGATTTTCGCTCATGGAACTCTCGTGAATTTGAAAACGTCGCTGGTTTGCGGCTCAAAGTGGCCGTCAAAGAGTCCCATTTGGTTCGTTCCTTGGCTTGTGGCGCTGGTTAGTTGGTGCTGTGTCATGGTGAAAATTCGAAAAGCACTATTCGTGATCGGCTGCGCAGTGGGTGTGCTCCTCGCCATCATCCAGTACCTCGAGATGCTTTCTGCTGAGCCAACGCCGGCTTCAGTCATTGCGCTACTTCGTTGATGGAAGTGGTCTGGATCGTCGACGAGAACACAGATGCTGAGGCTGTTCCTTCTCAGGGCGCAAGTCGTACAGCGCGCCAGCTGTGGGGCTTCGCGGTCTCGATAGCACGCGGCCTCGAAATGCCAGCGGCATTGGTTGCCCGCGCCCGGCGAGATGACCGAGTTGGGCCCGGTTTCGGGGGTAGAGCGGAAGTCCCATGCCAGGGCCGCGAGGACCGCTTTTGCCCAAGCGGACGTTGCACGCTCGGTCACTTGATCAGTTGAACTTCAATTGTACGAAGAGAGCTCGTCGTTGAAAGTGAGGATAGCGACGCGTCATGCTTTCGAGGGCGCGGAGCACCAAATTCTCATGATCCCGCATGAGAGCCTTCTCATAAGGGCAGGTTAGTGCAGGCCGTGCCTGCCTTCCCCAGAACCATCTGAACACTCAGTGACTAGGTTACCACGCATACTATGCTTGGTAGTCGGGACGATCACCCTTGGTCTGCTTCTGGGTCTAAAAGCTGACCTGGCAGGTCCTAAATCGGACTTCTGCTCTGCCCCCAACAGCAGCGCAGAGGTGGGACATTGCAGGAGGTCCGAGATGTGCCGCCAACTGCGGACGCCGCAGATTTGCGCCAGAAGTGCATCCACGCTGACCTAGATTGAGTACGTCATCCGGCGTCATCGTCGCTGAACCTTCGCGGGATTTCCGGGACTAACTTC
Organism: uncultured Alphaproteobacteria bacterium; assembly: GCA_963819355.1. Classification (GTDB taxonomy): domain Bacteria; phylum Pseudomonadota; class Alphaproteobacteria; order Rhizobiales; family Xanthobacteraceae; genus Bradyrhizobium. The sequence continues at coordinate 268,970 of CAWFVZ010000008.1, read as the reverse complement.
TATTGACTGCAAGTAAGTGCGTTGCATTTTTGCAAGCGGTCCGTTTGGGACCGAACAGCTGTGGCAAGAAAGTCAGTTGCCATGCCATACAGCGTCAATTGCCGGTACCATAGAAGCATTCTCATTATTGCGACGCTCTGCACCGCGTGCACTCTCCTATTCGCGAGCGAAGCCACAGCTCAATGCACGGCGCGAGATGTCCTGCAGAACCTGAGGCTCAAGAAAGCTCCCTCAGCTGATAGTCCGCAAATCCCAATCAAATCCGCCGTCGATGTCCCCGTGTGGAAGACGATCAAAATCGGGACGTTTGCAAATTTCTTCGCCCTTAGTAACGCATTGGATGCGGTAGGTTGCGGCATCGGAAACTTGGCTGGCGAAATTGTCGCGCGACCGACCTTTACCCTTCGCAGCACGAAAACAAGCGTAGAACTTTTTGCGGTGTCGGCAGCCGAACTGGGCTTTCAGACCGATACTGCGTTGCTGGCGGACATTTATGCGCGCGCCAAGCAGTTGGGTTTTGGCCTTGCGGCGGCAGAAATCGGGCCACAGCTGCGGCTTCAATATTTTGACCAACCGATCGGTGAATTTCTTATTATCGGAATGGAGCCAATCAGGACGTGGAAGGGCGCGCCTGTCATCTTGAATGTAGCCAATGGCGGAGCGGGACTAATTCTCATCGGCCAGGATGGCAGCGCCGACGCACAGATCCCCGTGACATCCCGCTTTGTATTTGTGCGGGCCAATGAAGCCGCTCCTGCCGAGGAGCAGGAAGCCGTAGCACTTGACCATCACTGAATTTCCAGGTGCGCGCAAGCACCGGGGGGCATTTTGAGGCTTGGCGGCTGTTCTGAACGATGTCCGGTTGCGCAGGTCGTCCGACCACTGCGGCATGTCGGAAAAGCGCCCAATAGGCGAAGCCGATTCGTTGGTTGGCTGTTGCGCGGTGTGGTTCCCGCCCGCCACGCATTCTGTCGGCGAGAACCCCGTCATCATCCGTTCAAAAACCGTTGCTAGTCTTCCACTCGACGATGGGCTCGCCGGATGTACGCGAGCTGCGTCGCAAGCCTCGGCTCCCGTGCCGGGGCTTTTCGTTTTCGAAGCACTCGTGGGTATTCGCGTTATCGGGCACGACCTTGCAGGCTCCCGATCAGCAGCCCAACCAGGTCGTCGATCTTGCCCAGCGCGGTCTGGGGATCGAGATACTCGATATCATCCACGTCCCAGTATTCGACACGATGGGCGACGCCGGCAAAGCGGTGCTCGATCATGGGGCGATGCTCGGCGTCCTTCAGCGCGACCACGAGCTCCGCCTCCGCAAAGTCATCGACGGTACAGAGCACCGGATTTCGCGCAGCACCTCCCGGCGCGATGCCTTTCGCTTGCAAGGCTTCCAGCGTGTAGGGCGACATGGGCCCCACGTTTTCAGGGAAGAGTTTTTCGGCGACGGCACGCGAGAAGGCGCGCCAACCCAGCCCTTCGAGCCCGACGCGATGGTTGAATATCTCCTCGGCATAACGACTTCGATAGTAATTGCCGGTGCAGAGAAACAGCACGCGATTGTTCTTCTTCATCAAGCCTTGCTTCCACCAACGAACTGCCGCCTGCCGGAGGTGAGGTTCAGGGAGAAGCACCGCCGCCATGATGACATCATGCCAGTGTTTTGCCCGACGCGTCAAATAGATTTCGTAAAATCCGCAAGACGCCGAGGCCGACGGTCAAGCCATTGATCTGGCTCACCCCGTCTACTGTGCATGGGGTTGTTTTCGACGTTTTATTGGAGGCAGGTCCACCGCCGGCCTCGCTGGCGGTTATCCCGCCTTGGCGACGCGGCTCTCGGCCGACCCCGACCGCAAATTCTGGAAGAACGTCTCCACCTCACGCGACAGCGTGTCCGCTGTCGCGGTCAGGCTGCTCGCGGCCGTCAGCACCGAGGCGGCCGCCGTGTCGGTCTCGCCGATGGCGTCGCGGAGCGAGGTGATGTTGGCGACCAGCGTCTCGTTGCCCTGGGCTGCCGATTGCGCGTTGGAGGAGATTTCGCGCGTGGCGGCGTCCTGCTGGCCGACGGCGCCGGCAATCGCTGACGTGACCTCGTTGATCTCGCGCACCGCGCCGCCGATCTCACGCACGGCCTCGACCGCGTTGCGGGTGGAGGACTGGATCATGGCGACGTTCTCGCTGATGTCGGCGGTCGCTTTCGCGGTCTGCCCCGCCAGCGCCTTGACCTCGTGGGCGACGACGGCAAAGCCGCGGCCGGCCTCACCGGCTCGGGCGGCTTCGATGGTGGCGTTGAGCGCGAGCAGATTGGTCTGCTCGGCGATCGTCTGAATGAGGGTCAGCACGCCGTCGATGCGCTGCGTGGCGGCGGCGAGGCTCTCGATCTCGGCGATCGATTTCTCGGTGCGCTGGCCGGTCTGCTTGACTGCGCCCGCACTCTGTCGCACCTGGCGGCCGATCTCCTCCACCGACACGGACAGCTCCTCGGCCGCACTCGCCACCGCGGTGACGTTGTGCGAGGCCTGCTCGGTGGCGTTCGCTGCCGTGCTGGCGCGGTTGCTCGCATTCGCCGTGACGCGGGTGATGGTCTGCGCGGTCTCGCGCATGACGGAGGCGTTGTCGCTGAGGCCGCGCATGATGGCGCCGATTGCTTCGCGAAACGCTTCGACGGACTGTTCGATGTGGTGCGCGCGCTGCTCGCGTGCGGCGGAGTCCCGCGAGACCTGCGAGGTGAGGTTACGGTTGCGTCCCATCGCGTCCTGGAACACCTCGATGGCGCGGGCCAGCGCCCCGATCTCGTCGGCGCGGCCAGAGTGCGGCACCGCGACGTTGTCGGCGCCGTCGGCGACCTGCTTGATGGTCGCGGTGATCGCGGCGAGCGGCCGGGCGATCGAGCGGGCGATGATGATGATGCCGATCACGACCAGCGCCAGCGCCACGCCGCCGAGGCAGGTCAGCACGAAGGACAGCGTGCGGTTGGTCTCGGTCTCACGCGCGATCTGCCTGGCGCGCTCGGCATAGACCTTGGACAGTGCCTCGAGATCCTTGTTCAGCGCCGAGCGTACGGCGCGGTTGGCGTCGTTGTCGCCCCATTCGCGGCCCGCGGCCGCGTTGATCTCGATGCCGCGGCGGACCAACTCCTTGCGGAAGTCGACGAATTGCTCGATGCGCTTCTTGAAGGTCGCGAACTGCTCGGCGTCGTCGTCCCTGATGATGGTCTCCCAGCGCTTCACGACCTCGAGGATCTGCGCGTTGAACTTGAGCAGGCCCTCGCCGTATTTCTTCACGACGGCTGGCTCTGTCGACATGTAGACGCCGCGCGACTCCATCACCACCGCATAGACCAGCGAGTTGACACGCTCGACGTTCAGCGCGGCCGCGTTCGCCGTCTCGATCGCGCTGATCAGGTCGGCGCTGCGGCGGCTGTTGTAGTCTGACAGCATTGCGATCGCCGCGGTGAGCAGCGCGAACAATGCGAAGATCGCATACAGTTTGACCGCAAGCGTGAAGCGGCCTGCCAGTCCAGTGGCATTCCCAGATCGATCTGATGTCATGGTGGTCGGAGCCCGAATGGCCGGGGAGCGGCCGGTGCGCGCGGTCGTACAAAATGGATGCAAAACTATGCAGAATGAAGATGGACGTAGTGTTAACGCACAAGTCTGGGGTGTGCGCCCAAGGGCGAGGGAAAGGTAAGATATTTCAGCGTCTTGATCCGGGAAGTATAGTTCCAGGCGGGGCGCGCCCCGAGGATCGCCCGGTCTGCCCCAAACATCGGCGTGCATGCCGGCAGCCGAGCGCGTATTCCCTGAGGGGGCCGCCTTCAAGTCACCTTGGAGTCGGTCACTGGCCGACGAACCCGGAGGGGCCTTTGGTCTACCGCCACGCCATCGACGCCACGACCTACACCTTCCCCGACCTGCGCGACCTCCTCGCCAAGGCGACGCCGCCGCGCTCCGGCGACCGGTTGGCCGGCCTTGCCGCGGGCAGCGCCGAGCAGATGATCGCCGCGCGGATGGCCCTTGCGGACGTTCCGCTCGGGCAGTTCTTGCAGGAAGCCGTCATCCCCTACGAGGCCGACGAGGTCACCCGCCTCGTTATCGACAGCCATGATGCCAAGGCGTTTGCGCCGGTCGCCGCGCTGACGGTGGGGGCTTTCCGCGACTGGCTGCTGTCGGACGCCGCCACGCCGGAGACCTTGCGCAAGCTCGCGCCCGGCATCACGCCGGAAATGGCGGCCGCAGTCTCGAAACTGATGCGCAACCAGGACCTGATCCTGGCGGCGCGGAAATGCGAGGTCGTCACCGCCTTCCGCAACACCATCGGCCTGAAGGGCCGGATGAGCACGCGGCTCCAGCCCAACCATCCCTTCGACGATGCCAGAGGCATCACCGCCTCGATCCTCGACGGCCTCCTGCTCGGTGCCGGCGATGCCTGCATCGGCATCAATCCGGCGAGCGACGATCCGGCCGTCATCGCGCAATTGCTGCGGCTGCTGGACGAGATCGTCGCGCGGCTGAAGATCCCGACCCAGGGCTGCGTACTGACCCATGTCACGACGACGCTGGCGCTGATCGGGCAGGGCGTGCCGGTCGACCTCGTCTTCCAGTCGGTCGCCGGCACCGAGGCCGCCAATCGCAGCTTCGGCATCGACCTCGCTGTGCTGAAGGAGGCGCAGGAGGCCGGACTGTCGCAGAAGCGCGGCACGGTCGGCCAGAACGTGATGTATTTCGAGACCGGCCAGGGCTCGGCGCTGTCGGCCAACGCCCATCACGGCGTCGACCAGCAGACCTGCGAGGCGCGCGCCTATGCGGTAGCCCGGGCTTTTGCGCCATTGCTGGTCAACAGCGTGGTCGGCTTCATCGGCCCGGAATATCTCTATGACGGCAAGGAGATCATCCGGGCGGGGCTGGAAGATCATTTCTGCGGCAAGCTGCTTGGCCTGCCGCTCGGGATCGACATCTGCTACACCAACCATGCCGAGGCGGATCAGGACGACGTGGACAATCTCCTGACGCTGCTCGCCGCCGCCGGCGTCACCTTCATCATGGGGGTGCCGGGCGCCGACGACGTCATGCTGAACTACCAGTCGACCTCCTTCCACGACGCGCTCTATGTCCGCGACGTCTTCGGTGCGGCCCGCGCGCCCGAGTTCGACGACTGGCTTGCGAAAACGGGTATCGTGGGGGCTGATTTCCGTCTTTCCGGCGACGCGGGCCTGTTGCCCGATTTTGCTTCCCGGCTGATCGCGTGAGGCCCCGCCAAATTCTTCCGCACACCGACGTGAACCGATGAAACCATTGGTACGTCTCACGAATTGGAGCGACGCCACAATATTGAAGAATTTGGGGATCAGCGTTACGTTATGTGTCAGGATGTCTTCTCTCTATCGTCTGTAGGAATGTCGTTGGGGAAGTTCGATGAGAGCTGAAAGCAACGGAACGGTGCGGCGTATTCTTTGCGTCTTCCCCCGTTACACGTCGTCCTTCGGCACATTCGAATACTCTTATCCTCTGACCGACGGCGTCCGCGCCTTCATGCCGCCGCAGGGGCTGCTGCTGCTCGCGGCCTATCTGCCGAAGGAATGGCAGGTCAAATTCGTCGACGAGAATCTCCGCCGCGCGACCAGTGAAGAGTTCGAGTGGGCTGAGGTCGTCTTCGTCAGCGGCATGCACATCCAGCGCCAGCAGATGAACGACATTTGCCGCCGCGCTCATGAATTCGATCTTCCGGTCGCGCTCGGCGGACCCTCGGTCAGCGCGTGCCCGGACTATTATCCGTCCTTCGACTATCTCCATGTCGGCGAGCTCGGTGACGCTACCAACCAATTGATCGAGATCCTGTCGCGCGACACCTCGCGTCCTGAAGAGCAGGTCGTGCTGAACACCAAGGATCGCATTCCGATGACGGAATTTCCGATCCCGGCTTATGAACTTGCCGACGTGAAGAAGTACTTCCTCGGCAGCATCCAGTATTCCAGCGGCTGCCCCTATCAGTGCGAGTTCTGCGACATTCCCGGCCTTTACGGCCGCAACCCCCGCCTCAAGTCGCCGGAGCAGATCATCGCCGAGCTCGACCGCCTGCGCGAATGCGGCATGACCGACACGGTCTATTTCGTCGACGACAATTTCATCGGTAATCGCAAGGCGGCGATGGACCTGCTGCCGCATCTGATCGAATGGCAGAAGAAGACCGGCTATGTGGTGCGGCTCGCTTGTGAAGCGACGCTCAATATCGCCAAGCGTCCAGAAATCCTGGAGAAGATGCGAGACGCCTATTTCATCACCATCTTCTGCGGCATCGAGACGCCCGATCCCGACGCGCTGAAGGCGATGCAGAAGGACCACAACATGATGGTCCCGATCCTCGAGGGCGTACGTACGATCAATTCCTATGGCATGGAGGTGGTGTCCGGCATCATCATGGGGCTCGATACGGACAAGGCGAGCACCGCGGACGCGCTGCTCGCCTTCGTCGAGGAATCCCGGATTCCGCTGCTCACCATCAATCTGCTCCAGGCGCTGCCGAAGACGCCGCTATGGGACCGGCTGGAGCGCGAGGGCCGGCTGATCGAGGACGACGGCCGTGATTCGAACGTCAATTTCCTGCTGCCCTATGATGACGTCGTCGCGTCCTGGAAGCACGCCATGAGCGTCGCCTACGAGCCCGAAAAGGTTTTCGCGCGCTTCCAGTATCAATGCGACCACACCTATCCCCATCGCCTCAAGATTCCGGTGCCGGACGAGATGAAGACCTGGCCCAACATCCGGCGCGGCCTCATCATGCTGCGCAATATCTTCTGGAAGGTCGGTGTGCTCGGCAATTACAGGCGCGTGTTCTGGAAGTTCGCGGTGGGACGCATCAAGCGCGGCGACCTCGAAGGGCTGATCGGCTGCACCCTGATCGCGCACCATCTCATCACCTTTGCGCGCGCGGCCTCCAGCGGCGAGCAGAACGCCTCGAACTACTCGCTGCGGCTGCGCGAGGCTGCTGTTCCCGCCGAATGAACGACAAGCCCGTTCCGGCTCGCCCGACCCTCGATCTGCGATCGCTGACGCCTGCGCGCGTCGCGCTCGGGCGCAGCGGTGCGAGCCTGCCGACAAAGCCGCTGCTCGATTTCACACTCGACCACGCCCGCGCCCGCGACGCGGTGCATGCCGCCTTCGATGCGCCGGGCCTGGTTGCCGGGATCAGGGCGCTCGGCCTTGCCGTCGCCGAGGTCAGAAGCCGGGCCGCCGATCGCAGGGACTATTTGCGCCGGCCGGACCTCGGGCGGCAGCTCGATGTCGGCTCGGCCGAGGCCTTGGCGCGGGGTGCCACTGAGCCGTGCCCGCTCACGCTCGTGGTCGGCGACGGCCTGTCGGCGGCGGCGGTCCATGCCCATGCGGTCGCGCTGCTGAAACGGCTGCTGCCGCTGCTTGGCGAGGGCGAAACTGTCGCGATCGGCCGTGTCGTCGTCGCCTCAGGCGCGCGTGTCGCGCTCGGTGACGAGATCGGTGCCATTCTCGGCGCGCGCATGGTGGTGATGCTGATCGGCGAACGGCCGGGCCTGTCCGCACCCGATAGCCTCGGCGCCTATCTGACCTTCGCGCCGAAGCCGGGCCTGACCGATGCCGAGCGCAACTGCGTGTCGAATATTCACCATGCTGGGTTGAGCTATGACGAGGCGGCCCACAAGATCGCCTGGCTGGTCCGCGAGGGGCTCGCGCGGGAAGTCACCGGCGTGGCGCTGAAGGACCACAGCGCAGACCGCGCGGCGCGTCGAATTGGCACGGCTTTGCCGGAATGACGGGCATTCCGGCAAAATCGCTGCATCTTGATGTATTTGGTGACGCTTCGCTGGCTTGCGAGAAGGGCTATTGACCTGCTAAACCGCTGGCGGCCATTTTCCGCGTATTTTCAAAGGGCAAGCCTCCCATCTGTATGGCATTTTCAGGCCGTTCGCGGGGCGCGATAAGCTCACCCACCGAGCCGATTTAGGAACTGGACAAGGCATGCTCGAAAAGCACAGCGAGAGTGAGGTTCATGTCGACAAGCTTGAGCAGGGACCGACTTCCTCTATCGCCTTCGGGTTGGAACGCATCGGGCTGATCGCCGTCCGGGCGCCGATCGTCTCCTGCATCATCCTGCTCGCGCTGATCGTCGGCGCCATCTTCGGTATCGAGCGGATCAAGATCGACGATTTACTGTCGCAGCTGTTCCGCTCCAATTCCCGTGAATTCCACCAGTACGAAGAGGTGACGAAGAAATTCCCGGCGGAAGAATTCGACGTCCTCGTCGTGGTCGAGGGCAAGAACCTGCTGGCACGGAACAACCTCGAGAAGCTGCGCGACTTCGTCACCGATTTGCAACTGGTCGAGGGCACGCGTGGATTGGTGTCGCTGTTCTCCGCGCGCCAGGCGCCGGCGCCGGGCAAGCTGCCGGCGGCGCTGTTCCCGGGCGAGCTGCCCGAGGGCGCGGCTTATGACAAGTTCATCGAGACCGTCAAAGCCAACGAGATCATCCGCGGCAAGCTGTTGTCGGAGGACGGCACGCTCGCGTTGATCGTGCTCTCGCTCGATCCGGAGGTGGTCGCCTCCAGCAAGCTCACCAAGACCGTCGGCGACATCCGCGCGCTGATGAAGGAGGATCTCGGCGAGACCGGCCTCAGCGTGCAGCTCTCCGGCGTGCCGGTGATGCAGCTCGAGATCCGCAACGCAGTCGAGCGCGACGGCCTCACCTACAACATCCTAGGCATTCTCGCCGGCTGTGTCATCGCCATCATCTTCTTCCGAAAAATCTCGTTCATGGTCGTGGCGGCGTTCCCGCCGATGATCGCGATCCTGCTGGCGCTCGGCGCGCTTGGCTGGGCCAATTTCAATCTCAACATGTTCCTGAACGTGATGACGCCGCTCATCATGGTCATCAGCTTCTCGGACTCGATGCAGCTCACTTTCGCCGCGCGCGACCGGCTGATCGCGGGGCAGGACAAATTCACCGCGTTCAAGAACGCGGTCCTGGTGGTCGGGCCGGCCTGCGTGCTGACGCACGGCACCGCCGGCATTTCCTTCATCGCGCTCCAGTTCTCCGACTCCGACCTGATCCGCAAGTTCGGCGAGGCGGGGCTGGCTGCGACCATCATCGCGCTGGTCGCAGTGCTGTCGCTGGTGCCGGTGTTCGGCGTGCTGTTGGTGCGCAACGAGAAGGTCTTTGCGACCAAGTTCCAGAGCGCGGATGCCGGCGTCCAGGCGCTGCGTAATTTCTGCTACTGGATCGCGGTGCGCATGGTGGGCCGCCCCGGCCTGTTCAGCCTGATCGCGGTCGTGTTCGTCGCCAGCCTCGGCGTCGTCTACGCCAATCTTCAGCCGCGCTACCGGCTTGCAGACCAGGTGCCGGACAAGCGTCAGGCTGTTGCCGCCAGCAACCGGCTCGACGCCAAATTGACCGGCGCCAATCCGGTCAACGTCCTGATCCAGTTCCCCAAGGGTGAAACGCTCTACTCGCCGGAGACCCTGCAAACCATCGCGGACGTTCACGCGACCGTCGAGAAGGCGGCCGGCGTCGGTAACGTCTGGTCGGTCGAAACCCTGCGCCGCTGGCTTGCGGAGAAGGCCGGCAGCGGCGACGTCGCGACGCTCAAGGAATATGTCAGCCTCATTCCCGAGCATCTGGTGCGGCGTTTCATCGATGCCGACCAGGATGCCGTCGTGGTCGCAGGGCGCGTGCCCGACATCGACTCCAGCCAGCTCTTGCCGGTCGTCGACAAGCTCGATGCCGAGCTCGACGCCGTCCGCAATAAGCATCCCGGCTACGAGGTGGCGGTAACAGGTCTTGCCGCGATTGCCGCGCGCAACTCGGCCGGCATGATCGAGAAGCTCAACCGCGGCCTCACCGTCGAATTCGCGCTGGTCGCGATCTTCATCGGGCTGGCCTTCCGCTCCTGGGTGGTGATGTTCGCCTGCATTCTGCCGGGCATCTTCCCGGTGGTGATGTCGGGAACGGTGCTATGGGCGATGGGCGAGGGGCTGCAATTCGCCAGCGTCGTCGCGCTGACCGTTTCGTTCGGCCTGGGCTTGAGCGCCACCATCCACTTCCTCAACCGCCTGCAGGCTGGAGAGCAAGCCAGGCGTCGGCTCGGCGCTCGCGGTGGAGCGCGCGACCGTGCTGGTCGGCCCGGCGCTGATCCTGACCACGCTGGTGCTGGCCTGCGGCCTCGTCGTCACCGTGTTCTCGGACCTGCCGTCGCTCCGGCTGTTCGGCTGGCTCAGCGCCTTCTCGATGGTGGCGGCGCTGGTGGCCGATCTCTTCATCCTGCGGCCCACGGCGATGTGGCTGATCAATCTGTCAGGCCAAACTGCGCGGCGGCGACGGCACCGCGCTCGGGTACGGCGACGTAGCCCGGGGGAGCGAAGCGCTCCCGGCGTGCCGCATAGCGCTACGCTCGATGCGGGCACGGCCTGCCGCCGGATGAGCTTCGGCAACGAACCCCGGCCGGTCTCGTCCGGGGTTCGGCTACGATCGCGTCCGCCGATGGCGCGAGCTTAGCCCTTCGTCATCGTGATGTTGACGCCGCGGATCTCGCCCTTGGAGGAGATCTGCACCGTCTGCTTGGTGCCGTTGGTGCGCAGCGTCAGGTTCGCGGCAAAACCGTTGGCCTCGACGAACACGTCGATCTGGCCGCCGCCGGCGGTGCCCTGGAGATTGCCGAAGATGTTGCGGCTGGCTTCGCTCCAATTGCCGGAGATGCGGTCACCCTGGCTGGTCACGTCGCTGGTGAGGTCGAACTTGTAGCTGTCGCTGGCGCAGTGCAGGGCCTGCTTCAGGTTGAGGCCGGTGCCGCCCACCTTGTAGTCCGCCTTGCAGCGGATGTGCTCGGTCGAGCCGTCGGACAGCGCCACTGTGCCGGTGCCGGTCCAAGCGCCGTCGAAACCGGCAAACGGTCCGGACGACTGAGCGTGGCTTGCCGAAACCGAGAACAGCAGCGCGGCCCCAATGCCGGCCGCCTTGATCGACTGTCCAGATCGCCCAAAGAATTTCATCATCAATATCCCGTTTTGGAACGACGCCCGCTCATGACAGGACGTCTCGCCACATCGAAAGTTTAGTGTTCCGAGCCTGTGTCAGGTTCAAGCCTAACCGTCGGCACGATGCAGGCTCGCAAAGCGCTCTTGCCATCGTCTGAGCCCGGATTCCCTCTGTTTCCATGTGTTTCTGGCCGAAAAGGCTGATCGGACAGATGCAGCTCTGCAACAGGTGCGCAGCAAAACGCGACGTGCCCGAATTATGACGTAGTATCAACCTCTTACATCTGCCAATGAAGATCGAGGGAAGACCTGATCTGATAGGCGTGGCGCCAATTTGGCCGCATTTACCAGCGCTTGTGCCTTCTCCGGTGCCGCTCTTTCCGCGGCAACTTGCCATCAGAACAATCCGTTCCCGTCGTCCGCCCTGTGCTGTCCGGGATTGGTGCGCTTCTGCCGTCAGAATGAAGGAATACAATGCGTAAGCTTCTCGTCGCTCTCACCCTGCTGTCGGCATCCCTTTCTACGGCTGCGTTCGCCCAGCAAGGGCGTGGCACGGACGCCGAGCAGAAGGCCTGCACCCGCGATGTGCAGAAGTTTTGCCGTCCGGTGATCGATCAGGGCGATTTCACCGTCCTGGCCTGCCTCAAGGAGAACCGGGCCAAGATCTCGCAGGCCTGCGACCAGGTCCTGAAGAACCACAATCAGTAAGCTCGGCCACTGGCCCACAAAGGCGGCCGCGCGGCCGCCTTTTTCAGGCCGGATCCGCAAGGCTGCCATCGAGAGACAGGATTGGTTTTGCGGCCGTATTCCCCTATATGGGGGCCGCGGCGGCACCGTCGGCGCGAGCCCGTGCGGGCGAAAAAGAGCCTCCTGTCCAAACGATTGTTGACCAGCCCTCGATGACCTCTGCGAGCGAATTGCGATCCGGCAAGGGTGACCGCGACGAGAATTTTCCCGTCGCGTCCTGGATCATTCATCCGCGTCATCGCGCGCTGATCCTGGCGTATTACAATTTCGTCCGCACCGCCGACGACATCGCCGACCACGCGACGCTGCCACCTGATCAGAAGCTCGCTTATCTCGACCTGTTCGAGGCCGAACTGCTCGGCAAGGGCGACACCCAGGCCGAAGCCGTCGCCTTACGGCGTGCGCTCGCCGAACGCGGCATGGCGCCGCGCCACGCGCTGGACGTGCTCGTCGCGTTTCGCATGGACGTGACCAAGCTGCGCTACGAGACCTGGGACGAGGTGATCCACTATTGCCGCTATTCGGCGATGCCGGTCGGCCGCTTCATGCTCGACGTCCACGGTGAGAGCACGTCGACCTGGGCCGCGTCGGATGCGCTCTGCGCCGGTCTTCAGATCAACAACCATCTCCAGGATTGCGGCAAGGATTTTCGCGAGCTCAATCGCGTCTACCTGCCGCGTGACGCGCTGGCCGCAAGCGGCGCCACCGTCGAGCAACTCGGATTGACGCAGTCGCCACCGGCGATGCTGTCCTGCCTTCAGGCGCTCGCGGTGCGTAACGAGGCGCTCCTCAACGAGGGCAAGTCGCTGAGCGCGGAGATCAGGGATGTCCGCCTCGGCGTCGATGTCGCGGTGATCCAGGCCTATGCCGACCGCATCGTGCGCCTCTTGAAGGTACGCGATCCCCTGCGCGAACGGGTGCATCTGAACAAGTTTGAGCTTCTCGCCTTCAGCCTTGCCGGCATGATCGGCGAAGTCGGCCGCCGCGCGATCGGGCGCAAGGCTATTTCCAGACCGGGGGCTGCCCATGACGCTTGAGGCGACCACGCCCGGCGCCAATTATGGCTCGACCGCATCCGGCAGCTCCTTCTATGCCGCGATGCGTATCCTGCCGCGCGACCAGCGCGAGGCGATGTTCCAGATCTACAGCTTCTGCCGCCAGGTCGACGACATCGCCGATTTCGACGGTCCGCGCGATGAACGGCTCGCCGCGCTCCAGGAGTGGCGCAACGACATCGACGCGCTCTATCAGGGCCATCCGCCGGAGCGCCTGAAAGACTACGTCGCCTCCGTGAAGACGTTTGGACTGAAGCGCGAGGATTTCCTTGCCATCGTCGATGGCATGGAGATGGACGTGCCGCAGGATATCCGCGCGCCCGACATTGCGACGCTCGATCTCTATTGCGATCGCGTCGCGAGCGCCGTCGGGCGGCTGTCGGTGCGGGTGTTCGGCCTGCCGGAAGAGGACGGCATCTTGCTTGCCCATCATCTCGGCCGCGCGCTCCAGCTTACCAACATCCTGCGTGACATCGATGAGGACGCCGGTCTCGGCCGGCTCTATCTGCCGCGCGAGGCGCTGCTGCATGCCGGCATCACCTCCAACGATCCGAACCGCGTGATCGTCGAGCGCGGGCTGCCAAAGGTGTGCCTGCCGCTGGCGCAGCGTGCCAAGGCGCATTTCGAGCAGTCGGACGAGATCATGAATCGCAACAGGCGCCGCGCGGTGCGCGCGCCGCGGATCATGTCGAAATACTACCACGCCATTCTGGACCTCCTGATCTCGCGCGGCTTCAACGCACCGCGCGAGCCGGTGCGTGTGTCGAAGGTCGCACGCTTCGCGATCCTGTTCCGCTACGCTTTCATCTGATGCAAAACACAGCTCACATCATCGGCGCCGGAATTTCCGGCCTCTCCGCCGCCGTGCGGCTCGCCAATGCCGGCTTCAAGGTCGCCGTGCACGAGGCGACGCAGCAGGCCGGCGGCCGCTGCCGCTCCTATTTCGACGGCGCCACCAATCTCACCATCGACAACGGCAACCATCTGCTGCTGTCGGGCAACAGCCATGCGCGCGCTTATGCGCGCGCGATCGGCACCGAGGCGGGCCTGGTCGGTCCTGAAAGCGCGCAGTTTCCCTTCGTCGATATCAAGACCGGGCAGCGCTGGCAGATCGATCTCGGCGCTGGCCGGTTGCCGACTTGGGTGCTCGACGAGAGCCGCCGCGTGCCCGACACCGGCCTGACGGATTATCTCAAGCTGGCGCCGCTGATCTGGGCCTCGGAACAGACGCTGGTCGGAAAATCCATTCCCTGCGAAGGCATTCTCTATCAGCGCCTGGTGCAGCCGCTGCTGCTCGCGGCGCTCAATGTCGATCCGCCCGAGGGTTCGGCCGGGCTTGCCGGCGCGATCGTGCGCGAAACACTGCTTGCCGGCGGTCAGGCCTGCCGTCCGCTGATCGCGCGTGATGGCTTGAGCGCCGTGCTGATCGAACCTGCCGTGAAGTTCTTGCAGGAGCGCGGCCACACCGTTCAGCTCGGCCATGAGCTGCGCTCTTTCGTCACCAGTGAAGGCAAGGTCAGTGCGCTGAATTTCGGCGGCGAGGACGTGATCCAGCTTGGCGCAGGCGATGTGATCGTGATGGCGGTGCCGCCGCGCGCGGCTACGAGCCTGCTGCCGGGCCTGACAGCGCCGACCGAATTCCGCGCCATCGTGAACGCGCATTTTCGCGTCGAGCCGCCGCCGGGCACCGCTCCGATCCTGGGTGTGATCGGCGGGACCGTCGAGTGGCTGTTCGCGTTCCCGAACCGGCTCTCGGTGACCATCAGCAACGGCGACCGTCTCGTCGACATGCCGCGCGAGGACCTCGCGCAAACGATCTGGAACGACGTCTGCAAGGCGGGCGGTGTGTCCGGCGAGCTGCCCCCGTGGCAGATCGTGCGCGAGCGCCGCGCCACATTTGCGGCCACGCCGGCGCAGAATGCCCTGCGTCCGGGGCCGGTCACCGCGCTGAAAAACCTGTTCCTTGCCGGCGACTGGACTGCTACGGGATTGCCTGCAACGATCGAGGGATCGGTCCGGTCCGGTGATCGCGCCGCCGATCTGGTTTTGGCCGCAAAGCGGCCCTGACGGGCATTGTCCCGGTCATTTTCAATCGACTATCGGAGCAATCGAGCGACATGGATTCCGTGAACGCGACCAGCCGCGAAGCCCTGGAATCGAGCATTGCGTCGGCCACGCAAGGCGTCCTCGGCTTGCAGCAATCCGACGGCCATTGGGTCTTCGAGCTCGAGGCCGACTGTACGATTCCAGCCGAATACATCCTGCTGCGCCATTATCTCGCAGAGCCCGTCGACACGGTGCTCGAGGCCAAGATCGGCAACTATCTGCGCCGCGTCCAGGGTGCCCATGGCGGCTGGCCGCTGGTGCATGACGGCGCGTTCGACATGAGCGCCAGCGTGAAGGCCTATTTCGCGCTGAAGATGATCGGCGACTCCGTCGAGGCGCCGCACATGGTGCGCGCGCGCGAGGCGATCCACGCAAGCGGCGGCGCCGTCAACAGCAATGTCTTCACGCGCTTTTTGCTGGCCATGTTCGGCATCGTGACCTGGCGCGCGGTGCCGGTGCTGCCGATCGAGATCGTGCTGCTGCCGTTCTGGTCGCCGTTCCACCTCAACAAGGTCTCCTATTGGGCGCGCACCACCATGGTGCCGCTGATGGTGCTCGCCGCATTGAAGCCGCGCGCGAAGAATCCGAAGGGCATCGGTATCGACGAATTGTTCCTCCAGGATCCCCGCTCGATCGGCATGACCGCCAAGGCGCCGCACCAGAGCATGGCCTGGTTCGTGCTGTTCCGCGCGCTCGACGGCATTTTGCGCGTGGTCGAGCCGATGTTCCCGAAGAGACTGCGCCAGCGCGCGATCGATGCCGCGCTCGCCTTCACCGTGGAGCGGCTCAACGGCGAGGACGGCATGGGCGCAATCTATCCGCCGATGGCCAACATCGTCATGATGTACGACGCGCTCGGCAAGGACGAGAGCTTCCCGCCGCGCGCGATCACGCGCCGGGGCATCGACAAGCTGCTGGTGATCGGCGAGGAGGAGGCCTATTGCCAGCCCTGCGTCTCGCCGGTGTGGGATACGACTTTGACCGCCCACGCGCTGCTCGAAGCCGGCGGTGACAAGGCGGTGCCTGCGGCGAAGCAGGGTCTCGACTGGCTGATCCCGAAGCAGGAGCTCGACGTGAAGGGCGACTGGGCGGCGAAGCGGCCCGACGTGCGCCCGGGCGGCTGGGCCTTCCAGTACAACAATGCCCATTACCCTGATCTCGACGACACCGCGGTGGTGGTGATGTCGATGGACCGCATGCGCCGCGAGCACGGCGCGACCGGCTATGATGCCGCGATCGACCGCGGCCGGGAGTGGATCGAGGGCATGCAGAGCGACGACGGCGGCTGGGCCGCCTTCGACGTCAACAACCTCGAATATTACCTGAACAACATCCCGTTCTCCGACCACGGCGCGCTGCTCGATCCGCCGACCGAGGACGTTACCGCACGCTGCATCTCGATGCTGGCCCAGCTCGGCGAGACCGAGAAGACCAGCAAGCACGTGGCCGACGGGATCGCCTATCTGCGCAAGACCCAGCACCCGGAGGGGTCCTGGTACGGTCGTTGGGGCATGAACTTCATCTACGGAACCTGGTCGGTGCTGTGCGCCCTCAACATGGCCGGCATCGGCCGCAACGATCCGATGATGCGCAAGGCGGCCGACTGGCTGGCCTCGATCCAGAACGAGGATGGCGGCTGGGGCGAGGATGCCGTCAGTTACCGCCTGGACTACAAGGGCTGGGAGGCCGCCCCCTCGACTGCCTCGCAAACGGCATGGGCCTTGCTTGCCCTTATGGCGGCTGGCGAGGTTGATCACCCGGCCGTCGCCCGCGGGGTGGAGTACCTGATTGCAACACAGAACGAAAAAGGACTGTGGGACGAGCAGCGCTACACGGCGACAGGCTTTCCCCGTGTATTCTATCTGCGGTACCATGGTTACCCGAAGTTCTTCCCGCTGTGGGCGCTGGCGCGGTATCGGAACTTGCGGGACACCAACAGCAGGGTGGTAGGGGTCGGAATGTGACTTTGGGGACGGGGGACTATGTTACCGCGGGACATGCCGTTGACCCGCGGCCGATTTTGATCGTGACCGGACTGGTCCAGGAGGCCCGCATCGCGGCTGGGCCCGGAATGGCGGTCATTTGCTCGTCCAGCAGCCCGACCCAGTTGCGGGCGCTGCTGACGGTGGTGGATCCCGATACGATTCGCGGCGTGATCTCGTTCGGCGTGGCCGGCGGGCTCGACCCGACGCTGCGCTCCGGCGACGTCGTGGTGGCGACCGAGGTGCTCGCGGGCGATACCCGCTGGGCAGCCGGCCTGTCGCTCAGCGACGACCTCATCGACAAGCTGACCTCCGGCCGCCGCCGCGTCGTGCGCGGCAGCCTCGCCGGCGCCGAAGAGGTGGTCACGGGCAGCTCCTGCAAGGCGGCGCTGCATTCGGAGACCGGTGCGTCTGCGGTCGACATGGAGAGCCACATCGCGGCCGCCTACGCCGCCGAGGCTGAGCTGCCCTTTGCCGCGGTCCGCGTCATCAGCGACCCCGCGCATCGCGCGTTGCCGGCGCTTGCGCGTGCCGCAATCAAGCCGAACGGCCAGATCGACCTCGCCGCCGTCCTGCGCGGCATCGTGCGCAATCCGACAACACTGCATGCGCTGGTCTCGACCGGCATCGACTTCAACCGCGCCCTGCGCAGCTTGCGCGGCTGCCGCGACTTCCTGATCGGCACCGAGCTCGCCGACAGCGAGGTTCTGGTGTCCGAGACGGCCTGAGCAGCTTCTCGGTCGGATAAAAGAAAAGGCCCGGTCGCCAATGGCGACCGGGCCTTTTCTTTATTGCGACTGTTGCTCGCGCGCCTAAGCGGCGGTCGAGGCCTTGCGCGCGGCTTTCTCCTGCGCGGCGGCGGCCTCGTCGCGGCGGATGTCGGAAAGCTTCTTCTCGACCTGCTCCGAGAAGATGTACTGCGCCGGGCGCTGCTTGGACATGTCGATCTCGGGCGCCATGGGACCCTTGGTCCTGATGCCGCGCAGCGACACCCACATCGCCTTCAGCGGGTTGTTGAGCGCAGCCGTCGCGGCCGTCGGCTCGTAGCCGCAATGCGCCATGCAGTCGGCACACTTCTCGTACTTGCCGGTGCCGTAGGTCTCCCAGTCCGTGGTGTCCATCAGCTCCTGGAAGGTCTTGGCATAGCCTTCGCCGAGCAGGTAGCAGGGTTTCTGCCAGCCGAAGATGTTGCGCGCGGGCATGCCCCACGGCGTGCACTCGTATTCCTGGTTGCCGGCGAGGAAGTCGAGGAACAGGCCGGAATGCATGAAGTTCCACTTCTTGCCCTTGCCCATTGCAAAGACGTCGCGGAACAGCTTCTTGGTCTTGGTGCGGTTGAGGAAGTGCTCCTGGTCCGGCGCACGCTCATAGGCGTAGCCCGGCGACATCGAGACGCCGACGCCGAGCTCGACGGTGAGGTCGAGGAATTTCGCGATCTCCTCGGCCGGGTGGCCGTCGAAGATGGTGGCGTTGACGTTGACGGTGAAGCCGCGCGCCTTCGCCGCCTTGATCGCGGACACGGCGCGGTCGAACACGCCCTGCTGCGACACTGCCTTGTCATGATGGTCCTTCAGGCCGTCGAGATGCACGGAGAAGAAGAGGTAGGGCGAGGGCTCGAACAGATCGAGCTTCTTCTCGAGCAGCAGCGCGTTGGTGCAGAGCGAGACGAACTTCTTGCGCGCGACGAGACCGCGCACGATCTCGCCGATCTCCTTGTGGATCAGCGGCTCGCCGCCGGGAATGGCGACCATCGGTGCGCCGCACTCGTCAGCCGCGTCCCAGCACTCCTGTGCGGTCATGCGGCGGTTGAGGATCGCATCCGGATAGTCGATCTTGCCGCAGCCGACGCAGGCGAGGTTGCAGCGGAACAGCGGCTCCAGCATCAGCACGAGCGGATAGCGTTTGCGGCCAAGCATCTTCTGCTTGAGCAGGTAGCCGCCGATACGCATTTCCTTGAAGAAGGGTATAGCCATTACGTTTCTTTCTGGGATTGGAATTCGGGTAGGTCAGCTCGCAGCCAGTTGGGCCGGAAGCCGGAATTCGATGTTTTCCTCGCGACCCGGGAGCACCGAGACCGTCACAGGTCCGATCCGCCGCAGCGCTTCGATCACGTCATCCACCAGCACCTCAGGGGCCGATGCGCCGGCTGTGAGGCCGACACTCCTGGCACCCTTCAACCACTCCGGATTGAGCTCGCGGCCGTCGGCGATCAAATAACTCGCTACGCCGGCCTCAGTGCCGATTTCGCGGAGCCGGTTCGAATTCGAGCTATTGGCGGCGCCCACCACCAAAATCACGTCGACCAGCTTGCTCAAGTCCCTTACCGCAGATTGGCGGTTCTGTGTCGCATAGCAGATATCCCGGATGTCCGGGCCTTGAATATCCGTAAATTGTGCCTGAAGGGCCCCAATGATGTCCCTGGTGTCGTCGACCGACAGCGTGGTCTGGGTGATGTAGGCCACTGGCGTATCCGCCGGCAGCGTCAGGGCCTTAACCTCGTCGACGCTCTGGACCAGCAGCACGGGGCCGGGAACCTGGCCCATGGTGCCCTCGACCTCGGGGTGGCCGGCATGGCCAATCAGGACCAGGGTGCGGCCCTTGGTGATGTAGCGCTTCCCCTGATTGTGAACTTTCGTGACCAGGGGGCAGGTGGCATTCAGCACGGGAAGGTCACGCGCGGCGGCCTCTTCCTCGACGCTGCGGGCGACGCCATGGGCACTGAAAACGGTCACTGCTTTCGGCGGCACCTCCGACAGTTCCTCGACGAAGATCGCGCCCTTGTTCTTCAAGCTCTCGACGACGTATTTGTTGTGCACGATCTCATGACGCACATAGACCGGCGGGCCGTACTTCCGCAGGGCCTTTTCCACGATCTCGATCGCGCGCACCACGCCCGCGCAAAAGCCGCGCGGCTGCGCTAGATAAACTTCCATTGGACGCCCATCACGCAAATTGCACCAATCCGCTCAATTGTCCCCGGCGGCACCCCGATACGGGCCCATGTTGCAATATCCGCACCATTGGTTCGCGACCGCGGTAACCGCCCACCCATCTGGGCCCCAGCGCATGCAGGCACAGCACTTTGTGTCAAAAAATCGGCGATAAGGAAAGGTAGAATGAGCCTTGGGCTCCCCGCCGCGGTCAATAAAAGGTATCATAATACGTTATTTCGTGTGAGCAAGACGGAACATTTGTGCTCACCGCTTCGTCACTTTGCCGCCTCAACTCTCCGGCTATACCGGCCGCCCCCGCATGATTTTGCCACGGTCTCCCGGCGTTGACTTCGAACCTTGTTCCCGCGAGAGCCGCTCAAAACAGCGATAGGTTTCGCTACGGAACTCCGATAAACAGCGGGCGTTTCCGGCAAGCTGTTAACACTAGAAAGAAAATACGTGCTGCAAAGCGTCGTCGTTGCCATCGTCAGGGCTTGTACCCGGTTTGCCTCTCTCGTCGTTGTCCTCGGGCTCCTGCTGGCGGTGGGGGCCGGCTATTACACGTCGCAGCACTTCGCCATCAACACCGATATCAATTCGCTGATTGCCCAGAATCTGGACTGGCGCCAGCGCGACCAGCAGTTCGACCGTGCCTTCGACCGCGACGCGACGATTCTCGCGGTCGTCGAGGCCAGGACGCCGGAGATGGCGACTGCGGCGGCCGACGCGCTCTATGCCAAGCTCAAGCACAACAAGACCGACTTCCAGTCGATGCAGCAACTCGGCACCGGCGAGTTCTTCGAGAAGAACGGCCTGTTGTTCCTGCCGACCGAGGAGGTCGGCAAAGCCACCGGCCAGTTCGAGTCCGCAGCACCCCTGATCGAGATCATGGCGGGCGATCCCTCGATCCGCGGCCTCACCGGCGCGCTCGAGACCGGGCTTGCCGGCGTCAAGCGTGGTCAGGTCAAGCTCGACAACACCGAGCGGCCCTTCAACCAAATCGCACAGACGGTCGAGACCGTACTCAGCAAGGGCAATGCGACCTTCTCCTGGCGCGAACTCGTCAGCGATGAGCCGCTGTCGGACTCGGACAAGCGCGCCTTCATCGAGTTCAAGCCGGTCCTCGACTACAACTCCCTGGAGCCCGGCAAGGGCGCCACCGACGCGATCCGCAAGGCTGCCGCCGATCTGGATTTCCCGACCAAATACCAGGCGCGGGTGCGGCTGACCGGTCCGGTCCCGATTGCCAACGAGGAATACGCCACCGTCCAGGAAGGCGCCGTCGTCAACGGTATCGGCACGGTGGTCGTCGTGCTCTTGATCCTGTGGCTCGCGCTGCATTCCTCGAAGATCATCTTCGCGGTGTTCGTCAATCTCTTCGTCGGTCTTGCGCTGACGACCGCCGCCGGCCTGATGATGGTCGGCTCGCTCAATCTGCTGTCGATCGCGTTCGCGGTGCTGTTCGTCGGCCTCGGCGTGGACTTCGGCATCCAGTACAGCGTCCGCTACCGCTCGGAGCGTTACAAGCACGACGATCTCTCCGGCGCGCTGGTGCTCGCGGCGAAGCGCTCGGCGGTGCCGTTGTCGCTCGCGGCGATGGCGACCGCGGCGGGCTTTCTCTGCTTCTTGCCGACCGCTTACAAGGGAATCTCGGAGCTCGGCCAGATCGCCGGCGTCGGCATGCTGGTGGCGTTCATCTCCAGCATCACCATACTGCCGGCGCTGCTGAAGCTGTTGAACCCGCCTGGCGAGAAGGAGCCGGTCGGCTATGCCTTCCTGGCGCCGCTCGATGATTTCCTCGAGAAGCATCGCGTCCTGGTCGTGGGTGGCACGCTGCTGCTGGCGGTCGCCGGCCTGCCGCTGCTCTACTTCATGAAGTTCGACTTCAACCCGATGAACCTGCGCAACCCGAAGGCGGAATCGATCGCGACCTTCCTCGACCTGCGCAAGGATCCCAACACCGGCGCCAATGCCATCAACGTGATGACCACGTCAGCAGAGCAGGCGAAGCAAGTCGAGGCCAGGCTCGAGAAGGTGCCGGAAGTGCTGCGGGTGATGTCGCTCGACAGTTTCGTGCCGGAAGACCAGCAGCCGAAGCTGAAGCTGATCGCGCAGGGCGCCAAGGTGCTCAATCCCGCGCTCAATCCGGACCAGGTCGACGCGGCGCCGTCGGATCAGGAGAATGTCGAGTCGCTGAAATCCTCGGTCGAGAATCTACGCCGGACCGCGGGCGATGCGAAGGGCCCGGGCGCAGTCGCCTCGCGCCGGCTTGCCGATGCGCTCGAGAAGCTCGCCAATTCCGATCAAGCCGCGCGCGACAGGGCGCAGGACGTCTTCATCACACCGATGAAGATCGTGTTCGACCAGCTCAGGAACGCGCTGCAGGCCGAGCCGGTCACCCTGAAGTCATTGCCGCCCGAGCTCGTCAACGCCTGGAAGAGCAAGGATGGCATCATCCGCGTCGAGGCGCAGCCGAAGGGCGACCCCAACGACAACGACACGCTGCGCAAGTTTGCGGCAGCGGTGCTCGATGCCGAGCCGACTGCGATCGGCGGGCCGGTCTCGATCCTGAAATCCGGCGACACTGTTGTGAACGCCTTCATCCACGCCGGCATCTACGCTTTGCTGGTGATCGGCCTGTTGCTGTGGGTGACATTGCGGCGGATCACCGATGTGCTGATGACTTTGGTGCCGCTCCTGGTTGCGGGCGCGGTGACGCTCGAGATCTGCGTGCTGATCGGGCTGCCGCTCAACTTCGCCAATATCGTCGCGTTCCCGCTGCTGCTCGGCGTCGGCGTCGCGTTCAAGATCTACTATGTCGTGGCGTGGCGCTCCGGAAGGACAAACCTGCTTCAGACCAGCCTGACGCGCGCGATCTTTTTCAGCGCACTGACGACGGCGACGGCGTTCGGCAGCCTGTGGCTGTCGAGCCATCCGGGCACGTCCAGCATGGGCAAGCTGCTCGCACTCTCGCTGGTGACGACGCTTGCCGCCGTGCTGCTATTCCAGCCCGCCCTAATGGGCAAACCCCGAAATATCAGGGAGTAGGCAGATGTCGCCGACGGGGTCGGTGGCGCCTTTCTGACCGGGCTTGGCCGCAGCGGTGCTCTTCGGAGCTGCCGTCGCCGGCGCTGGTGCTGCGGCACCCGGCGCAGCCTTGGGCGCCGCGCCGGTGGTTTTTGGCGCACCCTTGGCCATGGCGTTGGCGGTGCTCAAGGGGATCGGCGGACCGACGCGGGTCCAGGTCTCTCCGCCGCACAGGAAGCCCAGCACGCAGCCCTTGATCTCGAGCTGGTCGGTGCCAACCGGAGTGATGGTCGCGCTGTACATCTGACCATCCTTGGCGTTGTAGACCTGACCTTCCCACTGCTCGGCGCCGGGCGTCTTCTTCATGTCGATCAGGGTCGGCATGCCTATCGTCGGCCTGTTCTTTTTTGAGACATCCGGGTTGTTCTCGTCCCGGCCACCGGGCTGCTTTTCCCAGGAAACCGCGCCCCACATGCTGCCGTTGCATTGGGCGACGCGGATATTGGCGACGCCGTCGGCGACCCGCCAGTCGCCGGTGGGATCGGCGGCGAGCGCTGGTGTCAGGCAGGCGTAACCGCCAGCCAGTATAATTCCGGTGTAAATGGCCAAACGCATGAGTGTTCCTTGGCAGTGCAACATGGTTTAAAGCTGTGCTTGCGAAGATGGTCCGAAAAAGGGCAAAAGGCCGCACAGACCCTTTTCCGTTTACTGACCGTTTTCAGTTGACGAAGCGGCCCTCAACCGAAGTATGTAGCGGATGAACAGTCCAAATCCAGACATGTCCCAGTTGTTCGCGGACCGTCAGGCCCAGCGCAGCGCCCTGCATAATCGGTACCTGAACGAGCAGTTCGTCCGGGTTCTCAAGACCATCGGCTACGACGTCGGCTTCCAGAAGGGGCAGGGGCAGTACCTCTACGATCGCGACGATGCGCGCTATCTTGACCTGTTGTCCGGCTTTGGCGTGTTCGCGATCGGGCGCAATCATCCGGTGATGCGCGAGGCGCTGAAAAGCGTGCTCGATGCCGATCTGCCCAATCTCGTCCAGTTCGACGTCTCGGTGCTCGCCGGCGTGCTTGCCGAGCGGCTTTTGAAATATGTTCCCTATCTCGACAAGGTGTTCTTCGCCAACTCCGGCGCCGAATGCGTCGAGGCGGCGATCAAGTTCGCGCGCGGCGCCACCGGCCGCCCCGGCATCGTCTATTGCGCCCACGGCTATCATGGCCTGACCTATGGCGCGCTGTCGCTGACCGGTGATTCGAATTTCCGCACCGGCTTCGAGCCGCTGCTGCCGGGTTGCACGTCGGTCCCGTTCAATGATCTTGCTGCGCTCGAGAAGGCGCTGGCCTCGCGCGAGGTCGCGGCCTTCGTCGTCGAGCCGATTCAGGGCAAGGGCGTCAACATGCCCTCGGACGAGTACCTGCCGGGCGCGGCCGCGCTCTGCAAGAAGTACGGCACGCTGCTCGTCGCCGACGAGATCCAGACCGGCATGGGCCGCACCGGCCGCTTCCTCGCGGTCGAGCACTGGAACGTCGAGCCCGACATGGTGCTGCTGTCGAAGTCGCTGTCGGGCGGCCACGTGCCGGTCGGCGCCGTGCTGACGCGCAAGAGCATCTTCGACAAAATCTTCAACCAGATGGACCGCGCAGTGGTGCACGGTTCGACCTTCTCCAAGAACGATCTCGCGATGGCCGCGGGCATTGCCACGCTCGATGTCATGGAGTCCGAGAAGCTGATCGAGTCCGCCGCCAAGCGCGGCGCCGAGCTTCGCCTCGCACTGACGCGCATGGTGCCCGGCTACGAGCTTCTGAAGGAAGTGCGTGGCAAGGGCCTGATGATCGGCATCGAGTTCGGTCCGCCGAAATCGCTGCGGCTCCGGGCCTCCTGGAACGTGCTGGAAGCCGCCAACAAGGGACTGTTCTGCCAGCTCATCACCGTGCCGCTGTTCAAGGATCACAAGATCCTGACCCAGGTCGCCGGTCACGGCAGCCATACCATCAAGCTGCTCCCGCCGCTCACCATCACCGAAGAAGACTGCAACTGGATCGAGCGCGCCTTCGACGACGTCATCGCCGGCAGCCACAAGGTCCCCGGTGCGATCTGGTCGCTCGGCAAGACGCTCGTCGACAACGCGGTGCGACGGTCGGCCTGATCTAGCGCTAAGCGCGTCCCCGCTCGTCATTGCGAGCGAAGCGAAGCAATCCGGAATCGTTCTGCGGAAAGATCCTGGATTGCTTCGTCGCATCAGCGCAAATTACTTACGCAATTTTGTCGCGAGCTCCTCGCAATGACGACGCAGCAACGCTACCCCTCCGCATTCGCCTTCATCGCCGCCTCGAACTTGTCGACGAATTCGGTGAGCTCGTCGCCGCCGATGTCGCTGACGGCCCAGAAGTTCAGGCCGCGCTCGCCCCAGCGGCGGCAGTTGAAGCCTTGCATGGTCTGCGTCTTCGGCGGCCGATGCTCGATGCTTGCGGTCTGCGACACGAACAGGTTGATGATGTGCTGCCGGCGCCGGTAGACCACCGCGCCGATGGCACGCGCATCGACATAGTCGAGCCGGCCGCCGACCAGCGTAAAGCCCTGCGCGGTGAGATCGATCACCGGTGGCGCAACGTCGAGCTTGCCGTTGAACCACGGCTTGACGGTGTGCTGGTCGGTCGAGACCACGTCGATGAGGTGACCGGCCTGGAGCGAGCGCAGATGCGCCGAGACCACCTCCGAGAGAATGCGCTGCTGGTCGTCCTGGCGCAGCACGACGGCGACGACGCCGGAGGCGGCGAGCGCAGAGACCGCGGAACCCATCGCGAAGCCGCGCAGCACGGAACGTCGGCTGGGCTGGCGCTGCGGTTGCGGCAGCGACGCCTCGATACGGGCGCGCAGGCCGGCGGGCGCGGTATAGTGCAACTTCGTCTCGGCAAGCATGCGCTTCATTTCGCGTTGCGCGGCAAGCTCGGCGGTGCAGGAGGTGCAGCCTGCGATGTGTGCTTCGACCTCGCGTGCATGGCCGGCATCGAGCTCGTTGTCGAGCAACGCGTGAAGCAGGATCTTTGCTTCGTCGCAGGTCATTTCGAATGCTCCTCTTCCGCCGTCCAGGCCGCGCGCAGCATGGCGCGGGCGCGCGCGAGGCGGGACATCACGGTGCCGACGGGCGCGCCGACGGCTTCGGCAATTTCACGATAGGACAGGTTGTTGATCTCCCGCAGCACGAAAGTTTCCTTGAACGGTTCGGCGAGTGCGTCGATCAGCTTGCGAATGGCGCCGGCGTCGCGGCTGCGCAACACTTCCGTCTCCGGGCTCGCCTCGGTCTCCTGCCACATCGGCGTCTGGTCGGCCGCGCCGGGCGTGTCCTCGATTCCGGCGTGCGAATGCGCGCGCCTGGCGTATTCTGCATTGCAGACGTTGCGCAGGATCGCGAACAGCCAGGGCTTCATCGCCGGTCCGCGATAGGTGTCGAAATGCTTCAGCGCGCGCAAATAGCATTCCTGCACCGCGTCCTCTGCGTCGGAGGCGTCGCGCAGCAGATAGCGTGCGAGCGTGTAGACGTCGTCGAGATAGGGAAGCGCCGCCTCGCGGAAGCGCTGCGCCTTCTGGAAATCGTCGCTGACGGGCATCGCCTCTCGCTTTGCCTCTTGCTGCGTTTCGTTCTTTGTCTCGTTTGTCTCTTCTTGGCGTCGCCTTTGGGCCTGACCGAAGGCACGCGAGCCCGGCCGGCGTGGGACCACCGGCCGGGCAAGACAGAGATGCCTTGGTTTGAGACGTTACTCAACCTTGATCATCCCGGTCATGTGCGGGTGCAACGAACAAAAATACTTGTAGTCGCCCGCGTTGGTGAAGGTGAACGTGAACTTGTCGTCGGTGTCCAGAGTCTTGGACCTGAACTTGCCGGCCGACACCACGGTATGGGGAATGTCGTCCCGGTTGGTCCAGGTCACGGTCGTGCCGACCTTGATCTGGAGCTCCGGCGGCTGGAAGACGAAATTGTCGATATGCACCTCCATGTTGTCGTCGGCACGTGCGGTTGTGACGGGTAGCAGGATGGCCGCGGCCAAAGTGAGACCGAAGTCGCGGCGATTGAGTGTCTTCATTGTCAGCTTCCGTTCAGCCTTTTCCGTTCAACCCTGGAGCGGCGTGTCGATGATCGCGAGCCGCTGCTCGTTCTGCTTGAAGTTGATGCTGGCGACGCCGAGCATGGAGCGGAGTCTTGCGTCCTCGACCTTCATCGGACCGGGCGAGGGGGCCGATCCCGGCGCCGGCTGCGGGAAGGCGGTCGAGCGCGCGGTGTGGAAGGTGACATTGCCTTCGACCTTCTGCATGACCTGGTGGATGTGGCCGTTCAGCACGGTGACCGAGCCGAAGCCCTTGACGAATTCGAGCGCGCGGCCGCCGTCCTCGGTGCCCCAGCCCCATTCCGGATAGACGGTCCAGAGCGGGATATGCGCGAACAGCACGACAGGTGTCGATTTCGACTTGCCGCGGAGATCGTCCTCCAGCCATGCGAGCTGCTCGGCGCCGAGATTGCCGAGCCCGCCGCCCTTGAGGTCGACGACGTTGACGAGGCCGATGAAGTGCACGCCGCCAGCGTCAAAGGAGTACCAGCCCTGGCCCTTGGTGCCGCGGCCGTAGCGCTCGCGATAGAACTTCACCTCTTCGTCGAGGAAGTCATGCTCGCCGGGCACGTAGTGCACATCCAGCTTGGACTGCGAGATGATGCGGTCGGCGTTGTCGAATTCGGCCGCCTTGGACAGATGGGTGATGTCGCCGGTGTGGATCATGAACGACGGCTTGACCGGCATCGCATTGATCTTGTTGACGGCTTCCTCAAGCGTGCCCAGCGCGTTGGGGTTGGCCGGCTTGTCGAAGCCGACATGGCTGTCGCTGATCTGGAGGAAGGTCATGCCGGGCGTGGCCGCGGTCGCGGCTTGCGCGGAATTGATGATGCCGAGTGAGTGCGGCACGCCGCCCGTGATGGTCCAGAGCACCCCGGTGCCCGCCCAGGTCATGCATTCCAGCACCTTGCGGCGACTGACGCCGTCTTCCCCGTGATCGTGTCCGCTCATCGCACGTCTCCTTTGGCCCGGAATTGGGCGTCGGGGAGGTGACTGGGGGAGGGGTGGGTTTATTCGCGGGAGGCGATGACGTTTTCGTGAGGAGGAAATGCTGTGTCGGGATCCGCGCAATTCACGCGGTTCGGGCCCCGGCTAAGCCGCTTTCGTGCTCCACTGCGTCCCGGCAGATAGGTGAACGGGCGTCTACTTCGAAAATTCCCGGACCGCCCGTACCACAACGGCCGGTGCCTCCTGTGCCACGCAATGGCCGGCTCCGTCGAAGGCAAGGGCACGTGCGTGCGGAATGAGGGACATGGCGCGTGAGGCCATCTCCTTGTAGATCGGCCCCGACTTCTCGGCGGTCGTAACCGTCACCGGGCATTTGATCTCTCTGAGCCAGGCGAAGGGATTGCCGCGCGCGTCGCCGGCGTACACCTGCTCCATCGCCTCGTAGATCGGGCGTAGAATCGCTGACTCGATTTCGGGCGTGCAACAGAGGCGCACCCGGCCATTGTCGAGCGGCGTGAAGCCGTGCCGCACATAGGCCCACAGCGACGCCTCGGTCCAATCCGCAAAGGCGTGGGCCGCACGGTAGCGCTTGAAGACGGCATCGGGACTGTCGAACTCCGCCTGACGGCGCAGCGCGCCCTGTACGCGCGATAGCGATTCCTCGCTCAATCCCGCGGATGGGTCGCCCGCTGCGTGCGGGTTCATCACGGTCGGCTCCATGACGAACAGGCGCGAGAAGCATCCCGGCAATAGTTTTGCGGCCAGCAGCAGGTCGGTCGCGCCCGCGCTGTGGCCGATGCCGTAGACGTCGCGCAGCTTCAGCGCGTCGATCACCCGGCAGACGTCGTCGGCATAGTCCAGAAACTGATAGGCGCCGGGCTTGTGGCTTGTGCCGTGGCCGCGGCGATCGAGTGCATAGACGGTATAGCTCAAGGCGAGATCGCGCGCGACCTCGTCCCAGACATCGGCGACGAAACCGGTGCCGTGCAGGAGGAGCGCAGGCGGCTTTCCGCTCTCGCCCCATTGCAACATGGCGATCTCTGCGTCGGCGGGGCCGATGGAAAAGCGATGCGGACTGATCATGGCGACGGGATGCTACTTCGCATCCTCCAAAATCATCGCAGCACCTTTCTCGGCGATCATCGCGGTCGGCGTGTTGGTGTTGCCAGACGTGATGGTCGGCATGATCGATGCGTCGACGACGCGCAGGCCCGCGAGGCCGTAGAAGCGCAGGCGCTCGTCGACCACTGCCATGGGATCGTTGGCCGATCCCATCTTCGCCGTGCCGACCGGGTGGAAGATGGTGGTGCCGATATCGCCGGCGGCTTTGGCGAGCGAGGCATCGTCGTCGCCGACGGAGGGGCCGGGCAAATATTCGCTCGGGCGATATTTTGCGAGCGCCTTCTGCTGCATCAGGCGGCGCGTGGTGCGGATCGCGTCGGCGCCGACCTGGCGGTCGTCGTCGGTCGACAGATAATTCGGCGCGATGATCGGCTTCTCGTCCGGCGCTGCCCCGCGCAGGCGCACGGTGCCGCGCGATGTCGGCTGGAGATTGCAGGCGCTGACCGTGATGGCGGGGAAGCGGTGCAGGGGATCGCCGAACTTGTCGAGCGACAGCGGCTGCACGTGGAACTGGATGTTGGCGCGCGCGCGTGTCGCATCGGAGCGCGTGAAGATGCCGAGCTGCGACGGCGCCATCGTCAGCGGGCCGCGGCGGCGGAAGGCGTAGTCGAGGCCCATCAGGCCGCGGCGGAACAGATTGTAATAGGTCTCGTTCAGCGTGCGCACGCCCTCGACCTTGTAGATCGCGCGCTGCTGGAGATGGTCCTGCAGATTGCGGCCGACGCCGGGCTTGTCCATCACGATGTCGATGCCGAGCGGCGAGAGCCAGGCGGCCGGTCCGATGCCGGAGCGATGCAGCACCTGCACCGAACCGATGGAGCCGGCCGAGAGGATCACCTCGCGCCTGGCGCGCGCCTCGATGATCTCGCCGTTCTGGATGAAGCGCACGCCGACGGCGCGGCCCTGCTCGATGATCAGACGGTCGACCAGTACATGCTTTTCGAGCCGGAGATTGGCGCGGTTCAGTGCCGGCTTGAGGAAGCCGCGCGCCGACGACCAGCGCTGGCCGCGCTTCTGGTTGACGTGGAAATAGCTGGTGCCTTCGTTGTCGCCGGTGTTGAAATCCGGAATGCGCCTGATACCCATCTCCTCGGCGGCATCGCCGACCGCGTCGAGAACGTCCCACGACAGCCGCGGCGCCTCGATGCGCCAGCCGCCGCCGGTGCCATGATGCTCGCTTGCGCCCAGGAAGTGATCCTCGAGCCGCTTGAACAGCGGCAGCACATCATCATAGCCCCAGCCGGTCATGCCGAGCTGGCGCCAATGATCGTAGTCGGCGGCCTGCCCGCGCATCGAGATCATGGCGTTGATCGCCGAAGAGCCGCCGATCACCTTGCCGCGGGGATAGGCGAGCGAGCGGCCGTTCAGGCCGGGCTCGGCTTCGGTCTTGAACATCCAGTCGGAGCGCGGATTGCCGATCGCGAAGAGATAGCCGACCGGAATGTGGAACCAGATCCAGTTGTCGTCGCCGCCGGCTTCGAGAATGAGGACGCGGTTCCCTGGCTGGGCCGAGAGCCGGTTGGCGACGATGCAGCCTGCCGTGCCGGCGCCGACGACAATGTAGTCAAACTCACCTTCGAGCCGCCTTGGCATTCTGCTTCCACCCGGATGGTCACTTGACGTTCCGCCCTAATAGGCAGACCGAGACGACCGGGACAAGTCCTGCCATGCCGGGCGGGCAGGGCTAGACCCCGATCCCTGACAGTTGGGCGGACTGGCGCTTGCATGGTAGACAGGCCTGCATTTTTAACAAAGCTTGAGATCCTCCATGCCCATCGTGAACCGCGTCGCCGACCTTCAACCCGACATTCAGGCTTGGCGGCGGGACATCCACCAGCACCCCGAGCTGCTGTATGATGTCCACCGCACCGCAGCATTCGTCGCGGACCGCCTGCGCGAGTTCGGCTGCGACGAGGTCGTGACCGGCATCGGCCAGACCGGGGTGGTCGGGGTGATCAAGGGCAACAAGCCGGCCGGCGAGGGGCTCAAGGTGATCGGCATGCGTGCCGACATGGACGCGCTGCCCGTCGAGGAGCAGACCAACCTGCCTTACGCCTCGAAGACTCCGGGCAAGATGCACGCCTGCGGCCATGACGGCCATACCGCGATGCTGCTCGGCGCCGCCCGTTATCTCGCCGAGACCCGCAACTTTGCCGGCGATGCGGTCGTGATCTTCCAGCCGGCCGAGGAAGGCGGCGCCGGCGGCGCGGCGATGGTCAAGGACGGCCTGATGGAGCGCTTCGGCATCGAGCAGGTCTACGGCATGCATAACGGCCCGGGCATCCCGATCGGCTCGTTCGCGATCCGGCCGGGTCCGATCATGGCGGCAACCGACGAGGTCGACATCATGATCGAGGGCCTCGGCGGCCACGCCGCGCGTCCGCACAAATGCATCGATTCGGTTCTGGTCGGCGCACAGCTGATCACCGCGTTGCAATCGATCGTCGCGCGCAGCATCGATCCGCTGGAATTGGCCGTGATCTCGATCTGCGAATTCCACGCCGGCAACGCCCGCAACGTCATCCCGCAAACTGCGACGTTGAGGGGGACGATCCGCACGCTGGCGCCGGAGGTGCGCAAGCTCGTCGAGAAGCGCGTGCGCGAGGTCGTGGCGGGCGTGGCGCAGATCACCGGTGCGAAGATCGATCTGCACTACAAGCGCAATTATCCTGTGGTGAACAATCACGCCGCGGAGACCGAGGTGGCGTCGCGCATCGCCAAGCAGGTCGCGGGCGATGCCAATGTGCTTGATATGTCACCGCTGATGGGCGGCGAGGACTTCGCCTACATGCTGGAGGCGCGCCCCGGTGCGTTCATCTTCTGCGGCAACGGCGACAGCGCCGGCCTGCATCACCCCGCCTACAATTTCGACGACGAGGCGATCGTGTTCGGCACGTCCTACTGGGTCAAGCTGGTCGAGGAACAGCTCGCGGCATCGTAAGTCCCGGCGGCCAAGCGCAACGGAAAAGGGCCCGTGCATCGCACGGGCCCTTTGACGTCAGTGAATGGCGATCTCTCAGAGGACGTGAGAGAAGAAATAGTACAACGAGCCCGAGATGATCATCGCGGCCGGCAGGGTCAGCACCCAGGCCATGGCGATGTTGCGGATCGTGGCCCATTGCAGACCCGAACCGTTCGCGGCCATCGTGCCCGCGATGCCTGACGACAGCACGTGGGTGGTCGACACCGGCAGGCCGTAGATGTCGGCGGCGGCGATGGTGGCAGCCGCCGTGATCTCGGCGCAGGCGCCTTGTGCGTAGGTCAGGTGCGTCTTGCCGATCTTCTCGCCGACTGTGATGACAATGCGCTTCCAGCCGACCATGGTACCCAGCCCAAGCGCGATGGCGACCGCGATCTTCACCCAGCCGGGGATGAACTTCGTGGCGCCGTCGAGCGAGCCCTTATAGGCGTTGAGCATAGCGATGTCGTTGGCGTTGAGCTCGGCTTCCTTGTCCTTCATCAGGAAGCGGAGCGATTCCGAGACGAGGTACATGTCGTTGCGGGTGTTGCCGACGAGATCCGCCGGAACCTTCGCCAGCGATCCGTAGGTCGTAACCTGCTTTGCGATATCGCGCACGAGCACGGCAAGCGACGGGAAGGTGCCGCCGTTGACTTCGCGCGTGGCGACGTAGCTGGTCACCGCGGGCCGCGGATTGCCGAGCACGTTGTAACCGGCAGCCTTGCCTTCGATGATCTTGCTGGCTGCGTCCGAGTTCTGGACGAAATGTTCGATCTCGGTCGCCGGCAGCGCGCGGTTGAGCGCATAGGCCGTCGGCACGGTGCCGATCAGGATCAGCATGATGAGGCCCATGCCTTTCTGGCCGTCGTTCGAGCCGTGGAAGAAGCTCACCAGTGTACAGGTGAGGATCAGGATGCCACGGATCCACCACGGCGGCGGCTGGTCGCCCTTCGGCTCGCCGAACAAAGCGGGTGTGGCGCGCAGCAGCACGCTGCGCAGGATGTACAGCAGGATCGCGGCGAGCGCGAAGCCGAACAGCGGCGACAGCAGCAACGCCTTGCCGATGTTGGTGGCCTGCGACCAGTCGACACCCGAGGTGCCGCTGCGGCCATGCAGGACTGCGTTCATGATGCCGACGCCCATGATCGAGCCGATCAGCGTGTGCGAGCTCGATGCCGGCAGGCCGAAATACCAGGTGCCGACGTTCCAGATGATGGCGGCGATCAGAAGCGCGAACACCATGGCGAAGCCGGCGCTGGAGCCGACCTGAAGGATCAGCTCGACCGGCAGCAGCGAGACGATGCCGAACGCCACCGCGCCCGAAGACAGCAGCACGCCGAACAGGTTGAACATGCCGGACCACACCACGGCGATGTTGGCGGGCAGGGAGCGCGTATAGATGACGGTCGCGACCGCGTTGGCGGTGTCATGGAAGCCGTTCACGAACTCGAAGCCGAGTGCGATCAAAAGCGCGACGAAGAGCATGAGGAAGGGGGCGATGCTTTGGACCTGCGTGCCGGTCGCGTCGACGTCGACCCAGATGCTGTAGGCAACGAAGAGCAGTGCGGCGGCAATGACCCCCATATAGATGATGCCAGTCAGCGGATGGAATCCGCCTTCAAGGTCGGGGCCCTTGCGCAAGGCAGGCTCGATGGAGCCGGGTAAAGCAACGTCACTCATCGGAAATCTCCTGTCCCAATGCCTCCGATTTTGCGCGCGGCATGTGACAGCTAGTTGAAATGGTTGAAAAACTATTGCTAAGGCGGAACTTTTCCACCGCCCGTTGCGCGGACTGCGGAGCGCGTCAGGCGGCGTGGGCGGATTTCTTCTGCATACCGGCGGCGATCTTCAGGTCTTCGACAAAGCGCTGATATTCCAGCACCTTGGCTTCTGGATCTGGCAGCCGCAGCAAATAGGACGGGTGCACGGTCACCAGCGCCTTGCGGCCGTCAGGAAGGTCGATCAGCCGGCCGCGGGTCTTGCCGATCGGCGTGACCTTGCCGAATACGCTTTGCGCGGCAGTCGCGCCCATCGCCACGATGAGATCGGGCTGGATTGCCGAGACTTCCCGCTCATACCATTGCCGGCACGCTTTGATCTCCGGCGTTGCCGGCTTTTGATGCAGGCGGATTTTTCCGCGCGGCCAGAATTTGAAGTGCTTCACGGCGTTGGTGACATACACAGCCTTGCGATCGATGCCTGCTTCCGCGAGCGCCCGGTCGAGCATCTGGCCGGCCGGGCCGACGAAGGGATGGCCGGCCAGGTCTTCCTTGTCGCCGGGCTGCTCGCCGACCATCATGATGGTGGCGTCCTTCGGGCCCTCGCCGAACACGGTCTGCGTCGCGTCCTTGTAGAGCGGGCAGGCGCGGCAATGCGCGGCTTCCTCGCGGAGCGCATCGAGATCGTCGGCAGCGGCTTTGCGTGTCATCGGAGCCTCCGGCCGCTTCTGAGGCTTGTGCGGATCGGTTGCGGCGTTCGCGATCATGGCGCCGGTCATGCGCTCGGCGTCCTCGATCAGGGGTTTAATGATCGAAGCCTCGGGCAGGTTCCTCCAGTATTTCTTCGGCATCTCCGTCTGCATCGCCTTCACTTTCAACCGCGCCGGATTGAAGATGCTGGCGTAGTAGCGCCGCCAGGTTTCCTCAAGCCGGTCTTCGCTTGGTGCTTCGCCCTTGCTGACACCTGACGTGAACGAGAGCGCGTGGCCGTCCCAATGCGCGCACAGATCGGGCGTCAGGATCGACCACGGCATGTCGGCAAAGCGCCGGGCAAAAAACGGCGCGACGAGTTCGACGATGTGATGCTCCGGCTCGAACCAGGCGACGTAATGCGCTGCGCGTTCGCGTCCGATCTCGCGGAAGCGCACGAAGGCGTGCATCTTGTGCTCGTCGCGATAGACCGCTCTTGCCATGGCGGTGACTTGCGCGACGTCGGGATCGGTCGCGACCTCGATGAGATCGTGATTGTCCTTCAGCCGCCAGAGCAGGCGATAGAGGATCGCAAAGCGCTGGGGATCGCGATGCAGGATTGCGGCCTGGGCGAGGTCGACGAATTTTGCTGACACGTTGAAGGTGCCGTCGTTCACCTCAAGGATCGGAGACGGCGCGGGCGGCGCGAACAGCTCCGCTTCGTCGCCTTGCACGGCCCAGGTGACATCGGTGGGCTTCACATGATGAAGCACGAGCGTACGCGCGGCTGTGCGCCAGCCATCGAAATCGGTTTCGGTCTCGAGGATGATGAACTGCATCAGAAGTCAAATCCCAGTTGCGTTGCCTTCGGCTTGAACCGCTCGATCAGCCCGGCCGCATCGAGCCGCTGTGGGGCGGGCCGGTGATCGCTGAGGACGATGAACGGCAGCGCCTTGTTTCGGGGCACGTGCAGCCGCGCGAGATCGGAGAGGCGGATCGTGGTCGTACGCCGCGTCGCGATGATGCGCTCGACCGTCCTGGTGCCGAAGCCCGGCACGCGCAACAGCTCCTCGCGGCTGGCGCGGTTGACGTCGAGCGGAAAACGGTCGCGATGGCGCAGCGCCCAGGCGAGCTTGGGATCGATGTCGAGCGGCAGCATCGCGCTGTCGTCGACGATCTCGTCGACGTCGAAGCCGTAGAACCGCATCAGCCAGTCGGCCTGGTAGAGCCGGTGCTCGCGCAGCAGCGGCGGTGCGCGCAAGGGCAGCGCGCGACTCGCATCGGGGATCGGGCTGAAGGCGGAGTAGTAAACGCGCCTCAGCCGGTATGAACCGTAGAGATTGGCGCTGGTATGGAGAATGATGTGGTCGGAGGCCGCATCGGCGCCGACGATCATCTGCGTGCTTTGCCCGGCCGGCGCGAAGCGCTGCGGCTTGGCCTTGGTCTTCGCGCTGTGGCTTTCTTCCGCTTCATCCAGCTTGAGCCGCAGCCGGCCCATGGTGCGGCGGATCGCGCGTACGTCCTTCTCGGGCGCGAATTGCTGCAGACTCGTCTCCTCAGGCATTTCGATGTTGATGGAGAGACGGTCGGCATATTTGCCGGCGTCCGCGATCAGCGCGTCGTCGGCCTCCGGAATGGTCTTGAGATGAATGTAGCCGCGGAAGTGATGCTCCTCGCGCAGTTTTCGCGCGACGCTCACCACCTGCTCCATGGTGTAGTCGGGGCTGCGGATGATGCCCGAGGAGAGAAACAGTCCCTCGATGTAATTGCGCCGATAGAAGTCGAGCGTCAGCTTGACCACTTCGTCGATGGTGAAGCGGGCGCGCGGCACGTTCGAGGAAGCGCGGTTGACGCAATAGAGGCAGTCGTAATTGCAGGCGTTGGTCAGCAGCACCTTGAGCAGCGAGATGCAGCGTCCGTCCGGCGCGTAGGAATGGCAGATGCCCATGCCGGGCGCGGTCGAGCCCATGCCCTTGCCGTCGCTGGAATCCCGCTTTTCGGTGCCGCTGGAGGCGCAGGAGGCGTCGTACTTGGCGGCGTCTGCCAGGATCTCCAGCTTGCGTTGTATGTCCATCTTGGGATCCCTTTGATTCAGCTCACGAATCCGTTTGATCGCCAATTCGATTGACTCTTCGGACGCCGTTAGCTTTATATTAGAACATATCATGAACAAATGAGCCAGCCGCTGGTTCTCTTTTTGAGAGCCATCGGCAATCACCTCTGAAGGAGCGGCGAGCATGAGCGGCGCACGTAGAAGCGCGCTTGCGACCTTGCGCGGCCAGATCGAACGGATCGAGACGGCGGAGGTCGTGCATCATCGCGACCGCGTTGCGCTCGGCCACAGCGAGGTGGACCGCGCGCTGAAAGGCGGACTCGCGCGCGCGGCGATCCACGAGGTGTTTTGCGAGGGGCGTCAGGGCGCGGCCGCAACGGGATTTATCACCGGGCTTGCGGGGCGCGTGACGGTGCGCAAACCGCTGTTGTGGGTGCGGCAGGATTTTTCGGAACTTGAAACCGGCGCGCTGTCGATGAGCGGGCTCGCCGAACTCGGCCTCGATCCGCGCCGCGTGGTGATGGTGCGTGCGGCTGACGTGGAAAGCGCGCTGCGCACCTCGGCCGATGCGCTCGCCTGCGATGCGCTCGGCGCCGTCGTGCTTGAGCTCTGGGGCGAAACCAGACAGTTCGATCTCGTGGCAAGCCGCAAGCTGACGCTGGCCGCGCAAGGCTCCGGCGTCACCGGCCTGCTGCTGCGGATGGCGGCGCAACCGCTGTCCTCGACTGCGGAGACACGATGGATGCTGCGCGCGGCGCATTCGCCGCCGGGGGCGATGTGGAGCGCCTGGGGCGCACCGTGCTTCGATGCCGAGCTGTTGCGCAATCGTCATGGCCCGTGCGGCCGGTGGATCATGGAATGGAAATGTGATGAGTGCCAGTTCTCTGAACCGTCGGCGTATCCTCAGCCTGTGGCTGCCGCGCCTGCCCATCGACCGGATCCAGCGGTTCTTCGGCAGCGTCGGACTGCATGAGAACAATGAGCCCAGCATCGTCGTCATCAAGGACAACAATGCGCTGGTGATCCATGCGCTGGACGAGGCCGCCGAGCGCCTCGGCCTGTACATCGGCCAGCCATTGGCGAATGCGCGGGCGATGTGTCCGGACTTGAAAGTGTTCGACGCCGACGTCGTGGCCGATGCGAAGACGCTCAGCGACATCGCCGACTGGTGCGACCGCTTCACGCCGCTGGTGGCGTTCGATCCGCCGCACGGGCTGTTCCTGGACATCACCGGCTGCGCGCATCTGTTCGGCGGCGAGGCTGCGCTGTTGCAGACGCTGGTCCGTGCGCTCGCGAGCCAGGGTTTTGCCGTCAGCGCGGCGATCGCCGGCACCTCGGTCTGCGCGCGCACGCTGACGCGACAGGCGTCCGGCACCATCGTGGCCGATGGCGGGGAAGCGGCGGCGATCGGCCGGTTTCCGGTGTCCGCGCTTGGTGCGGGCGAGGCCATCACCACCGGCCTGCGTCGCGCCGGCCTGAAGACCATCGGCGATGTCGCCTCGCGCGCGCCGAGCGAGATCACGGCGCGGTTCGGAGCAAGGTTTTCGACCCTGCTCGCGCATGCGCTGGGGCAGGGCGATGCGCCGATCAGCCCGCGAAAGCCGCTGCCCGACTACATCGTCGAGAAACGTTTCGCCGAGCCGATCGCGACCGACACCATGATCGCGATGACGCTGTCGCGGCTCGCCGATACGCTGATCGCCTCCATGGAGAAGCAGGGCAAGGGCGCGCGACGCCTGGAGGCCGCGTTCTTCCGCACCGACGGCGTGGTGCGCGCGATCATGGTCGAGACCGGACGGCCGGTAACGCGAAGCGCCGTCGTCGACCGGCTGTTCCGCGAACGGCTCGATGCGCTCGCCGATCCCCTCGATCCCGGTTTCGGCTTCGACATGGTACGGCTGTCGGCGAGCCGCACCGAGATCGTGGTGCAGGAGCAGCGCGATCTCGATGCCCATGTCCACGACAATGACGAGCTCGCCGCGCTGATCGACCGCATCGCCGCGCGCATCGGGGGAAAACGCGTCGTCGTGCATCTGCCGCAGGATACCCATATCCCCGAGCACGCGGTGCTGGCCGTGTCTGCCCAGCATCATCTCGCCGCCGCCATGCAGGCCGAGTGGCCGGTGCGCGCCGAGAGCGAGCCGCCGCTGCGCCCCTTGCGGCTATTTGACAAGCCGGAGTTGGTTACAGTGCCGTTCGCGACCGTGCCCGACGGCCCGCCGCATCAGTTCACCTGGCGCCGCGCGCGGCATGCGGTGGTGCGGGTGGAAGGACCCGAACGCATCGCCATGGAATGGTGGCGCCAGGACGGCAAGCAGCTGACACGGGATTATTTTCGCATCGAGGATGCCGAAGGTCTGCGCTTCTGGATTTTTCGCGACGGTCTTTACGAAGGGGAGTGCTTCGACGACGACGGCAAGCCCGTTGCTCCCCGCTGGTATGTGCACGGTCTCTTCGCATGAACACGCCCGCTTATGCCGAGATCGGCATCACCACGAACTTCTCCTTCCTGCGCGGCGGCTCGGATCCGCGGGCCTATGTGCATCAGGCAAGCATCCTCGGCATTCCCGCGATCGGCATCGCCGATCACAATACGCTGGCCGGCGTGGTGCGGGCCTATAAGGAGCTCGGCAATGACAAGGTGCTGCACAAGCCCAAGCTCCTGATCGGTGCGCGCATCGTCTTCATCGACGGCACGCCCGACATTTTTGTCTATCCGCGCGACCGCGCCGCCTATGGTAGGCTGTGCCAGCTTCTCACCAAAGGCAAACGCGGCGACGACGTCACGCGGATCGAGAAGGGCGAGTGCCGTCTCACCTTCGCCGATCTCCTTGAGTTTTCGGAAGGCCAGCTCCTGGTCCTGACGTTGCCGCATCGTTTCGAGCCCGAGCAGGCGCTGGATGTTCTTTCAAAGCTGAAAGCAACCCGCGCCGAAGGCGTGTGGCTGGCGGCGAGCCTGATCTATCGCGGCGACGACCGACGCCGCCTGGCGCAGCTCGACGATCTCGCAGCAGAAGCAAAGGTGTCGCTGCTTGCGACCAACGAGGTGCTTTATCACGATCCCGGCCGCCGCCCGCTTCAGGACGTGCTGACCTGCATCCGGGAAAAGACCACGATCGAGGCGGTCGGGCGGAAGCTGGAAGCCAATGCCGAACGCTTTCTAAAGACACCCCGAGAGATGTCCCGGTTGTTCCGCGATTTTCCCGATGCGATTGCGGAGACCACGCGCTTTGCGGACAAGATCGTCTTCTCGCTCGACCAGCTCAAATACCAGTATCCCGACGAGCCGGTGCCGCCGGGAAAGACCGCGCAAGGGCATCTGGAGGACCTGACCTGGGCGGGCGTGCAAACATATTTCGGCGGCAAGATCGACGACAAGCTGCGCGCGACCCTCAACAGGGAGCTCGCGCTGATCGCCGAGCTGAAATACGCGCACTACTTCCTCACCGTGCATGACATCGTGCACTATGCGCGCAGCCAGAACATTTTGTGCCAGGGACGGGGATCGGCGGCGAATTCGGCCGTGTGCTATGTGCTCGGCATCACCTCGGTCGATCCGACCAAGGTCGATCTCCTGTTCGAGCGCTTCATCTCCAAGGAGCGGCTGGAGCCGCCGGATATCGACGTCGATTTCGAGCATTCGCGGCGCGAGGAGGTGATGCAATATGTCTATCGCCGCTACGGTCGCCACCGTGCCGCGATCATCGCGACGATCATCCATTATCGTCCGCGCAGCGCCATCCGCGATGTCGGCAAGGCGCTGGGCCTGACCGAGGACGTCACCGCCGCGCTCGCCGACACCGTCTGGGGCAGCTGGGGCAAGGGCCTCAACGACATGCAGGTCAGGCAGGCCGGTCTCGATCCCAGCAATCCCATGATCAACCTCGCGGTCGAGCTTGCGACCGAGTTGATCGAATTCCCGCGCCATCTCTCCCAGCATGTCGGCGGCTATGTGCTCACACAAGACCGGCTCGACACCTATGTCCCGATCGGCAATGCCGCGATGGACGACCGCACCTTCATCGAATGGGACAAGGACGATGTCGACGCGCTCAACATGATGAAGGTCGACGTGCTTGCGCTTGGCATGCTGACCTGCATCCGCAAGTGTTTTGATCTGATTGATCAGCACAAGGGCAAGCGTTACGAGCTTGCGGATATCAAGTCGGAAGATGACGACGAAGTTTATCAAATGCTGCAGCGGGGAGAATCGCTCGGCGTTTTCCAGGTCGAAAGCCGCGCGCAGATGAACATGCTGCCGCGCCTGAAGCCGCGGACCTTCTATGATCTCGTGATCGAAGTCGCGATCGTGCGGCCCGGGCCGATCCAGGGCGACATGGTGCACCCGTATCTGCGGCGCCGGAACGGTGAGGAGAAGGAAAATTATCCGGCTCCGTCGCCCGAGTATGGAGAGCCAGACGAGCTCTATAAGGTGTTGCACAAGACGTTAGGGGTACCCCTGTTCCAGGAGCAGGCCATGCGGATTGCGATTGTGGCCGCAGGCTTTACCTCAGAAGAGGCCAACGGATTGCGACGTGCCATGGCAACATTCCGCAACGTTGGGACCATCGGCAATTTCGAAGAAAAAATGATCGGCAACATGATCGGCCGAGGCTACGATCCTCAATTCGCCAGAAATTGCTTCGAGCAGATCAAGGGTTTCGGTTCCTATGGCTTCCCGGAGAGCCACGCCGCGAGTTTTGCCCAGCTTGTCTACATCTCCTCATGGCTTAAATATCATCATCCCGACGCCTTCTGCTGCGGCCTGCTGAACTCGCAGCCGATGGGTTTTTATGCGCCTGCGCAAATCGTCGGTGATGCCCGAAAGAACGGCGTCGAAGTGCGCGAGATCGACGTGTCCTATAGCTATGCGCAGAACACGCTGGAGAATACCGACAACAAATACTGCGCCGTGCGCCTCGGGTTCCGCCAGATCGACGGTTTCCACTGGCTTGATCCAGATGAAGAGTTCCTCAAAAAGGAGCAGGCAAAGCGGCAAGGCGTAGACTATGTCAGCCCGGAAGACTGGGCCGACCGCATCGTCGCCGCCCGCAACCGCCGGCCCTTCACTTCGCTCGA
Organism: uncultured Alphaproteobacteria bacterium; assembly: GCA_963819355.1. Lineage (GTDB taxonomy): Bacteria > Pseudomonadota > Alphaproteobacteria > Rhizobiales > Xanthobacteraceae > Bradyrhizobium. The sequence goes on along the minus strand of CAWFVZ010000008.1, from coordinate 227,451 downwards.
AGAGTTTGCCCGCGACACCGGCCTGCCCAAGCGCGCGCTGATCCTGCTGGCGGACGCCGATGCGTTCCGCTCGCTCGGGCTCGACCGCCGCGAGGCGCTGTGGCAGGTGCGGCGTTTGCCCGACGACGTGGCGTTGCCGCTGTTCGAAGCGGCCACCGCGCGCGAGCAGCCCGACGAGCACGCACAACCGCTGCCGCTGATGCCGCGCGCCGAGCAGGTTGTCGCGGACTACCAGACCATCCGGCTATCGCTGAAGGGCCATCCGATGGAATTTTTGCGCGAGATGTTTTCGCGCGAGCGTATCATCGCCTGCAAGGAGATCAATCATGAGAACGAGCGGCGTCGCGTCCGCTGCGTCGGCGTGGTGCTGGTGCGGCAGCGGCCGGGCAGTGCCAGCGGCGTGGTGTTCATGACGCTGGAGGACGAAACCGGCATCGCCAATGTCGTGGTGTGGCCCAAGATCATGGAGCAGTACCGCAAGGAGGTGATGGGCGCGCGCCTCATCCTGGTCGAAGGCTATATCCAGAGCAGTCCAGAGAAGGTGACGCATCTGATCGCGCAGCGCATGATCGACCGCTCGCACGATCTGGTCGGTCTTGCCAACGACGCGCTCAGCCGCAAGCATCCGGTGCCAGCCGGTGCTGCGCTGATTGAACCGCTCAACGACGATCGCCGCGACCCCGCGGATATGCCGGCGCAAAAAATCCGCCATCCGCGCAACGTCCGCATCCTGCCGCCGTCGCGGGATTTCCATTGAGTGCGTGGTGAACGCCCCTCAAAAATTCACCCGGTTCGAGATCGCCCCGTCCACGACGAGATTGGCGCCGGTCGTGAACGACGACGCCGGGCTTGCCAGGAACACCGCAGCGTTCGCGATCTCCTGCGGTGTGGCCATCCGTCCGGTCGGATTGCGGCTCATCGCATCCTCGTAGCGCTTGGGCATGTTCTGCTCGATCATGTTCCAGACGCCGCCCTTGAAATAGACCGTGCCGGGCGAGACCACGTTGACGCGGATCTTCTTCTTTGCGTATTGCCGCGCCAGTCCTTTGGCCATGTGGATCAGCGCCGCCTTGATCGGGCCGTAGGAACTCGCGAGATCGGCCTGCGCCGCCGAGATCGATGAGATGATGACGACGGCGGCATCGCCGCTCTTTTCGCCGCCGGCTTCGAGGAACGGCCGCGCGGCGTCGAACGCATGTACGGCGCCGAGCACGTCGAGCCGAAAATTCTGCTCCCACGATGCGGGATCGTGGCCCTGCGCCATGGCGCCGGCATTGGCGAACAGCATGTCGATGCCGCCGAATTCGCTTGCGACGCCCTCGACCCACGCCTTCAGCGCTACGCCGTCGGTGACGTCGACCGTGCCGCCGGTGGCGCGGATACCGCTCGTCTTCAGCTCGGCAACAGTGGCTGCGACCTGCTCCGCATTGCGCGCGCACACCGCGACATTGGTGCCTTCACTCGCCAGCGTCGCCGCAATCGCCCGCCCGATGCCGCGCGTGCCGCCGAGGACGATGGCGTTTTTGCCTTTGAGACCGAGATCCATTGTTGGTTCCTTCTTGTTTGGTCGCAGCGAGTGTAGCTGCTTCGATGGAAATGCTGAACTCTCCAATTCGTCATTGCGGCGGAAACAACGGAGCCCTCACTCCGGCGCCGCCCCCACCGGCGGGCGGCCGGGCGGGCGGTGCAGGAAGGTCAGCGAGGCGTAAGCGCCGACCCAGGAGCCGATCGCGGCGAAAGCGACATAGAAGGCGTTTTCGGTGTAGCTGATCACGGCGTAGGAGGAGAGCAGGTACCAGACCGCGCTCCAGTTCGCCGCCGGCACGCGCTTGCGCGCGATCACCGCCGAGGTGAACATCACATAGACTGCGTCGGTGGCCGCCGTTGCGATGAACACGGCGCCCGCGGTGAGGGGATCGATGGCGGCCATTGCATTCCTTTCTGCGATCATGACATGGTCGCGAAAACTAAAGCATGATCCGGAAAAGTGCGCAGCGGTTTTCCGGATAGATCATGCTCAAACTGCAAGGGAGAGAGGCTGTCATGCAAAGTCCTGCCGACATTCTCAGGGATATTTGGACCGCCGTTGGCGGCGATGCGGCCGCACTCACGCGCGTACGGCTGACCGGCGAGGAGCCGCAGATCCCGTCCTCGTTTCGCGTCGCCGTCGCCGGGCAGACGACAATCGCCGCCGCAGGTCTCGCTGCCGCGGAGATCTGGAAGCTGCGCAGCGGCGAGGCGCAGCACATCGCCGTCGACATGCGCCACGCCGTCGTCGAATCCCGCTCCGAGCGTTATCTGCGCCTCGACGACAAGCCGCCGCCACCGGCCTGGGACGCCATCGCCGGCGTCTACAGGACCGGCGACAACCGCTTCGTCCGCTGCCACACCAATTTCCCGCATCATCGCGACGCCGTCTGCAAGGTGCTCGCCTGCCCACCCGAGCGCGAGAAGGTGCAGGCCGAGCTGATGCAGTGGAAGGGCGAGGATTTTGAAACCGCGGCCTATGCCGCCGGCGGCGTCGTTGCGCTGATGCGCAGCTACGACGAATGGGCGCCGTTGCCGCAGGCGCGCGCGCTCGCCGAATTGCCGCTTGTCTCGATCGAGAAAATCGGCGATGCCCCGCCAAAGCCCTGGCCTAAAGGCGATCGCCCGCTGGCCGGTCTCCGCGTGCTCGATCTCTCCCGCGTCATCGCCGGTCCCGTCGCAGGCCGCACGCTCGCCGCACACGGCGCGGACGTGCTGCTGGTCTCAGGGCCCGACCTGCCGGCCATTCCCTGGCTCACCATCGATACCGGTCGCGGCAAGCTCACCACGTTCATCGAACTGAAGAGCGAGGACGGCAGGGCGCGATTGCGCGAGCTTCTGAAAGACGCCGACATCTTCTCGCAAGGCTATCGGCCGCGCGCGCTTGCGGCCCTCGGCTTCACACCGCAGGACGCAGCGCAGATCAATCCCGGCATCGTCTATGTGACGCTGTCCGCTTACGGCCATGCCGGACCCTGGGCCGAGCGGCGCGGCTTCGATTCGCTGGTGCAGACCACGACCGGCTTCAACCATGCCGAGGGACGTGCCGCCGGCATCGACGGGCCGAAGGAATTGCCGGCGCAGATGCTCGACCACGCCACCGGTTATCTGATGGCCCTCGGTGCGATGATGGCGAAGGCCCGCCAGTCCCGCGAAGGCGGCAGCTGGCACGTGCGCGTGTCGCTGGCACAGACGGGACGCTGGCTCTGGAATCTCGGCCGGCTCGAGGGCGGCCTGAACACTCCGGATCTTACGGGCGAGGCCGTACATCCAGCGTTCACGGAGACCGTGTCATCAGGCTTCGGCACGTTGACGGCGGTGCGCCATGCGGCCGTGCTCTCGACGACGCCGGCGCAATGGAGCCGTCCGGCGATGCCGCTCGGCAGCCATCCGCCGCAATGGCCGCAACGAAGCTGACATGGAGCCGAAGCTGACGTGAAGCTGACGTGTCGCAAAATTTTAACGCAAACCGAAAGACGACCAGCGTTTTTTAGGTTGTTTGAAATCCCAATTCAGCACTATTAGCGCGACCGATGAGGCAGTCGTCTGCCGAGATCGTCGCAGACATGACCGGGCCCCATGGTAGCTGAAAATACCAAGCGATTGCAGATGCTTACAAAACGGCGGGTGATCACATCCGTGGTTTTACTGGCGTTTGCCGGGGCTGGCGCCTACGGTTTCCTGTTTGCGGGTGCCAAGGACAAGAGCCACTCAGAAGTCTCGAGCCAATCGCGCAGGAATGCCCAGAATTTCACGCCGACACCGTCCGAATGGGCGACGCTGACGATCGAGCCGGTCAAGGCCAAGTCCTTCCGGGCCGAATATGTCACCGAGGGAAAGGTCGCGGTCGATGAGGACCGCTCGACGCCGGTATTCTCGCCCTATGCGGGCCGGGTGACCAAGCTGCTCGCCAAGCCCGGCGAGAGCGTGACGCAAGGTCAACCGCTGTTCACAATCGAGGCCGCCGACACCGTGCAGGCCCAGAACGATTTCATCGCGGCGATGACGTCGCAGAACAAGGCAAAGTCGGCGCTCGAGCTTGCCGATATCCAGTACCGGCGTGCCAAGGATCTCTACGAGGGCCATGCCGTCCCGCTGAAGGACTATCAGCAGGCGGAGGCGACCCAGGTCCAGGCGCAGAACGACATGCGCTCCTCGGTGACGGCGCTGGAGGCCGCAAACAACAAGCTGCGCATCCTCGGTTTCACCGACGAGACGATCAAGGCGTTCCAGAGCAAGAGCACCATCAATCCGGAGATCACGATCTATGCGCCGATCGCGGGCACGGTCGTGCAGCGCAAGATCGGACCCGGCCAGTACGTCAATTCCGGCGCCAGCGACCCAGTCTTCGTGATCGGCGATCTCTCCACGGTCTGGCTCACCGCGTTCGTGCGCGAAAGCGACGCTGCCCAAGTCAGCGTCGGGCAGGACATCAGCGTCAACGTGATGGCGCTGCCGGGCCGTCCGCTGACCGCCAAGATCAACTACGTCGCCGCCGCAATCGATCCCAATACCCGCCGGCTGCTGGTCCGCGCCACCATCGATAACAAGGATGGCATGCTCAAGCCGGAAATGTTCGCCAACGTCACGATCTATTCAGCCGGCGACCGTGCGGCGCCTGCGGTGCCGAAGCAGGCACTGATCTACGAAGGCGACCAGGTCCGGATCTGGGTCGCGCGTGAGGACAAGTCGGTCGAGCTCCGCCAGGTCAAGATCGGCCTCATCAACGGCAACCTCGTCGAAGTGACCAGCAACCTGAAGCCCGGCGAGCAAATCGTCGTCAAGGGCAGCCTGTTCATCGATCGCGCCGCGTCCGGTAGCTGATCGACGACCCCAAGAAACCGCGAAGACCTGAATGGATCGCCTCGTCGCCCTTGCCGTCAACCGGCGCTTCCTGATGGTCGGCATGTTCGTTGCCGTGTTCATCGGCGGCCTGATCGCGTTCAACCAGCTCAACATCGAAGCCTATCCCGACCCGACCCCGCCGATGGTCGACATCGTCACCCAGAGTCCGGGCCTGTCGGCCGAAGAGATCGAGCGTTACATCACGATCCCGATCGAGACCCAGGTCGCGGGCCTGAAGAACCTCACGACCATCCGCACCATCTCGCTCTATGGCCTGTCCGACGTCAAACTCCAGTTCTCCTTCGCCTACACCTATGACGAGGCGCTGCAGCAGGTGTTGAATCGCCTGGCGCAGCTCGCGCCGCTGCCGGGCAACGTTCAGCCGCAGATCTCGCCGCTCAGCCCGATCGGCGAAATCTTCCGCTATCGCCTGGTCGGCCCGCCGAACTACAGCGTGCTCGACCTCAAGACCATCCAGGACTGGATCCTCCAGCGCCGCTTCCGCTCCGTGCCCGGCGTGATCGACGTCACCGGGTGGGGCGGCAAGAGCAAGACCTACGAGCTCCAGGTCGACTTCAACAAGCTGGTCGCCAATGGCCTGACGCTGCCGCAACTGCTCCAGGCGGTCAGCAATTCCAACGTCAATGTCGGCGGCAACACCGTCAATATCGGCCAGCAATCGGCCGTGGTGCGCGGCGTCGGCCTGATTCGCTCGATCGACGACCTCGCCAACACCATGGTGGCGCAGACCGGCGGCAATCCGGTGCTGGTGAAGGACGTCGCCACCGTCACCGTCGGTCAGAAGCCCCGTCTCGGCATTGCCGGCCTCGACGATTCCGACGACATCGTGCAGGGCATTGTCCTGATGCGCCGTGGCGAGCAGAGCTCGCCAACCATCAAGCGCGTCCACCAACTCGTTGAAACCCTCAACAATTCCAGCATCCTGCCGCCCGGCGTGCGCATCGAGCGCATCTACGACCGCGGGGACCTGATTGAGCTCACCACCCACACCGTGCTGCACAACATGGTGGTCGGCATTCTGCTGATCGTGCTGTTGCAGTGGATCTTTCTCGGTGACCTCCGCAGCGCGCTGATCGTCGGCGCCACGATTCCGTTCGCACTGTTCTTTGCCGTGATCATCCTGGTGCTGCGCGGGGAATCGGCGAACCTGCTGTCGGTCGGTGCCATCGATTTCGGCCTGATCGTGGATGCCACCGTCATCATGGTGGAGGCGATTTTCCGCCGTCTGACGCAGACCACGCCGCCGACGGAATCCGACCAGATGTCGCCCGAGACGCTGTTCGGCATGAAGAGCCACGCCATCCTCAGCGCCGCGGCCGATGTCTCGCGCTCGATCTTCTTTGCCGCGGCGATCATCATCGCGGCCTTCCTGCCGCTGTTCACGCTGTCAGGCGTCGAGGGCAACATTTTTGGACCGATGGCGCGCACCTATGCCTACGCGCTCGCCGGCGGCCTGCTTGCGACCTTCACCGTCACCCCGGCGCTGTCTGCGATCATCCTGCCCGCGCATGTCGAGGAAACCGAGACCAGGGTGATGCAGATCCTGCACCGGCTCTACATGCCCGTGCTGAATTGGGCTGTCGCCAACCGAAGCATCATGCTCGGCGGCGCGGTTGGCCTGGTCCTGATGACGGTTGCGCTCGGCCGGCTGCTCGGCCTCGAATTCCTGCCCAAGCTGGAAGAGGGCAACCTCTGGATCCGCGCCACGCTGCCGCCGACCATCTCGCTCCAGGAAGGCAACACCTACGTCAACGAGATGCGCAAGGTGATCCGCGCCCGGCCGGAGGTCGAGTCCGTGGTGTCGCAGCACGGCCGTCCCGACGACGGCACCGACGCCGCCGGCTTCTTCAACGCCGAGTTCTTTGCGCCGCTGAAGCCCGCGAGCGAGTGGCCCGGCACGCATGACAAGGAAGAGCTGACCGCGCAGCTGCTCAAGCAGCTCGATGATCGCTTCCCCGGCGTCGAGTTCAACTTCTCGCAATATCTCCAGGACAACGTCTCCGAAGCCGTCTCCGGCGTGAAGGGCGAAAACTCGATCAAGCTGTTCGGCAGCGATCTCCAGGCGCTCACGGACACCGCCAACAAGATCAAGTCGGTGCTGGCCACCGTGCAGGGCATCACCGACCTTGCGGTGTTCACTTCGCTCGGGCAGCCGACGGTCCAGATCGATATCGATCGCGCCAAGGCCGCGCGCTATGGGCTCGCGCCCGGCGACATCAATGCCACGATCAAGGTGGCGATCGGCGGCGACACCGCAGGCGATCTCTACGAGCCGGGCTCTGATCGCCACTTCCCGATCATCGTCCGGCTTGCGCCGGAATACCGCCGGAGCGCGGAGGCGATCCAGAATTTGCGGATCGGTGCGCCCGGGCCGAACGGCTCAGTCACGCAGATTCCCTTGAGCGAGGTCGCCACGATCAGCCTCGTCTCGGGTGCCGCCTACATCTATCGCGAGCAGCAAGAGCGCTATCTTCCGATCAAGTTCTCGGTGCGCGAGCGCGACCTCGGCAGCGCGATCCGCGAGGCGCAGCAGAAGATTGCCGATCAGGTGCAATTGCCGCCCGGCTCGCACATGGACTGGGTCGGCGAGTTCGGCAATCTCCAGGACGCGATCCGGCGGCTGTCGATCGTGGTGCCGATCTCGCTGGCGCTGATCGGCGTCCTGCTCTGGTTCAATTTCGGCTCGATGACCGACACGCTGCTTGCCATGAGCGTGATCCCGATGGCGATTTTCGGCGGCGTGCTCGGGTTGTTGATCACCGGCACCGCCTTCAGCGTTTCGGCCGCGATCGGCTTCATCGCGCTGTTCGGCATCGCGGTGATGGACGGCATCATCATCCTGTCGCAGTTCAACCAATTGATCGATGAAGGCATGGACCGCGTGAGCGCGGTGATACGCACCGGCGAGTTGCAGCTCCGCCCGGTGCTGATGACTTGCGTCGTCGCAGGCGTCGGCCTGCTGCCGGCCGCGCTGTCGGGCGGCATCGGCTCGCAGGTGCAGAAGCCACTCGCGGTCGTGGTCGTCACCGGCATGATGCTGGCGCCGGTCGTGATCCTGGTGACGCTGCCGGTGCTGATCTCCTTCTTCTCGCGCCGCGCGCGCTAAGACCCTCAGAAGCCGTAGAGTTGCGCAGGATTGTCGACCAGGATCTTCTTGCGCACATCCGCATCCGGCGCCCACACCGGAAGCCGGTTGAGCAGGCGACCGTCGTCGATCGGGTGGAACGGCGCGACGTCGGTGGCCGCCCGTCCCTCGACTTGCGCTGAATCCGGATGCGGCCAGTCGGTGCCCCAGACAATGCGGTCCGCGTTCGCCGCAATCAGCGCACGCGCATAGGGCGCCATGTCCTGATAATCGGGCGCGAGCTTCGACGAGCGGTAGGCGCCGGAGATCTTGACATAGGCCTTGCCGGATCTGACGAGCGCAATCAGGTCCGCAAAGCCGGGCTGCTCGAGTCCGTGCGAAGCGTCGAGACCGCCGAAATGGTCGAACACCGCGGGCACGGGTGAAGCCAGCACGAGATCCCTGATCGCGGAGATCATCGGCAGCGTGGTGTAAAGTTGCACGTGCCAACCGCGCGCCCTCATGCGCTCGATGGCGGCGGTGAAACGGTCGCGGCCGACATCGGGATCATTGACGCAGTCGGTTGCAAGATTGATGCGGATGCCGCGAAAGCCGTCCGCATGCATCGCGTCGAGCTCGTTCTCGGTGGTCTTGTCGTCGATCACGGCTACCCCGCGCGCGGTTGCGCCGCGCGCCTTCATCCCGAACAGGCTGGAGGAATTGTCGGTGCCGTAGACGCTCGGCGTGACGACGACCACGCGCTCGATGTGCAGCGCCTTGTGCAGCGTCGCCATTTCCTCGGGGCTTGCCGGTCCCGGCGTATAGACGCGCCCCACAAAGAACGGAAATGTTCTGACATCGCCGTGGATATGGGTATGACAATCGCAGGCATGCGCCGGGACGTCGAAATTGATCGGCGTCGCCGGTTGCGCTGCGCGCGCGTAAATCTGGTCGGTCATGGCTACTCCGGCGGCGAGGAAGGCGCTCGGAACGATATCACATCAGCCGGGCAGTCCCGCCACGTCGGGGCATAGCTGTTCGACGAGCTCCGCAACCGGCCGCGCGCCGTCGACGCGTACGACCGGGCAGGGCAGACCGGCAACCCACGCTTCATGCTTTGCGAGGCTGCGGCCTTCGCGGTCGCCTTCCTCGTAATGCGCGGCCCATTCGATGAAGGCCTCGGTCTCCTTGTGACGCCAGCCGCCCGGCGCGACGGCATCAGTACCGAAATGCGTGGCCTCGCGAGCTCGCAGGCGCTTCAAGCGGAGCTCGCGCGGCGTGACCACGAAGACGACGAGATCGAACAGCGGGACGAGCTCGTCACCCCAGCCGGTCACGGTCCCGCTCAGCACCCAATCGAGACGCGGCAGGAAGATCTCGCGCATGAGGCGCAGCCGATCTATGGCGGGTCGTGTCGTCTGATAGGGAGGCGCCGTTGGCAGCCAGAAATAATCGTCGCAGTCGTGATGCGGCAGCGCAAGCCGGCCGGCGAGCGCGCGACCGAGCGTCGTCACGCCGGAGCCTGACGCGCCCATCAGATGAATGCGGTGCCTCTTCATCGGTGTCGACCGGAAGATTTGAAGTTACTGCCCCGACGGCGTACGCAGTCCGTGCCAGGCGTCGCGGACCTGGTGGTAGTGCACCTCGGGCAGATAGTCCGGCGTGTTCAGGCTGAGCGTCTTGACGTCGAGATGGCCGACGGCGCTGAGCAGCGTGTAGGAGGCGATCACGCGGTCGCGCAGCGCGCCGATCAGGCGGGCCCTGGCCTGGATCAAATCGGCCTGCGAGTTCAGCACGTCGACCGTGGTGCGCTGTCCGCCGGCGGCCTCGCGCTGCACGCCCTGCAGCGCGACAGTCGCGGCCTTCACCTCGGACTCCGAGGCGGAGACCGCGATCTTGGCGCCTTCATTGGCGACCCACGCGCTGACTGCCGCGGTGCGCGCCTGGTTGCGCACCTGGTCGAGCACGAGCCGGCTCTGCGCCGTGACTTCCTTGGCCTGCCGGGTCTGCGAAGCGGCCTGGCCGCCGTCGTAAATCGGGGCGGTGACGTTGGCGACGATCGAGGCCTGGTCGGTGGCGAAGGTGCCGAGCGTCTGGTCGCTGTCGCGGCTGCGGCTGACGCTGCCCTGGAGGCTGGCGCTCGGCAGCAGCGCGCCTTCGGCGACGCGGATATTCGTGGAGGCGACGTCGACGTCGAAGCCTGCGGCCATCACCGCCGGGTGCTCGCGGATCGACATCGCTATCGAATCCTCGCGGCTCTTCGGCAGATAGCGATCGACCACCTCGGCGGGGCGAAGTGCGGAGGGCGCATTGCCGATCACCTGGGAATAGGTGGCCTGGCTCACCGCAAGCGCGACTTCGGCGGCATTGAGATCGGCAAGGCCGCGACTGAGGCGCGCCTCGGCCTGGGCGGTGTCGGTTGGGGTGACGTCGCCGGCGTTGAGACGGCGCTGGGTTATGGAGAGCGTCTCGCGCAGGAAGGCGACGTTGGAGCGCTGCGCCTCGACCAGCGACTGGTTCGCGAGCACGTTGGTATAGGCGGTCACCGCATCGAGCAGCACGCCCTGGCCGACATTGCGCAGCGCCTCGCGACCGGACTGCACCTGGAGTTCCGCGACCCGCACGCTGTTGGCGGTCCGGAAGCCGTTGAACAGGGTCTGGGACACGGTGACCCCGATGGTCCACGGCTTCAGCGTCGCGGTCTGGATGGTGTTGTCCGGAAGCAGGTTGCGAACCGCCTGCAGGCCGGCGCTGAGGCTCGCCACGATCTGCGGCCGGTAGCCGGCGAGCGCCTGCGGCACGGTCTCGTCGGTGGCGCGTTGCCTTGCGCGCTCAGCGTTGAGTTGCGGATTGGTCTGGTAGGCCTTGACCAGCGCCTCGGGCAGGGCTTCCGCCCACGCTGCGGCGGGCAGGGCGCAGCAGAGCCCCAGCGTGGTCCATGCCGCCAGGACAGGACCCACGCCCGATCGACGCCGCGTCATCACGCGACCAGCTCTGGCGGCACGCCCAATCATGTAATCCCGCAAAACCCCGGCTGTCCGCCCCCGCCGGCGGCGGCTCTCTTAACTGTTTAACCAGCGCCGGTCCCGCAGGCAAACTGCCGCGGGGAAAACCCCCATGTATTCCGTGCTTGTTGCAGGTGCGTCACACACCTATCCCACCGCAGATGCGCTATAGGAATTTCGTCAGGTGCTTGTCATGCGGTCCGGATCCCACGGATGATGCCGAAATTCTTCTCCGATCCCGATACGCTCGCGGAGGAGATCATTCGCGACGTCGGAACCGATCTGGTGGTCGGTCTGCCACTCGGCCTTGGCAAGGCCAATCACGTCGTCAACGCCCTCTATGCGCGGGCCTGCGCCGATCCTTACATCAAGCTGACATTGCTGTCGGCGCTGACATTGGAAAAGCCGAGACCAAAGGGCCTGATCGAGCATCGTTTCATCACGCCCGTGATCGACCGCCTGTTCGGAGGGTATCCCGATCTGGCCTATGCCGACGCGCTGCGCGAAAATCGGCTGCCGCGCAACATCAACGTCGTCGAATTCTTCTTTCTTGCCGGACGCTGGCTGCACGTGCCGGCGGCGCAGCAGAACTACATCTCGGCCAACTATACCCACGCGGCGAGCTATCTGCTGGCGCGCGGGCTCAACGTGGTGACGCAACTGGTGGCCAAGCGCGTCGTCGACGGCGTGCCGCGCTATAGCCTGTCCTGCAACACCGACACGACGCTGGACGTGCTCCGCGAGCGTCGCGCCGGGCGTGCGTCATTCAGGCTCATCGCGCAGGTGAATTCCGAGCTGCCGTTCATGCCGGGTCTGGGCGATCTTCCGGCCGAGGAGTTCAGCGCCGTGCTGGACGGCGCGGCGACCGACTTTCCCCTGTTTGCCCCGCCGACCGAGCCGATCTCCGACGCCAAATACGCCATCGGCCTGAACGCGGCATCGCTGGTGCGCGATGGCGGCACGCTTCAGATCGGCATCGGGCAGATCGGCGACGCGCTGGCGCAGGGCCTGATCCTGCGGCATCGCGACAGCGGTGCTTTTCGCGACGTCGTTGCCCGGCTGTCGCCTGCGCGACCGGCCGTAGCGCAGGAAGCCGGCGCTTTCGATACAGGCCTCTATGGCGTCAGCGAGATGCTGACCGAAGCCTTCATGGGTCTGATCGACGCCGGGATTCTCAGGCGCGCCGTCGACGGCGTGGTGCTGCACGCGGCATTCTTTCTCGGTCCGAAGTCTTTCTATCGCGCGCTGCGCGAGATGCCGCCGGACCAGATCGCGCGCATCCAGATGATGCCGGTGTCGTTCACCAACGAACTCTACGGCGAAGAGGAGCTGAAGCGCCGCGCGCGCGTCGACGCGCGCTTCGTCAACAGCACGATGATGGCGACGCTGCTGGGCGCGGCAGTCTCCGACAGCCTCGACGACGGGCAGGTGGTGAGCGGCGTCGGCGGGCAGTACAATTTTGTTGCGCAGGCTTTCGCGTTGGAAGGCGCGCGGTCGATCCTGGCGCTCGAGGCAACGCGGCACGCCGGCCGCGTGTCGAAATCCAACATCCTCTGGCGCTACGGACACGAGACGATCCCCCGACATCTGCGCGATGTGTTCGTTACCGAATACGGCGTTGCCGATCTCAGGGGAAAGTCGGATGCCGACGTGATCGCGGCGATGCTCGCGGTCGCGGATTCACGGTTCCAGGACGAGCTTGCGCGGGTCGCGAAGGACGCCGGAAAATTGCCGCGGGGCTACGACATTCCGGCGGCTCACCGCGAGAACCATCCGGAACGGATTGCGGCAGCGCTCAAGCCCGCACGCGACGCCGGGCTATTGCCATCGTTCCCGTTCGGCTGCGATTTCACTGAGGTGGAACAGCGCCTCATCCCAGCGCTGGAGATCCTGCAAGGCGCGCAACGTTCACCGCGAGCGCTGGCGGGCCTGCTGTGGCAGGGATTGATGCGAAAGCCGGGCCCGACCGACGAAGCCTGTCTCGCACGACTTGGCCTCGATCGCCCAAAAACCTGGCCGGAACGCGGCTACCGCGCGCTCGTCAGCGCGGCCCTCGCGCAGAGCCGCGCTGCATAGCCCTTTACCGGTTCTTGTTCACTGGCTTGCGCTTCTCGATGAACGCGGCCATGCCCTCGGAGCGATCTTCGAGTGCGAAGGTCGAGTGGAACAAATTGCGCTCGACGCTCATGCCCTCAGTGAGCGTGGTCTCGAAGGCGCGGTTCACCGCTTCCTTGGCCATCGCGACCGCGGGCCGTGACATCGCGGCGATCTTCTCGGCGGCCGCCATCACTTCATCCATCAGCTTGTCGGCGGGCACGATGCGGCTGACGAGGCCGCTTCGTTCGGCTTCCGCCGCATCCATCATGCGGCCGGTGAGGCAGAGATCCATCGCCTTGGACTTGCCGATCGCGCGGGTCAGGCGCTGGGTGCCGCCGATGCCGGGAATCGTGCCGAGCGTGATCTCGGGCTGGCCGAATTTGGCGGTGTCGGCGGCGATGATGAAATCGCACATCATGGCGAGCTCGCAGCCGCCGCCAAGGGCATAGCCGGCGACAGCGGCAATGGTCGGCTTGCGGCAGCGCGCCACGCGGTCGCCGCCGATCGCGGCGAAATCCTCCGAGAACATGTCGATGAAGCCCTTCGGCTGCATCTCCTTGATGTCGGCGCCGGCGGCAAAGGCCTTTTCGCTGCCGGTGACGACGATGCAGCCGACGGCGTCATCGGCCTCGAGATCGTCGACGGCCGCGGCAATCTCGCGAAAGACGCCGAAGGAGAGCGCGTTGAGCATCTTCGGCCGGTTCAGCTTGATGATGCCGACCGCGCCTTTGCTTTCGACGATGATGTGTTCGAACGTGCTCATGCTCCACCCACGCTTTTGATTGAGCGGGCAATGTGCCCGCTGGCGCGGATGCCTTCAAGGGGGCCAAAAGCCGCCGGGACGCGCGCACAGCGCGCCCCGAAAAGGGCCCGTCAGGCCAAGAATTGGGCCATGAATTAGGCCATGAACATGCGTGCGGCGGAGGCCAGCGTCAGCAGCGTGCCGACCCCAATGAAGATCTTGCCGATCAGCGAGCTCTGGTCCCAGGCCGAATTCGGCTGGCTGCTCGCCATCACCGGCGCCGGACGCGGCTGCGCGTCGGTTGCGGCCAGCACCCCCTTCTGCACCGGCGGGTTATCCTGTTGGAGGGTGCGGTCGAGGTCGTTGAGCTGGTCGGGCGCGACCACCTGGTTCTCGGCGCCAGGCGTGGCGGGACTGTCGGCTGCGGCGAGCTGGGCATTGGCGTTGGCGACTTCCGGCGGCATCTGGCTCGAGGCCGGGACATCGTTGCCTGCCTTGGCTTCGTCCGTCTGCGGCGCGGCGTCCTTCTTGTCGGCCTTGTCGTCGGATTTCTGCGCCGTCTGGCTGTCGGTGTGCCGGTGGGACGCGTGGCGCCGCTGCTTGCTCGACTTGACCGCGTCCGCCTGTTTGCCCGCGCCGTCCGGCTTGGTGCTTGCGGCAGTGCCCGGCGCGGCCTGCGCCGCCGCTCCAAACAGCAGCAAAAGTCCGGCCATAACGATCAATGCCGCGCGCCCGCTGGCTTTCATCATGTTGACGATCTCCCCAATTTACCCGTCCCGGGAGCGAACAGAGACCCCGGCCCATGACGACAGCGGGGCAAAAAATGGGAATCTTCGGGCCACACTGGGCAAAACCGGGGCAAACTGGTCGGCGGCGCCGGGCAGCCGGATGCGAGACGGACCGATCGGTGTTATGAGCCCTCACGGGTTTCTGCGGCAGCTTCGGACGACCTGCCTGACGCAGATCACGACTTCGTGATCGCGTCGGTGCCGGTGTAACAAATTGAAGGAGCGGCCGAATTGCATGGTGAGGGGCGCGCGTGCGCGGACGTGAGGACGAGTGGACCGGCCTGATGCGGTCGGCCATGGCAGGCGATGATGCGGCGTATCATCACCTGTTGAGGGCGGTCACGCCTGTGCTGCGCGCTGCCGCGAGGCGTGGCCTGGCGAGGGCTGGGCAGCCTCCCGATCAAGCCGAGGATATCGTGCAGGAGATCTTGTTGGCGGTGCATCTGAAGCGGCACACCTGGGACAGCGAAGCACCCTTCGCGCCGTGGCTGTTCGCGATCGCCCGCAACAAGCTGATCGACGCGCTCAGGCGACGCGGCCGGCGCGTCTTCGTCAACATCGACGATTTCGCCGAAACGCTGCCCGGCGAGACGCCGCAGGAGACCGCCTCGGCGGGCGAGGTCACGGCGCAGCTCAACACCCTGCCGCAGCGCCAGCGCGATGTGTTGCAGTCGATCGCGGTCGACAGCGCCTCGATCAAGGATACGGCGACGAAATTTTCGATGAGCGAAGGCGCGGTGCGGGTTGCGCTGCATCGGGGGCTTTCGGCCCTCACCGCCAAACTGCGGGATCACTAGGATGGATACCGACCAACTCATTCGCACGCTTGCGGCCGACAACGCCCACCGCGCTCCGCGCGTCGGCGCGGTGCTGACCATGGCACTGCTGGTGGCGGCCCCCTTATCGATCCTGATCTTCGCCACCTTCCTCGGTGTGCGGCCGGACGTGCTGACCGCAATGCACAACCCGTTCTTCGACATGAAGTTCGCGGTCACACTGTCGCTCGCGATCCCGGCGATCATCGTCAGCCTGCATCTGTCGCGGCCCGAAGCTCTGTTGCGCGGCTGGGGCTGGTTGCTGCTGCTCCCCGTTGGTCTCCTCGCGGTCGCGATCGGCGGAGAGGCGATGATGACGCCGGCGATGCCGATGACGATGCGGATGGTCGGCAAGAACTCCAGGGTGTGCCTGTCGGCGATCCCGGCGATGTCGCTGCCGCTGCTCGCGGGCGCGCTGTTTGGCCTGCGCCACGGCGCGCCGTCGCGGCCAGCGCTTGCCGGCGCGCTTGCCGGCCTGGTGTCGGCCGGGCTCGCCGCGACGCTCTACGCCTCGCACTGCACCGACGACTCGCCGCTGTTCGTCGCGACCTGGTACACGCTCGCGACCGCGCTCGTGACCGCGATCGGCGCGCTCGTCGGCTCCCGGGTCTTGCGCTACTAGCCCGCGTGGTCACCCTAAATTGTCTTCGGCCTGTGACCGGTCATCTCGACCGGTGCATCCTTGATTGGAGTTGACTGATACCCTAATACCGTTACAGGCCGGCGCGACACAGGTGCAGACTGGTGAGGACGATCATTGCCGACGATCACGCCATCATGCGGGAAGGTCTGAAACAGCTTCTTTCGACCGTGGACGAGCTTACTGTCAGTGGAGAAGCGGCGGACGCTGAAGCTGTTCATCGGCTGCTGAACGAAAGTCCCGCCGATCTTCTCATACTCGATCTCGGCATGCCGGGTGTGAGCGGATTTCAGTTCATAGCCCAACTGAGAACCGCATGGCCGGAGCTGCGGGTTCTAGTCCTCACCGCCAATGTCGAGCCACGTTCCGTCCGGGCGGCCTTTTCCGCGGGCGCGAATGGCTATTTGACCAAGAGCGGCGATCCATCCGAACTCATCGCTGCGATCGATGCCATCAGAACAGGCAACGCCTATGTGGCGGAGGAGGTTCGCTTTGCGGTGAACCACCATGATGGCCCGAACGAAACCCCGGAGCCCACGGCTGCGATCATATCTCCGGTTACTCTGACGAGGCGTGAGCGGCAAATCCTCGGAATGATCCCTCATGGCGTCACCAACCGCGACATCGCCAGCCGTCTCGGCATTAGCCCGCTGACGGCCCGGAAGCATCGCGAGAATCTTATGCGGAAGCTCGATCTGCACAGTGGCGCCGAATTGACAGCCTACGCGGTTCGTCTCGGCCTTCCAGCGGGTTAGCGCAACGGCAACTCGCAAACGAAGCCGCCGCACCTGCCGGCGCGCGGAGAGGTTTCGATGCAAGAAGACAAGATACGCGGGGCGCTCGTCGAGCTTTTGTATCGCAATTCCTATGGGGTGGTGGTCGCCAACGTCCTCATCTCCCTGGCGGCAGCGTATGTCCTGAGGAGCACCGTATCGACGAGTTGGTTGATCGGATGGCTCGGCGCGGTGTATCTGCTCACCGCCATACGCGTCCTGGCCGCGCGCCGGTTCTTCAGCCGGGATAGAGAGCCGACGTCCATGTTGCGATGGGCTTGGCTTGCAGCTGCGTTTTCCTGCGTGTCAGGCTTGCTGTGGGGAATGCTCGGCTGGGTTGGGTTCCTTCCCCAAGAGCCCATTCTTTTTTCATTCACTGTCATTGTTTTGACCGGTTTGATCTGCGGCACGGTGCCGTCGCTCTCGGCCTTTCCGCCTGCTCTCGTCGGCTCGATCATCGCAACGGTGCTGCCGATCACTGTACGCTCCATTACCAATGGGGGTGATATCTCCGGCGCATATCTTTCCCTGCTTGCGGGGCTCGTGACCATCAATTTCTATTACTGCCGCACCACGTATCGCATGCTGCGTGAGTCCATCAGGCTGCGCCTGGAAAATGTCGAGCTCGTCAGTCACCTTGAGGAGGAGCGCGACCGCGCGCAAGCCGCCGATCGTGCGAAAACGCGTTTCCTTGCGGCCGCCAGTCATGACCTGCGCCAGCCGATCCATGCCTTGAGTCTGCTGATCGCCACGCTCGCGGCGCTGGGTCTCCGCGGCGCAGTCCAATCCGGCGATGCACGCGATCTGGCCGGCAAGGCAAAATCCATTGTCGGCAACCTCAGCGCCCTACTGAATGGGCTGCTCGACATCTCCCGGCTTGATGCCGGCGTCGTCACTGTTGCAAGGGAGGCGGTGAATCTGTCCCAACTTTTCGACCATCTCAGCAACGAATTCGCGCCAGCGGCGAACGATCGCGGCCTCGATTGGCGTGTCGTTGAAAGCCGCCTGCAGGTGGACAGCGATCCCATGATGCTGAAACGGATCCTGGGCAATCTGCTGTCGAACGCCTTTCGATATACGGGATCCGGCGGCGTTCTGCTCGGCTGCCGCAGGCGCGGCGCTTCGGTGGAAATCCAGATATGGGATACCGGCCCGGGCATCCCCGCAGATCAGCAAGCAACGGTCTTCGAGGAGTTCGTGCAATTGCAGAACCCGGCGAGGGATCGCACGCAAGGCCTTGGCCTCGGCCTCGCCATCGTTCGCCGCACCGCCGCACTGCTGCAACATCCGCTGAAGCTGGTCTCCGTCACTGGACGCGGTTCGATGTTTTCCGTTACGATTCCGAAGGCCACTGCGACGGAAACTCCGTTGCCCGATAACAGGGCGTCGCCCGCAGGCATCGCCATCAGCATCATGGTCGTGGAAGACGAGGGCGATGTTCTCGATGTCATGGTGCAGTTGCTCACGCTGCAGGGGCATCGCGTCTATGCCGGCCGATCGGCCGTCGAGGTGCAGCAAATTCATGCAGAGGCGACGGTGGCCGGCGATGCGCCGGTCGATCTGATCATCGCCGACTATCGGCTTGGGGATGGTGCGACCGGCCTGGACGCAATCGAGGCTCTTTGCACCCATATCGGCCGCCCGGTCCCTGCCGTTATCGTCACCGGCGATACCTCGCCGTCGCGCATCAAGGAGGCCACCGCCAGCGGTCATCGTATTCTGCACAAGCCGGTCACCGGCGAGGAATTGCACGAAGCGATCGTTGCCGCGTGCGTCGGCGGCAGGGAATAGATCAATAGCGGTCGCTGGAAGGATGCGTGGCCGCCCCGAGATTGGCGATCATCCCGCCATGGTCGAGATTGTGTCTCGGCGCTGATCTCCCGCTGCGCATCACCTGCCGGCATCGGTCGCCTGCGCGCCGAGTTCAAGGCCAATGCCTGGTCTGGACGGCTTGAAGGCGGCTACCGCTTCGTGGCGCAGGGGTTTCACGCCTTATGCCGCCGGCCAGTTCACAACCTTCGATCTGCCCGCTTGCGCCGAAGCGGCCATTGCCGGCAGCAACATTTTTGCGCTGTCCTACAATTCGAAGAGCGTCACCGATACCCGCAACGAACTCGGTCTGCGCGCAGACAAATCCTTTGCGGTGCAGGACGGCATCCTGACGCTGCACGGCCGCGCCGCGTGGCACTGGCCACCACCTCGGTCGAGATGAAATGGCTGAACGGCTGGTCGGCTGCGGCGACGTTCGAGGGCGAGTTCTCCAAGGTCACCCGCTGCTACGCCGGCAAGGGCGTGGTGCGGTACGCTTGGTGAGGGAGCCGACTATCGTCACCGATGCGGGCACAATAGCGCTTTAGGTTCGCCGGCTAAGCGGCCGGCGTTGGGCTCGTCGCACCCTGCTGCATGCGGTGGAAGCGCAGCACCTGTTGCGCGGTCGAGCTGCGCAGGGCCTCGTAGGTATCGCGCAGCGTCAGCATGTCGGTCTGCGAACCGCCCGAGAGCTTTTCGCGCATGGCGATGATCTCGCGCACGCTCGACCATTGCATGCCGGCGACCTTGGCGAGGATCATCACGCCCTCGGTGCGACTCTCGATCATCATGTTCTCGGCGGTCTCCACCGAGACGGCGGCGAGCGCCGCAAGCCCCGCATTGGTCTCGTCGAACTTGCCCTGTTCGGCGAAGGTCGTGACCTGGAATTCGTTGAGACGGCCGTCGTCGTGGAGTGATTTCACCAGCGCACGTGCCATTTCGGTCTGCCGGGTCATGACGGCCGCGCGGACCCGCTGCGCAGCTTCCTGGACCACGCTCGACACTTGGTCGGCGAGCTCGGGATGGGCCGCCTCCAGCTTCCTGCGGACGCTCACGGAGGCCTTGGCGATCAGCTTCAGGTAATGATGGCGCGGCAGGTCGGGCCGCAGGCCGATGCAGGTGGCGAGGTCGTCGTCGCGCTCGGCGCGGGTGACGAGATCGATGAGGCTGCCTTCGGAGAGATGCGCGCCCGGATTGCTGACGGTCGACTGCACCACGTCCTCGTTGCCGCGCGCCACCAGCACGTCGGTCAGCGCCTCCGACAGCACCCGCCGCAGCGAGATCGCCTTGAGATGGGCCTGGCTCTTGCTGCGCGCGATCTCGATCAGGGTCGTCTCGTCCAGTCGCTCCGACTTCGACAGCACGGGGCCTGCGACCTCGATGACCTCCTCGAGCGCGAGCGTGCGGATGATCTTTGGCGGCGCGGCTGCGATCGGTGCGAGGCGGTCGGCGAGCAGCGCCTTCGCCGAGGTCTCGATCTGCTCGATCAGGCACCGGAAGACGTCGTCGAACACGCGGATATGGTCGTCGGAATAATCCACCGCGTTGTTGACGAAGAGATCGGTGACGCGGCGCAGCGCCTCGACCCGGCGCGCAACGGTGCCGTGCGCAAGCGCGGTCTGCAATTCCTCGAGCAGGTTCTCGGATGATTTGATGGATTTGGATCTCATGGCTCTGTCCTGGAGCGTTCGGTCCGGCGGCGTCTTCTCACGCGCCGGCAGCAATTGGATTGGTCAGCTCGTAGCAATGCGGTTGCGGCCTTGAGCCTTGGCGGAATAGAGCGCGCTGTCGGCGCGTGCGAGAAACGTGTCGGCAGTATCGTTGTTGCGCAGCGTCACGACGCCGGCGGAAATGGTCACGCGCATGCCGGGCGAGAATGCGCTCCAGTCAAGCTCGGCGACGATGCCGCGCAGCCGCTCGAGCATGCGCGATGCGGCCGCGGCGTCGGTGCCGGGCAGCAGCAGCAGAAATTCCTCGCCGCCATAGCGGCCGAAGCGATCGTCGGGGCGGATGTTGGCGAAGATGGTGATGGAGAAGGTCCGCAGCACCTCGTCGCCGACGGGATGGCCGTGGGTGTCGTTGATGCGCTTGAACCAGTCGAGATCGATCAGCGCGATAGCGCAGGACGTCGCCGCCTGCCGCGACTTTTCCATCTCCGCGCCGAGAAGCCGCATGATGCAGCGGCGGTTGTAGGAGCCGGTCAGCTCGTCGAGCTCGGCGAGCTCCTCGATGCGCTGATAGGCGGCCTTGAGCTCGATGCTGCGCCGGTACAGGATCTTGCGCAGGGTGGCGCCGAACAGGCCGAGGAACGCGCACTGGCCGATCACCAGCACGAAGCACAGCATCGAGGCGGTCCGCTGCAGCCTGGTCGCAACGGGCATGCCGATCGGCAGGTCGGAGCCGAGGAACACGGCCGCGAGCGCGCTGGTCGCGAGCGCCCAGGTGATCATCGCCTGGGCCGAGGTCATGCGCAGCGTGCCGAACGCGAAGATCAGGAACAGCACGCTGATGAAGGCGATCCCGATCGTCGGTACCGACACCAGGAACACGAATTGCAGCGCCATATGCGCCGAGATCTGGAAGACGGTGAGATAGTGGTCGCTGTGCTTGTCGCCGACGCCGGCCTCCGACATCACGACGAAGACACCGATGATAAGCAGGCCACCGACCCAGAACAGCGACGGAACGTTGATGCGAACGGCGCCGTCATAGGCGTAGAGCAGCAGGACAAAGGCGCCGAGCGAATAGCTCGCGACCTGGCCGACATACATCTGCCGGCGCTGCCGGACCCGGCGCGCCAGCACCTCGGGCGCTGCCGCTTCGGGTGTGAGGACGAGATCCGCGACTTTAGCGGCACTCCTCTCCGGAAAGGACGTTGCGGCCGTGCTCATGGTCCCGCCAATGGTGGATGTCAGCCGAAAAAATCTACGTGGCAAGCCTTTAGGTTTGGTATCCTTTTGGACCAAATCCTGAGGGGACGCCTTGCGGATGAGGAGCCTCGAGCGGCGCGGAATTTGGTGGCCAGTTAGGCATCGCAGGCGATATCGCGGACCAAAGCCGGCTCCGTGCGACATAAGGTGCACAGGGCCGTGTTATGGATCGGGCTTGATCGGGCCGACTGTGCCGGCCCCCGGCAAGTCCGCAGGAGAGTGTTTCCGTATTATGTTACCGTTCTGGAGCGAGGCGGCTGACCGCCACGGGTGGGACAAGGAAAATGCACGTATGTGGGGTAGATCACACAGATCCCCGCATGACTGCGGTAAGTTGAAGAATTTCGCGCCTCCCGTCGAACCGTCCGCCGCATCAATCCGACCAACCTTGCGAGACGGCCTTTGAGCGTGACACAGGCGGCTACGGACGAGGTCCTTATCGCCAGGATCGCCCAAGGCGACCGGCTCGCCATGCAGGTGCTGTACGGGCGGCACCATGTCAGGGTGTATCGGTTCGGGCTCAGGCTCGTGCGGGACGAGCAGACGGCGGAAGACCTCATCAGCGAGGTGTTTCTCGACGTCTGGCGTCAAGCCGGCAAGTTCGAGGGCCGATCCGCCGTTTCCACCTGGCTCCTGGCAATCACCCGATACAAGGCCCTGTCTGCGCTCCGGCGCAGGAAGGATGTTGAGTTGGACGACGAGGCCGCCAATGCGATCGAGGATTCGTCCGACGATCCAGAAACGGCCGTGCAGAAGAAGGACACCAGTGAAGCGTTACGGGAGTGTCTGACGGGCCTCTCGCCGGACCATCGGGAAATCGTCGATCTCGTCTACTACCACGAGAAATCCGTGGAAGAGGTGGCCGAAATCGTCGGGATCCCCGAGAACACTGTGAAGACGCGCTTGTTCTATGCGCGCAAGAAATTGGCCGACCTGCTGAAGGCAGCCGGCATTGAGCGAGGCTGGCCATGATGGCATTGAGCAAAAAGATGCTGGAGCAAGACCCCGGTGAAATTGAACTGCTGCTGCCGTGGCATGCGGCCGGCACGCTGAACGCGCGCGATGCCCGCCGCGTCGAGGAAGCGCTCGCCGGCGATCCGGAGTTGCGCCAGCCAATATGCGGCGATCCGCGGCGAGTACGAAGAGACCATCCATTTGAACGAGAGCCTGGGCGCTCCCTCGGCGCGCGCGATGCAAAAGCTGTTCGTCGCGATCGATGCGGAGCCTGCGCGGGCGACCGGTTCGCTGCCGCTGCCGGCGCGCATCGCCACTTTCTTCGCGAGCCTGTCGCCGCGCACGCTGGCCTGGTCGGCGAGCCTGGGTGCCATCGCGCTGCTTCTCCAGGCCGGGATCATCGGCGCTGTGCTGATGAAGACCCAGACCGCGACCTTCGAGATCGCCTCGCTGTCGACCAACGCGCCGATCACGCGCGAGTTCGGAGCGGCTGCGCCGGCGCGGGCTCTGGTGCGCTTCACGCCCGAGGCGCGCGTGGCCGACATCACCTCGCTGCTCGACAGCTACCAGGCGTCGATCATCGGCGATGCCAAGGGCGGCATGTTCCGCCTCCAGTTTGACAAGGCGATGAGCCAGGATGAGCTCGCCGCGCTGCTCGGCAAGATGCAGCGCGAGAAGTTCGTCAACCTCGCCGTAGCGGCGCCTTAGAGGCGCCCCTGAACCGATGACGCGCAAGTCCGAGAGTAAGTTGCGAGCCGGGGCCTATGCTTCGTCGGCCGGAGCAGCGCTCCTGCTTGCTGCCTGTCTCGGCATCGAGGTGGCGCACGCCCAGGCGATCATGCGCACGCCCACGATCAGCCTTCCCTCGCGCACGCCGACCATCTCGCCAAGTGTGGCCGCCAGAGCCGTCAGCGTCGGCCGCGGTCCGCGTTTGGCTGTCACCGCGCGGATCTCGGCGCGGATGGCGCCGACCTCCGTGCTGCCCTATGCGCGCTACTCGCCGAACCTCTATCCGGCCTGCACCGCGGCCTATCGCGATGCCGACGGCGAGTGCCTCGCGCAGCCGAACGCGGGCGGTGACGGTGCCGGCAAATCGGGCAAGAAGAGCGCCGGCAAGGGGCGGGGCAACACCACGCCGGTCGCCGTGAACCTGCGCAGCTTCGCCAACGAATTCGTGGCCGAGATCGATAGCGCGCTGTCGCTTCCCGAAGCCGACGAGCTCGCGCGCCGCCACGGCCTCGCTCGCATTGCATCGGAGAACTTCCCGCTGATCGGGGCCACGGTCGGCCTGTTCCGCATCACCGACGGTCGGCCCTATGAGACGGTCCGGCGCGAGTTCGCGGCCGACGCCAGCGTGCGCTCGCTTCAGCCGAACTTCCGCTACGTGCTCCAGGACCAGAAGCCGGCGGTGCCGACCGAAGGCGATCCCGCGCAATATGTGCTGTCAAAGCTGCGCCTGCCTGAGGCGCATAGGCTGGCGCACGGCGCCAATGTCACGGTCGCGGTGATCAATTCCGGGATCGATACAAAACATCCCGAACTCGTCAATTCCATTGCCGACAATTTCGACGCGCTCGGCAGCGGCGAGGGCGCCCATATCCACGGCACCGGCATTGCGGGTGCCATCGTGGCGCATGCGAAGCTGATGGGCAGCGCGCCGGAAGCGCGGATCATCGCCATTCGCGCTTTTGGCGGCACCACCGGCGGCGCCGAGAGTTCGTCCTACATCATTCTACGCTCGCTCAGTTATGCCGCCGAGCACGGCGCCCAGATCGTCAATATGAGCTTTGCCGGTCCCAAGGACGCGGTGATCGAGCGTGCGATCGCAGCGAGCGCCGCGCGCGGGCTGGTGCTGATTGCGGCCGCCGGCAATGCTGGCGCGAAATCGCCGCCGCTCTATCCCGCCGCCAATCCCAATGTGATCGCGGTCAGCGCGACCGACCAGCAGGACAAGCTGTTCAGCGCGTCGAACCGCGGCAATTACATCGCGCTGGCCGCGCCCGGCGTCGACATCTTCCTGCCGGCGCCAGATGGCAAATACCAGATGACATCGGGCACCTCGTTCTCGGCCGCCTATGTCTCTGGCGTCGCCGCATTGCTGCTCGAGCGCAACTACGCGCTGAAGCCGGAGGCGCTGCGCATGACGCTGGCGAAGACCGCGCGCGACCTCGGTTCACCCGGGCGTGATGATCTCTTCGGCGACGGCGAGGCCGATGCGTATGCCGCGGTCATGGCTGTTCCAGTCGATAGCACGACGCCGGTCGCGGCCGCGTCCGGTACAACTAAACGTGAAGATGCCGAGAAGCGTCGCGACGAGCCTGCTATCCGCGCGATCGAGCAACCCTCGCTGTCGAGCGCGGGCGATAAACCCACGGTTTCTCAGGCGGATAGACCGGCGGCGCGATAGCGGACGCGACAAGATTGCACGCCGTCATACGGTTAAAAATTCGAACGCTGCATTGAACGTTCAGCCCGCTGCCACGACCAAATTATGTGGGAGCGGTCATCCCTCCCCATCAGTCATATTAGGCGCGAGCGCCCATCCACCCCAAGCGCCCATATGGCTCGACCCGTCCGGTTGTCCCCCCGGACGGGTCTTTTCTTTTTGGGCGTCTGCTTGAAGCCCTGCGCAAGATCAGCCCCCGGTTGAGGCGCCGTCACCGCGTTCATCACCACCGGTCGGTTGGCGCGGCACAAGTCCGCCATGCTTGTGCGAAGCTTGACTCGAAACCCCCGTAAAACCATGCGCGACTACGGTGTTTCATGATGAGAGCCAGGTCGCGGCTGGACAATTCAAAACTTTTCCACAAAATATTCATGTCGCCTCTAAGTTGATTCGTGTGCGTTGCGTCCCCGCGTCCGTATTTTTCTCCTCACGGGCTGGTCCATGACACATCGCCAAGAGTCTGTTCGCGCCGCGGCCGGTGGCCGCGAGATTGCAGTGCGCTGGTGCGCCCTCGCCGAGCAGCGGCTGGAACACCTCTCCGAAATGTTCGAGACCGGACGCTGGCGCCGCTATCATTCCGAACTCGCATTCCTCGAAAACATCCAGGAAGCCAAGCGCGCGGTCCAGACCTGGCGCGCCATCGCGAGCGGCGGGGACGTCGCCGCGGCCGCCGCGAGCGTGACATCCGCATTCGGCTGGTCGCCGGCGACCCTCGCGCGGACGGCGCCGCGGGACCGGGCCCAGACCTTGCAGCCGCAGACCTTGCAGCCAAAAGCCTTACAGCCGAAAGCCGTGCACATCGCGCCCGAGACCGCCGTGCCGGTCAGGCTCAAGCCCGAGCCGGTTGTTCTCGCCGAAATCGTCGAGGCTCCAATTGCACCGGCCGCTCCGATTACGCCGGCGGCGTCGATCGGGTCGTTCCTGCAGACCTTCTCGCCGCCGGCCGCCGAAATCGTCGCGGCTCCCAAGCGCGTGGTCGAATTCACCCTCAGCCTTGACGGCATCGAGGCCAAATACCCGTTGCTGCGGAATACGTTTTGAACGGACGAGGTCGCCGCGCCTTCTCAGGCCCGTCATCCTGAGGTGCGAGCCAAGCGGCGCATCGCGCCGTTTGGAGAGCCTCGAAGGATGAACGGCTCGTCTGCCAACCGCGCAGCTACTGCCGCACCGCATTCCCGCCGACCACCACCTGCGCAAAGCGCTGTGCGCCCTCTGCTGTCAGATCAGACGTCACGGCACGCGCGTGCTCCAGCCCGACCACGGCGCCGCGCGGGGTTTCCGAGATCATGTTGTTGTTGACGAGTGCGGCGCCGGCGCCGGGCATGACGGAGACGCCGACGCCGGCGAGCGCCTTTCGGATCACATTGCCCGAGATCACGACGTCGCGCAGATATTTGCCCCAGCCGGCGACGATGCCGTAGGACGGCGCATTCTCGATCACATTGCCGGTCACCGAGGTGTCAGCCTCGATATAGATGCCGACGCCGGCATCGTCGTCGGGCGCGGTGCCGATCGGCCGTTTCGGGATCAGATTGCGAATGATATTGCCCTGGACCACCGCAATGCGCCCGCCCTCGTTGAAATTGCAGACGGAGACGCCGACCGCGGCGCCATCGACTGTGTTGTTGGCGATTACCGCGGCCTCGAACGCGAACTCCGAATAGAGCGCGACTTCGCGCACGTCGCTGACGCTGTTGCCGGTGATCTGGATGTTGGAGGCCGAGTTGCCGCGCACGGCCGAATAGTCGCAATTCTTGATGCGATTGCCGCGCACGATCACATTGCCGGCGCGGAAGGCGTTGATGGCGTTGCCGTACTGGCCGGAGCCGCCGGGACCGGCCTTGATCTCCTCGATACGGTTGTCGGCGACCAGTGTGCCGTCGTCGCCGATCGCGGTGCGCAGGATCTCGATGCCGTTGTCGTTGGTGCCGATAATGGTGTTGCGCGAGACGCTGAGCCCCTTGGCGTCGAACGAGACCACCGCCGTCGCCGCAATGTTGGCAAAAATATTGCCGGAGATGTCGCCGGAAACCTGCTCTAGCCAGACGCCGCTGCCGCCGGAATCGGCGATCTCGCAATCGGTGATGCGGACGTTGCGGCCGCCGAGGACGTGGATCAATCCGCGGCGCGTCGGCAGTGGAATGCTGCCGCCGTCGAAAGTGAGGCCGGTGAGGCCGATCGAAGTCAGAACCGTCGCTCTGGATCGCGGAGGCGCCCCCGGTGAAGACGAACTTGGTGGCGCCGCGCACGCCGATCAATTGCGCACCGTTCGGCAGCCGCAGCAATCCGCTGCGATAGACGCCGGGCGGCAAGGCCAGCGGCATCTGTGCACGCGCGGCCTCGTCGATGGCACGCTGGAGTGCGCGCGTCTGGTCCTCGCTGCTGCCGGGCCGCACGCCATATTGGGTCGCATCGCGGCCGAGCAGGGACGTCAGCGGTGCCGCGCGCACTGCGTCTGCCGGCATGGCCAGCGCGCCGGCGATGCCTGCGGTCGAAGCCCCGATGAGATGACGGCGGTTGAGGTCCATGACGCGCCTCCGGCGGACGCGGATTAGGTAGCGCAGAAATGAGGCAAGGCGGTCGGGGCGATGAGGATTGTTCGCGGTAGGGTTAAATGTTCACCCTGCGGAACGCGCCTTCCGGGCCAACTGCACCATCTCCATCAGCATGGCCTCGCCGGCATCGACCAGCTCCTCCAGCGTGATCCGGGCAGCGCCCTTGCGCCGTACCGCGCCGCTGCGTGCAAGCAGCGGAATGTGGATGAACGCTGTCAGTCGCGGCCCGCCCGCCCTCACGTTCTCGATCGCGCGCCAGCTCAGATAGTTGCAGAGATAGGCGCCGGCATCGCGCGAGGGTCGTGCATCAATGCCAGTAAGCCGCGCGGCGCGCAGCAGCCTTGCCGTGTGCGGACCGAACATCATCGCGTCCGCATTGGCGGCGATGCCGCGCTTGCTCGAACGGGTGTTGGCGGCATCCGGCCAGAGCATGGTGACGGCGTTGCGCGCGCGGCTCTCAATGCGCAAATAGGGCGTGCGCGCGGCGAGGCCGAACATCAGCAGTGCATCCGGCTTCACTTTCGTCAGCACCTCCGGCAATTGCCGGTCGACGGCGGCATAGGTCACCGGAAAGATGTGGCTCACGATCTCGACACCGTCGAGCGCCGGGCGGCGCAGCCGCGTCAGCCGCGCGACCAGCGGTTGGGTCGGATTATACGGCGCGCCCGGAAACGGCCCGAAGCCGGTCAGGAGAATGCGGAGTTTGTCGCTCATTGCAGCAACTCCAAAATCTGCTCAGCGGCGAGCGCCGGCGTGAGGTGGCCATCGGCGACCTCCGCCTCGATCTTCTTCACCTTGCTTCGCACTGAAGCCTCGCTGCGCAGTCGTGACAGCATGCGCTGCTCCAGCATCGACCACATCCATTTCACCTGCTGCTCGCGCCGCCGCGCGGCGAACTCGCCGGACGCATTCATCGCCTTGCGGTGATCGAGGATCTTTCGCCAGAGCTTTGTGATGCCGTCGCCGGTCAGCGCCGAATAGGTCTCGACCGGGGGATGCCAGTGCTCGGAGCGGGGGCTGAGGATGTGCAGCGCGCCGCGATAGTCGGCGGCGGTGATGTTGGCACGCTTGAGATTGTCGCCGTCGGCCTTGTTGATCGCGATCATGTCGGCGAGCTCGACCAGGCCCTTCTTTATGCCTTGCAGCTCGTCGCCGGCGCCCGGCAGCATCAGTGCGAGGAAGAAATCGGTCATGTCGCAGACCGCGGTCTCGGACTGGCCGATGCCGACGGTCTCGACCAGCACGACGTCGAAGCCGGCCGCCTCGCAGAGCAGCATCGCCTCGCGCGTCTTGGCGGCGACGCCGCCGAGCGTGCCGGACGACGGCGAGGGGCGGATGAAGGCCTCGTCGGAGGCCGACAGCCGCGCCATCCGTGTCTTGTCGCCGAGGATCGAGCCGCCACTCCGCGCCGAGGACGGATCGACCGCGAGCACCGCGACCTTGTTGCCCTGTTCGATCAGATACGTCCCGAGCGCGTCGATGGTGGTGGATTTGCCGACGCCGGGCGAGCCGGTGATGCCGACGCGCACCGCCTTGCCGGTGTCGGGCAGCAGCATCTGCACGAGCTCGCGCGCCAGCGCCTGATGGTCGCCGCGCCGGCTTTCAACCAGCGTGATGGCCCGCGCCAGCGCGGCGCGATGGCCTGAGCGAACGTCACGGGCGAGGGATTTGATGTCCAGGGAAGCCTTCTTCTCAACCATGCCCTGCTTTACAACGGCCGGCCCGAGCAGGCGAGGGGCCTACGGCTCAAAGGATGTTGCCGCAGGTCGGGCGTTCGGGATGCGGGTTCGGATCGGGACTTCTGATTCAAGCCTTGGCAAATCCAGCCGCCTTCATGGCCTGGCCCATCTGGGCATCGGCCCGGTCCATGAAGCTTTCGAACTGGTCGGCATCGCGCCATACGGTGCCCAATCCGCGTCCGGTCATGAAGTCCTTGAACGCAGGGGAGTCGTACACCTTCTTCAGGGCCGCGGTCAGCCTGATGGCGACCTCCGGGGCCAAGCTCCTCGGTCCGCCGATGCCACGCCATGAGCTGGTGGAATAGTCGACGCCCAGCGCCTCTTTCAGCGTCGGGACGTCGGGAAACATCGGATTGCGCGCTGGCGCCATGATCGCGAGGCTCCGCGCTTGACCGGCCTCGATTGTGGCGCGCGCCTCCGGCACCGAGCAGGTGGTGAGATCGAAGTTGCCTGCGACGAGATCCTGCATGGCCGGTGCTGCGCCATTCGACGCCGACCACGCGACCTGGTTTGCCGGCAATCCCATCGCCTGCATCCAGCCCACGAGCGCAAGATGCCAGATGCCGCCTTGTCCGGTACCTGATGCCTTGAACCTTCCCGGCGGCGCCGACTTGATGGCATCCATGAGCTCCTTCGCCGTCTTGTATGGCGAGGACGTGGAAACCTGGATGCCCGGCGGGTCTTCGTTCATCAGCGCCAGCGGCGTGAAATTCCGCGGCGTCAGATGCGTCAGGGCCTGCCGATACAGCATCGCGATTTCCACGGTCAGCATGCCGATCGTGTAGCCATCCGGCGGTGCGGTTGCGATCTCGGCATGGCCAACGACCCCTGATCCGCCGGTGCGGTTGACGACGTTGAACGGCTGGCCGAGTTCCTTCTCCAGCAGCGTCGCGACGATGCGCGCAGTCGCATCCGTTCCGCCACCCGCACCCCACGGCACGATCAAGGTCACCGGCCGCGCCGGATAGGCTTGCGCGCGGGCAGGCGTGAGCAGAGCGGACGTGGCCGCAGCCACGGAAGAGGCCGCGAAAATGCGGCGGGTGATCCCTGACATCAATGATCCCGGCGGCGCCCTCAGGAATCGGGCTTGTGTCAATGCAACATGCTACGCGGCTTTGCACGGATGTCGCAAGCGGCAGCCCCGCGGCGCTGTGGGCAGTGGTTCCGTCCGTGCCTACTCTTGCTCGTCAGCGTCGGCCTTCGGCCGCGCTCCGCCGAAGATGCGTGCACCCTCCGGAGTGAGGTAGGGCTTCAACGTTTCCCACGGAACGAACGCGACATATTGACCCTCGGCGTAGGGGCCGACCGCATAGGGTGGGTAGTGGAAGGTGAGGCCGGAGCTCTTGCCGGCCTCGGTTGACGGCGCGAGCGTCGCGGCGCCGATCTTGAGCAGGCTCGGCTCAACGCCCTTGAACCATTCATCGGTCGCGGTCTCGCCGGTATCGCGCTTCTTTTTCTCGATTTTCAGCGAGGCGATCACGGCCTTCACCATCGCCTTCATGGTCGCGCCGTTGTCGGTGGTCTCGGTGAAGAACGGGCGGATCGAGATCCGCTTGTTCTCTGACTTGTCCCACAGGATCGTGTTCACGTCCGAATTGGGATGGGCGCCGTGGGTGTCCATGTAGTCGTCGCGAAGGAGGCTGACATAGCGGTCGGCAACGACGGAGCGGATCGAATAGTTGCGCTCAAAGTCCCAGCCGCCGTCCCTGAAGAATTCCGGATCCTCCTTGCGTGAGGCGGCAGCGTCGGCGACGTTCTTGTCGAGCCATTTTTTGCCATCAGCAATACAATCCGCCGCCAGCGCCGCGTCGGCCTTGATCTTGTCGTCAAGGAAGACGCGCGCCGCGATGTTCCTGTTCTTGACGACGGCGTCGGGCTTTGGGTCGGCCGCATGGGTGGGGGAGGCCAGGGCAATCGCCGCGACGGCCGAAAGGATGGCGATGGTGCGCGGGAGAAACCCTGCACGCGCATTTGCACGATGATATGTCACTTCAATATCCATCAATCTTGTATCCGACCGCCGTCGATGCGTTCGGACATCAGCATGAGCGTAATGATCCCAAGATGAACCGGCGCAGAACGCGCGGCGCGAACACCAGGTCGTGAAGATTGGTCGCGGCAGCCCGCCCGCCGGTTTGATGCTGGGAGCCCAAGGGCGGTGTATTACTCCGCCGCCTCGCTATGCCCAAGCCGGGCGTTTAGCTTGCGGATCAGCTCCTCGGCGGCGTCCGCAATCACGGTGCCGGGCGGGAAGATGGCCTCCGCGCCGGCCGCGTAGAGCGCCTCGTAATCCTGCGGCGGCACCACGCCGCCGACGATGATCATGATGTCCTCGCGGCCCTGCTTCTTCAGCGCGGCCTTCAATTCCGGCACAGCGGTGAGGTGGGCGGCGGCCAGCGAGGAGACGCCGAGGATGTGCACGTCGTTTTCGACCGCCTGCCGCGCCGCTTCATCGGCAGTGGCAAACAGCGGCCCGATGTCGACGTCGAAGCCGATATCGGCAAAGGCAGACGCAATCACCTTCTGGCCGCGGTCGTGGCCGTCCTGGCCGATTTTTGCGACCAGGATGCGCGGCCGGCGGCCTTCCGCCTCCTCGAACGCATCGATCAGCGCCTGAACCTTCTCGACCCGGTTACCCATGCTGGACGCCTCCCGCTTGTAGACGCCGGTGATGGACTTGATCTCGGCGCGGTGCCGGCCGAACACCTTTTCCATCGCGTCCGAAATCTCGCCGACGGTCGCCTTGGCCCGCGCCGCGTCGATGGCGAGCGCGAGCAGATTGCCGTTGCCTTCACCGGCCGAGCGCGTCAACGCGGCGAGCGCAGCGTCGACGTCCTTCTGGCTCCGCTCGGACTTCAGCCGCGTCAGCTTGTCGATCTGGAGTCGGCGGACATTGGTATTGTCGACCTTAAGGATATCTATCGGCGCCTCGTCGGTCGGCTTGTACTTGTTGACGCCGATCACGGCCTGCTTGCCGGCATCGATTCGGGCCTGGGTCTTGGCCGAGGCTTCCTCGATGCGCAGCTTGGGCACGCCGGCTTCGATCGCCTTCGCCATGCCGCCGAGCTCCTCGACCTCCTGGATATGGCCCCAGGCTTTCGCGGCGAGGTCGCGCGTGAGCCGCTCGACATAGTAAGAGCCGCCCCAGGGATCGATGATCCGCGTGGTGCCGCTCTCCTGCTGCAGGAACAGCTGGGTGTTGCGGGCGATGCGCGCCGAGAAATCTGTCGGCAGCGCCAAGGCCTCGTCGAGCGCGTTGGTGTGGAGCGATTGAGTGTGGCCTTGGGTGGCCGCCATCGCCTCCACCGTCGTGCGCATCACGTTGTTGAAGACGTCCTGCGCGGTCAGCGACCAGCCCGAGGTCTGGCTATGCGTGCGCAGCGACAGCGAGCGCGGATCCTTCGGATTGAACGGCTTCAGCAGCTTCGCCCAGAGCAGGCGCGCGGCGCGCAGCTTGGCGACTTCCATGAAGAAGTTCATGCCGATCGCCCAGAAGAACGACAGGCGCGGCGCGAAGCGGTCGACGTCGAGGCCGGCAGCAAGCCCGGCGCGAAGATATTCGACGCCGTCGGCGAGCGTATAGGCGAGCTCGAGGTCCTGCGTCGCGCCGGCCTCCTGCATGTGATAGCCGGAGATCGAAATCGAATTGTACTTCGGCATCTTCTGTGAGGTGTAGGCGAAGATGTCGGAGATGATCCGCATCGAGGGGGCAGGCGGATAGATATAGGTGTTGCGCACCATGAACTCTTTCAGAATGTCGTTCTGAATGGTCCCTGAGAGCTTTTCCGGCGCCACGCCCTGTTCGCCAGCAGCGGCGACGTAGAGCGCGAGGATCGGCAGCACCGCGCCGTTCATGGTCATGGACACGCTCATCTGGTCGAGCGGAATGCCCGCGAACAGCGTACGCATGTCGTAGATGGAATTGATGGCAACACCGGCCATGCCGACATCGCCGCCGACGCGCGGATGATCGCTGTCATAGCCACGATGGGTGGCGAGATCGAACGCGACCGAGAGGCCCTTCTGTCCTGCCGCGAGGTTGCGGCGGTAGAACGCGTTGGAATCCTCAGCCGTCGAGAAGCCGGCATATTGCCGCACCGTCCAGGGCTGGTTGACATACATGGTCGGGTAGGGACCGCGCAGGAACGGCGCGATGCCCGGATAGGTCTCGAGGAAATCGAGCCCGGCGAGATCGGCCTCGCCATAAGCGGGCTTGACCAGAATGCCCTCTGGCGTCAGCCATGGCTCTGCGCTGCCAGTCGGCGCGGTAGTTGCGGTCCGCTCGAAGGCGACATCGGCGAAATTGGGAATGCGGCTCATGGTTTCAACCATATCATAGGCGCTTCAATCATGGTCCGGATGCTGATGGCTGACGATGGTCGCCATCTTCTCCGGTCCGTAATTCTGCTGCGTGGTCTGGCTCGGCAGGTTGGCGATGCCGACGACCCAGCCGAGGCGGGACTCGGTTCCATATTGCCGTGTCGGCACCACATGGTCCGGCCGGTCGAAGGCGCCGGTCATGATCTCGATCCGCGGGCCGTCGACGCGACGGAAGCTCAGCGGCGTACCGCAGGCAGCGCAGAAATCCCGCATCGCGATCGAGGACGACTGGAACGCGGATGGGGTGCCTCTGGTCCAGGCGAAGTTGTCTTTCTCGATGTCGGCAAAGGAGGCGAACGGCGCGCCGCTTGCCTTCTGGCACATCCGGCAATGACAGATGGAGACCTTGGCCGGCGCGGCCGAGACCGCAAAGCGCACCGCGCCGCATTGGCAGCCGCCGGTGAGAACGGGTTTGCCTGCTTCCGTCATGGCTGCTCCATCCGTCGATAGGCGTCCTGCAGCGTGGCAAGCGCATCGCCACCGGCGTAGACGAAGCCCGTGACGCCGGCCGCGCGGAGTGCCGCCTCGGCCTCCGCCGGACGGCCTGCGAGATAGATATGTCGCGCGCCGGCGGTTTGCAGGGCCTTCGCCGTGGCTTCGGCGTGTTCCGCATAGACCTTGTCGCTGGAACAAAGGCAGGCGAGCGCGGCGCCGGAGGCCTTGAAGGCGGCCGCCAGCTTGGCGGGTTCGGCAAAGCCCTCGCTGTCGACCGCCTGGATGCCGCCGGCCTCGAAGAAGCTCTTGGCAAAGGTCGCGCGCGCGGTGAAATCGGCGGGCGTGCCGAGATTGGCCAGAAACACGTTTGGCCGCGTGCCGCGCCCCTTCAACGCCGCATCGGATTTGTCGCGCAGCGCTTCGAACGGTGCCGCGAGTTGGATCGGGGTGAGTGCATCGAACTTGTATTTCTGCTCGCCGTAAGGTGCGAGCGCGATCGGTGTCGCCTTCAGCACGGCCGTCTCGCGCTCATGCAGGTTCGGAAATTCGCTGGCACCGGTCAGCACGTCGCGGCGCTTGGCGATGTTGGCGTCACGCGCTTTTCGCGTGGCGGCGACCTTGCTTTGGAACAAACCTTGCTGAAGCGCTGCGAAGGCGCCGCCGGCTTTCTCGCTCTCCTGGAATAGCGCCCAGGCCGCCTCGCTGAGCTGCGCTGTCAGCGTCTCGATGCCGCCGGAGCCTGCCGCGGGATCGCTGACCTTGGCGAGGTTGCTCTCTTCCAGCAGCAGCAGCTGAGTGTTGCGCGCTGCGCGCCGCGCCAACGGGTCGGGTAGCCCAAGCGCCAGCGTATGCGGCAGCACCGTGATCGCATTGGCGCCGGCGAGCCCGGCCGCGAACGTCGCCATGGTCGCGCGCAGCATGTTCACATAGGGGTCGCGCTGCGTCAGCATGCGCCACGCCGTGTCGGCAGCGATGAAGAGAGGTTTTGGCGTGAGCCCGCACGCCGTCTCGATGCGTGCCCAGAGCAGCCGCAGCGCACGGAACTTTGCCATGGTCAAAAATTGGTCGGCGTCCGCGGCTAGCCGCGCGTAGACCATGCCTTGCGCCTGCTCCAGCGGAACGCCGGCACTTTCGATCGCGCGCAGATAGGCGAGGCCACAGCCGAGCACGAAGGCGAGTTCCTGCACCTCCGATCCGCCGGCATCATGGATCACGCGCCCGTCGGCGGACGCAAATGGCCCCTTGAAACCGAGCGCGGCGAGGCCCTTGATCCCGCCGGTGACGGCGGGAACGATCTCTTCCCAAGTGTAGGGGCTGTGGCCCCATACCGCGCAGGCCGCAAGCGGATCGAGGCCGAAGCGGAAGTCGCAGGCTGCGGGATCGATACCGTTGCTCTTCACATATTCCGCGACATGGATCGCCGCCATCCGCGACTGCGGGCCGACCTGAAGCTCGATGCCGATGCCGGCATCGAGCTGAATATCCCTGAACACCTTCGTGACCGCATCGGCCGTCGGTTCCAGGCCAAAGCCATGGCTGCCATTGCCGCCGGCGAACACCAGCGAAAGTCCGGTGGCGCCGTTCTCCAGATCCTGCAAAGCCTGCGCGTTCGCGGCGACCGCATCGGGATGATCGACCCGCTGCACGATCTGCCACGGCGCTGCCGCCCGCCGCCCCACCACCGGCGCAACGCCCTTGGCGCGCGGATAGAGCGGCTCGATCTTCACGCCGTCATAGGTCTTGCCGACCAGCTTCTCGAACGGCGCGCCCTTCAGCACGCCGTCGACCAGCTTGCGCCAGTCGTCGTCCGTCGCCTTGGGAAAATCGGCCGCCAGCGGCAGATCGTCAGTCACGGAGGTCATGCGGCGTGGGGCTCCCAAAAATCTTGTTGTTCGCGGCGAAAATGCCACGGCCGGCCGTCCCTGCAAACGGTTGTTTTTGGTTAACCGGTATCCGGAAGCCGCTCAATGCCTTGCGTCGAGACGCTGGAAAGCCCGTCGCGAACACGAATGCCTGATATCACGCGGTCCGGCGCGATCTCGGCAAGCGGCACCAGCACGAAAGCGCGCTCGAACAGCCGCGGATGCGGCAGCGTCAAATCGGGCTTTTGCATCGACACATTGTCATAGGCGATCATGTCGAGATCGAGCGTGCGCGGCCCCCAGCGCCGTTCCTTGTCGCGCGTGCGGCCGAATTTCTGCTCAACCTTCTGCATCACGAACAACAGCGCGTGCGGATCGAGGCTGGTCTCGATCTCGATGCAGGCGTTAATGAAGGGATCCTGGTCCTCGTCGCCCCAGGGCGGCGTGGCGTAGTCCGACGAGCGCGCGACAACAGCGGCTTGCGCCATGCCGCAGATATGGGCGATCGCCTTTTGGAACGTCGCGCGGACATCGCCGACATTGCCGCCGAGTGCGATCAGAACGCTCGCCATCAGGGATGCCGCGAGCGGGTCAGCATGATGCCGACATCGTCGAAGATCGCGGCGATCGGCGCATGCGGCTTGTGCACGGTGATCTTCACAGCGCGGATGCGCGGGAAGTGCGACAGGATGGCGTCGGCGACCGCGCCGGCCGCGCGCTCCAGGAGTTTGTAATTGGTGTTCTTGAACGCCGCCGTCGTGGTCGCCACGACTTCGGCGTAGGACACCGTATCGGCGAGCCGGTCGCTGCGCGACGGCTCCGACAGGTCGGTGTAGAGTTCGAGGTCGATCACAAAACGCTGGCCGACTTCGGTCTCGTGCTCCATCACGCCATGGCGGGCATGGATCGACAGGCCGGTCACGAAGATCGTATCGGTCATTGTTTGCTCTCGATTGCGTTGGCTACCCGCAGGGCCTGCAAGGTCTCGGCGACGTCATGGGTGCGGATGATTTTCGCGCCGCGTTGGGCTGCTGCCAGATGCGCGGCGATCGAGCCGGCGAGCCGTTCTTTCGGTTCTGACGGCGACACCGAGGCAATGAATTGCTTGCGCGAGGCGCCGACCAGGATCGGCAGGCCGAACATGTCGAGTTCGCGCAGCCGCGCCAGCGCGATCATGCTCTGCTCGGCCGTCTTGCCGAAGCCGATGCCGGGATCGAGCACGATTTTTTCACGCGCGATGCCG
The DNA here is from genome assembly GCA_963819355.1 of uncultured Alphaproteobacteria bacterium. Taxonomy (GTDB): domain Bacteria; phylum Pseudomonadota; class Alphaproteobacteria; order Rhizobiales; family Xanthobacteraceae; genus Bradyrhizobium. The sequence goes on along the minus strand of CAWFVZ010000008.1, from coordinate 190,281 downwards.
GCCTGCGCAGCGATCTCGAGCGAGCGCAGGAAGAACGCTTTCATGTCCGCCACGATGTCGATGGCGGAATCGGCGCTCTCGCGGTTGTGCATGACGATGACCGGGACGCCTCGCGCGGCGACCAGCTGTGCCATGCCGGCGTCGCGCTGCAGGCCCCAGACGTCGTTGGCGATGGCTGCGCCCTGGTCGAGCGCGAAGGCGACGACCTCCGCCTTCATGCTGTCGATCGAGACCGGCACGCCAAGCGCGACCACGCCTGGCAGCACCGGCTTCAGCCGGGCAAGCTCGTCCGCCGCCGTGACTGGCTGGGCGCCCTTGTAGGGCCGGGTGGATTCAGCGCCGATATCGATGATGTCGACGCCCGCGTCGATCATCGCCCGCGCGCGCGCCAGCGCCAGGTCTGGCGCGACGAAGTCGCCGCCGTCGGAAAAGGAATCCGGCGTCACGTTGAGCACGCCCATCACCGCCGGAATTGGTCGTTCGAGCAACGTCCGCAGCACGTCAGGCCCGGCCGAGCCGGCCTGCAGGACGGATGGGGAAAGCGAGGCGTTCATCCGCGTGGCTTTGCGCGGTCGGGGAGGGCGAGTCAAGACGGGAGAGGGGTGGATATGGTTACGAGCGCGGCTCTCCCACCGCCATCCAGAGGTGTGGCCGCTTCTTCAGCGACCCTCGAAGGATGACGGAGAGAGTGGGGGGCCTAATACGTAATCTTCGGCGGCAGCTTCTTGGCCTTGGCGATGATGTCGCCGACCGACTTTTCCGAAGGCAGGATGCGGACCAGCCTCTTCCGGTCGTTCGCCTCGCGCATGCTCTGCGCCAGCCTTGCTGGATTCCGATAGGCGAGCTCGCGCACCGTGGTGACGCCGGCGGCGCGGACCAGGCCGACCTTGGCTCTGCCCATGCCGGGAATGCGCATGTAGTCGGAGACGTTGGCCCACTCCAGCAACAGCTGCTCGTTGATGCCGGTCTTGGCCGAGAGCGCCTTGCGGCCCTTGGCGGTGCTCGCGGCTTCCAGCAGCGCGTCGGTCGTGCGGATACCTTGCGCCTTCAACTTGTTGGCGGCAAAGGCCGGCAGGCCCTCAATCTCGGAGATCGGATATGTCATGATACTCGGTACGAAATGCGGCAGCTTCAAGCGAACTGGCTGAGGCCTGGTGTGCCTGCGATGATCTTGCCCATCTGATCCGCTCCGATTTTGTCGCGACCGAAGCGAAAAAGTTCACGGGCTACGGTCTGGATATCGGACATGCCAAGCCCCAGGCTCATCAGGCGCGTGCCGACGGCCATCAGGCCGCCGCCCATCAGCCGCGACAGTCCGCCGCCGCTCCTGGACGCCTCGATCGCCGCTTCCGCTCCGGGAATATGATCAATCAGGACTTCGACGTTCTCGGAAGGACCTTCGCTACGAAGGAAGCCCAGGATAATGCCAACGGTCTTTTCAGCGACAGCACTATCTAAGCTAGCGTTTGTCGCCAGCCGTCCGATCAGCTCGTCCATAAGGCCCGCCCTCAGCCGGATTGCACGCCGGAATATTGCTTTCGAAGAATGATCTTGAGCCGGTGGGATGCGAAATACAAGCTATGAACGGAGGCCAACATACGATTCATTTTCGAACGCGCGAAAGTGTTGCAGCGATGCAAGGGCGGAGATGAAATCGGCGAAAAATTGCCGCGGTGCGAACGCGTCGTTCCTACTTTCGGCTGATGTCGTCCGCATGTCTCCGACAATGTCGCATGCCGAGGTCGCGTTGAACGGTTTTAATCGGCGCGCGACATGCGTTAAACTACGGACTGGTACATTTGAGTTTCGACACGCGAAACACGACAAAGAGATTAGAGAGAATAATGACGGCACAGGACAGCAAGCTCGGCGACACCGACGACAGGATCTTCGTCGGCAAGGGAGACGAGCAGGCATGGCTGACGCTGGCACTCGCCAATCGCCACGGCCTCGTCACGGGTGCAACCGGAACCGGCAAGACCGTGTCTCTGCAAGTGATGGCAGAAGGATTTGCGCGGGCCGGTGTTCCGGTGTTCGCCGCCGACATCAAGGGCGATCTCTCCGGCATCTCCGAGGTCGGGGAGGCGAAGGACTTCATCGTCAAGCGCGCCACCGAGATGGGACTGACGTTCCAGCCCGACCAGTTCTCGACGGTGTTTTGGGACGTGTTCGGCGAGCAGGGGCATCCGGTGCGGGCCACCATCACCGAGATGGGGCCGCTGCTGCTGGCGCGCATGCTCGATCTCAACGACGTGCAGGAGGGCGTGCTCAACGTCGCCTTCCGCGTTGCCGACGACAACGGTCTCGCCTTGATCGACATGAAGGATCTGCGGGCGTTGCTCGACGCCATCGTCCCCGACAGCGGCAAGAAGGGACCGGACGCGGAAGAGGATTCGCTCGCGCCGATCCGGAAGGCGGCCCAGGGGTTCGGCAACGTCACCAAGGCCACCGTCGGCACCATCCAGCGCCAGCTCCTGGTGCTGGAGAACCAGGGTGGCACCAAATTCTTCGGCGAGCCGGCGCTGACCTTGAAGGACTTCATGAAGACCGACCGCGACGGCCGCGGCATGGTCAACATCCTCGTCGCCGACAAGCTGATGCAGAGCCCACGGCTTTACGCGACATTCCTGCTGTGGATGCTGTCAGAGCTGTTCGAGGAATTGCCCGAGGCCGGCGACCCGCCCAAGCCCAAGCTGGTGTTCTTCTTCGACGAGGCGCATCTCTTGTTCAACGACGCGCCGAAGGCGCTGATGGACAAGATCGAGCAGGTGGTCCGCCTGATCCGCTCCAAGGGCGTCGGCGTCTATTTCGTCACGCAAAACCCGATCGACATACCCGACCGCGTGCTCGGCCAGATGGGCAACCGGGTGCAGCATGCGTTGCGCGCCTTCACCCCGCGCGACCAGAAGGCGGTTGCGGCTGCCGCCCAGACTTTCCGGCCCAACCCGAAGCTCGATACCGCCAAGGTGATCATGGAGCTCGGCAAGGGTGAGGCGCTGGTGTCCTTCCTCGAAGGCAACGGCACGCCGGCGATGGTCGAGCGGGTGATGATCCGGCCGCCATCGGCCCGCATCGGACCGATCACGCCGGAAGAGCGCAAGGCGATCATGGATGCAAGCCCGGTGAAGGGCAAATACGACACCGCTGTCGATTCCGAGTCCGCCTACGAGATCCTCCAGAAGCGCATCGCCGGCACCGCGGCCACGGCGGATGGTACGGCAGGCGGGAGCGGCGGCGGCATCCTCGGCCAGATAGGCTCGATCGTCGGCACCATCTTCGGCACCAACGTCAAGCGCGGCCGCTTGTCGACCGGCCAGGTCATCGCGCGCGACGTGACGCGATCGGTCACCAACCAGGTGATCGGCGGGATGGCGGCCAATATCGGCAAGTCGGTCGGCGGCCAGCTTGGCGGCTCGATCGGCCGCACGCTGGTCCGTGGCGCGCTGGGCGGGTTGCTGCGCAGGTAGGCAGCACAAAGCCTGTTAGAGGCAATTGCTCCGCCAACCCGCGTCGCCTCGACCGATTTTGGGGAAGAGGTCGGGTGCGCGGCGGGTACAAATTCGGGTGAGGGGGCTCTCCAAGCGTCCGTCGGTCTGCTAGGTCCTATGTTCCCTCACTGGACCACACTGTGACCTCAACCGACCCGTTAGCCAAACCCGATGCGCCGAGGCGCCCGTCGCTGCGTGCGCCGCTCGACCTGCTCTTCCTGCTCTGCTGCTTGATCCTGACGGCGGATGTTCTCGGTCCGGAGATCTTCGGCCATGGCAAGACCAAGGACTACGCGCTGTGGTACTGGGCCGGAGAGCAGGTCCTGAAAGGTGGACCGCTCTATCCCAGCGACATCCATCAGCAGTTTGATTTCATCTATCCACCTCTGCCGGCGATCCTGCTGGCGCTCCCGAGTTGGTTCGGCAAGATCGCGCTCTACGCCGTGCTGTCGATCCTGAACGTGGTGGCGTGGTGGTACACGGGAATTCTCTCCAACGTCATGACGGGATCGAGCCGCAAGCCCGGTCCCTGGCTCGAAGCGCTGCCGGCCTTCGTCACCGTGACATTCGTGTTCGACATGTTCGATCTCGGCCAGCCGAACCTCGTCCTGCTGGCGATGATGCTTTGGGGCTTCTGGTGCTTGCAGCATCAGCGGTCCTGGATCGCGGGCTTCATGTTCGCGCTCGCGGCCGCTATCAAGGTGTTTCCGATCGCGGTACTGCCCTATCTGGTCTGGCGGCGGAAGTGGGCGGCCGTCGTCAGCACGATCGCCTTCACCGGCATCCTTCTTTATGTCGCGCCGGCGCCGATCCGCGGCTTCGAGCGCAACGCGGCTGAACTTGCGACCTGGTATCAGGGCATGGTCGGAACGAGCTCGGAGAAGGGTTTTGGCCAGCGCGACGAGCAGAACTGGTCGTGGGTCAACCAGTCCCTCATTGCCGTCACGCACCGGCTGGTCCGGCCGATCAACTACAATCAGGAAGATCCCGAGAAGCCGCCGCGCACAATGAACGTCATCGACGTCGATTACAGGACCGCGAACTGGATCGTGCTGGCGCTGTCGGCATTGCTCGGGCTCGGCTTTGTCGCGGTGATGCCACAGCAAGCGAGGCGAACGGCGCGATCGGATGCCGAGGAGCTCGGCATCCTGTTCTGCCTGATAACGGTGGCCTCGCCACTGGCGCGACAATATTATTTCATGTGGCTGTTCCTGCCGATGACGGTGCTGATGCATCGTGCCGCCTTCGACGAGCGGGCAAATGTGCGGCTCGGAACCTGGCTCGCGCTGGGTGCCGCCGGCATCCTCATGCTGCTGTCGCTGCCGCCGTTTCCCAACGTCATCCAGGCCTGGGGCAACAACCTCGGCGCCACGGCGATCCTCGCCGTTGCGCTCGCCTGGCACATCCGGCATCCGCCGGTTGCGGCTAGCTCCGGCGCCGCTGCAGGGTTAAAAGCGCAGACACCTTGAGATCTACAGTCAGGAATACGACCATGGCCAACGCGCAGCTTCAATCCGTGCTCGACCACATCGACAAGGAGTTCGACAACAGCCTGGAGCGTCTGTTCTCGCTGCTGCGGATCAAGTCGATCTCCGCAGATCCGGCCTTCGCCGCCGATTGCAAGGCAGCGGCCGAGCATCTCGCCAAGGACATCGCGAGCCTCGGCGTCGCGACCGAGGTGAGGCCGACCGCCGGCCATCCCGCCGTCGTCGGCAAGGTCAAGGCGGGCGGACGACCGCATGTGATATTCTACGGCCATTACGACGTGCAGCCGGTCGATCCTCTCGACCTCTGGCACCGTCCGCCGTTCGAGCCCGTGGTGACGGATCATGCCGACGGCCGCAAGATCATCGTCGCGCGCGGCGCCGAGGACGACAAGGGCCAGGTGATGACTTTCGTCGAGGCCTGCCGCGCCTGGAAGAAGGTGACGGGCTCGCTGCCGATCGACATCACCTTCCTGATCGAAGGAGAGGAAGAAGTCGGTTCGAAGAATTTCGTGCCGTTCGTCGAAGCCAACAAGGACGAGTTCAAGGCTGACTACGTGCTGGTCTGCGACACCGGCATGTGGGACCCGAACACGCCGGCGATCACGACGGCGCTGCGCGGCCTGCTCTATGAAGAGGTCAAGATCACCGCCGCGAGCCGCGACCTGCATTCCGGCGTGTTCGGCGGCACGGCGATGAACCCGATCCGGGTGCTGACAAAAATTCTCGGCGGCCTGTTCGACGACGACAACCGCATCACCATTCCCGGCTTCTACGACGGCGTGAAGGATACGCCGCCGGAGATCCTGGAGCAGTGGAAGAAGCTCGGCTTCACGCCGGAGACGTTCCTCAAGCCGGTCGGCCTGTCGATCCCGGCCGGCGAGAAGGGACGGCTGCTGGTCGAGCAGGCCTCCACGCGTCCGACCTGCGACGTCAACGGCATCTGGGGCGGCTATATCGGCGAGGGCTCCAAGACGGTGATCCCGTCGCATGCCTCGGCCAAGGTCTCGTTCCGGCTCGTCCAGGGTCAGGATCCCCTGAAGATCCGCAAGGCCTTCCGCGATTACGTGACCGCCCGGATTCCCGGCGACTGCAAGGTCGAGTTCGGCGACCATTCCGCCGCACCGGCCGTGGCACTCGACTGGAACATGAAGCCGCTCGCCGCCGCCAGGAAGGCGCTGACCGAAGAATGGGGCAAGGAGACTGTGCTGATGGGCTCCGGCGCCTCGATCCCGATCGTCGCCGACTTCAAGCGCACGCTTGGGCTCGACTTGCTGCTCGTCGGTTTCGGGCTCGACGACGACAACATCCACTCGCCGAACGAGAAGTACGACTTGCGCAGCTTCCAGAAAGGCATCCGCTCCTGGGCGCGCATCCTCGCGGCGCTGGCGGAGGTGAAGTAGGGCGCGAAGACTCCATCCTCGTCCTTGCGAGCGCAGCGAAGCAATCCAGAATCCCTCCACGGAAAAAGCCTGGATTGCGCAAGAGCTCCTCGCAATGACGAGCCCCGAATAAAAAACGCCGCCCGGAATTGGGCGGCGTTTCATTCCAGGACGTGCAGAGGTCGTTGAGACCTACCCTACACCAAATCCCGAAAATCTCAAGACCGGTAGCCCGGAAGTTCACGGTCGAGCTTGCGCAGCAGCGGCGGCCATACCAGCTTGGTCGCGCGCAGCTCGGCGCGGTCGCGGTTTGCGAGCAGCTCGGTGTTCTTGTCGATCGCGACATCGTCGACCGGATAGACCGGCGTGCCCAGCGCGCGCGTGCGCACCTGCATCGAGCAGGCGCGCTCGAGGTGATACATGCGCTCGAAGGCCGAGGCGACCGAGCGGCCGACCGTCAGCGTGCCGTGGTTGCGCAGCAGCATGTGATTGTGGTCGCCGAGGTCCTTCTGCAGCCGCGGCCGCTCGTCGTGATCGAGCGCGATGCCTTCATAGTCGTGATAGGCGAGGTCGTGGGTGACGAGCTGCGCGGTCTGGTTCAGCGGCAGCAGGCCTTCGGCGCTGCTCGACACCGCGGTGCCGTCCAGCGTGTGGAGATGCAGCACGCAGATGGCGTCCTCGCGCACCTCGTGGATCGCGGAATGGATGGTGAAGCCCGCCGGGTTGATGCTGTACTCGCTCTCGCTGAGCTGGTTGCCGTGCAAATCGACCTTGACCAGGCTCGAGGCCGTGATCTCGTCGAACATCAGCCCGTAGGGGTTGATGAGGAAGTGATGGTCGGGGCCGGGCACGCGCGCCGAGATGTGGGTGTCGACCAGATCGTCCCAGCCGTACAGCGACACGAGGCGATAGCAGGCGGCGAGATTGACCCGTTGCTGCCACTCGGCCTCCGTCATATTCGACGGTACTTCCTTCAGGCGGGCTTCCGCTGGCGACATGGCTGATCTCTCCGACCTCGTTGTTGCGGGGAGGGAGCCTAGTCTCGGCCAGGGCTGGCGGCAAGGCACGCTCAAGGCGCGGCTGTTCAGCGCAGCCCGCATGAGCGAAGCGATATGCGGGGACTGCGCGAGGTTCCGGATGTCGCTGCGCTCATCCGGGCGACCGATCCAAGAGACGGGTCCAGGAGAAGATTGTTACGGCGCCGGGATCGACAGCAGGCTGGAAATGCTGCGGCCGCGGATGTCGTAGACGCGGGCGAACACCACGTCGTCGCGCTTGATCTCGACCAGCACGGGCGCGGTGAGGCCCTTGCAGTAGAATTCGCCGAGCGTCATGGCGAAATCGGCCGCGTTGGAATCCCAGCCGATGGTGAAATCGGGGCCGAGCGCGACCTGGGCCGGACGCTGCGGTCCGCACACCGCGACCTTCCATTTGCGATTGCGCGGCGGCACTTCCTGGCGCTCGACGATCTGCTCGCGCAGTTCGTCGGAGGCCTGCTTCAGAGCCAGGCCCCAATAGTCCAGCATGAAGCGATCGTCGGCGGCGCGGACTGTGCCGGCGATGTGGTTGAAGTGGGTGTATTGATAGGGATGCAGCCGGATCATCTCGGCGAGCGGCAGCGCCAGGCCGAAGCAGAACACGGCGAGCACGGCCGGCTGCCAGGCGCGATGGTTGGCGCGCAGGCGCTCCATGGTCCAGGCGAAGCCAACTCCGCCAAGCACGGCCATCGGCGGAATGACGAAGACGAAATGGCGAATGCCGTTGTAGAGCGCAGGCCGCTTCACCATCGCGATCGCGAGCGGCAGGGTGGCGGCTAACGTCAGCATCAAGAGGATGGTCTTGCGGCGCGCCGGAACCTCGCCACGGGGCAGCATGGCGAACGTGCTGAACACGGCGCCGGCCATCAGCACCAACATCACCTCGGGCAGCTGCAGCGCGAACAGCGTCGGCAGATACGACCAGGGCATGTCTGGCACTGACACGATCGCGCCGTCGAACATCTCCTTCCACGGCTTCTCGAAGAAGTGCGAGAAGTAGGTCAAGGCCTCGAAGGGATTGCCGGGCTCCATGATCGACCACGGCCAGATCAGGCCCATCACGATGTAGCCGAACACGAGGCCGGGCAGCAGCACATAGACGACATGGGCGAAACGGCGGACCGCCTCGCGCGCGCCCTCGGTACGCAGTTCTTCAAGGAACAGCGGCATGAAGCCGATCACGGCGTAGACCAGCGACAGGCCGCCGAGGATGCGTGTGCCGAACGAGAGGCCGGCGCCGAGGCCGACGATCAGGATCGTGCGCGGCGAAGGCTGCGGATATTCGTCCGCGAGCCGGACCAGGCCGAGCATCAGGATGATCATGGCCACCGCGAAGGGTGCATCCTTCGGGTTCATGAACATGTGGCCGTAGAAGATCGGGCAGAGCGCGAGCAGCAACAGCGCGGCGAGACCGGCAAGGGGTCCGCCGATGCGGCGGCCGAGGCGCCACGTCACGGCAAGGCCGATCACGCCGACGATCGCGCCGACCAGACGGCGCGTCTCGAACAGCTCGAGCGGAATGACCTTGTGCAGGAGGGCCGCGACCATGTCGAAGCCGCCGCCATACATATAGAGATTGGCGAAGGAGAGCGCCGCGGTGTCCCTGAAGCCGGAACCGAACATGCGCAGCAACAGGTCGGCATATTCGGCGTGGGTGTAGTCGTCCCAGCCGAGCCCGTAGTCGCGGAAGGTCAGGCCTGCGATGACGGCGACCGCGGCCAGCACCAGCATGGCGAGGTCGTCGCAAGTCCGTTCGACCGAGCGCCGCAGAGGCGTGTCAATCGCCGAAGTCGTGATGGATGTCATGGCTATTGGTGACCCGGAATCCCCTCTCGGCCCTGCTGGCGCGCGCGGGCCTGTTCCCCGGAATCCCTATAGCGCAGTTCCATTACCAAGTAATTGGGCATTATGGCTAAATTCCTGATGCGACGCAGCAATTTCCGATAACGCGGGAGTACATTAGAGCTAGCGGGTCGATGCTGAAGGGAATGTGAATAAGTCCCTGATATCCTTCCCTTTAGGAACGGCGCCGGCAATTGGTCGTTGGCGAGGAACGCAGTATGACGGTATCGTGGCGTAACGGGTGTCGCGCGTGGATGCGCGGACGGGGATGGGTTCGATGAGCTTGGCATTGTTGATTGCAGGGATTTTCGCCGTCGTGGCGGGCCTCCTTGCTGTCGCTTTTGGCTACTCGATCAGGGATTTCAGCCTCGGCAGCACCCTGATACTGGGCGGAACGATTGGCGTCTGCTCCGGAATGTTACTGGTCGGCCTCTACATCGTGCTGCTCGAACTCCAAGCCATCGCCCGCCGGCTGGCCGGTATGGTCGCGCCGTCGGAGATTCGGGTCAGGCCGGTGCTGCCGCCCGGCCTCGCGGCGCCCGGCGCGCCTGCGGCGGATCCCGTGCTGGCTCAAGCGATGCGGGGCGAGCCGAAGCCATCGCCCGCGGCGCCGCCGTGGCAGGCCGAAGCGCGCGAGCGTCCGCGGGCCGAGGCACCGGTCGAGCCGGAAGCTCCCCCGCCGGCGGCGCCGGAAGCACCGCGCCGGCGCAACCTGATGTTCGCCTCGAGCTCGCGCAAGGAGCGCGAGCGCGCCGAGGCCAAGACCGAGATCGAGGCCGAGACCAAGGCTGCCGACGGCCTGCCGCCGCAAGCACACGCCGAACCCGCGGAGCCGGCCGCGCCTGAGGCTCCGCCGGCGAGCTTCGATGACGCCTGGCCGAAGCTGGACCGTGCGCGGCCGCCAGAGCCGCCCGTGGCGCGTCGGCCACCGCCGCGCCCGGCATCGACCTTCGAGCCCGCCGCACCTCCACCTCCACCTGCGCCCGAGCCGCCGCCGGCCGAGCAGCCCCCGGTGACGGTGCTCAAATCCGGCGTGGTCGACGGCATGGCCTATTCGCTTTATTCCGACGGCTCGATCGAGGCGCAGATGCCGGAAGGCATGATGCGCTTCGCCTCGATCGACGAGCTGCGCTCCCATCTCGATCAGCGGTCCTGAGGACCGCTGCCTTCAAGTAAAATCTCGCAGTTGTTGTCGCGAGATCAGTAATCGGCTCATATTCGCCAGTCGTCGTATTTCGGCCAAACGTATTGTTGACAGAGAATACTTCACCGTCGCCAATGCGGCGCGACGGAACCGGATTGGAGAGAGGTCGAGTCCATGTCTGATGCCGGGGCCAAGAATTTCATCGAGCTGACGGCGCACATCGTCTCGGCTTATCTCAGCAACAATCCGACGCCGGCCGCCGAGATTCCGAACCTGATCAGCCAGGTGCACGGCGCGTTGACGCGGGTGTCGACGGGGCGCGTCGAGGCGCCGCTCGAGCCGGCAAAGCCTGCGGTCTCCCTGAAGAAATCGATCGCGCCGGACTATCTGGTGTGTCTGGAAGACGGCAAGCGCTTCAAGTCGCTGAAGCGCCATCTGCGCACCCAGTACAACATGACGCCCGAGCAATACCGGGAGAAGTGGGGCCTGCCGGCCGACTATCCCATGGTCGCGCCGAACTACGCGGTGGCGCGCTCGCAACTGGCGAAGAAGATGGGATTGGGACAGCAGCAGCGGAAGCGGAAGTAAGTTTCTTACGAAGCGTCCGCGAGCGCCTCTTTGGCGTCGGTCTTGATGCGCTCGACCATCGAGCGCAGGCCGTTGGAGCGCTGCGGCGTCAGATGGTCGCGAAAGCCGAACTCGTCGAACACGGAGATGGCGTCGGTCGCAAGAACTTCCTGCGGCGTCCGTCCGGAATAGAGCGCGAGCACGATCGCGACCAGCCCGCGCACGATATGCGCGTCGCTGTCGCCGCGATATTTCAGGACCGGCGCGCCGCCGTCACGATTGACCAGCTTCTGGAGCCAGACCTGGCTGACGCAGCCTTGTACCTTGTTCTCGGCCGAATGCTCCGCCTCGGGCATCGGTTCCAGGGTACGGCCGAGCTCAATGACGTACCGGTAGCGGTCGTCCCAGTCTTCGAGGAGTTCGAAATTGTCCCTGATTTCGTCGATCGTCGTCATTGATGGCCCGTGTGTTCCCGTTCAGGCCAATATAGGGACGCGAGGCTCCGAAATCGATAGGATTTGAGCCCTAATTCGCCGTCTCTGGTCCGTGCCATTCCAGCGCGAGGTCGTTCTGGGTCAGCGTGTCGCGCGGCGCCTCGCCCGCGGCAGCATGGTCTTCACCGGCGACCGCGATCGAACCGGTGTGGTCGGGCGCCTTCTTGTCGTTCTTCTCGTTGGTGATCTGCTCTTTCTTGTCATTGATGATCTGGTAGATCTTCTTCGCGCCGTCCTGTGCCCGCTGGCCGATGATGGTCGCGGCCTGACCGCCGACCTCGCAGGCCGCCGGCTGGCGTTTGCAGAACTGGGTCATGTCGGAGACGGCCGCGGTCGCAGCCTGCACCGCATCGGCGGCGCCGATCTGCGGCAGCTTCTCCGATTCGGGCGTCTTGTCCCGCGGCAGGAGCACCAGCACCAGCCCGAGCCAGAATGTGATGCGAAGCAGAAAGCGCATCTTATCGACCTGTACGTTAGATCCCGCCGCGGCGATTTCCGCAGGGCGCATCGGACCTAGCAACTCTCGATAAATCGCAAGTGATTGCCTTCAGCTTAATTCGCGGAAAATTTACGTAAAATTCCTGCGGAATGCAGGTCTCGTAAATTTTCGATTGACGCTGGTCTTCCGGTCCCACGCATCCACCATTTCGAAACCATGAAAGGGAGGGCGAAACCCTGTGTTCACCATCCCCGCTGATGACATCGCCAAATCGCCTAAAAATCTCCGCGATGACGCGGTGTCGGGCCGCAGGGCCGGACCGCCTTAGCACTCGTTTAAGGTCGCTCTGACACGTTGGCTCAACGATAAGGAGGCGTTCCGGCACGTCTTCAAAGACGAATGAGCCGAAGCGCGAGACCCGTGACAGTTTTGAGTATCATCCGCGATTGTCTCGATGCGCTGCTGCATCCCTCCGCGCGTTACGATGCGCTGACGCGAGCGCGCCATCGTGCCTTCATGGCGCCGCGGCTTCTGGGAAGCCTGGCCGCCTTTGCCGCATTTCCGGTCTATCTCGTCCTGCGCGGTGCGCCGAGCGCGATCGAGGTCGCCGCTTTCGCGTGGCTGATCGCGCCGATCCTGCTGTCCTGGTTCCTGTCGCGCACCGGACGCTACGAAGGCGCCCACGTGCTGTCGTCGCTGGCGCTTGCCGGCCTGATCATGGCGGTTGCCGCCACGACTGGCGGTATCGAATCATTCGCTGCGATCTGGCTGGTCGTGGTTCCCCTCGAAGCCGCGCTGTCGGCCTCGCGGCGCGTCGCGGCCTTTGCTTCGCTGCTGGCGTTGTGCTGCGCCGGAATATTGATCCTGGTCAGTCAGCTCGGCTGGCTGCCTCCCGAACATGTCAGCGCCGCGCAACGCGGCGTGCTGATGGCGTTTGGCGTCGCCTCGGCGACACTCTATGCCGCCGGCCTCGCCTTCGGCGCCGAGTTGCTCGCGCGCACCGGCGTCACGCTGCTGTCGCGCGAGGAGGAGCGCTATCGCCTGCTGGCGCGCAACATGAGCGATGTGATCTCGCGGCATCAGCGCAACGGCGCGGTGCAGTTCATCTCGCCTGCGGTGGAAGCCATGCTTGGTGTGCCGGTTGCGCAACTGCTCGGCCACGGCCTGTTCGACCGCGTCCATGTCACAGATCGTCCGGCCTATCTCACCGCGCTCTCGGACGCCGCGCGCGGCGACGTGTGCAGCGTCGAATTCCGGCTGCGGCGGGAGCCGACCGGCTCCGAGCGCGGTCAGGTCGATTTCATCTGGGTCGAGATGCGCTGCCGGCCGCTCGATCAGGATCGGGGCCGTGATAGTGCGCGCGAGGCTGAGATCGTCGCCGTGATGCGCGACGTCACCGATCGCAAGCTGTCCGAGCAGGCGCTCGACGAGGCCCGCAGCGCCACAGAGGTGGCGGACGCCGCCAAGACGCGTTTCCTCGCCACCATGAGCCATGAGCTGCGCACGCCGCTCAATGCCATCATCGGTTTCTCCGAGATGATCGCGCAGGAGCAGACCCTGATGCTGGGCGCGGCCCAGCGCAAGGAATATGCGGAGCTCATCAACGATTCCGGCCAGCATCTGCTGTCGGTCGTCAACGGCATCCTCGACATGTCGAAGATGGAATTGGGCAATTTCGAGATTGCGTCGGAGCCGTTCGCGCCGCGCGCCGCGCTGACGCATTGCTGCAACCTGCTGGCGCTGAAGGCGCGCGAGAACGGCATCGATCTCATCACCGATGCGCCGCAGGATTTGCCGGTCATGACCGGCGATCCGCGCGCGTTCAAGCAGATCGTGCTCAACCTCGTCGCCAACGCCGTCAAGTTCACCGAGCGTGGCGGCCAGGTCACCGTGTCTGCGGCAGCATCCGCCTCGCAGCTCACGCTGCGCATCAGCGACACCGGGGTCGGCATCGCGCCCGACGATCTCAAGCGTATCGGCGCGCCGTTCTTCCAATGCGGCAAGACCTATCAGCGCCGTCACGAAGGCACCGGCCTCGGCCTGTCGATCGTGAAGAGCCTCGTGGCGTTGCATCTCGGCGAATTGACGGTACAAAGCAGGCTCGGCGAGGGCACCGCCGTCACCGTCAAACTGCCGCTCGTCCACACGCCGCCGCAAGTGAAGCCGGCCGAGAGCAAGATCGCGACGCTGACGCCGGTGCTGCGCCAGGAAACTCAAGACCGACCTCAGGACCAACCCGCTCTGGTGAAGAAAAGTGCCTAGAAAGTCTGCAAAGGACGAAGCAGCTCCGCGCCGCCGTGGCGCCAAGGCCGCGGTTGTGGATGTCGAGACCGAGCGCAATCTCGTGATGCGCGTGCTCCTGCACAGCCCCAAGGACACGATGGCCGGCCTCGTCGCCGTCGCCGCGATCAGCGCCATCGTTGCCAATGCGCTGTTCCTCCAGACCGGCCGGCACCCGGCGCCGATGTTCGGCACCGTGATCAACCTTCCGGCGCCGTCGTCCGTGCCGCTGTCGAACCCGGTGCCGCGCCCGCGCCCCGTCGGCGCCGATACGTCGCCGCTCGAGCCGAAGGCGACGGAGTTTCGCGTCGAGCCCAAACCTGCCGAGAGAGCGGCCGCGCCGGAGAAACCTGCCGAGATGACGGCATCGACGCCGCGCGCGAGCGACCCGATGACCAATCTGGTCATAAAGGCCACGACGCCGACGCCGCCACTGTCTGCGGTTGCCGTCGCGCGCCCGCCGGCGCCGATACCTGTGCAGCACAGCCCCGCGGCGCGCCGTCTCTCCGGCGTGCAGCGCGCGCTGTCGGAATACGGCTATGGCCAGTTGAAGGTCACGGGCACGATGAGCGCCGAGACCCAGTCGGCGATCCAGAAGTTCGAGCGCGAACACAAGATGGCGGTCACAGGCCAGGTGTCCGACCGCCTGATGCGCGAGCTCGGGGCCGCAATCGGCCATCCCGTCGAATAATCGTCACGCTTGCGGAGGCTGGTGCTGATTGCGGCACTGGCCTATCGTGCGCTCATGCGGTTGAAATCAAACATATGGGTGGCGGCGTATTTGCGCCGGTGCCAGACCGAGGGCATATTCGGTGCCGTGCGCCGTCGCGGTGCCGAGGAGGCCGGAGCGGTGTTCGTCAAGGTCGCGCTGCTCGACGGCAATGCGATGCTCTACGTGCCGGCGCCGCAGACCGTCTATGACGACGGCCGGCCGGTGGATCGCTTCTTCGTGCCGCTGGCGCCGCAGCCGATGCCGGAGCCTGTGGTCGAGGAGCGACTGACCAAGGAAATCCGCTTCGACCCGGACGCCTGGATCGTCGAGACCGAGGACCGCGCCGGGCGGCACTTTCTCGAACTGGCGCGGACCTGACTAGCGATCCGACGATCCGTCGGTGCCCGTGCGCACCGCAGGCGCCGAGCCCGGCTGTACACTCGGCCGCGACTGGCTCGACGTGCCGCGTGCGCGCTGGCGTTCGCTGTCGTGCAGCGACGGCTGGTGCTTGGCGCGCGTGACGGCGAGCGTGGAGCCGCGCCAGGCCGCCAGCATCACCAGCGCGGCGCGGTCGCTGAGGCGGTCGTAGAGCCGCGACAGCCGGTAGACCGCATCCACCGAGTTGCCGATCGCGGGCTTGAAGAACAGCAGGATGCGCTGGAAGTTGGGGCTCGGCATGTCGAGCGCGCGGGCGGCAATCGCGAGCGCTTCGCCGCCGGCATCGTCGACGATCTGGGCGGCTACGCGCGAGGGCAGGATCAGGCTGTCGCCGAGCTCGAAGGTGAAGTTCTCGACGTCACCCGCGATTGCCGCCATCTCCAGGATCTGGATCGCGCGCTGGGCGCGCACGGTCGGAATGCGCGGCGCGGCCATCAGCGGGGTCTGCGCCAGATTGTGCAGGATCAGCGCGCGCTGGGTCGCATCGGCGCGGAAAAACATATCGTGGATCTCGGCCGCCTCCTTCGGCTGCATCGCCATGCTGGCGGCCATGCGGCGCTCGGCGTCGGTCGGCGTGCGGGCAGGCGTGGGCGCTGGAACCGGGGTTTCGCGCGCGAGCGGCACCCTGCGGCCTTCCGGGGCCGCGACCAGCCCGAGCTTCTGCAGCACCGGGACGGGCGTCTGCGGATAGATCGCGAGCCGCGCCTTGACGGCGGCACGCGTCGCATCGTCGACCTGGTCGATCAGTCGTGTGGCGAGCTCGATGAACTGACGCTGCTCGTCGTCGCTGTGGGTGCTGGCCTGGACATACAGATCGGTCAACACGCGCAGGAGCGTCGGACGAACATCGACGCCCTCGCGACGAGAGAGTGTCATCAGCCCGTCGAATCCGGGAAACAGCGACTTGGTCATGGAGGCGTACGCAACTCGGAAGAAACTGTTGCCTCAGCCTATCAGGGGTTCCTTTAAAGGCTCGTTAAGGAAAACGAGGTGTGAAGCAAACCCGCTGATTTCAGCCGTCGCCGTGCCGCAACGGCACGGCGCGGCCGGCCCGTGCGGTTACGGTCCAAAGGTCCTGTTTACACCCCGTTAACCATAAACTGATCCTAATGATCGCCATGTTGCAGGGGCGAATTCGGTCGCGCGGCAATTGAGAGAGCTGACATGGGGACCATCATCGAATTTCCGGCCGGTCGCCGGGTGGGCTCGTCGGGGGACGCCACACCGCGCGCGGACATGGGGACGATTCTGATCCTTCCCGTCATCCGTATCGAGCGCGATGCGGACGAAACCAGCGGCGATCGTGGACCGGAAGCGGGCACAGCGCCGGGACGTCGTCGTCGTCGCCGCTAGCTTCCGGCTTTTGCAATGCCGGAACCCATCCGCCAGATCCGGCCCGTCGTATCGGCCGTTCTGCTCGCGCTCATCGGCGCGACGCTCGCCGCGTGCAGCGGCGGCGATTTCGGCCGCACCCGCGCCGACATGCGCAGCGACGACATGCATCGCTGGCTCGGCACCGAGGTCACCTCCAGCGTCGGCCTGCAACCGTCGCAATTCCAGCTCACCGACGAAGAGCGCCAGCTTCGCGACCTCGCCTATCCCATCATCGAGCCGCCGCTGTCGCGGCCGGCCTGGAAGAGCGTGTTCGGCGACTACAAGACGATACCCTCGCCCTGGCACCAGAAGATCGTGTTCGACCGCACCATGTACGGGCGCACGCTGATCGACGAGCCGCATCGCTCGCATTCCTCGCGCTATGCGCAGCTGATCGAGGACGTGCGCAACGACGTCACCCGCTTCGAGCCGTTTTTCGGTTCCGCGATCCGGGTCATCGATCTCGACAAGAAGCGTGAGGCAAGCATGGCGCGCGTCTCCGAGCTCTCTCCGAGGGAGAAGGCGGATGCGGTCGCGCGCATGCAGGAGAACTCGCTGATCATCCAGTGGGTGCAGCTATCCCTCGAGCAGCGCGTCTCGTCCTATCGCTGGGCGCTGGAGCGGCTGGTGATCCAGGCACCCGATGGCATCGCTGCCGACGCCGATCGCCTGATCGGCGAGCTCGCAGCCCAGACCACCCATCCACCGGTTGCGGCACAGCCGGTCTACCAGCGTCCGGTCATCTCGAAGGGCTGACCGCCGCTTCGATGAGCGCAACTAATCGCACAAGGGCGATATCGTCGCCTGCACCGGGGCCGCAGCCTCATTCGCGGAAGCGCGTCCCCAGATCGTCACGGCAACGATGTAAACGACGAGAAAGGCGGTGACGACCGCCAGCAGCCAGCCCGTTTCATGTCGGGTGGGGAGCTCGCCGTCAACTTTACCTGAATTGTCCTGTTCGCAACGACCAATCTCGTTCTCCGCAATCCTGTTTGGGTTCGTGTGTGAGCAGGTGCTCGTACCGGCGCAGGACGCGATGGGCCTGGCGTCGTCGCGACGCGTGCAACGACGACATGATGAAGACGAAGATGCCTCGCGCTTTCGGTTCGACGGGGCGGTCGGAAACCTGCGAGGCCGCTTCGGGGGAATACGAAATGATGCTCATGCCCGAATCCGACCGAGGGCTCGCATGATCATCTCCGGGAGTTGGCTAATGGCCGGACTTCACCAAGCGTCGCGCGTCTCGCACCAGCTCGCGGTGCTGTTGCCGTCGCTTGCGGGCTTCTTCGATTTCCCAGAACGCCCAGACGAAACAGGCCCCGAGGCAGACTGAAATCAAAATGAGCAGAAATGCTCGATCGCTCGCGATCTGGATCATGAATTGTCCAATGCAAATAAAAATAAGCTCGATGCAAATGATGCGCCAACGCTCAGGGGATGTTGACTGCCGGCAACGGGCCGGTGGGATGGATCGAGACCTCGGGGAGCTGCTTCTGCGTGAATACGCGCCAGGACGATCAGTCCGATCAGAAAGACGTAGGATGCGAGCCGATGCGCTTGGTGCTGCGCCGACGGCTTGAGCCGAAGTGGCTGCGCAGCTGTCGTCATCCGCAACAGATAATCTCTGCCGCCGAGGAATTTGCCCGGCGTCTCGACGCCGCCGAGCAAATCGCCGCAGTCGGATGCTGCGGCGGTCTTCTGGAGGAGCCTATCTGCCAGAGCGCGCGCGCTGCGTCTCCAGCAGTCGGTGCCTCACCGTCTTTGCGATTGCCGCGGCAGCCTCCTCGGGGATCGCGAAGCAGGAACTCGCGTTGATCTCGCACAGGACATACGTGTCGGCCCCGGCCGCGTCGCGCGGCCCGTACAGGAAGTCCGCGTCCCAGATCACCGGCAGCGAGGATTTACCGATGCCGAGCGTGTCCATCATCTGCGGCGTCCATTCGTACTCCATCGATCTTCGCAGCGCCTGGAATTGCGGGGCATCGGGTCCGTGCATGATCCGCGGGCCCGGTTGCGCCTCAGGTGCATCAGGGCCTTCCGGCGGTGGTGGGATCAGGGCCTTGATCTTCTGCTGCCCGAAGCCCGCGACCTTGGCGCCGCTCATGTAGCAGCGGATCATCCCGTCCGGCAGGCGAGGCTGAAACGCCTGGTCGATGATGCAGCCGCCCCAGCCGAAATACGGCTCGCATCGCGCGACGAGAGCATCGAGCGGCATGTCCTCGGGCATGCTGCCGCGTTGCGCATGCAGCACCCGAACCATGGTGTCCGCATTCGGCAGTGTCTCCACCTTCCAGACGCCTTGGCCTCCGTTGCCGCGATTTTGCTTCAGCACGCGGGGACCGCTCGCCTGAAGGCGCGAGGGAAATTCGGCACGGAAGGCCGCGGCGGTGTCATAACGATGGGTGTCGGCGCCCCAGCCGAGATGACGCGTTCGGTAGAGCACCTCCTTGACGCCCATCTTCAGGATGATGTCGGGGTGCGCGCTCACCCATGGGCCTTGCGCCGCAACGTCGTGCAGCAGGGCATCGAGCTCGGCGCGCGTCTTGCCCTGATGGATCGGATCGACCCAGACGAGCACGCCGTCGGCCGCGAGCAATTGATCGCGGACGGCGTCGGCGAAGGTTTCGTCGTAGATCACCGGTCGGGCGTCGATACCAATTGCGGCGAGTGCTTCGAAGACGCGGACGAAGCGGCTGTTTTGCGCCGTCGCGTCCCGGCGCGCGGCAGCGTTTCCGCGGGAGAGGATGGCGACAGTCTGTCGGAGAGAAGGGTGGCGTTCGGTGTCCATGCGCAAGCTCCGTGAATGGCGTGCTGCGCAAAGCTTGGACCGAGGCCTCACGGGGAGTTTGCTTTGCCCCCACGTGACGGACACTAATGAGACCGTCCGCGAGTTTCAAGAGGATGGTCGGCAGTTCCGTTTGAACAGTGAACTCTTCGTGACGCTCGACATGCCGGTTGACAGCTCCGCCCTCGCGGTTTCTATTTCTGGCACGGGGATGTGCGATCTCCCCGCGAGGCGACATGCCCAAGAATTGCGTCCTGATCACCGAGGACGCAGTATGTCTTCATACACCTCGATTTTCTTCCGACAAATTATCTCGCCTCATAGGCACGTCCGGGCGCCGTACGACGCTCGCATTTGGACGTCCTGGACTGGGGCTCACGCATGACCAGCCAATCCGTGGTCGTCGTCTGCAACAAGGGCCAGAAGCTCAGCGAAGGAACGGCCGCGGGGCTGCGTTATGGCAACGTGGCTGCGGAAGTTCTCGAGGGCGGCCACGTCGACTGGAGACAGGCAGTACTTCCCACGGTTCCAGCCGACAAGATTCCGAAGCGCGACGGGTTCGACGATGACCTCGAACAGTTGAATGCCGGAATTCTCCTCTACGACGCATTCTACCGGTGGTGTCGCGATGCGACCAAAGAGACGCACAACTGGCCGACCAACAAGACAAGACCCTGAGCTTGGAACGGTGAGGCTTCCGCAGGCGCGCGGTTGTATTCAAGGAGCATGATCATGCGAAAAATCTTCTTGGCGTTGATAGGCATCGGCGCTTGTTTCTTCTCTGCTGTCCATGCCCAGGATATCGATTGGCAGAAGGTCGATGAAGCGCTGGGCCGAAAGCCGGCCATCACGGGTGATGTGCATCGCTACGGCTTCCCTCGCTCTGATCTCTCGGTGACGCTCGATGGCGTGAGCATCAAGCCGGCGCTCGCGCTCGGTGGCTGGGTCGTATTCAAGCCCGCGCATGGCGGCACCATGATCATGGGCGATCTCGTCCTGCTCGAATCCGAGATCAACCCCGTGATGGCGAAGATGATCGCCAGCGGGCTCGAAATCACCGCCGTGCACAATCATCTGCTGCGGGCGAGCCCCGCGACGTTCTACATGCATGTCGCCGGGCACGGCGATCCGCTCAAGCTGGCGTCGGTGCTCCATGATGCGCTCGCCGAGAGCAAGACCCCGCTAACGGTTGCGGCCCCTCCCGGTCCGCCGCCCGCCGTCGAACTCGACACGGCCCAACTTGACCAGATCATCGGCGTCAAGGGACAGGCCAACGGCGGCGTCTACCAGTTCAACGTGCCGCGTCGCGACCCCATCACTGAAGGCGGCATGCAGTTGAGCCCGGTTGGGCCGATGGGCGTTGCGATCGGCATCAACTTCCAGCCGACGGGAGGCGGCAAGGCCGCGATCACCGGGGATTTCGTGTTGACCGGCGAAGAGGTCAATCCGGTGATCGTGGCGTTGCGCGCAAACGGCATCGAAGTGACGGCCTTGCACAGTCACATGTTGGACGAGCAGCCGCGGCTGTTCTTCATGCATTTCTGGGCCAATGACGATGCGATCAAGCTCGCGAAGGGCCTGCGTGCCGCCCTCGACAAGACGGCAAGCACGAAGAGCTAACGCAAACCCCGGCCATTGCGGCATCGCGGTCCGATCAGGCGACGAATGGCCGCCAGGCCCGGCTGCGCGAGCCGAAGCTCAGTCACGGCGACCGCGCGATGATCTACAACAGCCAGGATCCCGTTGATTACGAGAGCTGCCGGTGTGGCGCGCATTAGGATGAGGTTTGGTGCAGAGGCGCACTTATCGCGCTTCGACCACCTCGCCATCCTCCTTCACGAACCGGCCAACGGGATTGTTCAGAAGGTCGATCACGGCTTCCGAGGGCCGGCATAGTCGTGTGCCCTTTGCTGTAACCACGATCGGACGATTGATCAGAATGGGATGCGCGAGCATCTGATCGATCAGCTCGTCGTCGGACCATTTGGGGTCGTCAAGGCCGAGGTCGCGAAAGGGCGTGCCTTTCTCGCGCAGAAGCCCACGAACGGGGATGTCCATGGCTTTGATCAGCTCGACCAGTTTTTCGCGGGACGGCGGCGTCTTCAGATACTCAATGACAACCGGCTCGACGCCGCTCTGCCGGATCATGGCCAGCGTGTTGCGCGAAGTTCCGCAATCCGGGTTGTGATAGATCGTGACGCTCATCGACTTGTCTCCGTGATCGGGACGGGGCCGCGCGCCTGCGGCCGCCCGAGCAGCCAGTTCATCAACAGCATGCCGGCGAGCGCGCCGCAAAGCTCGGCGAGAATGAAACCCGGCAGATCGGTGGGCCGAATACCCGCAAAGGTGTTTGTCAGCGACCTTGCGATCGCGACGGCCGGATTGGCGAACGACGTCGAAGCGGTAAACCAGTAGGCCGCCGTAATATAGAGGCCGACCAGCCAGGGAACGGCCGTCCGCTGAAAACGGACGCCGGCCAATATCGTCGCGACCAGGCCGAACGCCGCGACGGCTTCGGCGAACCATTGCGGCCCTCCGGTCCGAACCTTCGTCGAGAGGTCGAGGAGCGGCAGTCCGAACATCAGATGCGCGGCCATCGTTCCCGCGATGCCGCCGGCGATCTGAGCGACGATGTAAAGCGCGGCCTCGTTCGCCGGCAACTCGCGTTTCGCCGCAAAGACCAGCGTGACCGCCGGATTAAAGTGCGCGCCGGAGATCGGACCGAGCACCGTGATCAGGACCACCAGAATGGCCCCGGTCGGCAAGGTATTGCAGAGGAGCGCCAGAGCGACGTCCTTGGTCAGCGTTTCGGCCATGATGCCGGAGCCGACAACAGTCGCGACAAGAATGCCGGTGCCGAGCGCTTCGGCCGCGAGACGCCGCTGAAGGTCGAACACATCCATCAGCCGACCTTGGGTGTTGGACGGGTTGTTCCCTCGGAGCGGCCGATCTCGCGCAGCTTGGTGCCAAGCGAAAGCTTGTCGATACTCCTCAGCGGGAGGTTCACAAAGGTATCGATCCTGTTCTTGAGATAGCGGAACGCTGTGACGAACGCCGCCTGCTTCTCCAGATCGGTGCCTTCGGCAGCGGCCGGGTCCTCGATACCCCAGTGTGCCGTCATCGGCTGTCCCGGCCAGATCGGGCAGGCCTCACCAGCCGCATTGTCACAAACGGTGAAGACGAAATCCATCACTGGCGCATCGGGAGCGGCGAACTCCAGCCAGCTCTTCGAGCGCATCCCGTCGGCGGGGTAGTCCATGTTTTCGAGCGTCCGTAGTGCCAGCGGGTGGACCGCGCCTTTCGGGGCGCTGCCGGCGGAGAAGGACTGGAAGCGGCCGGCACCGTCCTTGCGAAGGATCAACTCGGCGAGGATCGAGCGCGCCGAATTGCCGGTGCACAGGAACAGCACGTTGTAGATCTGATCAGGCACGGACTTTCCCCTTTCGCTTTGGAGAGCAACAGGCTTGCAGGCTTTCGACGACTGGCTCGCAGACTTCCGGTCGTCCACCACAACAGTCTCGAAGCAGGAAGACTGCAACGTCCCGGAATTCGGCAAGGTTGGCGCGATAGACAATCGAGCGGCTGCGCCGCTCGGATGTCACGAGGCGAGCGCGCGTCAGGATCGAGAGATGGGCCGACAACGTGTTCGGCGGCACTTCCAGCAGGCGTGCGAGGTCGCCCGCTGCAAGGCCATCGGGCTCGTGCCTGACCAGCGCCCGGAACGCCTCCAGGCGGGTTAATTGGGACAGGGCGGCGAGCGCAAGAACGGCTTCTTCTGGTTCCATATATCCAGACTTATGGAATTATCAGATGCTCGTCAATCCGAAATCCGAAGAACCCGTCCCGCGTCGGAAGGGGCTATTCAGCAGCACTGGCTTGAGGGCATCGATTGGCGAGCACCGTAAATTATCGCATCAAATGAGAGTCATGGCGGGCTGGCGCCAACGGCGGCCACAGAAGCGCGCGAACGATGAGCGGAATACCCACCGCAAAAGGTATCAGCCAGTACATGAAATGAGGCAGGTCCTTCCAAAGCGGAAGCTGCTTTCCGTTGTCGACGTAGAAAGCAACTAGCATCAGTATGTACGACAGGCCCATCCCCGCGATATGGAGCCTGACCCAATACCACCAGCGGCGCCGGAGCACAGCGCGCCCGAGCCACGCGCAGGTGAACGACAATGCACCGAGAACGAACAAGTGATAGGTTTCGGCCCAGCGCATAAGCGACAGTAACGTTGCGGACGCGAAGAGCGCCAGCAGGCACCAGAAATAGGCGGTTCCAAGCCTCGAATGATAGCCGCGACGTTTCTGAACTCAACATCGCGATTGCGCCGATCGCAACGCACGCAAGGCCCAGGGGAATATGCACCCCGAGGACCATCGCCAAAAAGAACGGGTCGGACGAAGGAATTTCGATGCCCGCAATGACGGTCGTTTCTCCGCCTGTCATGCATTACTCCCATTTCGTATTCGACCCCGCCGACTATGACGGTCGTCTGACGGCAAATGCTCCGGCGCCGCAGGCAACGCAAAGCGCGCAGCAGCCGATCAGGACGGCCGTATAACTTCCCGTCCAATCGACGCTTGCCGCAAAAGGTAGCGGGCCGAACGCTGCGCCTGCAATTCCGAAGACGAACGACGCGCCCCTAATTGCGCCTAGATGGTCTCGGCCGAAATAGTGCGCGTAGCCGGCGGCGTTTATCGCTTGCTGCGAGCCGTACGCCCCACCGATATTCAGCGCGTACAGCACGCTTACGGCGCTTCCGCTGCCAAACGCCGGGAGAGCTGACGCCAGCGCAAGCATGGACATCGAAAGCGGCACCAGGTGCCGCGGTTCATAGCGATCTACCAGAAGTCCGGTACTGAGTGTGGCAACGGCTTGAACGCCGGCAAGTAGCGACAACAGTAACAACGCGCCGCTGTGCGCGATCCCCGCCGTCCGCATGATTGAGAAGTGATTGAGCAAGAGAGCGGTGCCGATAGCATTGGTCAGAAAGCCTGCTGCGCACAGCAACCAGAATACGCCGGTCCGGAGCGCCTGCTCGCGCGTAAACGACGGCTCCTCCCCTGGATATTCTAAGGCCGGCAGCAGCCCGGCGTCCGTGCTGAGGCCGAATTTTTCCGGCCGTTCGCGAAACAGCGCGGCAGCAACCGGCAGAATGGTGAGTGCGACAAGTCCGGCAAGGGCGAGATAGGCGCCTCGCCAACCGTAGAGCGAGATGAGAGCATCGATGAGTTTCGGGAAGATCATGGAACCGGCCGCTAGCCCGAGACTGGCCGCCGCAGCGGCGATCCCGCGCCGACGCACAAACCAGAGATTGACGACCTGCTGACTGACGAGGCTAAGGCCGCCGATCGCAGCGCCACGCAAGAGCGCGAAACCAATGAGCAGCATCATTGCGGATTGAACTGTCGCCATGAGAGCGCAGGCCACAGCAAATCCGCCGGCGATGATGGTCGCCGTCAGGCGAGGTCCGCGCCGGTCGATCCAGCGACCGATGAGGGGGGCCGGCAGAATTCCCGCAAGCGTTCCAACTGCATAAGCCATCGAGGCCGATGTGCGTGAGATGCCAAGATCGGCCGTGATGGGTTCGAAGAAGACTGAAACGCCTGCCGTTTGGCCGGGCAGCGTCATGAACGAGCCGAAGGTGCCCGCGGCTAATATGATCCAGCCATAGTGGAGAGCCGATGTTTGGGGGCTCACCATCCGCGGGCGATCAACTCGCTCGGCGCGCCGCCGCCAAATCACTCTCAAATCCCTCGCAGCAATGTTCGCGCAAGAACTCGATGACTCCGTCCATGCGATCGTATTGAGCGCGGCAGGTCACCGTGCGCCCATTTTTTTCCTGGGCGACCAGACCCGCGCCGACCAGCCCGCGCAAATGAAAGGCGAGCGTGGAGGCCGGTACCTCAAGACGGGTCTGGATATCGGTGATGTTGAGGCCGGGCGGCCCGGCTCGTACCAGTAGCCGATAAATATCCAGTCGGGTCAAATTGCCCAATTCGGCCAAGCAGCGCGCAGCGATCTTTCGGTTCATGGGTTTCCCGGATACCGCAAGCTCCAAAGGATTACAACTATAATCCTAGTTTTATAGTTTTAACAGCGATCGAGTATCCAAAGGTAACTGGTCTCGGCCCAAGCCCAAGAGTGGCGATTGCTGCGTCCATGGATCGGTCCCTTGGCCGCCGATCCAGTTGAACGGCAGGTGCTGCTAAGGCCAGCCCGATTTGGCGGTAACCTCTATATTTCTAATATTCTAGAAATACGGTTGACAATAAAAGCGAACCCGGCGCATCGTGTGCTCATGAAGATCGATGACGCCGCCGCACGCTTGGAAGCCTTGGGTAACCGGACACGGCTTCAGATTTATCGGGCCTTGGTCCGGGCTGGACAGCCAGGCATGCCCGTCGGCCGCTTGCAGGAAAAGCTGAAGATACCGGCATCGACGCTATCCCATCACATCAAGTCTCTGGTCGCTGTCGGGCTCATTAGTCAGGTTCGCGAATCCACGACCTTGGTCTGTCATGCGAACTACGACGCAATGCGTGGTTTGGTCGGTTTTCTGGTGTCGGAGTGCTGCGCTGACGAAGCCGAGTGCAAGGATGCCAAGACGGCGGCTTGATTTTTTTGGTCGAATTGTTCCATGATTTTAGAAAGATAGGAAAAGCCAATGGGGGGTAAGAAGACGGTCGCTGTCATCGGAGCGGGCCCTGTCGGCCTCGCTGCCGCCGCACATGTGCTCGAACGCGGGATGTCGCCCATTGTGCTGGAGGCTGGACCGGAGGCCGGACACGCAGTCCGCCAGTGGCAGCACGTCCAGCTGTTCTCGCCGTGGGAATACAATGTCGACAAGGCCGCGGCACGGCTGCTTGCGCCGACGGGTTGGAATTCGCCAGACCCTCAGTCCTATCCGACCGGCGGCGAACTGCTCGACCGATACCTCACGCCGCTCGCGACGAGAACGCCGTTGCGCGAAGCGATCCGGACATCAAGCCGCGTCTCGGCCATCAGCCGCGTCGGCTTCGACAAGGCGAAGACGAGGGGCAGGGAACTGGCGCCTTTCGAACTGCGCTACCAGAACGGCAAGGGTCCCGAGGTCCTGCGCGCCGACGCCGTTATCGATACTTCAGGCACATGGTTCTCCCCCAATCCCGCCGGCGGCAACGGCTTGCCCGCGATTGGCGAGCATGAGTGCGCTGAACGCGTGGCCTACGGCATGCCGGATGTGCGGGGTGCCGGTCGTGACCGATATGCCGGGAAGACCGTTGCTGTCCTGGGCGCCGGCCATTCCGCGGTCGGCACGTTGATTGATCTTGTCCGTCTCGCCGACGAGGTGCCCGCTACGCAACCCGTCTGGCTGTTGCGCGGCGCTGATCCTGCAAAGGCTTTCGGCGGCGGCAGCAACGATAAGCTCGCCGCACGCGGTGAACTTGGCGCCGTCTTTGCTGCGCTGGTTACGTCGGGTAGGATCAAGGTTGAGACCGAATTCGGCGTCACGCATCTTTCGGAATCGGAAGGTCGCCTTAGGGTCGCTGCCGGCTCGTGTTGCGGTGCGCGAAGCGTGGTCGTGGACGAACTGATCGTGTCGACCGGTTTCCGTCCTGATTTTTCCTTTCTGTCCGAATTGCGTCTGCGGCTTGATCCGGCCATCGAGGCGCCGGTCGCCCTTGCGCCGCTCATCGATCCCAACGAACATAGCTGCGGGACGGTGCGCCCGCACGGTGCGCGAGAGCTCGCACATGATGAGCCGGGTTTCTATCTGGCGGGCATGAAGTCGTACGGTCGTGCTCCGACCTTCCTCATGATGACCGGCTATGAGCAGGTCCGATCGATTGCCGCCGATATCGCTGGCGACAGCGAGGCGGCGGCGAGAGTTCGAGCTTGTGCTGCCGGAGACGGGCGTGTGTACACGTGGTGGCGTCGAGTCAGCAGAGGCCGCGTCAGGATGTTGCGGCGGGCCGGCGAAGGAAGAAGCATCGGCCTGCTGTGCCGCGGACGAAACAGCCAAGAAGGCCGGCGCTTCGGGGTGTGGTTGCTCATGAAGCAAGCCGCCGCGGGCCAGGCTGCGGGTCCGCTCGCCGTCGTGTTCGCGCTCGGCTCCGCGCAGACCATTGCGTGGGCGTCGAGCTATTATCTTCCTGCCATTCTTGCCGCGCCGATCGCGCGGGATCTCGATCTCGCGCCGACTTACGTGTTCGGGGCGCTCTCGGGTGCGCTCGTCATCTCCGGACTTCTCGGCCCGCGTGTCGGTCACGCCATTGACAAGTTTGGGGGGCGCGGTCTGCTCGCGATCTCGAACCTTGTCTTCGCGACTGGCTTGCTCATGCTGTCTGTTACCCACACGGTAGCCGTGCTGATCGCTGCGTGGGTGCTGCTCGGCATCGGCATGGGCATGGGTCTCTATGAGGCGGCATTCGCGACGCTTGCGCGCATCTACGGCAGCGATGCGCGGAAATCCATCACGGGGATCACGTTGATCGCGGGCTTCGCGAGCACGATAGGTTGGCCGCTCTCGACCTGGCTGTATGACGAGTTCGGCTGGCGGGCCACGTGCCAGACGTGGGCGCTTGTCCACGTCGCGTTGGCGCTTCCCCTCAACCTGTTTCTGCCCCGTGCCATGCCGCTACAGTTGGTCGGGCCGCTTGCCGCGCAAGAGGAAGGCGTTTCCCGTCGCAGCGAAACGTTCGCGATGGTTGTGTTGGCCTACATGTTCGCTGCTGTCGGCTTTGTCAGTTCCGGTGTTTCGGCAATCCTGCCGACGATGCTGGTGTCTCTTGGTGCGACACCGGCCGCTGCGCTTTTTGCCGCGGCGCTGGTCGGGCCCGCTCAGGTCGGTGCACGCCTGCTGGAGGCGGGATGGCTTGCCCGCTATCATCCGCTGGTCTCGGCGCGCATAGCCACCCTCATGAACCCGATTGGCGTCGTCACGCTGATCCTGGGCGGACCTGCTTTTGCGTCGGCTTTCGCGATCTTCTATGGCGCGGGAAACGGTATTGTCACCATTGCTCGCGGTACTTTGCCGCTCGCGTTGTTTGGTCCTGCGGGGTTTGGAAAACGCCTTGGCGTCATATCGCTTCCCTCGCGCGCCACCGCCGCGCTCGCGCCGCTCGCGATGGGGCTGATGGTGGAGCACATGGGCAGCCAGGCGTTGTGGATCAGCGTTCTTGCCTCGGTCTCCGCGTTCCTTGCGCTGCTGCTGTTGCGTACCGATCGCCACTCGTGACCAGGCCTCACAATGGAGGAGCACATTCGTAACCTGAGCGGTCGGTCCCTGATTGCGGTGATGTGCATCGGCCAGGTCGGCAATCTGCTGCCGCATGTGACGCTTTCCGCGAACCTGGCGCAGCACCTGATGCCGGCGTGGGGACTCTCCGCGGCCGAAGGCGGCTTGATGGCGAGCGGGTATGCGTTCGGCTACATGCTCGCAGTGCCCGTCCTGACGACGTTGACCGACCGGATCGACGCGCGGCTCGTCCTTCTCTGGGGCTCGATCCTCAGCGGGTTGGCGACCGCAGCTTTCGGCATCTTCGCGCAGGGGTTCTGGTCGGGCACCGCGATCTGGTCCCTTGCAGGACTTGGATTTGCGGGGGCCTATATGCCGGGCCTGAAGGCGCTGACGGACCGGCTTCCCGCCGGCGACACTTCACGGGCAGTCACTCTGTACACGTCGAGTTTCTCGGTCGGTGTCGGCCTCTCGTTCCTGGTGGCGCAAATTATCGCCGACAGGTGGGGGTGGCGGAGTGCGTTCCTTGTTACCGGCTTCGGTCCCGTCGCGATGGTCGTCGCGTGCTTTCTGATCGAGGAGCACCGGCCCGCGCCGAAGGCGGGGGGGCTGCTGAACTTTGCGCCCGTCTTCTCCAATCGCGAGGCGCTGGGATACATCTTGGGCTATGGCGCCCATTGCTTCGAGCTGTACGGCATCCGCACCTGGCTGGTGGGGTTCTGGATCTTCGTCGCGTCACATCAGGGCGCGCCTTCGTGGTTGAGCCCTGTCGTGATGAGCTTCTGCTTCGCGGTGATCTCGATGCCTGCCAGCATCCTCGGCAATGAGGCGGCGCTGAAGTTCGGTCGTCATCGAGCGATCACGGTCGTGATGATTGCGTCGGCCTGCGTTGCGTTGATCATCGGCCTCAACGCGACGGCCCCGGCATGGGTGCTCGCGTTGCTGCTGATCATCTATGGCCTGACCGTGCCGGCGGATTCAGGCGCGTTGACCGCGGGCATGTCGGCCGCGGCTGTGCCCGAACATCGCGGCGCGACTTTGGCCCTGCATTCTACGGTCGGGTTCGGTCTGTCAGCGGTTGGGGCCTGGGGAACCGGCGCAGCGCTCGACGCTGCTGGTGGTCCGCAAAGCGCGACAGGCTGGCTGCTGGCGTTCATCGTCCTCGCGGCGGGGATCGCGTTGGGTCCGTTTGCACTGTTCTGGGCGCGGAGACCTCATTCGAAGAATCGTCTACGTCGCGCAGGCTCAAAATAGTTTAATAGTTTCAGTGCCCCAGCTACTGTGCATGGGGTTGTTTTCGGCTTTTGATAAACGCTGTCGAAAGCGGCCCGTTCAGCGCCGGCCGCGCGGCGCCTCGGCCTTGGCCGGCGGCTCGGTTTGCGGCGCGCAGGTCGCAGCCGCCAGCGTCGCCTGCGCCTGCGGCATCAGGCCGGGCTCGGCGGCGAGCGCCTTCATCACGATCAGGCCCGTGGTGCTCGGGGAATCGATGATCAGGCGGTCGGCGGCGGTGATCTCTTCGTCCTCGGGCAGCTCGTTGTGCTGCGGCTCCGTCATCAGGTCGAGCTCGATCACCTTCTTGCCCGCCGAGCGGTCGTTGATCGCGTAATAGGCGATCTCGTTGCGGGTGTAGAACGACACCGAGGTGTAGGCCTGGCTCACCGGCACGGCGAGCTTGATCGGTCCGCCCGACAGGTCGTAGCGGCAGATCGCGAGCGCAAAGGCCGGGTCCATGAACGGCATCGGCGAGGTGTTGGGATCGGCGAGGGGAAGCGGGGTGACGCCGTTGAGTTTCGTCATCGGCGTCAGCCGCGAATAGGCATCCTGCGTCGCGATCCGCGGCAGCGCCAGCACGCTGACGAGATGGACCACGAGGCCCAGAACGACACCGGCAACGATGGTAAACAACAGCCGGATCATGAGCAGCCCACCGTCGTGATCGTGGGCATGGGCGCGTCGCGCTGGGTGCGCGTCGCAACGCCGACCGGGGTGTCATAGAAGCGAAGCATCAGCGCGTAGCGCTCGATGCCGCCGGTCGGCAGCCAGTTGCCGGCGCGCGAGCGCGAGGCGATGCGGATCTCGAACGAGCCGTCGGACTGGCGGATGATCTCCTGGCTGGTGAAGCCGTAGCGCTGCAGCGAATTGGCGACGAGATGGCCCTTGCGGTCATACAGCGTCAGCGTCCAGAACCGCGCCGGCGGCGTCACGCCGGAGACGACGACGTCGCAGCGGCCGTCGAGCGCCTTCTTCTTCTCGTCGGCGGTCGCGGTGAAGGCGACGCCGTCGCCGGTGCCGATCGGCAGCTCGCCGTTGCGCACGATGGTGGCGCGCGAATAGGGATCGACGTCGGCGGTGCCGGTGCGGGGGCGGGCGGTCCATGGGCCGATCGTCAGCGCGCCGATCTCGGTGCCGCGCGTCGTTGTCATCCATGTCGCGCCGACGCCGACCACGGTCGCGAGCAGTAGGGCCGTCAATGTGATCAGGATCAGTCGCACGGGATCAGATCAGTTCTTGCGCGGGGTGGATGAATTCGCATTGTCTTCCGCCGCATAGTTCTGCGGGAAGGCGAGTGCGCTCGACGCCGCCGCCGGCTTGGCCTGCTTGGTGTCGTCGCTGGAAGACTTGGTCGCGACCTTGGCAGCGTCATCCAGCAGCTTCTCGACGTGCACCAGGACATCGGCGCCGCGCTTGGTCAGCACGGGCGGCGGACCGGGCTTGGTCTCCAGCACCTTTGGTGCCGCATTGGCCTGTGCGTTGGCGACTTGCTGTGGCGGCAGCTTCTGGCCCATGCCGACGCCGGGAATTTCGCGGACCTCGACGCCCTGATGCGCCGCGACCATGATGTCGTGCCAGGTCTGCGCCGGCAGCGAGCCGCCGGTCATGCGGTTGGTCGGCGAATAGTCGTCGTTGCCGTACCAGACCGCACAGGTGAAATTGCCGGTGTAGCCGACGAACCAGGCGTCGCGATAAGCATTCGTCGTGCCGGTCTTGCCCGCGGTCGGAATGCCGTCGAGCGCTGCGCGGCGCGCAGTGCCTTCGCTCACGACGTGGCTCATCATGCCGGCCATGTCGGCGGCGATGTTCGGCGGAATCGCCTGCCGCGGCTTCGGACCGTCGCGGTCCCAGCGCCAGACCAGGTCGCCGGCGCCGGTGCGCACCTCCAGCACCGAATGCGGCGTCACCGACTTGCCCCGGTTGGGGAAGGTCACGTAGGCGACGGCGTGCTCCAGCACCGTGACTTCGTCCGAACCGATCGGCAGCGACGGCGTGTCGGGCAGCGGCGCCTTGAGCCCGAAGCGGCGGGCGACCTCGACGATCTTGGCGCGGCCGATCTTGGCCGGGTTCGGCGCCTTCGGCTGTTCTTTCTGGCCGATCGCGATCGACAATTTCACGGGCACGACGTTGATCGAGCGCGTGATCGCCTGCGTCAGCGTCACCGAGCCGGAATAGGAATGGCCATAGTTCTGCGGACACCAATTGCCGATGCAGACGGGGCCGTCGACCACGATCGAGTTCGGCGTGAAGCCGTTCAGCAGCGCGGTGGTGTAGACATAGGGTTTGAACGACGAGCCGGGCTGGCGATAGGCGTCGACGGCGCGGTTGAACTGGCTCGCGCCATAGTCGCGGCCGCCGACCATGGCGCGGACGCCGCCGTCGAGATCGGAGACCACGGTCGCGGCCTGCGTCGCGTGATAGTCGCGGCCGAACTGGCGCAGCTGGTTCTCGATCGCGTCTTCCGCGGCCTTCTGCACGTTGGCGTCGATCGCGAGCCGCACCACGAAGACGCGCTCGGTGTAGGACTTCGGGAAGGTGTCGACCAGCTTGCGCATCTCGTCGAAGGCGTAGTCGAGATAGTAGTTCGGCGAGGCCTCGTCGCGGCGGTCGACGGCGAAGGCCGGGTTGCGGCGGGCGCCGAACACCTGGCCCTCGGTCATGAAGCCGGCATCGACGAGGTTGTCGAGCACCACGTTGGCGCGGGCGCGCGCGGCGGGCAGGTTGATGTGGGGCGCGTACTTTGTCGGAGCCTTGAACAGGCCGGCGAGCATCGCGGCTTCGGCAAGCGTCACGTCGCGCGCGGATTTGTTGAAGTAGAAGTGTGCCGCGCCGTCGACGCCGAAAGTGCCGCCGCCCATATAGGCGCGGTCGAGATAGAGCTTGAGGATCTCGTTCTTGGTCAGGCGCCATTCCAGCCAGACCGCGAGGAAGGCCTCGTTGATCTTGCGCTCGATGGTGCGCTCGTTGCTCAGGAACAGGTTCTTGGCGAGCTGTTGGGTGATCGAGGAGCCGCCCTGGCGCACGCCGCCGGCTTGCGCGTTGGTGACGAGCGCGCGCGCGGTGCCGGCGATGTCGATGCCGAAATGCTCGTAGAAGCGGCGGTCTTCGGTCGCCAGCGTCGCCTTGATCAGCACGTCCGGAAAGTCTTCCAGCGGGATCGAGTCGTTGTGCTTGATGCCGCGGCTGCCGATCGGATTGCCGTAGCGGTCGAGGAAGGTCACCGCCAGATCGGACTTCTTCAACCAGTCCTCGTCCGCGGTTTCGCGGAACGCCGGGATGGCGAGGATGAGCATCAGCACCATGCCGCCGAGGCCGAGCGTTGCGGCCTCCGACAGCGGCTCGATGAACACCCAGCGCTTCCACCGCCCGACATAGAAGCGGTCCATGAAGGTCGAGTAGCGCTCATAGAGCTCGCGGATGCCCTTGGCCGAGGAGAACAGCGAGGAGTTGATGCGCGCGTCGAGGTCCAGAAAGACGTTCCGGATGCGACTCTTCCAGTTGGATGGTGTGTTCTGGACCACCTAGAACCCTTGAGGCTCGGTTGGAAAGCGTTCAAGCACCCGGTCGGGCGGCATCGAGACGTCTTGCGGGAATGTTACGGCAAACCCAAGGCGCCCGTTTCGCGTCCGAGGGGACTTGCTGTTCTTCTAGCCGAGCGGGGCCTATAAACCAATGGTCAGGCTCGCAATTTTGAACAACAGGCCTAATTGAACCCCGGTTCACTACGGGCCTCACAGGGGCGTTGCTTGCAGCGCCACCGCCGCACGCCCTAGATGGCGCTGCACCAGCTCTTTCGAATCGTATTGAGGCGCATGACCGCAGCTCGCAAACGACCTTCAGACCAGGATGGATTCTTCTGGAAAACCAAGAAGATGGAAGACATGTCGCGGGCCGAATGGGAGAGCCTGTGCGACGGCTGCGGCCGCTGCTGCCTGAGCAAGCTCGAGGATGAGGATACCGGCGCGATTTATTTCACCAGTGTCAGCTGCAAGATGCTCGATGCCGGAACCTGCGGCTGCAAGGACTACGCGAATCGCTTCGACTTCGTTCCGGACTGCGTTGTCATGACTCCCGAAAAGGTCCGCACCCTGCCTTGGCTGCCGCCGAGCTGCGGCTACAGGCTGGTCGCCCAGGGGCGCGATCTCTATTGGTGGCACCCGCTGATCTCCGGCGATCCCAATACGGTGCACGAGGCCGGCGTCTCCGTGCGCGGCCGGGTCGGGGGCACCGAGGAGCAGGTCCCGGACGACGAGCTCGAGAACTACCTCGTGCAATGGCCGGGGCAGCTGCCGAAACGGGCTCGCCTGAAGCGACGTCCCAAGGATTGATCGAGGATTGATCGAAGGACTGATACGCCTGCAATCTCGGATCAATTGTTCGGGATGACCCGGGGGCGGGATGCACCCATGCGCCGCGGTGCCTGCCTGAGAAGAACTTTGCTGCCTAGATTGGCTTCGTAGAACGAATCCTCCGCGGTTTTGCGCCGCAATACGACGTCTGACACGCCCGAAATGAACCAGTTCGCACGGCAGGGCCGCCAGGCTGCCGACATCCAGACATTGCCCGACGACATCGCCGAGGAATTGACCCGCCTTCCGGGCGAGGTCATCAGCGTCAGTGATGCACCGTCCCTCGCGCCGCCGGTTCCGCTGTCGCAGGACGAGGTCCGGACCATCGTGATCAGCCTGATGCTGACGATGTTCCTGGCCGCGCTCGACCAGACCATCGTCGCGACCGCGCTGCCGACCATCGGGCGCCAGTTCCAGGATGTCTCGAACCTGTCCTGGGTGATCACGGCCTATCTGCTCGCCTCGACCGCAGTCGCGCCGGTGTTCGGAACGCTGAGCGACATCTACGGCCGCAAGGCCATGATCATCGTGTCATTGAGCCTGTTCATTGCGGGCTCGGTGCTGTGCGCGATCGCGCCGAGCCTGCCGATGCTGATCTTGGCGCGCGGCCTCCAGGGGCTTGGCGGCGGCGGCATCATGCCGGTGGTGCAGACCGTGATTTCGGACGTCGTCTCCCCGCGCGAGCGCGGCCAGTACCAGGCCTATTTCTCCAGCGTGTGGATGGTCGGCGGCATCCTCGGGCCCGTCATCGGCGGCGTGTTCGCCGAGCATCTGCACTGGTCGATGATCTTCTGGATCAATCTGCCGCTCGCCGCCGCAGCGCTCGCGCTGCTGCTGCCGAAGATGAAGAAGATCCCGGTATTCCACCGCAAGCGCAAGGTCGACTGGCTCGGCGGCGTGCTGCTGATGGCCTCTGCCGTCGTCTTCATGCTGGTGCTGACCTGGGGCGGCACGCGCTTCCCGTGGCTGTCGCCAATGGTTCTGTCGATGGTGGGCGGCGCTGTCGCGCTCGCTGTGACCTTCGTGTGGCATGCGCGCCGCGCCGACGAGCCGTTCCTGCCGCTGCCGCTGCTCAGCGGCAAGGTCGCGCCGTTCGCATTGACGGCCGGCGGTTGCGGGCTCGGCGCCATCACCGGCCTCACCGTGCAGCTGCCGCTCTATTACGAGTTGGTCTATCACCTCAGCGCCAGCGAGGCGGGGCTTGCGCTGATTCCGCTCGCGGCGGTGTCAACCTGTGGTGCTGCGATCGCCGGCCGCACCATGGCGCGAGCCAAGCACTACAAGCGCGTCGCCATCATCGGCACCTCATGGGCCGCGCTTTGCGCGCTCGGCCTCACGGTCACGACCTTGCCGCTGTGGGGATTGCTGACGCTGATGGCCGCGTTCGCGCTCGGGCTCGGCACGACCTTCCCGGTCTGCGTGGTCTCGCTGCAGAATTCGGTGGCTCGACCGCAGGTCGGCACCATCACCGGCGCGATGAATTTCTTCCGCTCGCTGATGTCCTCGTTCACGGTCGCGGCGTTCGCGGCGATCCTGCTGATCGCGCTCGGCGCCGACGTCCCGCTCGCCGGCGAGCATCATGCCGCCGTCAATGCGATTCCCGCCGACGACATGCGGCACGCGTTCCGCTATGTCTTCGGCGCCGCCACCGCGCTGATGACCACAGCCGCGCTCTGCCTGATCATGATGGAGGAGCGGCCTCTGGCCGGTCCCTCCGCCACCCAGCCGGTGGAGATGGCGGAGTAGTCAGCCGCCGCGGTCGGGATCGTCGCCGGCATTGCCCTGAGCTGGCTTCCGCGCCGCCGCCGCGAGGTGGCTCTTGAGCTGCACCAACGCGTCCGCGGACCAGTCACGGACATCGGTGACCGCGACCCAGGCATCGACATAATGCTCGGGCGCGTAGACATGGCCAAAGCCCATCGGCGTGCCGTTCGCGACCGCCATGTCGAGCCCGAGCTGCAGCATCGTGACGACGGGATACCATCGCAGCTTCGGTGACACGTCCGGTCCGCGCGGCGCGCTCATCCAGGCCGGCGCCTGATAGGCGTCGCGGTAGGCGAAGAAGGTGATCGCGTCACTGGCATATTGCAGATAGACGACGCGCATCGGGCCCCACGGCGTATCGGCCGGCACCGTGGGCCCGTTCTGGTTCATGAAGCGCACGAAGCGGCCGTCGCGGAATTCCGGCAGCCACGCCGGCGAACCCTGATTGCGGTTGTCGGTGATCGAGCGCCAGTTGCGGCTCTCGAACGGCGGACCGCTCCATAGCGCGCCGGTGATGGGATCACCGATCGTCTCGAACAGCTCGGCGGATTTTTCCGAGTTCAGGGCGCCGAGGCTGAGCCCGTGCAAATACAGCTTTGGCCGTCGGTCCTTCGGCAGCGTCGTCCAGTAGCCGTAGATTTCCGCGAATAGCGCGCGCGCGGCTGCCGCGCCGTATTCGGGCTGAAACAGCAGCGACAGCGGGCTGTTGAGATAGGAATACTGCATCGCGACGCTGGCGACGTCGCCATGATGGAGATATTCGACCGTATCCATCGCGGCCGGATCGATCCAACCGGTGCCGGTCGGCGTGATCACGACCAGGACCTTGCGTTCAAATCCGTGCTGGCGCTTGAGTTCGTCGAGGGCAAGCCCGGCGCGCGCCTGCGCCGTGCCGCCACCGGCGAGGCCGACATAGACCCGCACGGGATCCTGCGCGGGCCGGCCCGTGACCGCGCTGATTTCGGCTGCGGTCGGAGCCGAGGCAATGAATCGGCGGCCCATGCGCCCGAGCTCTTTCCACTTCACCAGCGACGTCGGGCTTCCTGTTCGACTGGGATCGGTCGGCTGCGGCCGCTCCGGCTCGTGCAGAACATCGAGTTCGCGGAAGGATGAATCGAGCGCGTTGAACGCCGTGCGGATCAGGACATTGCTGGCGATCGACCAGAACAGCAGACCGGCGACGAGCACGCCGATCACATTGGCGACCTTGCGCGGAATGACGCGCCGAATGCGCGCGGCAAGCAAGCGGGCGACAAGCGCAAACAGCCGCCCCAGTACGAGCAGCACGATGAACGTGATCAGCGCGATGGCGCAGACCTTGAACGGATGCGCGGTCTCGACCGGCGCCATCTTCATGACACTACGGATCGCGTTCTGCCATTCGGCGGTGCGCCAGAGAGAGATGATGACGACAAGCAGGCAACCGGCTGCGACCAGCGCATTCGCAATCGATCGGGCGCGCGCCGAAGGCTCGGGCAATTCGAGATAGTGCCACAGCCGGCGCCACAGCACGCCCGTGAGGTAGCCGATCGCAAAGCAGCCGCCGGCGAGGGCGCCTTGCGTGAGATAGCTGCGCGGGATCAGCGTCGGCGTCAGCGCGGCCGCGAAGAACAGCGCGCCCAGCATGAGGCCGACGCCGGACAACGAGAGCGATTGTCGCCGAATGAGCCGCGCCAGAGTCATCAAAGCATCTCCTGGGCGACGCCATTCTCTGGCTCAAATACCCCGGCAACAGGCCTGCGTGCTCACGTGCCCGGCCGCGACACCTCGGTCTCCTTGCTGGTGATGAACTCCAGCAGCACCGGCACGCCCTCCTTGGTCTTCTGGATGCCGCGCTTGATCGCAGCCACGATGTCCTTAGGTTTGGTCACCCGCTCGCCATAGCCGCCGAAGGCGCGCGCCATCGCGGCATAGTCGCCGGAAATGTCGGTCGAGCGATATTTCTCGGTCGAGATCGGCATCACCTTCAATTCGATCGCCATCGAGAAATTGTTGAGCAGGATCGACATGATCGGGATGCGCTCGCGCACCGCGG
Source organism: uncultured Alphaproteobacteria bacterium (assembly GCA_963819355.1). GTDB lineage: Bacteria > Pseudomonadota > Alphaproteobacteria > Rhizobiales > Xanthobacteraceae > Bradyrhizobium. The sequence continues at coordinate 152,171 of CAWFVZ010000008.1, read as the reverse complement.
TCTCGAAATCCATGCCCGTGAAGCCGATCGCCGCATCGCCCCAGACATTGATGCAGAGCTTGTCGGGCTTTGCGAGCTTTGCGCCCATCGCGAGCCCAAGGCCGTAGCCGAGCTGCGTCGTCTTGCCCCAGCCGAGATAGGAGAGCGGCTCGACCGCCTTCCAGAACGGCGAGAGCTGGTCGCGCGGGCTGCCGGCATCATGGGTGATGATGGTGTTGCGGATGTCGACGGTGTGCTGAAGATCCCACAGCACCCGATACGGACTGAGCGGCGCGTCATTGCTGGTGAGTTTCGGCATCCATTTCGCCAGCCACTCCAGGTGCGAGGTCGCGATCTCGGCCGCGACCACTGATGCATCGCGATCGGAGGTGACGGTGTTGCCGATCTCCTCCAGCAGCGCGTCGAGCACGAGGCCGGCGTCCCCGACGAGACCGACCTTCGCCTCGACATCCTTGTTGAGATGGTTCGGATCGAGCGTGGAGTGGATGATGGTCTTGCCCTTCGGCATCGCGATGCCAAAACTGGTCTCGGTGAAGGAGCAGCCGATGCCGAAGATGACGTCGGCCTCCGCGAGGAATTTCGGCACCGCGCGCGGCACCGCGAGGCCGCCCGAGCCGAGCGAGAGCGGATGCGTTTCCGGGAACGACGATTTGCCGCCGAGACTGGTGGTGACGGGAATGGCGAGCCGCTCGGCAAGCCGCTTCAGTTGCGGCCAGGCCTGGGCGTAATGCACGCCCTGGCCGGCATAGATCACCGGTCGCTTGGCGTTGACGAGCAGGGCGGCTGCCTCCTTCACATGCACGGGATCGGCGCCGTAACGGGTGCGCAGCACCGGCGTGTAGTTTAGCGGCTCCGGCACCTCCTCGTTCCACATGTCTGAGGGGATCTCGACGATCACGGGTCCGCCGCGGCCGTTCTTGAGCTTGGTGAAGGCGCGGCGGAAAATGTTGGCGACCTCGGCCGCCAGGATGATCGGCTCGGACGATTTCGAGAACGCCTTCATCACCTCGCTGGAATTGAAGTTCGGCTCGATATGCGCCAGCCTGCGCTGATAGCCCATCGGCAGCACCAGCACGGGAACGGATTCGCCAAAGCACTGCGCGACGCCGCCCATCGCATTCTCCGCGCCGGGGCCATGCTGCATGCAGAACGCGCCGATGGTGCGGCCCGACGTCACGCGCGAGATCGCATCCGCCATGTGGATGCCGACGCGCTCCTGCCGCACCATCACGGGGCGGATCTCGGCCTTGGCCGCGTGCTCGATCAGGTGGTTGACGGGATAGCCGCAGAGGATTTCGATCCCCTCGCGCCTCATGATTTCCGCAATGGCGGTGCCGAGCTTCATGGCGTCTCTCTCCCTGGGCGAGGCCGGTTGGTCCGGCCGATTAGCGGAGAGAGGATCAGGAATTCGCGGGTGGGTAAAGCGCCGCTTCGCACGCAGAGGGCAGCCATGCGGCGCGGGCGTACAGCCGGACAGGGCGGCCGCGCCGCCTATCCCACCAGAACCAGTGCGAGCAGACCTGATCCCAGTAACGCGACGCCGGCCAGGGTTACGGCCAGAAAGGCCAGCGATGTGAATTCTTCGCGCATGGACGTTAACCTGACTTCACCACGCCCCGACCATCACCAGGGTGGCGATGCTCAACAGCGAACAACAGAGGATGATTGCCGGAGTGACGAAAGCCTGATGCGACCGCATTGTTGCCTCTCCCAATCAGAACACCTGCAACGATAGCTCGGCGATGTGTTGCGGTGATTGCGTGGTCGCTGGAAAGAGGCTTCAATCCGAAGGTCGATTGTTTCGTTCCGCGCGGCCGACGAAGTCTCTTCACGGGTTCGCGAGCGGAAAATTCAACGTCACACGCCAAGCATCCGGCGATGACCAGCGCGCGGCTGTAGTTTTGCATTGCGCCCTCCAACGGCTGAGCAGCGTGGCGCGCTGAGACCAACAGAGCCGTGCCGTTGCCTACACTTCTGTCAACGGCATCGAGCGCCTCTCTATCCATCCTCCTGCAACGCCCGCCGCAGCCGTCGAATGACGACGCCACGGGCGCGGTCGTCGGCCGCCGCCGCGACCTTGTCGTTGATGTCGAGCATGAGTTCCGACATCTCGTTGTGCCAGTCGAGATGGGTCACGGCTTCCGGTGCGAGCCGACGCCGATGGTCGACGTCGAGCATACGCGGTTCGGACGTCGAGAGCTCGTAGATGTCGTCCAGCACAGGCTGATAGACCTTCGCCGCCGGCAGGATGCGTTCGGCGACGCGTTCGGCGAGCCCCGCGATCGCATCCTCTTCGCCGTGGACCAGGAACAGGCCGCGTCCGATCGGGCGACGCGCCGCGATCCAGCGGGCGATGCCGGCGCCGTCGGCATGTCCGGAATATTCGTCGATCATCCGGATCCGCGCCGCAACCCTGATCTCCTCGCCCTGGATTCGAACGGCCTTTGCGCCGTTCTGGAGGAAGCGGCCGAGCGTGCCGTGGGCCTGAAAGCCGGTGAGCAGCACGGTCGCGTGCGCGTTCCAGAGCCAGCGCTTCAGATGATGGCGGATACGGCCCGCATCGCACATCCCGCTCGCCGCGATGATGACGTGAAAGCCCGAGAGCCGCATGATCGCCTTGCTCTCCTGCACCGTCTCGGAGAACTTGAGATGGGGCGAGTTGAGGAGGCGGTTGACGTCGACGGTCTGGTCGAGACTTCGCGGCGTGCTGGCGGAACACTTCGGTCGCGTGGATCGCGAGCGGGGAATCCAGGAAGATCGGCGCGGCCGGAATCTCGCCGCGCTCCATCAGGTCGACGAGGTCGACGATCAGCTCCTGGGTCCGCTCGACCGCGAAAGCGGGGATCAGCAGGGCGCCCCTGGCGGCTGCCGCATCGCGGACCTCGCTCGCGAGATGCTGCCGACGCTGCTCGGGTGTCGTGACGGCGCGAATACGGTCGCCATAGGTCGACTTGCAGATGACGTAGTCCAGGTCCACCGGGGCCTGAGGATCGGGCTGGAGCAGCTTTGCTTCCGGCCCGACGTCGCCGGAGAGCAGTACGCGTAGTGGCCGTTGCCGGTCGGCATCGGCGAATTCGAGCTCGATTGAGGCGGAGCCGAGCAGGTGGCCGGCGTTCCAGTAGCGTGCGCGAACCCCGGCGATCACGTCGGTCCAGCATTCATACTCGACGGGACGGAAAGATTGCAGCGTGGCGATCGCATCGGCTTGCGTGTAGATCGGCTCGACCTCTTTCCGACCACGTGCCGCGTTGCGCCGGTTGAGCTGTGCGACTTCGGACTCCTGGATGTTGCCGGCGTCCGGAAGCATGTAGGAGCAGAGGTCGATCGTGCCCCGCGTCGCCAGGATGTGGCCTTCAAATCCCTCGCGCACGAGTTTGGGCAGCAATCCGCTGTGGTCGATATGGGCATGCGTGAGCAGCACCGCGTCGATATCGGCGGGGCGGAATGGAAAGGCGCCGTAGTTGAGCTCCTTGAGCGTCTTCTGTCCCTGGAACAAGCCGCAATCGACCAGGAAGCGGCCGGTGGCGGTCTGGAATAGGTAGCTCGAACCGGTCACGGTGCGAGCCGCGCCACAAAATCGAACGGTCACGCTCATGTCGTCGTCTCCGGCGGATGCGTATCGGTCAGTTCGGACCGCAGGGCGGCTGCGAGAATCTCGTCGAGCGCGATCGCGTTGGTCGGATGCCGCACGCTGTCAGTCGACCGAATGGATCGGATGCCTGAGTTGGTGAACGCGGCGATCATGGCGGGCGGGAACAGCGCGTGCGTCACCACCGCGTCGACGGCGGTCGCGCCCATCGCGCGCAATGCTTTCGCAGCGACCACCAGCGTCGTCCCGGAGGAGACGATGTCGTCGACCATCAGCGCCGGTCGGCCCGAGATCACGGCGGCATCGGCAAACGTGATGTCGACGGAACGATCGCCGTGCCGCGTCTTTCGCGCCACCGTGTGCGGCAAGCCCAGCCGCCCGGCGAGGTCTTTCACCCAGGACTCGGATTCGGCGTCGGGTCCGATGACAACGGTCGCTGGATCGATGCCGGCCTTTGCCAGCGCGTTCGCAATTGCCGGCATCGCGGACAGGTTCTCCGCCTCGATGCCGGGAAGCACGGATCTGATGTCGGGGGTGCGATGCAGGTGCGCATCCACGGTGACGACGCGGTCCACGATGGTTGCAAGCAGGCCGCCGATTGCGCGCTGGCTGATGGCCTCGCCAGGATGAAAGGCAACGTCCTGCCGCATGTAGCAGAGATAGGGCGCGACCAGGACCAGCCGCTTTGCGCCGCCGCGTCGCAGTGCCTCTGCGGCGAAGAGCAGCGCGATCAGCTTGTCGTTGGGTTGATCGAGCGAGGCGTGAAGAATGGTGGTGTCAGCCGCCGGCGCGGCCGTGATGCGCAGCTCGCCGTCCGGGAATCGGTGCAAGGCGATTTCGCCGCAAGCAAGCCCGAGTCGCGCCGCCAGCCGCTTCGCGGCGTCGGCGCCGGAGGGCAGGGTCTGGAGCGCGATCGTGCTCATGGCGTCGTCTTGCCCTGGAGGGAACCATGATCGTTGATGGCGTATCCGGCGTCGGCAGCAGCCGCGGCGGTCGCGAGATCGTACTCCGGCTGGTCGAAGGTGTAGACGCGGTAGAGCGGCTCGCCTGGCTCGACGTGATCGCCGATCTTCTTGAACAGCCGGATGCCGGCGCCCTTGTCGACCGGGGCACCGGCGGTGCGGGCCAGCCGGTTCAGCCGCAGGCAATCGATCGCAGTGACGATGCCATCGCGCGTCGCCTTCACCTCGAAACTGAGATGTCCGAGTTCGGTGCTGCAATTCGACGGGCCCTGCGCATCGATGATCCTCTGCATCTGCTTCAGCGCCGCGCCGCTGTCCAGCAGATCGCGAGCCCGTGCATAGCCGGCGCCGCCGCGCAGCTTCGGATCGTGTTCCAGGAGATGGGCGGCAAGACGCAGCGATTTCTCGCGCAGGTCGCGTGGCGCATCCGGATCGTTGCTGAGTACCGCCATCACGTCGTTGGCCTCGAGCACCGGCCCGATGCCGTTTCCGATCGGCTGCCGGCCATCGGTCGTGATCACTTCGACCGTGCGGCCAAACCGGTCGCCGACGAATTCGAACAGCTTTCGCAGCCGCATCGCGTCGGCCGCGCTGGTGACCTTCGCGGCCGGGCCGACCGGGATGTCGATCAACAGATGGGTCGAACCCGCCGCGATCTTCTTGGACATGATCGAGGCGACCATCTGCTCGCGTGTATCGAGACTGAGCGGGCGTTCGACCGAGATCAGGACGTCGTCGGCCGGCGAGAGGTTCACATGCCCGCCCCAGATCAGGCATCCATTGCAGGCGGATACGATCGCCTTCATCTCCTCGACGCCGACATTCACCCGCGCCAGCACCTCCATCGTATCGGCAGTGCCGGCGGGCGAGGTGATGGCGCGCGACGAAGTCTTGGGGATCAGCAGGCCATGCGCGGCGACGATCGGCACCACGACCATCGAGGTGCGATTGCCGGGAATGCCGCCGATGCAGTGCTTGTCGACGACGATCGGGTCCGGCCAGACCAGTTGGGTGCCGGCCTGCGCCATCGCTCCGGTGAGCGCGAGCAGCTCGTCGCTGGTCACGAAGCTGGCGGAGCCGATCAGGAACGCGGCGATCTCCATGTCGGAATAGCGATAATGCGCAAGATCGTTGATAATTGCGGTGATCTCCGCCTGGCTCAGCGTTCGCCCGTGAATTTTGCCGCGTACAGCCTCCAGGCTTTCCGGGGGCGAGGCGGGCGTCACCGTGACCAGGCTGCCGATCGGCTCGCCGAAGCGGCGGAATGCGGGCTCGGAGAGGCCGATCTCGTCCCGCGCCGCCAGCATGTCATCGTCGGTGATCAGCAGTGTCGCCAGCAGCACCTTGCCGTTCAGACGAAGCTCGACCCGGCTGAAGCCGCGAAAGATCTCCGCGCGCAGCGCCTTCGATTGCCTGGAAATGACGACGACGTTCTCGCGGCCGGTATCGAGATGGACGCGGCGGATCTTCAATTGGGGACGTGAGGGATCTGGGTGCATGACCGGGCTGGCACGAAGGCTGGGTCTCCATGCTTACCTGCTGCTGTCTCGATACATTTGACCCAGATCATGTTTCGGGGGGCCGCGGTGCGGGCGTCCAGCCGCTCAGACTTGCCAGCCGTAGGTCGGCATCGAGAACGGCAACCGCCTACTTGCAGCTTTGGCAGATCATCAGCTTACGTTTCAACGCCTCGTCTTCCTGGTCGATCTGGTCCTGTCCCGCGATGCCCTTTGTATCCGGATTGGGCTTGGAGCCCTTTGCTGCGCGTGGCCTCATCGGTCGCGTCGCCTGATCCGGGGTGTCATTGTCCTCGACGGTGCCGACGCTGAAGCCATCGTAGTCGGCGGCCGGATTCGGCAACGATCGAGGTCCGCTGGTCGCCGGTGTCGACGACACATTGGCAGACGCTGCCGGCGAATTCTTGGCGCCCGCGCGTGGCGGCGACGCTTTGGGCGGAGCAAGCGAAACCGGCGGCGCGGCTGAGGTCTGCCCTCTCGCACCGTCCTGCGACCAGGCGCCAATAAACATGAGGCTGAGAGCCAAAAGCACCGCGCTTTTCATCCGCATCCTTCAAATAACGTGGGTTCGGCGATTGATAGCACGACTTTCCCAGCGACGCTGTGTTGAAAACCATCCAACACTCACATGGCGATCAAAGGGACGGAAATGCGGAGTGAGGGCCGATGGTTGGCGCCGCGTCATCATCACCGCTAGCTCCAGCGCGGTGAGCAGCTTCAAGACCGAAGACCAGCGCTGCTTTAGCCGGAAGGCCGCGACCGGACATGCCGTCTCGGGCGCACATCGCGTGGAAATCTATGTAGCGTTGTCGGGCGAGTTCGGGCTCTGTCTCGCCCCAATGGCGCGCTCGACTTCCGACGCGAGCACTTGAAGATGTTCAGCCAACCGAGTGAAAAGCTCGCGCTTCTTGGGGTCTGTAGCAAGGTCCCGGATCAGGGCGCATTCCGCCGCATCCGCCCGCAAATTCTCCAGTTGCGTTTTCATGTCCTTCATGGGCGGGCCCCCGAATTGCCGAACCTTCCCGTGGGGAACGTTGGCCCTAATTTGGCAATCGGGCTATTGGCATTTCGGGTGCTACCAGCGTGCCAGGCGGACTGCAGTCCTCGCACAAGGTCACCTGCCTGCTGGAGGTGCCCAGGGGTGCCGGTCCAGCAGCCGAGTCAAGAACGCCGATCTGCTCCGCAAGGGACACAAGTGCCGCCAGGGATCGGACCTGCATTTTCTCCATCACCCTGTGGCGATGGGCCTTGATGGTACGCTCGGTGCAGCCTAGCGCGTAGCCGATCTGCTTGTTGACCTTGCCGCGAACCACGAGTTCGAAGACCTCCCGCTCACGCGGCGTCAGCGTCGAAACACAGGCGCAAACCATATCCAGCCTGCTCTTCAAGCCGCGCCTTTCTTCATGACGCACCATCGCCAGTTCAATTGCCCGAAGAAGTACATCCGATGATACGGGCTTGATCAGAAAGTCATCCGCACCCGCCTTGATGGCCCGCACCGTGGCCGGGATATCCGGACGACCAGTGATGAAGATGATTGGCAGGGTCGAGCCGAGTTCATTCAGCCGTGACTGAAGGGCCGGACCGTCCAATCCGGGTATTTGCATGTCCAGGAGAACGCAGCTCGGGACGCTTTCGTTCGGTAATCGCTCCAGCAAGTGGTGAGCCGAATTGTAGGTCGCGACCTCGTAGCCGGCGCGCTCTAGACGGCGCTTTAAAGCCGTCCGGAAGGACGCATCGTCGTCCACAATATGTACAAATCCTGGCAACAGACCCTCCACGCCGCTTCACACTGCTCGCATTCGGGTTGCGATTACGGCCGAAACCCGCGCCCCTGGCGCACAGAGAACCGGCGCTAGGGAGCCGCGCGCGCTCTCGCGTCGACTTTGCGCGTGAGGTATTCGCGCAAGAGCCGGTCCATCACCAGTTGGACCTCAATCTCGCGAGCTGATGCGGACTCCATGATGTCGGGCAACCTTGTTTGCTCGCCAAGACTCCCGTGGAGGACTTCGGACGCGATTGGTGGGTTGTAGCGGTGGTGGTAGATCGACGCGCCATGAGACATGATCTCTTCCTCAAGCGAAGCGGGCTACTGCGAGCCCGGGACAAAAGGTGCATCCACGCGTGCAAGCATACATCGCGAGTTCGCCGACCTTCAGTGTCCGAAGAGATAGAACGCTATACGTGGGTATATTCGGTGCTGAACCCCGGCTGGGCACGCGCTGCTGCGCGTCTTCAAGGTTCGGAAGCGCTACGAGTGCTTGATCCGAGAACTTACGAGGCTGGATCAATCCTGTCGCCGAGCAGCGCCCTGTCCAGGCACTCGATCAGGCTGTCGTCGCTGAACGGCTTGGTCAGGAAACCACAGGCGCCGGCCTTCATAACGCGGGCACGGAGACCTTCGTCAGCGAAGGCCGTAACGAAAACGATCGGCGTGCGATACCCGTCGGCGATCAGCCGATCCTGCAAATCTGCACCATTCATGCCGGGCATTTGTACGTCGGAGATCAAACAAGCCGTCGCCGCGGCGCGATTCGACCGCAGGTACTCCTCGGCAGAAGTGAATGTTTCCGCAGCATACCCCATCGATCGAACGAGTCCTTTCGTGGATTCTCGAACGAGCCCGTCATCGTCGACGATTGAGATCAGGGGAACTTCCGGCAAAATGGCAGCCCTTGGATGAGCCAGGTGAACCAATGCGCATCACATTGAATCAGTATGATCGGCGATGTCGCCGCCCTGGGTAATTATACTTGAGTATCGAGATGTTATGGCCCCGGAGCGCGAATGCTCAGGGCCTCGGCCATCCGCACCAGATCAGCCAGCGACCTGGCGCCCATCTTTTGCATGACGCGACCGCGATGGACCTTGACCGTGATCTCGCTGAGCCCGATTTGGCCGGCCACCTGCTTGTTCATCAGTCCTGAGGCAACCAGGGCCATGATTTCTCGCTCACGTGCGGTCAGGGTCTCGAAGCGCGACTTCAATCCGGAAGCGGCCATCTCGGATTCGATCCGGCTTTGATCCCGCTCCAACGCAAGCTTCACCGCATCCAGCAAGTCCTGTTCGCGAAAGGGTTTGGTCAGAAATTCCACCGCGCCGGCCTTCATGGCCCTCACCGTCATCGGAATATCCCCATGACCGGTCATGAAAATGATCGGGATTTGAATATCGCGTCGCGACAGCTCGGCCTGAAAATCCAGTCCGCTTACGCCGGGTAGCCTGACGTCCAGCACCAAACAGCTCGGAAGCGGAGGCCGCTTTTCCTGCAAGAACTCCGACGCAGAGGTGAAAACCCGCGCCTGCATACCGACCGAACGAAGGAGACTCGAGACAGATCCCCGCACCAGCGGATCATCGTCGACGACGAATACGATCGATTTCCCGGAATTATCGTCCTTCATTCGACAGGCCTTCGAGGCAGACTCTGGAGCAACCTTGAACACTGCATCATATCCCTTGCCGGGCTCTCCGGTAAACTGTCCGCCGCGTCTACCGGGCGGAGGAGAACGCAGGCAGGCTTATGCAGACATCGGGGGGCGATCCGAGCCGGGAATCGTAAACTGGAATTCAGTGCCGTGCGGGGTGCTCGGCGAAGCCCAAAGTCGGCCACCGTGTGCCTCGATAATTCTTCGGCAGATCGACAGTCCCATGCCCATGCCCGCGGACTTGGTCGTAAACAGCGGGTCGAAGATGCGATCACGGATCGCTTCTTCGATTCCGGTGCCCGAATCTCCGATCGTGACTTCAAGGCTGCCTTGATCGTTGACCTTCGATGCGACCCGTAGCACCCGAGGCCGGTCGGTCACGGAGTTCATGGAGTCCGCCGCGTTCATGGCCAGATTCATGATGACCTGTTGCAGCTGGATGCGATCGCCCGACGCGGGCGGAAGGTCCGCGGCCAGTGCCGTCTGAATCGCCACCGAGCGGCTCCGTAGTTCACCCCCCGCCAGGGTGAGTACATCGCGGATAGCCTCGTTGATGTCGAGCGCAGCAAATTCCGGCTTGTGATTCTTGAGCAGCTCCCGAATGCGCACAAACACCCCGCCTGCGTGATTGCCCGCCTCGACGATGCCTTTGAGAGCCGCTTTCGTCTCCTCGAGATTGGGGGGGGCTTGGGCCAGCCATCGCAGCGCCCCATTTCCGTAAGAGACGACCGCAGCGAGCGGTTGGCTGATTTCATGGGCGATGGAGGCCGCAAGTTCGCCCATGGTGGTCAGACGCGCCACTTGCGCGAGTTCCGCCTGGGCCGCATGCAGTTCTTCGTTGGCACGGATGCGCGCGTGCTCCGCGTTGATCAGGTCCGTGACATCCCGGTTGACGCCGACCATGCGCACGGGACTGCCGTCTGCCTTTCGGACGATTTGCGCCATGCCGCGAATAATACGGATGGCGCCATCGGCACGCTGCACCTTGAAGTCAGACAAGTACTCGCGGTCGCCGCGAAGCGCGGCCTCGACGTCCGCCTTGGCCCGCGCGACGTCTTCCGGCACAACGCACGTCGACCAGGCGTCGAAAGCTCCGCTGAACTCCTCCTTGCGAACGCCGTACAGCCGGTACATCGAGTCGTCCCAAACCAGCCGGTCCGCTTCGACGTCCCAGTCCCAGATGCCAAGCGACGCGGCGTCGATCGCGAGCTTTAGTCGCTCCTCGCTCAACCGCAGGCGGGCTTCGCTGTCCTTCAGTTCTTGCTCGCGACTTTTCCGCGTTGAAACTTCTCCGACCAGGTCGTCAAACGAGGCCTCGAGCCTGGCAGCCATGGCGTTGAAAGATTCCGCGAGGGTATCAAGCTCCTCCAATCTGGTGCCCGCCACCCGGACGCTCAGGTCCCCGCCGGCCATCGTACGCGTCGCCTGGGCCATGCGCCGGAGCGGCGCGGTCACCATAGACGCCAACGCCGCGCCCAGCACGAGGGAAAGCACCAGCGCCAGCGCCAGCACCATCGCGGAGCGGCTGTTGGCTGTGCGCAAGCCCGCCAGATAGAACGCTTCAGGCATCGCCGTCATCAAAATCCAGTCACGCCCCACGCTGTGATCGCGATACGCGGTTGCGTAGGTCAACCATGTTTCGCGCGAGAGCGGCTTCGCCGTGACGTGGTCGAACTGGAACTCGGTCGTCCCTGCAGACAGCCCCGATGGGCCGGTGCGCCGCGCGAGTGCGGCAATTGCATTCATGACCACGGGATCGCCGGCGGAAGCGGACGAGGCGATCATTTTGCCGGTCGCGTCGAGGATCACCGCTCGGCCGCTGGTACCGACTGCTTGGTTTCGCAACAGGGAGTCGAGAGTGTCGTCGCGCTGGACATCCGCCAGCGGCGGACGCGCGAGGTAGTCGTCCAGTTGCGCGCGGATGTTCTCCGACATTGCCTGCTGGAGTTTTGTCGCCAGCCTCGTTGCATCGTCATCTGCGGTCTGAAGCGCGACGATCGCTGTGGCGCCAACCATCAGGAGCAGCAGCGCGATGAACGGCGCGAAGACGAATATCCGGATTGGCAGGCCTTCCGGTACCGGGTGGGCCTTTCCTGGCGCTTCGCTGCGACCTGACTCCCAAACCCATTCGCTGCCGCCAATCTCGCGTTCTCTGACGCGACCGGGTATGTCCGCCCAGAACCATCCGAACCGCCTGGCCAGCGGCAGAGCCACCAGAAAGGCCGCCGGTGCCAGCAGCCATGTAACGGACAACGTGAAAGCGAGCGCCGACGAGATGTTGCGGTACGAGATGGTGGGGGTGAATTTTTCCGAGCAGATGTACCCCCACATCACCGGGTCAAACAACATTATCAGCAGGACGAACACGCCGTAACGGCGCCAGGTTTGCGCTCGGCGAAAATCCGGATTGCGACCGATGAGCTGATAGGCCATCCAGACAAAGGCGGTCCAGAAAAAATAGCCCTCGGCCCAATTCAGCACGAAGCCCGGCGGCACCCCCTCGATAAGGTCCGACAGCATGTAAGCCGGAACGACGCCGATAAGCGCGGGATAGCCGAGCAGGACGATGCATAGCAGGACGGCCAGATCTTTCAGGGACTCAAACGTCTGCGCGCCCGGCACGAGCACGATGAATGATCCGATGTAGCCGGTCGCGATGATCAGCACACACGTCAGCGGTATGCTCAGGAACGCCTTCGTGTCCCAGGTCTGCCGTGCTCGGCCGAATCCCCACCGTCCTCCGATCCGGAACGTAAATCCGCAGAATGCGCAAACAGCCACGACGAGGCCGACGACATAGCTGAACCGGCCCCACACCTCCAGAACCGGGAGGGGGATGTAGCTGAGGACGGCATCGAACCACGCGACGACAGCCGTCATGGTTGATCACAGGCCTGGCGACGTACCCGCAACATTGTCGCACAAAGGCGCCGGGAAAGGGGGCTCCCGGTGGGGACATCGCCCAGAACACCCAGAAAGTCTCGCCGCGTCATACCTCACCCCGCCCTGCGAACACGCAGCATCGTATCGTAATACGCAACCGAACCGAAAGAGGCGCGAGCACTGAATTAGGCACGTGTTGGTCGCGCCCATGTCCGTTGAGGGCACGAACCGGACCAGTTGGGTCCGTCTGGCGATGTCCGTTGATCGGGGAAGACCGGGTCACCGGCTGAGGGTCAAACCAACGCGATTGATCCTGAACCAAACGTCATCGGGGGCTCAGAAGGCGTCGTTTGCGCCGAGCCGGATGCCCTGCGGGATCATGCCGGGACAGCGCCGCAGCCCGGATTTCGCTCCGCTCCATCAGGACTACAATCCCTTGCGTTACCTGACGGGCAAAACACGCGAAGGCTGGGTCAATCGCCGGCCGTCAAAATATTCGTATTTACAGAAATTCTGTTTTGGCGTACAGATCGAAACATCCCGGCCCGCCACAAGGGGCGTTTCGCGATCGTCACGAGACGCGGGCGGGGATGCGGTGGCCGCGACGGCGTTGGCGCGGGAAGTTGGCTGCAGGGCGGAAATCCGTGAGCAGCGCTTCGCGCGGTACGACACGACGCTGACAACGTCTTCGCATGGCCTCGACGGTGAGCGCACGCCAGCCGTGGGGGATGCATGCGAAGATGTGCGCGGACGGAGAAGTCGTGTGGTCCTGGCGCCCGGAGTCTGTGCGTCAAGTCCTGCGGTGATGTGTGTTGTCCGACCGGGCACGCGCGTCAGCCATCCGCATGGCGACGGGGGCAATAGTGCATCGCTCCCCGGGGAGAGCACGAAGGACACCGTTAAAACCATCCGCGCAGGGAAGGCCGGGATGTCCCGGCGTCACCTGTGATCCACCCGTGCGCGTTCAACCCGCACACGGGATTGCGGGTGCCCGCCGGCGCCCGGCCTTCCCTGCGCCCTTGTCTTGAGAAGGGCGATGTGACGATGCAAAGCTCGGGCGAAAGCCGCCGCGAGAATGCGAAGGCATGTCTACAAACGGAAATGCGTTGTTAGAGCGCGCCGTCTCTCCACACTCCGTCATTGCTGCGCGGCGCTCGCAATGACGAGACGAGGAAGTTACTTCGTGGCCGCGCTGATCGAGTTGAACTTGTTGCTGAGGAGGACGCTGCCCGTGTTGGTCACGACGGTCACGATGGCGAGCGCGATACCCGCGGCGATCAGGCCATACTCGATCGCGGTGGCGGCATTCTCATCGGCAAGAAAAGACCTGAGCAAAATCATCGCCAACTCCTCTTCATCCGGTCCAATGTAGGCTTGCGTCGCTATCAAAGCGGTAAAGTGATCGACGAGGCGCTTGCGCGTCAAAAATGCAGGTTCGGCCGACCTTGCCCACCATGTCTTAAAGTAACAGCCGTTAAACTCGGGTTTAATTATCCAATTCAATTGAACGGAAGTCGCGGTCGACTCAACTCGTGGTGGTGCGTCCGGGCGCGCCCTTGCGCGGACGTCCCAGCGCCGTCGCGAGGCGCCCGACCAGATAGCTCACCACGCGCGGCTGCGCCCGCACGGCCGTGTCGGCGACGCGCTATTCCTCGATCGTGTCGCTCACGGATCGTGCCGTTTACGGATTGTTGAGGCTGTTCGTCAACCGATCGGCAAGCATGCCGATCGCGGGTCATCCTCGCCGGCCGTTCGCGTTCAGCGCGCGCAGCATGCCGATGCGGGCGAACATCAGCCAGCCGCCGCCGATCTCCGCCGCGTTGATCAGGGTCTCGATCGCGGTCTGCCAGCGTGGCTCCTGCTGCTCGGTCTCGGGCAATCGCATGATGAAGTCGGCGGCCTCCTGCAGCGTGCGCAGCTTGGCGCCGGTGCCGAGCGCGATCGGATCGTCAAATGGCGTCGACCAGGGCATGTCAGGCAGCCCGATCGGTGAGGGGAGGCGTCACAGCGCGATCGTCGATGCGATGCGGTCAGCCGGCCTTCTTGGTCCGTGTCGTCGCGCGCACCGGCTTGTCGGCCTTCTTGGGAGCGGCCTCCTTGGCCGCAGCGTCCTTGCCGCCCTTGCCGGAGATCGGCAGCAGCATCTCGCGCTGGCCGTCGACGCGCTTCTTCGGCTTCTTGCCCTTGACGGTCTCTTTGGCGACCTTCGCCACGGGCGCCGCGTCCTTCTCGCCGGCGAGGCTCTTTTTGAGCGCGTCCATCAGATTGATGACGTTGCCGCCGCTCTTCGGTGTGGTCTTGGCCGCGATCGGCGCGCCCGAGCGCTTCTTGTTGATCAGGTCGATCAGCGCGGTCTCGTAGTGGTCCTCGAACAGCTCGGGCTCGAACGCGCCCGACTTCTTCTCGACGATATGCTTGGCGAGGTCGAGCATGTCCTTCGTCAGCTTCACGTCCTGGATGTCGTCGAAATACTCTTTCTCGCTGCGCACCTCGTAGGGGTAGCGCAACAGCGTGCCCATCAGCCCGCTCTCCAGCGGCTCGAGCGAAATGATGTGCTCGCGATTGGTCAGCACCACGCGGCCGATCGCGACCTTGTCCATGCTGCGGATGGTCTCGCGGATCACCGCAAAGGCGTCGTGGCCGACCTTGCCGTCCGGAACGAGGTAATAGGGGCGGATCAGATAGCGGTTGTCGATGTCGGTCTTCGGCACGAACTCGTCGATCTCGATCGTGTGGGTCGAGTTCGAGCGCGATGTCGTCGAGCTCGTCCTTGGTGACCTCGATGTAAGTGTCGGTGTCGACCTTGTAGCCCTTGACGATGTCCTCGGAGGTCACCTCGTCACCGGTCTCGGCGTCGACCTTCAGATACTTGATCCGGTGGCCGGTCTTGCGGTTGATCTGGTTGAACGAGACCTTCTCGGTATCCGACGTGGCCGGATACAGGGCGACCGGGCAGGTCACGAGCGAGAGACGCAGAAAACCCTTCCAATTGGCGCGGGGGGCCATGGGCTACTCCAAACGCAACGAGGACAGCTGACGAGAATACCATCGGGGAACAGCGAATCATAGCAAGGGAGGTCGCGGAATCTTGCAACTGCGTTAACCGGCCGCTGGGCGTGTGGTTGCCGCCTGATCCGAGGGCAAAATCCGGAACATCACTTCGGATCGGGCGTTGCACCGGGACACAAGGCCGCGATGAGGTCGCGGCAATCGAGGCGACAGCCAGAGATTGAGGTCACCATGGCGACCACACGACAGGACCATCAGATCGTCGAAACTGCGACCGAGGCACGCCAGGGCGAACCGGGGCCGTCGGTGGCAGCGCTGCTTGCCATCTCGACCGGGCTTGCGATCCTGATCCTCGCCGTCATCTGGTTCGTGTTCTTCCGGACCTGACCGCCGCAGGACGCTATCGGACCTTTCAACTCGCCGCGTAACCCGGCACATTGCGCCCGCCATGCCACCGGCCTCGTCCGGTGGATTGGCGGGCGCAGTCGCGTCGGCCGCGAACACATCGTATATGACAAAAAAGTAACCCCTGCAGTTCCCCGCGTTCATATTCAGTTCACGCCGGAATTGATCATCTGAGGCCGTCATTCATGCGGCCCATTGTTGGAGAGAAGCGTGCGCCTGCTCGTTGTTGAGGACGATCCCGATCTCAATCGCCAGCTCACCAAGGCTCTGACCGACGCCGGTTACGTCGTCGACCGCGCCTTCGACGGGGAGGAGGGGCACTATCTCGGCGACAACGAGCCCTATGACGCCGTGGTGCTCGACCTCGGCCTGCCGAAGAAGGACGGCATCTCGGTGCTGGAGGCCTGGCGCCGCAACGGCCGCACCATGCCGGTCCTGATCCTCACCGCGCGCGACCGCTGGAGCGACAAGGTCCAGGGCTTCGATGCCGGCGCCGACGATTACGTCGCAAAGCCATTCCATCTGGAGGAGGTGCTGGCGCGCATCCGCGCGCTGCTGCGCCGTTCCACCGGCCATGCCCAGAGCGAGCTCAGCTGCGGCCCGGTGACGCTCGACACCCGCACTGGGCGGGTCAGCGTCTCCGGCAATCCCGTCAAGATGACCTCGCACGAATATCGGCTTCTTGCCTATCTGATGCACCATTCGGGGCGCGTCGTGTCGCGCACCGAGCTGGTCGAGCATCTCTACGACCAGGACTTCGATCGCGACTCCAATACGATTGAAGTGTTCGTGGGTCGCATCCGCAAGAAGCTCGACGTCGACATCATCCAGACCGTCCGCGGGCTCGGCTATCTCCTGACGCCGCCCGCGGCTTGAGGCGGTGGACTTGACGGGCGGCTCGACAGGGGCCTTGGTCCGGTCATGACCGCCGACGCCATGCCACCACGCGCCCCCGGGATCATCCCGATGCCCGCCAGCTCGCTTGCGAACCGCCTGTTCCTGTCGGCGACCGCCTGGCTCGTGGTGATCCTGGCCATCACCGGCGTGGTGCTGTCGTCGGTCTACAAGAACGCGACCGAGCGCGCCTTCGATCGCCGGCTCAACCTCTATCTGCGCACGCTGATCGCCGAGGTCGCCACGCCCGACGAGCCGCCGGACCGTCAGTTCCAGTCGCTCGGCGAGCCCCTGTTCGAGCTGCCGCTGTCAGGCTGGTACTGGCAGATCACGCGCACCGACACCGAGAAGCCGGAGGTGCGCTCCTCGCGCTCGCTCTGGGACAAGAAGCTGCCGAAGCTTGAGGAGCAGGGCACCGAGCTGACCGCCGCGGGCATTCGGCTCGCCTATGTCGACGGGCCGGAGGGCCAGAACCTGCGCATGGTCGAGCGTCCCGTCGATCTCGGCGCCGACGGCAAATATCTGGTCAGCGTCGCCGGCGACGACACCGAGATTTTCGACGAGACGCGCAGCTTCGACTACTATCTCGGCGGTACCTTCACCGCGCTCGGCATCGTGCTGCTGCTGACGACCGTGTTTCAGGTCCGCTTCGGCCTGGCTCCGCTCAAGCGCATCTCGGAATCCATCGCCGACATCCGTTCCGGGCGGGCGGAGCGGCTCGAGGGCGAATTCCCGGTCGAGATCGCGCCACTCGCGCGCGAGACCAACGCGCTGATCGATGCCAATCGCGAGATCGTCGAGCGGGCGCGCACCCATGTCGGCAATCTCGCACACGCGATCAAGACGCCGCTCTCGGTGATCGTCAACGAGGCCGGCTCGCACGCGGCCGATCCGTTCGCGGCCAAGGTGATGGAGCAGGCGGATGTGATGCGCGACCAGCTCGCCCATCATCTGGAGCGCGCGCGCATCGCGGCCAGGGTCTCGGTGGTCGGCACCGTGACGGAGGTTGCGCCCACCGTCGAGGCATTGCGGCGGACCATGGAGAAGATCCACCGCGGCCGCGGCATCGTCGTCGAGGCCAAGGCCGACCCGTCGGCAAAATTCCGCGGCGAGCGCCAGGATCTGGAGGAGATGGTCGGCAACCTCGTCGACAATGCCTGCAAATGGGCGGCCTCGCGCGTCTTCGTCGAGGTCCTGGTGGAGGCCTCGCAGCAGGCGGGTGCGGGGCCGCGGCTGCGGCTCATCGTCGATGACGACGGGCGCGGCCTGTCGGAGGCCGAGCGCGCCCAGGTCTCCCGGCGCGGCCAGCGGCTCGACGAGTCCAAGCCCGGATCGGGCCTCGGCCTCTCGATCGTAACCGACCTCGCAGCGCTCTACGGCGGCAGCCTCTCGCTCGGCAGCGCGCCGATCGGGGGCCTGCGGGCCGAGTTGGTGCTGCCCGGAACATAATCCTCTGATCCCACACGGTTATTCGGGATCTCGAGCGGGACCGGAGGTATTCGGGACGACTACCTAAACGGCTTCTTAAGTGGGGCCCACCTATGATCGCGCCGGACGCATCCTACGTCCGCCATCTTACCGTGCATTACCCGGACGCATGAGCCAGACATCGATCGAGCGGCTGAGAGAATATCTCGCGCAGCTCCCGCCGCAGGCGCAGGCGCTGCTGATGCGGGAGTTCGAGCGCGCGCTTGAGCGCGGCCAGGACACGGTCGTGGCAACCCTCGTGCTCGAGCAGCTGCGCAAGATCGTGCGCAAGACCGAGGCTGAGGAAGCTGCGCCGCCGCGTACTGACGATCTGTCGCGGCTGCTGTTCCAGGTACTGGAACCGTTCCTGGTGGAGGACGGTGCCCCGAGCCGGGTCGGCCAGATCCGCCGCTCGTCACTGTATCCGATCTGGCAATGGCTGGGCCGCGACGGCGCCCCGGACAAGCTGGCTGAATTCGAGGCGGCGCTGGCACGCATGCCCGCTACTGACAGTGCCGGCCAGGTTAAGGCCCTCGCGCAAAAACTCCAGGCGGTGGCCGCGGACGCCATCTTCGAGCTGACCGGGCCGGGCGGCGGCGACAAGTCGCGCGCGCTCGCTCGCGTCGGTCCGCCCAACGTGATCGAGGACCTCTATTCGACCGGCGCGGTGCTCGGGGTTCGTGAGGCCCTCGGCACGCTCAACGAAAAGCTGCCGCGGTTCTTACGGGCGTTCGGCGATGCCCAGATCGCATCTGTGACGGCGGCGCTCAACGTTCCCGTCCTCCAGACACCGCAGATGCTGCCCTTCGCGCTGTCGGTGGTGGTCCAGCGCATGACCGCGCCGTGGCAGATCATTCGCCTTGCCCTCAAGATGGCCGCGTCCGACGACGAGATCCGCGTCGCGGCGACGCCGTATGGCGTGGCCGTCACGATTGCGCTGCACGACCTGTCCTGCCTTGGCGCCATCCTGCGCATCGACATCAAGCGCGGCCGCTTCGACACCGTCGCCGACAATCTGAAGGCGCTGCACGACGGCGTGCGCGGCCTGCGCACCGAGCTCGATCTGCGCAACGATACCACCTGGGGCAAGCAGCTGACCTCGATCCGGGCCGACATCTCCGATGCGCTCCAGTCGGAGATCGACAGCGTTCCCGGCCGCGTGCGCCGTATTTTGCGCCAGCGCCCCGAGAAGGACATTCCGCCGGGGGCGCGGATCGACAGCACCGAGGTGGAGGAAACCGCGGCGCTGATTGATTTCGTCGCGACCTGCCGCAACTACGCGAGCGAGCTCGCGATCAACGAGGTGACGCTGCGCACCTATTCCGACCTCCAGCAATATGTGGAACGGTCGACCGAGCAGCTGGTGCAGTCGCTGCGCGCCGCCGATCACAAGGTCCGCACCTATCGGCAGCAGCAGGTGCAGGCCGCGATCCGCTTCTGCCAGGTGCTGTTCGGCGACGATTACGCCTCGCTGATGGGCCGCGCCGCGGAGAACGCACTCACCGGCGAGCGCAAATCGTCGCGCGCCAGCTGATTCAGGCGCATTTTTTCGTGGTCGCAATTTGTGGTTGACGGTGCCGGTTGTGGGCCCTACGTTTGCCGTGCAAGTCCTTGGAAATTCTATTTGTAGGCGCATGAAGCCACTTATCAACTTCGTCGAAATTGAAAACCGTGTCATTGTTGCGAAATATCAAAGGCTGATGGTCGGCGCGAAGGTGGTGCTGGTCGAGAAGGCAAGCGGCCAACGGCTGCCGGAGACGGTCACCAGGATTGCATCACCGGTTCCGGTCGGAGCGTTGCGCATCAGGCTGCCGGACGCAATCAGGCCCGGAACTTACTTCCTGAAGGCCCTCAACGGGCGTGGCGAGGACGCCGCCGAGAGCGCCGATTTCGAGATCGGCTAAGCCGTTGGATTTTCACCATTTCGGGACTGTGTCGCTCGCGCCGAATTGACAATTGTCAATTGCCGCCTCGTCGGGCCGTGGTGTAAAGCCACGGGGTGTAAAGCCCACTTATTGGCGCGGTTCGCGCGCTGTCGGAAGCTTGCCTGATGACGCTATGGTTCGTGTTCGCGCTGATGACGGTCGCGGCGATATTTGCCGTGCTCTGGCCGCTCGGCCGTGGCGCGCGGGCGCAGAGCCAGGACACTGAAAATCAAGGCAGCGAGGTCGCGGTCTACAAGGACCAGCTGGCCGAGATTGAGCGTGACCTTGCCGCAGGGCTGATCGCGCCGCCGGAAGCCGAGGCCGCGCGCGTCGAGATCAGCCGCAGGCTGCTCGCCGCGGCCGGTAGCGAGCCCGCGTCGGAGCCGAAATCGAGCCTCAAATGGCGCCGCGCAGCCGCCGTGCTGGCGCTCGTCGGGCTGCCTCTGGTGGCGGTCGCGATCTACGTTCCGCTCGGCTCACCCGCACTTCGCGACTTCCCACTGGCGCAGCGGGAGCGGGGGTCGGGGTCCGGCATGGCGCAATCGCTCGAGAACCTCGTCGTGCAGGTCGAGCAACATCTGGACAAAAATCCGACCGACGGCCGCGGCTGGAGCGTGCTTGCGCCCGTGCTGGAACGGCTCGGCCGCTTCGACGAGGCCGTGCGCGCCTATCGCAATTCGATCACATACAACGGCGAGAGCGCTGAGCGCCGCTCCGATCTCGGTGAGGCGATTGCGGCTGCGGCCAGCGGCGTAGTGACGGCAGAAGCCAAGGCCGAGTTCGAGCGCGCGCACGCGCTGAACGCTGACGATCCCAAGGCGAACTACTTCCTCGGGCTCGGCGCCGAGCAGGACGGCCGCAAGGATGACGCGGCCAATATCTGGCGCACGCTGCTGGCGAAAGCACCGGCGGATGCGCCGTGGCGCCCGCTGGTGCAATCGTCGCTCGCGCGGGTCGGCGGTGGCGGCGCGATGCCGGCGCTGTCGGACGAGACGATCGCTGCTTCCAGGGATATGGACGACGGCGACCGCAACGCGATGGTTCGCAGCATGGTCGAACGTCTCGCCACGCGCCTCAAGCAGAACGGCGCCGACGTCGACGGTTGGCTGCGTCTGGTGCGCGCCTATCTTGTGATGGGCGATCGCGATAAGGCGCGTGGCGCCTCGACCGACGCCCGCCAGGCGGTTGCCAACGACGCCGAGCGGCTGCGCCAGCTCAACGAAGGCCTCAAGAACCTCGGGCTCGACGGATGACCGTGTCGGGACGAGACGAGCGGAGAACGGATACGCCATGACGCGCAAGCAGCGACGTATGACCATCATCGGCGGCTCGCTCGCCGTGCTCGCGCTCGCGGCCGCGCTGGTGCTCAATGCCTTGCGCAATTCCATCGTCTTCTTCTCGACCCCGACCATGGTGGCCGAGAAGCACGTCCAGCCCGGCAAGCGCTTTCGCCTCGGCGGCCTGGTGCAGCCGGGCTCGCTCCAGCGCGGCGATAATCTCGCGGTGACGTTTGAAGTCGCCGACGGCGGTGCCAAGCTGCCCGTCGCCTACAAGGGCATTCTGCCCGATCTGTTCCGCGAAGGGCAGGGCATCGTCGCCGAAGGTGTGCTCGATGCCAACGGCGTGTTCAAGGCCGACACAGTGCTCGCCAAGCACGACGAGACCTACATGCCCAAGGACGTCGCCGATGCCCTGAAGAAGCAGGGGCACTGGAAGGATGATTACGGCACCAAGGCTTCTGATAGCGTCAAGCCTGCGGCCACGACCGCGCAGGGCAATTCGCAGGGAGCGGTGCGGTGATCGCGGAAGCCGGACATTACGCGCTGGTGCTGGCGCTCGCGCTGGCGCTGATCCAGTCCTGCGTGCCGCTGATCGGCGCACGCTTACGCGATACCGCGCTGATGAACGTGGCGCGGTCCACCGCGCTGGCGCAGCTGCTGTTCGTCGGCGCGTCGTTCATTGCGCTCGTGATGCTGCACGTGAGCTCGGATTTCTCTGTCGCCAATGTCTACGAGAATTCCCACTCCATGAAGCCCTTGATCTACAAGATCACCGGTGTGTGGGGAAACCATGAAGGCTCGATGCTGCTGTGGGTGTCGATCCTGGCACTGTTTGGCGGGCTGGTGGCGGCCTTCGGCAACAACCTGCCGCTGTCGTTGCGCGCGCATGTGCTCGCGGTCCAGGCCTGGATTGCGAGCGCCTTCTATCTCTTCATCCTGATCACCTCGAATCCGTTCCTGCGCATCGTCAATCCGCCGATCGAGGGGCGCGACCTCAATCCGGTGCTTCAGGACATCGGTCTGGCCGTGCATCCGCCGATGCTCTATCTCGGCTATGTCGGCTTCTCGATCTCGTTCTCCTTCGCGATCGCGGCGCTGATGGAAGGGCGGATCGACGCCGCCTGGGCGCGCTGGGTGCGGCCGTGGACGCTGGTCGCCTGGATCTTCCTGACGCTGGGCATCGCGATGGGGTCCTACTGGGCCTATTACGAGCTCGGCTGGGGCGGCTGGTGGTTCTGGGACCCGGTCGAGAACGCCTCGCTGATGCCGTGGCTCGCCGGCACGGCGCTGCTTCACTCGGCGCTGGTGATGGAGAAGCGCAACGCGCTGAAGGTCTGGACCATCCTTCTTTCGATCTTGACCTTCTCGCTGTCGCTGCTCGGCACCTTCCTGGTGCGCTCGGGCGTCATCACCTCCGTGCACGCTTTCGCCAACGATCCGACCCGCGGCGTCTTCATCCTGCTGATCCTCTGCCTGTTCATCGGCGGCAGCCTGTCGTTGTTCGCGGGACGCGCGACCTCGTTGAAGCAGGGTGGCCTGTTCGCTCCGATCTCGCGCGAGGGCGCGCTGGTGCTGAACAATCTGCTGCTGACGGTGGCCTGCGCGGTCGTGCTGTTTGGAACGCTTTATCCGCTGGCGATGGAGGTGCTGGCCGATTTCAAGATGTCGGTCGGTGCACCGTTCTACAATCTCAGCTTCGCTCCGTTGTTCGTCCTGCTGCTGCTCGCCGTGCCGTTCGGGCCGCTGCTGGCGTGGAAGCGGGGCGATCTGCTCGGCGTTACTCAGCGGCTGCTGGCGGCGGGCGTCGCCGGGCTCGTCGTGATCGCCCTTGTCTGGGCCTGGACGCGTGGCGGCAGTGCACTGGCGCCGTTGGCTATCGGGCTTGGGGTCTTCGTCATCGCCGGGGCTCTGACTGACTTGGCCGAACGAACCGGCTTGTTTCGCCTGCCGTTCGTGACGACGATGCACCGGGCCCGCGGTTTGCCGCGCTCGGCTTGGGGCTCCGCGTTCGCGCATGCCGGTCTCGGTGTCGCGCTGATCGGGATCGTCTGCGAGACCACCTGGAACAGCGAATATATCGCGACCATGAAGCCGAACGACGTTGCGCAGGTCGCCGGATATGAGCTGAAGCTCGACGGCCTGCTCGAGCGCCAGGGGCCGAACTACCGCGAGATGATCGCCCAGTTCAACGTCAGTCGGGACGGCGAAGCGCTCAGCGTCATGACGCCCTCGAAACGCAGTTTTACCACGCGCGGCTCCTCGACCACCGAGGCTGCGCTGCTGACGCGGGGCGCGAGCCAGCTCTACATCTCGCTCGGCGACGTCACCGCCGAGGGCGCGATCGCCGTGCGCATCTATCACAAGCCGTTGGTGCTCATGATCTGGTGGGGGCCCGTGCTGATGGCGTTCGGCGGCGTGCTGTCGCTATCCGACCGGCGCCTGCGGGTCGGTGCGCCGAAGCCGGCGCGGGCCAAGCAACGCCTGCAACCGGCGGAGTGACGCGATGCGCCGGATGATGGTCGGGTTCGTCGCGCTTGTGCTGCTGGCCGCTCCAGCGGCCTACGCCGTGCAGCCTGACGAGATCATGTCTGATCCGGTCAAGGAAGCGCGCGCGCGCGACTTGTCGCGCGAACTGCGCTGCATGGTCTGCCAGAACCAGTCGATCGACGATTCCGACGCGCCGCTCGCGCGCGACCTGCGGCTCTTGGTGCGGGAACGCATCGCAGCCGGCGACGGCAATTCGCAAGTGCTCGATTTCCTGGTCGCGCGTTACGGCGAGTTCGTGCTGCTGAAGCCGCGCTTCGAGCGGCAGACCCTGCTGTTATGGCTGCTCGCGCCGCTGCTGCTCGCCGGCGGCGGGCTGGCGCTGTGGCTGCAAATTCGCCGGCGCGCGCGCAGCGGTGCAGATGTACCAGCTCCGCCGCTCACGCCCGACGAAGAAGCGCGGCTCGCTGCATTGATGTCCGAAGAAGCCAAGCCTTCCTAACTACGTAATGATACGTAGGCAGCCCAACACAGCCTGTTTCATGCTCTGTTGACCTTTGTCTGGAAGCTTGCCGCCAGATTTGATTCCAGACTTTGAGTGCTTGGCGATGTTCACGAACAGCAATCTGACGATCCGCTTTCTGGTTGGCGCAGTCGTCGCTGCGTTACTATTCTTGCTGGGGATCGGTGGCGGCACCGGATTTGTCGCTGTGCTCTATCTCAACAACGAGATCACCAGCCTGTCGTCCGACTTCGCCGCGCTGAGCGGTCCTGCGCGCGAACACGCAATGCAGATCTACCAGCAAGCCCAGGCCGCATTCTCCTGGTTCCTGGTCGCTTGCGGCGTGATCGCAGTCGTTGCCGTCGCGATCTGCCTCACCACCTGGTTTGCCGTGCGCAACGGTATCCTCAATCCGCTCGCGGCGATCGTGCATGCCATGCGCGAGGTCGCCGACCAGAAGTTCCAGACGTCCGTTCCGGGCCTCGGCGGCACCAACGAGATCGGCCTGCTCGCCGGCGCGCTGGAAGTGTTCAAGACCAATGGGATCGAGCGGCGCCGCTTGACCGAGCAGCAGCTGCATGAAGCGCAGCACCAGGCCGAGCGATCAAAGTATCTCGATGCCCGGATCAGGAGTTTCAACGAGCTCGTCGCCAGCGTCGTCGACAGCGTGGCGTCGTCCGCAGTGCATCTGAAGCGCAACGCCGAGACGCTGTCGCAGACTGCCAATGACACCAGCACCAAGGCCAATGCGGTCGCGAGCGCCGCGAGCCAGGCCAGTGCCAGCGTGCAGACGGTCGCGGGAACCGCCGAGGAGATGACGAACTCGATCGGCACGATCAGCCGCCGCGTCACCGACGCGACCCAGCGCGCCGAAGGCGCGGCGACGCAAGCCGAGAAGAGCCGCGACACCATCCACACGCTGTCGGATGCCGCCGACAAGATCGGCGAGGTCGTGCAGCTCGTGCAGGCGATCGCATCGCAGACCAACCTCCTGGCGCTCAACGCCACCATCGAGGCGGCCCGCGCAGGGGATGCCGGCAAGGGCTTTGCGGTGGTTGCTTCCGAAGTGAAGAGCCTTGCGCACCAGACCAGCAAGGCGACCGAGGAGATCACCTCCCATGTCGCCAGCATCCAGGGCATCACCGCGGAGACGCGCGCTGCGATCGACGGCATCTCCAAGACGCTGTCGGAAATCTCGTCGATCATGTCCGGCATTGAGGTCGACACCGCCCAGCAGCGCACCGCCACGCAGGACATCAGCCGCAGCGTCCAGGACGCCGCGCGCGGCACGCTCGACGTCTCCAATCACATCGTCCAGATCACCTCGACCTCGGCTGAGACCGGCCGCATGGCTGCGGAGGCCCGCGATTCCGCCGTCGACCTGTCGCAACAGGCCGAGACCCTGAAGCGCGAAGTCGACGAATTCATCATCAGCGTCAGGGCGAGCTAAAGGGGCGGGAAGGGCGCTTCGGCGGGCGTCGCCGGAACCCTGTTAAGTTCCTGTAAGATTGCGACTTTCGGCCTGCGATAAACTGCCGCATCGGGGTTACCTCTTCATTACAAAAGTTTAACCCCGCAGCCAGCGCGCGGTAAGGCGGAAGTCCCCATCTTCAGGTCCGTAAGGTGCTGCCGCCCGGCACCAATGGATTTCAAGGCCTGGAGACCTGCATGACCGACCGTCCCGATCTCACGAACCTTCCGTCCTACCGGCAGCCCCACCGGTCGGTGTTTTCCGCCCGCAAAATCGCGGTGATGGCCTCGGTCGTCGCCGGTCTGGGCATCGCCGTCCACGGCTTCAGCCCGTCGACCTCGCCCGCGGACCTGTTCTCCAGCCCGGCGCAGGCCCAGGTCAACAACGAGGTGCGGAAGGTTGAGCGCCCGATCGGTTTCGCCGACATCGTCGAGCGCGTGAAGCCCTCGGTGATCTCGGTGAAGGTCAACATCAAGGAGAAGGCCGCGAGCAACGACGACGGTGATGATTCCGCCTCGCCGTTCCAGCCGGGCTCGCCGATGGAGCGCTTCTTCCGCCGCTTCGGTGGGCCGGATGGATTCCCGGGCCAGAAGGGTGGCCGTGGCCGCGTTGTGCAGGGCCAGGGCTCCGGCTTCTTCATCTCGGCTGACGGCTTTGCCGTGACCAACAACCACGTGGTCGACGGCGCCGACAAGGTCGAGGTCACGACTGACGACGGCAAGACCTACAGCGCCAAGGTGATCGGCACCGACCAGCGCACCGATCTCGCTCTGATCAAGGTCGAGGGCAGCTCCAGCTTCCCGTTCGCCAAGCTTGCCGACGGCAAGCCGCGGATCGGTGATTGGGTGCTTGCGGTCGGCAACCCCTTCGGTCTCGGCGGCACCGTGACCGCCGGCATCGTCTCGGCCAGCGGCCGCGACATCGGCAACGGCCCGTATGACGATTTCATCCAGATCGACGCGCCGGTGAACAAGGGCAATTCCGGCGGTCCGGCCTTCAACACCGACGGCGAGGTGATGGGCGTCAACACCGCAATCTACTCGCCCTCCGGCGGCAGCGTGGGCATCGCGTTCTCGATTCCCGCCAGCACCGTGAAGAGCGTGGTGGCGCAGCTCAAGGACAAGGGTTCGGTCAGCCGCGGCTGGATTGGCGTGCAGATTCAGCCGGTGACATCCGACATCGCCGACAGCCTCGGCATGAAGAAAGCCGAAGGCGCGCTGGTTGCGGAGCCGCAGGCGAATGGTCCGGCGGCCAAGGCCGGCATCGAGTCCGGCGACGTGATCACCTCGGTCAACGGCGAATCCGTCAAGGACGCCCGCGAGCTCGCCCGCACCATTGGCGGCCTGGCGCCCGGCGCGACCGTGAAGCTCAACGTGCTGCACAAGGGCCAGGACAAGGTCGTGAACCTGACCCTCGGCCAGCTGCCCAACACGGTCGAGGCCAAGGCCGACACCGATAACGACAGCAAGGGCGCGAGCAAGGGCACCGACGTGCCGAAGCTCGGGATGACGGTTGCGCCCGCCAACTCCGTGGCCGGCGCCGGCAAGGACGGCGTCGTGGTCACCGAAGTCGATCCGAAGAGCGCCGCGGCCGAACGCGGCTTCAAGGAAGGCGACGTGATTCTCGAAGTCGGCGGCAAGAGCGTGAGCACCGCCGGCGATGTCCGCGATGCCATCAACACGGCGCGGACCGATAACAAGAACAGCGTCCTGATGCGCGTGAAGAGCGGCGGCCAGTCGCGCTTCGTCGCAGTGCCCCTTGCCAAGGGCTAGGCCTCAGGAGGTTTACGAAATGAAGGATGTCGGTGGCATCAGTCGCCCCCGCCGCCGGCGTCCTTCTGGGGAGCAGCGCAAGGTTCGCTTCCCAGCCTACCTTCCGATGGAATTACGCCCCCCTCCGTCGGAAGGCCTAGGGCGGTGAGGTCCCCCCAGCTTCACCGCCCGCCCTTTTTCTCGATGCCAGAGTCGCCCACTCGGCTTGCATGCGATTGCCGCTCGCGCCATGTTTAGAGAAGGTTGACCTCCTTGACCGCCGCCGAACGCACGATGCGCCTCCTCATCATCGAAGACGACCGCGAATCCGCCGACTATCTCGTGAAGGCGTTTCGTGAAGTCGGACACATTGCCGACCACGCCGCCGACGGCGAGGAAGGCCTCGCCATGGCCGAAAACGGTGACTATGACGTTCTGGTGGTCGACCGCATGCTGCCCAAGCGCGACGGTCTGTCGCTGATTGGCGCGCTCCGCGACAAGGACGATTCGACGCCGGTGCTGATTCTCTCAGCGCTCGGGCAGGTCGACGACCGCATCAAGGGCCTGCGCGCCGGCGGCGACGACTATCTGCCAAAGCCCTATTCCTTTGCCGAGCTGCTGGCCCGGGTCGAGGTGCTGTCTCGCCGCCGCGGCGGTCCGGCCGAGGACACGCTCTACCGGGTCGGCGACCTCGAGCTCGACCGGCTCTCCCATCGTGTCGCCCGTGGCAAGGACGAGCTGACGCTGCAGCCGCGCGAGTTCCGGCTGCTCGAATATTTGATGAAGCATGCCGGCCAGGTGGTGACGCGCACCATGCTGCTGGAAAATGTCTGGGACTATCATTTCGATCCGCAGACCAACGTGATCGACGTGCACATTTCGCGGCTGCGCTCCAAGATCGATAAGGGTTTTGAGCGACCGCTGCTGCACACAATCCGTGGCGCCGGGTACATGATCCGTGACGGCATTCGGTAAACTCGTCCGCACCACGGCATTCCGGCTGACGCTGGTCTACCTGTTCCTGTTTGCGATCTTCGCGGCCTCGCTGCTCGGCTATTTCGCCTGGAATACGCGGCGGCTGATCACCGAAGAGATCACGCAGACGGTCAATGCCGAGACCGCGGAGATCAACGAGATCTACGGCCGCCTCGGCCTATTCGGCCTCGTGCGCGCGATCGAGTATCGGGCGCTGCGGCCGGGTGCCAACCTCTACCTCGTGACTACGCCGACCGGCCAGTCGATTGCCGGCAATGTCGGCTCGCTGGCGCCCGGCATAATGGCGACGGGGGGCTGGTCGGAGACGGCCTACAAGCGGATCGAGGACGCGGACGAACGCAGCCATCGCGCGCTGGTGCGCGTCACCGAATTGGAAAACGGCTTCCGCCTCCTGATCGGCCGCGACCTTGCCGAGCGGCGGAGGTTGTTCGGCATCGTCGCCAAGGCGGCGCAGTGGTCGATCCTGATCGTCGTGGTGCTCGGCCTCGGCGGCGGCATCTTCGTGGCGCGGAGGGTTTTGACGCGGATCGACGCCATGACCGGTACCGCCCAGCGCATAATGACCGGCGATCTCAGCGGACGGCTGCCCGTTGGGCGCAGCGGCGACGAGCTCGACCGCCTCGCCGAAAACCTCAATGCCATGCTGGAGCGGATCGAGGCATTGATGGCGGGGCTGAAGGAGGTTTCCGACAACATTGCCCACGACCTCAAGACGCCGCTGACGCGCCTGCGCAACCGCGCCGAGGAGGCGTTGGCGAAATCCGGCTGCGAGGCCGATTACCGCGCGGCGCTGGAACGGACCATCGACGAATCCGACGGACTGATCCGCACCTTCAACGCGCTTCTGATGATTGCGCGCGCGGAGTCCGGCCAGGCGCGCGGCAACATGGATGATTTCGATACCGCCGAGGTCGCCAACGGCATTCACGAGCTCTACGAGCCGGTGGCCGAAGACGACGGCATGACCTTGAATGTCAAGACGCAAGCCGCACCCATTCACGGCAATCGCGAATTGATCAGCCAGGCGCTCGCCAATCTCGTCGAGAACGCGATCAAATACGGCAAGCCGGCCACGCAATCGGCGGGAACCGTGGTCAGCATGGAAAGCCGCCAGATTGCGATCGAGGCCAAGCGCGAGGGCGATCAGGTGCTGCTCAGCGTCACCGACCGCGGCCCCGGCATCGCCGAAGCCGACCGCAAGCATGTCGTCGAGCGATTCGTGCGGCTTGAAGCGAGCCGTACGCTGCCGGGTTCCGGCCTCGGCCTCAGCCTCGCTTCCGCGGTTGCCACATTGCATGGTGGCGAGTTGCGCCTGGGTGATGCCCGGCCCGGTCTCGTTGCCACGCTGGCGCTGCCGGCGCGTGCGGGTGCCGGCGACAGGGTTGCTCCTCCAATACCGGATGTGCCACAGAAGGTGGCATGAACCACCCCGCGCCGGGAAACGCGGACAAGCATGGTGAGAGCCTGGCCGCGCGCTTCGCGGAAGCTCCCCATATTGCCGTTTCCACAACCGACGAACGACGTCTGGAAAGCTGGCTGGCCGAGCTCGAGCCGGCACAATCGGCCCGTCTGGAAGCGTTGCTGGTCCATCCCTTTACCCGGAACATTCTCGCCGGCATCGCGGAATTCTCGCCCTATCTGTTCGAATTGGTCCGTGCCGATCCGCCGCGTCTGATCCGGCTGATCGAATGCGATCCGGATGCGCATCTGGCCGCGCTGATCGCCGAGGCGAGGGCTGCCGTGCTCGCTGCACCCGATGAAGCCGAGGTGATGCGGCTGCTTCGCCGCATGAAGGCGGAGGCGGCGCTCCTGATCGCGCTGTGCGACATCGGCGGGGTCTGGCCGGTAAAGCGGGTGACGGCGGCGCTGACCGATCTCGCCGTCTCCTCGGTGCAGGCAGCGCTCCAGTACCTCCTGCGGCAGGAAGCCGCACGCGGCAAGCTCGTGCCGCCCGATCCCGAGGCTCCGGAGGAGGGCTGCGGCCTGATCGTGCTCGCGATGGGCAAGATGGGCGCCGGCGAGCTGAACTATTCCAGCGATATCGATCTCATTGCGTTCTTCGATCCCGACGCCACGACGCTTGCGCCCGACATCGAGCCGCAGCCGTTCTTCGTCCGGCTGACGCAGGGGATGGCGCGCATTCTCCAGCAGCGCACCTATGACGGCTATGTCTTCCGCGTCGATCTGCGGCTGCGTCCTGATCCGTCCTCGACGCAAGTTGCGATCTCCCGCGACGCCGCGCTGCACTATTACGAGCGGGAGGGACGCACCTGGGAGCGCGCCGCGATGATCAAGGCGCGTGCCTGCGCCGGCGATCCCCGGGCGGGCGAGGCGATGCTTGCCGAGATCGCGCCCTTTGTCTGGCGCAAGCATCTCGACTTCGCAGCACTTGCCGACGTCCACGACATGAAGCGGCAGATGCAGACCTATCGCGGCCAGAGCGAAATCGCGGTCGAGGGCCACAACGTCAAGGTCGGGCGCGGTGGTATTCGTGAAATCGAATTCTTCGCCCAGACCCAGCAATTGATCGCCGGCGGTCGCCATCCCGAGTTGCGGGTGCGGCCGACACTCGCCGCGCTCGTTGTGCTTGCCTCCAGCAACTGGATCACCGTCACGGCGCGTGACGAACTTACCAGGGCGTATGAATTCCTGCGCCGGGTCGAGCACCGTCTCCAGATGATCGCCGACGAGCAAACCCATGCGCTGCCCGAGGACAAGGAGGCGGTCGAACGCTTCGCCTGGTTCTTCGGCTATGACAGCCGCGAGACCTTCGCGCGCGACTTGTTGCGCCAGCTCGAGATCGTCCAGGGACACTACGAAAAACTGTTCGAGGGCGATGATCCGACCGGCACGGCAGGCCTGCCTGCCATCGACTATCGCGCCGGCCCCGAAGATCCGCGCCTGCTCCAGCACCTGGCGACGCTCGGCTTCAAGAAGCCCGCCGCCGTGGCGCAGACCATTTGCGACTGGATCACCGGCGACTACCGGGTGTTCCGCAACGAACAGACGCGAAGCGCCTTTGTCGAGTTCGTGCCCGCACTGATCGACGGCCTTGCCCATGCCGAGGAGCCGGACCGCGCGGTGGTGGCGTTCGATCATTTCCTCAGCGCGCTTCAACGTGGCGGACGGTTGATCACGCTGCTCGGCCAGAACCGCGATCTCGTCGCGCTCGTGGCATTGGTGCTAGGCGCAGCGCCACGGCTTGGCGAGATGCTGGCGCGGCAGCCGCAGCTCATGGACGGCCTGATCGACCCGCGCTTTTTCGGCGCGATGCCGGACAGGAACGAATTGTCGGCGCGGCTCGCGACCACGGTGCAGGACGCGGGCTCCTACGAGGAATTCCTCGACCGCCTTCGCCTGTTCGGGCAGGAGAGCCTGTTCCTGATCGGTACGCGCATCCTCTCCGGCACCGTCTCCGCGCCGCAGGCGAGCACGGCCTTTGCCGACGTTGCCGAAGGCATCGTCCACACCGTTCACGGCCTCGTCGCCGATCGCTTTGCCGCCCAGCACGGGCGCATCAAGGGGCAGGAGACCGCAATGATCGCGATGGGCCGTCTTGGCAGTCGCGAAATGACGGCATCCTCGGATCTCGACCTCATTCTGCTCTACGATTTCGACAGCGAGAATCCGGACTCCGACGGCCAGAAGTCACTCCAGGGCGCGCACTACTTCGCCCGCTTCACCCAGCGCCTGATCAGCGCCTTCACGACGCGCACCAATTACGGCGTGCTCTACGAGATCGACATGCGGCTGCGGCCCTCGGGGCGCGCCGGTCCGGTGGCATCGAGCCTCGTCTCCTTCGCGGACTACCAGGCCAACGAGGCCTGGACCTGGGAGCACATGGCGTTGACGCGTGCGCGCGTCGTGTCGGCATCGCCCGAATTCGGCGCGCGGATCGAGCACATCATCCGCGAGGTCCTGACCCGCCGTCGCGACCCGACGATCACCGCCAACGAAGTCGCCGACATGCGCCGTGCGATTGCGCAGGAGAAGGGCGAGACCGACCATTGGGACCTGAAATATGCCTCCGGCGGCATGGTCGACATCGATTTCATCGCGCAATACCTTCAGCTCGTGCATGCCCATGACAAGCCGGAAATTCTCGATGTCAGCACGGTGCAGGTGCTTGAGAATGCTGCCAAGCTCGGCGTGCTCCCGCAGTCGGAAGCGGGGATCCTGCGTGCCGCGGCGCGGCTCTACCACGATTTGACGCAGATCCTGCGGCTCTGCGTCAGCGATCGCTTCAAGCCGGAAACGGCGGGCGCGGACCTTCAGCGCGTGATGGCGCGCGCCGGCGATGCGCCGGATTTCTCGTCGCTGGAGGCGCGTGTGAAGGAGATACAGAGCGAAGTGCGCCGCGTGTTCAATGCGCTTCTGGAAGGGAAGTCGTCTGCTTCAGCGAGGTGAGGGCTTCGAGCACGTTCGGTTCCAGCCCGGCGCCGCCGGCATCGAGATGGGCGAAGATCGCGCGCTTCATCCGGGGATCCCAGAATTTCTTGATGTGCTCGGCGATCCCCGGCACGGCCTTGGCGTGGCCTTGGCTGCGGAAGAACGTGCCGATCTGGTTGGCCATGTAGACGAGGCGGTCAGGCGACGACATCGACAATCTCCGAAGCACGATGAGCCGTGACGCGGCTCTGGTGCGTGAACACTTCAAACCCGTCGCTGCGGGCAATTGCAATCAGCGTGACACCGGCAGCGGCAGCGGTGCGTACCGCGAGTGCGGTGGGTGCGGAGACCGCGACCAGCACTGGCGCGCCGATTGCAGCCGTCTTCTGCACCATCTCGACTGAGACACGGCTCGTCAGCAGCACCAGCCCGACGCTTGCATCTGCCCGGCTACGCGCCAGCGAACCTGCGAGCTTGTCGAGTGCGTTGTGTCGGCCCACGTCTTCGCGCAGGGCGACGATCCCAGCGGACGGCGACCAAAACGCCGCTCCATGGACCGCGCGGGTCTGCATGTTGATCGACTGGAGCGGCGCGATTGCCTGCATTGCCGTCATGATCTGTTCGGGCGTGAAGGTCCGGCCCTGCGGCGCGACTGCTGCGGGCCGCACAACCCCGGCAATCGAGTTGATGCCGCAGATGCCGCAGCCGGTCGGACCGGCGATGTGACGGCGGCGCTCGCTGATGCGTCCGGCGTCCTTCGACGCCAGCCACATGCGCAGCTCGATGCCGTCATCGAGGCGGACCACCTCGAGCGACTTGATGTCGTCGACCGACTTGATGATGCCTTCGTCCAGGCTGAAGCCGACGGCGAAATCTTCGAGGTTCTGCGGTGTCCCCATCATGACGGCGTAGGTGCCGCCATTATAGGTCAGCGCCAGCGGCGTCTCCTCCGGGATCAGCCGTGTCCCTTCGGACGCAGCACCCGCGCGCCAGATTTCGCGGTCGATGGCCTGGACCGGCACGTGCATGCGGCTACTCCGCGGCCTCGGCGGGCGCGATGCGACGGGAGTGCCGCGCCTGCTCGTCGTAGGACTTCTGCCAGTCGGACGGGCCGTTCGACGGCGAAATCTGCACCGCCGTGACCTTGTATTCGGGACAGTTGGTCGCCCAGTCCGAAAAATCGGTCGTGATCACGTTGGCCTGCGTGTCCGGATGGTGGAAGGTGGTGTAGACCACGCCCGGCGCGACGCGGTCGGTGATCTCCGCGCGCAAGGTTGTTTCGCCGGCGCGGCTCTTCAG
The DNA here is from genome assembly GCA_963819355.1 of uncultured Alphaproteobacteria bacterium. GTDB lineage: Bacteria > Pseudomonadota > Alphaproteobacteria > Rhizobiales > Xanthobacteraceae > Bradyrhizobium. The sequence goes on along the minus strand of CAWFVZ010000008.1, from coordinate 117,920 downwards.
CCGCACCCAGTCGCCGTCACGCACGCCGCGCTGCTCGGCGTCGTGTGGATGGATCTCCAATCGGTCCTCGGCATGCCAGACCACGTTCTCGGTGCGCCTTGTCTGCGCGCCGACATTGTACTGGCTGAGGATGCGCCCCGTCGTGAGCAGCAGCGGGAAGCGCGGGCCGGTGCGCTCGTCGGTGGCGACATATTCAGTGACGACGAACTTGCCCTTGCCGCGGACGAAGCCGCCGATATGCATCACCGGCGTGCCCTCCGGCGCCTTCTCGTTGCAGGGCCACTGCACCGAGCCGAGCTCTTCGAGCTTGGCGTAGGAGACGCCGGTGAATGTCGGCGTCAGCGCTGCGATCTCGTCCATGATCTCAGACGGGTGATTGTAGGGCATGTCATAGCCCATGGCCTTGGCGAGGGCGATCGTGACTTCCCAGTCGGCCATGCCGTTCTTCGGCGTCATTACCTTGCGGACGCGCTGGATGCGGCGCTCGGCATTGGTGAAGGTGCCGTCTTTCTCGAGGAAGCTCGAGCCGGGCAGGAAGACGTGGGCGTAGTTCGCGGTCTCGTTCAGGAAGAGGTCGTGAACGATCACGCACTCCATCGACGACAACGCCGCGACCACATGCTTGGTGTTGGGATCGGACTGCAGGATGTCCTCGCCCTGCACATAGATGCCCATGAACGTGCCTTCGATCGCGGCATCGAACATGTTGGGAATGCGCAGGCCCGGCTCCGGGTTGAGCTTGACGTTCCAGAGCGCCTCGAACTGGTCTCGTACGGCGTCGCCGGAGATATGGCGATAGCCGGGCAGCTCATGCGGGAACGAGCCCATGTCGCACGAGCCCTGAACGTTGTTCTGGCCGCGTAGCGGATTCACGCCGACGCCGGGGCGCCCGATATTGCCGGTCGCCATCGCGAGGTTGGCGATCGCGATCACGGTGGTCGAGCCCTGGCTGTGCTCGGTGACGCCGAGGCCGTAATAGATCGCGCCGTTGCCGCCGGTGGCGTAGATGCGAGCGGCCTCACGCAAATCTTTCGGATCGACGCCGGTGAGGACCGCGGTCGCTTCCGGGCTGTTCTTCGGCTGGGCGACGAAGGCCGCCCATTCCTCGAACTCGCTCCAGTCGCAACGGTCGCGAATGAAGGCTTCGTTGGCGAGGCCTTCGGTGACGATGACGTGGGCGATCGCGGTCATCACCGCGACGTTGGTGCCGGGCATCAAGGGCAGGTGCAGCGCCTTCACATGCGGCGATTCCACCATTTCGGTGCGGCGCGGATCGATCACGATCAGCTTTGCGCCCTGGCGCAGCCGCTTCTTCAGGCGGGAGGCGAACACCGGGTGAGCTGACGCCGGATTGGCGCCGATGATCACGACGACGTCGGTCTCCTCCACCGAGTCGAAATCCTGCGTACCGGCCGAGGTGCCGAAGGTGACCGAAAGTCCATAGCCGGTCGGCGAATGGCAGACGCGGGCGCAGGTATCGACATTGTTGTTGCCGAAGCCGGCGCGGATCAGCTTCTGCACCAGATAGGTTTCTTCATTGGTGCAGCGGGACGAGGTGATGCCACCGACGGCGTCGCGGCCGTATTTCTTCTGGATGCCGCGCATCTTCGCTGCGGCAAACGAGAACGCTTCGTCCCAGGACACCTCTTGCCAGGGATCCTCGATCCGTTCGCGGATCATCGGCTTGAGGATACGCTCCTTGTGGTTGGTGTAGCCCCAGGCGAAGCGGCCCTTGACGCAGGAATGGCCGCGATTGGCCTTGCCGTCCTTGTACGGCACCATGCGCACGACTTCCTCGCCGCGCATCTCGGCCTTGAAGGTGCAGCCGACGCCGCAATAGGCACAGGTGGTGACCACCGAATGCTCGGGCTGGCCGATCTCGATCACCGACTTTTCGGTCAGCGTCGCGGTCGGGCAGGCCTGCACGCAGGCGCCGCAGGAGACGCATTCGGAGCCGAGGAAGCTCTCGCTCATGCCGGGGGAGACGCGGCTGTCGAAGCCGCGGCCGGAGATCGTGAGCGCGAAGGTGCCTTGCACCTCCTCGCAGGCGCGGACGCAACGCGAGCAGACGATGCACTTGGAGGGATCGTAGGTGAAATAGGGATTGGACTCGTCCTTCGGCATCCAGGCGGCGTTGATCTCGCCATGGGATTTTGCGAAGACGTGATTCTCGCCCTCGTAGCCGTAGCGGACGTCGCGCAGGCCGACGGCGCCGGCCATGTCCTGCAATTCACAATCGCCATTGGCGGCGCAGGTGAGGCAGTCGAGCGGATGGTCGGAGATGTAGAGCTCCATCACGCCCTTGCGCAGCTTCTTCAGCCGCTCGCTCTGGGTGTGCACGACGAGGCCGGGCATGACAGGGGTGGTGCAGGAGGCCGGCGTGCCGGCGCGGCCCTCGATCTCGACGACGCAGAGGCGGCAGGAGCCGAATGCATCGACCATGTCGGTCGCACAGAGTTTCGGGATCTGGTGGCCCGCGTCCATCGCGGCCCGCATGATCGAGGTGCCCTCGGGCACCGTGACCTGGTTGCCGTCGATGGTCAGCGTCACCATCGTTTCCGATTTCGAGCGCGGCGTGCCGAAGTCGATTTCTTCGATCAGAGACATCGTTGTTCTCCTATTCCGCGGCCTGAAGCGTGGTCGGCGCCGGGACGAAATCTTCCCGGAAATGCTTCAATGCGCTGAGCACAGGGTAGGGCGTGAAGCCGCCGAGCGCGCAGAGCGAGCCGAATTTCATGGTGTTGCAGAGGTCTTCGACGAGCGCGAGGTTTTCGTTCACCCGCTTGCCGCGCATGATCTTCTCGATGGTCTCGACGCCGCGGGTCGAACCGATCCGGCACGGCGTGCACTTGCCGCAGGATTCGACAGCGCAGAACTCCATCGCAAACCGTGCCTGCTTGCGCATGTCGACGCTGTCGTCGAACACGACGATGCCGCCATGGCCGATCAGGCCGTCGCGCGCGGCAAAGGCCTCGTAATCGAACGGCGTGTCGAACAGCGCGCGCGGGAAATAGGCCCCCAAGGGACCGCCAACCTGCACCGCGCGAACGGGACGGCCCGTAAACGTGCCGCCGCCGATGTCGTCGACGAGCTCACCGAGCGTGACGCCGAACGCCGTCTCGAACAGCCCGCCATGACGGATGTTGCCGGCGAGTTGGATCGGCATCGTGCCGCGCGAACGGCCCATGCCAAAATCGGCGTAGGCTTTTGCGCCTTCGGCCATGACGAAGGGTACCGCCGCGAAGGACAGCACGTTGTTGATGACGGTCGGCTTGCCGAACAGGCCATGATGCGCCGGCAGCGGCGGTTTTGCGCGCACGATGCCGCGGCGGCCTTCGAGGCTCTCCAGCAGCGAGGTCTCTTCGCCGCAGACGTAAGCGCCGGCGCCGACGCGAACTTCGAGGTCGAAGTCCTGTTTGGAGCCGCCGATGTTGGCACCGAGATAGCCGCCGCGTTTTGCAGCCTTGATGGCGGCGTTCATCGCCTCGACCGCGTGCGGATATTCGCTGCGGATGTAGATGTAGCCCTTGGTTGCGCCGCCGGTGATCGCGGCGATGGTCATGCCCTCGATGACCAGGAAGGGATCGCCTTCCATGATCATGCGATCGGCGAAGGTGCCGCTATCGCCTTCGTCGGCGTTGCAGACGATGAATTTGCGGTCGGCCTTGGCCTGCGCGACCGTCTTCCATTTGATGCCGGTCGGGAAGCCCGCGCCGCCGCGGCCGCGCAGGCCGGATGCGGTGACTTCGGCGAGAATCGCATCTGAGCCGAGCGACAGCGCGCGTTCCAGGCCCTTGTAGCCGCCATGGGCGCGGTAGTCCTCGAGCGAGCGCGGATCGATCACGCCGCAGCGGGCGAAGGTGAGGCGGGTCTGGCGCTTGAGCCAGGGGAGCTCGTCTGCGACGCCAAGCCGCAGGGGGTGCGGTCCATTGCTGGCCATGGACTCGAACACGGAGGCGACGTCCTCCGCGCTCACCGGACCATAGGCGACGCGATCCTTGAGGGTCGCCACCTCGACCATCGGCTCGAGCCAACAAAGGCCGCGTGAGCCGGTCCTGACGATCTCGATCGGAAGGGCGCGCTTCTCCGCGACTTGTTCGAATGCTGCGGCGACATCATCGGCGCCGACGGCAACCGCAGCCGCATCGCGGGGAACGAAGATCCGCATCTTCATCGCTGCGTCTCCGCAACCAGCGCATCGAGCCGCTTCTCGTCGAGCCGACCGACGAGGCGGCCATCGAGCATCGCCGACGGCGCGGTCGCGCACAGCCCGAGGCAGTAGATCGGCTCCAGCGTGACGCGATCATCTGCAGTCGTATTTCCAAGCGAAACGCCGAGCTTGGACTCCGCGCGCGTAGCCAGCGCATCGCCGCCCGCGGCCTGGCAGGCTTCCGCGCGACAGAGTTTCAGCACATGGCGGCCGGCCGGCTTGTGGCGGAAATCATGGTAGAAGGTGAAGACGCCATGGACCTCGGCGCGCGACAGATTCAGCGCCTGCGCCACCATGGGAATGGCGGCCTCCGGCACGTAGCCGAATGCCTCCTGGAGCGCGTGCAGAATGACGAGCGTCGCGCCCTCCTGCTTCGCATGTTCGGCGATGATCTCGGCGCCGCGCGTTTCGTCCCAAGACTCGTAAACCGCTGTCATTCTTCGTTCTCAACCAGAGCGTCCCTGCCTCGCAAACTATTTGGAATCGTTCGAAGATCAATAAAGCCGTCTCATGCTGCGATTGCGAATTCAGATCGATTGGCGAAGGCAATTGGTCGATATGAAATCGCAATCACGGCTGCTTCCGCTATGCCCGGTTTTTACGTGTTGGGAGGTTGGGGCGTGCTAGCTTGTTTGCCACGACAAAATCCGAGGGGATCCGTCCGGCCTTGATCGACAAACTTGAATTGCTGCTGGCGCTGGCGAAGGAGCGGCATTTCGGTCGCGCGGCGGAAGCCTGCGGCGTGACGCAGCCGACCATGTCGACCGGGCTGAAACAGCTCGAGGAGATCCTCGGCGTGATGCTGGTCCAGCGCGGATCCCGCTTCCAGGGTTTCACCCCCGAGGGTGAGCGGGCATTGGACTGGGCGCGGCGGATCGTGGGCGATGCCCGGGCGATGCGCCAGGAGATCAACTCGCTGAAGGACAAGCTCTCCGGCGAGATCCGCATCGCGGCGATCCCGACCGTGCTCGGCATGGTCGCTTCCCTGACGACGCCGTTCCGCGCCCGGCATCCCGAGGTGCGCTTCAGCATCCGGTCAACGACGTCGTCGGAGGTGCTGGGGTTGCTCGAAAATCTCGAGGTCGATGCCGGGCTGACCTATATCGAGAACGAGCCGATCGGCAAGGTGCGCACCATTCCGCTCTTCAACGAGAGCTATCGCCTTCTGACCGCGCCGGATGCGATGTTCGGTGACCGCCAGTCCGTGACCTGGACCGAGGTCGGGCAGGTGCCCCTGTGCCTGCTGACGCCCGACATGCAGAACCGCCGTATCATCGACCGCGCGCTGCGCTCGGTCGGCGCGGAGGCGACGCCGACACTGACCTCGAACTCGCTGCTGGTGCTGTACACACATGTGAAGACGGGACGATGGGCGAGCGTGATGCCGGCCAAGCTCGCCGAGACGCTCGGCCTTTCCGACAAGGTCCGCTCGATCCCGATCACCGACCCCGAGGTCAACTACAGCATCGGCCTGGTGATCCCGCAGCGTGATCCGATGACGCCGATGATCGCGGCACTGGTCAATGTCGCGCGCGAAGTGGCGCCGACGCTGCAATCGTAAGGCTTAGGCCGCGGCGGATATTCCGGACGCCGCCTTGATGGCATCGCGTGGCAGCGTCACGCGGACGACGGTACCGACTTCGAGCTTGGAGCGCAGCCGCATCGAGCCGCCATGGAGCTGCGCCAGCGAGCGGGCGATCGCAAGCCCGAGGCCGGAGCCGTGATAGGTCTTGGTGAGCTGGCTTTCGACCTGCTCGAACGGGCGTCCCAGCCGCGCCAGCGAGTGCGGCGCGATCCCGATGCCGGTGTCGGCGATCATCAGCACGATCCTGTCGTCGTGCTGTCGGCTGCGCACCACGATGCGCCCGCCGTCGGGCGTGAACTTTACCGCGTTGGACAGCAAATTGACGACGATCTGCTTGGTCGCGCGGCGGTCGGCGACGACGGAGATCGATGTCCCGATGTCGGCATCAAGCGTCAGATTCTTGTCCTGCGCCCGACCGGTGACCACGCGCAGGGATTCCGCGAGTGTTTGCGCGAGGTCGAGCTCTTCCATATCGAGCTTCATGCGGCCGGCCTCGATCTTGGACATGTCGAGGATGTCGTTGATGACCTCGAGCAGATAGTGGCCGCTGGTCAGGATGTCGTGGCAGTATTCCTGGTACTTCTGCGAGCCGAGTTCGCCGAACATGCCCGAGCCCATGATCTCGGAGAAGCCGATGATCGCGTTGAGCGGCGTGCGCAGCTCGTGGCTCATATTGGCGAGGAATTTCGACTTGGTCTGGTTGGCTTCCTCGGCCCGGGTCTTCTCGCGCTGATACTTCTCGGCGAGATCGGCGAGCTCGATGGTCTGGCGTTCCAGCGCGGCCTGCGAGCGCTTGAGGTCGATGACGGTGGCGCGCAGGCGCAGGTCGTTGTCGACGAGCTTCTGCTCGTGCTCCTTGATCCGGGTGATGTCGGTGCCGACCGAGACGTAGCCGCCGTCCTTGGTGCGGCGCTCGCTGATGTGCAGCCAGCTGCCGTCGTCGAGCTGGGCCTCGAAAGTGCGCGCGCCGGGACCCTGGCTTGCGGTTTCGTTGTGGCGGGTGCGCACCTCGGGCATGCGACCGACTTCCAGCACGGTCTCGTAGGATGTGCCGGGGATCACGGCTGAGTCGGGCAGCTTGTGCAGTCGCTGGAAGTGCGAGTTGCAGAGCACGAGGCGGTCGCTCGCGTCCCACAGCACGAAGGCTTCCGGAATGGTCTCGATTGCGTCGCGCAGCCGAAGGTCGGCTTCCACCGACCGCTCGGCGAGGCTCTTCTGCTCGGTGATGTCGACCGCGATCCCGATCAGATGCATGCCGGAATCGCTCGCCCCACGGGTCCGCTCGCAGCGGACGCGGAGCCAGATCCAGTGACCGTCGACATGTTGCATGCGGAAGGTCTGGTCGATGTGGTCGATCTTTTCGGAGATGAGCTGGTCGGCGATCTCGAACAGGTCGATGTCGTCGGACTTCACCAGCGCGTTGACCTCGCCGAAGGTGAGGAGCTCGTTGCGGCCGTCGAGGCCCAGCATCGAAAACATCGATTGCGACCAGAAGATCCGGCCGCGCGACAGGTCCCAGTCCCACAGGCCGCAGCGACCGCGGTTGAGTGCGGTGTCGATCCGGCCACGTACGGCGTCGTTGATGAGGTCACCTTCGCGGGCGCGGGTCGACTGCCAGTGGAAGGCGAAGCCGAGGATCAGCACGACGAAGCCGGTGGTCGCCGACAGCGTCACCGACATGGCCGCGTCCGAACCCCAGATCGGCTCGTTGCGCTCCTGGATCACGGTGACGAGGCCCGGCAGCGACTTGATCGGCCGCGAGGTCGCCATCGCGGCGTTGCCGTTCGACAGCGTCATGTCGGAGACGTCGGTGTCGCGCGGCGGTGCGGCGAGCAGCTGGGCGGTGGTGATCGCATCGAGCAGGTGGTCGTTGCCGGACGGATCGCTGTCGATCGGAATGCGGGCCAGGATGCGACGTTCGACGCCGGCCGATGCGACGATGATGTGGCGTCCCGAGGCCGTGCCCCAGGACGGGATCATGTCGGGCAGCAGCGTCGGCAGGTTTTCGATCGTTGCTTCAGCCGCTCCTGCCGCATCGAGGTGAGGCGGTCGATACGTTCGGCGAGCAGGTCGGCAAGCGCCGATATGTCGTGGCGAATCACCATGCGTTTCTGGCGCGTCTGGTCGACGACCTGGACGAACGCGCCGAGGCAGATCGTGATCAGGAAGGCGATGATGAGCGTCGGCACGGCGCGGCGGAGCGCTGGCTCCGCGATCTGGAGCCGATGGTAGGCAGGTTTCGCGATCGATTGCGCCAATCCTTTGATCGAATCGGATTGGACGCACGCGTTCGCTGCGTCTGCACGCGCCATGCCTTCGGCCCCCTTGAAAACCTGCTCGCAACATTGTCCGAAAGCAGCCCCACGTCGCTTTCGAATCAAAGCGATTTGAATCCAGTTTTCGCGGGCTGTCGAGAGTCAACGAAACGTTAACGCGAAATAATTCTTATCCAACGGAGAGTTCGCGCGCTCCGCCTCCGCAAACTCACGTTCGTGATGAGCCCGAAACGAGAACGTCGGACTCCTCGCGCATTCTGCGTCAGGTGCGGGGCGGTTCGGCGTGGCTGATGACGCGCTTCACGCTCGGGAACGCGCGGCGCAGCGCGCGCTCGATCGCGTCGACATGCTCGTGCACCTTGATCACGCTCATCGACGGTGCCGCGCGGCAATGGAAGTTGACGATCTCGCCGCCCTCGGTGTCGCGCACGCGCACGTTATGGATATCGTGGATCTCGCCGCCCGTGGCGTATTGCGAGAGCGCGGCGGCGATGGTTTGCACCCGCTCCGGCGCGGCATCGATGCCGAACGGCAGTTCCGGCTCCAGCGGCTCGATATGGACGTCGACCTCGACGTCAGCGCCGAACTCCTCCTGGATGTTGCGTTCCAGAGTGTTGGCGACGTCATGGGCGGCCTCCAGCCGCATTCCGGCATCGACCTCGAGGTCGATGCTGACGATCAGCTTGCCGCCGAGGTCGTGCACCGTGACGTGGTGAATGGCGAGGCCCGAATTATGCGCGATCACCATGATCCGGTCGCGCACGGTCTCGTTGTCACGCGCGACGGGGACGGGGGTGAAGGTGAGGTCGGCATCGCCGAACGCCTTGTCGACGGCGGCTTGCGCCTTGCGCTTGATCTCCTCGATGCGGTCGATCGGGTAGGTTCGCGGCACTTTTGCGATGGTATCGATGAACGTGGTCGCCCCGACCATACGCACCCGCAGCCGCTCCACGTCGATCACCCCGGGCACGCGGCGAATTGCGGCCGTGGCCTTCTCCTGTGCACCTTCCGGCGCGCGGTCGACCAGCGTCTGCACCGTCGAGCCGGCCATGCGCAGGCCGAGTAGAGCGATCATCACGGCGACGGCGGCTGCCGCTGCGGCGTCACCCCACCAGAAGCCGAGGGCGGCGAGGATCAGGCCGATAATCACGGCGAACGAGCCCATGACATCGGACGCGAAATGCAGCGCATCCGCGGCGAGCGCCTGGCTCCTGGTTTCCCGGGCGGCACGGTGCAGCGCCTGGGCACGCCACAGGTTTACGACGATATCGATCACCAGCACGACGAACGGAACCGCGGTGATGGTCGGCGGCGGTGATCCCTCGCGGATGCGGCTATAGGCCTCGACCAGGATGCCGCCGGCGAGCACGTAGAGCAGCGCGGTGACGCCGAGCGCGGAGATGCTCTCCAGCTTGCCGTGGCCGTAATGATGCTCGTCGTCGGCCGGCTTGTCCGAGACCCGCACCACCGCCCAGGTGATGATGGTTGCCACGAGGTCGATCGAGGAGTGCAGGGCCTCGGAGATCAGCGCGAGCGAGCCAATCGCGATGCCGACCGCGAATTTGGCCGCCGCCATGCCGCCGCTGGCGAGGATCGAGATTGCCGCGACCGATGTCTTGCTGTGTTGGGATGTCATGGCGGGGGATTTAGCAGCCCGCCCGTGAACATCAAGCGATGATCCGCAGCTTCAGTCGCAAGTGAGTTGCAAGAGCGAGGCCTCCAACTCGGTTTTGCCCGGGCTTGCCTTCTTCGCTGAAGCTTCGCCGGCCCTGGACCGAGTGCCCGGCGAAGCCTTGGCGTAGCCGGGTCAAGCCCGGCCATGACGAGCGGTGAGAGCGGCGAATCTCGCTTTTGTTCCGACACCGTCCGCCGCGGCTACACCGTCACGACAATCTTGCCGAGATGCTTGTTCGCCTCCATGTGCTCGAACGCCCGGTCGATGTCGTCGAACGCGTACACCTTGTCGATCGGCAGTTGCAGTTTTCGCGATTCGACCGCGCCCCAGATGTCCTTGCGGACCTCGTCAAAGATCTCGCGGACCTCCTCGATGGTGCGGGTGCGGAAGGTGACGCCGATATAGTTGATGCGGCGCGCGGCATGCAGGTCGAAGTTGAAATCGGCGTGGGTGCCGCCGAGCCGGCCGACATTGACGATGCGGCCCTTGATCCTGGCGGCGGCAAGGTTCTGGTTGGCGACTTGGCCCGAGACCTGGTCGACGATGAGGTCGACGCCTTCGCCATTCGTCGCCTTCAGCACCTCGTCGACCCATTTCGGATCGGAGGAGTCGACCGCGAGGTCGGCGCCATATTCCTTCAGCCGGCCGCGACGATAGGAATCGGTCGATGAGCCGATCACGAGCCTGGCACCCTTGAGCTTGGCGATCTGCATCGCCATCAGTCCGACGCCGGAGCTTGCGCCCTGGATCAGCACAGCCTGTCCGGGCTGCACGCCGCCGACGGTGACGACGGCGTTGTGCATGGTCGCAAGCGCGACGGGCAGGGTGGCTGCCTCCTCGAAGTTCATGTTCGAGGGCGCGTGAAACAACCGGCCGTGGTCGGCCAGCGTATATTCAGCGAAGGCCGCGCCGCCCGAGCCCATGATGCGGTCGCCGACCTTGACGCCCTTTGCGTCAGGTCCGAGCTCGGCGACCTCGCCGGCCCATTCCATGCCGAGCACGGTGCCGACCCCGCCGGCCGCGCCATGGGCGTGGCCCTTGCGCATGCCGGTGTCGGCGCGGTTCAGCCCGCAGGCGCGGACGCAAACCAGCACCTGGCTGCCTTTAGGCTTTGGTTGAGCGACGTCGGAAATCCTAGCGCCTTCAGGGCCATAGACATAAGCCTTCATGAATTACTCTCGCTTCTTGAAGTGATTATTCCGCAGCTTCGCGTTGTGGGTGAACGATCATGCCTTCGAGCCGGCTGCGGATGATGGTTTCGGCTTCGCGCACGATGCGGGAGATGAGCTCGCCGCAGCTCGGGATGTCCTGGATCAGGCCCTGCACCTGGCCGGCCGACCAGATGCCTTCGTCCGAATTGCCGGTCGCGTAGACCATCTTGCCGCGGGCGCCGGCGACGAGCTCGCGGATGTCCTCGAACTTGGCGCCTTCCTTTTCCATGGCGACGACCTTGGTCGAGATCTCGTTTCTGGCGACGCGCGAGGTGTTGCGCATGGTGCGGAAGATCAGCTCGGTCTCGCGCTCGTCATTGGCGACGATCTTCTCCTTGATGGACTGGTGGATCGGGCTTTCCCTGGTCGCCATGAAGCGGGTGCCCATGTTGATGCCCTCGGCCCCGAGCGCCAGGGCAGCAACGAGGCCGCGCGCGTCGGCAAAGCCGCCCGAGGCGATCATCGGGATCTTGATCTTGTTGGCGGCGGCCGGGATCAGGATCAGGCCGGGCGTGTCGTCCTCGCCGGGGTGACCGGCGCATTCGAACCCGTCGATCGAGATGGCGTCGACACCCATCCGCTCGGCCGAGAGCGCGTGGCGGACGCTGGTGCATTTGTGCACGACCTTGACGCCATGCTTCCTGAACTCGTCGACATGCTCCTGCGGCTTGTTGCCGGCGGTCTCGACCACCGTGATGCCGCTCTCGATGATGGCGGCGCGATATTCGGCGTAAGGCGGCGGCTTGATCGCGGGCAGGATGGTCAGGTTGACGCCAAAGGGCTTGTCGGTGAGGTCGCGGCAGCGCGCGATTTCCTTCCTGAGATCCTCCGGCGTCGGCTGGGTCAGCGCCGTGATGAAGCCAAGCGCGCCGGCGTTGGCAACGGCCGCGACCAGCTCGGCACGCCCGACCCATTGCATGCCGCCCTGGACAATGGGGTGCTCGACGCCGACGAGTTTGGTGAACCGTGTCTGCAACATTGTCTGTTTCCCCCGCCTGCGTGGCAGGCTCTGTTGTCGGTTGATGCGAGGAGGATGCCGCCGGGGTCGGGAAATGTCTATTGCAGGGTGTCTGCGGTGGGAGCGGGGCGTCATGCGAGCGGTGGGGTGATTCCGCGGGGCGGATAATTGGGGCGCACGATTATTGCTCCGTCATCCTGAGGTGTGAGCTGCGCGGCACCGCGCAGCTCACACCTCAGGATGACAATCATAAAATTGCGCTCGCGGCCACAAGTAACTCGCTCCGACATCGCAAGACACACCTTCGCCTTCTCGCGGCATATCCGCCCGAGCCAAGTTCGCGGCCGGTCCAACGCTCGATGTCGCGCGGGTCGGCCTCGGCGTCGCAGTGCGCGCGGGCGCGGCGAAGCCTGATATCTCCACGCCGGAGCCGCTCAAGGCGACGCTGCTGAAGGCGCAATCGGTCGCCTCGATCCCGGCGAGCGCGATCGGCTATTCAATCGCGAAGGTGGTCGACCGCCTCGGCATCACCGAGGCGATGACGGCCAAGATGAAGGCTCAGCCGACGCCGGCGGAGGTGGTCGCGGTCGTCGCCAAGGGCGAGGCCGACCTCGCTCTGTTCCTGATGAACGTGCTGATCGCGCCCGGTCTCGGTGCTGCGGACCACCGGAGCCGGATAATCCGGAAACACGCCCGGCATCGGTGCGAGGTTGCCGACGCACCTGTTGATGACGCGAAAGAGGCGGATGATCGCCTCTTGGTTGGTAGTGATGCTGGAGTGATTGCACACCGGCGAAGGCTACGACCCGAATAGTGCGAAGTAGATCACGTACAGCCAGCCCAGAATGCCGTGGATGATCGCCCAGAGGATCGACTTGTTGGTGGTGTAGCTGATGGCGATAGCGAGCGCGCTGCCAAAGCCTATGCCGTATTTCGTGCCCTCTGATCGCACCACGTAGTAGCGGCTTCCGTTCATCGTCGCTCCCTCATCATCATTCACCGCTCGCCCGGCCACCACGTCGACGGCGGATCGCTGGCCGAAATCTTTCTCGCCCGCAGCGCGACCAGATGGCTTCGCGTGTAGGGATAGCGCCGGACTTCGGAGCAGTCCTCGCGTGATTTGGTGCCCATGCGATGCAAGATCGTCGTGGCACGCGGAACAGACAAGCCGCTACAGCTTGCGGTGGATAGCGCGCCGGGCACACGGGGCGCGATGCCGCACCTCTCCGACGGCGGGCTGGCAGCGGTTCCAATCAAACGGTCGGAGGGCTCGGACGGTATGTCCGGTCGGCCTCTTCGATCTCTCCGACCAACCAGATGTCGCGAACGCCGAGGCTGATAGCTTCCCTCTGCTTGCGGCGTGCTTCTCGCGTGTTTTCTGGAAAGTCGGGAATGCGCGTGATGTAACTGCGACCCGGCCTAAGCTTGCCGGGGACGCCCTTCTCAACGAGCGCTGCGATCAACTTCTCCGCCTCGTCCGCGAATGCGTTTGTCATATAGGTGTGGACCTGCCCGTCGATGGTCATCGTTTGCGTGTCGTCGTCGCTCATCGCCATCTCCTCCAAGTCTCACGATATCCGAGCGATCCTACGGTCCTTCAGTTCCATCAATCCTGCTCACTCAGCGGCGGCTCGCCGCACTTGTCGGCCATTTCAAGGCAGACCTTGGCGATCTCGGTTCTGACCTCGAACGCTCGATTGAGCGCTCGGATCGCAAGATCATCACGCGCCGCGCACCGTGACGGTCTCAGTCATCGTACACGTTCCTGTTTGCGTCGCGGTGGGGATACTCCAGTTGCCGCGCAGGGGCGCGAAGGCGATCCTGCCGCAGCCCCAACGCTGTAAACTCATTTCTCGGGTCATGAGGTCAAGACACAAGCGGCAACATGCTATCACACAAAATGTCCATCCCGCGCGGTGCTGCTTAAAGTTGGAGAAAGTTCGCATGTCTCGCCTCACCGTTTTTCTTGCAAGGGCAATCGGTCTTTTCACGCTTGTGTTGGTGGTGGCGCTTCTGATGCGGGGAAGTGCTATCATCGAAAAGTCAGTTGCCGACGGACCGGTAATGCTGGTCTACGCCACAATCAGTCTCGCGATGGGCGTCGCGATTGTGCTCGGGCACAATGTCTGGACTGGCGGCGCGCTGCCCATCGTCGTTACGCTGTTCGGATGGCTGAGCCTCGCAAAGGGCGTGCTGCTCCTTTTTCTAGCGCCCGACGCTTGGTCCCAGATGCTAGAGCAGATGCGATATGCCGAGCACTACTATCTATATTTGACGCCCGCCCTCGTGATCGGGCTCTATCTCGTCTGGGCTGGTTTCACGGCGACCGAGGTCGAGCCGTGACTTGCGGAACTTGGTCGCTGGCATGGCGGACCATGCCCGGACTTGCCGCTGGCTCAACCCGGTCGCGTACGACTGACGCGGACATTGGTGACCGGACGTAACAAGTCACTCGGGATAGAAACCCGCGCCAACTAAAACGACCCCTTCAGCTTTCACCGCCTTAACGTAGCTCCACTTCTGCGACGGCTCAGTCTGGCCGGGTTTGGGAAGCCAGTAGTCGACCCATCCCGATCCCCTCGTCTGTGCCATCTTGATTAGTTCATCGTGAAAAGGCTTGCCCTTCTTGTCTGTCTCTCCATGGTATGCATGTCCTTCCCGTGCCGGAAAGGCGGGATTAAGAAGAACTGTGCCTTCGGGCGAATACGAAAATATGTAGACGTCACCGGACCACCACTCGCTTCCTCGTTCGCGAAATTCGGAGAGAGCCGCCTTTCCCTTGGCGTCGACAATAGTCGCCGCCTTGTTGACGAGGGCTTCAATTTGCTTTGCCTTCTCGGAGTTTGGCGGAGATTGCTGAGAATTGGCCGAATTGGCCGCCAGAATAAACGAGGCACAAATCAGGATGATCTGCCTGAGCATTGCTATCCTCCTCTTGCGCTTTTCCTTTTGCCTGAATGATATCATGTTAGCAGACATCAAGTTGATGCTCTGCCGGCGCCGTTTTCTAGAGTTCGTCGCCGCGAGCCCATTGTTTGCGTACACCGGCTTGCCGGGCCCCCTAAATAGCACGCGTGACGCGATCGCCTGGGCGGCCGAAGTGACCACGATGGCCGACATCACAAGTGTATCGCAAGCCCTCAACGTATTCGACCTGGAACGCGTTGCGATCAAAAACCTGCCAGGAAGGGGTTGGACGGGTGCTCGATATCCTGCGCGCTGAACTCGAGGTTACGATGCGCTCGGTGGGCGCGGCGAGCATCGGGGAATGCGCCGCAGGTACGTAACGAAGGTATAGGCGCTACAGGCGTCTGCGCCAAGGCTACACAGAAGCCCTACAGCGCGCCGCCAGCGCGGGGCTACCAGACACCGGGCAAGCCGCGCCAGTGTGATGGCCGCAGCGGTAATCACAGTAATGGATCAGCACATCGCGAACACCTGACTCGCGCATCTCGCCGAAGGTGATCTTTTGCGGGTAGGTCGTCATGAGGCCGACCTGTACCTGAGGACAATGCGCCTGAGGACAACTGTACTTCAGGACAACTTTCCCTGACTGGGTCTTGAGCTTAGGTGGCTGCGTACCGAGCGTCGTGCCCACTCCGGTTCTTTAAAGTCGTGCTGACGTTCAAGCTGCGTTTGAAAAGTCCGCCGAGACACAAGCAAGACACGCGTTCAAGACGGTCCGCCGCCGCCAGCCGCGCTGATCTAGACTATGGCTCGCTAACGAGGCGGGACTGTCATCACGACGCCGAAGCAAGTCAGGCGACCGATCATGATCGGGACCGTGCTCTATTGGCTGATGATTTGGTGCTTGCCCAGCGTGATTTTGTTCTCGCTGTTGCTATGGGCGCGACGCATTGGGGTGAAGGATAACCGGTACCATTCCAGAATGGATCGGCAAGACCGACGAGACACTGGTCCGGCCACACATTGGCCTGCGAGTGTGCGAAAGGTATATGGGCATCAGGATAGCCCGCGACCTCGATCTCGGCCGCGACTTCATCATTGAACCGGGCGTAATCACCCGACGATTTGAGAGAAACGGCAAGATACCCGTCTGCTGGCAACGTGAGCACTCGACCGATGCGCGTGGATCGTCTCTGTCGTACCTAAGCCGCTTCCCGCCTATTGGGGCCCGGCGCAGTTTCGCCAGCAGCCTGGCCGCTACTCCGCCGACAGCCGCACCATCTGGCGGCCGCCGTTCGCGTCCTTGAGGCTGTTGACGAAGTTTTCCGGGCGCTGCCAGCGGTATGGGACTTTCAGTCCCATGAACTCGGCGATGTCGCCGATGAAACCGGTACAGTTGGTGGTCTCGGCGTTCCAGACCGGCGAGCTTGCCTGCAGCTTCTTGATGTAGGCGAACACGCGCTTGGCGTCGGCTTCGTTCAGGTAGACGCGATAGCTCGCGGTCAGATATTCCGGATCGAGATCGCCGTAGCTCGCGCCGGTCTCGGACGGCACCCAGGTGAGATGCCCGAGTACGTAGCGCCAGGTGTCGCCGGCAGGCGTAAGGCCCGCGACCTCGACGGCGCGCTCGCTGGTCTTGCCATACCAGACGAAGGCATGGCCCCAACTCGCCGCCGTCCGCGCGCGGAAGTCGACGTAATAGGGACCTTTCTCCGCCCGCGCGACGGAGCGCCGCGTCGCTTGCGCCTGCGGTCGTGACGCGGTGTCGGTCGAGACAAGCGCATTGGCGTCGGCCATGCGCTTGTTCGCTTCGTGGGCCGAGACCTTTGGCAGCGTGCACGCAAGCATGGTCGCAAGCGCGAACCCTGCAAGGATGCAGGATCCCGATCGATCAGGTTTGTTCGTCACGCGGGGCCCCTCGACTGTCGGCTGCTTACGCAAATCCTGCGCGTGGTCCGCTACGCGTCAGTAGCGCGCCGCAACCGGGCCGGGCGCCTTGCCGATCGGGGCCTTTCCAATCGGGCTCTTGCCAATCGGCATCTTGCCGATCGGCGCCTGTTGCTGGACGTAGACGGGCTGCCGGCGCGGCAGATCCGCAGCGTTCGCAGCCGTCACCAGAGCAAGCGTCGCACCCAGAACAAATACAATCTTCTTCACAGTCATACCCCTAGAAGGTTTGGTCCAAACACGGCCATGCCGTGCCCCCAGACACGCCTCACAGAAGGACGGCCGAATGCGTCCGCAGTGCGGCACGCCCGCGACTTGTTGGCGGCATCTATCGGGCGCGCGGAGATGTGATGTGTGTCGAAATGTTTCGGAGCGCCGCGTGTTCGTCAGCGGTCGGCGCTGAGACGGAAATGCATCTCGATCTTTGTGGGCGATGGTTCGCTCGCAACGCGCCACGGCGAAAAGCCGGGCGTGGGATCCGGATCGGAGGGAAGATCGATCGGCCAGCTCTGCGTTGGCACACCCGGGAGCGTCAGGCTGACGGCGCGGTGACGTGTTTTGTACATCAGCGACGTGGACGCGATGATCGCCTTGCGGTCACCTTCATGGGCGCGCCAGTTCGCCGGCAACATGGCGTTGGCATATCCTTTGGCTTCCTCGACCTCGATATGCACGTCCTCCTCCTTGTCCGGCAGTGTCATGCCAGCGGGGAGGCGAAACTCGATTGCGAGCGTCATGAAGCCGTGACTGAGATAGGGCGAGCGGATGAATTCGTACCATCCCCAATAGCCAAGGACTGCGAGGATCAGGAGAACGGTAGCTGCAAAGGGAACGGACAGCCGCGTCGCGCGGCTAGGTGCGGGATCGGAGGTTTCCGCGGCGGGTGGTGGCTCAGCATTGCGGACGATGCCGAAACGCACGAACAGCCAGACGCCCGCGACCAGGCCGACCACGCCGCCGATCGGGCCAATGTCGAAGAAGGCCCCCATGGCGATGCCGCCGTCGCGGTCCGGGCCCGCCAGCATGACCACCAGCGCGGCAAGGCCGGACCAGCCGGCGAGCGCGCCGAGCAGGGCAGACAGGAAGCCGAGGATGAAGCGCATGTGCGATTGGTCGCGGGGACGCGGATCGCGGTTCGATCGCAATGTGCGTCGTTCACCCGATCCGGTTCAGGCTGTTGCGGATGGTCGAGAAGATGCCGCCGATGTCCTTGCGCAGGGCATCGAGCGCGTTGAAATTGTCGAAGATGCGGGCGAGCCGGTCTTCGACCTCGCGCTTGCTCCTGGTGAGCGCATCGACGCGCGAGGTGAGGGTGACATCGCCGTTGGCCTCGATCTCGCCAACGGCCTGGGCCAGGAGATCGCGGGTGGTGCTGACGTCGGCGATCATCGCCTCGATGCCGAACACCGGCGCCTTTAGCGGCACGAGGTCGGCCTGCGACTTCGACAGCTCCGTCTTGAAGACGTTGAGCGTCGCCAGCGTCTCCTGCAAGGCGCCGAGGCGCTGGCGCGACTGGATGATGAAATCGTTCAGCGCGTTCTGGCGGTCGGCCAGCGTCTGGCCGTCGGGATCGGTCTCGACGTCGGCGAGCGAGCGTTCGAGCTGGGCCCGACGCTGACCGAGCTCCTCGAAATCGAGCCGGATGCCTCTCAGGATGTTGGCGCTGTCGTCGATATGGGCGAGGCGCTGCTCGATCTCGATCTTGTTTTTCGACAGCGTCTCGACGCGTGCGCTGAGCGGGGCCTCGCCGCCGGTCTCGAGCTCGTCGATGGTCTTGGCAAGGCGGTCATGGCTGAGGCTGAGCTCGCCGATCAGGGTGTTGATCCCGGCGTCGGACGACCGCAGCGGCACCAGCTCGGCATGGGATTTCGCCAGATCTTCCTTGTACTGGTTGAGCGTCGAGAAGGTGTCCTGCACCGCGTTCACCCGGCCCAGCAGCGTCGATACATCGCGGTCGATATCCTTCAGCCGGTCGGCGAGGTTGTTCTTGCGGTCGTCGGTCTCGAGGTCGTGCAGGGATCGCTCGAGCTGGTTCTGGCGGTCGCGGATCTCGGTGAAGACCGGCTCGACCGCGCGGCGCTGCTCGGCGACCTTGCCGACCATCTCGCGCAGCCCCTGTTGGCGGCGGCGGATTTCGGCGAGCTGGTCGTGCATGTCGGTGGACTGATTGCGACCCTGCTGGAGCAGGGCGCGCTGCTCGGTCTCGCCCAGCTTGTCGTGGAGCGCGGAGACGGCCTCCCTCGGATCGCTCTCGATCAGGTGCTGGACCGTGGCATCGAGGTGATTTTGCAGGGCGTGGGCGACGACGACGTCTTCCCGGGTCTTCTTGAGGCGGTCGCGCAGCTTGTCGAGGCGTCGGTCCTGGCGCGAGAGCCGCCAGGCGGAGGCACCGATCAGTGTCAGCCCGACCGCCAGGGTCGCGCCGGTGGCGATGCGCTGCGGCATGGGCAGGCCCGCAAACAGGGCGGGCAGGTGGGTGATGTCGTAACCGAACGCCTGCGGGGCGAGAAGCGCGATGGCGGCGAGCAAGACAAACCAGGCAACCAAGAAAAACAGCCACATCGTGACGTCCCCACGCCGGAACACAATATCGCCATGATTGCTATTGGAGTGCCGAACCGAGATCAAGGGGCGCGCGGGTTGCCGGACGTTTCCGGGCGAGCAATCCACGGCTGGTTGCGTCAGGCGGTCGGTGGAGGACGGCGCGGGGTGGGGCGGGGTTTTTCCGAAATTGGGGGCGGTGTAGCCCGGACCCTCAATCGTCATTCCGGGGCTCGCGACTTTGTCGCGCCCCGGAATGACAGCGGGGGTTACAGCCGAAACTCGTTCGTCAGCTCGCCGATGCCGTCGATCGCCACCGTGACAGTGTTGACCGGCTCCTTCATCACGCCGACGCCGACCGAGGTCCCCACCGCAATGAGGTCACCGGGGAGCAGGGTCATGTCGTGGGAGATCTTGCTGACCAGTTCCTGCGCGCTGAAGATCATGTCCGCGATCGGATAGTTCTGCCGCTCGGCGCCGTTGAGGATGGTGCGCACGGTGAGCCTTGCCGGATCGAGGCCGGTCGCGATGACGGGGCCGAACGGGCCGTAATCGTCGATGCCCTTGGCGCGGGCCCATTGCGGGAAGGTGGGGTCGCTTGTCAGGATGTCGTTGGCGGTGATGTCGTTGACGCAGGTGTAGCCGAAGATGAAGCTGTCGGCCTCGGCCGGCGAGACGCGGGCGCAGGTCTTGCCGATGACGATGCCGAGCTCGCCCTCATAGGTCGTCTTGCCGTCGTAATAGAGAGGGACGGCGGATCACGGCGCCGGGCGTCGTGATGCTGGTGGTGGCTTTCAAGAGATAGAGCGGCTCCGGCGGCTCGGGCTGGTTCAGCTTGGCCGCGAGCGCGTGAAAATTATTCCAGAGCGCGACGATCTTGCTGGGGGCGCAGGGCGCGAGCAGCTCGACCTCCGACAGCGCTAGCGTCTTGCCGTTGGGCGCGTTGCGGCCGAACATCTCGCCGTCATGCGCGCTGATGCCGTTAGGCGTCAGCACGCCGAAGCCGGTCGCACCGGCGTGGCGGAAGCGGATCCATTTCTTCATCTCGGCCGCCATCACGCCACCGCCAGCGCGCGGGGATCGCTTGGTGCCGTGACGCCGTCATAGAGGCCGGCGATGCGGGCGCGCTGGGTCACCATCGCCAGCACCGAATCCAGCGCCGGCGTGGGATGCCCGGTCAGCCGGCCCATCTCCTGAACCACGGTGACGAGCGGATCGATCTCCATCGGCCGGCCGCGCTCGAGATCCTGGAGCATCGAGGTCTTGTGCGCGCCGACCTTGCGGGCGCCTTCGATGCGGCGCTCGACATCGACGCGGAACTTGACGCCGAAAGTTTCGGCGATGCCTTGCGTCTCCACCATGATCGCACGCGATAGCGCGCGGGTCGCGGGATCGGTGCAGATCACGTCGAGCGTTGCGTGCGTCAGCGCGCTGATCGGGTTGAAGCAGACATTGCCCCACAGCTTGAGCCAGATCTCGTCGCGGATGCGATCGAGCACCGGCGCCTTCAGGCCGGCCGCGACGAAGAGGTCGGCGAGGCGCTGCACGTCGCTCGTGATCTCGCCGGAGGGCTCGCCGAGCGGGAAATTGTTGCCGTAGACGTGGCGGATCACGCCGGGCGCCTCGATCTCGGTCGCGGGATAGACGATGCAGCCGATGGCGCGCTCGGCGCCGAGCTCGCGCCATTGCCGCCCGCCGGGATCGATGCTCTCCAGCGTCGCGTTCTCGTAATCGCCGCCGTGCTTGTGGAAATACCAATAGGGGATGCCGTTGACCGCGGTGACGATGCGGGTGTGCGGGCCCGAGCAGCGGCTGCATCCTCTCGATCACGCCGGTGATCGAATGCGCCTTCAGCATGATGATGACGTAGTCCTGTACGCCGAGCTCGGCCGCATCATCGGTGCAGCGCGGATGGACGATGTGCTTCTCTTCGCCGACGAGCAGCGTCAGGCCGCGCTCGCGCATCGCGGCCAGGTGAGCGCCGCGCGCGACCAGGCTGACATCGGCGCCAGCGCGCGCAAGCTGCACGCCGAGATATCCGCCGATCGCGCCGGCGCCGTAGATGCAGATTTTCATGAAATCCTCGCGGGGGTCGCGGAATTTTGGGACGAAGATCCGGTCCGGCTCGGAGGTGTCCGAGCCGGGGGCGGTTGTCGCAGGGGAAGACTGTTGCCGCTTTAGGCTGCGTTGCGGCGCGCCGTTGATCGCTTCGTCAACGGCAGCGACAATGTCGCGCATGCTGATGACGGAGACGAGGCTGTAATCGTCGATCACCGGCAGGTGGCGGATGTGATTCCGGTTCATCAGATGCCGGACGTGCTCGATCGTGTCGCTCGAGGTGCAGGAGACCAGCTGCTGCACCGACACGAGCTGCGAGACCTTGACGTTGACGGCGCCCGCGCCGTGATCGGCGACGGCGCGCACCACGTCGCGCTCGGTGAACATGCCGACCGCGGTGTTGCCTTCGGAGCGGACCACGTCCTTCACCACCAGCGCGCTGATGTTGTTGGCGCGCATCAGCTTGGCGGCGATACCCACCGTTTCGTTCATTCGCACCGTGACAACGCGGGGTGTCTTCTTGCGCAGAATGTCTCCGACCAGCATTGCAACCTCCCTGGGTGAATGATGAGGCAAGAGTGGTATACATTATGCCAATCGTCAAGCGCTGGATTTGGCCGATCCGAAAAATCTTGCGGCAGCCATGCTGACGTTTGCCGCGCGCCAAAAAGAAAGGGGCGCATTGCTGCGCCCCTTCTGACCGACGTGACTGCGTGTGGTCGCTACGCCGTCTCGGTCTTTGCGACCGGTCTTGGCGCTGGCGGCGTTGGCGCTCTCGGCCTCCTTGCCCAGGATGAAGGAGCGGCGCAGCGGCTTGATCACGAACAGCGCCATCAACGCAGCGGTCGCGTTCAGCGCCACCGCTACCACGAACACAGCCTTCCAGCCGTAGGCGGTCGAGATCACGCTTGCGAGCGGGACGAGCAGGGATGCGGTGCCCTTCGCGGTGTAGAGCATGCCGTTGTTGGTCGTCGCGTATTTCGAGCCGAAGGTGTCGCCGCAAGTCGCGGGGAACAGCGAGTAGATCTCGCCGAACACGCCGAAATAGACCGCGGTCGCGAGCACGAACACGATCGGAACGTGGCCATAGGCCGACAGCGTCAGCAGCATCAACGCCGCCGTGCCGAACGCGATGAACATGGTGTGCTCGCGGCCGATCGTATCGGACACCCAGCCGAAGAACGGCCGGCCGAAGCCGTCGAAGATGCGGTCGAGCGAGATGGCGAAGGTCAGCGCCGCCATCTGGAAGCCGAGGAGCGTGACCGGCGTGTCGGCGATCTTGAAGTCGTGTGCGATCGGGGCGATCTGCGCCGCGGTCATCAGGCCGCCGGATGCGACCATGACGAAAACGAGATACATCACCCAGAAAATAGGCGCACGCAGCACCTGCGGCGGGGTGAAGTCGATCTTGGTCTGCGGCAGATTGAGCTGCTTCTTCTTCGGCGGAATCGAGATCCGCGGCGGCTGGATGAAGAAGGCGAGCACGAACACGACCAGGCCCTGGCCGATGCCGAATTTGAGGAACGCACTCTGGTAGCCGCTCGATGCGATCATGATCGCGATCGGCACGACCGTAAGCGCGGCGCCCGCGCCGAAGCCTGCGGCCGTCGCGCCGGCGGCGAGACCGCGGCGATCGGGAAACCATTTCAGCGCGTTGCCGACGCAAGTCCCGTACACGGCGCCCGCGCCCATGCCGCCGACGACCGCGGCCGCATAAAGCAGGGCAAGCGAGTCGGCATAGGAGTTGAGAATCCAGGAGGCCGCGATCATCACGCCGCCGAACATGATGACGATGCGCGGGCCGTATTTATCGACGAACCAGGCTTCGATTGGCACGAGCCAGGTCTCGGTGACGACGAAGATGGTGAAGGCCAGCTGGATCGCCGCGCGTCCCCAATGGTGGGCCGCATCGATCGGATCGACGAATAGCGTCCAGCCATATTGCAGGTTGGCGATCATCGCCATGCAAACGATACCCATGGCGAGCTGGAACCAACGGAAACCGGTTCGAAGGGGCGCAGCGGTCACGGCGCCATCAGTGCTGGACATCATCAACAACCTCCCTGGCGCCTTTCTTGTCGACATCATTTGCCAAGATGACCAGATGTCGCAAACATTGTGTCTTATCGTCGCAAGCGCGGCGGGAAACTTGGTATACCATATCCCAGAATGCAAGCCCTATCTTCGGGGCGGCTCAAGAAAGTCCGGGGTTCCGTTCGGATGTTGAGAATAATTGGTGCTTCGCACAAAACGAAACGCCCGGCCACGAGGGCCGGGCGTCAGGTGCGAGCGTGTTTGGGCGGGCGTCAGATCGTCGATTGCGCGACGACGACCTTGCGCCAGGGTTTGAGCACCAGGAGCGCGAGCAGCGAGGCCAGGATGTTGGCGCCGGCCGCGAGGATGAAGACGTTGTCCCAATGGCCGGAGGTCTGCTGCACATAGTTCGCGAGCGGCACCAGCAACGCGGCCGTGCCTTTCGCGGTGTAGAGCAGGCCGGCATTGGTGGTCGCAAACTTCGCGCCGAACGTGTCGGTGCAGGTCGAGGGGAACAGCGAGTAGATCTCACCCCAGGCAAAGAACACGAAGCCCGACAGGATCACGAACCAGATCGGATCCTGGCCCCAGAGATAGAGCATCCAGATGCCGAAGCCTTCCATGCCGAAGGCGATGAACATCGTGTTCTCGCGGCCGATCATGTCGGAGATCCAGCCGAAGAACGGACGCGTCAGGCCGTTGAGAACGCGGTCGATGGTCGCTGCGAACGTCACCGCGGTCATGGTCATGCCGATCAGCGTGACCGGCACGGCATCGACCTTCCAGTCGACCGCGATCGGCTTCAAATTCGCCGTCACCATCAGGCCGCCGGCGCCGACGATGACGAACATGAAGTACATCAACCAGAAGATCGGCTGACGCAGAACTTCCGTCGGCTGGTAGTTACGCCGCGTCTGAACCAGCGCGGCATTCGCCACCACGTTCGGCACCTGGCCGGGCTTCGGCGCGAGCAGGAAGAACGCGAGAATGCAGATGATGAGGCCTTGCCCCAGGCCGAAATAGAGGAACGTGGTCTGGAAACCAGTGTCCTTGATCATGGCCTGGATCGGCGCGACGGTGAGCGCGGAGCCTGCGCCGAAGCCTGCGGCCGTGATACCAGCGGCGAGCCCGCGCTTGTCGGGAAACCATTTCAGCGCGTTTCCGACGCAGGTGCCGTAGACGCCGCCGGCGCCGATGCCCGCGACGATCATGCCGAGATAGTAGCCGTTGAGCGTGGTGGCCTGCGCGTTGATCGCCCAGCCGATCGCGCAGAGCACGCCGCCGACGAGCACGACGAGGCGCGGACCGTATTTATCGACGAACCATCCTTCGATCGGCACCAGCCAGGTCTCGAACAAAACAAACAGAGTAAAGGCCCACTGGATCGAGGCGCGATCCCAACCGAACTTCTTCTGGATGTCGGGGACGAAGAACGTCCAGCCATATTGGTAATTGGCGATCATCACCATGGCCGCTACGCCGATCGCCAATTGCGCCCAGCGATACGTGTCGCTGACGCGTGTGGCTGTAGGAGCCGTTGTTGCCTGCACCATGTCCGTCATGAATCCTCCAATGAGCGCTTCTGTTTTTTCGAGCGAGCTTCGGTGGCATTGTTGTATTCATTATGCCAAGCATCAAGCGCGCTCGGGCCCGTTGTGCGCTTTTGACGCAACCTTGTTTGCGAGGTTGCGCGAATGGACCAATTCCCAAATAGAAATGGCCCCGCCAAGCGGGGCCATTCTTCAAAAGTAGGAGATCGCAGCTTTTACAACCGGCGCGACAATTCGACGCGCCAGGTCATGGCCTCGTCCTTAGAGGCCGAAGCGGGGCAGATCGCCATTGTGGTTGGAGATCTCGGCGCTCGCCATCAGGAAGCGGTCAATCGTGGCCATGAAGCGGGCGAATAGCGAGTTGGAGGGCGCGAGGGCGACGGAAGCGGTCTTGGACATCAGAATTCCCTTTCTCGAGATGGTCAGTAATGCTGTCTCATCTCGAAGGGCAATCTATGTATACCAGATGCCAATGTCCATGCATGCCATTGCATAGCAGCATGCGAATTGCCGCATTGCAGCATAACGATGCGTCGATGCGGCACTTTCGGGCCTGAGGCCGCGGAACGTCGCCGAAAGCGGGGCCATTTCGGTGATTTTGCCGGTGCCAACGCCTCCATCTCGGTCACGGCGACAATGTCTATGATACATCCCTGCGAGTGTAGATCGCGGCGGCGAGCACGATGACGATGCCCTTGATGATCAATTGTGCCTGGACCGGCACGCCGAGCAACAGCACCTCGTTGGCGAGAATGACGATGATCGCGGTTCCAGTGAGCGCGCCGAGGATCGAACCGCGGCCGCCGCGCAGCGACACCCGTCCAACGACACAGGCGACGATGGAATCGAGCTCGTAGCCTTGTCCCACCCAGTTGTCGACGAGCCCGACATAGCCGCTCAGGATCAGCCCGGCGACGGCCGCAAGGCAGCTCGAGATCAGGTAGCAGGCAATCGTGACCGCGTCGGAGCGGATGCCGAACAGGCGCGCGGTCACCGGATTGCCGCCGACGATAAAAATCCTCCGTCCGAATGCGGAGCGATGCAGGACGACGGCCAGCACCGCCGCCAGCACCAACAGAACCAGCGCGTTGTAGGGCACGCCATGGAATTTGCCGGAGCCGAGCAGACGCAAGAAAGGGGGCACGTTTCCGGACGGCGCGCCTTGCGTATAGGCAAACCTGAATCCCTGAAGCAGGATCATCGTCGCGAGCGTTGCCAGGAACGGGGATACCTGGCGCTTGGTGACGAGGAAGCCGTTGAGCAGGCCGACGACGATAGCGACCACCGCCGCCATCGCGACGATGGCAGGGACATCCTGGTCGGCCCCCGAGAAGCCGGTCGCGATCACCGCGGCGGTCGCCATCATCGAGGCGACCGAGAGATCGAGGCCGCGAACGACCATCACCAGGCTTTGTCCCATGGCGACGATCGCGAGCGGCGCGACTTGCAGCAGCAAGTTGGATACATTGCCGGCACTGATGAAGGCCGGCGACATCACGCCGCCGAGCAGGAGCAGCAGCGGCAGTGCGAGGGCTACACCATAGCGTGCCATGACGGTGCGGACCGACCAGGACGGTGCGACCGGGCCGGCGATTTCGACGGAGCCTGACATCCCCTGGTCACTCCATCCTGCGACGTTCGACATGGACGGAGACGGCAAGGATGATAATGACCGCCTGCGCCACCAGTTGATAGTGCTTCGATACGTCCATGAAATTGAGCAAATTGTTCAGGAGCGCGATCAGGAAGGCGCCGAACAGCGTGCCGATCACGCCGCCTTTGCCGCCGCTCAGCAACGTGCCGCCGAGCACCACCGGGGTGATCGAGGCCAATGTGTAGTTGACGCCGGTATAGGGTTGTCCGACCCCGAACCTCGCGGCGAGATAAAGCCCGGTCGCCGCGCAGCAGAAACCCGAGGTGCCGTAGACGAGCATCAGGATGTGTGTCCGCCGCAACCCGACAAGGCGAGCGGAATTCGCATCGTCTCCGAGCGCGTAGATCTGCCGGCCGAGCGGCAAATGTCGCAGCAGCAGCGCGATCAGGACGCCAAGAACGACCGCCAGCGTTGCCCCGATGGGAATGCCTGAGATTCGCCCATAGGCGAGGACAGTGAAGCTGCGCGGCACCCGGCCGACCGGTCCAAGTGCGTAGAGCAAGGTCACGCCTTGCAGGACCGCGCCCATGCCAAGCGTCACGATCAGCGGATGGACACGCAAGGTGACGACCAGGCCGGCGTTGAGCATTCCGACGCATGTTCCGAGTGCGAGCACGCCGACGACGACTGGAATGACCCGATCCGGATCCCCGTTGATGAGGCCTGACGTCAGGCACGACGTGAGACTGATCAGCGATCCAACCGAGAGGTCGATGCCGCCGCTGAGGACTGTCAAGGTTTGTCCGATACTGACAAGTGCAAGGTCGGTGGTCTGCTCATAGACATTGAGCAGATTGCCCGGCGTCAGGAACCGGTCGGATACCGTTGCGCCGACGAGATACACGGTGCAGATCAGAACGAGCACGCCGACAAGTCCCGCATTGCTGCGCAGCCACCAGGGCATGGTGAGACGGGCGGCAATCGCGGTCATGCGGCGCGCTCGCTGGTGGCCAGATGCATGATGCTTTCCTCCGTGGCGTCGCACCCCGGCAGCTCGCCGGTAACCCGTCCCTCCCGCATGACGATCACGCGGTCAGCCATGCCGATGACCTCGGTCAGCTCCGAACTGATCATCAGGATGGCGAGGCCGAAATCGGCGAGCTCGCGCATGATCCGGTAGATATCTGCCTTGGCACCGACATCGACGCCGCGCGTCGGTTCATCGAGGATCAGCACTGATCTGCACAGACGTGCCCAGCGCGCAATGATCACCTTCTGCTGATTGCCGCCAGACATCGTTGCGACCGGTGTTGCAGGTCCGCGGCAGGCGATGCGGTATCGTTCGATTTCGCGGGCGGCGATCGCCGTTTCGCTCTCGCGGTCGATCACGCCGTACCGTGTAACCTCGCCAAGTGCGGGACCGGTGATGTTTGCAGCGATATCGAGCAGCATCGCGAGCCCCTGCGACTTGCGATCCTCGGTGACGAGGCCCATGCCGAGCCGGATCGCCTTGGCCGGCGACATCGCCGTGAAGCGCTCGCCGGCGATGTGGAGCGTGCCCCGCGAGATGGGGACTGCGCCGAACAGGCCAAGCGCCAGGTCGGTACGTCCGGCGCCGACCATGCCGGCAAGCGCGACGATCTCGCCGGCATGCAATTCGATCGAGACGTCGCGGACCCGGTCGCCGACGGAGACGGTGTCGGTACGTAGCACGGGTTGATCCGTCCTTGTTGCGGTCGAGCGCGGTGGAAACAGATCGCCGAGATCGCGCCCGACCATCTTCGAGATCAGCTGTTCGCGGGTGACGTCGGCGGTATCCTGTGTCCCGACGAGACGGCCGTCCTTCAAAATCGTGGCGCGATCGCACAGCGCAAAGACTTCGTCGAGACGGTGCGAGATGAAGAGAACGGAGACGCCGGTTTCGCGCAGCCGGTGCAAGCGCTCGAACAGCAGCGCGACCTCGCGCCCGGCGATGACAGCGGTGGGCTCATCGAGGATCAACAGGCGGACATTGTGCGTCATGGCGCGCGCGATCTCGACCATTTGCTGGTCGGCGACCGAGAGCGAAGCCACCGTCGCGCGAGGATCGAGGGAGATGCCAAGCTTGCGCATCAGCTCGGCTGCCTCCTTCCGTGTCCGCCGGTGGTCGACCATGCCGAGAGCGTTGCGCCGCTCGTTGCCCAGGAAGATGTTCTCGGCAACGGATAGTTGCGGAAACAGTGCGAACTCCTGGTAGACGACGTGGACTCCGGCGAGTTTTGCTTCGCGCGGCGACGGCCAGCTGATGGGCTGACCGGCGAAGATGATCTCGCCCTCGTCGGGCGCAACCGCGCCGGCGATGATCTTGATCAGGGTGGATTTGCCGGCGCCGTTCTCACCGAGCAGGCCGTGGATCTCGCCTCGCCGGACGTCGAGGTTCACGCCGCTGAGGGCGCGTACGCCGGGAAAACTCTTGGAAATGCCTTTGAGCGTGAGCATGCGGCTCGTCTTGCCCCGTTGGCGTACCGACCGGGCCGGTACGCCAATTGTTCGCGTTCAGTGCGGATAGTCGATCTTGAACGTGCTCGGATTGTAGCTGGGGCCCATGCCACCGGATACCAGCATGTCGTCGGGGCCGTCGGGCACGATGTGCTGCTCGGCATACATGTCGGGCTTCGGGATCGAGGGCGTCTCGTCGCCGTGGGTCAGCACGATGTTGCTGTTGATGGTGTAGATGCAGGGTACCGAGGCGCCGGACAGCACCTTGAGCGCGACATCGAGGGCCGTGCCCATCATCGCCGGCGGATAGTCGATGTCGAGCAGCGGGAACTTGTTCTTGACCGCCATCTTCATCGGTCCGTTCATGTCGGCCGAGGTCATCGGAGGAATTTCGCTGCCCTTCCAGCCGGCTTCGAGGAAGGCCTCGATCGCGCCGGGCACCTGCAATCCATGCGGCGCGAACACCGCGTTGATGCCGTGGCCGTATTTGGCGATCATGGCCTGCATCACCTGCTTGCCCTTCACCGGACTCCAGTCGGAGTAGACGGTCTCCAGGATCTTGATGCCGGGATAGGCCGAGAATACCTGCATCGCGGGCTTGACGCGGTTTTCGTTCGGGCTGGAGCCTGCCTGCCCGCCCAGGATGAGCACATTGCCCTTGCCGTTCAGCTTCTCGACGATCCACTGCGCGAACAGGCGGCCCATCATCGCGTCGGAGGCGGTGACAAAGGTAACGAAGTTGTCGGAGTTGACCCGGCGGTCCACCATCACGACCGGGATGCCGCGTTCGGTCGCCTGCGTGACGGCAGGATCGAGCGCCTGCGAGGTATTGGCGCTGACGATCAAGAGATCGACGCCGCGGGACACCAGGTCCTGGATGTCGGCGACCTGCTTGGCATCGTCGTGGCCGGCATCGGTGATCAGCAGCTTCTTCACCACGTCTGCGCGGTCGTGCGCGGCCTTCTGCAGCGAGTGCAGGCCGACCACGCGCCAGCTATCGCCGAGGCCGGCATTGGAAAAGCCGATGACGTAGGGCGGCGCCTTCTTGAACTTCGCGGTGTCGCGAATGCAGACGTCGAGCGCCGGGTTGAACAGGAACGTACGCGGCGCACCGGAATATTGCGCCTTTGCGGCGTTCGGTATCGCCACGGCCAGGCCGGCCAGTAACAGACAGCTCGCGATATTGGCTCTCATTGATATTCCTCCCCTTTGATTTGCGTGATCGTGGCGACTTGAGCGTCGCTCTAACCAATCAACCCCGGTTTTGGCGTCGTCTCACGACGGCGCCGCCAGCTGCGTCGACACGAGTATTTTCAGCTTGTCGTTACTCGGAGCGGTGAGGACGTCGAAGCCCTTCGCTACGACGTCCTCGGCACGGATGCGGCCGTCGATGATCTTCGAGATCGGCAGCTTGCCGGACTCGACGAGCCCGATGATGCGCGGCCACATCGTGATGGGGTAACACCAGGTCGCCTCGATGGTGATGTCCTTCAGTGCCCACAGCATCGGGTCGGTCGAGGCCTTGCCGACATGCAGGCCGGCCTGGACCACGACGCCACGCCGGCGCACGGCTTCGACACAGGTGTTCAATGCGCTTTCTTTGCCGACACATTCGATGGCGACGTCGACGCCGACATTCTCTTCGGTCTGCTCCTTGACGCGCGCAACCACGTCTGTGGTCCTGGGGTCGTAGACGCCGGCGCAGATGCCCCAGCTCTCAATCGTCCGCCGCCGCGATGCATTGGGCTCGGACACGTAGATTTTGGCGGCGCCGGCCGCATGCGCGCACAGGACCGTCAGCGCGCCAATCGGGCCTGCGCCTGCAATCAGCACGGTGCTTCCCGCCTGGACGCCGCCGCGGTCCACCGCATAGAGCGCAACGGCCGCCGGCTCGATCATCGCGGCTTCCTCGTCGCTGATGGAGTTGGGTACTTTCGCGGCGTTGTAGTCATTGATGACGGCGAGGTCTGACATGCCGCCCCACGCCCAGCTCAGGCCGACACAGCCCATTTTCTCGCTGAGATGATTGAGGCCGCGCCGGCTGTAATAGTCGTTCATCGGCATTACCAGCGGCTGTACGGAGATGCGGTCGCCGCGCCGGACATGGGTCACCTCGCGTCCGACATCCACGACCTCGGCCGAGAACTCGTGTCCGAGAATCTGCGGCAATGTCGCCGCGGTGAAGACGTGGGGCACGGCAGGGGTGACGATGGGGCCGGCGATGTATTCGTGGAGATCGGTGCCGCAGATTCCGGTCCACAGCGGTTTCACCAGGAGCTGGTTCGTGCCCATCTCCTTTGGTTCGGCGACGGTTTCGACACGAATGTCCTTCCGTCCGTAATAACGAACAGCCTTCACGGGGCGCTCTTCCCATTTGCGGCGAACGCGGATGATTCTCGCTCTGCCTTACTTTGTTGCCGGCACTTACGAGCCTGAACTGGATGGGGAATTTTGCTCCCCACACTGGAGCCGCCGGTTCCAAAAGGGTAGAATAGGCGCCTTAGGGCCACAATATGCTGTGATTTCCCTTCACTGGGGAATTGCTCGCCCTAATCCGCCGTGCCGCTCATCGTCGTTCGAAGGAGGGCGGGCGC
This sequence comes from uncultured Alphaproteobacteria bacterium, assembly GCA_963819355.1. Classification (GTDB taxonomy): domain Bacteria; phylum Pseudomonadota; class Alphaproteobacteria; order Rhizobiales; family Xanthobacteraceae; genus Bradyrhizobium. The sequence continues at coordinate 86,302 of CAWFVZ010000008.1, read as the reverse complement.
CGGCCGCGACCGAACCAGGGAGGGCACGATGACCATTGACCGGATGAAGGACATCAGCGTGTTCGTCCACGTCGCCGAAGCCAAGAGCTTCACGGCTGCTGCGGAGCGCATCGGGCTTTCACGATCGGCCGTCGGCAAGAGCATCGTTCGGCTCGAGGACAGGCTCGGCGTGAGACTGCTTCAGCGTACGACGCGAAGCGTTTCGCTGACCGGGGAGGGCGCGGCCTTTCACGAGCGCTGCGTGCGCCTGCTCGCCGATCTCGATGAGGCGGAGATGGCAATGCTCAGCCATTCGCAGGCGCCGCGCGGGCGGTTGCGGCTCGATCTGCCGGTATCATTCGGGCGACTGCACGTGCTTCCGGTTCTCAACGCGTTCATGCGTAAGTGGCCGGAGATTTCGGTCAGCACTTCGTTTGGTGATCGCTACGTCGATCTCATCGAGGAGGGGGTCGATGTCGCGATCAGGATCGGCAGCAGCGATGACTCTCGCCTGATGACCAGATTTCTTGCGCCACATCGCCTCGTGACTTGCGCATCGCCGACCTATCTGGCGGAGCGAGGGATGCCTGATAGCATCGAACAGTTGGCGCAGCATAGCTGCCTTGCCTTCGTTCACGGCGGACGCTCCGTCGACTGGCGCTTCAACGAGAACGGACAAGCCCGCGTGATCGCCATCAATGGCCGCTTTGTCGCGACCAACGCTGAAGCGTTGCGCGATGCGACGCTAGCGGGCTTCGGCATCGCGAGGCTTGCCACCTTCCTCGTCAGCGACGATCTGCGTACGGGCCGGCTGGTGCCGATCCTTGAAGAGGTCGACGCCGACGGTGCACCCATTCGCGCCGTCTATCCGTCGAGCAGGCATCTGTCGCCGAAGGTGCGTACATTCATCGACGCGTTGCTCGAGGCCTGGCGGCCGGAGCCGCCCTGGGACAGGTCGTGAAGGTTCAAGGCAGGGTGCGTTGTCGCCCGGTACGCGCGACGCAATCGTCGTGTCCGACCCCTTGCAGGTGATTTCGTCTGGCCACAGCGGAGTTCCGGCGCTCGCCGACTGATGAATGGCAAAGGTCATGGTGAGCGAGCCACAATGGACCCCTGGGTCTTGCCAGCGCCACGCAAAATCGTTAGTGGTTCGCCCCCTTTTCCAATCATCTCGCAGAGTGGTTCATGTCGAGCGCCTCGCCCGCCGTCTCGATCGGCATCGATTTTGGAACCAGCAACACGGTCATAGCCCTTGCGGCGGACGATCGCCGGGTCGAAGCCATTCGCTTCGACCATGGCGGACAACGCCACAGCACCTACGTCTCGGCGCTGTGCTTCTGGGAGGACCGGCCGGGCGCCGGCGCCCAGGCTGAAGGCGGTCCGTGGGCGATCGAGCAATTTCTCGAGGGCCGCCACATCTACCGCTTCCTCCAGTCGTTCAAGACCTTTGCGGCGAGCGCGAGCTTCAACACCACCCAGGTGTTCCGGCAGCGCTTCAAGTTCGAGGACATTCTGGCCGCGTTCCTGCGGACGCTGGCGCGCCATGGCGGAGACAAGTTCGGCTTCGAGGCGGCCAACATCACGGTCGGCCGCCCGGTGCGCTTTGCCGGCGGCAATCCCGACGACGCGCTGGCCATGCAGCGCTACCGCGCCGCGTTCGAGCGCCTCGGCGCCGGCCACGCCCGCTATGTCTACGAGCCCGTGGGCGCTGCGTTCTCCTTCGCCCGCCGACTGGAGCGCGATGCCACCGTCCTGGTTGCGGATTTCGGCGGCGGCACCAGCGACTTCTCGGTGATGCGGTTCTCGCGCGCGGGCGGCAACTTGCGCGCCGAGCCGCTGGGCCATGCCGGTATCGGGATTGCGGGCGACACGTTCGACTACCGCATCGTCGACCACGTCGTCTCGCCGCGGCTGGGCAAGGGCTCGAGCTTCCGCTCGTTCGACAAGGTGCTGCCGGTCCCGAACAGCCACTACACCAACCTTGCGCGCTGGCATCAGCTCGCGCTGATGAAGAGCAACGGCGATCTGCGCGAACTGCGGGAATTGTCGCGCGCCGCGCTGAAGCCGGCGCTGCTCGACGATTTCATCACCATCGTCGATCTCGATCTCGGCTTTTCGCTGTACCGCGCGGTGTCGGACGCCAAGGTAGCACTGTCGGCCAGGGACGCGGTGGATTTCCGCTTCAAGGGCGGCCGGGTCGACATCGGCGCGACCATCACGCGGAAAAATTTCGAAGCCTGGATCGCCGACGACATCGCGCGGCTGGGCGCCACCGTCGACAAGGTGCTGGGCGAGGCCGGCATCACCGCGCGCGAGGTGGAGAAGGTGTTTTTGACCGGCGGCACCTCGTTCGTGCCTGCGGTGCGAAAACTGTTCGCCGAGCGGTTCGGCAACGAGCGGCTGATGTCGGGCGACCAGTTCGAGTTGATCGCCTACGGCCTCGCGCTGATCGGACACAGTGCCGAACCGGACCGCTGGACGGCGGACGGCGGGCTCAGGGCGGGCGCTTAGGCGCCCGCCAAGCCTTGCTTGTGTCGACGCCCTACTGGTTGATCTCGGGCTCGACGAGACGCGCGCCAGGTTGCGCGGCGGTTCCCGCCAGCCGAGACAGCAGGCCTCCGGCGGGATCGCGTCCGGAATGCCGGCCTGTGTGACGTCGAGCTCGGTGCCGACCAGGACTTTCTTCGGCGTCACCGTTACCTGGATTTCGCCAGGCAAATTGGGATCGTCGAATTTGTCGGTGCAGCGCAGCCGTTCACCCGGGACGAGCTCGACGCGGCAGTGGTGCAGTTCTTCCGCGCGCTACTCGGTCGCGGAGATCGTTGGTGCCGTTGCACCCGCCCCCGGCGTGGGACGCTTCGCGCCGTCTGCAACGCGCTTCTTCGGCTTGACCACGATCAATCCGTCGCGAATGGCCTGCCTCCGCGCCAGCTTCCTGAAGCGCCGCACCGCGTCGGATTTCCGTCGCGCCGTCTGCTCCGACGGTTTCTCGTAGAACCGCGCGCGCCGCATCTCCTTGAAGACGCCTCCGCGCTGCATCTTTCGCTTCAATACGCGGAGTGCCTGATCGACATTGTTGTCGCGGACAAAGACCTGCACCGGCGGCTCCCTTTGCTGAGGCTGCCTTGGTCGACCAGGACTGCGCGACATCCGCGTGCGCAGGGATGATTGAATTCGGATCTGACAGGTTCGCGATGAACGTCGATCCGAGAGGGGCGCGCGGGCACGTTTGTCGATGTGACGCGACCTGACAGCGGATGTCAAATAGGGCCTCGCGACGGCTCGTCGCCTTGCGCTGATGCCTTCGAGCTTGAGTCCCCAAACCCGCAAAGGTTCCGCGGAAGTCGCGAGCGCGATTAAACCTTGCTAATATTGCTGGCGAGGTATACCTTAGTGCTGTTCGTTCAGCCGCTGTGCCTTGTTGAATGCGCCCGCGGGCTCCTTTTCCATCGACATCGACGAATTGAAACGGTTCTGCGTGAGCGTCACGCGGAATGCACATTTGTGCTCTTTGGAGAAGAAAAATGACGACAGGTACGGTGAAGTGGTTTAACGGCCAGAAGGGCTTTGGATTCATTCAGCCCGACGACGGCGGCAACGATGTGTTCGTTCATATCAGCGCGGTCGAGCGGGCTGGTCTTGCGGGTCTCGCCGAGGGCCAAAAGGTCAACTTCGAGGCCAAGACCGACAAGATGCGGGGCAAGGTCAGCGCTGAGAATCTCTCGCTGGCTTGAGTTCTCGAGTGCCGTTTCACGGATGTACTGAAACGGCCATGCGACCCGCTCGATCTATGGATTGAGCGGGTTTTGTCTGTTGTTGAGCAGGGTGAAAGATGAGCGCCAAGAGATCGGCCCAACCGTCACCCGAAGGGATCGCGCGTTCCAATCGTCAACGCTTGGCCGCTGAAGAGGGCGTGCGGGCAATGGCGGATGCCGAAAGACAGGCTGTTGATGTTCGCAAGAACATGACGCGGCTGCGGGAGCTGCGCGAAGCCAAGGAAGCGGCCGACGCAACTCTGCAAGCGACGCTGCCGGCGCCGACCGTGACGAAGCGCAAGAGGAAGCCGCCGCAATAGCCGACTTCAATATCGCCAACGAACGATTGGAGAGGGCCGGTCACATGCCAAAGAGTGCGGATCGTGCCTAGAGTCAAATCGGACGGCGGTGGCACGATCACCTTCTTTCTCGCGCTTGGCGCGGGCCGACAGATGTGCCGGCTAGCGACCACGTTTGCGACGCAGAAGCAGGCCTTCAGCTATCTTCAGAAATACCGGACGGAGTTCGAGCGCATCGCGCGGACGCGGCTGGCGTCGGGGGAGCTCGAAGACGGCATCGTCGTGCTCTCGATGCTCTAGGTCGGGCGCCGCTTCCTATTCGGAGCTTTTCGGCTTCGCTTCCCGGGCCAATCGCTCCGCTTTCAGCCGCTCGCGATTCTCGTTGATGGAGTGCTGGTCCTTCGCATAGTCATTCATCGGCTTCTGCGTTTTGGCAGGCTTGAACGCCTTGTCGGCTTCGCGCTTGGCGCGATCAGAAGATTGATTTTTCGACATTTCGTCCTCGATGCGAGGCCCTCAGTCGCTCGCTGTGGCGGCCCTACGCTTGCATTTCTGGGAGGACGCCGGTTGAGAACAACTGGCGGCCACCGAGTTGGTTCCGCGGGATTGTACTCGAGGGCAAACAAAAAGGCCGCCGAAATCGGCGGCCTTTCGTATCTCCGGATGTCCCGCTTACTCAGCGGCCTGCTTCTGCGGCGGGGCGAGTGCACCGGACTTGTGGATCTCGGCGACCTGGTGGTCGCTGAAGCCGAGCACCGAGCGCAGGATCTCGTCGGTGTGCTCACCGAGCAGCGGGGAGCGCTCGACGTCGCTCGGGGAGTCCGACAGCTTGATCGGATTGCCGACCGAGATGTACTTGCCGCGGGTGGGATGATCGACTTCGACCACGGTGCCGGTCGCGCGCAGCGACTGGTCCTCGGCGATCTCCTTCATCGACAGGATCGGGCCGCAGGGAATGTCGTCCTTGTTGAGGATCTCCATCGCCTCGAACTTGGTCTTGGTCATCGTCCACTGCTCGATGCGGGCGAAGATCTCGTTCAGGCGCGGCAGGCGGGCCGGCGGCTTGGCGTAGTTCGGATCGGTCTTCCAGGTCGGTTCGCCGATCACGTCGCAGATCTTCTCCCAGACCGGGGCCTGGGTGATGAAGTAGATATAGGCGTTGGGATCGGTCTCCCAGCCCTTGCACTTCAGAATGCGGCCGGGCTGGCCACCGCCGGAATCGTTGCCGGCGCGCGGCACGGCGTCGCCGAACGGAATGCCTTCGCCGAACTGGCTGTATTCCTTGAGCGGACCACGCTCGAGACGCTGCTGGTCGCGCAGTTTTACGCGCGCGAGATTCAGGACACCGTCCTGCATCGCAGCCGTGACGCGCTGGCCCTTGCCGGAATGGGTGCGGTGATAGAGCGCGGTGACGATGCCGAGCGCGAGATGCAGGCCGGTGCCGCTGTCGCCGATCTGCGCGCCGGTGACGAGCGGCAGGCCGTCGCGGAAGCCGGTGGTGGAGGCGGCGCCCCCGGTGCACTGCGCGACGTTCTCATAGACCTTGCAGTCTTCGTAAGGTCCGGGGCCAAAGCCCTTGATCGAGGCGACGATCATCTTCGGGTTGATCGCCTGGATCTTCTCCCAGGGGAAGCCCATGCGGTCGAGCACGCCGGGACCAAAATTTTCCACCAGCACGTCGCACTTCTTGATCAGCTCGGTCAGGACTTCCTTGCCCTTGGGATTCTTGGTGTCGAGCGTGATCGAACGCTTGTTGTGGTTGAGCATGGTGAAATACAGGCTGTCCACGTTCGGGATGTCCTGCAACTGGCCGCGGGTGATGTCACCCACGCCCGGGCGCTCCACCTTGATCACGTCGGCGCCGAACCATGCGAGCAGCTGTGTGCAGGTCGGTCCGGACTGGACGTGGGTGAAGTCGAGAATGCGAACGCCCTCGAGCGCTTTAGTCATTATATTGCTCCGTACTCTGTCTGCCCCCGCAAACCGCAGGGAATAAGGGTTGAAGGGGAGGACTTACTTTTTCTTCTGCAGGACGCTCTGCGGATTGAGATTGCCGATGCGGCCACTCTCCGAGCCCGCGGCCGGATCGATCACCGCGTTGATGAGCGTCGGCTTGCCCGAGGCCATGGCCTCGTTGACGGCGCGCTTGAGCTCGTCGGGCGAGGTGGCATTCACGCCGACGCCGCCGAAGGCTTCCATCATCTTGTCGTAGCGCGCGCCCTTCACGAATACCGTCGTCGCGGGATCCGAGTTCGCGCCGTTGACGTCGGTGCCGCGATAGATGCCGTCATTGTTGAAGATGACGATGCAGATCGGCAAATTGTAGCGGCAGATGGTCTCGACCTCCATGCCGGAAAAGCCGAACGCTGAGTCGCCTTCCACCGCCAGCACGGGATGGCCGGTCTCGAGCGCAGCCGCGATCGCCTGGCCCATGCCGATGCCCATCACGCCCCAGGTACCGACGTCGAGACGCTTGCGCGGCTTGTACATGTCGATGACGCCGCGGGCGAGGTCGAGCGTGTTGGCGCCCTCGTTGACGAGAATCGCCTCGGGGTGATCCTTGATCACGTTCTTGAGCACGCCGAGCGCGCCGTGATAGTCCATCGGCGACTTGTTGTTCATGAGCTTCGGCGCCATCTTGGCGACGTTCTCATCGCGCTTGGACACGATGGCCTTGGTCCATTCGGCCGGCGGGACAGTCCAGCCCGAACCGATTGCCTGGTTGAAGGCCGCGACGACCGAGCCGATATCACCGACGACGGGCGCGACGATCTCGACGTTGGAGTCCATCTCCCTCGGCTCGATGTCGACCTGGATGAACTTCTTCGGCGCTTCGCCCCAGCTCTTGCCCTTGCCGTGCGAGAGCAGCCAGTTCAACCGCGCACCGATCAGCATGACGACGTCGGAGTCCTTCAATACCGTCGAGCGGGCGGCGCCGGCGCATTGCGGATGGGTGTCGGGCAGCAGGCCCTTGGCCATGCTCATCGGCAGGAACGGCACGCCGCTCTTCTCGACGAAGCTCTTGATCTCCTCGTCGGCCTGCGCGTAGGCCGCGCCCTTGCCGAGGATGATGAGCGGGCGCTTGGCCGCCTTGAGCACGTCGAGCGCGCGCTTGACCGAAGCGGGTGAGGGGAGCTGCGCTGGCGCAGCATCGATCACCTTGACCAGCGACTTCTGGCCGGCCTCGGCGTTCATCACCTGGCCGAACAGCTTTGCCGGCAGGTCGAGATAGACGCCGCCTGGACGGCCCGAGACCGCAGCGCGGATCGCGCGGGCGAAACCGATGCCGATGTCCTGGGCGTGGAGCACGCGATAGGCCGCCTTGCACAGCGGCTTGGCAATCGCGAGCTGGTCCATTTCCTCGTAGTCGCCCTGCTGGAGGTCGACGATCTCGCGCTCCGAGGAGCCCGAGACCAGGATCATCGGGTAGCAGTTGGTGGTAGCGTGAGCGAGCGCGGTGAGACCGTTGAGGAAGCCGGGCGCGGAGACCGTAAGGCAGACGCCGGGCTTCTTGGTGAGATAGCCGGCGATGCCTGCCGCGTAACCGGCGTTCTGCTCGTGGCGGAAGGAGATCACGCGAATGCCGGCGGCCTGCGCCATACGCCCCAAATCCGTGATCGGGATGCCCGGCACATTATAGATGGTGTTGATGCCGTTCAGCTTGAGCGCGTCGATGACGAGATGAAAGCCATCCGTCAGTTCCTGCTCGGTGCCCGGTGCTTCGGACTTGGTCGCGGTGTTCAGCATGGGCCTTGTCTCCCTGGTCTCAAGATGCCGTTTAGGCTTTGCGGGCGAATGGCTCGCCCTTCTGGTGAAGGTTGCTAATTGAACAGTTCCTGACCGTGCGCTTCGACGTAAGCGGCAAGGCCAAGGGTGTGATCGCGGGCGCGCTTCTCGGCGAGCTCGGTGTCGCGTGCCTCCAGCGCTTCGATCATGCTGAGATGCTCGGGCAGGGACGTCGCGGTGCGGTCCTTGCGTCCGATCGTCAGTTGCCGGTAGCCGCGCACATGCAGCAGGAGGTCGTTGGTGAGGTCGACCAGCACGGGCGATTCCGACAGCGAGATCAGGGCCTGGTGGAAGGCGATGTTGGCGCGCGAATATTCCTCGACGTGATCCTCGGGCAGGCGGTCCTTGCTGAAGTCCTTGAAGTAGTCGCGCAGGGCTGTGATGTCCTTCTTGCGCGCGGTGGTGGTGATGAGGCGCGCCGCCATGCTCTCAAGCGCCGCCCAGGCGCGGATCATGTCGACGATCTCGCTCTTGGTCCTGCGCACCACCATGATGCCGCGGCGCGGCACGGTCTTCACGAAACCGTCCTGCTCGAGCATCGCGATGGCTTCGCGGATCGGCGTGCGGCTGACACCCAGGCGTTCGGACAACGCGCGCTCGTCCAGCATCACCGGCTCGGGCGTCGAGTAGATGTCCATCTTGAGGATGGCTTCCTTCAAGGCGTCATACGCCTTGTTCTTGAAGCTCGACTCCGGGGCAATACGAACGATTGCGATGTCTGCCTCGGCCATGTTCGGCAACGCCTTGGTTGGTTTCCGCAGTGACACGACGATTCTCCTCCAGTGGGAGTCGTCTTTTACAGGAATATTGACGGAAAGTTTTTGGCATACCAAATGCCAGAATGTCAAGCTGCCTATTTTTTGCAGCGTTCTAATCGCGCCCACGGCTTGACAAGTTGGCTTCTGGCATACCAAATGCCATCACTAGCCATTTTTGATCCAAGGCGGCGGAGTATGCTGGCGTTTGTGCCATTCCGGTCCGGGGCTTGGAACAGAGCGCGGCGATGGCAAGTAACACGGGCAGCCGCAACAAGCGCTTTGCAAAGCAAGAACTGAAGGTCAAGGGAGAAGCCACATGTCCACTTCGAAAGACGCCGTCCGCAAGGTCCTTGACCAGGTCAAGGCGGACAACCGCACCAGCCTGACGGCGCCGGAAGGCAAGCTGGTCTGCGACGCCTACGGCATTCCGGTGCCGAAGGAGGGCGTGGCGAAGTCGGCCGGCGAGGCCGGCAAGATGGCATCCTCGATGGGCTTCCCGGTGGTGATGAAAATCGTCTCGCCGGACATTCTCCACAAGACCGAGGCCGGCGGCGTCATCGTCGGCGTCAAGACGGCACAGGATGCCGAGAAGGCCTACGAGACCATTCTCGGCAACGCCAGAAAGTACAAGGCCGATGCCAAGATCGAAGGCATCCAGGTGCAGCAGATGCTGGCCGGCGGCACCGAGGTGATCGTCGGCTCGATCACCGACGGCTCGTTCGGCAAGCTGGTTGCCTTCGGCCTCGGCGGCGTTCTGGTCGAAGTCTTGAAGGACATCACCTTCCGCCTCGCACCCGCGACCAAGGAAGACGCGCTGTCGATGCTCGACGGCATCCAGGCGCATGAGATTTTGAAGGGCGTGCGTGGCGGCGAGCCGGTCAACCGCACGGCGCTTGCCGACGTGATCGTCAAGGTCTCGCAGCTCGTCACCGATTTTCCGGAGATCGTCGAGCTCGACCTCAACCCTGTGTTTGCGACGGCGAAGGACGCGATTGCGGCCGACGTCCGCATCGTGGTCGATTTCGCCTACAAGCCCAAGCCGAAGCCGCGCCCGACCGAGGAAATCGTCGCCGCGATGAGCCGCATCATGCAGCCGAAGGGTGTCGCAGTGATCGGCGCCTCCGCCGAAGACGGCAAGATCGGCAACTCCGTGATGAAGAACCTCATCAACGGCGGCTACAAGGGCGAGATCTATCCGATCCATCCGAAGGCACCGGAGATTCTCGGCCACAAGGCTTATAAGAGCGTCAAGGACGTGCCGGGCGTAATCGATACGGCGGTGTTCGCGATCCCAGCGAAGTTCGTTGCCGCGGCACTCGCCGAGTGCGGTGAGAAGAAGATCCCGGGCGCGGTGCTGATTCCGTCGGGCTTTGCGGAAGCCGGCGCGCCGGAGCTCCAGGCCGAGATCGTCGAGGTCGGCAAGAAATACGACATCCGCCTGATGGGGCCGAACATCTACGGCTTCTACTACACGCCTGCCAATCTCTGCGCGACCTTCTGCACGGCCTATGACGTGAAGGGCCACGCGGCGCTGTCGTCGCAGTCGGGCGGCATCGGCATGGCCATCATCGGCTTCTCGCGCTCGGCCAAGATGGGCGTCTCCGCCATCGTCGGCCTCGGCAACAAGTCTGACATCGACGAGGACGATCTGCTCGCCTTCTTCGAGCAGGACCCGAACACGAACCTGATCGCGCAGCACTGCGAAGACCTCAAGGATGGCCGCGCCTTCGCGGAAGCGGCAAAACGCGTCTCCAAGAAGAAGCCGGTGATCGTGCTCAAGGCCGGCCGCACCTCGGCCGGCGCCAAGGCGGCGTCCTCGCACACCGGCGCGCTCGCCGGCAACGACAAGATCTATGAGGACGTCCTGGCGCAGTCCGGCGTGATCCGCGCTCGGTCGCTTCGTCAGCTGCTCGAATTCGCCCGTGGCGTTCCGGTGCTGCCGACCCCGAAGGGCGAGAACGTGCTGATCATCACCGGTGCGGGCGGCTCGGGCGTGCTGCTGTCGGACTCCTGCGTCGACAACGGCCTGTCGCTGATGTCGATGCCGCCGGATCTCGATGCGGCCTTCCGCAAGTTCATCCCGCCGTTTGGCGCTGCCGGAAATCCTGTGGATATCACCGGTGGCGAGCCGCCGATCACCTACGTCAACACGGTGAAGCTCGGCCTGTCGGACGAGCGCATCCATTCGCTGATCCTCGGCTACTGGCACACCATCGTCACGCCGCCGATGGTGTTCGCCCGCAACATGGTCGAGGTGAAGAAGGAGATGGAGGCCAAGGGCTTCGTGAAGCCGATCGTCGCCTCGCTCGCCGGCGACGTCGAGGTCGAGGAAGCCGCCGAATATCTCTACCAGAACGGCATCCCGGCCTATGCGTACTCGACCGAATTGCCGGTCGAGGTGCTCGGCGCCAAGTACAAATGGGCGCGCGGGGCAGGGCTGCTCTGAGACGACCCGGTCCATTCATCTCTCCCCGCTCGCGGGGAGAGATGAGAACAGTCAGGTCGCGATGGGCAAGAACGTGATCCGGCGCAAATCGCTCGAGCCTCGGTCTCCGTCGGAAGCGGAGCCTGACGCGCGTGATGGCGGCGTGCAGTCCGTCGACCGCGCGCTGTCGATCCTCGAGACGCTGGCGGAGGACGACGAAGGCTATCGCCTCAGCGATCTCGCCGTCCGCACCGGCCTGTCGGCTTCGACCGTGCACCGCCTGCTGGCGACGCTGGAAAGCCGGCGCTTCGTGCAGTTCGACCGCGCCGAATCCAAATGGCATGTCGGGGTGCGCAGCTTTACGGTGGGTGCGAGCTTCGCGCGGCGGCGCAATTTCACTGCTCAGGCAATTCCCTATCTGCGCAAGCTGCGCGATCTCACCCGCGAGACCGCCAATCTCGCCGTCGTCGACGACGAGTTCATCATCGTGCTGACCCGCATGGAGAGCCGCGAGATCATGCGCTCGCTGACCAAGGTCGGTGGCCGCGTTCCCATGGTGACCTCGGGTGTGGGCAAGGCGGTGCTTGCGACCTATTCCGACGAGGACGTCGGCGCCGTCATCCGCCATCATGGCATGCCGCGGCTCACTGAAAAATCCATTGTGCGGCCGAGCGACCTGTTCAAGGAACTCGCGTCGATCCGGAAGCAAGGTTACGCCGTGGACGACGAAGAGGCCGAGACCGGCCTTCGTTGTGTCGCCGCCGTGGTCTACAACGCGCTCGCAGACCCGCTCGCCGCGATCTCTGTATCAGGCTTGACCAGCCGGGTCACCGACACCCGACTTCCGGAGATCGGCCGCATTGTGCGCGAGGTCGCAGCGGAACTGACGGTTGCCCTAGGCGGTGTGACGCCGGTGGCGAAACCGGCCTGACATCGGTATACCGATCCTCCGTTGTCGCGTCCTTTTGGGGGAATGTCATGCCTTCCGAGCTTCGTTCGCCCCGTCTCGCTGTCCTGATCGACGCCGACAACGCCTCCGCAAAGATCGCCGATGGACTGTTCGAGGAGATTGCCAAGATCGGTGAGGCCAGCGTTCGCCGTATCTACGGCGACTTCTCCAATGCGCGATCCCGGGGCTGGGCCGATATTCTGTCGAAACATGCCATCATCCCGCAGCAGCAATTCGCCTATACGACGGGAAAGAATGCGTCCGACATAACCTTGGTCATTGACGCAATGGATCTGCTTCACAGCGGGCGGTTCGATGGCTTTTGCCTGGTATCTTCTGACAGCGACTTCACCCGGCTTGCCGCCCGTATCCGGGAGCAGGGCGTTGATGTCTTTGGGTTCGGCGAGCAGAAGACACCGGAAAGCTTCAGGCAGGCCTGCCGAAGATTTGTCTACACGGAGAACCTGCTTGCTGGCACGGCGAACACCCAGGACGCCGCCTCGAAATCGCCACCGCTCCAGCCCTCGGATGCCGCCACGCCCATCATCAAGAAGGTCATTACCCAGATGGAGAGCGAAGACGGCTGGGTTGCGCTCGGAGAGGTCGGGCGGCAGCTCGCCAATCTGGCTTCCGATTTCGATCCGAGGACGTTCGGTTTCCGCAAGCTGAGTGACCTCGTGCGAAAGACGAACTCGTTCGAGATCGATGAGTTCAAAGGGCCGCTCGATGCGGATTCGGGTTAAGCCGACTGCCGCACCACCACCGCCGAGGAGGCGGAACTCGCGCAGACCCGCGAAGTCAGGGACGGCAGGCGGTTCGCCGCCTAAGACGTAAGCGGGGCGTGCCGCTATATTTGAGCTTGCCCGGTTTGGCGCAGGGCGTAACCATCACCCGGCCGTAACGCCACGCGAGGTCCCGATGACCAAACTCACCCGTTTTGCCGTCGCCCCGTTGCATGCGATGACGCGGCGTCTGGCCGATGTCGCATCCGCGCGCGTCGCGCCCGATCTCGTCATCACTGGCGCGCGGGTGCTCTCGACCTATTCGGAGCGCATCCATCCCGATCGCGAGGTCTGGATCACCGGCGGCCGCATTGCCGCGGTGAAGCCGGCCGGCGCCGCGAAGAAAATCTGGAGCAGCGTTCCGCGCTATGAAGCCGCCGGCGGCATCATCGCGCCGGGGCTGGTCGATCCGCACATCCACATCGAATCTTCCATGGTGACGGCCTGCGCCTATGCCGAGGCTGCGCTCCTGAACGGCACCACCACGATCTTCTGCGACAGCCACGAGATCGGCAATGTCATGGACGTCGCCGGCGTCGAGGCGATGCTGGAAGACGCGCGCGAGGCGCCGCTCTCGATCTTTTTGACAGTGCCATCGACCGTGCCGGCAACCTCGGCCGCACTGGAGACCGCCGGCGGTGATCTCACGCCTGACAAGATCGCCGGTCTGTTCGACCGCTGGCCGGAAGCGGTGGCGCTTGGCGAGAAGATGGATTTCGTGCCCGTGACCATGGGTGACGAGCGCAGCCATGCGATCCTTGCGGCAGCCTTGAAGCGTGGGCGGCCGGTCTCCGGTCATGTCTACGGTCGCGAGTTCGTCGCGGCCTATGCGGCGAGCGGCGTTACCGATACACACGAGGCGATCGACCGCGATATCGCCGACGACCTGCTCGATGCCGGCGTCTGGGTGTTCTTGCGCGGCGGTCCGCCGACCACGCCCTGGCATTCGCTGCCGCAGGCGATCCGGACGATCACCGAGCTCGGCGCCTCGCACAAGCGCACCGCGGTCTGCACCGATGATCGCGATGCTGATGATTTGCTGCTGTTCGGTCTCGACTGGGTGGTGCGCGAAGCGGTGAGGGCGGGGATGTCGCCGGAGCAAGCCTGGTCGATGGGCTCGCTGCATGGCGCCACGCGCTTCGGAATGGACGGCGACATCGGCGGGCTCGGCGGCGGTCGCCGCGCCGATCTCGTGCTGATGGACGATCAACTCAAGCCGCAATCGACCTGGTATGGCGGCGAGCTGGTGGTCGAGAACCGCAAGATAACGCCGCGTCTCGATCAGGCGCTGTCACAGCGCTATCAATATCCGAAGACGGCCTATGTGACGGTGAAGCTGCCGGAGAAGCTGAAGCTGACGCCTGAGCTGCCGGCCAAAGCCTGCACGGTCAACGCGATCAAGACCGCGCTGCCCGGCATCATGCTGATCCACGAGAAGGTCGCGATCGAGCCTGCGAAGGACTGGCCGTCGCTGTTCGCGCGCTACGGACTGTGCTTCGTCACGGTGGTCGAGCGCCACGGCAAGTCGGCCGGCAACGTTGCCTATGGGCTGTTGAAGGATTTTGGCCTGAAGCGGGGCGCGGTCGCCTCCAGCGTTGGCCATGACAGCCACAACATCATCGTTGCCGGCACCAACGAGGGCGACATGCAGGTCGCGATCGCGGCCATCAAGGAGCAGCAGGGCGCGGTCTGTGTCGTCGCCGACGGCAAGGTCAAGGCGCTGGTGCCGCTGCCGATCGCCGGGCTCCTGTCCGACAAGCGCGTTACCGTGGTGGCCGAAGAGGTCAAGGCACTGAAGAAGGAATGGGCGGAAGCCGGCTGCACCATCCCCTACATGGGATTCAATCTGATCCCGCTATCGGTCATTCCGGAAATTCGCATCACCGACAAGGGCCTGGTGCTGGTGCCGCAGATGGAGCTTGCGCCGCTGTTCGAGTGATCGCTTTCATCCGTTTCCCAATGTAACCGATTGAGACTGCCGCGGTTTTTCCGCGGCTGCCGCATCGTGGAAAATAAAATCGATCTCGTTGAGCGCAGCTCCTGCGCACCCGATGATCTCGCTCGCTGACTTAAACCAAGCGAGGTCCGATATGGCGAAGATGCGAGCCATCGATGCAGCTGTCCGTATTCTGGAGAAGGAAGGCATCTCGACCGCCTTCGGCGTTCCCGGGGCCGCAATCAATCCGCTTTACTCGGCGCTGAAGAAGCGGGGCTCGATCCGCCACATCCTGGCGCGTCATGTCGAGGGCGCCTCGCACATGGCGGAAGGTTATACGCGGGCGAAGGCCGGCAATATCGGCGTCTGCATCGGCACGTCGGGGCCGGCCGGCACCGACATGATCACCGGGCTCTATTCGGCGATCGCCGATTCGATTCCCATCCTCTGCATCACTGGCCAGGCGCCACGGGCGCGGCTCTACAAGGAGGATTTCCAGGCTGTCGACATCGAGTTGATCGCAAAGCCCGTGACGAAATGGGCGGTCACCGTGCGCGAGCCCGCGCTGGTGCCGCGCGTGTTCAGCCAGGCCTTTCACGTCATGCGCTCGGGCCGGCCCGGGCCGGTGCTGATCGACATGCCGCTCGACGTGCAGCTCGCCGAGATCGAGTTCGACGACGAGACCTATGAGCCGCTACCGGTCTACAAGCCGACCGCCTCGCGAAAACAGGTCGAGAAGGCGCTGGAGATGCTCAACGCGGCCGAGCGGCCGCTGATCGTGGCGGGCGGGGGGGTCATCAACGCCGGCGCCTCGGATTTGCTGGTGGCATTCGCAGAAATCACCAATGTGCCTGTCGTGCCGACGCTGATGGGGTGGGGCGCGATCCCCGACGATCACGTGCTGATGGCCGGCATGGTCGGCCTTCAGACCAGCCACCGCTACGGCAATGCGACGATGCTGGAGTCGGACTTCGTGCTCGGCATCGGCAACCGCTGGGCCAACCGCCACACCGGTTCGGTCGAGACCTACACCAAGGGCCGCACCTTCGTGCATGTCGACATCGAGCCGACCCAGATCGGGCGCGTGTTCAATCCCGATCTCGGCATCGTCTCGGATGCCAAAGCCGCGCTCGAGCTTTTCGTCACCGTCGCCAGGGAGTGGCGACGTTCCGGCAGGTTGCGCGAGCGCCAGGCGTGGCCCGCGGCCTGCCGCGATCGCAAACGCTCGATGCTGCGCAAGAGCCATTTCGACAATGTTCCGATCAAGCCGCAGCGCGTCTATGAGGAGATGAACAAGGCCTTCGGCCGTGACACCACCTATGTCACGGTGATCGGCCTGTCGCAGATCGCCGGTGCGCAGTTCCTCGGCGTCTACAAGCCGCGCAACTGGATCAATGCGGGCCAGGCGGGTCCGCTCGGATGGACGTTGCCGGCGGCGCTTGGCGTGCGCGCGGCGTGCCCGGATCGCGACATCGTCGCGCTGTCTGGCGATTACGACTTCCAGTTCCTGATCGAGGAGCTCGCAGTCGGCGCGCAGTTCAATCTGCCCTATATCCACGTCGTCGTGAACAATTCCTACCTCGGCCTGATCCGCCAGGCCCAGCGCGGCTTCGACATGGACTATCACGTCCAGCTCTCGTTCGAGAACATCAATGCGCCGGAGCTCGGTGGCTACGGTGTCGACCACGTCGCCGTCGCCGAAGGTCTCGGCTGCAAGGCAATCCGCGTCACCGACCCCAAGGACTCGCAAGCGCGCGTTCGCGACCGCGCGCGAATTGATGACGAAGCACCGCGTGCCCGTGGTGGTCGAGTTCATCCTCGAGCGCGTCACCAACATCGCGATGGGTACGGAGATCGACAACATCGTCGAGTTCGAGGAGGTGCTGGACCTGTCGCTCGACGAGGTCGGGACCGCGCGGCCCGGCGTGCTTCAGCCGGCGGAATAGGAGGACAGCATCATGCCGAAATTTGCCGCCAATCTCACCATGCTCTTCAACGAGATGCCGTTTCCCGACCGCTTCGCCGCGGCCAAGGCGGCGGGCTTTTCCGGGGTCGAATATCTCTTCCCCTATGATTTCGACAAGGCGCTGTTGCGTGAGCAGTTAGAGGCCCATGGGCTAACGCAGGTGCTGCACAATCTGCCCGCCGGCAACTGGGCGGCCGGCGAGCGCGGCATCGCGATCATGCCCGATCGCGTTGCCGAATTCCGCGATGGCGTGTTCCGCGCCATCGACTATGCCAAGGCGCTCGATTGCGAGCAGCTCAACTGCCTCGTCGGCATCGCACCTGTCGATGCCGATCCGCGCGCGCTTCAGGAGACGCTGGTTGGCAATCTGCGCTTTGCGGCTTCGACGCTGGCGCGGGAGAACATCAAGCTGCTGGTCGAGCCGATCAACACGCTCGACATTCCCGGCTTCTTCCTCAACGGCACCGAGCAGGCGGTGCAGCTGATCTCCGAGGTGCGGTCGAACAATCTGTTCATCCAGTACGACATCTACCACATGCAGATCATGGAGGGCGATCTCGCCCGCACCATGCAGGAATATCTGCCCCAGATCGCCCACATCCAGCTCGCCGACAATCCCGGCCGTCACGAGCCCGGCACCGGCGAGATCAACTATCCCTTCCTGTTCCGCCACCTCGACGCGATCGGCTATCGCGGCTGGGTCGGCTGCGAATACAAGCCCCGTACGACGACGCTGGAAGGCCTGTCATGGCACGCGGCGCAGACATTCGAGACCTGAGAATGTAGCCACGGAGACGGTGCGCCCCCTCCCGCTTGCGGGAGAGGGTTGGGGTGAGGGTGTCTCCGCGATGGGGTTCGTTGAGAGCCCTTGAGAATCCCTGATTGGTGAGAACCCTCACCCGGCGTTTCGCGCCGACCTCTCCCGCAAGCGGGAGAGGTGCACCGAGCCCGCGGATGAATTCACCGAGTACAACTGAGAGAAAATCAAACCATGATCGACATCGGCTTCATCGGACTTGGCACCATGGGACGGCCGATGGCCGGCCACCTTCTGGCTGCGGGCCATCGCGTTCTTCTGCATGACGTCGCGCCGGTCGCGCCCGAGTTGATCGCGGCGGGCGGCGTCGCCTGCAAATCGGCCAGGGAAGTGGCTGAGGAGGTGGATGCGGTCATCATCATGGTGCCGGATACGCCGCATGTGGAGGCCGTGCTGTTTGGCAAGGACGGCGTCGCGGGCGGCATCTCCAGGGGCAAGATCGTGGTCGACATGAGCTCGATCTCGCCGCTGGCGACCAAGGAGTTTGCCAGGAAGATCGAGGCGCTGGGAGCGGACTATCTCGATGCGCCGGTCTCGGGCGGCGAGGTCGGCGCCAAGGCAGCGAGCCTCACGATCATGGTTGGCGGGCCGGAGCGGGCCTTCAGCACCATGAAGCCGATCTTCGACAAGATGGGCAAGAACGTCACGCATGTCGGCGCCAATGGCGACGGTCAGACGACCAAGGTCGCCAACCAGATCATCGTCGCGTTGACGATCGAGGCGGTGAGCGAGGCGCTGTTGTTCGCGTCCAAGGCAGGTGCTGATCCCGCGCTGGTGCGTAAAGCGCTGATGGGCGGCTTTGCCTCGTCACGCATTCTCGAAGTGCATGGCGAGCGCATGGTGAAGCGCAATTTCGAGCCCGGCTTCCGCATCGAGCTGCACCAGAAGGATCTCAACCTCGCGCTCGAAGGCGCGCGCGCTCTCGGCCTGTCGCTGCCGAGCACGGCGGTGGCGCAGCAATTATTCTCGTCCTGCACCGCGCATGGCGGCAAGGGCTGGGATCATTCGGCGATGGTGCGTGCGCTGGAACTGATGGCGGGGCACGAGATCGCCGCGGCCTGAACTGTTACGCGGTAACACTCTTTCGGACGTGGTGCATTTTTTGCCACAGGGGAACTGGAACGATGCTCCGGCCCCGCGGTTGAAGGCGCATCAACAACACTGGAGAGTGTGGACATGAAGACCCGTCTTGCGATTTCGTTGGCTGCTGCGTCACTGCTGGCGTCGAGTGCGGCCTTTGCCCAGTCGACGACCGAAGAGGGCGCCAGGAACGGCGCACGCGCGGGCGGCGACATCGGCGGCCCTGTTGGCGCGATGGTCGGCGGCACCGTGGGTGCGGCCGTCGGCGCCGGCCTGGAAATTCCGAATGCGATCCTGGGCGGAATCCCGCGCAATGATTCGGTCGTGATTCATGAGCGCGTCGTGGTCGGCGAGCCGCTGCCCCCGACCGTGGTGCTGCGCCCGGTGCCGAATTACACCCAATATCGCTATGCGGTCGTGAATGATCGCCGCGTGATCGTGGACCCGCACACGCGCCGGGTCGTCAAGATCATCGACTGATCGGCGCACAAGAAAGCGATTGGAATGCAAAGCCCCGCGGAGCGACACTTCGCGGGGCCTTGTCGTCTATGATTGGAGACTAAAGCGGCTCGCGCACGCCGAGGCCATGCATGAAGCGCTCGCGGATCTGCACGGGATCCCTGCGGGTGGCGCCGACGCCGGGCTTGTCGTCGATGCGTAGCGCGATCAGACTGGGCTCATCAGCCGACATCGCTTCGTCGACCAGGCGCTCAAAGTCCTCCTCGTCCGCGGCCCAGGCGCTGTTGGCGAGGCCCGAGCCGGTGGCGATGGCCACAATGTCGGCGACACCTGCGGCCGGCGTCGGTTGTGCGCCGGTGATCTGGTAGATGCCGTTGTCCATCACGATCATGATCAGGTTCTTCGGCTTCAACGCCGCAATCGTCGAGAGCGCGCCGAGCTGCATCAGCAATGAGCCGTCGCCCTCGAGTGCAAAGATGCGGCGGTCGGGTTGCGCCAGCGCGACGCCAAGGGCGATCGGGAAGGCGAGACCCATGCTGCCCAGCATGTAGAAGTTCTGCGGGCGGTGGCCGGCGGCCCAAAGGTCGAAATTGGTGTTGCCGATGCCGCCGATCACGGCTTCGTCGTGCTTGAGCTTCGCGATCAGGCGCGACGTCACGTCGAAGCGGTTCATCACCTTGGTGTTGCGCGCGGTCATTTTTGAATCCATTTGGCGGGGCTCACTTGTCGAAAACCTTGCCGCCCGTGAGCAGCGGGTTGAGGATCAGCGCCACCGGCGCCTGCGTCGTGACGGCCTGCTTGATGGAGCGGTCGGCGATGAATTCGAGTTCGTCGAGCCGGGTGATGGTGTGGTGCTCCAGCGCCAGCGAATCCAGCACCGGACGCATGGTGCGGCAGACCAGCGACTGCCCGTAGTTGAACTCGCCGAGCGTGCCGCGCTCGGAGACGAACATGATCAGCGGGATCTGGTAGGGCACGGCGAGCGAGGCGAGCGTGTTGGCAAGCGTCGCAAAACCCGAAGTCTGCATCAGCACCGCACCGCGCCGTCCGCCCATCCAGGCGCCGGACACGATGCCGACAGCCTCTTCCTCGCGGGCAGTCGCAAAGGTCGTGAAGAAGGGATCGGCGTGCAGATTCTTGATCAGCGGCGTCAGCACCCGGTCGGGTACGTAGGGGATGAGGTTGATTTCGTTCCGCTTCAGGGTTTGGAGGACGATGCTATGCCAGCTTCTTTCGCCGGACCCCTGTGTTGCTTGAGTCTGCTGTTCCGCGATCGCCACTGCGTTCTCCCTTGAGCCGCGCATGCTTCTTCTTTGGCCGTCGCGGCGGTCTGCCGAACTTGACGGAGCGGGCGGGATTGTCAACATGTCCCGGCCGGCACCGTGATCTGCGCCAGACGGCCTGCCGTGGCCGGCACCGCCGTGTCATAAGCGGGACAACGAAAAAACGGGAGGGACGCTTGGACGGGGCGCGCATTGCGCTGGCCTTGCGGGTCTCCGCGAGAGAGCCGGAAGGGTCCTGATGTCCGTCAACAGCAAGCGCGTCTTCTACGTCAAATATCTGGCCAATCCGATCTATATCGACATCCTGAAGGCGCGGCCCGACGTCCGGCTCGACCGCATCGAGAACGAAAGTCCCGAGGACTTCTACGCCCCGATCCTGAGTGCGGCCCATGTCTACCAGATCGGCGCTGCTCGCGATGAACTGGCGCAGCATTTCCATGTCGACGCCGCCTTCCTGAAGCGCGCGCCGAACTTGTTGCTGGTCTCGAGCAACGGCGCAGGCTTCGACCCCGTCGACGTCGAGGCTTGCACAGACGCAGGCGTGCTGGTCGTGAACCAGTCCGGCGGCAACGCGCATTCGGTCGCGGAGCACGCGCTGGCGATGATGCTGACGCTGTCCAAGCGCATCATCCAGTCCGATCGCAAGCTCCGCAGGGAGGCCAACGTCAACCGCAACGAGCTCGTCGGCAACGAGGTCGAGCACAAGACCGTCGGCATCGTCGGGCTCGGCAATGTCGGCCGCCGCATCGCGGCGCTGTGCAAGGGCCTGCTCGGCATGAAGGTGCTGGCCTATGATCCGTATCTGTCGGCCGATGTCATGGCCGAGCGGGGCGGGGAGAAGGTCGAGCTCGACGAGCTCTTGCGTCGCGCCGACTTCGTCTCGATCTCCTGTCCGCTCAACAAGGGCAGCCGCAACATGATCAGCGTGCGCGAGTTTGCGTTGATGCAGCCGCATGCCTATTTCATCACCACGGCGCGCGGCTTCATCCACGACGAGGACGCGCTCCTTGGGGCGCTGCGCGATAAGCGCATTGCCGGTGCCGGCCTCGACGTCTGGTCTAAGGAGCCACCGCCGCCGGAGCATCCGCTGCTCCAGTTCGACAACGTGCTGGCAAGCCCGCACACCGCGGGTGTCACGATCGAGGCGCGCCAGAACATGGGCCGCATCGCCGCCGAGCAGGTGCTGGAGACGCTGGACGGCAAGCGCCCGCCGCGCATCATCAATCCCGAGGTCTGGCCGGTCTATGCCGAGCGCTTCAAGCAGGCATTCGGGATGACGCCGGGGTAGGGCGCGCGCGAAGGGCTATTGCGCTCCAATCATTGGTTACCACGATGATAATGCAAAGCGCCGCATCTTATCGATAGCGTGAATGGATGCGTATGACTTGTCCTGTAGATCAGGGTTCATGAGCATATTTTCGATTGCGACATCCGGACTTTCTGCGGCGAGTTTGCGCGTCAGCGTGGCCGCGAGCAATATTGCCAATATCCGCACGACCGGCCCACTACCCGCGTCTGGCGGGTCGAACACATCGGCCGGTGCCAGCAGTTCGAGCACGAGTTCGACTTATCCCGCGGCTTATGTGCCGTTGCGGGTCGATCAGGTCGGCCAATCGAGCGGCTCGGCGCCGGGCGGCACGGTTGCGACCGTGTCGACAGTTTCTCCGAGCTTTACCGCCCAATCCGACCCAAGCGCTCCCTTCGCAAACCAGGACGGCCTGGTCGCAGCGCCGAATGTCGATGTCGCCAGCGAATTCGTTCAACTGGAGATCGCAAAGTACAGCTTCATTGCCAATGCGAAGGTCATTCAAGCCTACTCCGAGATGACAGAGTCGCTGTTCGATATCACGAAGTAGTTGTTGCTGTCGGTTCGTGCGCCCGGTGTTGTACGCGTCTTCCGAATGCTCTCGTTCACCGGCGCGACATCGTGGGGGGGGGGCGACGGATCGAACCAGCGCGTGAATGGCGGCGGGAACCGTCGCCGGCTTTGATCCCCATCAAAATCTGCCTCCCCGAAACCGGTTAAATGGGACTAGAGTGCTGCCGGGGTAGCAGGAGGTCCCATGTCAACTTATGTTGTCAGGTTCATGAAGGACGTGCTCGGGGAGTACGGCCGGCAGAGCGAAATCTGCCAGGGCACGCTCGAGATCGACGCCGCCGACGAGGACGAGGCCAGGGAGCGGGCGAAGGCGAGGTTTTGCAAGGACCAGGCGTTGCATCACTGGTCCCTGCATGCTGACCGCATCCATGTGAAGCCGGCCGATTTTCGGTCTTAGGGGGCTGTCTAGCGGCCAGGTGCCGTTGCCGGCGGAGGCGCTGTTGCGCCGGCACCGAGCGAGCGCTGCACCATGACGGTGTCGGACCAGCCGCCGTGGCGATAGGCGACGCCGCACAACAGGCCGACGCGCGCGAAGCCGAACTTCTCGTGCATCGCCAGCGAGGGCGCATTGTCGGCATCGATATAGCCGATCATCTGGCGAAAGCCGGCCGCTGCACAAGCGTCGACCAATTCCTGCAGCAGAAGTCGTCCCACACCCCGGCCGAGGTGCTCCTGGTGCACGTAGATCGAGTGCTTGGCCGTGTAGCGATAGGCCGGGCGCTTGCGAAACAGCACCGCATAGGCATAGCCGACGACCTCGCCGCGATAGGTCGCGACCAGATGCGGCAGGCGGGTCTGCTTCAGGTTTTTGCGCCGGTCACGCAGATCATCCGGCTCCGGCGCGCCGGTTCCCTCGACATCGCGTGGCACGCCATTGCGGACGTGATGGCGGTAGATCGCCAGCATCGCCTCGATATCGCTTTCGCGTGAGGGCCGGACCAGGACCGGCTCATCATCGGCGCGCGCAATCGCTGTTTCGTTCATAGGCACCTACTCGGCAACGACGTAGGTATAGAGCCCGATGCGCCCCCGCGCATCGACCTCCTTGTAGACGCCCTGGATTTCGACATCGAAGCCCGGAAACGTGTTGAAGCAGGTTTCGAACATCTTGAGGTAGTCCACCATGGGCTTGGCCCGTTCAGTCAGCCGCTCGCCGGGAACGATGGTGGCGATGCCGGGCGGATAGACCACGAAGGGGGTGGTGGCGATGCGGCCTGCGATGGCCTCGATCGGCAGATAGTCGACGTCGTTGCGGAAGAGATAGCGCGCGGCATCGCGCGGGGACATGGCGATCTCCGGCATGTGCTCGGGCATGAACTGCCGCGCCTGGAGTGCACTGACATCGGCGGCGCGGAAGAAGCGATGCATCTCGCCGCAGAGATCGCGCAGCCGCACGCCGGCGTAGCGCGTCTGCCGCCGCTGATAGAATTCCGGGATCGCGTCGGCCAGCAGCGCATTGTCGTCGTGCAGTCTCTTGAAAGCGACGAGACCGGAGATCAGCGTGCCGGCCTTGCTGGCCTCGACGCCCGGTGTGAGCAGGAAGAGCAGGGAATTGAGGTCGTTCTTCTCGGGCACGATGCGGTTTTCGCGCAGATATTGCGCGACGACCGGGGCGGGGATGCCGTGCTCGGCATAGGCGCCGGTGGCTCGGTCGAAGCCGGGGGTGAGCAAGGTCAGCTTGTTCGGGTCCGTCATGGCAAAGCCTTCCGCCAGATCGGGAAAGCCGTGCCAGTTGCTGTCGGGCGAGAGCTGCCACAGTGCGGGATTGGTGGCGAGCTCGTCGGTCGACAGCGTCTCCCAGGCGACGTTGTGGGCAGCGCCGGGGCGGCTGACATCGGGGATGGCGACGCGATCGGGAACGAAGGGCTCGAAGAACCAGCGCCGGTCCGGATTCTGCTCCTTCTCCTCGAACTCCCGGCGCATCGCGCGGATCTTCTTGCGCAGCTCGATGCCGAGGCGGATCGTGTCGTCCCACAGCACCTCGCCGGAGCGGCCCTTCATCATCTGCGCGCCGACATCGAGAGAGGCGAACAGTGGATAGAACGGCGAAGTGGAGGCGTGCTGCATGAAGCTTTCGTTGAAGCGGCGGTGCTCGACGCGCCGCTTCTGGCCGCGGATGTGGCGGTCCTTGATGTGGATCTGGGATGCCTGCGAAAAACTGGCGAGCTGCTTGTGGGTCGACTGCGTCGCGATGATGCCCGGCGCTTCCGGCGGAAGGTTGACGAGGCTCATGGCGAAGCGGCCGGCATAGAGCGGGTGGAACTTCATGAAGCCGGCCCAGGCCTCGTCGAACAGGATGTACTCGCAGAGATGGCCGATGCGCTTCAGGATCATTTCGGCATTATGGATCGAGCCGTCATAGGTACACTGCTCGACCACGGCGACCCGGAACGGCCGCTCCTTGCGCCAGGCGTCCTTGTCAGTCACCAGCGGGTGATTGCGGATCGCCTCGCGCAAGGCCTTCTCGTCGAGCACGTCCCAGCGCATCGGGCCGATCAGGCCCCAGGCGTTGCGGATGGTCGGCACGTAGACCGGGATGCCGCCATTGATCATCAGCGCGCCGTGATGGGCGGCCTTGTGGTTGTTGCGGTCGAACAGCACGAGGTCGCCGTCGGTGACGAGCGCGCCGAGCGCGACCTTGTTCGAGGTCGAGGTGCCGTTGAGCACGAAATAGGTCTTTTCCGCGCCGAAGATCTGGGCGGCTTCCTTCTGCGCCTTCAGCGCCGGGCCTTCATGGGTGAGGAGGTCGCCGAGGTCGAGCACGGAATTGTCGAGGTCGTCGCGGAACACGGACTCGCCGAGATGCTCGACGAAGACCCGGCCGATCGGGCTGCGGTTGTAGAACACGCCGCCATTGTGGCCCGGGCAGGTCCAGAGCTGGTTGCCTTCCTCGGCATAATCGACCAGCGCCCCGAAGAACGGCGTCTTTAATGTTTCGGCGTATTGCTTGAGCCGGCTGATCAGGTTCTTGGCGATGAAGGTGGGCGTCTCCTCCGACAGGAAGACATAGCCGTCGATGAAATCGAGCACCTCGACCGGCAGATCCTCGAACCGCTTGCGCCGGATCAGGAGGATGATCGGGAAATCGAGGCCGCGGCGCCGCATCAGATTGATCAGCGCCGAGGTCTTGCCCTCCAGGCCCTTCTTGCCCCAGTCCACCACCATGCAGCCGATCGCGGCGTCGGTCTGCACCGCCATTTCCGCGTCCTCCAGCTTGCGGGCCCGGACCACCTCGAAGCCGGAGCGCTGGATCTCCTCGATGATCTGGTTGAAGCGGACGCCCTCGAGGTCGTCGGCGTCGAACACTGGTGCGGCGAACAGGAAGTTGAAGCGCTTGAAATAGTCCATGTCAGGTCCCGAATATGCCCTGCGACACGTCTCGGCACATTCGATGACAATTCGATGACAGGGGGCGCGCGATAGTCTCTCTGGCGCTTGCGGAGGGAAGGAATTCCTACCGCTTCGCCTCGCCGAACACCACGGTCGGCACCGCGCGGTTGACGACGTCGCGCAGCGCGAAGCTCGATTGCACCCGCGCCACGCGCGGCAGGCGCGACAGCTCGGTGCGGTGGATGCGCTCGAAATCCTGGATGTCGCGGGCGAGGACGATCAGGATGTAGTCGTCGTTGCCCGACATCAGGAAGCAGCGCACGACGGAGGGGCACTTCACCACCTCTGCTTCGAACGCTTTCAGCGCCTCGTCGCTCTGGCTTTCCAGCGCAATGCGCACCAGCACCGTGGTGGTGAGGCCGAACTGCGCCAGATCGAGCGCGGCCTGATAGGCCTGGATATAGCCGTCATCCTCCAGCGTTTTCTGGCGCCGTGCCAGCGCCGTGCTGGACAGGCCGACCTTGGCAGCAAGCTCGGTATGGCTGGCTCGCGCATTGGTGGTGAGTTCCGCGAGGATCGCGAGATCTTTCCGGTCGAGGGCCAAGGTTTCGTTTCCAGCGTGAAAGGGCGTTTGCACGCCGGAAACCGGCGTGCATGTGTCGAAACTAGCGGATATTTGCACGAAACCAAACTGATCCCGTCGCTACGATCATGGGGTGAATCAAAAGGAGCCCAGGATGCGCGTCGGTGTGCCCAAGGAGATCAAGGTGCAGGAATATCGCGTCGGGCTCACCCCCGGCGCGGTCCGCGAGTATGTGGCGGCCGGGCACCAGGTGACGGTCGAGACCGGCGCCGGCAGCGGCATAGGGGCCTCGGATGACGTCTATCGACGGGCAGGGGCGGCGATCGCCGAGAGCGCCCGCGACATCTTCACCAAGTCCGACATGATCGTGAAGGTGAAGGAGCCGCAGAAGGGCGAATGGGCCCAGCTTTGCGAAGGCCAGATCCTGTTTACATACCTCCACCTCGCGCCGGATCCCGAACAGGCCAAGGGTTTGCTCGCTTCCGGCTGCACCGCGATCGCCTATGAAACGGTCACCGACGCGGCCGGTCACCTCCCACTGCTCGCGCCGATGAGCGAAGTCGCCGGCCGCCTCGCCATCGAGGCAGCCGGCGCCGCACTCAGGCGGTCGGCCGGCGGTCGCGGGCTGCTCTTGGGCGGCGTGCCCGGCGTGCAACCGGCGCGCGTCGTCGTGCTCGGCGGCGGCGTGGTGGGAATGCAGGCCGCGCGGATGGCCGCGGGCCTCGGCGCCGAAGTCACCGTGATCGATCGCTCGATTCCGCGCTTGCGCGAACTCGATGATCTCTTTGTCGGGCGCGTGCGCACCCGCTTCTCGACCATCGAGTCCGTCGAGGAGGAGGTGTTCGCCGCCGACGTCGTGATCGGCGCGGTGCTGGTGCCGGGCGCCAGCGCGCCAAAGCTCGTCACGCGCGCGATGCTGAAATCGATGCGGCCGGGCGCCGTGCTCGTCGACGTTGCGATCGATCAGGGCGGCTGCTTCGAGACCTCGCATGCGACCACGCATACCGATCCGACCTATGAGGTCGATGGCGTCGTGCATTATTGCGTCGCCAACATGCCGGGCGCGGTGCCGGTGACGTCGAGCCAGGCGTTGAACAATGCGACGCTGCCGTTCGGCCTGATGCTCGCGGGCAAGGGCTTTGCCGCGGTGCTGGAAAATCCGCATTTGCGCAACGGGTTGAACGTTCATCGGGGCCGCGTCACCAACAAGGCGGTGGCGGAAAGCCTCGGGCTGGAATTCGCGCCTGTCGGGAGCGGGCTCGCGGCGTAGCGGTTACGCCGGCTTTCGGTGGCGGCTGCCGAGCGCGGCTTCGATGGTCTCGGGGCGCTCGATGCGCTCGATCAGCATGTCGATGCGATCGCCGCCCCAGAACAGCTCGCCGTTGAACACCATGGTCGGCACGCCGAACACGCCGAGCGCCTCGGCTTCGTCGATGATGCGGTCATGCTCGGCGCGGGCGGGGCCGTGGACGTAGGATTCGAACTCGCTCGCCGATCCACCGCAGGCGGTGATGACGCCGGTGATGCCAGCGAGATCGTCGATCTCCAGCTCGTGGCTCCAGAAGCGGCGAAACACCGTGTCATGGTAGGGGCGGAAGAAGCCGTGGCGTTGGGCGAACAGCATGCCGACGCTGGAGTAGAAGGCATCGTAGATCCGCCGCGGCCCCTTCATGACGAGCCCCTGCGCATTGGCGTAGCGCCGCGCGTCCATATAGGCGTAGCGCACCTTGCGCCAGAAATGCGGCGTGCGCGCCTCCACCGTCCCCATGAATTCGGCAACCCGCAATGTGTAGGGTAGCCATTCCAGCTCGACGCCGTGCGTCTCCTCGAGCGCGAACAGGCGCTTGTTGGCCACGAACGCGTAGGGACTCTTGTAGTCGGTGTAGACGCGGACGATTGGCTTGGGCATGGCTTCGCTCGCAATGACGGCGCGGTGAGGTTTACACTTTCGTCAGTCTGTATTGCTCCAGATCCGGATCATGCGTCATGCGCCAGTAATCCACGAACCGCCAAGGCATCGCCGAGAACACCCGGCCGCTTGAGTTGCGGTAGTAGGTGCTCATGCCCGGATGGGTCCAGATCATGGCCTCGTGCTCGGCATCGACCTTGCCGATGTAATCGTCGAGCACGTCCGAGCGAACGTCGATGGCGGCGACATTGCTCTCCATCATGTTGACCAGGCAGGCGGAGATGTAGCGGCTCTGGCATTCGGACTGGAAGATGACGCTGCCGCCATGGGCCGGGCCCGAGTTCGGTCCGAGCATACAAAAGAAGTTAGGAAAATCAGGAACCGTGAGGCCGAGAAATGCGGTCGGGTTGTCGTTGCCCCATGCCTCCCGCAAGTTCTTGCCGCCGCGGCCGCTGATGTTGAGGCGCGCGGCCATCTCCGTGACCTTGAAGCCGGTGGCGACCACGATGATGTCCGCGGGGCGGTGCTCGCCGTCGGCGGTGACGATGCCGCTCCGGTCGAAACGATCGATTGCGTCGGTGACGAGCTCGACATTGTCCCGCGTCAGCGTCTTGAACCAGTTGTTGTCGAGCAGGATGCGTTTGCCATAGGGCGGATAGGTCGGCACGCATTTTGCGATCAGGTCGGGCCGGTCCTTCAACTCGGCGAGGATGAAGTCGGTCAGCTCGTGACGGTGCCGGTCATTGCCCTTGTTGACGGCGCGCTCGGGGTGCGGCCAGGCTGGGTCCTTGCGCAGGAACGGGAGCAGGCCGTCGCCATAGCGCCAGAACATGTTGAAGCGGTACCACTGCACATAGAACGGCAGATGCGCGAGCAGCCAGCGCGCGCCCTCGGTGATCGGATCGGCATAGCCTTTCACCGGCCGCGCCCATTGCGCGCTGCGCTGATAAACCGTGACGGAAGCAACGCCGCCGGCAATCGCCGGCACCAGCTGCATCGATGTCGCGCCGGTGCCGATCACGGCGACATGCTTGCCGTCGAGATTGATGTCATCGGACCACAGTGCCGAGTGCAGGATCGTTCCCTTGAACTCTTCCTCGCCCTTGAAATGCGCGCGGGAGGGATCGTTGAGCTGGCCGATGGCTGAGACCAGCGCCGTCGATTCGAACATCTCTTCGCCGTCCTTGGTCTTCAGCGTCGAGATCCAGCGCCGCCTGCCTTCGTCCCAGCGTGACGATGTCAGCTCCGTGTTGACGCGCAGATGCTCGCGGATGCCGTATTCATCCGCGACCTTCAGCAAATAGCCGAGCAGCTCCTCGCGCTGGCAGAAATAGCGCGTCCATGCATTGCCCGAGCCGAACGAATACGAATAGGAGTGGTTCGGCGTATCGACGCCGCAGCCGGGATAGCGATTGATCCACCAGGTGCCGCCGAGCTCGGCGTTCTTCTCGACGATGGTGTAGGGGATGCCGAGATGGCCAAGCGCCACGCCGAGGGCGATGGCGCAGACGCCGGCGCCGACGATCAGGACATGCTGCTGGGCGAGCTTTTCCTCGGAGGGACGCGTCGTCCAGCGCGGCTCGCGAGCCACAAACCCCATCTCCTCGCGCATCAGCGGCGCATATTCGGGCGCGACGTTCTCGCCGAGGCAGGCGCGCATCATCTTGAGCAGCAGCTCCTCACCGGGATCGGTGATGACGGGTTGCGGCATGCCATGGGCGAACAGCTTGACCACCGCGGCACGGATCTCGTCCTGGATCTCGCGGGGTACCCCGGCCTCGGGATCGGGGATGAGGCGGATGTCGCGCTTGGGCAGATAGGGTGGTTCGAGCCAGCGCTCGTCGCCGGTCATGTGCACCAGCACCATCAGCAGACAGCGGATGTCGCCTTCTGCGATCGCCGAGGCAAGGTCGAGGGGCTGGTGCGGAGATGCGATGTTCATGGCGTGTGCTGATCCCCGGATGTGTTGAAGAGGCCGCGCGTCATCAGCTTGCGATAGGCGGAGATGACGTGGTCGGGCACGGCGGTGACGCCGTCGGCCGCATAGGAGTAGCGGCGGCTGAGATATCCGCGTGAGCCCATCAGCATGTGGACGATCGCCTCGAACTCCTCGTCGCTGTAATCCGCGATCGCACCCGAGCCTCGCGCACGCCGCAAAATGCGGACGTACGCGGTCGAGATGTTGTCGAGATGCTTCTGGTAGCCGATGGGTGCGAAGAATTCGGCTTCGTTGAGAATGCGCAAAAATTCCGGCACTTCGCGGATGAAATCGAAGAAAGCGGTGAAGCGCTCGATTTCCTGCCGCGCCGCGTCCGCATTGCCGGTGCGGGCGCGGATGAACCCGACCATGTCGAGGCCGATCTTGGGCAGCAACTGGTCGAGCAGCTCCTGGCGGTTCTCGAAGTGATTGTAGAAGGTGCCTTGTGCGACGCCGGCTTGCTCGGTGATGCGGGCGACAGAGGCTTCGGCATAGCCATGCTTGCCGACGACTTTTGTCGCGGCGTCAAAGATCTTCTGCTTGGTCCAGGCGTTGCGTTCGACGCGGTTGAGCTTTGTGATCTTCGCGATGACGGGGCCTTGCGTCATGCTACGGTCTCCAGTTCAGCGCGCAGGACACGCTTGAGAATCTTTCCGGACGGGTTGCGCGGCAGGCTGTCGCGAATGATCAGCTCTTTTGGCACCTTGAAGCTCGCCAGCCGTGCGCGGCAATGTTCGGTGAGGGCAGGGAGCTCCAGGCTCGCGCCCGCGGCCAGCACGACGATGGCGACCGGACGCTCACCCCAGCGGGAATCGCGCAGGCCGATCACGGCGACCTCGCGCACCTCCGATAGCTCGTAGATGACGCGCTCGACCTCGGAGGAGGCGATGTTCTCTCCGCCGGAGATGATCATGTCTTTCTTGCGGTCGGTCAGATACAGGAAGCCGTCGTCGTCGAGATAGCCGACGTCGCCGCTGCGGAACCAATCGCCGAAGAACGCGGCCGCCGTCTTCTCCGGATCCTTCCAATAGCCGCGCGTGATCTTGGGCCCGCGCAGGCAGATCTCGCCATTGAAATTCGGCGGCAGCCTCTCACCGTCCTCGTCGCGGATCTCGATTTCGACGTGGGCGATGGCGCGCCCGGTCGAACCGATCTTCTCGATCTCGCGACCGGCTTCCATGAAGGTGTCGCCGCCGACGGTCTCGGTGAGGCCATAGGCGTCGATGTAGCGCGCATTGCGGAAGAGCTCCGAGAAGGCGCGGATGCGCACCTCCGGCGTCTTTTCGCCGCCGCCGATCGCCCACCTCAGGCTGGAGACGTCGTGGCCGTCGCGGGTCGGGCAGGTGAGCATCGCCGTGGTCATGACCGGTGCGAACCAGGCGGCGTCGAGCTTGTCCTCGGCGATGGCAGCAAGCGCAGTCTCCGGCTCGAAATTGCGTTCGATGCGGATGAAGCCGCCATGCCAGAGCACGGCGATGCCGGGCAGGTCCAGCGCGCCGACGTGATAGAGCGGGCCGACGACGAGCAGACGCGTCTCGGCGCTGAGGCCCAGCGCGATGGTCTGGTCGGCGGACTTCCAATAGAAATTGTCGTAGCTGAGCATCACGCCCTTGGGGCGGTCGGTTGTCCCCGAGGTGTACATCAGCCGCATCAGGTCGGACGGCTGGCGGACATGCATCGGCGCGACTGCCGTTTCGCCAGCTAGGTGCGTGACGCTCTGCTGCGCAGTCTCATCGAGCACGACGATCTTCGCGCCCGCTGCGATCGCAGCCAATTCCTCATCGACGATCAACAGCCGCGCACCGGCGTTTCCGGCGATGTAGCCGACCTCGTCGCGGGAGAGGCGGAAGTTGATCGGCAGGAAGACCGCGCCGAGATGGCTAATGGCGAAGACCAGCTCCAGGAAGGCCGCGCTATTCTTCATCAGCACGGCCACGACATCGCCAACCCCGATGCCCTGCGCGGCAAGCCAGCCGGCGACCGACCGGATGCGCGCGTCGAAGGCGACGTAGGAGATCTCCTCGCCGCGGTATTTCAGCGCGGGTCGATCCGGCGTTTGCCGGGCGTGAAAGGCGATGAAGCTCGAAAGATTGATCATTTTGCGGATTTTGGACCGATTGCCGGCTTCGCTTCCTTCTTTGATGAATTCTGACTCGTAATTCATCTGCAGCTTGACGTCACCCCCCTCGCTCTGAAATCCTTGGGAACACGGAGGCGAGATGATCTCCGACAGGGATTTGGAAACGCCGACCCGACAGAGGGAGGGGAAAATGACGAGAACCCGCACGCCGGACATCAGCCGCCGTTCAACGCTGGCGCTGATGGGCGCCGGTGCGATGACTGTTGCCGCGCCGTGGGTGGCGCGCGCGCAAGCCAAGACCATCAAGATCGGCATGCCGACGATTTTGTCGGGCCGCGTCGCGCAGCTCGGCACGTCGTCGCGCAATGCCGTGATGCTTGAGGTCGACAAGGTCAACGCCGCCGGCGGCCTTGCCGGTCGACAGATCGAGATGGTGATCCGTGACTCCAAGGGCGCACCGCAGGAAGCTGCCCGCGTCGCGCGCGAGCTCGTCAACACCGACGGCTGCGAGTGGCTGATCGACGGCGAGGCGTCGTCCGGGTCGTTCGCGGTTCACGAGGTCGCGCGCGATCTCGGCGTGCTATGCGTCCACACCTGCTCGGAAGCCTCCTCGCTCACGGCAGATCCCAAGCAGCACATTCCGAATGCGTTCCGCTGCGTGCGGCAGGGCATCCACGATTCCATCGTCGGTGGCAGTTACGCCGCCGCGATCGCGAAGGCCAAGGGTCTGAAGAAATGGGCGACGTGCTCGCCCGACTACGCCTATGGCCGCGACACCACCGGCGAATTCACGCTGTATCTGAAGCGCTTCGCGTCCGACGTGGATGTCATCAGCGAGTCCTGGCCAAAGCTGTTCCAGCCCGACTACACCGAGGTGGTGACCAAGATTTTGCAGGCGAAGCCGCAGGCGCTGTACTCCTGCCTGTGGGGCGGCGATCTCACCTCCTACATCGACCAGGCCAACATCTACGCGATGTTCGCCCAGATGGAGGTGTTCGCG
This sequence comes from uncultured Alphaproteobacteria bacterium, assembly GCA_963819355.1. Classification (GTDB taxonomy): domain Bacteria; phylum Pseudomonadota; class Alphaproteobacteria; order Rhizobiales; family Xanthobacteraceae; genus Bradyrhizobium. The sequence continues at coordinate 53,269 of CAWFVZ010000008.1, read as the reverse complement.
GTCAACATGGCCGACTACACTGCGCTCACCGTGGTGAAGAACTTGCCGAAGGGCATCCACTCCGGCAACCGCTATATCAAGACCTTCCCGACCACGCCGGAGAATGCCGCCTGGGGCGACGCCTACAAGGCCAAGTACAACGAATATCCGACCAACTGGTCGTGGCAGAACGCGACTGCCGTGATGTTCCTCGCCGAAGCTGCGAAGAAGGCGAATTCCACCGACGGCAAGAAGATCGCCGAGGTGCTGGCCGGCCTCACCATCAAGTGCCCGTTCGGCGCCGACGGTACCGTGACGATGCGCGGCGACGACCACACGCTCGTCGGCTACGCTATCGGCTGGGGCACCACGATCCCGCAGGAGCCCTATGTCCCCGAGGTCAAGGCCGGCGACTGGAAGACCATCTTCGAACTCGAAGCCGAGTGGAAGAAGAGCAAGGGCTACACCTGATTCCGCGCAAGGCGGAGACGGGCGACCGTCACCGCCTTTCTTTTCGCTTTCCGCGCCGCATCAGGCGCACGACGATGAAAGTGCTTCCGTGGATCTCGACGCGCTCGCCGGCTGCCTCTCCAGTTCCGCCTGCCTGGTGACGCAAACCACCAGCGGCCTCATCATCGGCATGCTCTTGTTCCTGGTCGCGGTCGGGCTGACGCTGATCTTTGGCGTGCTCAAAATCGTCAATTTCACCCACGGCGCCTTCTACATGTTCGGCGCCTATTTCGCGATGACGGCCTATCATCTCACCGAAAGCTTCGCGCTGGCCATGCTGGCGGGCGCTGCTGGCACCGCCATTCTCGGATTGATCTTCGAGCGCGTCTTCATGAGCCGCGTCTATGGCGCCGACGTGCTGATGCAACTCCTGGTCTGCTACGCCTTCGTGCTGATCTTCGACGATGTCGTGCGCCTGATCTGGGGGCCGGAGTTCAAGTCGATGGGAATGCCGGCAGCATTCCAGGTGATGCCGCTGTTCATCGCCGGCGGCGTGGTGCCGCCTTACTACTTGCTATTGATCGGCGTCGCGCTCGTCGCGGCCATCGTGCTCGGCATCGGGCTGTCGCGCAGCCGCATCGGCAAGGTGATCCGCGCCGCCGCGCATAATCCCGGCATGGTCTCCGCGCTCGGCATCAACACCGGCCTGATCTATGGCGGCGTGTTCGCGCTTGGCTGCATGTTGGCGGGGCTCGCGGGCGCGCTCGCCGCACCGGTGCGGTCGCTGACGCCGGGGATGGGATTCTCGGTGCTGATCGAATCCTTCATCGTCACCGTGATCGGCGGCATGGGCTCGATCCTCGGTGCGCTGATCGGCGCGCTGCTGCTCGGCCTGATCCGCTCGTTCGGTTCGCTCGGCTTTCCCCTGTTCACGGAAGGCTTGATGTATCTATTCATGGTGATCGTGCTGGTCTCAAAGCCCACCGGCCTGTTCGGCAAGGAGGCGGCATGACCGAGCTCGAGGCCGGACGTGCGCAGACACTGGCACCGGTGCGGAGCGGCGCGGCGCTTCACCGCTACCGCGATGTGCTGATCGCGCTGATCGCCTTTGCCGTGCTGGCGTGCCTGCCGCTGTTGTCAGGCAGCAAGGCGCTGCTCGATTTCGTCATCCGCTGCTCGGCCTATGGCTTGTTCGCGACTTCGCTCAATCTGCTGGTCGGATATACCGGCCTGACTTCGTTCGGCCATGGCATGTTCTTCGGCCTCGGGGCCTACGGCTTCGGCCTGATCATGCAGAAGCTCGGCGTGCCGATTCTTGTGGCCTTCGTCGCGACGCTGGCGATTACGGCGGTCTTAGCCGCAATCATCGGCGCGATCTGCGTGCGGCTGAAGGAGATCTATTTCGCCTTCGTCACGCTGGCGTTCCAGATGCTGATCCATTCGACCATTTTGTCCTGGGCCTCCTTCACCGGTGGCGATCAGGGCCTGCGCGGCGGCATCCCGCGCCCCGTGTTTCTCGGCGTCGACCTGTCGAACCACGTCCATCTCTATATCGCGAGCTGTGCGCTGCTGGTCCTCGGCCTGCTCGCGATGCGCCAGATCGCGCAATCGCCGTTCGGCTACACCTTGCGCATGATCCGCGACAACGCCGCGCGGGCGAGCTTCCTCGGGATCGATGTCTGGCGCGCAAAGCTCACGGTTTTCGTGCTGGCGGCGCTGTTCGCTTCGATGGGCGGTATGGTGATGGCGCTGTTTGTCTCCGGCGCCTATCCGGAGTTCGCCTATTGGACGATTTCGGGCGAGGGCATCTTCATCAACATGCTCGGCGGCGTCTCGACCTTTCTGGGGCCGATGGTCGGCACCGTGCTCCTGTTGCTGCTCAATGACACCGTGACGCGCTTCACCGAATATCACGGCATCGTGCTCGGCGTCGTCATCCTGTTCTTCGCGCTGGGCCTGCGCAAAGGCCTGCTGGATTTCGTCGCCGAATGGTTTTCGCACCGGCGCGACGCAGGCGAGGGGCAATAGCGATGCTCGAGATCCGCAACCTCGCAAAGTCTTTTGGCGGCGTGAAGGCGACCAACGACGTCTCGCTCGACTTTCCCGACGGTTCGCTCACCGCGGTGATCGGTCCGAACGGCGCGGGCAAGAGCACCTTCTTTAACCTGATCAGCGGCGCGCTGAAGCCGGATTCCGGAGAGGTGCTGCTCGACGGCGTCGATCTCGTCGGCCGCTCGCCGCCGGAGATCGTGCGCCACGGCATCGGCCGCGCCTTCCAGGTCGCCAGCATCTTCAAATCGCTGACGGTGCAGGAGACCATGCTTGCCGCCGTCAGCGCCGACCAGCGTACCTCCGCGGTGCTGCACAAGCGCTTTCCGCTGCCCGAGACGCGCGACCGCGCCGAGCATGTGATGGAGCTGCTGGGCCTCGCCGGCCAACGCCATCGCACAGCCGCGACGCTGTCGCATGGCGATCAGAAGCTGCTCGACATCGCGCTCGCCCTGGTGCTCGAACCAAAGGTTCTGCTGCTGGACGAGCCGACCGCCGGTATGGGGCCGGAAGAGCGCTGGCGCGTGATCGACAAGGTGCGCGAGCTCTGGGACACGCAAAAGATCACCGTCGTGTTCATCGAGCACGACATGGACATCGTGTTCAAGATCGCGCCGAAAATCGTCGTGCTTTGCTATGGCCGCATTCTCGCGACCGGGACGCCCGACGAGATCCGCAACAACGGCGCCGTGATCGACGCCTATCTCGGCACCGAACATGCGGGAGCCACCGCATGAGTGAAGCCATCATCGAAGTCGCCGATCTCGATGTCTATTACGGAACCAGCCAGATCCTGTTCGGCGTCGGCCTCTCCGTCCGCCAGGGCGAGACCATGGCGCTGCTTGGGCGCAACGGTGCCGGCAAGTCGACCACCATGAAGGCGATCATGGGGTTGGCGCCGCCGCGGCGGGGCAGGGTAAGTCTTCGCGGCGCGGTGATCTCCGGCCAGAGACCTCACCATATCGCGCGCGCCGGTCTCGGCTTCGTGCCGGAGGATCGTCAGGTCTTCCCGGAGCATACGGTCGAGGACAATCTCGTCATCGGTCGCAAGAAAGGGCCGGATGGCCAGGACGAATGGCCGATCAAGCGAATCTATGATGTCTTCCCGCTGCTCGAGCCGCTGCGCCATCGCATCGCGGGCAGGCTATCGGGCGGCGAGCAGCAGATGCTCGCCATTGCGCGCACGTTGATGGGCAATCCGGCGCTGTTGCTGCTGGACGAGCCCAGTGAAGGGCTCGCACCGATCATCGTGCAGCGGATCGGCGAGCTGTTGCGGCAGCTTCGTCAACTCGGATCGACCGTGCTGATCGCCGAGCAGAACATGCATTTCTGCCTGGGGCTGGCGAGCCATGCCACGGTGATCGACAAGGGCCAGATCGTCTATGCCGCCGGGATTGACGAACTGAAGGCCAACGACGCCATCCGCCGACGCTACCTGGCGCTGTAACCGGGCTCTGAGCCGCCAAACCGGCCAAAAGAAGAAAACTATTGTCTTGGCCTCGTCCGACGGAAGGAGTTTCCCCTTCGGAGGGCAAAAACGCCAATCGCTTCCATTGCTGTTTGGGGCCGAAACAACGACATTTCCGTCAGAAATTGATGGATTGACGGCTATGGAACGCACTCGATTTGAGCCCTTCGGCGAGCAGCTGGTGTCCGCGACGGACACCCAGCCGCAGTCGCGCGCGTCAAAGCTTCTGCTGCGAGCCGGTACCGGCCTGTTCTGGTCGCTGGTTGCGGCCATCGTGCTGGCGCGCGCGGCGTTCTTCGAGCCTGGCGTCTACGACAGCTTCAACCATGTAGCCTCGCTCGCCAAGAACCTGCTCTTCTGAGCCCGATTATTCCGGGTCGAGGACAGAACTTCCCTCGACCCTGACATGTCGAAAACTTATTCCCCAGCCGGACGACCGTGCGTATAAATCCTTCTCCCCAGGGAGAGATTTGTGTCGCAGAATCAAGCATCCAGCCCGACCGATTCCAAGCCGATCACAGCCGTTAGCCGAATCCTCGCGCTGATTCCCGGCATTCTTCTGTGTATCGCCGTGGCTGGCGTCTCGGCCTTGCTGGAGCGGGCGGAACTGGGCGTGTTCGAGCACCCCTATGTCGAGGCGCTGGTGATGGCGATCCTGCTTGGGATGGCCGTGCGCAGTTTCTGGAAGCCGGCGCCGCGCTGGCAGGCCGGCATCGCCTTTAGCGCGAAGCAGCTGCTCGAAGTCGCGGTGATGCTGCTCGGGGCGTCCATCAGCTTTGCCGCGATCGCGGCTTCGGGCATCGCGCTCTTGGCATCGACCGCCGCGGTCGTCCTCATCGCGCTCTCCGTCTCCTTCGGTCTCAGTCGTTTGCTCGGCCTATCGACACGGCTGTCGATCCTCATCGCCTGCGGCAACTCGATTTGCGGCAATTCGGCGATCGCGGCGGTGGCGCCGATCATCGGCGCCAACAACGACGAGATCGCGTCCTCGATCTCCTTCACCGCGATCCTCGGCGTGATGATGGTGCTGGGCCTGCCGCTGTTGATCCCGCTGCTGCAGTTGACCGCCACGCAATACGGCATCCTCGCAGGTTTGACCGTCTATGCGGTGCCGCAGGTGCTTGCGGCGACGGTGCCGGCCGGGCTCGTCTCCACGCAGATCGGCACGCTTGTGAAGCTGATGCGCGTCCTGATGCTCGGGCCGGTGGTTGTCGGTCTCTCGCTGGTTGCCTCGCGCTGGCAGACCGGTGCCAAGAAGGCCAATGTCGGTTTCTTCCGCCTGGTGCCCTGGTTCATCCTTGGCTTCCTCGTGCTGGCGACGCTGCGCTCGCTGGAGATCGTGCCGGGCACGGTGGTCGGGCCGGTGACGAAGATCACGAGCTTCCTCACGGTGGTGTCGATGGCTGCACTCGGCCTCGGGGTCGATGTGCGCGTGCTGGCCAATGTCGGGGGCAGGGTGACGGCAGCCGTGACGCTGTCGCTGATGCTGCTGCTCGGCATCAGCATCGCGCTGGTGCATTGGTTCAAGTAAGGAGGCTCGCTTGCGCGCGCGCTCTCTGGACTTCCCCTGCCAGACGTTTATTGGTCTTCGCCAATATGATCGACCGCAACTCGATTGCGGCCGATCCGAAAAACAGCGAGGACGCCGGCCATGACGACTTTGACGGTTAAGGACCTTCTCCCTGAGGATGGAACGAAGGGGACGCTGGTCGGCCGCGTCTGGCTGCCGCAGGCGAACGGTCCCGCCGTCGTTGCCATGCGCGGCGACGGCGTCTTCGACGTTACCGCCAAATTTCCGACCGTCAGCGCGCTTTGCGAAGAGGACAATCCGGCCAAGGCGCTCGCAGCTACGACGGGCGAGCGTATCGGCGATCTCGAGGCCATCGTCGCCAACACGGCGCCGGATGGGCGCGATCCGAAGAAGCCTTGGCTGCTCGCGCCGGTCGATCTCCAGACCCTGAAGGCCGCCGGCGTCACCTTCGCAATCTCGATGCTGGAGCGCGTCATCGAGGAGCGGGCGAAGGGCAATCCGGCCTCTGCAGACGCGATCCGCAAAGAGGTGACGCGGCTGATCGGTGACGATCTGTCAAAGCTCAAGCCGGGCTCGGACCAGGCGATGCACCTGAAGCAGGTGCTGATCGACCAGAATGCCTGGAGCCAGTATCTCGAGGTCGGCATCGGCCCCGATGCCGAGGTCTTCACCAAGGCACCGACCCTGTCCTCGGTCGGCACCGGCATGGATGCCGGCCTGCATCCGAAGTCGACCTGGAACAACCCGGAGCCGGAGCTCGTGCTGTTCGTCTCGAGCCGCGGCAAGATCGTCGGTGGCGCGCTCGGCAATGACGTGAACTTGCGCGACTTCGAGGGCCGCTCGGCGCTGTTGCTGTCGAAGGCCAAGGACAATAACGCCTCCTGCGCAATCGGCCCGTTGTTGCGCCTGTTCGACGACAGTTTTTCGCTCGACGACGCGCGGAAGCTCGACATCAGCCTGAACGTGAAGGGCGCCGACGGTTTTGTGCTCGACGGCCATTCCTCGATCAGCATGATCAGCCGTGACCCGACCGATCTGGTCGAGCAAACGATCGGCAAGGTCCATCAATATCCTGACGGATTCGTGCTGTTCCTCGGGACGATGTTTGCGCCGGTCAAGGATCGCGACGCGCCGGGACAGGGGTTCACCCACAAGCGCGATGACATCGTCACGATCGCGGCGCCTCAACTCGGCAAGCTCATCAACCGCATGCGCACCAGCGACGAGTGCGAGCCCTGGACCTTCGGCATCGGCGCGCTGATGAAGAATCTGGCGCAGCGGAAGCTGGTCTAGCGACCACTTCTCTACTGCTTGCGAACTCTGTACCGTCATGGCCGGGACAAGCCCGGGCATGACGCGTTGCGGAGCAGCGCGACCCACCCGCAAATTTCCTTCATCTCCGCGTTGCATCCGGGGAACAAAATCGCGCTTGGCGTGTCATCTGCGCAGCCAGCCCGCATCCTTGTCTCATTCATCCGAATAGTCAGATAATATGACTATACGGAGCCAATCTTCCATGAAATAGTACCTCCCGCCGCCTCAAAGGCCGGCCTGAGGGTGCCATGCTACCAAGCGGTGCCCCTGATAACATTTTGGGAGACACGCCTGATGACCCTCAAAGCCCTCTTTGCGGCCAGCGCCACGGCCGCGTTGCTGCTCGCGCTGCCGGCCAGTGCCGCCGAGCTCACCGTCGGCTTCTCGCAGATCGGATCGGAATCCGGCTGGCGTGCGGCCGAGACTTCGGTCTCCAAGCAGGAGGCCACCAAGCGAAAGGTCAATCTCAAGATCGCCGACGCGCAGCAGAAGCAGGAGAACCAGATCAAGGCGATCCGCTCCTTCATCGCGCAGAATGTCGATGCGATCTTCCTCGCGCCCGTCGTCTCGACCGGCTGGGACTCCGTGCTGAAGGAAGCCAAGGAAGCCAAGATCCCGGTCGTGCTGCTCGACCGCGACATCGATCCCTCCGGCAAGGACCTCTATCTTACCGCCGTCACGTCAGACAGCGTGCACGAAGGCGAGGTCGCCGGCGACTGGCTGGCCAAGACCGTCGGTGCCAAGGCCTGCAACATTGTCGAATTGCAGGGCACGGTCGGCGCCAGCGTCGCCGCCAACCGCAAGAAGGGCTTTGACACCGCCATCGCCAAGCACGCCAACCTGAAGGTGGTGCGCAGCCAGACCGGCGACTTCACCCGCGCCAAGGGCAAGGAAGTCATGGAGAGCTTCATCAAGGCCGAAGGCGGCGGCAAGACGATCTGCGCGGTCTATGCGCACAACGACGACATGATGGTCGGCGCGATCCAGGCGATGAAGGAGGCCGGTCTCAAGCCCGGCAAGGACATTCTCACCGTCTCGATCGATGCGGTTCCCGACATCTTCAAGGCGATGATTGCCGGCGAAGCCAATGCCACGGTCGAGCTGACGCCGAACATGGCGGGCCCGGCCTTCGATGCCGTCGCGGCGTTCAAGGAGAAGGGCACCGTTCCGCCGAAATGGATCCAGACCGAATCCAGGCTGCTCACCGCCGCCGACGATCCGCAGAAGGTCTACGACAGCAAGAAGGGCCTCGGTTACTGAGGCGGGCGCTCGCCGGATCACTCCTTGTGGTCCGGCCCCCTTCGAAACGGTTGCGCGAACGACTAAAGCGCGATGAGCGCTTTAGATTGTTGTTTGAGCATGATCTTCCCGGAAAACCGCTGCGCACTTTTCCGGATCATGCTTTAGGCTGGGTGTCCGCATTGTAAGCGGCCGCCAGTGGGAGTGACGTTGCTATGGAGAAGGGCCTTGATCCTGCTTCTTCGCTGCTGGAGGCGCGCGGGATCAGCAAGAGCTTTGGCGCCGTGCGCGCGTTGCAGGAGGTCGACTTCACGCTTCGCGCCGGCGAGATCCATGCGCTGCTCGGCGAGAACGGCGCCGGCAAATCCACGCTGATCAAGGTCATTACCGGCGTTTTCCCGCGCGACGCCGGAATCATCCGGTTGGACGGCGAAGAGGTCGCGCCGCGTTCGGCCAAGGCGGCGCTGCAGGCCGGCATTGCCACCGTCTATCAGGAGGTCAATCTGCTGCCGAACTTGTCGGTGGCGCAGAACCTGTTTCTCGATCGCCAGCCGCTGCGCTTCGGCATCGTGCGCGAAGGCGAGATGCGCCGCCGCGCCAAGACGCTGCTCGCCGAATTCGGCCTCGACATCGATGTCGCAGCAGCACTCGGCAATTATTCGGTGGCGATACAACACGTCACAGCAATCGCGCGCGCCGTCGATCTCTCCGCACGCGTGCTGATCCTGGACGAACCGACCGCGAGCCTCGACCGTCACGAGGTCGAGATCCTGTTCGGGATCATGCGCCAGCTTGCCAAGCGCGGCATCGGCATCGTCTTCGTCAGCCATTTCCTCGACCAGGTCTATGAGATCTCCGACCGTATCACCGTCTTGCGCAATGGCCGCCTGGTCGGCGAGCGCGATACGGCCTCGCTGCCGAGGCTCGAGCTGATCCGGATGATGCTCGGGCGCGAGCTGGCGGAGACCACCAGTACGCGGGCGGCGGAGAGCCACCATCCGCCGCGTGAGGTCTGCGCCAGTTTCGAGAATTATGGCAAGGCCGGTTATGTCGCCCCGTTCAATCTCGAGCTGCGCCATGGCGAGGTCGTCGGCCTCGCCGGGCTGCTCGGCTCGGGCCGCACCGAGACGGCGCGGCTGGTGTTCGGCGCTGAGCGCGCCGATCGCGGGCAGGCGAGGGTCGAGGGCGCAGCCGTGCGGCTGCACTCGCCGCGCGACGGCGTGCGCCACGGCTTTGGCTATTGTCCGGAGGAACGCAAGACCGACGGCATTGTTGCCGAGCTCACCGTGCGCGAGAACATCGTGCTCGCGCTTCAGGCCAAGCGCGGTCTGCACCGGCCGCTCTCGCGTCGCGAGCAGGACGAGATCGCAGGCCGCTACGTCAAGATGCTCGACATCCGCCCACCCGATCCCGAGCGCCCGGTGGGCCTGCTGTCCGGCGGCAATCAGCAGAAGGTGTTGCTGGCGCGTTGGCTCGCGACCGCGCCGCGGCTCCTCGTGCTGGACGAGCCGACCCGCGGCATCGACGTGGGCGCGCATGCCGAGATCATCCGCCTGATCCGCGAGCTCTGCGACGACGGGCTTTCGTTGCTCGTGATCTCCTCCGAGCTGGATGAGATCGTGACCTATTCGGATCGCGTGGTCGTGCTGCGTGATCGCGCCCATGTCGAGGAGCTTTCGGGCGAGACGATCGACGTTACCAACATTCTCGCGGCCATCGCCGCCGATGGCGCGGCGATGCAAGAGGCACGGGCATGACAGCGCTGTTGCCGCGCCGCGGCCTTGCCCAGATCCTGGCGCTGATCGTCATCCTCGCGGTCGACCGCGTGGTGTCGCCGCAATTCTTCGACCTGCGCCTTCAGGACGGCCGGCTGTTCGGCAGCCTTATCGACGTGCTCAACCGCGGCACCCCGGTGGCGCTGCTCTCGCTCGGCATGGTGCTGGTGATCGCAACGCGCGGCATCGATCTCTCCGTCGGCGCGGTGATGGCGATCTGCGGCGCGATCGCCGCGAGCCTCGCCGACAGCCACGGGCTGCCCGTGGTGCTGGCAGCAGCACTCGGCGCCGGCCTCGTCTGCGGCCTCTGGAACGGTTTCCTCGTTGCGGTACTCGGCATGCAGCCGATCGTGGCGACGCTGATCCTGATGGTGGCGGGGCGCGGCATCGCCCAGCTCATCACCGAAGGCCGCATCGTGACCTTCACCTCGCCGGACCTGGTCTGGCTCGGCAACGGCGCCATTCTCGGCGTGCCGGTGCCGGTCGCCATTGCACTCGGCATGCTGATCCTGACCGGCGCGGTGGTGCGCGGCTCGGCACTCGGACTCCTGATCGAGGCGACCGGCGGCAATGCGCGGGCGAGCGAGCTTGCCGGCGTCGGCACGCGCGCGATGATCGTTTCGGTCTATGTCTGGTGCGGTGTCTGCGCCGCGCTCGCCGGTGTGATCGCCGCTGCCGACATCATGGGGGCGGATGCCAACAATGCCGGCCTTTGGCTCGAGCTCGACGCTATCCTGGCGGTGGTGATCGGCGGTACCTCGCTGTTCGGCGGGCGCTTCAGCCTCGTCCTTGCGGTGTTAGGTGCGCTGATCATCCAGACCATGAACACCGGCATCCTGCTGTCCGGCTATCCGCCGGAGTTCAACCTGCTGGTCAAGGCGGTGGTCGTGCTTGCAGTATTGCTGCTGCAATCGCCGAAATTGTCCGGCTTTGCCGGCATCATGGCGCGGCAGCGGAGGACGAAACCATGAAAGGCCTGCCGCCCGTTCTGATCACGGCCATCGTCCTCGTCGCCGGCTTCGCGCTGTGCGCTGTGCAGTTCCCCAACATCGCCTCCACCCGCGTGGTCGGCAATCTCCTCACCGACAATGCCTTCCTCGGCATCGTCGCGACCGGCATGACCTTCGTCATCATCTCCGGCGGTATCGATCTCTCGGTCGGCTCGGTGATCGGCTTCACCACCGTGTTCGTCGCGCTCGCGATCGAGCGCTGGGGCGTGCCCCCGCTGATCGCTTTCGTCGCCATCCTCGCGCTGTCGGCGGCCTTCGGCGCCGCGATGGGCGCGATCATCCACGTCTTCGACCTGCCGCCCTTCATCGTGACGCTCGCCGGCATGTTCCTGGCGCGCGGCGCGAGCTTCCTGCTCTCGACGGAATCGGTGCCGATCACCGCGCCGGTCTACTCAACCGTGTCCGACTTTGCGTTGCGCATGCCCGGTGGCGGGCGGCTGACCGCGATTGCCATCATGATGCTCGCCATCGTGATCGGCGGCGCCTTGCTGCTGCGCCTCACCCGGTTCGGTGCCAATGTCTATGCACTCGGCGGCGGCCGGGCGACCGCAAGCCTGATGGGTGTCGCGGTCGGCAAGATGACGGTGAAGATCTACATGCTGTCGAGCCTGCTCGCCGGCATCGCCGGCATCGTGTTCTCCTTCTACACCAGCGCGGGCTATTCGCTCTCCGCCGTCGGCGTCGAGCTCGACAGCATCGCCGCTGTGGTGATCGGCGGCACGCTGCTCACGGGCGGGCAGGGCTCGGTGATCGGCACCTTCCTCGGCGTGCTGATCCAGGGCATGATCCAGACCTACATCAATTTCGACGGAACCTTGTCGAGCTGGTGGACCAAGATCGCGACCGGCGTCTTGCTGTTCGCCTTCATCGCCTTGCAGCAAGGGCTGGTCGCGCTGGCGCGACGGCCGGTGGCGAAGCGCGCGGGAGCAGTCTCATGACCTCGCGCATCGTCGTCATTCCGACACGGCGGGCCCATTCCAACCATGCGGAGGTGGCCCGCTCGATCGGCATCGACATCATCGCCGGGCACTATGCCGAGGGAACGCGGCTGCCGGGCGATGCCGAGATGATCGCGATGTTCGGCGTGTCGCGTCCGGTGCTGCGCGAGAGCGTGAAGACGCTGGTCGCCAAGGGCCTGCTGACCACCAAGGCGCGGGTCGGCACCGTCGTGCGCGAGCGCGCCGCCTGGAACATGTTCGATGCGGACGTGCTGGCCTGGCATCTCGATGCCGGCATCGACAAGCGCTTCCTCAACGACCTCGCCGAGATACGTCTTGCGGTCGAACCGCGGGCGGCAATGCTGGCGGCCGCGCAGCGGTCGGAGGCTGATGTCGCCGAGCTTCGCCGCAGCATGGAGCGCATGCGCGGTGAGGCCTCCGATTCCGTCGGCTTTGCCGATGCCGATCTCGCGCTCCATGTTGCGGTGGCGCGGGCATCGGGTAATCTGTTCATGCGCTCGATCGGGCATGTCATCGAGGCCGCGTTGCGCGCCTCGTTCCTGCTCAGTGCCCCTGTCGAGCCGGAGGACCGTGACACCGTGCTGCTCTGGCATCAGAAGATCGTCGATGCGATCGCGGCCGGCGATGCCGAGACGGCGTCGGAAGCGATGGTCTATGTCATTCACAACGGCATGCGCCGCCACGAGGGCACCGTGACCGAGACGGTCCCCGCCGGGCCGCTGCCGACCGCGGAGAGTGGAGAATAAGCGTGACTGAATTTCGCATCGCCATCGTCGGCTTCGGCAAGATCGCGCGCGACCAGCATGTCGGCGCGATCGCCGCGACGCCGGGCGCGGTGCTCGCAGCGGTTGCCAGCCGCAACGCTTCGCTGCCGGGGCTGCCGCATTTCGCGAGCGTCGAGGAGCTGTTGGAGAAGGGCCCGCAGATCGATGCGGTGTCACTGTGCACACCGCCGCAGGTGCGCCGCGCTCAAGCCGCCGCAGCGCTCGCCGCCGGCAAGCATGTCATGCTGGAGAAGCCACCCGGCATTGGCGTCGCCGAACTCGATCCGCTGATCGGAATGGCGGCGTCGGCGAAGCGCACCCTGTTTGCGACCTGGCATTCGCGCCATGCGCCGGCGGTTGAGCCGGCACGTGAATGGCTCGCGACGCGCCGGATCAAGTCGGTGCACATCAATTGGAAGGAAGACGTCCGCGTCTGGCATCCGGGCCAGGCCTGGATCTGGGAGCCGGGCGGGCTCGGCGTGTTCGATCCCGGCATCAACGCGCTCTCGATCCTGACCCGCATCCTGCCGAAGCCGGTGTTCGTCACGGCGGCCGAGCTCGCCTTTCCGGCCAATTGCCAGTCGCCGATTGCCGCCAACCTGACGCTGACCGATATCAGCGGCCTGCCGATTTCGGCCGAATTCGACTTCCGCCAGACCGGGCCGCAGAGCTGGGATATCCTCGTCGAAACCGACGAGGGGAGGATGAATTTGTCCCGCGGTGGCAGGATCATGGCGGTCGACGGCAAGGTTGTTGCCGACGCGCCCGATCAGGAATATCGCGAGCTCTACCGGCGCTTTGTCGAGCTCGCGGCAACCGGCGCTAGCGATGTCGACCTCGCCCCGCTTCGTCTCGTCGCCGACGCCTTCCTGCTCGGCAAGCGTAACATCGTCGAACCGTTTGTGGACTAGACATGGCTGGCTCAAAAATAACAAAAGACGTTTTCGGAACGCTGCCTGATGGCCGCAATGTCGAGCGCATCGTGCTGCGCGGGGAGGGCGGGTTCGAAGCCCGTATCATCACCCATGGCGCGGTGATACAGGCGCTGATCGCGCCGGACGCCAAGGGCGGCCATGACGATGTCGTGCTCGGCCATGATGCCTTTGCCGGCTATCTCGCCGAACGGAAGTTCTTTGGCGCCACCATCGGCCGCTATGCCAACCGCATCGCCAACGGGCAGTTTTCGCTCGACGGCGAGACCTTCCAGCTTCCCGTCAACAACGGTCCGAATGCGCTGCATGGCGGCCTCGACGGTTTCGACCGCAAGCTCTGGGACATTGCCGAGATCGACGAGGGCGCCAAGCCCGCGGTCACGCTGACTTATGTGAGCCCGGATGGTGAAGAGAACTATCCCGGCCAGCTCAACGTGCGCCTGACCTACCGCGTCACCGGCCCGGCCGAGCTGTCGCTGATCATGGAGGCGCGGACGGACCGGCCGACTATCGTCAACCTGACCAACCACAGCTTCTTCAACCTGGAAGGCGCCACTTCAGGTATGTCCATTCTCGACCACAGACTGACGGTTAAGGCCGAGCATTTCCTCGCCATCGATCCCACCGCCATTCCGCTGTCCGAGCCGCCGCGCGCGGTGGCCGGCACGCCGTTCGACTTCCGCGAGGCGCGCCCCGTCGGCGCCCGCATCCGCGAGAGCGATCAGCAATTGCGCAACGGCAAGGGCTACGACCACACCTACTGTCTCGCGCGCGATGGCAAGCTCGCCCTCGCGGCCCGGCTGGAGGCGCCACGCTCGGGACGGATCATGGAGCTGTTCACCGACCAGCCCGGCCTTCAGGTCTATTCCGGCAACTATCTCGACGGCACGATTTCGGGCAAGGGCGGCAAGCTGATCCGGCAGTCGGACGCCATGTGCCTGGAGCCGCACATCTGGCCGAACGCGCCGAACCGGCCGGACTTCCCGAACCCGCGCCTTGACCCCGGCGGCGTCTATCGGCATCACACTGTCTATCGCTTCGCAGTGAGGGCGCCATGATGAACGAGGTGCCGACCTCCGTTCTCTCCGCCGAACAGTGTCACCTCGGCGAAGGGCCGACCTATGACGTGACCACCGACACCGCCTGGTGGTTCGACATTCGCGAAGGGCGCCTGTACGAGGCGCATCTCGGTAGCGGCGCGATCCGCGTCCACGCGCTCGGCCGGATGGCGAGCGCGCTTGGGCGGATCGATGCCGAGCGCCAGCTGGTCGTCGCGGAAGATGGCCTCTACATTCGCACACTCGCCGATGGCGCGATGACGCTGTTCTGTCCGCTCGAAGCGGATAATCCCACGACGCGCTCCAACGATTGCCGCGTGCATCCGTCCGGCACGTTCTGGATCGGCACCATGGGGTGCAAGGCCGAGCGGGGTGCTGGCGCGATCTACGCGCTCCACCGCGGCAAGATCTCGACGCTCTTTCCCGGCATCAGCATTCCCAACTCGATCTGCTTCTCGCCGGATGGCGCCACGGGCTACTTCACCGACACCGCGCGCGCGGTGCTCTATGCGGTGCCGCTCAACCCCGCCACCGGCCTGCCGCGCGGCGAGCCGGATGTGCTGCTGCGCCACACCGGCATTGGCGGCCTCGACGGCTCGGTGTGCGACGCCGACGGGCAGATCTGGAACGCCTGCTGGGGGGCCGGCCGCGTCGATGTCTATTCTCCGCAAGGCGAGCGCCTGCGCTCGCTGCGCGTGCCGGCAAAGCAGGCGAGTTGCCCGGCCTTCGTCGGCCCCGATCTGTCGCGTCTGCTCGTCACTTCCGCCTGGCAGGACATGGATGCGCCGGCGCGCGCTGCGGATCCGCAGGCCGGCTGCACCTTTCTGTTAGAAGCATCCGCGCGCGGTCGCGCGGAGCCCGACGTCAAGCTCGCATAGGAGACCCCAAGACCAACCTCCGTTCTCGACGACCCAAGAAACAATCTGACACCCAAAGGGAGTGAAGCATGTTGAAATTGAAGACGACATTTCTCGCACTGGCGCTGGCCGGCGCTGCAACGATGGCCGCAGGCGTCACCGCCTCCGCGCAGGAGAAGGCAACCGTCGGCATCGCCATGCCGACAAAGTCCTCGGCGCGCTGGATCGACGACGGCAACAACATGGTCAAGGTGCTGAAGGAGCGCGGCTACAACACCGACCTGCAATATGCCGAGGACGACATCCCGAACCAGCTCTCGCAGGTCGAGAACATGGTGACCAAGGGCGCGAAGGCGCTGGTGATCGCCGCGATCGACGGCACCACGCTGTCGGACGTGCTCAAGCAGGCCAAGGCCAAGGGCATTACCGTGATCGCCTATGACCGCCTGATCCGCGGCACGCCGAATGTCGACTATTACGCGACCTTCGACAACTTCCAGGTCGGCGTCTTGCAGGCGGAGTCGATCGTGCAGGGCCTCGGTCTGAAGGACGGCAAGGGCCCGTTTAACATCGAGCTGTTCGGCGGCTCGCCCGACGACAACAACGCCTACTTCTTCTACAACGGCGCGATGAGCGTGCTGAAGCCGTATATCGACAGCGGCAAGCTCGTCGTCGTCTCCGGCCAGATGGGCATGGACAAGGTCGCGACCTTGCGCTGGGACGGCGCCACCGCGCAGGCCCGCATGGACAATCTGCTCAGCGCCTACTACGGCAACAAGAAGGTCAACGCCGTGCTGTCGCCCTATGACGGCCTCTCGATCGGCATCATCTCCTCGCTGAAGGGCGTCGGCTACGGCAGCGCCGATCAGCCGATGCCTATTATCTCGGGTCAGGACGCCGAAGTGCCATCGATCAAGGCCATGCTGCGCGGCGATCAGTACTCGACCATCTTCAAGGACACCCGCGATCTCGCCAAGGTGACCGCCGACATGGTCGACGCCGCGCTCGCCGGCAAGCAGGTCACGGTCAACGACACCAAGACCTACGAGAACGGCGTCAAGACGATTCCGTCTTATCTCCTGAAGCCGGTCGTGGTCTACAAGGACAATTGGGAGAAGACCCTGGTTGACAGCGGCTACTACAAGAAGTCGCAGTTCCAGTAAGAGGCCTATTCCCTCTCCCCGCTTGCGGGGAGAGGGAACTTGCAGCGATCGAGGATGAAAATCATGAGCGCCATGCTGGAGATGCGCAACGTCAGCAAGAGCTTTTCCGGTGTGCAGGCGCTGCGCGACGTCAACTTTTCGGTCGAGGCCGGCCAGATCCACGCCCTGGTCGGCGAGAACGGAGCCGGCAAATCGACGCTGATGAAGGTGCTGAGCGGTGTCTACCCGGCTGGCAGCTACGAAGGGACCATCGTCTTCGAAGGCGAGGAGCGCCGCTTCCGCGACATCAACGATTCCGAGGCGCTCGGTATCATCATCATCCACCAGGAACTGGCGCTGATCCCGCTGATGTCGATCGCGGAAAACATCTTCCTGTCGCATCCGCCGTCGAAGTTCGGCGTGATCGATCGCGACGAGGTGTACCGGCGGACGCGCGATCTGCTTGCGCAGGTCGGGCTCAAGGAATCGCCGGATACGCTGATCACCGATCTCGGCGTCGGCAAGCAGCAGCTGGTCGAGATCGCCAAGGCGCTGTCCAAGCGGGTGCGCATGCTGATCCTGGACGAGCCGACCGCGAGCCTGAACGAGGCCGACAGCGCCGCTTTGCTGGAACGCCTGATGAAATTCCGCGAGCAGGGCATCGGCTCGATCCTGATCTCGCATAAGCTCAACGAGGTCGCCAAGGTCGCCGACCACATCACCGTGCTGCGCGATGGCCGCACCGTCGACGGCATCGACTGCCGCGCAGAGCCGATCCAGGAAGACCGCATCATCCGCAGCATGGTCAACCGCGATCTCGCCCATCGCTTCCCCGAGCGCAGCGCTGATATCGGCGAGCCCGTGCTCGAGGTTTCGAACTGGTCGGTCTATCACCCGATCCATCCCGAACGGCAGGTCATCAAGAACATCAATTTCGGCGTGAAGCGCGGCGAGGTCGTCGGCATCGCCGGGCTGATGGGTGCTGGCCGCACCGAATTCGCCATGAGCCTGTTCGGCCGCTCCTGGGGCACCAATATCAGCGGCCGCATCGCGCCTCGAAGGCCACGAGATCGCGCTGACGAGCGTTGCCACCGCGATCGACGCCGGCCTCGCCTATGTCACCGAGGACCGCAAGCAGCTCGGCCTGATCCTGGCCGACGACGTCCGCAAGAACATCACGCTGGCAAGCCTCAAGCAGGTCGCGCCGGGGCGGGTGATCGACGACATCGCCGAGCTGAAGGTCGCCAGCGATTACCGCAACCGCATGCGGATCCGCTGCTCCGACGTCTACCAGGAGACCGGCCAGCTCTCCGGCGGGAACCAGCAGAAGGTCGTGCTGTCGAAATGGCTGATGACCGATCCCAAGGTCCTGATCCTGGACGAGCCGACGCGGGGCATCGATGTCGGTGCCAAATACGAGATTTACTGTATCATCAACGAGCTTGCGGAGGCCGGCCGCGGCGTCGTGGTGATCTCCTCGGAGATGCCCGAGCTGCTCGGCATCTGCGACCGCATCTGCGTCATGAACGACGGCGCCTTCGTCGGCGAGTTCGCGGGTCAGAGGCGACGCAGGAAAAGATCATGCGCGCCATCATGCGCAACGAGCGAAGTAACGGAAACGGTGCGGTCCAGGCCGCGGAGATGGGAGGATCGCAGCCATGACCGACAAGACGGTTTCGCTGCCTGAGGAGCGCCGGCACGGCAGCTTCATCAAGAACAATCTGCGCAACTACGGCATGCTGATGTCGCTTCTCGCGATCATGCTGTTCTTCCAGGTCATGACCGGCGGCACGTTGCTGCAGCCGCTCAACCTGACCAATTTGGTGCTGCAGAACAGCTACATCGTCATCATGGCGCTGGGCATGCTGCTGGTGATCGTCACTGGCCACATCGACTTGTCGGTCGGTTCGGTCGCGGGTTTCGTCGGCGCGGTCGCCGCTCTCCTCATGGTGACCTACAAGGTCGACTACACGCTGGCCTTCATCATCTGCCTCGTTGTCGGGGCCGCCATCGGCGCGGCGCAGGGCTATTGGGTCGCCTATTTCAAGATCCCGTCCTTCATCGTGACCCTGGCCGGCATGCTGGTCTTCAAGGGACTTGCGCTCGCGGTGTTGCAGGGCCAGTCGCTCGGCCCGTTCCCGCCGACCTTCCAGAAATTGTCGTCGGGCTTCATCATTGAACTCCTGCCCGAAGCCGGCACGCTGCATCCGACCTCGATGCTGATCGGCGCGGTGCTGGCGCTGGGGCTGGTCTATGCCGGCGCCAAGAGCCGCACGCGCGAGCAGTCGCATGGCATCGAGGTCGAGCCCTATGCGTTCTTCCTGGGCAAGAGCATCGTGCTGGCCTGCGCGGTGCTGTACTTCACCTATCTGATCGCGACCTATCGCGGCTTGCCCAACGTGCTGGTGATCATGAGCGCGCTGATCGCGCTCTATGGCTTCGTCACCCGCCGCACCGTGATCGGCCGACAGATCTATGCGGTCGGCGGTAATGCGAAAGCGGCAAGCCTGTCGGGCATCAAGACGGAGCGGCTGACCTTCCTCACCTTCGTCAACATGGGCGCTCTGGCTGCGCTCGCCGGCCTCGTCTTCGCCGCGCGTCTCAACACCGCGACCCCGAAGGCCGGCCTCGGCTTCGAGCTCGACGTGATCGCGGCCTGCTTCATCGGCGGCGCCTCGGCCTATGGTGGCGTCGGGCGCGTCGGCGGCGCCGTGGTCGGCGCCATGATCATGGGCGTGATGAACAACGGCATGTCCATCCTCGGCGTCGGCATCGACTACCAGCAGGTCATCAAGGGCCTGGTGCTGCTCGGGGCGGTCTGCATCGACGTGTATAATCAGCGTAGGTGAGGGCGCGATTGTCATGTGGCCCCGTAGGATGGGTTAGCCGAAGGCGTAACCCACCACTTCTCACGCGAACGATGCAAAAGCGGTGAGTTGCGCTTCGCTCACCCACCCTATGATTACTGCGTCGTGAAGAGCACCACAGCGATTGCGACGGATAGGCCGACAGCGGATGTCGTCGCCGCCGTCGACAACACCCCCATTCGCCTGAGTGCGATGGCGAACGCGATGATGATGGGTGTCGCGGTCATCAGTCCGATTTGCGCTTCGCTCATGATCGTCCCTCGCCGCTCGGTGGAATCCTGGGGCGGTTCGTACCGCGACCCATCCCGTCGGACGTTGCGTCGGCGCAAACAAACTCGTCGACGGACGCCCGGTTTGTCCGGCGACAAACTGGGATCGAGACGCGTGAGCTAAGGCTGGCCGGTGTCCTGATCTGGAAGAGCAGATGTCGGCAGCCGATTGCGAGCAACAGGGAACCGGCTGGGGTATTCTGGAAGATCTTCCCGGCGATCCCATGATCTGGGTGCTGATCTTCAGCGAGCTTGCCGCATTCGGGCTGTTTCTCGGCGCCTTCGTGGTCGCGCGCGCGATTCATCCCGCGGTGTTCGCGGCCGGGCAGGCGGTCCTTGATTCCCGACTTGCCGGACTGAACACGATCGTGCTGGTGACGAGCGGCTGGGCGGCCGCCCGCGGTACGAAGGCCGCGCGGACTGGACAGCGGCGGCCGGCACGTTACTGGCTTCTCGGCGCCATGGCGCTCGGCGGACTCTTCACCGCGATCAAGCTCGCCGAATACGCCGAAGAGATCGGTCGCGGGATCGGCCTGGAAACCAGCACCGTTCTTCACGCTCTACTTCCTCCTGACCGGCTTTCATCTCCTGCATGTCTGCCTCGGCATCGTCATCCTTGCCGTGGTCTGCCGCCGCGCGGAGACCGTCGGCGTCGAGACCGGAACCGCCTTCTGGCACATGGTCGATCTGGTCTGGATCGTCATGTTCCCGATTCTCTACCTGGTGCGGTGATGATGCCCGACCGTCTCGACTGCACCTGGATCGCGCTGATCGGCCTCGCGCTCGCCACCATCCTGGTGCCACCATTGGTGCCGCTCCCGCCGCTTGCCAACGCTCTGTCTGCTGGCCTTGCCGCCCTCAAGGGGCGCCGGATTGCCCTCGATTTCCTCGATCTTCGGGCCGCGCCGGCGATCTGGCGCGGGCTGGTGAGCGCCTGGATCGTCATCGCTAGTGCTTTTGCCTGGCTCGCCTCTGCCACTGTTGCCTTGATCTGACGGCGCCAATCGCCGCGCTCATTGCGCCCGCGACAAAGACCCGGCCACCTCGATCGGCAAGATTCAGCATCACTGTTTTTTCACGACACGATTCCACAACGGAAGGATTGGCAATGGCTGAACGCCTGACCAAGTCGGCGGCACGAAACGTCTTCTACGGCGGCTCGGCTTTCTTCTTCGCGATCTTCATGGGCTGACGGCGCACAGCCATTACTACATGGTGACCACGTCGACGGACGCGACGACGCTGACGTCGTCGGTCGCGCGCGGCAAGCATGTCTGGGAGAGGAACTCCTGCATCAACTGCCACACGCTGCTCGGCGAGGGCGCCTATTTCGCGCCCGAGGTCGGCAATGTCTGGGATCGCTGGGGCGGCAACGAGGATCCGGCCGGTGCGCGCGAGACGCTGAAGGCCTGGATGCAGGCGCAGCCCTCGGGCGCGCAGGGCCGGCGGCAAATGCCGCAGTTCAATCTGACCGACCAGGAGCTCAACGATCTCGCCGACTTCCTGCAATGGACCAGCAAGATCAAGCGCCAGGACTGGCCGCCGAACAAGGCCGGCTGAGCGCGCTGCATTCCTCTTCAAGACAGAGAGAACCCGAGATGAAATATCAGACCCAGAAAGTCGCGATGCTGTACTTTTACGGCGCGCTGACGCTGTTCCTGGCCCAGGTCGCCGTTCGGCCTCCTCGCCGGGACCATCTACGTCCTGCCCAACACGCTGTCGGTGCTGCTGCCGTTCAACATCGTCAGGATGATCCACACCAACGCGCTGATCGTGTGGTCTCTGATTGGCTTCATGGGCGCGACCTATTATCCTGCTGCCGGAGGAGACCGAGACCGAGCTGTTCAGCCCGCTGCTCGCCAAGATCCAGTTCTGGATGTTCTTCGGCGCAGCGGGTGTGGCCGTGGTCGGCTATCTCTTCCACTACCACGAGGGCCGCGAGTTCCTTGAACAGCCCTTCATCATCAAGGTCGGCATCGTCGTCGTCTGCTTGATGTTCCTGTTCAACGTCACGATGACGGCGCTGAAGGGGCGCAAGACCACGGTCACCAACATCCTGTTGTTCGGTCTGTGGGGCGTTGCGATCTTCTTCCTGTTCGCCTTCTACAACCCGGCCAATCTCGCGGTCGACAAGATGTACTGGTGGTACGTCGTCCATCTCTGGGTCGAGGGCGTCTGGGAATTGATCATGGCCTCCGTGCTTGCCTTCCTGATGATCAAGCTCAACGGCATCGATCGCGAGGTGGTCGAGAAGTGGCTCTACGTCATCATCGGACTTGCGCTGTTCTCGGGCATTCTCGGGACCGGCCACCACTTCTACTGGATCGGCGCGCCCGGTTACTGGCAGTGGATCGGCTCGCTGTTCTCGACGCTGGAGGTCGCGCCGTTCTTCACCATGGTGATCTTCACCGATGCAGATGACCTGGAAGGCGGGCCGCAAGCACCCGAACCGTGCCGCGCTGCTGTGGTCGGTCGGCTGCTCGGTGATGGCCTTCCTCGGCGCCGGCGTCTGGGGCTTCCTGCACACGCTGTCTTCCGTGAACTACTACACCCACGGCACGCAGGTCACCGCCGCGCACGGCCATCTCGCCTTCTTCGGCGCCTATGTGATGCTGAACCTGTCGATGATGGCCTACGCTATCCCGCAGATCAAGGGACGTGCGCCCTATAACCAGTGGCTGAGCATGACGAGCTTCTGGATCATGTGCACGGCCATGATGGTGATGACCTTCGCGCTGACCTTCGCCGGCGTGATCCAGGTCCATCTCCAGCGCGTGCTCGGCCAGAGCTATATGGACGTGCAGGACCAGCTCGCGATGTTCTACTGGGTCCGGCTCGGCTCCGGCGTGTTCGTCGCGATCTCTGCGCTGATGTTCATTTGGGCGGTGCTGGTGCCCGGCCGCGAGAAGCAGGCGCTCGTCCCAGGCGCGCTGCAGCCGGCCGAATAGGTGAGAACGGCGGCCGCGTTCGTCGCGGCCGCCGCGTCAAAGTGAATCCGGAGAGAAGTCATGAAAGCTGCCCTCCATGCCGTGACGGCGTCCCCCTCGGCGCTTCCGGCCTACGTTCCGAGCGGCAACGAATGCTCGCTGTTCGAGCACGCCTGGCGTCATCGCCTGCCGGTCCTGCTCAAGGGGCCGACCGGCTGCGGCAAGACGCGCTTTGTCGCCCATATGGCGGCGCGGCTGGGATTGCCGCTGCATACCGTCGCCTGCCACGACGATCTCACTGCAGCCGATCTGACCGGCCGCATTCCTGCTGAGAGGTGGCGACACCGTGTGGACCGATGGTCCGCTGACGCGGGCGGTGAGGGAGGGCGGCATCTGCTATCTCGACGAGGTGGTGGAGGCACGCAAGGACGTCACCGTGGTGCTGCATCCGCTCACCGACGACCGCCGCATCCTGCCGCTGGAGCGCACCGGTGAGGAGCTCGCCGCGCCCGCGAGCTTCATGCTCGTGGTCTCCTACAATCCCGGTTACCAGACCCTGCTGAAGGCGCTGAAGCCGTCGACCCGGCAGCGCTTCGTTGCTATCGAGTTCGGCTTCCTGCCGCCGGAGCAGGAGATCGCGGTGGTGGCGGCCGAGAGCGGGCTCGCGCCGGATTATGTACGGCCGCTGGTCGTGCTGGCCGGCCGCCTGCGGGCGCTCAGGGGGCACGACCTGGAGGAGGGCGTCTCGACCCGCCTCGTCGTCTATTGTGCGACCCTGATTGCCGCCGGAGCGTCGATCGCCGATGCCGTGCTTGCCGGCATGATCGAGCCTTTGACCGATGACGCCGACGTCAAGGCGGCGTTGCTCGACGTCGCGCGCGCCGTCATCTCGTGAGGTTAGTCCGATGCTCGATTTCCTCGAGCTTGAAGAAACCGTCGGCCGCGCCTGGCATCGCCTGGTCGGCGCCACCGCGAGCTATCCGGTTCATGCCGGCCACGCCGTATTGTTGACTGAGGTCCGCCCGCGTATCGCCGTGATGTTCCGCGCGCTCGGCGGCGAGGCGGGTGTTCAGATCGCGAGTGCCGAGCGCCCGCCGGTCGGGGCACCGGCTCGGATGGCGGCAGCGCATCGGGCTCGGCGACGAGCGCCTCGACCAGCCGGGGCGCGATGCCGCGACCATCTTCCTGCCTGACAGCATCGCAATCTTTGCCGACCGCGCGCTGAACGCGTCGCTGTACCGGTGGCTCGCCGCGTGGTTCGCATTTGCGCCGGCCGAAACGATCGAGGAGGCCGATCCATTGCGGCGCGATCTCCTGATGTTGCGGCGGGCCAGCGAGATCGCGGTCCTCGTGCTGACGGAATGTCCCGGCCTTGCCGAAGACTACGCGCGGCTGGCCGCGGCAATGGCGATGGCGCGGCCGCACCGGCCATTGCCGCGCATCGAGCAGGACATGGAGCGGATCGTGCTCGCTCTGCTAGGCGCCGACACCCCGCCCGCAGGCAGGCTGTGGCCGGCCATGATGGGGACGAGCCCGTTGCCCGACAAGGCGCCGCCGGGGTATCACGCCATCCTGCCTTGCCCGCTCTGGGGCGATTGCTGGACGCGCGATCTTGCGCCGGCGGGCACGCTTGATGACGAGGCTGCCGGCAGTGCGACGGCCACGCCAGCGGACGATCGCAAGCGTTTCGCCGTCCGCGAACGTGACAACGGCGCCAACCGCCGCGATCCCTTCGTGCTCAACCGGTTCGAAAAGATCTTGGCGATGGCCGAGATGGTCAATGTCGATCGGCCGGCCGACGACAGTGAGGACGAAGACGCGCAGAAGGCGGCCGACGATCTCGATGAGATCACGCTCAGCCGTCGCAGCGGTAAGCCCGCGACCCGGCTCAAATTCGATCTCGATCTGCCGCCGCAAGCCCTCGATGTCTCGCGATTGAACGCGGATCTGACCTATCCCGAATGGGATTATCGCAGCAGTTCCTATCTGCCCGATCACTGCCGCGTGCTCTCGGGCGCCGCGTCCGAGACCGGTGAAATCTGGTCGCCGGACGAGACCATGC
Source organism: uncultured Alphaproteobacteria bacterium (assembly GCA_963819355.1). GTDB lineage: Bacteria > Pseudomonadota > Alphaproteobacteria > Rhizobiales > Xanthobacteraceae > Bradyrhizobium. Next base: position 28,617 of record CAWFVZ010000008.1, on the reverse strand, counting down.
GCCGGCACATTCGCCAGGTACGGCGTCGCTTCGAGATCCTGCGGCCGCGCCGCGAATTGATGCGCGCGCAAACCGATGGCCACGACCTCGATCTCGACGCACTGGTGCGCGCGCGGTGCGATCTCCGCGCCGGAAGTGGCAGCGGTCTCGATCGCATCCACATGGCGATGCGGCCGCAGGGTCACGATCTCGCCGTCACCCTGCTCGTCGATGTCTCGCTCTCGACGGACGCCTGGGTCGACGGTTATCGGGTGCTCGACGTCGAGAAGGAGGCGCTGCTGGTGCTCGCCCATGGGCTTTCGGCCTGCGGCGACCATCACAGCATCCTGACCTTCACCTCGCGCCGGCGCTCCTGGGTGCGGCTCGAGACGGTCAAGGCTTTCGGCGAGCCGATGAGCGGGGCGGTGGAGCGCCGCATCGGCGCGCTCAAGCCGGGCTACTACACGCGGATCGGCGCTGCGGTGCGCCACGCCTCGGCCGAGCTTGCGCGTCAGCCGCAGCGCAAGAAGCTGCTGCTCGTCCTCACCGACGGCAAGCCGAACGATGTCGATCATTACGAAGGGCGCTTTGCTGTCGAAGACACGCGGAAGTCCGTGCAGGAAGCGCGCCGGCTCGGCATCGCCGTCTTCGGCGTGACGATCGATGCGGCGGCGCAATCCTACTTTCCGACGCTGTTCGGCCGCGGCGGCTACGCCATTGTCGGCAACATCCGCCGGCTGCCCGCCGCGCTGCCGGCGATCTATCGGCAGGTGGCCCATTGAACCGGCAGGACGAAACCCGGGGCTGCTCCCTTTGTGAACTATTGCTCATTAATTGGGTATATGATCGAATGTCCGGATGGACCAGGGCCAGCCAAAACCCGATCTGATCATCTTCGATTGCGACGGCGTGCTCGTCGACAGCGAGTTGTTGAGCTGTCGCTGCCTCTCCGAGGTTCTGGCGGAGTTCGGCCTTCAGCTCAGTGTGGATCAGGCGCTCGCGCTTTTCCTCGGACGCAGCACGAAGGCGATCGAGCAGTATTATCGCGATCTCGGGCAGGCGCTGCCTGACGACTTCTTTCCGCGCCTGAAGGCGCGTGTGCTCGAGACGTTTGCGGGGGCGCTCCAGCCGATCCCCGGCGTCGGCGTGGTGCTGTCCGAATTGGAAACGCCAAGCTGTGTGGCATCGTCGAGCGACCTCGACCGCGTCTCGTTGTCGCTTGATGTCACCGGCCTTGCGCCGCATTTCGGCGACCGGCTCTACACCGCGCAGATGGTCAGGCACGGCAAGCCGGCGCCGGATCTCTTTCTTCACGCTGCCGGGAAAATCCAAGCCGATCCCGCGCGCACGCTGGTGATCGAGGACAGCGTCAGCGGCGTGCAGGCGGCGAAGGCCGCCGGCATGACCGTCTGGGGATTTGTCGGTGGTAGCCATTACCGCAACCGCGATGGCCACGCTATATTGTCCGCCGCCGGGGCCGATCGGGTCTTCGCGCGCATGAGCGAATTCTGGGAGGCGTGAGGCCGCCATGGCCGCCGAGAACGACAAATCGAGGCTCGACGATGCCGCGCGCGCCGGCTGGCTCTATTTCATTGCCGGTCACACCCAGGACGAGATCGCAAAGATGCTCCAGGTCTCGCGCGCCTCGGCGCAGCGGCTGGTCTCGCTGTGTCTGGCCGAGCGGCTGATTACGTTCCGGCTCGAACATCCCATCGCGGCCTGCATGGAGTTGGCCGCGCGGCTGAAGGAGCGCTTTGATCTCGCCCATTGCGAGGTCGTGCCGGCCGATCCCGCCGCGCCGCAGGCCACCGCCGGCATCGCCGAGCGCTGCGCCAATTTGCTCGATGCGACGCTGCGCTCGGAAACGCCCGTGATCGTCGCGCTTGGCACCGGCCGCGCAGTCCGCGCCGCGGTCGAGCGCGTCACGCCGATCGACCGGCCAAACCACCAGATCGTCTCGCTGGTCGGCAACATCTCCGCCGACGGCTCGGCGAGCTTCTACGACACCGTCGGCCGGCTCGCCGACCGCACCGGCGCGCGGCATTATCCGATGCCGCTGCCGTTCCTGATGTCGTCGGAGGACGAGCGCAACAAGATGGTGCGGATCGAGCCGATCGCCAAGGTGAAGGCGGTCGCGGCCAAGGCCGATCTGCGCCTTGTCGGCATCGGCCAGATGGACCAGAAGGCGCAGGTCCATGTCGACGGCTTCGTCACCCGCGACGAGCTGTTCGAGATGATGCGGCAGGGCGCCATCGGCGAGATCACTGGCTGGGCCTATGATTCCAAGGGCCGCCTGCTCAAGGCCGGCACCAACAAGCGCCTGACCAGCATTCCGCCGGAAGTGCCGGCGAAGACCACGACCATCGGCGCCGCGGTCGGCATGGCCAAGGTGGCAGCGATCGCGGCCGCACTGAACGGACGCCTGATCAACGGCCTGATCACGGACGAGGCCACCGCAAGGGCGATCCTGGAGCGGTAGGCCGGGCTCGCCCGGCAAATGGACTCGGCTCCCTCTCCCGCAAGCGGGAGAGGTGAAGAACCAACGGCATCTGTTTCGATCCATCGACAATCGCTCCCGCACCGCAGCACTCATAAGTTGCGGGAATGGCTGCGCGCCTGCTTGACAAGCGCGGCACCTCGTCCGAACATACGCTCAACGCGTGGGCATATGCTCAAATCGCGAGTTGAGGGAGGTCACCGTGAAACACGTCTTGGGCGCCGTCTGCGGCGCGTCCGTACTGCTTGCCGTCCCCGCGATGGCCGAAACGACCCTGACGATCGCCACCGTCAACAACGGTGACATGATCCGCATGCAGGGGCTGACCAGCGAATTCACCGCGAAAAATCCCGACATCACCGTGAAATGGGTGACGCTCGAGGAGAACGTGCTGCGCCAGCGCGTCACCACCGACATCGCCACCAAGGGCGGCCAGTTCGACGTGCTGACCATCGGCACCTATGAGGTGCCGATCTGGGCCAAGAAGGGCTGGCTGGTGCCGCTTGCCAATCTCGGCGCGGACTACGACGTCGCCGATCTGCTGCCGAAGATCAAGGACGCCGTCTCCGTCGACGGCAAGCTCTATGCGGCGCCGTTCTACGGCGAGAGCTCGATGATCATGTACCGCACCGATCTGTTCGAGAAGGCCGGCCTGAAGATGCCGGAAAAGCCGACCTGGGACTTTGTGATCGACGCCGCCAAGAAGGTCACCGACAAGAGCGGTGGCGTCTACGGCATCTGCCTGCGCGGCAAGGCCGGCTGGGGTGAGAACATGGCGTTCCTCTCCGCTATGGCCAACTCATACGGCGCGCGTTGGTTCGATGAGAAATGGGAGCCGCAGTTCAACACGCCGGAATGGAAGACGACGCTCACGACCTACGTCAATCTCATGAAGGACGCCGGCCCTCCCGGCGCGAGCTCCAACGGCTTCAACGAGAATCTGGCGCTGTTCAACGCCGGCAAGTGCGGCATGTGGATCGACGCGACGGTCGCGGCTTCGTTTGTCACCAATCCGAAGGATTCCAAGGTCGCCGACAAGGTCGGCTTCGCGCTCGCACCCAACACCGGGCTCGGCAAGAACGCCAACTGGCTGTGGGCCTGGAATCTCGCGATCCCCGCCGGCTCCAAGAAGACCGAAGCGGCCGAGAAGTTCATCGCCTGGGCAACCAGCAAAGATTACACCAAGCTGGTTGCCTCGAAAGACGGCTGGGCCAACGTGCCGCCGGGCACGCGCACCTCGCTCTACCAGAATCCTGATTACCTGAAGGTCGCGCCGTTCGCCAAGCTGACGCTGGCCTCGATCGACGCGGCCGATCCGAACAAGCCGACCGTGAAGCCCGTGCCTTACGTCGGGGTGCAATATGCCGCGATCCCCGAATTCCAGGGCATTGGCACGCAGGTGGGCCAGCAATTCTCCGCAGCGCTCGCGGGATCAATGACGGTCGATGCAGCGCTCACCGCCGCGCAATCCGCGACCGAGCGCGAGATGAAGCGCGCCGGCTACATCAAGTAGACCCGAGCTCTCCCTGAGCTCACACTTGCGGCTATCCACGTTTCGCTTGATGGATGGCCGCCTTTTCCCCCGCCCGAGGAGCGCGTGGATGGCAACCCGGCAGACGCAATTCCTTGCGCGGTCGCTTCTGGCCCCGGCCGTCGGGCTCCTGTTCATCTGGATGATCGTCCCGCTCGCGCTGACGCTCTATTTCTCGACGCTGCATTATAGCCTGCTCGACCCTGGTTCGGAATCGTTTGTCGGGCTGGAGAACTTCCGCTACTTCCTCACCGATCCCGCTTTCCTCGCCTCGCTTCAGAACACGCTGGTGCTGGTCGGCTCGGTGCTGGCGCTGACCATCCTGCTCGGCATTCCCCTGGCGTTGCTGATGGATCAGCCGGTGATCGGCCGCAATATCGTGCGGTTGATGGTGATCGCGCCGTTCTTCGTGATGCCGACGGTGAGCGCGCTGGTCTGGAAGAACCTGCTGATGCACCCGGTGTCCGGCCTGTTCGCCTGGCTCGCCAAGCTGGTTGGGCTGACGCCGATCGACTGGTTTACCGACGCACCGCTGCTCGCGGTGATCCTGATCGTGGCCTGGCAGTGGTTGCCGTTCGCGACGCTGATCCTGCTGACCGCGCTGCAATCGCTCGACGAAGAGCAGAAGGAGGCGGCCGAGATGGACGGCGCGAGTGCCGTCTCGGCCTTCATCTACATTACGCTGCCGCATCTGGCGCGTCCGATCACCGTGGTGATCCTGATCGAGACCATCTTCCTGCTCACCGTGTTCGCCGAGATCTTCGTCACCACGGGCGGCGGGCCGGGCCTGCAGACCACCAACATCGCCTTCCTGATCTATTCGCAGGCGCTGATCCAGTTCGACGTCGGCAGCGCTTCGGCGGGCGGCCTCGTGGCTGTGGTCATCGCCAATGTCGTCGCCTTCTTCCTCGTCCGCATCGTCGGCCGCAATCTGGAGACCTGACCATGGCGCGGATGGCAACGACGCGGCGCGTGGTGATATCGACGATCGGGGCGTGGTTCTTCGGCTTCCTGATCTTCTTCCCGATCCTCTGGATGGTGCTGGCGAGCTTCAAGACCGAGCTCGAGGCCTTCGCTATCCCGCCATCCTTCCTGTTCTTTCATTGGACCACGGAAAACTACGCCACCGTGCAGGAGCGCAGCGACTATCTGCATCATGCACTGAACTCGATCATCATCGCCGGCGGCTCGACCTTGATCGCGTTGCTGATCGCGATCCCTGCGGCCTGGTCGATGGCATTCTCGCCAACCAAGCGCACCAAGGACATCCTGCTCTGGATGCTCTCGACCAAGATGATGCCGCCGGTCGGCGTGCTGGTGCCGATCTACCTGATCTACAAGACCTTTGGCCTGCTCGATTCCCGCATCGGCCTCGTCTTCATCCTCTGCCTCGGAAACTTGCCGATCGTGATCTGGATGTTGTTCACCTATTTCAAGGAGATCCCGCGCGACATCCTGGAGGCCGCGCGCATGGATGGCGCCACCATCGGCCGCGAGCTCGTCTATGTCTTGACGCCGATGGCGATCCCGGGCCTCGCGTCGACCATGCTGCTCAATCTGATCCTCGCCTGGAACGAGGCGTTCTGGACGCTGAATCTGTCGACCTCGAACGCCGCGCCGCTCACCACGTTCATCGCGTCCTATTCCAGTCCGGAAGGACTGTTCTGGGCAAAGCTGTCGGCGGCTTCGACGCTGGCGATCGCGCCGATTCTCGTCCTCGGTTGGTTCAGCCAGAAGCAGCTCGTGCGCGGGCTCACCTTTGGCGCGGTAAAGTAAGAAGGACTGCCGGATCATGGGTCAGATTACGCTTCAGGACGTGCAGAAATCCTTCGGCCCCGTGCACATCATCAAGGGCGCCGATCTCGATGTCGCGGATGGCTCCTTCGTGGTGTTCGTCGGACCATCCGGCTGCGGCAAGACCACGCTCTTGCGCTTGATCGCCGGGCTCGAGGATGTCTCCGGTGGCAAGATCCTGATCGACGGCAAGAACGTCGTCGATACGCCGCCCGCCAAGCGCGGGCTGTCCATGGTGTTTCAGTCCTACGCGCTCTATCCGCATATGAGCGTGCGCGGCAATATCGGCTTCGGGCTGAAGATGGCGGGCCTTTCAAAGGATGAGACCAACCGCAAGGTCGAGGCGGCCGCCGCGACGCTGAACCTCACGCCCTATCTCGACCGCAAGCCGCGCGAGCTCTCCGGCGGCCAGCGCCAGCGCGTCGCGATTGGCCGCGCCATCGTCCGCGAGCCCAAGGCGTTCCTGTTCGACGAGCCGCTGTCGAACCTCGACGCGGCGCTGCGCGTCCAGATGCGGATCGAGGTGACGCGGCTGCAGAAGCAGCTTGGCACCACTGCGATCTATGTGACCCACGACCAGGTCGAAGCCATGACCATGGCTGACAAGATCGTCGTGCTCAATGGCGGCAAGATCGAGCAATACGGCTCGCCGCTGGAGCTTTACGAGCGGCCCGCCAATCTCTTCGTCGCCGGCTTTATCGGCTCGCCCAAAATGAATCTCGTGACCGGCGAGCCCGCCAAGCAGCAGGGCGCGGCCACTATCGGCGTGCGGCCGGAGCACATCAAGATCGAGCGCGACGGCGCCGGCGGCTGGCAGGGAACGATCGCGGTCGCCGAGCATCTCGGCAGCGACACGTTCCTTTACGTCGATGCCGGCCCGCTCGGCATGCTGACCGCGCGCTACATCGGCGAATTGAGTCTGCATGCCGGCGACCGCGTGTCGCTGGTGCCGGATCCCACGCGCATTCACCGCTTCGACGAGAGCGGCAAAGCCATCCGGGGCTGACAAGAAACGGCAAGAAACGGTAAGAAAGCGGGAAGACCATCATGTACCTGGAAAAATTCAAGCTGAGCGGCAAGACCGCGTTCATCACCGGCGGCGGGCAGGGCATTGGGCTTGCCTGCGCGGAAGCGCTGGCCGAGGCCGGCGCCAAGGTGATCATTGGCGACCGCGACAGCAAGGTCGCTGGTGATGCCAAGGCCAGCCTGAAGGCGAAGGGTTTTGACATCGAGACCGCGATCATGGACGTCACCGACACCAAACGGGTCGCGGAGGTGGCGAACGACCTCGTCGCCCGCCATGGCAAGGTCGATATCCTCGTCAACAATGCCGGCATTGCCCGCAGCGAGACGCCGGCGGAGACCGTGACCGACGAGCACTGGCTCAACGTCATCGACGTCAACCTCAACGGCACCTTCTGGTGCTGCCGCGAATTCGGCAAGCATATGCTCCAGGCCAAGAGCGGCGCCATCGTCAATGTCGGCTCGATGTCCGGTTTCATCGTCAACAAGCCGCAGGAGCAATCTTTCTACAACGCCTCCAAGGCCGGCGTGCATCATCTGACCAAGTCGCTCGCCGCCGAATGGGGCGCGCGAGGCATCCGCGTCAACGCGGTGGCCCCAACCTACATCGAGACGCCGCTCAATCTGTTCGTAAAGAGCAATCCGAAAATGTACGACGCCTGGATCGGTGGAACCCCGATGGCGCGGATGGGGCAGGTCGAGGAGATCGCTTCGGTCGTCCTGTTCCTGGCCTCCGAGGCCGCGAGCCTGATGACCGGCAGCATCGTGCTGGTGGATGGCGGCTACACTTGCTGGTAGGCTTGCGTCAAAACTGACGAGAGCTTCCGGGAGCGACAATGCCGCGAGCGTATATCGGCGTCGACGTGGGGACCACGAGCACGCGGGCAGGGGTGTTTGACGAGGCCGGCACCCTGCTGGCGACTGCCAAGCATGGGATCCGAATCTGGCACGAGGCCGGCGATATCGTTGAGCAGTCGTCGTCCGACATCTGGGACGCCTGCGTGAAATCGGTGCGGGCCGCGATGGCGGAGGCCGGCCTCGCGCCCGACAGCGTCGGTGGCATCGGCTTCGATGCCACTTGTTCGCTGGTGTTGCTCGATCCCCGGGGCGAGCCGGTCACCGTCAGCGCCTCCGGCGACAAGCAGCGCAACGTCATCGTCTGGATGGATCATCGCGCCACGGCTGAGGCGCGGCTGATCAACCAGACCGGGGATGCGGTGCTGCGCTATGTTGGCGGCTCGATCTCGCCCGAGATGGAGATGCCAAAACTGTTGTGGCTGAAGCGGCATATGCGCGCGAGCTTCGACGCCGCTGGTCATTTTTTCGATCTGGCAGATTACCTGACCTGGCGTGCGACCAGCTCGCTGCAGCGCTCGACCTGCACTGTCACCTGCAAATGGAACTATCTCGCGCATGATGGCGGCGGCTGGAGCGCGCAATTCTTCAAGCGCATCGGTTTGTCGGACTTCGTCAACGAGAAATGCGCCCGCATCGGCACCGAGATCGTCGCGCCGGGCACGCGCCTCGGTGCCGGGCTGACGCGCGCTGCCGCCGCGGATCTCGGCCTGTCGCCGGGCACGCCGGTCGGCGCCTCGCTGATCGACGCTCACGCCGGCGGCATAGGCGCGATCGGCGGTCGCGACGGATCGGGCGGTGCGACCGATGTCGATGATCGCCTCGCCTACATCATGGGAACGTCGGCCTGCATCATGGCGACGACGAAGGAGCCGTGCTTTGTGCCGGGCGTTTGGGGGCCGTATTACTCCGGCATGGTGCCGGACTTCTGGCTCAACGAGGGCGGCCAGTCGGCGGCGGGCGCGGCGATCGACCATCTGCTCAAATCGCATCCTGGCTTTCCTGAGGCGAGTGCTGCGGCGCGCGCGGAAGGGCTCGACATCATCGACTTTCTGGAACGCCGCATCATTGCGCGCGCCGGTGACGCCAGCCGCGCCGCACTGCTCGCCCGCGACGTCCATGTCCTGCCCGAATTCATCGGCAACCGCTCGCCCTATGCCGATCCGGATACGCGCGCGGTGATCGCGGGCCTCGATCTCGACACCGACATCGGCGCGATGGAGCGGCTGTTCGTCGCCGGCCTGTGCGGGCTCGCTTATGGGCTCGCCGAGGTGATCGAGGCCTTTGCCGCGCATGGCGTTCACTCCAGCATCATGATCATGGGCGGCGGCGCCAGCCGCAGCCCGCTGGTGCGGCAGATCATGGCGGATACGACAGGCCTCACGGTCGCACTGCCGCAAACGAAGGAGCCGGTGCTGCTGGGTGCGGCGATGTTAGGCGCGGTCGCCGGCGGCGCCTATGCCTCGATCGGCGAGACCATGGCCAAAATGTCGGCGCTGGGCCGGAAGAGCGAGCCGACCGCGCCCGACATGGCCGCGTTTCACGCCCGCAAGCGGGATGTGTATAAGCTGCTGCGCGAGGTCGATCGCGGCAGCCGTGCCGCGATGCGCGATATCGCCAGAGGTTGAAGCGGATGCTGATGTCCTGCGGCGATGCGCTGATCGATTTCGTGCCGACGCGAAACGCGGACGGGCGCGAGGCGGTGATGCCGGCGGTCGGCGGTTCCTGCCTCAACGTCTCGGTTGGTATGGCGCGGTTGGGCGCGCCGACCAGTTTTGTCGGCGGCATTTCGACCGACATGTTCGGGCGCATGATCGCCGATCACGCTGCAGCCTCCGATGTCGAACTCGGTCTCGCAACCCGCAGCGATCATCAGACCACGCTCGCCTTCGTGCGCATCATTGCGGGTGAGTCCCATTACGCCTTCTATGACGCCGAGACCGCGACGCGGAATTGGACCTACCGGCGCGGGAGCATTCCTTTCGATACGGTCGAAGCCGTCCATGTCGGCTCGACCACGCTGGTCAACGACCAGGGCGCGGCCGAGACCAAGGCCTTGATCGCGGACGCGCTGATGTCGTCGACGATCTCCTTCGATCCGAATTGCCGGCCCAATCTGGTCAAGGACAAGCCGGCCTACCTGGCCCGGATGGCCGAGTTCGCTGCCAGCGCCGACCTCGTCAAGATGTCGGATGTCGACTTCGCCTATCTGTTCGGCGAGGAGCCGTATCAGCAGCGGGCGAGGGCGATGCTGGGACAGGGGACGAGCCTCGTCGTCCTCACCCGCGGCAACAACGGCGCGATCGCCTGGCATGCAAGGGCAGGGCAGATCGAGATCGACACGCCGAAGGTTGAAGTCGCCGACACCATCGGCGCCGGCGACAGCTTTCAGGCCGCATTGCTGTTCGCCCTGCACAAGCAGGGGCGTCTCGCGCGGCCGCGATTGAAGGACATCGGCGCCGACGAGCTCCGCCGCGCGCTGTCCTTTGCTGCCAACTGCGCCGGCCTGACCTGCACCCGCCCGGGCGCCGATCCGCCCTGGAGCCGTGAGATCAGCTGGAGCTGGTAGTCCGCGTCCGGGCTCGCGAGGTCCGGGATGTCCCGGCGGACTGTGGCCATGCGCTCGCCGAAATGGACAGGCCAGGTCCGGGCTGGCAAGGTTCGCGCGTCCTGACGCGAGCCTGGCCTTATGAGCAACGATCTCTGTTTCCTGTCCGCCACCGAACTGCGCGAACGCATCCTTGGCAGGAAGGTCTCGCCGGTCGAAATCGTCAGCGCCGTGCTCGCGCGCGCCGAGGCGCTCCAGCCTGAGCTGAACTGCTTCATCACACTTTGCGGTGACGAGGCGATGGCAGCGGCGCGCGAGGCCGAGCGCAAGGTGATGTCGGGCGAGCCGCTCGGCCTGCTGCATGGGCTTCCCGTCACCGTCAAGGACATCGTCAACACCAAGGGCGTGAAGACGACCTTCGGCGCCGTTCCCTATAAGGACAATGTCCCCACTGAGGATGCCGTCGCGGTGGCAAAACTGCGCGCGGAAGGCGCGATCCTGATCGGCAAGACCACGACGCCGGAATTCGGCAGCAAATGCCTGACCGACTCGCCTCTGTTCGGCCGCACCCGCAATGCGTGGGACGCGCGGCGATCCTCCGGCGGCTCCAGCGGCGGCGCGGCTGTGGCGGTGGCGAGCGGCATCGCGCCGCTTGCGATCGCGACCGATGGCGGCGGCTCGACGCGGATTCCTGCGGCCTGCAACGGCGTGGTCGGTCTGAAGCAGAGCAATGGCGTGATCGCGCACAGCCAGGCGCTGGACGCGTTCGGCAACCAGACCTATGTTACGCCGACCACGCGCAACGTTGCCGATACAGCGCTGATGATGCAGGCGATGGCCGGTGAGGATGCCTGCGATCCCTGGTCGATCGGCGTTCCCGCACCCGATTTCATCGGTACGGCCGCTCCGCGCGGCGATCTGCGCGGGCGGAAAATCCTGTTCTGCGCCTCGCCGCCCGGCCGCCCGGTGTCGTCGGATGTCGCCACGGCTTTCAAGGCGAGCCTCGATCGGCTCGCGAATCTTGGCGCCGAGCTCGAGGAGTTCTCCGGCGAGGGATACGACGTCGAGCCGATCTGGCGCGCTATCAACCACACTGTCTGGCGCTCGCGATTTTCGAAGCTGGTGGCGGAGCATGGCGCTGTCCTGAGCGAGGCCTTCGTCAAGCAGATCGCGCTGGCGACGAATGTCAGCGGCGTCGACTATCAGGAGGCCATGTTCGCGCGTACGGCGTTGTTCCGCCGCGTGCAATCCCTGCTTGCGCGCGGGCACCTTTTGGCGATGCCGACCATCACCCGCACCGCGCTGCCGATCGACCAGGATTTGTTCGGCACCATCGAGATCGACGGCAAACATTTCGACAGCGTCCGGCCGCACTGGTTTCCCTGGACCATGCCGTTCAACATGACCGGTCACCCGGCGATCAGTCTGCCCTGCGGCTTCGGTCGCGACGGCCTGCCGATCGGGCTTCAGCTCGTCGGCCGCTTTCGGGCCGATGCGGAATTGCTGCACGTCAGCGCGCTGTTCGAGGCCTCGCACGACCTTCTCTCCCGCCGGCCCGGCTGAGATGAGGCCTATGCGGCAAAGGGCTTGCGTTGGCCGTCCGGACATGTTGATCGTGCCGCGGATGATCCCTGAACCCGACCGCGCATGAGTGTATTTGTCCTCCGACGTGTCCTGACATTGCTGGCGACGCTGGTCGGCGCGTCCGTGATCATTTTCCTGGTGCTCGATGCGCTGCCGGGCAATGCCGCGCAGATGCTGATGGGGGCCGATGCGTCGGCGGACGCGGTGCGCGCGCTCACCGTCAAGCTCGGGCTCGATCAGCCGCTGGCGCTGCGCTATCTGCAATGGATCAAGGGTCTGCTCGTCGGCGATCTCGGCAACAGCTATGTCTACGGCACGCCGGTCGCCAGCCTGATCGCGGAGCGGCTGGTGCTGACCATTCCGCTCGCGATCATGTCCATGCTGATCACGGTGACGCTGGCGCTCTCGGCCGGCATCTACACCGCCGCCAATCACAACAAGCTCGGCGATGTCGGCGTGATGTCGCTGACCCAAATTGGCATCGCGCTGCCGAATTTCTGGTTTGCGATCCTCCTCGTCCTGCTGTTCTCGGTGCGGTTGCAATGGCTGTCCGCTGGCGGCTTTCCCGGCTGGGAGGACGGCATCTGGTTAGGTGTCAAATCGCTGCTGCTGCCGGCGGTCTCGCTCGCGGTGGTGCAGGCTGCGATCCTCGCCCGCGTCACGCGCTCGGCCGTCCTGGAAGTGCTGCGCGAGGATTTTGTCCGTACCGCGCGCGCCAAGGGACTCGGCAAGCGCGAGGTGCTGTGGCGCCACGTGCTGCGCAACGCCATGATCCCGGTGATGACGGTGATGGGACTGCAATTCGCCAACCTGCTCGCCGGCACCATCGTGATCGAGAACGTGTTCTATCTGCCGGGCCTTGGCCGGCTGATCTTCCAGTCGATCGCCAACCGCGACCTGATCGTGGTGCGCAACTGCGTGATGCTGCTGGCGGCCATGGTCGTCATCGTCAATTTCGTGGTCGACATCCTCTATGCATTCATCGATCCCCGCATCAAGGTTCATGACCTGTGAGCGCGCCGCTGACCTCCTCGGTTGACGCGCCGCTCGCAACGCGCCCCTTACCGGCCCGGACCTTCTGGGGCCGCGCGCTGCGCCATCGCAGCTTTGTGCTGGGCGCCGCGCTCAGCCTCCTGGTGCTTGCCTCGGCCCTGTTATCGCTGGTGTGGACGCCGTGGTCGCCCTACGAGATCGACATCGCCTCGAAGTTCAAGCCGCCCTCGGCGGCGCACTGGCTCGGCACCGATTCCTTCGGCCGCGACATCGTCTCGCTGCTGCTCGCGGGCGCGCGCTCCACCATCATGGTCGGCATCATCGCGGTGAGCATCGGTCTTACCTTCGGCGTCTGCCTCGGCCTGATTGCGTCGGCCCGGCGCGGCTGGACCGAAGAGATCATCATGCGCTTCTCGGACTTCACCTTCGCCTTTCCGGCCGTGCTCTCCGCGATCATGCTCGCCGCGGTGGTCGGGCCCGGCATGGTAACCTCCATCATTGCGATCGGCATTTTCCAGATCCCGATTCTGATCCGGCTGACGCGCGGCTCGGCCAATGCGATCTGGGCCCGCGAATACGTGCTGGCGGCGCGCGCCTCGGGGAAGGGGGCCTTCCGCATCACCATCGAGCATGTCCTGCCCAACATCCTGTCGATCCTGATCGTGCAGGCGACCATCCAGTTCGCGCTCGCAATTCTGGCCGAAGCCGCCTTATCCTATCTCGGTCTCGGCACGCAGCCGCCGCAGCCGTCCTGGGGCCGCATGCTGAACGACGCGCAGACGCTGCTGTTCCAGTCGCCGATGCTGGCAGTCTATCCGGGCACTGCGATCGCCATTGCCGTGCTCGGCCTCAATCTGCTCGGCGATGGATTGCGCGACCTGCTCGATCCCAGGCTGGCGCGGGAGCGGTGACGATGGCTGATCCCGCAACCATGCCGCTGATCGCCGTCGACAATCTCGGCGTCCGCCTCAACACCAGCCGCGGACCGGCGCAGGCCGTGCGCGGCGTCAGCTTCTCCCTGAAACGCGGCGAGACGCTCGGGCTCGTTGGTGAATCCGGATGCGGCAAGTCGGTCACCGCGCTGTCGCTGATGGGGCTGCTGCCGGACAGCGCGGTCGTGACCGGCAGCGTCCGGCTCGACGGACGCGAGCTCGCGAGACTTCCGGATGCGGACTATTGCGGCTTGCGCGGCAATCGCATCAGCATGATCTTCCAGGAGCCGATGACCGCGCTGAACCCGATGCACACGATCGGCCATCAGGTCGCCGAGCCGCTGCGGCGTCACAAGAAATATTCCGCGGCGCAGGCGCGGCGCGAGGCGATCGCCTTGCTCGACCGCGTCGGACTGCCTGATCCGGCAAAACGCATTGATGCCTATCCGCACCAGTTTTCCGGCGGCCAGCGCCAGCGCGTCACCATCGCCATGGCGCTCGCCTGCGAGCCCGATCTCTTGATCGCGGACGAGCCGACCACCGCGCTCGACGTCACCATCCAGGGCCAGATCCTCGATCTCATCGCCGACCTCGTCGAGGAACGCGGCATGTCGATGATCCTGATCTCGCACGATCTCGGCGTCATCGCCGAGAACGTGCAGCGCATGATGGTGATGTATGGCGGCACCGTCGTCGAGAGCGGGCCGACCGACGAGGTGTTCCGCCGCATGGGGCATCCCTATACGCAGGGCCTGTTCCGCGCCCGCCCGCGGCTCGGCGCGCGCAAGGGGACGCGGCTGACGACGATCTCGGGCACGGTGCCGGAGCTCGCCGATCTCCCGGTCGGCTGCGCCTTCGGCGAGCGCTGTCCACTGGTCGAGGACCAATGTCGCGCCGCGCTGCCGCCGATGGTCGAGGTCGGTCCCGGTCATGTCGTGCGTTGCGTGCGCACCGATGTCTCGATGGCCGCGAATATCGGGGCGCTGTCCGCATGACCGCCGCGCCTCTTCTCGACGTGAAGGATCTCGAGCAGCGCTACGCGCTGCCGCGCGAGAACCTGTTCGGTCCGCCAGGCCAGGTGCGCGCGCTCAACGGCGTCAGCGTGCAGGTCCAGGCCGGCAAGAGCCTCGGCATCGTCGGCGAATCCGGTTCGGGCAAGTCGACCTTCGCGCGGGTGGTAATGGCGCTGGAGCGGCCGACCTCGGGGCAGGTCACGCTGCTCGGCCGCGACCTCAATCGCATTGCTCCCGATGAGTTGCGCCGCGCACGGCGCGATTTCCAGATGGTGTTCCAGGATCCCTATGGATCGCTCGACCCGCGCCAGACCATTGCGCGTATCGTCGCCGAGCCGCTGACCGTGCTTGATGACGCCGACCGCAGCAATTTCCGCGCCCGTGTCGCCGCGGTGCTGAAGCAGGTCGGCTTGCGCGAAGCGGACATGGACAAATATCCGCATGAATTCTCTGGCGGACAACGCCAGCGCATCGCGATTGCGCGCGCGTTGATTACCCAGCCGAAGCTGATCGTCGCGGACGAACCCGTCTCCGCGCTCGACGTCTCCGTGCAGGCGCAGGTCCTGAACCTGATGCAGGACCTCCAGGAGCAGTTCGGCCTGAGCTACATCCTGATCAGCCATGACCTCGCCGTCGTCGACTATCTCTGCGACGAGGTCGCGGTGATGTATCTCGGCCGGATCGTCGAGCAGGGCCGTCCCGAGGACCTGTTCGAGCGCTGCGCCCATCCCTATACGCGGGCGCTGCTGGACGCCGTGCCGCGGGCGCGGGCCGGCGGCGGCCGGCGCCGCCGCGGGGCCCAGGCGATCGCCTCGCAATCGGCGGTCGCGACCGGATGCCCCTATGTCGCGCGCTGTCCGCTCGCCGACCAGCATTGCCGCGAGGTCCTGCCTGGGTTACGCAAGGTGGGCGAGGCCCATCTCGCCGCCTGCCACAAGGCAGAGGCTGTGATGGCGTTGCCGCAAGCGCGCATGGAAGGTTAGTGTCCGCCGCAGGATTGGCGTAGTCTTACGAAGTCAGAAGGCCGGGGAGTCAGGCATGTTCAGGAAACTATCGATCGTCGCTTTTGCCGCCGCATTGGCCGCGGCGCCTCTGCCGGTGCTGGCGCAGAGCAAGAAGGACAGCGTCGTCATGGCGATGTCGCTGGAGCCGCCGGGGCTCGACCCCACCAACGCCGCTGCGGCTGCGATCGCCGAGGTCACGCTCTACAACATCTACGAGACGCTGACCAAGATCAACGAGGACGGCACCACGTCGCCGCTGCTGGCCGAGAGCTGGACCGCCTCGCCCGACCTCAAGACCTATACGTTCAAGCTGCGCAAGGGCGTCAAATTCCAGAACGGCGAAGCCTTCGATTCAGCGGCGGTGAAGTTCTCGTTCGAGCGCAACGCGGTGCCCACCAGCACCAACAAGGACAAGAGCCTGTTCCAGGGCTTCGAGTCCGTTGCGACGCCCGATGCCGACACGGTCGTGATCACCCTGAAAAATTCAGAGCCCAACCTGCCGTTCCTGCTCGGACAGGCGAGCGGCTCGATCGTCGAGCCGAAGAGCGCGCCGACCAATGTGACCCAGCCGGTCGGCACCGGGCCCTATCAGCTCGGCGCCTGGGCCAAGGGCTCCTCGATCACGCTGAACAAATGGGCCGATTATCGCAACGCCTCTGCGATCAAGCTGTCGAAGGTGACCATCCGCTTCATCTCCGATCCGGCGGCGCAGACCGCTGCGCTGCTCTCGGGCGATGTCGATGCGTTCCCGCGCGTTGCGGCCCAGCGCACCATCGGCCAGTTCAAGGCCGATCCTCGCTTCAACGTCCAGGTCGGCGGCTCCCGCGCCAAGACCATCGTCGCGATCAACTCTCGCAAGAAGCCGCTCGATGACGTTCGCGTGCGCCGCGCCATCCTCGCCGCGATCGACCGCAAGGCCATGATCGACGGTTCGGTCGACGGCTTCGGGACGCCGATCGGCAGCTTCTACGTGCCGGGCGCGCCGGGTTATGTCGACACCACCGGCATCAACTCGTACGACCCTGAGAAGGCCAAGAAGCTTCTGGCAGAGGCCGGCGTCACCGCGCCGCTCGAGCTGTCGCTGAAGCTGCCGCCGCCGTCCTACGCGCGGCAGGGCGGCGAGATCCTGGCGGCGCAGCTCGCCAAGGTCGGCATCATCGCCAAGATCGAGAACGTCGAATGGGCGCAGTGGCTGTCGCAGGTGTTCGCGCCGAACGGCCCGCACAATTTCGATCTCACCATCGTCAGCCATGTCGAACCGATCGACCTCGTCAAGATCACCGAGCCGGACTACTATCTCGGCTACAACAACGCGGCCTTCAACGCGCTCTACAAGCAGATCGTGTCGACGCCGGATGACGCCGCGCGCACCAAGCTTCTCGGCGACGCCCAGCGCATGCTGGCGACCGACGCCGTCTCCGGCTATCTGTACCAGCCGCAGCTGATCACCATCACCAGCAAGAAGCTGAAGGGCGTCTGGAAGGACGTGCCGCAGTTCGAGAACGACTTCTCGACCTGGTCCTGGGAGTAGGGGCGCGTTAGCACACACCTGTTCA
Source organism: uncultured Alphaproteobacteria bacterium (assembly GCA_963819355.1). Lineage (GTDB taxonomy): Bacteria > Pseudomonadota > Alphaproteobacteria > Rhizobiales > Xanthobacteraceae > Bradyrhizobium. The sequence continues at coordinate 11,308 of CAWFVZ010000008.1, read as the reverse complement.
CCTCTTCCTTACGGGAGGGGTGAACAACAAAATCTGGAAAACAACCCCATGCACAGTAGCCGGTGATAGCCATTTCAATGGCTTGACCGATGCGCAAGGCCGTTGACGCGTCGGGCAAAACAGCGGCACGATGTGATCATGGAGGAGGCTCGGGCAACCCATGCCGTCCCCGCTTCGCGTATCAGCCGCCGCTGATCACCAGCACGAAGTTGAAGAGCGTCCGGAAGAAAGTCCCGCAGTTCGAGAACAATTCTCGACACCCGCCTTGGAGTAGGGCGCGGCGCCTCCACGCTTTAGTGAAATTGCACAATTCATCGGTTGTTGCCGGTTTTTCCTGCACTCTGTGATTGCGGAATTGCCGAAAACCGATAGCCGAACTGCGCGACCGGTATGAGTTTGTTTAACGATTTGCCGCTAAATTCATCACGATTTTTGATGGCTCGATTCTTCGAACTTGTTCGGTGTCGCAAATGACACCCTTTTGGAGGGGACATTGCATGCCGACGCCCGGCTCCCATCGCGCGCGACCATTTATCGCGACGATCGCATCGGCCACACTCGGCGTTCTCGGTTTCGGCACGATCGGTTTTGGCGCCGCTGTGGTCGGCGAAAGCCGAAAGGTCGAGATCACGCAGAAGGGACCAAGCGGCCTCGATGCACTCAAGGCGCAGTATCGCAGGCCCGCGACGATTCCTTTCCCCAAGGACAACCCCTATACGCCCGAGAAGTCGGCGCTCGGCAAGAGGCTCTATTTCGACACGCGCCTCTCTGTGACCTCCGCGCAATCATGCGCGAGCTGCCATAGCCCGGGTTTCGGCTGGGGTGATGGGCTTGCCGTCGGTGTCGGTCACGGCATGGCGAAGCTCGGCCGTCGTTCGCCGACAATCGTCAACGCGGCCTGGGGCGCGATCTACATGTGGGATGGCCGTCTTCCGACGCTGGAGGAGCAGGCGCTCGGTCCGATCCAGTCGCCTGGCGAAATGAACATGAAGCTCGACCAACTCATGGAACGGCTAGCGAGCATTCCCGAATACAGGCCGATGTTCGACGCGACCTTTCCAGGCCAGGGCATGAAGGCCAAGACGCTGGCGCAAGCGATCGCTACCTACGAGCGTACGGTGGTCTCGGAGAGAGCGCCGTTCGACGCCTGGATCGAGGGCAACGAGAAGGCGATCTCCGAAGAGGCCAAGCGCGGCTTCGCTGTATTCAACGGTAAGGCCCAGTGCGCCGCCTGCCACGAGGGCTGGAATTTCACCAACGAGGGCTTTCAGGACATAGGCCTGCCGAGCACCGACGTCGGCCGCGGTGAATACCTCCCCGGAGTCATCAAGATGCAGCATGCGTTCAAGACGCCGGGTTTGCGCGAGATCACTCGCCGCGGTCCTTTCATGCACGACGGCTCGCTCGCCACGCTTGAGGCGGTCATCGACCATTATGACCACGCTGGCGTCGACCGGCCCAGTCGATCGGACCTCATGCGTCCGCTCGAACTGACTGCGCAAGACAAAACCGATCTCATCGCATTCCTCAAGACGTTGACCAGTGAACTCGGCCCGACGTCTGTGCCGGTCCTCCCACGCTAGACCTCGAAGGATATTCACGTGCGCACAATCGCTCTCTTCACCTGCGTCATCGTCGCCGGCTTTTCGGTCGGAGCCTATGCCGCGACCGAAGTGATCCGCCAGCAGGGGCGCGTCTTCTCCGCCGAGAGCATCTCGATCAAGAAAGGCGAGGCCATCACTTTCCTGAACGACGACACCGTGCCGCATAACATCATGTCGGCCAGCAAGGGTAACGAGTTCAATCTGGGATCGCAGGCCCCGGGTACCTCGACAGATGTGTCTTTCAAGGAACCAGGCGAGGTGCAGGTAATCTGCGCCATTCATCCGCGCATGAAGATGATGGTCAAGGTGACAGACTAACCGCTTTGTCAAGCGCCGGAGATTGACCATGTCGATACGCTACAAGATTTTCGGTGCCTTCAGTGTCGTAATTCTCCTTGCCTGCGGCATCGCCTTCTTTGGCATTCGCGCCATTGGCAATTCCGGCGACATGGTGGTCCGTCTCTATGACGGCCCGTTGATGGGAATCAACCACGCGCGTTCCGCTCACGCAGCGCTGCACGAGGCTCGGCTGGTGCTCCAGCGGGGCCTGGTCGCGGGCAGCTCCGGCGAAATGGTCGCGAAGTTCGAGGCGCTGGTACGCGAGAGCGTCGAGGATCTGAAAGTGGTGCGCGAGCGCGCCGCGACGCCCAATGTTGCGGCCGCGCGCGAGAAGGTCGAGAGTCAAGCTCAAGGACTGGTCGACCTCCGCGCTCAAATTCCTGAAGCCGATGCCCGGCGGCGCAACGGAGATCCCGACCAGCTTCCTGCTCGCACAGCAAGGCGATCGGCTGATGGCGTCGATCGACGATCTCGTCGAACTCGTGGCGGCGTACGGCTATGAATATCGTATGGCGGCGGAGGCTGGCGTGGAGTTGGCCCGTACGACGATGCTGTCGGTTGCCATCGGAACCGTAGCGATAGGGCTGATGATCGCGCTTGCGTTCTCGTACTCGATGAGCCGGCCCATCTCCGCCGCGGTGCGGGTCGCCGAGCGCGTGGCCGCCGGCAACTTCACCGATGACATCGCGGTGCGTCGTCGTGACGAGCTCGGCCGCCTCCTTAAGTCGCTTGCTCTCATGCAGGCGAGCCTGAAGACCCGGTCCGATGACGATCTCGCACTGATTGCCGCCAAGGATCAGAGTAGCGCGGAACAGACCAATCATCGGCAGCGTCTGGAAGCCGAAATCGATGCCTTCCGCTCTGCCTTCAGCGCGGTATTGAGCAATACTGCCCGCATGACCGGCGAATTGACCGACACGGCACAGAGTCTCGCTTCCACCGCGCGCACCGCCGGCGCGCAATCGAACGAGGCGGCGTCGACGGCGAAGGAAACGTCGGCCAACGTCCAGACAGTGGCGACCGCGGCGAGTCGACTGGGCCAGTCCGTGCAGGCGATCACGTCCCAACTTGCGGATGCTACCGCCATCGTGCAGCGTGCATCCGGCATGGCGGAAGCTGCAAACCAGACTATCGGCAGGCTTGCGAGCGCCGCACAGCAGATCGACGAGGTGGTCGGCTTCATTCGGACCATTGCCGGCCAGACCAACCTGCTTGCGCTCAACGCCACGATTGAAGCGGCGCGGGCCGGCGAGGCGGGCAGAGGCTTTGCGGTCGTCGCGTCGGAAGTGAAGGCGCTGGCGACGCAGACGGCAAAGGCGACGGAGGAGATTTCGTCGCAGATCACCGAGGTGCAGTCAGCAACGCGGGAGGCGGTCGACAATGTTGGCGCCATCGCGTTGATCATTGGCGATATCGACGGTTTTACCGGGCGGATCGCGGCCGCGGTCAGCCAGCAGAGTGCAGCCGCCGGCGAGATTTCCAGGAATATCGGACAAGCGGCCTCCGGTACGGCGCAGGTCGCGCGCAGCATCGCCGGAACGGCCGAGGCGACAGACAACGCCAATCGCACGGCCGACATCGTTCTTGCCACGGCTCACGACCTGTCCAGTCAGGCGACGCAGCTGCGTTCGTCGGTGGATCGCTTCCTCTCGAACGTTGCGGCTTAGGCAGCGGCCAAGACGAGTGCCCCGGCCACGACGCTTTGATGGCGGGCAGCATCGGGCGCAGGTCGAGTGCGTGCCAGACCGGGATCTCCGCCTTCAGCCGCAGGATCGCGGCGCCGATGTTCTGGAACATCTCGGTGCGAAGGGAACATCTCGGTGCGAAGGTCGACACGCTCTCCAGGAGCGTTTTCAAGGGCGGTCTCGTGCGCACCAAGCGTACCGTCCGTTCCAGCTGCAGGATGCGCGAGGCGCTGGAGAATGTCGGCGAGTTGGCCGATCGTCGCTCCAAGGTGCGAGACGTCCTGTTCGGGGTCGGCCGTATCGCATCGTTTGCCGGTGACGTCGGAAGCGAGTGGATCACGTCCGCGTCGAAAAAGCGCCTTCAGGCGGCCTCACAAGACGTCGCTTCGCTCGGTGATGACGAGACGCGATTGTCCGATAAGATCCAGCTTCTGCTCGATGCCGTGCTCGGCTTCATCAACATCCAGCAGAATGAGAGTTCAAGGGCCTCACGATCGTGTCCGTCGTCGGCGTGCCGCCCGCCATCCTGGTCGGTGTCTGGTATGAATTTCAAGAACATGCCGGAGCTGAACTGGACATTCGGCTATCCGCTGGCATTGCTCGCGATCATCGCCAGCGGGCTACTGCCGCTGATCTGGTTCAAGCGGCGCGGCTGGTTCGATTGAGTAAGCCTGTGATGGCGAGCGGCGCACCGTTCTCGAACGCTGCGCCGCTCGTTGGATCAAGCCGCTTTCGCGTCGACGTTGCCGATCCAGTTGCGGGCGAGCGTCACGTCGGCTTGCGACAATTGATGGCCGGCCGGCAGGACCTTGTGCACCACGCTTGCGCCTGCCTCCGACAACAGCGCCGCGAGCTGTCCCGAATTGCTCGCCGGCACGATCGGGTCGGCCTGGCCGGACAGCAGCAGAACCGGCTTGCCTGCAAGCTCGGCCTGCGGCGGATCCGACAGCGGCACCATGGCACGCAGCAGGATCGCGCCGGCCAGTAGCTCCGGCTTCAGCAGCAACAGCGCGGCTGCGATGTTGGCGCCGTTGGAGAAGCCGACCGCGACCGGCGCGGCGATGCCGTGCCGCCGCCGCGCCTCCTTGACGAAGTCGCCAAGCTCCAGCGCGCGCCGGCGCACGTCGTCCTCGTCGAATACGCCTTCGGCGAGGCGGCGGAAGAAGCGCGGCATGCCGTGCTCCAGCACGCGACCGCGCGGCGAGAGCAGGGCGGAGCCCGGCGAGATCATCTTGCCGAGCCCGAGCAAATCGTTCTCGTCGCCGCCGGTGCCGTGCAGCAGCAGGAGCGGAGGGGAGCCCGTATTGGTCGCGGGCTCGAAGCGATGGATGAATTCGGTCATGACACGCTTTCTTCCAGGTTCGGCAACACGCCCTCGATCTGCTTGCGGTGTTGCTCGAGGAAACCCGGCAGCTTCAGGTCACGCCCCAGCGTGGCGACCGGCTCGTCGACGGCGAAGCCGGGGATATCGGTCGCGATCTCGAACAGCACGCCGCCGGGCTCGCGGAAATAGATCGAGCGGAAGTAGTTGCGGTCCCTCTGCTCGGTCGGATGCAGACCGTGATTGCTCACGAGCTTTTGCGCCATCTTGCCCTGCTCGGCATCGTCAGCCGCGCGGAACGCAATGTGGTGCACCGAACCGCCGCCCTGATGACCGCGCAAGAAGCCCTTGGCCTCGTAGATGTCGACGACGCTGCCCTCGGTATCGCCCGGCGCCTTGAAGCGAATGACGGAGCCCTCGCGTCCGGTTTCCTTGAAGCCGAACACGTCGGTGAGGACGGCAGCCGTCTTCGCCGCGCTGTCGAGCAGCAAGGTCACGCCGTGAAAGCCGCGGATCGCGTGCTCCGCCGGCACGTCGCCGTTGCTCCAGCCCGGCTCGTTCTCCGCGCCGGGGATGCCGACCAGCGCCAGCGCCATGCCATCAGGGTCGGTGAACGGCAGCACGGACTCGCCAAAGCGCTTCTCGAGCGCTTCATAGGCGATGCCCTTCTCGATGAAGCGCTGCGTCCAGTATCCGAGCGAGCGCTGCGGCACGCGGAAGGCGGTCTGATGGGTCTCGCCAACACCGCGACGCCCGGCCGACGCGCCGGCCCACGGGAAGAAGGTCAGGATGGTGCCGGGGCGGCCGGTCTCGTCGCCATAATAGAAGTGATAGGTGCCGGGATCGTCGAAGTTGACCGTCTTCTTGACGAAGCGCAGGCCGAGATCGCGGGTATAGAAGCCGAAATTGCGGATGGGGTCGCCGGCAATCGCGGTGACATGGTGCAGTCCAGACATTGTCGTCCTCCAGAATTCGGGGAGTGGTCTTGCTCTGGAGCGAAATATCGTTCCGCTTTGGATTGGAGACAATCCATGCAAATATGACGTCTATGTCTACGATTTGGAAACAATCGCGAAGGCCGGCCCTTGGATAAGGTCGCCAGCCTCCGGGCCTTTGTCAAAGTGGTCGAAAGCGGCAGCTTTGCCGAGGCCGGCCGGCAATTGCGGCTGTCGCGCTCGGCGATCAGCAAATACATCGCCGACCTCGAGGAGAGCCTCGGCGTCCAGCTTTTGAACCGGACCACCCGCCATGCGAGCCCGACCGAGAACGGCCAGCGTTATTTCGAGCGGGCGGTCGTCATCCTCTCGGAGATCGAGGCCGCCGACCAGGCGGTGGCGCAAGCCCAGTCGGCGCCGCGCGGCCTGTTGCGCGTCAATGCGCCGATGTCGTTCGGCACCATGCGGCTCGGACCGGTGCTGGCCGAGTTCATGGAAAAATACCCGGAGCTTCAGCTCCAGCTCGTGCTCAGCGACGATCTGCTCGATCCCGTCCAGGACGGCTTTGACGTGACGCTGCGGATCGCGGAGCTGGAATCCTCCAGCCTGATCGCGCGGAAGATCGTGCCAGTGCCGCGCATGATCTGCGCATCGCCGGAATATCTGGCGCGTCACGGCACACCAATGCATCCGCAGGATCTGCGCGAGCACACATCACTCACCTACGGCTTCCTGCTCACCGGCAATCAATGGAAGCTCACAGGCGGCGACGGCGACCACTGGATCCAGCCGGCCTGGTCGCTCTGCGTCAACAATGCCGAGGTGCTTCGCGACGTCGCGGTCAAGGGCAGGGGGCTCGCGCTGCTGCCCGAATTCATCGCGGCCGATGCGCTAAGGAAAGGCGAGCTGCGGACGGTGCTGGACAAATATTCCGCGCCGCCGCTCGCTCTCTATGCGGTCTATCCGCCGACGCGGCACCTGTCGGTGAAAGTGCGGCTGTTTATCGATTTCCTGGTCGAACGTTTTGGGCGCGAGGAAGATGCGGGCGCGCGCCGAAGCTAGGGCGCGTGCTCATGAAATCCGCGATGTCCGCTTATCTCCTGACAGCGGTGGAGGAGCGGACATTTGCATGAAGTCCGAAAAGGGCCACAGGACTAAACCGCTCGCGCGGTAGGGCACTGCGGCGGGCGCTCGGGGCCAATGAGAGATAGCGCGACGGGGCGTCCTGTCTTGAGATGAGGGGTTCGCAACCTCCATCAAGACAGGAGCATCCCTCATGACCGATAAGGCCATAAGCCCGCTGCGGCAGCGCATGATCGAAGACATGACGATCCGCAAGTTAGCGCCGAAGACCCAACATGACTACGTGCAGAGGGTCAAGAACTTCGCTGCCTTCCTCGGCCGCTCGCCCGACACGGCGAGCTTCGAAGACGTACGCCGCTATCAGCTGCATCTGGCGACGAGCGGCGCCGGCGTTCCGACCCTCAACCAAAGCGTCTCGACACTGCGGTTCTTTTTCAAGATCACGCTCGGGCGCGCCGACATCGTGAACCACACCCAGTTTATCCACGTGCCCCGCAAGCTGCCGGTGGTCCTGAGCCCGGAGGAAGTCGCGCGTTTTCTCGATGCGGCACCGGGGCTCAAATACAAAGCGGCATTAAGTGTGGCCTATGGAGCCGGATTGCGCGTGTCCGAGGTGGTCGCGCTGAAGGTATCCGACATCGACAGCAAGCGCATGGTGATCCGCGATCGAACAGGGCAAAGGCCGCAAAGACCGCTACGTGATGCTGTCGCCGCATCTGCTCGAGCTGTTGCGCGCCTGGTACAACGCGGCACGTCCACAGGGGTGGCTGTTTCCCGGACATGAACCCGGTCAACCCGATGACGCCGCGCCAGCTCAGGCGCGCCTGCGATACCGCGGCCCAGATGGCCGAGATCGGCAAGCAGGTGTCCCCGCACACCCTTCGTCACAGCTTTGCGACGCATCTTCTGGAGCAGAACACCGATATCAGGGTGATCCAGGTCTTGTTGGGCATGCCAAGCTCGACACCACGGCGCTCTATACGCGTGTCGCCACCAAGATCATCCGGGAGGTCATGAGCCCGCTCGATCGCATTACGGGCAAGCTCAAGGAGGGCGTCGAACCGCCCGCCTGAGCGCCGCGTCGTGTCGCGTCCATCGCTGGAGGTCGCGGACATCTTCCGCGGCCACGGCCCGGCATGGCGCCGGGCCAATGCCGGCCATGTCAGCCTCGGCCAACTGAAGGTGATGTCGGCGATCGAGAACTGCCGCACGGCGGCGCTCGGCGGACATGTCGCGCGCTGCGAGAAGTGCGCGCACAGCCAGATCTCGTACAATTGCTGCCGCAACCGGCACTGCCCGAAGTGCCAGGGCGCGGCGGCAAAGGACTGGCTGGCCGCGCGCGAGGCCGATCTGCTGCCGGTGCCGTACTATCACGTCGTGTTCACGCTGCCGGCGGCCGTCGCCGACATCGCCTACCAGAACAAGGCCGTCATCTACGACCTGCTGTTCAAGGCTTCGGCCGAGACCCTGATCACGATCGCGGCCGATCCCAAGCACCTCGGTGCCCGCATCGGCATCACCTCGGTCCTGCATACCTGGGGCTCGGCCATGACCCATCATCCGCACGTGCACATGATCGTGCCGGGCGGCGGCATCTCGCTCGACGGCGAGCACTGGGTGGCGTGCCGCCCCGGCTTCTTCCTCCCGGTGCGCGTGCTCTCGCGCCTGTTCCGCCGGCTGTTCCTGGAGAGGCTGCTCGCCGCCCACCAGGCCGGCCGCCTGAAGTTCTTCGGCGATCATGCCGCTCTCGCCGACCCGCAGGCGTTCGCGGCCTATCTGGCGCCGCTGCGCCGAACCGAATGGGTCGTCTATGCCAAGCGTCCGTTCGGCGGGCCACAGGCGGTGCTGGCCTATCTGTCGCGCTATACCCACCGCGTCGCCATCGCCAACAGCCGGCTGATCGCCTGCGACCGCACTGGCGTCACCTTCCGATGGAAGGACTATCGCGCCGAAGGTCGTGATCGCCAGAAGGTCATGACACTGGCCACCGGCGAGTTCATCCGCCGCTTCCTGATCCACGTCCTGCCGCAAGGCTTCCACCGCATCCGCCACTACGGCCTCTTGGCCAGCGGCACGCGCGCCGACAACATCGCGCGGGCGCGCGAGTTGCTCGCCGTTTCAACCACCCGAGGCCGAGCCCACCGGTGCCGACGTCGATCCCGGCAAGCCGACTTGTCCATGCTGCGGCGGCCGCATGATCATCATCGAGGTCTTCGAGCGCGGCGCATCGCCACGCCATCGGTCGACAGTTCCATCCATCGTGATCAGGATCGACACCTCATGACCGCGTCACATCCCCGCAAATCTGATCGTTGCACTCGCTGGCTCTCGACCGGCCACGGCAGAGCGCGCCCAGACATCCCCCTGTCGTCACAAATCGTCCGACAACTTACCGGTTCGACGCGACCCGCCGCTCATCCAGCAACCGTTTCACCGTCCACCGGCTTGCTGGAGCGCCTCAAACTCCATTCACCCACCTCATCCGCGGCACTCAAATCCCCATAGCGCACGCCGCGCCACCCACGTGCCCCTCCCGCGGTTTCCTTGTATGGGGCTTTTTTTGTCAAGGAGTTCGCCAGAGCGGCAAATCTTTTGTCCTTCGTCAGTTTCTTTGTTCGATCTCAAAGCCCGTTTCTTCGTCCCGACCCGCGGTTCGCTGACGTCGTCGCGCGCAGGAGCTGTCAAGGTTGGCCGCCGCGCCAACCTTGCGGCATGCTCCGAGCTTGCCAGGCCATACCTTGACAGCTTCGAGCACGACGGCACGCTTGGTGCGATCGGGATGACGATCAGAGGGGAGCCCGCTTTCGGGCGCGGATCAGTCGCGCCACAACCTTGTATTCGGTGGGTCCAAGGACCCGAACCATGATGCAGTCATACGCATCGGCAGCGAAGCTCCGAAGCGGCGGACCCATTCTCCCTTTCGGCATTGAAAGCCAAGGAAACACGTCGGGACTCCGCCACCTCGAACCGTCATCGGCGACCTGTCACCAGCGGACGGACCGGGCCGAAACTGTTGGGTGTCCTTCAGTGACCTCCGCTTCATTATGCCGGCCGCAGAACGACGCCGTCCGGCACCACGCCCTCCCGCACGAGACGCCACAGGGCGATCAGTAGCTTGCGCGCCAAGGCCACGATCATGGTCTTGCGAGTGCCGCGGGCGCTCTCGGTGCGGGCTCGAAACCACTGCGCCAAGGTGCTGTCCTTCTGGAACATGAGAAATCGCCACGCCAATTGGATCATGCCTCGTCGAACCCGAGCGTTGCCGGAACGGGCCAGCCCTTTCTCCCGGCGTTTTCTGCCGCTCTCGTCGGGCGAGCCCGTGAGGCCGGCATAACGCGCTACGGCCCGTCGGTCGCGCATGCTTCGCGACAGTACCTCCTGCACCAGCATGTCGGCCGTCTCGACACCAACCCCGATCACCCGCGCCAACAGGCGCACCATTGCGTGTGGTCCATCACTGGGCGCTTGCTTGAGACGCTCCAGGCGAGCGTCCTCGATCTGCCTTATCTGATCACTGACGAGCCGCCGGCGCACCATGTCGCGACGCAGCTCAGCCAGGGTGTTGGGCGGGATCGGCTCGCCCTCGGGGGTGCGCAAGCCGTCAAGGCGTTCGGCGGCCTTCTTCAGCTTGGGATTGAAGCCGCGGATGCCGAGCCGGATCAACGCTGCTTTCATTCGGTTGACGATCCGACTTTGCTCTCCGACGAGGCTCTCGTGCTCGCGGTTGGGCCGCTTGGCATCTTCGTCCTTGGTTGTCGGGATCGCCACCATCTTGCAGTGATCACGCTCGCCGCGCAGCCAGCCGAGAAAAGAGCGTTTGAGCAGCTCGGTGTCGAGCCGATCGGTCTTGGCGCGCCGGTGCTCGCGCGACACCGCCACACTCGATGCGTGAATGACGTGGGCCTCAATGTCGCGTGCACTGAGCCAGCGCGCCAGCCAGAAGCCGTCACGGCCGGCCTCGAAAGCGACAGCGATGCGTTTGATCCGATGCCCTGCCTTCGCCGCTTCCTCTCGCCATCGATGCAGCAACTTCAGCAATGCGCTCTCGTCGACCGCGAGCTTCTTCAACGGCTGGCGCTCGACGCCAGGCACGATGCCGGCGACGAGCCAGCTCGACAGGCTCAGTTCGATAACGGCGATCAGCGTGCCGTCCGGATCGAGGGGGCTCGGGGATCGGCTCAGATCGTTCAACTTCTGCATGGGGCGCTCCATCGGTTCACATCAGCAACGATGGATGCAATATCCTCGCCGCCGCCCCATAGCATCTCCCTTGGAGGTTTGCGGACGCCGGCCCCGGTGTCCGCCGCGCCACCTTCATGGGGCCGGCATCCGAAAACCTTC
>CAWFVZ010000007.1:0-171832 GCA_963819355.1 uncultured Alphaproteobacteria bacterium | reverse complement strand
CTATCCAGTAAGCCGCGAAACCGTCCCGATACCCACTCCCTGCTCGCGTGCAATGGTCCGAATGCTCTTGCCTGCGGCGCGGGCGGCTCGGATCTTCTGGACCTTGGCTGCGTCATCCGCGACGGTTGCGATCGACCAAGTCGCATCCCTTCGGCCAGCACGAGCCAAGCCATGAGGCGGTTGCGTGATGACGACACGCAGTGAACAGCTTCCGCGGTGACGCCCCAGCGCACTTCCACCGACTTTCAAAACGTCTACTATTCGGATGGTTTTGATTGACGTTAAATCTTCGCATCTTTTAAATTCCGAAAAGTAGATTTTCAAAAGGGGCAATGATGCGATACGGCTATGCGAGGGTAAGCTCCAAGACCCAGGACTATTCGGCTCAGGTTGATGCGCTCAAGACCGCAGGCTGCGAGCGGATTTTCAGCGAGAAGCGATCGGGCAAGTCGGCGAAGGATCGCCCGGAGTTTGGCAAGCTGATGCGGATGCTGGTGCCCGGCGACACCGTCGTCGTGAGCAAGCTGGACCGCCTGGCGCGATCGAGCCGGGATCTACATAACATACTGCATGAGCTTCAGGAGCTAGACTGCGGCTTCGTCTCGCTCGGCGAGAGCTGGTGCGACAGCACCAGCGAGGTTGGCAGGTTGATGCTCACCATCATGGGCGGGATTGCCGAGTTTGAGCGCGGCCTGATCCGGCAGCGTTGCGAGGAAGGCATCGAGCGGGCCAAGGCCAACGGCAAGCAATTCGGCCGGCCGACTGCACTCGATCACGGCCAGCGCAGGCGCGTCGCCGAGCGTTACGCTGCCGGCGAGACAATGGCAGAGCTGGCGCGTGAGTACGATTGCGGGGAAGCGACGATCTGGCGGGCGCTGCAATAGTTTATTTCCGGCCTTAGGGCGTCGGAGCGGCGCTCGTCGCACAGTACCAGCGCGCCCGGCTGGCAAGAACGTCCCAGCGGCTCGCGGAAAGTCGTTGCGGCCAATTTTCGTGATTACGCGCTGCGCTCCAGTTCAATTGAAGTTTGGTACGGGCGCCTCGCCAGGCCCCTGGTACTGAGTTGCATATCGATCCCTGCTAACCTTTTCCGCGTCTCGGGTTACATCGCTCGATGGCCCTTCGCCTCTTCATTCGAGCGACCGCGGCGTAGCCGCCATGGGCGCCGCAAACCAACAGCCCGTGACGGGTCATGGCCAGCATGCCGCATGGCGTGCCGTCCCGCTTGGCCGCGATGCATCGCCGCCGATTAGTGCGGCCTTTGCTGAACTGCGCTTTCAGCATGGCCAGCCGCCAGTTGACGTTACCGGCTGTAACAGGGTGAGGGTTGGGCATGTCGCAGCTCCAAATTGGGACGGATGATTAAGACGTGCGGGTTGCTAAGCAAGGTTCAGTCGGTTGACCAACGGATGCGCCTTGGGATGGGGTGTCGGCTTGCGCCAACTGCGGACGTGCCGTCGTACACGTCCGGGGCAGCTATGCTGCCATCGCCGGGCTCATGCACCGCAGTAAACAACAATCTTATACGATCCTCGTCAACACGAGCGAGCAGCACGGCTAGGACATCGCATTGTGGACAACTGCCGGATTATCCGCCGCACGACCATGCCCAATGAAACATAATACAAATCACCAAATCAATCGGAGCCTGACATGCCCCTCAAAGCCCGTGGCCTGGTACTGACCAAATCACATGCAGCCTGCCTAACTGCGCTCCGAAAGGGCAAAGTCACTAAGGCAGAAATTGCGATACTGGCGAAGCTTGACCTAGCCAAGACTGCGGCGGCGCTTGGAGCGCTGGAGCAACTCGGGCTGGTGAAACAGAACCGACAAAAACACTGGCATGTTACCAGGCGCGGAAAAGTCTGTCGCTTCAAGGTCATTCCAGATCGATTGCGTCGAAATAGCGGAGTTCTAGGGTCCAGCGGACAACGGCTGCTCAACTTGCTGGATCGACCGATGCGGGGAAATCAGATCGCCGAAAAATTGGGAGTTAGTCGTCAGAGGGTCCGCCAACTCATAATTAAGCTGCATGCCCAGGGTTATGTGACCTTTGGCGATGAGGAGAAGCCCTTTTGGATTATCAGGCGCACGGATGATCGGACCACGTTATTGTCTCGCGCCGAGGAGCATGTGCTTTCAACAATCCCACGAGAATATATGACGAATATCGTCAAGATAAGGCTGGCGGCCCGTATGCCTGAAAACAAGATACGGAAAATACTTGAAGGGTTGATTGCTAGCCGTTTCGCGGAAGAATTTGAGGGGTTGCAAGGCAACCGAGTTTATCAACTCACGGATACAGGTAATAACCACCCTCAACGAGATCTATCCGCTCGCCGCGCAGATGAACCACGGCTACCTGTTAATCAGACCGTGTACGAAAAGTGCTTTCAACGATTTTAAACTCGGGGGCGCTGCGCATCCGAGACGTGACCGATACGCTGAGAATTCCGCGCCAATCGACAAATGCGCTCATGCAATATCTCAAACGAAAGCATCTAGTGAAGAAGACTAGTTCAGAATTTGAAGCGCCATATTCATTGACCGATGAAGGGCGCGCAGCCTTGGCGGAAATGACGCGAAGACTTGCTGCATAGCTGCTGCAACATGAGATGCTGTCAGATGTCGCAGATGGGTCCACACCCGGACTTCCTCCTTGGGGGCCGCACGTCCGCTTCCGCCGAGTGCAGACATGGGTCCGGGAGGGGCAGTCCGTTGGTCAAGCGGCGCAATTTTGCTTAGTCTTGGACAGTTTTGCTTCGACCGTCACGAGCGGGTCCGCTGCAATGACCGCAGCTCCTCGATCCTGTTGCAAAGCTTCGAGCTGCTGCTGGCGCGGCCGACACGCCATCGAGAGGCTGGCTCGCGACCACCTTGTCTCGTTCCGGTTACCACGACCGCAGCGTCAGCCGCTCAGCCGCTCGCCGTCTGTGCCGGATAGGGCGCGTCGCGGACCGCGACCGGCCACGGGCCGATCAGCTCGAACAGGTCGAGTTTCCCCAACGCGCCTTCAGGCCTCGCGCGGATATCTGGAACCTTGATTGGGTCGACGCAGACAAGCCGCACCGCGGAGCCCTTACCGCGAGGGCGGTATCTGACTCCAAACTGGGGACATCGCTTAATAAGGTATTCTTTATGAAGCGATGTCCCCAGTTTGACCCCTCGCGGTGTCTCAACCAGCGTCAGCTGCGCTCGCTGATAGGCTTTCTTGGCCGCCTCCCGCGATGGCTTGGATCCGCGTTTCGCGGTGAATAGGTCTGGGTGCAGCTTGGCGGCGTCAGACGGCCACTGCGGCACCAGCCCGCGACAGACCATTTCATCGACGGCGCTTGGCTCCAACGCCCTAAACTCGACCACCTCATCGACCGGCATGCCCGGCACCACCACATCGTGCAGGATCAGGTAGACCTCGACCGGATTAGCGCTGGTCCGGTTGACAGCCCTGACCCTACCCCGCGACTGCTCGATTGCCGCCTCGACAACGGCCGCCCTGACCCGCTCAGCGTCCAAGTCCGTGTAGCTCCTGCACTTGATGGCGGTGCCGCAAACCTCGCGCTCGCACCTCTCCGAGACCGCCTCGACCGGCCTGCCGGTGATGGCGGCCGCCATCCGCTCAACGTCCTGCGCCTTCGGCATCGGTCGGCCGATGATCACGGCGGCCTTGACCTCGCCCCAGCGATCGATGCCCTCGACGGCACCGAAATGCCCTGTTTCGACGCCCTCAATTCCTTCGAAGTCCTTCTCGATGTCCTTGTAAACAATGACGAGCCCGCGCCGCCCCTGCGTCAGATGCCGGCTCACCTCCACCAGATTGCCGCGCTTGCGGGTCACCCTGGCTTCGGCTTGCTCCGGCGTCTCGGTCCATGCGCCGCTCCGCTTGCCCCTTCTCTCGCCCGGTTCTTTGGGCACCAGCGACGATTTTCCAACCGGATGTCCGATCGCCTGGATAAGCCGCCCGTGCGGCTCGGTGATCACCAGATCCAGCTTAAGCTCAAGCTGGGGCAGGTAGTAGCGCGTCAGTTCCAGCGGCAGCGTGGCGTCGGCGTAGACGATCGGCAGCCGCATCAGCCTTTTGTCGATGCGTCTGCGCCCCGAGATATACAACCACCTGATCGAGCCCTCCTTGGTGGTGACGGTCTCGATCCGTAACTGCCCGGTGGCGGCTTCGGTGCCGTTGAGCAGTTCGCCGACCGCGTGCCACATCTCCACCCGCTGTTTGATCTGGGCTAGGAAGCCGAACCGTTTGACCGCGTCATCCCGCCGCTGCGGGGTAGCGTCCGGCTTCAGGCCGTGATCAACCGTGCGCAACCACTCCATCGCCCGCGCCCACCTGTACGCATTGCCGCTGCCGAGCCCGGCCGCCTCCAGCGCCGCGCGCTGCACGTAGCCGTCGGGCGAGGCCGCACATGCGGCTTGCAGCCGCTCGGTCATCTCTCGCAGCTCCTGCGTCAGGGGCTCCGACGCCACCCGCGCGCGCTTCGGCTTCGGTCGGCCCTTTCTTTTGCGCCTGAGCGCCTCTCTTCCGTATTGGCGTGCCTTCTCCCCGCGCTTGAGCGCCTTCCTCCTGCAAATTGCCTCGCGCTTCGACACCCTGCGTTTCGCCTCTTGCTTCGGTGCCTCGCGCCTTGCCTTTCCTCGTTCGTGCTGGCTGTTTCGCCTGAAATCCTTTGTCCGAACCGGAAAATCCTTGAACTCTTCGCAGAGCCCGCCTATCGCGAGCCGCGGGCGGTCGTCCTCGCGCGCGCCGCTCAGCCCCTTCTGCCAAAAACCTTCATCGATGATCACCAGGCCGAAGCCGTTGCAGACCCCTGGCGGCAGTTTAAACAAACCCTCGTGCGCCACGAACAGCACGTCGGCTGCGAATGCTTCAGCCTTCTGCGCCTGGTAGTGGCATTGACCGTCGCCCTCGTAGAATGGGCACACGATCGGCGGCCCGCCGCGTTGTCCCCGCCGGCATGCGGTGGTCTCGACGTCGGCCCCCAGTGCCAGCGCGGCGTCGACCGCGGCGTGGTTGAGGCACATCGGCTCATTGGTGCCGAGCCTGGTGGCCTTCAATCCCTGCCAGATCGCCACCGTAACTCCGGGCGGCATCTTGGTGCGGGCCTCGTCGGCCAGCTTGTGGGTCGGCACCGCGACCAGGACACGATGCGGCAGCTGCAATTGCTTGGCCTCGGGAATGTATCGGGTGGCGATCGCCTGCCGGAACGCTTCCGACTTGCCGCCGCCGGTCGTGATCCTGATGCCGCTCTGTGCCACCTCGGGCACGACCGGCGCGTCCGTGGGCGCCGACAGCATCTCCTGCCATGACCGCCCGAACCAGTCATGGAACTCTTCGTCCGGCTGCTGTTTTATCCGGATGTGGTACGCCTCCCGCCAGGCCCGCGCCTCTGCGTCGCGCCTGTGCCAGTTCAGTGCCTGATCCACCAGCCTGGTGAAGCACGCGAGCAGGATCGACCTGGCGGCGTCGACGCCGACGCCGCGCGATTGCGTGTCAAGATTTGTCTCATCGATGTCGAAACCGAGATCGTTCATCGCCGACCTCGCGCCATCAACACGTCGTTGAAGTCGGATCCCTCGTCGTGCGGCGTCAGTACTCGAACGCACCGGCGCGCCGCCTCCCAACGCGCTTTTGTCTTTGCCGCCGCGTTCTGACCAGCCTTGCTCGCATCGTTGTCGGCGAGAACGGTGAGCCGCTCGACGGTGGCCAGGCTCGGCAGAACCGGAAACTGGCTCAACCCACCGGCATCGCACAACGACCACGCCGGAATGTCGATGCCGAGCGGGCGCGCGGATAGCGTGGTCTCGATGCCCTCGCCGATCGCCAGCTCACTGCCGATGCTCGAAATCGGCGACAGCTTGATCGCGCCGCCGTTCTTCGGGCCGAGGACCTTGGGGCGGTCGAGCTTGCGACCGTCCTCAGTCAGCGCGGTGCGGTGGATGGCGACCGGTTCGTCGGTGACGATATCGCGCACCAGCGCCACCAGCGCCGGAACGGTCCGGCCGTCGAACGGGCATTCGGCGTGAAACCGCAGCACCTCACGCGCCTCGTCCGGCACCTCGATGCCGCGTGAGCGCAGATAGCGCTCTGCCGGCGTTCCCGCGAGCCGCCGGCTTTGCGACCAGATCTTCAGCGCCTTCTCGGTGCGGGCTTCGTCCTCGGCCTCGTCCTCGGCCTTCGTGCCGATCCGCAACAACGGTCGCTGGCCGTTGACGAACGGCGCGGCGAATTCCAGCGCCTCGGTGAACCGGCACTTCAACTCGCGCATGATCAGGTTGACCATGTCGCCGCCGTTTTTCTCCTCGTGGCTGTACCAGAACCCGGCTTTGGCTCCCTTGGTGCAAAGGCTGAACGAACCTTTGTTGCCCCATCGCATCTCGCTGTCGTTGGAGAACTGCTTGTTGTGCCTGCCGAGCAGCGCCGTAACGATGGCTGGCGATACCGCGCGCAGCGCCAGTCGCCCAGCATCGTCAATCAATGCTTGGGACGTCGATATCGTCCCGTCGGGAAATGGCGTGTCGTCGGGCGGCAGGTCGAACGCGGCATCGGCGCGCTGGACATGGCCCAGCTCCGCCACGACCGCTTCGAGCACGCTGCCGATGTCGACCATCGCCACCGGCGCGCCAGGTAGCACATTGCCACTGACGGTGATGTACCGCGCACAGTTGCGATAGCTCTCGACCTCCACGCCGCAGCCCGGCAGCTTCTGCTTGACCTGTAGCGGCTTGCCGGTGCCGATGCCGACCACCCGCAGGCCGGTACCGGAAACCGTGATCTCGGTATAGCTGCCCGCGCGCTCGACGATGGCCATGGCCTCTGGCGCGATGGCACCGGTTATCGGATCGCGACACTTGTCCAGATCGAACGCACCGATGTCGATGCCGAGCAGACAGAAGCCGATGCCGTCGCACAGGCCGGCCTTGTAAGCGACCACTGCCTGTTCATAGGTGCCCCATGTCGTCGGATCGTCGCTCTTCGCATAGGACCGAGGATTGTCTGGCCGCAGCAGCGGCTTGGTCCATTTGCCATTGCCGCTCTTGTTGACCCGCCATTCCCAACTCCAGCTCACCCAGCGCCGCAGCGGCTTCAGCGCATCGAGCGCCTTGGGAAGGTTCGCCAGATCGCCCTGAACCGTGACTGGCCGCACGTGAGCCGTCGTCCTGTTGCGGCGCGGCATCTTAATGATTGCGTCGGCAAGGTCGGGCCAGTCGAGACCGTTCGCTTCGAGCACACGTGCGGTGCCGGCCATGGCAGCCGCACGTTCATGAACGTTGTCCGATGCGAGCAGCGCCAGAGTCTTGCGCAGCTTCTCGCAAACCGTTGGCGGCAGCCGGCGGCAGGTGAGCGGTTCAGGGCTCATACGACACCCCTGCGCGGCGGCGCTAACCGGCGCCGCAATTCGCTCGGCTTAAGGTCTGCGTCTGCGGTAATTTGCAGGACTGCAACTGCCGGGGGGCGGCGAGGACACAAGGTCGGCCGCTATCACCTCGCCGCCAAGCGGCCCGACGATGGCCTGTACATGATCGAAGAAGGCAAACGCATCGAGTTCCGTGATCGCCTTTACCGTGACGGTGGTGTCCGGCTTGGTACCGTCGTGCCAGTCCCACTTGAGCACCTCGAAGTCGTAGTCGATCTCGAGTAGTTTCTGGATCACTGGACCCGGGCTGTCCGTTTTCATAAAGATGATCTCGGCGGATATTTGTTGAAGCATGTTGTGTCCTCACATTGGCGGTTGCCGGCTGCCGACCGGGCGCGGTTACAAGCTCGTCGTGCTCTCGATTGGTCATGAGTTCGGCCCGGCGCTGAGGCAGGGTTCGCCTGATCATGGTCGCGTCCCCTCAGCCTTGCGCTGATGCCGCGCCTCTTGCGTCGCCAGTTCACGATCGCGCCGCCAGGCTGCGGCTGCCTCAACGCTGATCAGGGTTCGGCCGCCAACTTTCATCGTCGCCGGGCCTCCGTTCGCCCGCTGCAGACGGAAGTAGGTGTCCACGCTGATGGAATGCGCCTGACAAAACTGTCGGATCGAGTACGCCATTGGCGCGACCGGCGGCCCACGTAGAGGCGGTAGCACCGCGCGCTTCGCGGACTTCGGCTCCGCATGCGGCGTTGACGCGATCTCGTTCGGAGTCGGCGGGCCGCTTACCTGCTTTACGAGATCGGCAGAAACGCTCGGTTTTCTGCCGCTAATCTCTCCGCGAGCCATTTGGTGCAGCTCCCTCGTAAATGGATGCTGCCGCTATGCTATGACTCGCGCCGCGCAGGGCGTTACGGGAGATGCGGGTAAGATGCAGGGGAGATACTAAAACTGGCCGAATAACAACTTCTTGAGCAGCCCCTGCATCTCCTTGAGACCGGGTGAGAACTCATCCGAAAACTTCTTCTCGCAATATTTAATCATCGCTCCGGCGGTTGGGTCCTTCTCTCCTGCCTTCGCTCTGCGGATCAGTTCGGCGGCAACGACCTGCGGCCAATCATGCGTAGGTGGCGGTCCGGGCTTGCGACGCGACGAATCCCGATCAGCTTTCACTGGTGGCCAGAGCTTATCGAAGTCTGGCTGCCATACATAATACGCCCAGTCATAGATTTGCCCAAGATCGCGCGGGGTCACTCGTTGGATCGAGCGACCGCGTTGGATCTGGATAAGCCTGAGGTCGGGCTCGACATGAATGTTAAGGGTCTGCCAAAACGAAGCCGACACCGGCTCGCGCTCGCTCGGCTTTGTCTTGCTTTCACGCATGCAGCGCAGCTTTCCGCTACTTAGCGCCTCTATCAGTTGGCTGCTCGCGTGGGTCGAGAACCTCTTCCCAATGAGTTGCTCCGAGCGGGTGTGATGCGCCATTATCAGCGTCAGCCAACGCTTGTCATCCAGTGAAGGAGATGGCTGCTCGCCGGACGTACGCTTCTTACTCTTGGTCGCGGCCATGGTCAGCGCCCCCGCGCGACGATGCTATCAGCAACAGGCGACGGCGCTGCGGGCTTCAGCAGCGCGCGGCGTGTATGTTCGTCACTGTGATCGGCGATAAACCGCGAGTAATGCTTCTCGATCATGGCAACCGACGTGTCGTGAGTTGAGGCAACGACACGGACCGGGACGTTGGCGAGCAGCTGGCGCACGATGCTTGAGTGTCGCAAGCTGTACAGCGTCACCTCGTCGGCGTCCCAACCGAGCCCGGCGACAATTTCGCGCACGTCCGCGCGATAGTTCTGACTCGGCTCCTTGCCCCATGAGGTCCCGTCGCTTTGCAGCAGTAGCGGCGTCTCGGGGGTACGACGCTTGGCTGCCGCGGCCAACCGTTGCGCCAACCTTTGCGTGATCGGCACCGGCACGCGCTGCGCCTTGCGCTCGGAACGGTTTTTTCCGCCGCCCTTGGCGCTTCGCGGCATCAGCAAGCGCGGCTTCACCGGATCGCCGACAAGGTCGGCAACCAGGAGCCTTGCGATCTGCGATGGCCGGCTCCCGCTCTCCGCCATCGTGTCGACGAATAGGCCCAGCGCCGGATCGCTCCGATCGCACGCGGCAACGAAAGCGAGCACCTTGTCGTCGGGCAGGATGACGTTGCGGTCCGTGTCGGCGTCCGGCAGCGCGGCGAGCCCAATCTCCCAGGCCTGCTGGTTCTTGATCCGTTGATCGTGCGAGGCCGCCATGTTCAGTGCGGCGCCGATGCTGCCGCAGAGCCGGTTGATGCTGGAGGCCGCGACCATGCCAAGCAAGCTATCGCGCCATTTCCGCAGTTCCTTCGAACTGAGCAGCGAAACGGGCTTGCTCAGCAGAACGCTCGTCAAATGGCGGCGCGGCCATTTCGCATTGTAGACATTCTGATCACGCGCCCTGAGGTCAGCCTCCCAAGCCGTGAGCGCCCCGTCAACGGTCACCGGGCGGCTGTCGTCGTCCGGCGCACCGGGCTGCTTGCGCGCGAGCTTGCGCGCCACACTGATCGCTTCCCAATAGTCGAGCACCAACGGCGGCGCGGCAGACTCAAGGTCGTCGGCGATGCCGATCTTCTTGAGCCACTCGCCACCATGTCCATCAGCGGCGCGCACGCTCCAGACGCCGGCACCCTGGTTGCGGCGATAGGCCAGGCTGATGCCGGGTGAAATCTTGACGAAGTAGCTGTTCTTGCGCACCGTGAGTTTGCGTCGCGCAGTCGGCGTTTCGAGGGAACTCTTGCGTGGCTTGGGCACGGGAAGGCGGCTCCGGTGTCAGGATTTCATCAGCGACAGCGGAGGCATAGTGCCATAAAGCGCATGCATAGCGCCAGCGGTATTACCTCAATAGTTCATGGAGTTACCCGGGTTGCAGGCACTATGCAGGAACTAGCAGCAACTGGCAAAACTTTCTCTGGAGGGGGAGGGTAAAGCACCGGCCCATTGCTAGCTTAACGACAATGCCGGTTCCCGCCCCCACAAGGCATTTCGCTGTCGCTTGCGCCCGTCCAACGCGCTAGATTTGCAGGGAAAATGTGATGGGGCGCAGTCGCGCCCAGGGAGAAGCACGCTCGCCATGCTGCACGACTGGGGCGTGATCGCTGCCGCCTTCGGCTATATCGGCTTTCTGTTCCTGGTGGCGAGCCATGGCGACCGGCGCTCGCCGGCGGGGCCCGGCCGTGCGTCCGGGCTGATCTATCCGCTGTCGCTGGCGATCTACTGCACGTCCTGGACCTTCTTCGGCTCGGTCGGCTTCGCCACCCGCACCTCGACAGACTTCCTCGCGATCTATGTCGGCCCGATCCTGATGATCGGCCTCGGCGCCGGCGTGCTCCGCCGCGTGATCCAGCTCGCCAAGGCCCACAACATCACCTCGATCGCCGACTTCATCGGTGCGCGCTACGGCAAGAGCCAGGCGGTGGCGGCAACCGTGGCACTGATCGCGATCATCGGCTCGGTGCCCTACATCGCGCTCCAGCTCAAGGCGGTCGCCTCCTCGCTCGAAGTCATTCTGAGCGAGGACCAGGCGTTCTCCCACATCCCGATCCTCGGCGACATGGCGCTGATGGTGACGCTGGCGATGGCGGCTTTCGCGGTGCTGTTCGGCACGCGGCAGACCGACGCCACCGAGCATCAGCACGGCCTGATGCTGGCGGTCGCGACCGAATCCATCATCAAGCTGGTCGCCTTC
This sequence comes from uncultured Alphaproteobacteria bacterium, assembly GCA_963819355.1. Lineage (GTDB taxonomy): Bacteria > Pseudomonadota > Alphaproteobacteria > Rhizobiales > Xanthobacteraceae > Bradyrhizobium. The sequence continues at coordinate 160,715 of CAWFVZ010000007.1, read as the reverse complement.
CTCACCGCCGGCATCTTCGTCACCTTCTGGATGTTCTCGCCGCACGAATTGATCGAGCGCGCGATGAAGACGCCGGAGGCGGTGCGCGCGATCGACTATTCGCCATCGATCGGCAACTTCCTGACCATGACGCTGCTGTCGCTGTGCGCGATCATGCTGCTGCCGCGGCAGTTTCACGTCAGCGTGGTCGAAAACTCGTCCGACGCCGAGGTCGGCCGCGCGCGCTGGCTGTTTCCGCTCTATCTCGTCGCCATCAATTTGTTCGTGATCCCGATCGCGCTCGCCGGCCTCGTCAGTTTCCCGTTCGGCGCCGTCGATCCCGACATGTACGTATTGGCACTGCCGATGGAGGGCGGCGCGGGACTTCTCAGCGTCGCGGTGTTCGTCGGCGGCCTGTCGGCAGCAACCGCGATGGTGATCGTCGAATGCGTCGCGCTCTCCATCATGGTCTCGAACGACCTCGTGGTGCCGCTGGTGCTGCAACGAAGGCCCGAGCGCCGCACCGGCGGCACCGATTTCGGCGACTTCCTGCTGCGCTCGCGGCGGCTTGCGATCTTTGCCATCATGGTGATGGCCTATTTCTACTACCGCGCGCTCGGCAACACCCAGCTTGCGGCGATTGGTCTGCTGTCCTTTGCCGCCATTGCGCAGCTCGCACCCAGCTTCTTCGGCGGCCTGTTGTGGCGGCGCGCGACCGCGCGCGGCGCCATCGGCGGCATGCTGGTCGGCTTCGCGGTATGGCTCTACACGCTGTTCATGCCGAGCTTCATGGATTCTTCGACGGCCGGAATCCTGCTGCTCCAGCACGGCCCGTTCGGGATCGAGGCGCTGCGACCGCAGGCGCTGTTCGGTGCCGACCTGCCGCCGCTGATGCACGGCGTGGTCTGGTCGCTTTCGCTCAACATCCTCACCTATGTGCTGCTGTCGCTGGCGCGGCAGCCCTCGTCCATCGAGCTGGTGCAGGCCGATCTGTTCGTGCCCAACACGCTCGCCCCGATCGCTCCGAACTTCCGCCGCTGGCGCACCACCATCACGGTGCAGGATATCCAGACCACGGTCGCGCAATATCTCGGACCCGACCGCGCCCGGCATTCGTTCGAGGCGTTCTCCGCACGGCGCAATGCGCGGCTGGAGCTTTCGGCGCCTGCCGATTTCGAGCTGTTGCAACACGCAGAGCACCTGATCGCCTCCTCGATCGGTACGGCGTCCTCGCGCCTCGTGATGTCGCTCCTGCTGCGCAAGCGAACGGTCTCGGCGAAGGCTGCGCTAAAGCTGCTCGACGATTCCCATGCGGCGCTGCATTTCAACCGCGAGATCCTGCAGACCGCGCTCAACCATGTGCGCCAGGGTATCGCAGTGCTCGACGCCGATTTGCAACTGATCTGCTCCAACCGGCAGTTCGGCGAACTCCTCAACGTGCCGCCGCATTTCGTCCAGTTCGGCACGCCGTTGCGCGAGATCCTCGAATTCATGGGGGTGAGCAATCCCGACGATCCCGTCGAGCGCGAAGCCGTGCTGGAGCGGCGGCTTGCAGCCTACACCACCGACAGCGAGCCTTATCTGGAGCGTCTGCCGGAACGCCACATGGTGATCGAGATCCTGACCAACCGCATGCCCGGCGGCGGCTTCGTCATCACCTTCACCGATGTCACGCCCACCTTCGAGGCGGCCGAGGCGCTGGAGCGCGCCAATGCGACGCTGGAAAAGCGCGTGCGCGACCGCACCGAGGAGCTGACCCGGCTGAACTCGGAGCTGGCGCAGGCGAAGATCTCGGCGGAGGACGCCAGCATCTCCAAGACCCGCTTCCTCGCAGCCGCCAGCCACGACATTCTCCAGCCGCTCAACGCCGCGCGGCTCTATGTCACGAGCCTGGTCGAGCGCCAGCACGGTGGCGAGGAGACGCGTCTGGTCGAGAACATCGACGAATCGCTCCAGGCGATCGAGGAAATCCTCGGCGCGCTGCTCGACATCTCACGGCTGGATGCCGGCGCGATGGCAACCTCGATCTCGAGCTTCAAGATGGCCGATCTGATGCGCTCGCTCGAGATCGAGTTCGCGCCGATGGCGCGCGCCAAGGGCCTCGAGCTCGCCTTCGTGCCCTGCTCGCTGCCGGTCGAGTTGGATCGGCTGCTGCTGCGACGGCTGTTGCAGAACCTGATTTCCAACGCGATCAAATACACCCCGCGCGGACGCGTGCTGGTCGGCTGCCGCCGCCGCGGCGCCTCGCTCAAAATTTGCGTCTACGACACCGGCGTCGGCATACCGCCGGCCAAGCGCGGCGAGATCTTCAAGGAATTCCACCGCCTCGAGCAGGGCGCGCGGATCGCGCGCGGGCTGGGCCTGGGGCTCTCGATCGTCGAGCGGTTGGCGCGCGTGCTCAACCACGGCATCGCCATCGACGCCAATGCCGGCGGCGGCTCGTTGTTCTCCGTGACGGTCCCGACGGCGAAGGCGGTGACGCTCACCGCTGCCGTAACCAGCGCAACGCCGCTGGCACGCACGCCGATCTCGGGCGCGTTGATCGTCTGCATCGAGAATGACGCCGCGATCCTCGACGGCATGCGCACGCTCTTGAAGGCCTGGGACGCCGAGGTGATCGCGGTCGCCGATCCCGAAGGCGCGATCGCCGCGATCGAAGCCGCCGGCAAGCGCGTCACCGGCCTGCTCGTCGACTACCACCTCGACCGCGGCAATGGCATCGCCGCTATTCGCGACATCCGCCGCCGCTTCGGCGACACCATCCCCGCGATCCTGATCACTGCCGACCGCAGCCCCGCCGTGCAGATGGCTGCGCGCGATGAAAAGATCGCGGTGCTCAACAAGCCGGTGAAACCGGCCTCGCTGCGCGCTTTGCTCGGGCAATGGCGCACGCAGCAGTTGGTGGCGGCGGAGTGAAATCAGGTCAGTAGTCGGTCGGTACGCTGAGCGCGCGCCACTCCGCATTGATCTCGGGGCGCGAGCCGCGTGAAGACATAGTCGCGGCCCTTCGCGCGGACTTCGTGGCAGGCAAAGCAGGTGCGGTGCTGCGCCTCGTCGACCGGCTTGCCGTTGGTGAAGCGGCCAAAGCCCCAGCCGATCGCGGCGTATCCTCGGTCCAGCCGCGCTGGACCGAGGTCTTGAACGAACGCTCAGGCGCCGCCGTCAGCATCGATGACGGCCTTGGCAAAGGCCTGCGGTGCTTCCTGGGGCAGGTTGTGACCGATGCCGCCGGCGACCAGGCGATGGTCGTAGCGGCCGGAGAACTTCTTGGCGTAGGCGCCGGGATCGGCGTGCGGCGCGCCGTTGGCGTCGCCCTCCATCGTGATCGTCGGCACATTGATGAGCGGGGTTGCCGCAAGCTTCTTTTCGATCTCCTCGTACTTCGCCTCGCCCTTGGCGAGCCCGAGCCGCCAGCGGTAATTGTGGATCGTGATCGCGACATGATCCTTGTTGTCGAAGGCCGCAGCGCTGCGATCGAACGTGGCGTCGTCGAACTTCCACTGCGGCGAAGCCAGCTTCCAGATCAGCTTGGCGAAATCATGCGTGTACTTTTCGTAGCCGGCGCGGCCGCGCTCGGTCGCGAAATAGAACTGGTACCACCATTGCAGCTCGGCCGCCGGCGGCAGCGGCGCGCTTCCCGCAGCCTGGCTGGAGATCAGATAGCCGCTGACCGACACCAGCGCGCGGCAGCGCTCCGGCCACAGCGCCGCGATGATATCGGCGGTGCGCGCGCCCCAGTCGAAGCCGGCAACGACCGCCTTCTTGATGTTGAGCGCATCCATCAGCGCGATGATGTCGACAGCCAGCGCTGCCGGCTCGCCGTTGCGCGGCGTCTCGCTGGAGAGGAAGTGCGTCGCGCCATAGCCGCGCAAATAGGGGATGATGACGCGATAGCCGGCCTGCGCCAGGATCGGCGCGACGTCGACGAAGCTGTGAATGTCGTAGGGCCAGCCGTGGAGCAGGATCGCCACCGGGCCGGTCGCAGGGCCGGCTTCCGCGTAGCCGACATTCAGGACACCGGCATTGATCTGCTTGATCGCGCCGAACGACGCGTTCGTTGCCGAGGATCGCGGCGCTTCCGTTTCGGCCCGCGCAAGGTCGATCACGCCGAGGCCCACTGCGACGGTCCCGGCTGCGACGCCGAGGAACTGGCGGCGGTGCTGGTCGATAATCTGTTTCATCTTCCCGGTACCTTGTTGATGGTTGTTGGGATCGTCAGATCAGGTCGATGCTGCCGCGAACGGTCTTGGAATAAGGACAGGTCTGGTGCGCCTCATTGATGAGATCGCGCGCCCCGGCGGCGTGGGTCCGGGCCATGTAGTTTTTCCGTTTGGCTCACGCAACTGACTATCAGCGCCTGCCGCAAGACGCCCGTTTGGAGTTGTGAGAAATTGTGAGGCCGGCAGGGAACCCCGTTACGAGGCCTGCAAACGCGGTCTGATGCCGATGCAAAGCCGGCCTTGCCGCATCGGCTCTCCGGTTCTGCAAATGAGCAAGATTTCGTGATGACTGAGTTGACTGGGACCACGACAACAACACTGTCGTTCGGGCCATTCACCGTGACGCCGCTTCGCTACGCTCGCAATGACGGAGCAAGGAGCGAGGCCATCGCTCTCCAAGTCACATCTCAAACAACAGGCGCACTTGTCAAACAACAGGCGCACTTGCGCCATCTCGCGGCGCATTTCGCCCGAGTTTTGCTCTCCTCGTCACGCCCTCTAGACAAAGGACGCAGGGAAGGCCGGGTGCCGGCTGGCACCCACGGTCCGCTGTGCGCGTGTAGCGCAAAAAGAGTTGCACAGCGGCATACAGGTGAAGCCGAACACACGGCCTTCCCTGCGCAGTGGTTTGACGGCGTATGCCGCGCTCTCCCCGGAGACGAATTCGTGCTTGCCTCCGTCACCTCGCGAATTGACGATGCGGCTTGCCCGGTCGGGCTCCCCGCACCTCCGCAAGGCTTGACCGTAGCGACGACGGCCAGGACCACACGGTTTTGCCGTACGCAAGCAATCCTGCTTCACCAAGAGGCTTCGCAGGATCAAAGCGCCGTTCGTACAACGCGGCTTGCGAGGTGCTCACGGGGCTCGGCTCAATCCACTGCCCCGCCCTGCCACTTGCATCCGCGACGGCGCCGCTCAGCGTCCACCGCAACCCGATCCGCGGCTCGTGACGACGTACGACCGCCCCTTTTCGCCAGATCAGGATAAGCGACAGATACGACAAATCCGAATTTCGGTAAAGTGGAATATTTTTGGGCGAGTCAATTGACCCAACACTTGCGTGTTTTGCCCGGCGGGCAGCGCAAGCGCTGGTGGCAAGCTCACCCCGTCGGGGTGCCCTGCTTCCACTGGCCGCCGGCGATCCGGGCGGCGGCGATCACCGCCTGCGTGCGGCTTTCGACGCCGAGCTTTTGCAGGATCGCGGAGACGTGCGCCTTGATAGTCGCCTCGGAGACGCCGAGCTCGTAGGCGATCTGCTTGTTCAGCAGCCCTTCCGACAACATCATCAGCACCCGCACCTGCTGCGGCGTCAACGTCACCAGGCGGTCGCGCAGGCGCGTCATGTCGGGATCGGCGGCGGCCGTCAGGTCGGTATCCGCGGGAACCCAGACGTCGCCCTCCATGACCTTGAGGATGGCGTCGCGCAATGTCTCAACGCCGAACCGCTTCGGGATGAAGCCGGAGGCGCCGAAATCGAGCGAGCGGCGGATCGTGGCGCCGTCGTCGGAGGCCGAGACGATCACCACCGGGATCGCCGGATATTGCGCGCGCAGATAGATCAGGCCGGAGAAGCCGGAGATGCCTGGCATCGAGAGGTCGAGCAGGATCAGGTCGACGTCGGAGGTCTGTTCCAGCAGCTTGGTCAGATCCTCGAACGACCCGGCCTCGTCGATCTTCGCCGTGCTCAGGACGCCCGCCACTGCCTGCCGCAGCGCATCGCGGAACAGCGGATGGTCATCGGCAATGACGAGATGGGTGGAGGGAGCGCTCATCGATCTCTTGCTGTCGTTGGTCACCGGGCCAGTAGTCCGGACCGGCGCAATGGTCAATTCTTCCCCGGCCGGCCGTGGCATGCAAGGGCACATTATTCCTTTGCGGGAAAGGGGTTAATCCGCAAGCCTCTTGCCGCGCCCCGGCACTATACATCCACACCGTCGGTTGCGTGTCAGTGCGCAAGGCCGAAAGTCGTATTGGGGCCAGTTTCACGCCGATGTTACCTTTGGGGCAAGACCCAGATTGATCCGGCATGCCGGACAGCCGGGACGCGAGGAAACGAAATTCGGGGAGCGCATTCAAGATGTCCACAATAGCTGCAACGTCGCCACGGTCGACCGGCATGACGAAGGATGAGAGGTTCGTCATCCTCGCATCGTCGCTCGGTACCGTCTTCGAGTGGTACGACTTCTACCTCTACGGATCGCTCGCTCCGATCATCGGCGCGCAGTTCTTCTCGGCCTATCCGCCGGCGACCCGCGACATCTTCGCACTCTTGGCGTTTGCCGCAGGCTTCCTGGTGCGCCCGTTCGGCGCCATCGTGTTCGGCCGCATCGGCGACATCGTCGGCCGCAAATATACCTTCCTCGTCACCATCCTGATCATGGGTCTTTCGACCTTCATCGTCGGCCTGCTGCCGAGTGCGGCGACGATCGGCTTTGCGGCGCCCGTGATCCTGATCGCGTTGCGTCTGGCCCAGGGTCTCGCCCTTGGTGGTGAGTATGGCGGCGCGGCAACTTATGTCGCCGAGCACGCCCCGAATGGCAAGCGCGGCTATTACACCTCCTTCATCCAGACCACTGCGACGATGGAACTCTTCCTGTCACTGCTGGTGATCCTGTTCACCCGCACTGCGACCGGCGAAGCCGACTTCGCGGCGTGGGGCTGGCGCATTCCGTTCCTGGTCTCGGTGCTGCTGCTCGGCGTCTCGGTCTGGATCCGGCTCCGCCTCAACAAATCGCCGATCTTCCAGAAGATGAAGGACGAGGGCAAGAGCTCGAAGGCGCCGCTGACGGAAGCCTTCGCCAACTGGAAGAACGGCAAGCTCGTGCTGCTCGCGCTGCTCGGCGGCACCATGGGACAGGGCGTGGTCTGGTATACCGGCCAGTTCTACGCGCTATTCTTCCTGCAATCGATCCTGAAGGTCGACGGCTATACCGCCAACCTGCTGATCGCCTGGTCGCTCCTGTTCGGCACCGGCTTCTTCATCGTCTTCGGCGTCCTGTCCGACAAGATCGGCCGCAAGCCGATTATTCTGGGCGGCTGCCTGATCGCGGCGCTGACCTTCTTCCCGATCTTCAAGATGATCACCAGCAACGCCAACCCGGCGCTGGAGAAGGCGATCGAGCAGACCAAGGTCGAGGTGGTGGCCGATCCGGCGGGCTGCGGCGACCTGTTCAACCCGGTCGGCACACGCGTCTTCACCTCGCCTTGCGACACCGCGCGCGCCTTCCTGTCGCAGTCGTCGGTCAGGTACACGACGTCCAGCGCCGCCGCAGGTTCCGGCGTCAAGGTCGTCGTCAACGGCAAGGACGTGGCCTACGCGAACGCCAAGGACAGCAACGCGGCATTGCTCGCCGCCGTGCAGGCCGCCGGCTATCCGAAGGCGGGTGACGCCGGCATCGTGAAGATGTCGAATCCGTTCGACATCTTCCGCCCGCAGGTCGCGGCAATCATCGGTCTGCTGTTCATCCTGGTGATCTTCGTCACCATGGTCTACGGGCCGATCGCGGCGATGCTGGTCGAACTGTTTCCGACCAAGATCCGCTACACCTCGATGTCGCTGCCCTACCACATCGGTAACGGCTGGTTCGGCGGTCTGTTGCCCGCGACCGCATTCGCGATCGTGGCCTCGACCGGCGATATCTATGCAGGCCTCTGGTATCCGATCATATTCGCGGTCATCACCGCCGTGGTCGGCTTCCTGTTCCTGCCCGAGACCAAGGACGTGGACATCAAGGCGAACTGATCGCAGCAAGCCGGCGCGCGACGCCGGCGTCACCGACTACAAACCGGCCGCGGACATCCGCGGCCGGTTTTGCTTTGTCACCGCGATGCACCGATGAATTGCAGCACGATTTCGCGGCGATGCGGACTTGTACGATGCTCGATCAGATAGATCGCCTGCCACGTGCCCAGCGCGAGCGCGCCACCCAGCACCGGCACCTGGAGCGAGGTCTCCGTCAGCATGGTCTTGATGTGCGCCGGCATATCGTCCGGCCCCTCGGTGTCGTGAGTCCAGCCTGCATCTTCATCGTCCGGCGCGAGCCGCGCCAGCACCGTGGTGAGGTCGACGAGCACGGAAGGGTCGGCATTCTCCTGGATTGTCAGGGACGCCGAGGTGTGTCGGATGAACAGCGTTAGCGCGCCGTCCCACGCATGAACGTCGGCGATGAACCGCGCGGCCTCGGCCGTGAGGTCGATGAAGCCACAGCCTGAGGTCTGCACTGTCAGCGTCGCGGTGCTGACGCTCGTGGCGCGCACCGTCGACGGTGTGGAGCGCGTCTGCGATTTGGTTGAGGTCATGAAGGCCCTCTCGTAGCATCGTCCCGGCTTTCGCCAGGACGACAATTCAAATCCTCCCCGACACGTCCTTCTGCACGCGGTTGGCCATGTCGATCAGCCGCCGCCAAGCCTTTTCCAGGAACGACATCGCACGGTCGAGATCCTGGTCGCTCGGCAGCGGGATCTCGAGCTTGCGGTCACCCTCGGCGACCTTTGGCTCGGCCTTCTTCATGGAATCGGATTTCGGCAGCGGCTCGTCGATCTTGCCGGACACGGTCGGCCCGCCGGCGAGCTGTCCCTTCAGCTTCTCGACTTCGACCTGGAGGCGACCGATCTCGGCGTCGAGCGCAGAACGTTCGTCGGGCACGGCGTAGCAGGCCCAGCCGGCGTCATTCTTGGTGCAGGTCGAGACCGTGCCGGTGCGGGTGTCGAGCCGCAGCACGCCCTCGGGGATCTGCGTCATGCTGTAGCGGCCGTTGTCGCCGTCGGGCGCGGATTGCGCGGCAACCAGGCCGCCGCTGACCGTCGTCACGGCAATAATCGCCGCAGCACACCATGATGTTGTGGATGATTTCGTTGGTCTCATCGCCGCTCTCCGCCACACTGCGCAGGTGGCACATCGCAAAATTCTACACCCCGGCGGGCGCCGGCGCATCGCCGGGCAGCCCGAATACGCCGTCAAAAACCGCATCTGCGAAATCAACGATGACAACGGCCCGTTTGATCCCGGAAGCGGGACGAAATGTCGGCCACATCGGCGGATCGCGGGGAGAGCTGCTGCGGTGCGGCGTCACGCTGTGTGCGGCGCTGGCGTGCAAGGCAATATCGTCAATCAAATCAAAGATATAAGCGAACACGACGCGATCGTGACTTGGCTTGACTTGATTATGAGCGGTCAGTATGGTCCGCGCGGCTTTTGAGGGTGGCGGGCGCAATTTCCATTCAACCGCAGCGTTTCTGGTCTTCGTAGCATGGCTCAAGACACGGGACACGACGAGGATGGAGATCGCGATAGACCGCCCGAGGAAGCTGCGCTTTCCGAACGGCTCGGAAGTCTTGATCAGCGGTTGTCCGAATTTCGCGGCCGCCACGTCAAGACCGAGCAACCCGCAGGTGACGGTGGAGACGGAGCGGCCAGAGCCTCGGCGATGGCGCTTGGTTTTCGGTTATCCTCCGAGTTGGTCGCCGGGGTCGCTGTCGGAGCGGGGATTGGCTGGGGTTTCGACCGCTTGCTGTCGACGTCGCCCTTCGGATTTATCGTGTTCCTGTTGCTGGGCTTCGTAGCCGGCGTGGTGAATGTGGTGAGAACGGCGGGCGCGGGTCAAAACAGGCGCGGTGGTTCGTAGCGGATCCGACACGAGGAGAGGAATTTTCGCGCCGGCTTCGCCGGTGCGGGCCGGCCCGGCCGGCAGACCGAGACCCGCCGGCTAGCCCGGCAGACCAAGAGATGCCGCGCCGATGACAATTGATCCGATCCACCAGTTCAACATCGAGCCTCTCTTCACGATCGGCCATATCGGCAATCACACGATCGCCTTCACCAACTCGTCGCTCTACATGCTGGTGGCAGTGGCGGTGATCTCGATCCTGATGCTCGCCAGCGGCACCCAGCTGGTTCCCGGGCGCCTGCAGTCGGTCGCCGAGATCTCCTACGAGTTCGTGGCGTCGACCATCCGCTCGACCGCCGGCTCGGAAGGCATGAAGTTCTTCCCGCTGATCTTCTCGCTGTTCATGTTCATCTGCGTCTCGAACCTGGTCGGCATCATCCCCTACACCTTCACGATCTCGAGCCATTTGATCGTGACGGCGGCGCTCGCGCTCCTGGTCTTCTTCACCGTCCTGATCTACGGCGTCTACAAGAACGGCCTGAAATTCTTCGGCATTTTCATTCCCCACGGCGTCCCCGGCTACGTCCTGCCGCTGGTGATGTTCATCGAGATCCTGTCGTTCTTCCTGCGGCCGGTCTCCCACAGCGTCCGTCTGTTCGCCAACATGCTGGCCGGCCACATCGCGCTGAAGGTGTTCGCGGGCTTCGTCGCCATGCTCGGCTTCTCGCTCGGCGCGCTGGGCTGGGTCGGCGGCGTGCTGCCGCTGGCGCTCACGGTCGCGCTGTACGCTCTCGAAATTCTGGTCGCGTTCCTGCAAGCCTATGTGTTTGCGATCCTGACCTGCATTTACCTCAACGACGCCATTCATCCGGGACACTGAGCGGTCCGGGGAATTTCCACCCAAAACCCAATCTTTCTTCCAAGGAGTCTAAAATGGATCCGGCAGCAGCAAAACTTATCGGCGCGGGCATCGCGTGCATCGGCATGGGCGGTGCGGGCGTCGGCGTGGGCGTGATCTTCGGCAACTACCTCGCCGCAGCCGTTCGCAACCCGTCGGCCGCTCAGGGTCAGTTCGGCAACCTGATCTTCGGCTTCGCCGTGACCGAAGCGCTCGGCATTTTCTCGCTGCTGATCGCGCTGCTGCTGCTGTTCGTTCCGCTCTGAGGACGACGTTTCGCGCCGCTTCGACCGAAGCGGCGCGCATGACAGCAACAGGAGTACTCCATGGCTGAGAGTCATGGCGGGGCGAAAGGTCCGGCGGCGGGCGCCCACACCGAGACCGAAGGCGGTCACGGTGGCGGTTTTCCGCCGTTCGAGAGCAGCACCTTTGCTTCGCAGCTGGTGTCGCTCGCGATCTTCTTCGTCGTGCTTTACGTGATCGTGTCCAAGCTCGCTCTGCCGCGCGTCGGCGGTGCGATCGAGGCGCGTCAGAACAAGATCGAGGGCGACCTCGCCGAAGCGCAGAAGCTGAAGGATCAGTCCGACGCGGCGCTGAAGGCCTATGAAGGCGAGCTCGCTTCGGCGCGCACGCGGGCGCAGGCAATCGGCAACGAGTCCCGCGACAAGGCGAATGCGCAGGCGGAAGCCGAGCGCAAGACGCTGGAAGAGCAGCTGGCGGCCAAGCTCGCCGAGGCGGAGAAGACCATCGCCTCGACCCGCACGGCCGCCATGACCAACGTCCGCGGCATCGCGGCCGATGCAGCAGGCACCATCGTGCAGCAGCTGACCGGCGTGGTTCCGGATGCAACGTCGGTCAATGCCGCCGTTGACGCCTCCTTGAAGGGTTAGTCGATATGTTCTTCGAACCTGAATTCTGGGTCGCCGTCGCCTTCGTGCTCCTGATGGTCGTGTTCGGCTATCTCGGGGTCTTCAAGAAGGCGATGGTTGCGCTCGACCATCGCGCCGACCGCATCAAGGCTGAGCTCGACGACGCCGAGCGTCTCAAGCAGGAAGCCGCCAGGGTGCTCGCTGACTACAAGGCGCGTACCGCTTCGGCCGAACGCGAGGCCGCCGACATTATCGCCAACGCCAGGGTCGAAGCCGAGCGCATCGCAGCCGAGGCCAGGGCCAAGATGGAAGACTTCGTCGCCCGCCGCACCAAGACCGCGGAGGGCAAGATCGCGCTCGCCGAGGCCCAGGCGCTCGCCGACGTCCGCGCCGCAGCCGCGGAGGCTGCCGTAACGGCCGCCTCCACGATTCTGTCGCAGTCGGTCAAGGGCCAGGTCGCCGACGATCTGCTCGCCAAGGGCATCACCGAGGTTCGGCAGAAGCTGAACTGAGGGGTTCGTCCTCACCAATCAAAAAGCCGGCGCGATGAGCGCCGGCTTTTTTTGTTTGGCTCCAAAAGCTCTCGCGCCCCTGACGCTGCGCGGCATGAAACCTACTTCTTCTTGCCCCGCGCTTTCGGCTCGGGCGACAGCGCCTGCGGGTCGAAGCCGACATAGAAGATGTAGGAATCGGCGGCCGCGGCCGAGGGGATCGGGTAGGCCAGATCCTCGGCGATGAAGGTGAAGGGCACGCTGCCGCCCTCCGACATCTCGACCGTGGTCCGGTAGGCCTTCGAGGCGATCACCTTCTCGCCAACGCCACCCTGCACAACGGCGACGCGCAAGGGTACCTCGACGGTGCTCGGTGCACCGGCGGGACCGGCGATGACGCGGCCCTGGATGCCGATTCGGGCCGTGATGTCGCCACCGTTGCGGAAGCACTCGCGCGCCATCTTGGTGATGGTGGCCTGGAAGCGGACCTCATTGCCGACGGCCTGTTTGCCGGAAGCTCCGACCGCATAGGTGGATGCCCCGGCGCGCACCGTGACCTGCGGACAATCGATATCGTCATCCGCCGCCGGTTGGCCCGGCGCGGGCGCCGGCTTGGCCGGCTCGTCGGATTTGCCGCCGAACAGGCCCTTGAAGCGATCGGTCAGCGACTGCGCCGCGACCGGCGAGACGGCCGCGAGCGAGACCGACAGCGCCAGCGCGATCACCGGACCCCGCCGCAGCGCATTCCGCAATGATCGATGCTTCTTCATGAACGCCTGTACTCCATGACAAATCCCGGCCAATCGCCGGTTGATCCGCGGGTTATATCGCCAAAATCGGCGATCCCAAGGCAGGAAAAAAGGGCTTTGGCCGTGCGGAAGGCCCGGCTCAGCCGCGGAAATCCTCGTGCAGCAGGCCGAACAGCAGATGGTCCTGCCAGACCCCGTTGATGCAGAGATAGCGGCGCGCCAGCCCCTCGCGGGAGAACCCGCACTTCTCCAGCACCCGGATCGACGGCGCGTTGGTCGGGATGCAGGCGGCCTCGACCCGGTGCAGGTTGAGCTCGCCGAACAGCGTCGGCAGCAGCACCCGCAGCGCCGCCGTCATGTAGCCGCGATGGGCATGGGGCCGGCCGACCCAGTAGCCGATGGTGCCGGCCTGGACGATGCCGCGCCGGACATTGGCCAGCGTGATGCCGCCGACCATGGCGCCGTCGAGCTCGCGGTAGATCAAAAAGGGATAGGAGCGGTCCGCCGCGATATCCTCGGAATAGCGGCGCAGGCGACGGCGGAAGCCGGACCGGGTCAGGTCGTCCGACGGCCAGATCGGCTCCCAGGGCGTCAGATAATCGCGACTGGTCTCGCGCAGATGCGCCCACTGCAGGAAGTCCGACATCTGCGGCGCCCGCAGCAACAGCCCGTTGCCGCGGGGGGCGAGAGCAGCAGGTCCACTGGATGGCAGGCGAAAGAGGGCCATGGTGATGCTTCCCGGGGCGCGGGGCGCTGTGCGGCTCCTAGTGCAGCCGCGCCTTGGCGCGCGCCCGGGTCAATCCTTCCGCAAAAGACACCGCCGTGTCCAGACCCCTGCCGCTGCCCAATGCAACCACCGCAGGGCGGCTGCGCGAAAGCAGTGCACGCGCCGCATCGCGGGTCGATTCGACGCTGACGGCATCGATCCGGGCCACCAGCTCCTGCGCCGTCTGCGGCCGTCCATAGGCCAGAACGTGCCGGGCGAGCTGCTCGGCGCGCGACGAGCAGCTCTCCAGCGCCATCAAGAGGCCCGCCTTCATCTGGGCCTTGGCGCGGGCGATCTCGGCCTCCGTCAGCGTCTCCACTGAATCATTCATGACGTCGATGACGACCTCCATCATCTCCGGCGCGTCGGCGGGATCAGTGCCGGTGTAGAGGCCGAAGAAGCCGGTGTCGGTATAGGGCGCGTGGAACGAGTAGATCGAGTAGCAGAGGCCGCGCTTCTCGCGCACCTCCTGGAACAGCCGCGACGACATCCCGCCGCCGAGGATGTTGGTGAAGACCTGGAGCGAGAACAGCGACAGGTCGGTCTGCGGCACGCCTTCCAGCGCCAGCGTCAGATGCGCCTGTTCGAGCTCGCGATGCACCACCTTGACACCGCCCTTGCCGAACTGGGCTGCCTGCGGCTTCGGCCCCGGCGTTGCCTCGAAGCTCGCAAAGCGCTTCTCGACCTCGGTGACGACCTGCTTGTGATCGACGGCGCCGGCGGCCGCCACCACCATGTCGGGCCCGCGGTAATGCGTCGAAAGATAGCCGCGCAGCATGTCGCGGTTGAAGCCCTTCAGCGTCTTGGCGGTGCCGAGCAGCGAGCGCCCCATCGGCTGGTCGGGATAGCAGAGCTCGTTGAGATGCTCGAACACGACGTCGTCGGGTGTGTCCTGCGCCGCGCCGATCTCCTGCACGATGACGTTCTTCTCGCGCTCGAGCTCTTCGGGCTCGAAGGCGGGATTGGCCAGGATGTCGGCGAGCACGTCGAGCGCCAACGGCACGTCGGCCTTCATCACCCGCGCGTAATAGGACGTCGTCTCGGTCGAGGTGCCGGCATTGAGGTCGCCGCCGACCGCCTCGATCTCCTCCACGATCTCGCGCGAAGAGCGCCCGGTCGTGCCCTTGAACGCCATGTGCTCGAGGAGATGCGAGATGCCGTGCTCGTTCGGCTTCTCGTCGCGGCCGCCGACCCCGGCCCAGACGCCAAGCGCAGCGGTCTCGAGATGGGGCATGTTATCGGTGACGACGGTCAGGCCGGACGCAAGCTTGGAGATCTCGACGCTCATCCGGCAACTCCCTGTTTCGCGGCGCGGCTGACCGACAGCACGAACCGCTCGACCTCGGCCTGATCGTTCTTCACCACCTTCATGTGTTCGGATCTGGTCATGAGACCGTCGAGCCATGCCGGCAATTGCGGCCGCTGGCCGCAGGCCGCCTCCACGGCGTCCGGGAATTTGGCCGGATGCGCGGTGGAGAGCACGATATTGGGCACGGTCGTATCGGTGGTGTCGCGGTCGGCGACGGCGAGCGCCACGGCGGTGTGCGGATCGACGAGCTCACCGGCCTCGCGCCAGGCGGCGCGGATCGCAGCCGCGGTTTCGGTCTCGTCGGCGCGGCCGGCGTCGAACTCCTCGCGGATCGCAGCCAGCGTCGCATCCGGCAGCACGAAGCGCCCGGACTGCTTCAGGGACTCCATCAGCCGGCGCACGCCGGCCGCATCGCGCTTACCGGCTTCGAACAGCAGCCGTTCGAAATTCGAGGAGATCTGGATGTCCATCGAGGGCGAGGCGGTGGCGTGCACCTCGCGTACTTCGTAAATGCCGGTCTTGAGCGTGCGGGCGAGGATGTCGTTGACGTTGGCGGCAATGCGCAGGGTCCGGACGGGAAGACCCATGCGCTTGGCGACATAGCCCGCAAAAATATCGCCGAAATTGCCGGTCGGCACGATGAAATCCACCGCTCGCGCCGGCGCGCCGGCAGCCACCGCGGAGGTGAAATAATAGACCACTTGCGCGACGATGCGCGCCCAGTTGATGGAATTGACGCCGGACAGCGACGTCGCATCGCGGAAGCGATGGTTGTTGAACATCCCCTTCACGAGTGCCTGGCAGTCGTCGAAATTACCCTCGATGGCGAGCGCGTGGACATTGGCCGCACCCGTCGTCGTCATCATGCGCCGCTGCACCTCGGAGATGCGGCCGTGCGGAAACAACACGATGAGGTCGACATTCTCGAGGCCCGCGAAGGCGTCGACAGCGGCGCCGCCGGTGTCGCCGGAGGTCGCGACCACGATGGTGGTGCGCTGGCCGCGCTTGGCGAGCACATGGTCCATCAGCCGCGAGATCAGCTGCATCGCCACGTCCTTGAAGGCGAGCGTCGGACCGTGGAACAGCTCCAGCACGAACTGATGCGGCGACATCTGGCGCAGCGGCACCACCGCCGGATGACGGAAAGTGGCATAGGCCTCGTTGGCCATGCGGCCGAGCTCGGCGTCGGAAATCTCACCGCCGACGAAAGGACGGATCACGTCGACCGCGACCTCCCAATAGGGGCGACCGAAAAAGCCCGCGATGGTCTCGGCCGAAAGCTGCGGCCAGGTGGCCGGCACATAAAGGCCGCCGTCGCGGGCAAGCCCGGTCAGCATTACGTCGCAAAAGCCAAGCTCGGGGGCTTCGCCCCGGGTCGAGATATAACGAGTCAAACTGCCCTCCAAAGGCCGGCCCGATCTGAATCCGGGTCTTAAGCCTTTGATTTCACGATGTTCCTAGTTCACAGCCAGAGGCTTCCGGCACCATAGAATGTTTTGCCGGGCCGCACCATGCCCAACGAAAAAGGGCTGCGGCGATGCCGCAGCCCTCTCTTGGAAGGTCTGTCGTTGATGTGTGCAGACCCTGTTTCCCGCGTTGGGCGCGCCCCCGAAATCGTTCGATCGAGCTATCGTCACCCGTCATGGGATCGTCAAGGACAAAAGCGGCACGCACCGCCAAATGTTCCTGTTTTTCCCGACATACCTCGTCGGTGCCGGCGATCAGATTGCCCGACGCCGGGCCAGACTGCCGCTTTTTCCCGCATCGATGCGACGAGCAGGAACCAACGCCGCGTCGGCCCATTGTGTCGGCGGATAGCGTCAGCCGTCGTCCACCATTGCCCGGGCGCACGGCGACTCCGATCCATCGACCGGACCGGCTGCATCCTGGAGCAGCCGGTTCGGCCCTTGACGGTGTCAGTTCATCCCGATTTCCACGGCGATCCGGATCAGGTCCGAGTGGTTCTTGGCGCCGAGCTTCTGCTTGAGCAGGGAGGTGGTGTTGGCGACGGTCTTGTAGGAGATGCCGAGCGCCTCGGCGACCTCGACGATCTTGTCGCCGCGCCCAAGCAGGCGGAGAATCTCGAGCTCCCGCGGCGTCATCTGCGAGGCCGGATTGGCCTTGATCGCGGCGCCGGAGAACGTCACGGCCTCCGCGAGTTGCGGCGATATGAAATTGTCGCCCGCGACCACCTTGCGCACCGCCTTGAGCAGGATCCGGGGATCGTCGCCCTTCGAGACATAGCCCTGCGCACCCAGCTCAACCGCGCGCACCACGAAGGCCGGATCGTCGTTCATGCTGAACATGATGATCTTGGCGTCCGGGTCGTCCTTTCGGATCCGGCGCATCAGCTCGAAGCCGGAGACATCGGGGAGGCTGATGTCGATGACCGTGACGTCGGGACGTTTGCTGATATAGGCCCGGTGCCCGGACTTGGCGTCACTCGCCTCGTCGATGCGGATCGAATGGTCGGAGGCGAACAGGGTGCGGCAACCGGACAGCACCACGGGATGGTCGTCAACGATCAGAACCCTGGTCGCCGGCTTGGCGGTATCTTGCATCGCGCACTCTCTTGCTTTTTGGACTCATAAACCTGCGGGAACAAATGGAAAGAGAAAATCCCGCCGATGCGCGTTATAATTGGCCTAATGTGGCACCGGCTCCCGTTCAGGACCCAGCTGTTTCTTCCGCTCGGCGTCAGCCTCGCCGCCGCGCTGGTCCTGGGCGCCATGCTGCTCCAGACTTTCGCGACGGGCCAGCTGGCCGACGAGAACGAGCCGGGGCGACGCTCGACGGGGGTGATCGCGGCCGCGCTCAACAACACCCTGCGGGTCTCCGACAATCCGGGGCAGGCGCTCGACGCCTTCGTCCATTCCATCGACACATCCTCCAATATTCAATTCCGCCCGCTGCAAGCGGGCCCCCCCTCTTCGGCGGAGGACGCCCTGCGCAACCCGCATGGCGTGCCACGATGGTTCGTCGACCTCCTCACCATCCCTGACGTGAACGCGGCATCGCCGGTCATGATCGACGGCACTCGTGTCGGCGATATCGTGTACCGGCCGGACCTGTCGGCCGACCTGTTCGAGAAATGGATCGGCTTCCTCGCGTTGACGGGCCTCGCCGCTGTGCTGACGGGGGTCACCGGAATCGTCGCCTATGTCTTCGCAGGTTCGGCGCTGCGCCCTCTGCGAAATCTCGCCGAAGGGCTGACGCGGATGCGCCGCGGCGACTATGCGATGCCGATCCCGGTCGGGGGACCGCCGGAAATCCGCCAGAGCTGCGAGGAAGCCAATGCGCTCGCGGCGACGCTGGTGCAATTGAGCCAGGATAATCGCGATCTCCTGCACCGGCTGGTGTCGCTCCAGGACAATGAGCGGCGCGATCTCGCCCGCGAGTTGCATGACGAACTCGGGCCGCTGTTGTTCGGCATCCGCGCCGGCACGGTCGCGCTGATCGAGGCGATGCCGCCTTCGGGAGATCTCGGCAGTTCGGCACAGCAGGTGCTGCAATCGGTCGAAGCGCTCCAGTTGACCAATCGCCGCATCCTCGACCGGTTGCGCCCGCTCTACATCGAGGAATTGGGGCTCGAGACCAGCGTGCAGACGCTGCTCCGCAATTTTCGCAGGCAGGCGCCACATATCGGCCTCACCGCCACGATCGATCCCGATCTCAACGGGATCGACGGGCCGCTGGCCCAGACCGTCTACCGCGTGATCCAGGAGGCGCTGACCAACGTGCTGCGCCACGCCGGAGCAAGCAACGCCCATGTGCAGGCGGCGATTGCCGGCGATGTGCTCGCGGTCGAAGTCTCCGACGACGGCGGCGGCTTTCCCGCAGACAATGTCCTGGGCCGCGGCCTGACCGGCATGCATGAGCGCGTGCGCGCGCTCAGCGGATCGCTGTCACTGCTGCGCGCGGACGAACGAACCTATGTGCGCTGCCGCCTGCCGCTCGGGGAGATCCCGATCTCCGGCTAGCACGCGCCGCAATCCTGCGAGCCCTGCCGCGCCGGCACGCAAAGCGTGCTGTAGATCTTGCCTTCCGCACTGAAGCGAAACGAGGCGTGGATGCGCAGCGTCCCCGCGACCGAATATTCGAGATCGACGCCGTTCGATACAGGATTGATTTCTTCGAGGCCAAAGCCTGCGGATGAGAAAGCGCTAAGCCGCGGCCCCCAATAGGTCTCGAGCTCGTTTCGGCCGCGATAGAAGAACTGCGTGCCGTTGCACGTGCATTCCACCTCGGCGTCGTCGGCATAGAGGTCGAGAAGCGTCGCGAGGTCGCCCTTGCGACAGGCATCCACCCAATCGACGACAAGTCCCATCTCATCGAAATCGCGCACGCCAGTAATCCTGTCTGCCGCGGAAAAAATCTGGAGGCGGCTTAGGATCACCCTCGTGAAAATGCGCTGAAGAATAAAGCCCGGGCGATTCCGGACTCCCTCCGGAAATCTACGGGGTTTCGCCGCTCTGCCGCCGTCCCTTCAGCCAGACGGCGAAGGCGATCAACACGGCGCCGGCAAGCGTGAACCACGTGATGGCGTATTGCAGATGGTCGTCCTTCAGATTCACGTCGAGCGGCCCGGGGCGTGGAATGCCGTTCGCAGGCACCGGCTGCTCGAGATCGATGTAGAACGGCGCGACCGCGCCCCAGCCGAGCGCGCTTGCGATCACCAGATGATCGCGCACGAACCAGAGACGCTTGTCGCGGTTCTCCGCCGGCGTGAGCCAGCCTGGCGCTTCCGGAAAACGGAGATAGCCCGTGAGCGTGGTGGGCGCGCCGGTGACGAGCTTCTTGACCGCGCGATCCTCGACGCTGCGTTCCTGCATCGTGTTCTCGACGAAGCCCGCATCGATCACGACGATCTCGCCGCTCGACAGCCGCGCCGGCAGGAAAGCCCAGGTGCCGGGACCGGAGGCATCCTTGCGCACGGCGGAGCCGGACGAATAGACCATCGCGTCCGGCGAGGCCGCGTAGGTCGCGGTGAAGCTGACGCGGCGGAATTCGTCGTGCGCGGCGTTCAGCCCGGCCCATTGCGCCGGTGGCGGTAGTGCGACCGGCGCCTCCGCAAGACGCTCGGTGAGTGCGGCGATCAATTCGTGCTTGGCGGTGCGGCGCTGCAATTGCCAGATTCCGAGCGCGACGAAGGCCGCGGTCAGCAGAAGCGTGAACAGCATAAAGCCGGCCACACGGGGCTCGCGCGCGGTCTCGTTCATTTCGTGCGGTCGATCAGCCGGCCCGGTGCCGCCTTGTGGTGGAATTGCAAGGCGATCAGAAGCGACTTCATCGCGCGTAGCGGCAATAGCGTGGTGGCGAGGATCAGCGGCAGCCACAACACCGCATGCAGCCAGTACGGCGGCTGGTACTTGACCTCGACGACGAGCGCGCAGCCGACCACGATCGCACCGGCCAGCATGATGATGAAGATCGCAGGACCATCGCCGGCATCGATGAAGGCATAGTCGAGGCCGCAGCGGTCGCAGGACGGCGCAAGCGTCAGGAAGCCCGCATAGAGCTTGCCCTCCCCGCAGCGCGGGCATTTGCAGGCGAGCCCGCGCCGCGCGCTCTGCAGGACGGTGGTTTCGGGCTCGGAGTTGCAGGACGTTTCATTCATGACGCGCTGAGTTTATCACAGTTTCGGCCGGGGCCTCGGTCGCCGGAAAGCGAAAGGGCGGCCCTGCGGCCGCCCTTTCCTGATCAATCCCTCGCGGCTCAGTGCGCGCCGTGGGCCATGGTCTCGGCGCCGTGCCCCCAGACATAGATGCAGAGGAACAGGAACAGCCAGACCACGTCGACGAAGTGCCAGTACCAGGCGGCGAACTCGAAGCCGAGATGCTGCTTCGACGTGAAGTGGCCGGCATAGGCGCGCGCCAGGCACACGATCAGGAAGATGGTGCCGACCAACACGTGGAAGCCGTGGAAACCGGTCGCCATGAAGAAGGTCGCGCCATAGACGTTGCCGGCGAATGAGAACGCCGCGTGGCTGTACTCGAAGGCTTGCACGCAGGTGAAGGTTGCCCCCAGCAGGACGGTGAGGATCAGGCCGTATTTCAGGCCCTGGCGATCGTTCTCGAGCAGCGCGTGATGCGCCCAGGTCACCGTGGTGCCGGAGGTGAGCAGGATCAGCGTGTTCAGCAGCGGCAGGTGCCAGGGATCGAAGGTCTCGATGCCATGCGGCGGCCAGACGCCGCCGAACAGCGCCTCGCGGGTGACGTGAACGGGATCAGCGGGGAACAGCGCCGCGTTGAAATAGGCCCAGAACCAGGCAACGAAGAACATCACCTCGGAGGCGATGAACAGGATCATGCCGTAGCGATGGCTGATCTGTACGACCCGGGTATGGTCGCCCTTGTACTGGGCTTCCTTGATCACGTCGCCCCACCAACTCGCCATGGTGTAGAGCACACCAATGGTGCCAACCCCGAAGATGATCGGCGCGGCCGAGAGCATGTGATGCATCCAGGTGATCGCGCCGACCGCCATGATGAAGGCCGAGACGGAGCCAACCGCCGGCCACGGAGAGGGATCGACCAGATGGTAGTCGTGTTGCTTGCCTTGCGCGGTGGCCATTGCGGTCTCTCTCCTCAATCCCGTGCCTATCAGGCACTTATCCCCTTATTCCAACCCCCGGCAGCGTGACCCCGGCGGTCAGAGATTTCCCTTGCGTTTGTCGTCATCGCCGGATGCGAGCGGTTTCACCACCGGGTCGCGCACCGGATAGAACGTGTAGGACAGCGTGATGGTGCCGAGCCCGTCATTGTCGTGATCGTCGACGATCGAGGGATCGACGTAGAACACCACCGGCATCTCCCGCTTCTCGCCGGGCGCCATGGTCTGCTCGGTGAAGCAGAAGCAGTTGATCTTCTGGAAATAGGACCCGACTGTCAGCGGCGCGACATTGTAGGCGGCTTGCCCTGCGGTGGTGCGCGCGGCCTGGTTGGTCACGGTGTAGTAGATGGTGGTGACCTGGCCGATATTGACCTCGACCTCGCTCTGCTCCGGCTCGAACTTCCAGGGCAGGCCCGGCGCGACGTTGGCATCGAAGCGCACCGCAATCTTCCGTGCGATCGGGCCAGTGGCGGGCGCCGAGGTGGCGACCTGGGTGGTGCCGTTGAAGCCGGTGGCGCGGCAGAACCAGTTGTAGAACGGCACCGCCGCGTAGGAGGCGCCAACCATCAGCGCGACCACGCCGCCGCAGATCGAGGCGACCAGCGCGTCGCGACCCAAACCACGGCGCACCGCCTTGGGGGTCACGTCCTGCGATATGGTCGGCTCTCGATCCATCTCTCTCACATTGGCCGAACTAGAACCGCCGGTCCCTTGACCATGGTGACGGCAAAAAACAGAACGACGAGAACACCGAGCGCGAGCGCGATCGCAATCGAGCGCTGACGACGGCTCTTCTTCTGCGCCTCGGTGAGGACGATTCCATCTGGCTCGGGTTTGTCAGCCATCCCAGCCTCATGCGCCCCCAACCATTGGAGCAAGCGCGCGGTACACGACCTCGGCCAGCAGCGTCGCAAACAGCGCAAACAGATATAGGATGGAGAAGGCAAACAGCTTGCGGGTCGCACGCAGCGACTGGCTGCGTTCGCGGCGGATATAGACGTTGATGGCGAGCACCAGCATGCCGGCACCGAGCACCAGCGAGGTGACGCCATAGATGGCGTCGAAATAGCCGAGCGCCCAGGGGGCTGCGGCCACTGCGATCAGCACGACGGTGTAGAGCAGGATCTGGAGGCGGGTCGCGTCGGGGCCGGCGACGTTGGGCAGCATCGGAATGCCGGCGCGGGCATAATCGTCGGAGCGGAACAGCGCCAGCGCCCAGAAGTGCGGCGGTGTCCAGAAGAAGATGATGGCGAACAGCAGCAACGGCTCGACGTCGACCGTGCCGGTCACGGAAGCCCAGGCCACCACCGGCGGCAGCGCGCCGGCGGCGCCGCCGATCACGATGTTCTGCGCGGTCCAGCGCTTCAGGCCCATCGTATAGATCACGACGTAGAAGAAGATGGTGAAGGCGAGCAGCGCGCCCGCGATCCAGTTGACGAGGATGCCGAGCGTCATCACCGCGAAGAAGGCGAGCGTCATGCCGAACGCCATCGCCTCGGGGCGGGTGATGCGACCGCGCGGGATCGGGCGATTTGCGGTGCGCGACATCTTGGCGTCGATGTCGCCCTCGAGCGCCATGTTGAGCGCACCCGAGGCGCCGGCGCCGACGGCGATGCAGAGCAGTGAGGTGATCGCGAGCACGGGGTGGAAATGCCCCGGCGCCATCGCCATCCCGACCAGCGCGGTGAAGATCACGAGCGACATGACCCGGGGCTTCAACAGTGCGATGTAATCGCCGACCTCCGCTTCGGAGATCCGGGGATTGATGTCGATGGCATTCTGATCGAGGACGGACACTTAAACCTGCTCGCTTCGTTGTAGAGCCGCGGCGCCCGTCACGGGCGCCGCGGGAGTTTTGTGGCTTACTGCACGCGGGGCAGCACTTCGAACTGGTGGAAGGGCGGCGGCGAGGGCAGCGTCCACTCCAGCGTGGTCGCGCCCGCGCCCCAGGGATTATTGCCCGCCGGGACCTTCTTCATGAACGCGTCGACCACGCAGTAGAGGAAGATCAGCACGCCGAAGCCGGAGATGTAGGAGCCGAGCGACGAGATCAGGTTCCAACCCGCGAACGCATCGGGATAGTCGACATAGCGGCGCGGCATGCCCGACAGGCCGAGGAAGTGCTGCGGGAAGAACACCAGATTGACGCCGACGAAGGTGACCCAGAAGTGCGCCTTCGCCAACGTCTCGTTGTACATGTAGCCCGACATCTTCGGGAACCAGTAGTACCAGCCGGCGAAGATCGCGAACACCGCGCCGAGCGATAGCACGTAGTGGAAGTGCGCGACGACGTAGTAGGTCTCCTGGAGCACGCGGTCGACGCCCGCATTCGCCAGCACGACGCCGGTGACGCCACCGACCGTGAACAGGAAGATGAAGCCCACCGCCCAGATCATCGGGGCGCGGAATTCGATCGAGCCGCCCCACATCGTGGCGATCCAGGAAAAGATCTTCACGCCGGTCGGAACCGCGATGACCATCGTGGCGGCGACGAAATAGGCCTGCGTCGCCGACGACATGCCGACCGTGTACATGTGGTGCGCCCACACCACGAAGCCGATGCCGCCGATCGCGACCATGGCGTAGGCCATGCCGAGATAGCCGAACACCGGCTTGCGCGAGAAGGTCGAGACAATCTGGCTGATCATGCCGAAGCCGGGCAGGATCAGGATGTACACCTCGGGATGGCCGAAGAACCAGAACAGGTGCTGGAACAGCACCGGGTCGCCACCGCCGTCTGGCGCGAAGAACGTCGTGCCGAAATTGCGATCGGTGAGCAGCATGGTGATGGCGCCGGCGAGCACCGGCAGCGACAACAGCAGCAGGAACACCGTCACCAGGATCGACCACACGAACAGCGGCATCTTGTGCAGGGTCATGCCCGGCGCGCGCATGTTGAAGATCGTGGTGATGAAGTTGATGGCGCCGAGGATCGACGAGGCGCCCGCCAGATGCAGCGAGAGGATCGCGAAGTCGACGGCCGGGCCCGGGTGACCGGTGCTCGACAGCGGCACATACATGGTCCAGCCGGCGCCGACGCCGTTGGCGCCCGGCTCGCCCTCGACGAAGGTCGAGATCAGGAGCAGCGCGAAGGAGGCCGGCAAGAGCCAGAACGAGATGTTGTTCATGCGCGGGAACGCCATGTCCGGCGCGCCGATCATCAGCGGGACGAACCAGTTGCCGAAGCCGCCGATCATCGCCGGCATGACCATGAAGAAGATCATGATCAGGCCGTGAGAGGTCACGAAGACGTTATAGGTGTGCGTCTCGTGGAATAACTGCACGCCCGGATACATCAACTCGGCACGGATCGCGATCGACATCGCGGCACCGATGACGCCGGCGATGACCGCGAAGATCAGGTACATCGTGCCGATGTCCTTGTGATTGGTCGAATAGACATAGCGCCGCCATCCGGTCGGATGGGCGTGCTCGTCATGTCCGTGGTCTTGCGCGTGATCGCCGTGTGCCGCTGCGCTCGTTGCCATTGTCAAATCCTGCCTTGCGTCCCATTCGGACCTTTGGAGGTCCCGCCCTTTATGTCGCTTTCAGTCCCCTTGAGCCTGCACCCGACGCTTACTGCGCCGGGCCGGCCGCGGAGGCGAAAGTGCTGGTGCCGCCGCTTGCATATTTCTTCTTCGCCGTCTCAACCCAGGAGGCGAACTCCTGGTCGCTCACCACGCGAATGGCGATGGGCATGAAGGCGTGGTCCTTGCCGCAGAGCTCCGAGCACTGGCCATAGAACATGCCGGTCTTGGTGGCCTTGAACCAGGTCTCGTTCAGCCGGCCTGGAATGGCGTCGATCTTGACGCCGAACGCCGGCAGCGCGAAGGCGTGGATGACGTCGGCCCCAGTGACCTGGACACGAATCACCTTGTTGACCGGCACCACCAACTCGTTGTCGACGCCGAGCAGCCGGGGCTGCTTGTCCTGGGCCATCAGCGAGTCGAACTCGAACTTGCCGTTGTCCGGATAGGCATAGGACCAGTACCACTGCTTGCCAGTGGCCTTGATGGTCAGGTCCGCCTTCGGCACGTCGAGCTGGAGGAACAGCAGGCGGAACGACGGCACTGCGATGCCGACCAGGATCAGCACCGGAACCAGGGTCCACACCACTTCGATCAGGGTGTTGTGGGTGGTCCGCGACGGTACCGGATTGGCCTTCGCGTTGAATTTCACGACAACGATCACGAGCAACGCCAGCACGAACAGCGTGATCGCGATGATGAGCACGGACAAGAAGTCGTGGAACCAGACAATATTGTCCATCACCGGAGACCCGGAGGCCTGAAGGTGCCATTGCCACGGCTCCGGTTGCCCGAGCTCGGCGAATGCCGCACCACCCGTCGCCAGCGTGATGCCAGCCGCCGCCAAGGCGATGGTGGCCAATCCCAGCAAATGCCGGCCCACCCGACCCATCGACATCCTCATGCCGTTCGCGCTCCCCTTACGAAATCACCCCAGGTGCATCCCCCTATTTCCGGGAAATGCTTATTCGACCCGCCCCTCTGACAAACCGCCGCGCAAGAATACCTCTAAGAGGAATTGGGGCCAGATCGCTAGAACGCCGAAATCAAGCCTCTCAAACCATAATTCTTGATCTATCGCAATGCAGTCTTGGGCTCAGTCTGCCTGACATCACCGGCAAGATATTTCCGAGCAACATCAAACAAAAATACCGTTTCCCGGGATGCCGCGGCTTGACAGCGGAATTGCCCGCGGTAGGCACTGGCGGAGGGCCGCGCAGGAACCTGATTCGGGCCGGCGATGGCGAGCCGATGCGGCGCGCGATTTGCTTCGGAATTGCCTTCAAGGCGCCGTCATTGCCGTATCAGTCCACCAGCGCGAGCGATCCAGGCGAGCAGAGGGACCGACCCCGATGGGGCTTTCGAGATGCATGGCAAGGCCGGATAACGGCCTCAAGGCGCTGATCGGCCTGTTGGCCGCCGCTCTTCTCCTTGCATTGCCGGGCTTCGCCCATGCGCAGGGCGCGGTGCGCTCCGTCCATGGCGACTGGCAGATCCGCTGCGACACCCCGCCCGGCGCCCAGGCCGAGCAATGCGCCCTTATCCAGAGCGTAGTGGCCGAAGACCGCTCCAACGCCGGCCTCACTGTGATCGTGCTGAAGACGGCCGACCAGAAGAGCCGCCTGATGCGGGTGGTTGCCCCCCTCGGCGTGCTCCTGCCCTCCGGCCTCGGGCTGAAGCTCGACGACCAGGACGTCGGCCGCGCCGGCTTCGTCCGCTGCCTGCCCAATGGGTGCGTCGCGGAAGTCGTCATGAACGACAAGCTGCTCGGCCAGCTCCGCAGCGCCAAGACCGCGACCTTCATTATTTTCGAGACGCCGGAAGAAGGCATCGGCTTTCCGCTCAGCCTGAACGGACTGGGCGAGGGATACGATAAACTGCCGTAGGTTGCAGGATCGGCCGACCTGCGGCCAATTCTATCGTTTCCGTAATGTGGCGCTTCGCACCCTCGCGGAACGGATCCAAAACCATTATCTTGCCTCACATCCCCAGATAATGGACGGACGCATGACAAACCCTGCCACAACCTCCCTGCTCGACCGCGCCAATCTCGACCGCGACCAGGTTCGCCACGAGGTCGCGCGTGGGCTTGCCGGCGCCGACGACGGCGAATTGTTCCTGGAATACAGCCAGACCGAAGCGCTGATGTTCGACAATGGGCGGCTAAAGCAGGCGACCTACGACACCAGCCAGGGTTTTGGCCTGCGCGCGGTCAAGGACGACGCGGTCGGCTATGCGCATTCCTCCGACGTGTCGCTGCCGGCGCTGATTCGCGCCGCCGACGCGGTCGCGGCCGTCCGCGGCGGTTATTCCGGCAGCTTCGCGGCCCCGCCCCCGCACACCAATGTGCGGCTGTATGCCGACGACAATCCGCTGGATGCGCCGGGCTTCGAGACCAAGGTCAAGCTGCTCGCCGAGATCGATGCTTATTTGCGCGACAAGGATCCGCGGGTGCGGCAGGTCAGCGTCAGCCTCGGCGCCACCTGGCAGGTGGTCGAGATATTGAGGCCCGACGGCGAGAGCTATCGCGACATCCGTCCGCTGGTGCGCGTCAACGTCTCCGTCGTTGCCGGACAGGGCGACCGCCAGGAGAGCGGCAGCAAGGGTTATGGCGGCCGCGCCGGCTATGCCGAATTCATCGAGAGCAAATCCTGGCGCGACGCCGCCGATGGCGCGCTGCGCGAGGCGCTGGTCAATCTGGAATCAATTCCGGCGCCTGCCGGCGAGATGGACGTCGTGTTAGGGGCCGGCTGGCCCGGCGTGATGCTGCATGAAGCGGTCGGCCATGGCCTCGAGGGCGATTTCAACCGCAAGAAGACGTCTGCGTTTGCCGGCCTGATGGGCCAGCAGGTTGCAGCCAAGGGCGTTACCGTGGTTGACGACGGCACCATTGCCTCGCGCCGCGGCTCGCTCTCGATCGACGACGAGGGCACGCCGACCAACCGCACCGTGCTGATCGAGGACGGTGTTCTCGTCGGCTACATGCAGGACCGCCAGAACGCTCGTCTCATGAACATGAAGCCGACCGGCAACGGCCGCCGCCAGGGCTACGCCCATGTGCCGATGCCGCGCATGACCAACACCTACATGCTCGCGGGCGACCGCGACCCGGCCGAGATTCTCGCTTCGGTGAAGAACGGTGTGTTTGCCGCCAATTTCGGCGGCGGACAGGTCGACATCACCTCGGGCAAATACGTGTTCCAGTGCACCGAGGCCTACAAGATCGAGAACGGCAAGATCGGCGCGCCGTTGAAGGGCGCCATGCTGATCGGCAACGGTCCGACCGACTTGCATCGCATCCGCATGATCGGCAACGACCTCGCGCTCGATACCGGCATCGGCACCTGCGGCAAGAACGGCCAGGGCGTGCCGGTCGGCGTCGGCCAGCCCTCACTATTGATGGAACGCATTACTGTAGGTGGAACGGGCGCATGAGCGTTGAGAAGGTAACTGTCACCGCCAAGCGGAAGAGCAGCGGCTGGGGCGGCCAGTTGGTGCAGCTCGCCGGCATCGTCGCCGCGGTCTTCATCGCCAAGGGCGCGCTCGCCGAGCCGTTCTACGTGCCGTCGGGCTCGATGGAGCCGACGCTCCTGATCGGCGATGCGCTGCTCGCCTCGAAATTCCCCTATGGCTACGGCAGCTCCTCGCTGCCGATCCAGATCAATTTGCCGGAAACCGGCCGCGTCTTCGCGGAGACGCCGAAGCAAGGCGACGTCGTGGTGTTCCGCTGGCCCGGCGATCGCTCGCAGGCCTGGGTCAAGCGCGTGGTGGGGCTGCCCGGCGACCGCATCCAGATGCGGCAGGGCCAGCTCTTCATCAACGACCGCCCCGCCGAGCTGAAGCCGGATGGCGTTGGTGCCGCCGAGGACGACAATGGCGGCAGCGAGCCCGCCTATCGCTATGTCGAGACGCTGCCCAACGGCGTGTCGCATCTGATCTTCAAGATGCGCGACAACGGCCCGCTCGACAACACGCAGGAAGTCACGGTGCCGGCCGGACATCTCTTCGTGCTCGGCGACAACCGCGACAATTCCGCCGACAGCCGCGTGCCGCTGCGCTCCGGTGGCGTCGGGCTCTTGCCGATCGACAACCTCGTCGGCCGTGCCGACGCCGTGCTCGGCTCCTGGGACCTCGGCATGCGCGGCCAGCCGGTCTGGACCTGGCTCTCCGGCTTCCGCCTCGCGCGGTTCTTCACCGCCGTGCGCTGATCGGATCGCGGGGTGGGCGAGGACGGATTTCTTGCTCTCGCCCTGCAAAATCCCGTCAACGCCGCGATCCTCGACGAACTCCATCGTCTCGCGCTGCCGGATGCATGGCTGGTCTCGGGATGCCTGGTGCAGACGGTGTGGAACGTGCTCACGGGCCGCGCGATCGATCACGGCATCGCCGACTACGACGTGTTCTATTTCGATCCGGACACCTCGTGGGACGCGGAAGACGTGGTGATCCGCAAGCTGCACGCGCGGCTCGGTCCTCTCGGCGTCAAGGTCGAGACCCGCAATCAGGCCCGCGTGCATCTGTGGTACCCGACCAAGCATGGCCTGCCCTACCCGCCATTGACATGCTCGACCGACGGCATCGACCGCTTCCTCACGCAGAACACGCAAGTGGGCGTGAGGCGCACCGGTGACGGCGACATGGTCTACGCCCCGCACGAGTTCGACGATGTCGTGAGATTGATCGTGCGGCCCAATCCGACCCTGAATTTTTCCGCGGCGAACTACGCGGCGAAGGCGGCGCGATGGAAGACGCTTTGGCCGGAGCTTACGGTGATTGCGGCGGAGTGAGATGCGCAATGGCGACGGAGAGAGCGACGCCCTACCGCACCACGCCAGAGGTGAACCCCGCCTTCCGCCGCGGCGGCTTGATGTCCTTTTTCAGGAAGCAGCGCGCCTCGCGCCCGGTATAGCCGGGACGGGCATAGGTGAAGGCGCGGCATTTGTTGTCGGCGGTGCAGGCGGCCTTGCAGGCGTCCTCGCCCTCGCCTTCCTTGAGGTCGAAATTGCGCAAGTCGCCGCCGGGGCGATCGATCGAGGTCTCCACGCCCTCGACCCGCGGCTCGATCACGCCGGCGCCGCGCACGCCGGAGATACAGCAATTGCCCGGCACCCGCGGCGGCACGGTATTCTTGAGCCAGCACACTGCCGCGGCGCCGTCGACGTCGGGATAGCTGAAGCTCCACGAGCGGCATTTGCGGTCGCGCTCGCAGAGCAGCGCACAATCCGCGGGATCACCCGATGTAACCGGCGCGTTGAAATAGTCGCCGCCTGGCCGGTCGAACGCCGTCTGGGCGCGTGCAGGCGGGCTCGCAAGCACGAACGCCAACAACGCGACGCATGCCATGACGCGTGCCGCAAATGGCCCAGGCAGGCGGCCCTTCCCCATCGGAACAGCTTTCGAGTTATTGACGACGCTCAGGTTTTTCAGCCAGCCATTTGATCGCCGCAAACCTGTATGGGCGATGAACGGCCTAAATCCTGGTCGTCGCCTATCGAACTAGAAGGCGTATTCCGCGTAGGCCGGTTCCACCGAACCGTTCCAGGCGCCCTTGAACTTCTCGAGCATTTCCTCGGCCGGCGTCCGACCGGAATCGATGATGCGATCGAGCGGCTCCAGATGCCGCGTTTCGTCACGGCCGATCGCGTCGATGCGGCCGCGACGACGCAGGCCCGCATGTGCAAGAACGAGGCATTCCTTGGCGACCTCGAAGAGATAGCGGTCCTTGATCCGCGACTTGAAGCCGATGCGCGGCACGTCGTCGCGGAGCGCCTGGCGCTCAGGCGCGGTCCAGTGCTTCACCATGTCCCAGGCCGCATCGAGCGACACATCGTCGTAGAGCAGCCCGGCCCAGAACGCCGACAGCGCAGGAAGGCGGCCCCACGGACCACCGTCGGAGCCGCGCATCTCGAGGTAACGCTTGAGACGCACTTCCGGGAAGATCGTCGAGAGATGGTTGGCCCAGTCCGACAGCGTCGGACGCTCGCCGGGAAGGTTGTTGTTGCGGCCATCGAAGAAGGCGCGGAACGAGGAGCCCGAGACGTCGATGTATTCGTCGCCGCGCTTCACGAAATACATGGGCACGTCGAGCGCATAATCGACATAGCGCTCAAAACCCATACCGTCCTCGAACGCCCAGGGCATCATGCCGGCGCGAGCGTTATCAGTGTCGCGCCAGATCTCGGAGCGGAAGGACAGGAAGCCGTTCGGCTTGCTCTCGGTGAACGGCGAATTGGCGAACAAAGCGGTTGCGACCGGCTGGAGCGCCAGCGAGACACGCAGCTTCTTGACCATGTCGGCTTCGGACGAAAAGTCGAGATTGGTCTGCACCGTGCAGGTCCGGTACATCATGTCGAGGCCGTATCGGCCGACCTTCGGCATGTAATTGGTCATGATCTTGTAGCGTCCCTTTGGCATCACAGGGATGTCGGCGCGCGACCAGGACGGCGTCATGCCGAGCCCGAGGAAGCCGATGCCGAGCGGGGTCGCGATTTCCTTCACCTGCGCCAGATGCGCCATCAACTCGCTCTGGGTCTGGTGCACGTTCTCGACCGGCGCGCCGGAGAGCTCGAACTGTCCGCCGGGCTCGAGCGAGATCGCACCGCCGCCGGTGACGTCGTAGAGGCCGATGATGTTGCCCTTCTCCATGATCGGCTCCCAGCCGAGCAGGAGCTTCATGCCTTCAAGCAGCGCGCCGATACCGCGCGCGCCCTCGTAAGGCACGGGGCGGTGGCCTTCGAGCGTGAACGGCGTCTTCTCGTGCTCGGTGCCCATGCGGAATTCGGACGGGTCCTTGCAGCCGGCCTCGAACCAAGCGATGAGCTCATCGCGCGATTGCAGCGGCGTCATATCGATCTGGTCTCGCGCCATATCAAACTCTAATCAAAAGCGCTTCGACCGAATGCGCGCGGGTGACGGGGATGGTCCGCGAACCCACCGGGCGCGCGGACGTGCTGGTTTGCCGCGCGATCATCGCGACGGCGTGCTTTCGCTGACGCTGACGACGGGCGGCAGTTTCATCTCGCCGCACGAGCAGCCCAGCCGGTCGAGCAGACCGCTGAGCTTGACGGCATCGGCATCGGACAATTTCGAGCCGACGTATTTCTCGATCGCAGCCGAATAGGCGCCCCACATCCGCTTCTGCAACTCGCGGCCGGCCTCTGTGATCTCGACGAACTGCCCGCGCTTGTCGATCTTGCATTCGCGCCGGCAGGCGAGCCCCTCGTCGACCAGACGGTCGATCAGCCGCGAGGTGGAGTATTGCGGGATCAGCATATGCCGTTCGAGTTCCACCGGGCGCAGCTCTCCGCTCGGCGCTCGCGACAATTCAAGCAACGCGTCGTACCAGGCCAGTGGCGGGAACCCGGCCTTCTTCAGGTCCTGCTCGACACAGTCGAGCACACGGCTCTGCACCCGCATCAGGCGGATCCAGGCACTGGTTGCCTCGGTCGATGGTTTGCGTTTCATAGTCCCGCTCACACTCGTCGCCCGCTTCTTACCCCACTCGATGCACCTGCATCAATCTTGCTATTCCATGCAGGTGCATGTAGGCGCAGTTTCGCCCGAGCCAAGACAAAAGAGGAGGAAATTCCATGAAACTGTATTACTCGCCCGGCGCCTGCTCACTGTCCCCCCATATCGCGCTCCTGGAGGCCGACCTGCCCTATGAGCTGGTCAAGGTCGATATCCGGGCCAAGAAGCTCGAGAACGGCGACGACTATCTGAAGGTGAATCCGAAGGGTCAGGTCCCCGCACTGGGCCTCGACAGCGGCGAGATCGTGACCGAAGGCCCGGTCATTGTCCAGATGATCGCCGACAAGGCCCCGGCCAAGGCACTGGCGCCCCCGCGCGACAGTTCCGAGCGCTACAAGCTGCTTGAATGGCTGAACTTCCTGACCTCCGAGGTGCACAAGAGCTTCGGCCCGCTGTTCGCGCCGGCGCTGAACGACGATGCCAAGGCGTTCTTCAAGGACCGCGTCATGGGCAAGCTGAAGCACATCGACAGCGAGCTCGCCGGCCGCGACTACCTCATGGGCAAGCAGTTCTCGGTCGCCGACGGCTACCTCTTCACGATGCTGACCTGGGGCGATCGGATGAAGTTCGACCTCTCGGCGATGCCCCACCTCAGCGCCTACAAGGCCCGTGTCGCGGCACGGCCGAAGGTGCAGGAAGCCTTGAAGAAGGAAGGGCTGGCGCAGACGGCCTGAGCAGAGGCAACTATCGACACTCGAAAGGCCGGATCCACGATCCGGCCTTTTCTATTTTGCGGTCGCGAGGTGCGCAGCCGGAATGCCGGATCATCGTACCTCGGGTGCGACTTTTGAACCGCTGTTCACAGCACGTAAGTAAGGCTGTCTTGTTACTGCCTGTAAAGCGGGCAAAAGTCAGTTGCAGATTGGGTTTGCTCTTACTGGAGTTGAACTTGACGATTGCCTTATTGCTGATGCTGGCAAGTGCGTTGGTGGGAATGGCGGCCGGTTTTGTTTTCAAGATCTGGGCGCTGGTCCTGATCTCGCCACTCATCGCAGTATTTTCCGCGATTGTTTTACGTTCCTGCCAGTTCGGCCTCGTCGCCGGCGTCACCGTCATTGCCGCCTGTTTGGCCGTCTGCCAACTCGCCTATCTGGTGGCGGCGACGTACTTCCTGGATGGGCGGGACGTTTCACTTCATGACGAAGTCGACGGCGAGCCAGACGAGAAGAGCGAGCGCAAAATCCGCCGCCAACACGAGTAACGCCAGCATTGCCCAAAACACCGGCCCCTTGCGCCGCAGACGCGCGAGCTTCTGCATGGGCATGAGGAGTCCCTGCGCGGACGTAACGGCGTATTTCGCGACAAGATCGCGATCGAGCGCGGTCTTCCGCAGCACCAAAGAGTTCATCGAGGACACTTTCTTATTTCGTCTTCAACTTGCCGATGGATCGGCAAGTGTCCCAACAAGGTTGATTGGAGATTAGTTAGCGAGAGTAGTGTCAAGGCCGAGCAAAAGAACGGCGCCCCTTTGACGCGTCTGTGACAATTGCGCGACAGGGCGACATTGCGATCATGCATGTTTTTCAGGCCGGACTCTGTGACGAGTTCCACAAACCAGCAAAAACCTGATCATGATGAGACCGGCCCCAGACAAGCCAAAGGCCGGATCGATGATCCGGCCTTTGCCATGTACGGGACGATAGCATCCCGGGAGCACTCACGACAACACATTTGTCGTGAGCCGCCGGCAGCGACGCGTCAGGCAGCAGCCGCCTTCTTCGGCGCGAAGCGGCCGTAGAAGGTTTCGCCTTTCGCCGCCATCTCCTCGAGAAGCTTCGGCGGGGTGAAGCGCGAGCCGTACTTCGCCTCCAGCTTGTGGCAAAGCTCGACGAACTTCTTAGGTCCCATGAAGTCGATGTAGGACAGCGTGCCGCCGGTGAACGGCGCGAAGCCGAAGCCGAGGATCGAGCCGACATCGGCTTCGCGCGGATCGGTGATGACGTGGTCCTCGACCGTGCGCGCGGCTTCCACCGCCTGCACCACCAGGAAGCGCTGCTTCAACTCCTCGACGTCGAGCGTATCGGGGTCAAGCTGCTTGGGCTGCAGCGCCGAGAGGCCCGGCCACAGGCTCTTCTGGCCCTTGCCCTTCTCCGGATAGTCGTAGAAGCCCTTGCTGTTCTTGCGGCCGAGCCGGCCCTGCTTCTCGACCATCTCCACCATCAGCTTCTTCTGATCGGGATTGATCGCGTTAGGGCCGAGATCGGCTTCGGTCGCCTTCATGATCTTGAGGCCGAGATCGAGCGCGACTTCGTCGGACAGCGAGAGCGGGCCGACCGGCATGCCGGCCATCTTGGCGCAATTCTCGATCATCGCCGGCGGCACGCCTTCCAGGAACATCTCGTTGCCTTCGGCGACGTAGCGGCCGACGCAGCGGTTGGCGAAGAAGCCGCGGCTGTCGTTGACCACGATCGGCGTCTTGCCGATCTGCCGGACGTAGTCGAGCGCCGTCGCCAGCGCGAGATCGCCGGTGTTCTTGCCCTTGATGATCTCGACCAGCATCATCTTCTCGACCGGCGAGAAGAAATGGATGCCGACGAACTTGCCCTGGTCCTTGAAGGATTTCGGCAAGCGAGGTAATCGGCAGCGTCGACGTGTTCGACGCGAAGACCACCTCCGGCCTCAGATGTTCCTGCGCCTTGGCAAAGGTCTCCGCCTTGACCTTGCGATCCTCGAACACGGCCTCGATGACGAGGTCAACGTCCTTCAGCGCCGCATAGTCCGCGGTCGGCGTGATACGCGCGAGCAGCGCTTCGGCGTCGGTCGGCTTGGCACGGCCCTTCTTGATCTGATCCTCGATCACCTTCTGCGCATGCGCCTTGCCCTTGTCGGCGCTCTCCTGGTCGCGATCGATCAGGATCACGTCGAGGCCGGCACGGGCCGAGACGTAGCCGACGCTCGCGCCCATGAAGCCAGCGCCGATCACGGCGATCTTCTTCACCTTCGTCGGTGCCACGTCCTTCGGACGGCGCGCACCCTTGTTGAGTTCCTGCATCGACAGGAACAGGCTGCGGATCATCGCGGCCGCTTCCTTCGAGCGCAGCACCGAGGTGAAATAGCGCAATTCGACGCGGAGCGCGGCATCGATCGGCAACTGCAGGCCTTCATAGACGCAGCTCATGATCGCGCGTGCAGCCGGATAGTTGTCGTAGGTCTCGCGACGATAGATCGCGTTGCCGGCCGGGAACATCATCATGCCGGCCTTGGAGAACACCGGACCGCCCGGAAGCTTGAAGCCCTTCTCGTCCCAGGGCGCGACGGCCTTGCCGCCGCCCTTGATCCAGTCCTTTGCAGCCTTGATGAGATCGGCGGCCGGAACGATCGCGTGGATCAGGTTGAGCTGCTTCGCCTTCTCGATCGTGACCGGATCGCCCTTGAGCAGGATCGTCATCGCGTCCTGCGGCGGCACCAGCCGCGGCACGCGTTGCGTGCCGCCGGCGCCGGGGAACAGGCCGACCTTGACCTCGGGCAGGCCGAGACGCGTCTTGGGATTCTCCGCCGCCACCCGATAGTGACAGCACAGCGTGATCTCGAAACCGCCGCCGAGCGCGAGGCCGTTGATCGCGGCCGCCCAGGGCTTGCCGGAGGTTTCGATGGAGCGCAGCACGAGCGAGAAGCGCCGGCTCTGCTCGAACAGCATCTGGTTCGCAGCCGTCTCGCCCTGCTCCTTGAAGACTTTTGCGTAGGCCTGGTTCATGCCCTCGAGCATCGACAGGTCGGCACCGGCGCAGAACGCCTCCTTGGCCGAGGTGATGACGACACCCTTCACCGCGGCGTCGCTCGTTGTTTCCTTCACGATCGCGTCGAGCTCGTTGGTCGAGGTCTCGTCGAGCACGTTCATCGAACGGCCCGGGATGTCCCAGGTGACGAGCGCGATGCCGTCGGCGTCGGTCTCAACCTTGAAATTCTTGTAAGCCATGTTGGTTGCTCCCCTTCGCCTTAAACGCGCTCGATGATGGTCGCGGTGCCCATGCCGCCGCCGATGCACAGCGTCACCAGCGCGGTCGCCTTGTTGGTGCGCTCGAGCTCGTCGAGCACGGTACCCAAAATCATCGCGCCGGTGGCACCGAGCGGATGGCCGAGCGCAATCGCGCCGCCATTGACGTTGATGTTGGCGTTGTCGATGTCGAAGGCCTGGATGTAGCGCAGCACGACCGAGGCGAAGGCCTCGTTGAGCTCGAACAGGTCAATGTCCGACTTCTTCATGCCGGACCGCGCGAACAGCTTTTCGGTGACGTCGACCGGACCGGTCAGCATCATTGCGGGCTCGGAGCCGATATTCGCGAACGCGCGGATTTTCGCACGCGGCTTCAGGCCGTACTTGCTGGCGGCCTCCTTGCTGCCGAGCAGCACAGCACCGGCGCCGTC
The DNA here is from genome assembly GCA_963819355.1 of uncultured Alphaproteobacteria bacterium. GTDB lineage: Bacteria > Pseudomonadota > Alphaproteobacteria > Rhizobiales > Xanthobacteraceae > Bradyrhizobium. The sequence continues at coordinate 123,794 of CAWFVZ010000007.1, read as the reverse complement.
GACGATGCCCGAGGAGTTGCCGGCGTGGTGCACGTAATTGACGCGCTCGATTTCGGGATGCGACTGCACGGCGACGCCGTCGAAGCCGCCCATTTGCGCCATCAGCGTGAACGACGGCTGGAGCTGCGCCAGCGACTGCATCGTCGTCGAGGGACGCATATGCTCGTCCTTGGCGAGGATGGTGAGGCCGTTGATGTCCTTCACCGGCACGACCGACTTGTTGAAGCGGCCCTCGTCCCAGGCCTTGCCGGCGCGCTGCTGGCTCTGCACCGCATAGGCGTCGACGTCGTCGCGCGAGAAGCCGTATTTGGTGGCGATCAGATCGGCCGAGACGCCCTGCGGCATGAAGTAGGACGGCACCGCCATCGAGGGATCCATAGGCCAGGCGCCGCCGGAGGCGCCGATGCCGACGCGGCTCATCGATTCCGCACCGCCGCCGATCACGAGCTCATGCTGGCCGCTCATCACTTGGGCGGCGGCAAAATTCACGGCGTCGAGGCCGGAGGCGCAGAAGCGGCTGATCTGCACGCCGGGAACGGCCTCGCCGAGACCCGCGTTGAGTGCCGCGAAACGCGCGATGTCGCTGCCGGCTTCGCCGACCGGATCGACCACGCCGAGCACGACGTCGTCGACGCAATCCTCCGGGAGGTTGTTGCGGTCCTTCAGCGCCTTCAGCGGCACGGTGGCGAGCGCCAGCGCGGTGACTTCGTGCAGCGCGCCGTCGGCCTTGCCGCGGCCGCGCGGGGTGCGGACGTGATCGTAGATATAGGCATCTGCCATGGGAGCCTCCTGATTGCAGCGATTGGTGACGACCGCGACGCGATCGAGATTATAGGTGAAGCGAAAATTCTCAGAACGCTTCCGCGGGCAGTTCCATGATGGTGGCGCAGCCGGCCTGGATGCGCGCGAGATTGGCCGCGGTCTCCGGCAGCATCCGCTCCATGAAGAAACGGCCGGTGACGAGCTTGGTCGAGAGATAGGGCGTCACCCCGCTGGCGGCAATCTTGGCCTGCGTGACCTTCGCCATCTTCGCCCACATGTAGCCGAGCGCGACGAAGCCGAAGAGATGAAGATAATCGGTCGCGGCGGCGCCGGCATTGTCCGGCTTCGCCATCGCGTTCTGCATCAGCCAGGTGGTGGCCTGCTGGAGATGGCCGAGCGAGGCCGACAGCGGTGTGATGAAGGGCTTCAACGCTTCGTCGCCACCGTTCTCCTTGGCGAAGGCCATGACCTCGCCGAAAAATGCCATGATGGCGCGGCCACCGTCGCGCGGCAGCTTGCGGCCGACGAGGTCGAGCGCCTGGATGCCGTTGGCGCCTTCATAGATCATGGCGATGCGGGCATCGCGCACGAACTGCTCCATGCCCTGCTCGGCGATGTAGCCGTGGCCGCCATACATCTGCTGCGCCTGCACCGCGTTGGCAAAGCCGTAATCGGTGAGGAAGCCTTTCAGCACCGGCGTCATCAGGCCCATGTGGTCGTCGGCGGCCTGGCGATCCTTGGCATCCTCCGAGCGGTGGGCGACGTCGCTCTTCAGCGCGGTCCACATCACGAAGGCGCGCGCGGCCTCGTTGAAGGCACGGATCGAGAGCAGGGTGCGGCGTACGTCGGGATGCACGATGATCGGATCGGCCGGCTTGTCCGGCGCCTTGGTGCCGGTGAGCGAACGGCCCTGGATGCGCTCGCGGGCATAGGCGACCGCGTTCTGATAGGCGACCTCGGATTGCGCGAGGCCCTGGACTGCGACGCCGAGGCGGGCCTCGTTCATCATCACGAACATGCCCTGCATGCCCTTGTTCTCTTCGCCGATCAGCCAGCCGGTGGCGCTGTCGTAGTTCATCACGCAGGTGGAATTGCCGTGGATGCCCATCTTGTGCTCGATCGAGCCGCAGACCACGCCATTGCGGGCGCCGACCGAACCATCGGCATTGACCAGGAATTTCGGCACCACGAACAGCGACACGCCCTTGATGCCGGCCGGTGCGCCCTCGACGCGCGCGAGCACGAGGTGGATGATGTTGGGAGCCAGATCATGCTCGCCGGCCGAGATGAAGATCTTGGTGCCCGATATCTTGAAGCTGCCGTCGGCCTGCCGCACCGCCTTGGTGCGCAGCATGCCGAGATCGGTGCCGCATTGCGGCTCGGTCAGGTTCATGGTGCCGGTCCACTCGCCCGCCACCATCTTCGGAACGTAGGTCTTCTTCTGCTCGGGGCTGCCGTGCACGATGAGGGCCGCAGTCGCCCCCATGGTGAGACCGCCATACATCGAGAACGCCATGTTGGCGGAGATCTGGAATTCGTTGACGGCCTGGCGAGAGCGTCACCGGCAGGCCCTGGCCGCCGAACTCGGTCGGAGCCGACAGACCAAGCCAGCCGCCTTCGGCCACCTGCTTGAAGGCGTCCTTGAAACCCTTCGGCGTGGTGACGCTGCCGTCATCGGCACGCTTGCAGCCTTCGAGATCGCCGACGCGGTTGAGCGGCTGCAGCACCTCTTCGGCGAGCTTGGCGGCTTCGCCCAGGATCGCCTCGCGCACATCGCTCGACGCGTCGGAGAAGCCGGCCAGATTGTCGTAGCGGTCGATCTGGAAGACGTCGTTGAGCAGGAAGCTCACGTCTTCGACGGGGGCTTTGTAGATCGGCATGGTGGTCTCCCGGCAGGGCCTTTAAGTGATATGGCCTCGAAGTGATTGGGCCTAGAAGTGGTGGAATTCTCTACGATTGGGCGGCAAGCTGCTCCGCCATCAGGCGATGCAGCATGTTGATGGCCTTGAGCGGACGCACCATTACCTTGAAATGGGTGATGCGCCCCTCGCCATCGAAGGTGATGATGTCGACACCGTTGATCTCGATGCCGTCGATCGTGGTCTTGAATTCGAGCACGGCACCGTTGGCGCTTGTCCACTCGCCGACATAGGTGAAGCCGGGACCGCCGAGCACCTTCTCGGCGCTGGCGAGATATTTGAAGGTGATGTCGCGCCCGCGCTGCGGCGAATGCACGACGGGGCTTTCGAACACGGCGTCAGGATGCAGCAGGTCCCACAGCGCCTTGCTGTCATGAGACTTCATGAAGGCGTACCAGGAGTCGAGGCCGGTCATTGTCAGGGTGCCTCCCGTGGATCAAAGGCCTTGGCAAAAACTCGAAAACAACCCCATGCACAGTAGCGAGGAGGTTGATTCCGCTGGGTTTTCTGGTCGGATCTTGAGCTCCGGCCTTGGGTCACCTCATATGCACATTGACGCATATGCGCCGATACGCATAAAGTCAAGCTGGCTGGTTAATGTCGAAGAAGGAGGCCGGTGTCATGGCACTGGGCGACGCGATCCTTGCATGCCTGACGGAACGTCCGATGACAGGCTACGAACTCGCCAAGACGTTCGACTCCTCGATCGGCTTCTTCTGGAAGGCCGACCACCAGCAGATCTACCGCGAACTCTCCAAGCTGCGCGACCGGGGCTACATTCAGGGCCGGGAGGTCGTGCAATCCGGCAAGCCCAATAAACTCATCTATACGCTCACTCCCGAGGGCCGAACAGCGCTGCGGCACTGGGCCGCGCGGCCGAGCACGCCGCCCTCGATCAAGGACGACCTCCTGGTGCGCCTGCATGCGCTCGACAGCATCGACATCGAGCCCATGCGCACCGATTTGATGGACCGCCTGGAGCATCACCGCGACCGGCACGAGAACTACGAGCGGATCCTGAAGAAAAGATTTCCCGGAGGGGACGGCCTCGGGGGTGCTCGACCTCGGTAACCTGCTGCTGCTGCGGCTTGGCGCCCGGCACGAGCAGATGGTGGCCGATTTCTGCGAGGAAGCGCTCGAGGCGCTGTCGGCGATGAGCAGCAAGGGCACCGTGGTGCCGCTGGACGACGGCAAGCCGAGGGGAAGGGCTGAGCGCCCGGCTTAGTCTTTCGTGACGACGGGGCTGTCCCAGTTGAACCGGACATTCACGCCGGCGCGGACGATATCCTCCGTCAGCCTGACATCGTGCGTGATCGCGCCGTCGGCGGCAGAGCGTCGAACGCGACGCTCTCTATCCCTGAGACGGCCCGATCAGGCCTGCGGCGAAATATTTTTGCCGGGAAACGGCGCCGCCAAGAGGTTCCCGCCGTCCAACTTTAAGACACCGGGACTGTGTTCCTTAACCCGTTATTTACCGTAACGGACAAAAGTCGGTTTTCGAGGCAGACGACCCGCGCCGAATTCGGTTGTCTTACAACCGGCGCGCGTGGGGAGACTGGAGGCGCCGGGTGGGGCGCCGGAGCCGGAACCGGACAGAGTCATGAATTCGCGCGTATCGTGGAGCGTTGACGGCATCGATCCATCCGTCAGGGAACGGGCCGAAGCTGCTGCGCGTCGCGCCGGCATGTCACTCAACGATTGGCTGAACTCCACGCTCGGCGAGACCGCCCCACCAAACTTTCGCGAGCCCTACGATCCGCGCCAGGATCAACGTCAGTACCTGCGTCCCGATCCGCGTTCAGCGCAGATGCCGAGCCAAGGATCGGGTCAGGGACCGAGCCAGGAGAGTCGCGAAGTCGCCGACATCCATCAGCGGCTCGACGCAATCACCCAGCAGATCGAACGGATTTCAAAGCCCGCACCGCGGCAGGACGCTTCACGACCGGAGGTCTCGCGCGAGCAGGGCGTCGCCCGTCAGCTCAACGACGCGATCTCGCGGCTCGATGCCCGCCTGTCGCAGATCTCGCGGCCGCAGCAGCCTCAGGCCCAGCGCGCCGCACCGGTCGAGACGCGCCAGCGCCAGGCCGATGCGGTCGAACGCGCGGCCGCGCAAATCTATCGCAGCTCGCCTCCCCTGAGCCCGGCTTCGCTCGATGTCGCGGTCGCCGAGATCACGGCGCGGCAGAGCGAGCTCGACGGATTCGCGCCGCGGCGGCTTCCGCCGCGCGCCGCGCCGTCAATTGCGCCCACAGCAGCCTATGCCACGCCCTTGCCGCCGATGGCGCCGCCCACGCCTGCCTACACCCCGCCGCCACCGCAGCCGGGGCCGGATTTCTCGTCACTCGAACGCCATCTGCTCAAGATCACGAACCAGATCAAGTCGCTCCAGCGTCCGGACAATACCGAGCAGGCGATCAACGCCTTCCGCTCCGAGCTCGCCGAGATCCGCCACGCCATCACCGAGGCGATGCCGCGCCGCGCGATCGAATTGATCGAGAACGAAATCCGCTCGCTGCACCGTCGCATCGACGAGACCCGCTCCAACGGCACCGACGGCCAGGTGCTGTCCGGCATCGAGCGCGCGCTTGCCGACATCAAGCAGGTGCTGCGCACGCTGACGCCTGCCGAGCAGCTCACCGGCTATGACGAGGCGATCCGCAATCTCGGCGCCAAGCTCGATCTGATCCTGCGTGCCAACGACGATCCGTCGACGGTGCGCCAGCTCGAAGGCGCGATCTCGGCGCTGCGCGGCATCGTCTCCAACGTTGCCTCCAACGAAGCGCTGGCACGCCTCTCCGAGGACGTGCAGCTGCTGTCGTCCAAGGTCGACCAGGTCACCCGCGCTACTGGTCACAGCGACAGCTTCGCCGTGCTGGAGCAGCGCATCGCCGCGCTCACCGCCGCGCTGGAAACGCGCGAGCGGCCGCAGCCGGCCGAGAGCACCGAACTTCTGGAAAGCGCGATCCGCGCGCTGTCGGACCGTTTCGACCGCATGCAGGTCGGCAACAACTCGGCCTCGACCTTCACGCATCTCGAACAGCGGGTGTCCTACCTGCTTGAGCGGATCGAAGCCGCCTCCGATTCGCGCAACGGCAACCTGAGCCGGGTCGAGGACGGGCTGCACGACATCCTGCGCCACCTTGAGCGGCAGCAGGCCACATATTCCGCGCTGGCGGAGAGCCGCAGCGCCGCGCCTTCACCCAATTCCGGCATGGTCGATCTCGTCAAGCGCGAGCTTTCCGACATCCGCTTCAGCCAGGCCGAGACCAACCGCAGCACGCAGGATTCGCTGGAAGCCGTGCACAACACGCTCGGCCATGTCGTCGATCGGCTCTCGATGATCGAGGGCGATTTGCGCGCGGTGCGCACCGCGCCGCCGGCGCCCGCGCCGCAGCCGATGCAGCAGGCGCTGCCCGAGCCCATGTCGATGGCTGCCCCGGCCGAGCCGGCGCCGATGGCACGCGAGCAACGGCCGCAGCCGCAACAGCCGAAATACGATCCGAAGCCCGAGCTGCAAAATCCCGCCGCTGCGCAACAGGCCGCACACGGCGCGTTTGTCGCCGCGCCGCGAGAATTCCACGCCGCAGCGCCTGCCGCGCCACCGCCGATGCCGATGGCGCCGCCGGTTCCGCCGCGCGCGATCAGCGAGATCCTGGAGCCGCACACGGCGCCCGCGCGCGCCGCGATCGCGCCCGAACTGCCGCCAGATCATCCGCTCGAGCCGGGCACGCGTCCGAACGGCCGTGCGGCCACGCCGTCCGAGCGCATTGCCGCCTCCGAAAGCGCGATCAGCGAAATTCCTGCTGCGCCAAAAGAGCCGGTGTCGTCGTCGAGCTTCATCGCGGCCGCGCGGCGCGCCGCGCAAGCTGCCGCGCGCGCAACCGCCCGAAAAGCCCGCGCGCGGCGCCAAGGCCGCAATCGCGGCCCGCGCCAAGGGCAAGGGCCAGGACGGCGGCTCGACCATCACCTCGAAGATCCGCTCGCTGCTGGTCGGCGCGAGCGTGGTTGTGATCGTGCTCGGCACCTTCAAGATGGCGATGAACCTGCTCGAGGGCGGCAGCGCGCCGCCGGCGCCGCAGGCGATGGAGAACATTTCGAGCCAGCCCGCGCCGCAGGCTCCACCGGCGGTCGAGAGCAAGCCCGCCGCGCTCGAACAGGTCACGCCGTCGATGACCTCGCCGACGCCGATCGGGAAGCAGTCCCTGAACAATGCCGCGCCGGCGGCGAACTCCGACAACACGGCCTCGGTCGAAATCCCGCCCGCTCCCGCCACTGCACCACCGCCCGCGGCCTCCAGCGACATCACCGGCGCACTGTCGGGCGCGAGCCGCGCGCGGCTCGGCACGGTCCAGGTGCCGCCGAGCGAGAAGCTGCCCGACGGCATCGGCGGTCCAAGCCTGCGCACCGCAGCGATGAAGGGCGATGCGACCGCGGCCTACGAGATCGGCGTGCGCTTTGCCGAAGGCAAGGGCGTGGCCGCGAATTACGACGAAGCCGCCAAATGGTACGACCGCGCGGCGCAGGCCGGCGTGGTGCCCGCGACCTTCCGCCTCGGCACGCTCTACGAAAAGGGCTTAGGGGTGAAGAAGGATGCCGACATCGCCCGCCGCTACTACACGCAAGCGGCCGAACGCGGCAGCGCCAAGGCGATGCACAATCTCGCCGTGCTCGACGCCGATGGTGGCGGACGCGGCGCCAATTACAAGAGTGCGGCGCAGTGGTTCCGGAAAGCCGCCGACCGCGGCGTCGCCGACAGCCAGTTCAACCTCGGCATCCTCTATGCCCGCGGCATCGGCGTCGAGCAGAACCTCGCCGAGTCCTACAAATGGTTCAGCCTGGCAGCCGCCCAGGGCGACGCGGATGCATCCGGCAAGCGCGACGACGTCGCCAAGCGTCTCGACCCGCAGTCGCTCGCCGCCGCCAAGCTCGCGATCCAGACTTTCAGCGCCGAACCGCAGCCCGACGACGCCGTCAATGTGACGACGCCCGCCGGCGGCTGGGACGGTGGCTCGCAGACGAGCACAAAGCCGGCACCGAAGCCCGTTGCGACCAAGAAGTCAGCTTCGGCGGCGCATTGATCACGGCCGTGTGGGCGCGCTCACGGCGCCTCCACCACCGTCGGCACGCCCGGCTCCAGTAGTCGCAGCCGCGGCCCGAAACCCAGCACGTCGAACGTCTTGCGCAAATCCTCGCTGTTCTGGCGGAAATGCGCCCAGCCTTCGGTGTGCACCGGCACGATCATGGCATCGGGGAAGGCGCGCGCGGTCTCGATGGTGTCGTTGGTGTCCATGGTGAGATGGAACGGCCCACGCGTTTGCGCGGCACCCGCGAAGGGCATCACCACGCCGCATTTGAAGCGGCGCGCGACCTCGGCGACGCCGTCGAACCAGGTGGTGTCGCCGCTGATGTAGATGGGACGCGTGTCGGTCCTGCTCGACGACACCACGAAGCCAATGACGTCGCCGGACAGCGGCTCGATGCCGGCCGGGCCGTGACGCGCGGGCGTTGCGGTGATCGTCAGCGAATTGCCGTCGCGATCCTTCAGATGCGAGGTCGCCCAGGGCGCGAGGCCTTCGACATGGCCTGCGAGACGCTTGGCACCGGCCTCGGTCGTCAGCACGCGCTTTGCGTGCTTCAGATACTCGCGGCCGGAATTGTCGAGATTGTCCGAATGCTGGTCGTGGCTGAGCAGGACGGCATCGATCGGGCCGATCGCGTCGGCCTTCAACGCGGGCCCGATGGTCTTCTCCAGCTTCACATGCGGCAATTGGTAGGCGCCGGGCGCATCGAAGGTCGGATCGGTGAGCAGGCGAAAGCCGTCGATCTCGATCAGCGCGGTGGGACCGCCGATCAGGGTGATGGAAATGGGCATGAGAAACTCCTCTTACGCGACGGGCTTTGCGGGGCGCGTCACCAGGTAAATGCCGAGCGCCACCGGAATGATCCCGAGCAGGTCGCGCATCTCGACATGCTCGCCGAGCACGATGAAGGCGAACAGCATGCCGAGCGGCGGCATCAGAAAATGATAGGCGCTGGCAGCGGTCGCGCCACACACTTTCAGCAGATGAAACCAGAGCCAGTAGGCCAGGATCGAGCCGCCGAGCACGAGAAAGGCGAAGGCGCCGATCAGGCTCGGCGTGAAATCGATCGCATGCACGTCGGCGAAGGTCAGCGCGACCGGCGTCAGCACGATGCCGGCGGCGAGGTTCTGCACGCCGTTGCCGATCCACAGGGACCCCTTTGGCGCGAGCAGCTTGAACAAAATGGTGCCGGCGACGATGGAGGCGAGCGAGGCCAGCGTGAAGATGATGCCGTACAGGCTATCGGTGCCGACCGACAGGCGGTGCCAGACGATCAGGGTGACGCCGATGATGCCGAGCAGGAGGCCGCTGGCCTTGCGCCAGGTCATGCCTTCGCCGAGCAGCAGCGCCGCGAGCGCGGCTGTGAACACCGGATTGGCCGAGACGATAAGACCGCCGAGGCCGGCGGAGACCGATTGCAGGCCGGTGTAGCCGAGCCCGAGATAGAGCGCGTTGTTGGCAATCCCGAGCAGCGCGAAGATCGCGGCGTCGCGCCACGACAGTGACCAGTCGCCGCGGATCAGCGTGGCGCCCAGGATCAAAATGCCGGCAAGCGAGAAGCGGGCGGCGAGCAGGATCAGCGGCGGGCAATGGGTGACGCCGATCTTGCCGGCGACGAAGGCGTAGCTCCAGAGCAGGCAGAACACGCCGATAGCGAGCGGCAAGGCGTTGAAGCGGCTGCGGGGGAGCGAAATCGAGGGGGCGAGCGACATGGGGGGCATTCTCCTGAGCCCTCGATCTAGGGACCCGGCTTGTCATTTGGAAATTAAATGATTAACTTGTAGTCAGTGGATTTTCGAATGGAGGCCCCATGCTCGATCTCGAGCTTTTGCGCACCTTTGTCTCAGTGGTGGATGCCGGCGGCTTCACCCGTGCCGGCGAGCGCGTCCATCGCACGCAATCGACGGTCAGCCAGCAGATCAAGCGGCTGGAGGAGGATGTCGGCCAGGTGCTGTTGCACCGGGACGGCAAGGACGTGCGCCCGACTGAAGCCGGTGAACGGCTGCTCTCCTATGCGCGGCGGCTGCTCTCGCTCGCCGAGGAGGCACGCGACGTGCTGCGCGAGCCCGACAGCGAAGGTGCGATCCGGCTCGGCATCCCCGAGGATTTTGCGGCGTATCAACTGGCAAAATTGCTGGGGACGTTCTCGCGCTCGCATCCGGGCCTGCGGCTCGATGTGCGCGCCGACCAGAGCAAGAACCTCGCCCGCGACCTCGAACGCGGCGAGCTCGATCTTGCGCTGTTCAAGCGCGAAGCCGGCGAGAAGGGTGCGATCGCGGTGTGGCCGGAGCAGGTGCACTGGGTCACCAGCAAGAGCCATCCGATCCACGCGGACGTCGCCTCGGTACCGTTGATCGGTTTTCCGCTCGGCTGCCTCTACCGTGCCGGCGCCATCCACGCGCTGGAGAGCGCGGGCCGCATTTGGCACATGTCCTACACCTCATCGAGTTCTTGCCGGCATCCAGGCCGCGGTCGCCGCCGGCATGGGACTGAGCATCCTGTCGGAGATGTCGATCCAGACCGATCACCGCGTGCTGACGGCGAAGGACGGCTTTGCGCCGATCAGCCGGACGGAGGTCGCGTTGATGGCCGCGCCAGGTGCGAGCCCCGCAACGCTGCGGCTAGCCGATCGGCTCGCGGAGTTCTGCGACGATGTGCAGGCGAAAGCGGCCTAATAACACCGTGACGCCGCGATGGCGTGCACCCGGCGGTCGCCGAGGAGGTGCGCGATAAAACCATTCTCCGGGAAGATCTTTGCGAACGCGGCATCACGGATGCTGAGGCCACCGGCATAGGCGCCGAAGGCGGGCATCACGGCGCGCTCTCCGTCACAGGCAAAACAGCGGCGCTCCATCGAGCGGCCGCGCGTGGAGACGCGGGCCTTGGGATGGAGATGGCCGGCGATCTCGCCGCGCGCGCCGGTCGGCTCGTGGCGGAAGGTGATCGGGCCGATCGCGACTTCGTCCGCGACGCTACCGCCGAGATCGCTCGGCAACGCCGGATCGTGATTGCCCGAGATCCAGATCCAGTCGCGCCCCGTCTGAAGTGCGGCGAGGCCATCGCGGTCGTCCGCCGAGAGGCGCTCATGCGCGACGCGGTCGTGAAAACTGTCGCCGAGCGCGATGACCACGCGCGGATTATGGCGGGAGATGACAGCAGCGAGCTGGCTCAGCGTTGCCAACGTGTCGTAGGGCGGCAGCAGCACGCCGCGCGTGGCGAAGCTGGAACCTTTCTCCAGGTGCAGGTCGGAAACGACGAGCAGCCGTTGCTCCTCCCAGAACATTGCGCCGGACAGATCGGCATGAAACGACACGCTGGCAACATCCAGCGTGCGCGTTGAAGTGATCGATAGTGCCGCTTGCTCCGTCATGGCCGGGCGTAGCCGTTCGAAAAACGGCGTCGCTTCCGCTCGCCTATGCCCGACCGTCCCCGTTCCTGGCGCTGCAAGAAAGACGCGGATGGCCGGGACAAGCCCGGGCATGACGATGTGGACGGATCGGTGGCCCGAAAAGTCATTGTTGCTGCAGCTACGACATAGCCTCTTTGACGAGTTCATCGGCGGCCTCCGCCAGCAGCTCGTCTCCAGCTTCGCCATAAACTGACTCGCGGCCGATTTCCAGCATCACGGGGACGGCGAGCGGGGAGACGTGATCGAGTTCCCGGTGCGTGATGTGGCCCTGGATGCGGGTGAGCATGTCGCTGAGGCGACGCAGATCGAGCAGGCCGGTGGCGGCATCGGCGCGCGCGGCGCGCAACAGAACGTGATCGGGCTGATGTTTTCGCAGCACGTCGTAGACCAGATCGGTCGAGAACAGCACCTGGCGGCGGCTCTTCTCTTCGCCGGTGTGCCGGCGCGCGATCAGGCCGGAGATGATCGCGCAATTCCGGAAAGTGCGCTTCATCAAGGCAGACTCGGCGAGCCAGGCTTCGAGGTCGTCGCCGAGCATATCCGGATCGAACAGCGCGTTGAGGTCGAGCTTGCCGTTCCGGATCATGAAGGACATGTCGCCGAGCCCCCAGATCGCAACCGCATATTCGTTGGCGACGAAGCCGAGCGGCCGGGCGCGGGCGCGCTCCAGCCGGCGCGTCAGGAGCATGCCGAGCGTCTGGTGCGCGAGGCGTCCTTCGAAGGGATAACAGACGATGTAATGCTTGTTGGCGCGCGGGAAGCTCTCGACCAGCAACTCGCGCACCGCCGGCACGCGCGACACATCCTTTTGCAGCGACAGCCAGTCGCGTACCTGCTCAGGCAACGCATTCCAGGCGCGCCCGTCGTCGAGCAGGCGGCGGACGCGCTCGGCGAGATAGGTCGAGAGCGGAAACTTGCCGCCCATATAGGACGGCACTTTCGGATCCTTGTCGTTGGCACGCGAGACATAGACCTGGTCCTCGACCAGCGCCTCGTAGCGCACCACCTCGCCGCCGAACACGAACGTATCGGCCGGGCTCAGGCCCTCGATGAAGGCCTCCTCGATCTCGCCGAGCAATCGGCCGCCGCGCGCGATCACGCCGGTCGAGCCCGCACCACTGCCGCGCGAGCGCACGAGGCGCACCTTCAGCATGTCGTCCTCGACGATGGTGCCGACATTCATGCGGTAGCTCTGCCGGACCTTTGGATTGGCCACGCGCCAGCGGCCCTGCTTGTCCTGCCTGATGCGCGCGAAGCGCTCATAGGTCTTCAGCGCATAGCCGCCGGTGGCGACGAAATCGACGACGTCGTCGAAATCCTGCCGCGTGAGATCGGCGTAGGGCGCGGCGGTGCGCACCTCGTCGTAAAGCTCGTCCGAGAGGAACGGCTCGCCACAGGCGCAGCCGAGCACGTGCTGGGCCAGCACGTCGAGGGCACCGATGCGCAGCGGCGGGGTGTCCTGCGCGTTCTCGGCGATGGCATCGATCGCGACACGGCACTCCAGCACTTCGAAACGATTCGCCGGTACCAGCACCGCGCGCGAGGCCTCATCAAGACGGTGGTTGGCGCGGCCGATCCGCTGCATCAGGCGCGAGGCGCCCTTCGGCGCGCCGATATTGACGACGAGATCGACGTCACCCCAGTCGACGCCGAGGTCGAGCGAGGAGGTACAGACCACGCCGCGCAGTTTGCCTGCCGACATCGCGTCCTCGACCTTGCGGCGTTGGGCGACGTCAAGCGAGCCGTGATGCAGCGCGATCGCAAGATTGTCGTCGTTCATGCGCCAGAGATTCTGGAACAGCATCTCGGCCTGGCTGCGGGTGTTGACGAAGACCAGCGTGGTCTTGTTCGCCTTGATCAGCTGGTAGATTTCGGGAAGCGCGTGACGCGCGCTGTGACCGGCCCAGGGCAGCCGCTCGCGCGTATCCAGCATCTCGACCTGCGGCGGCGCCGCGCCGCCGGCGATGACGATGTCGGCCGACTCCGCCTTGTCCTTGAGCTGAGGCACCAGGAAGCGCGCCAGCAATTCCGGCTCGGCCACGGTCGCCGACAGGCCGATCGCGCGCATCCCGGGCGCCAGCCGCCACAGCCGCGCCAGCCCGAGCGAGAGCAGGTCGCCGCGCTTGGAGGTCACCAGCGCGTGCAGCTCGTCCAGCACGATGCGCTTCAAGGAGGCGAACAGGAACGGCGCGTCGTCGGAGGACAGCAGCAGCGCGAGCTGCTCGGGCGTGGTCAGCAAAATGTCCGGCGGATAGCGTCGCTGCCGCTGCCGCCGCGACACCGGTGTATCGCCGGTGCGGGTCTCGACCTTGATCGGCAGGCCCATCTCGGCGACCGGCCGTTCCAGATTGCGCGCGATGTCGACGGCGAGCGCCTTCAGCGGCGAGATGTAGAGGGTGTGCAGACCACTGCTACGCTGCACGGCGCGGCCGGTGGAGACCACGGATTTCGCCGCGGTCGCCGGGGCGGAACTCAGCTCCACCAGTGTCGGCAGAAATCCCGCCAGCGTCTTGCCGGCGCCAGTTGGCGCGATCAGCAGCGCGCTAGCGTCCTCGCGCGCCTTCTCCAGCAGCGCCAATTGATGCGCGCGCGGCGACCAACCGCGTGCCGCGAACCATTCCTGGAAGCGGTCGGGCAACAGCGCGGCCGGCTCGGCCGAAATTTTGAGGATACGGGGCGGCACGGCATCACAGGTAAGCCGTGGGGGTGGGTTCGTCGAGGGGTGTGAGAAATGTGAATAGCAGGACGCCGCTGCCCCTCTCCCCTTGCGGGAGAGGGTGCAGCGAGCTTGCGGCGCGCTAATTGTTCGCGCTCGCGGAATCGTCCATCGCCTTGAAGGCTTCTTCCAGTTGCAGCGAGATCGGCACGTTCATCCGCTCGCCGGTGGGGAGACGCGCGATGAACCATTTGTTGTAGAGCGGCACGAGATCGTGGTTGGAGCCGAGCTTGCGGAAGGTGCGATCGACCACGGCCGAGAATTGCGGCTCGCCCTTGCGGAACATGATGCCGTAGGGGTCGTAGGACAGATAGTCGCCGGTGACGCGGAACTTGTCCTGCGCCTTGTGGCGCGCGATCAGGCCCGACAGCAGGATGTCGTCGGTTGCGAACGCATCGGCTTTGCCGTCGGCGAGCATCTGGAACGACTGCTCGTGATCGGCGCCGACGACGATGTTCAACCCGAGCGAGGATTTCTTGTCGGCCGCCTGGATCGCCTGCTCGTTGGTGGTGCCCTTCGTGACCACGATGGTCTTGCCCTTCAGGTCCGTCAGCGCCTGCACGCTCGAGGCCTTCGGCACCATCAGCTTGGTGCCGGCGACGAACATCAGCGGCGAGAAGGCCACCCGCTTGCCGCGCTCGGCGTTGGCCGTGGTCGATCCGCATTCCAGATCGATCTTGTTCTGGAGCATGGCGTCGATGCGGTCATCCGAGGTGACCTTGACGTAGTCGATCTTCAGATTGGGATCGTCGACCTCGACGCCGATCTCCTCGACGATGGCCTCGCAGAGCTCGAGGCTGTAGCCGATCGGGCGGTTGGCCTGGTCGAGGAAGGAGAACGGCGGCGAGCTTTCGCGATAGCCGAGCCGCACGGTGTGCGCATGCTTGATGGCGAGCAGCGTCGGGCTAAGCCCTTCGCTGCCGCCGGTCTGGGCGGAGGCACCGGTTGCCAGCAGACTGGCTGCCAGCAACAGAATGGCCCCTGTCAGGCGCATGGTGGTGCGTCCCATCAATGGCCGGCCATCGCGGGCACCTCGCCGGGAATCATATCGCCCGGCACGGCGTCGCCCGGCCCCATCGCATGCTCGGGCCCGAGCTCGCCCTCCCATTTCGCGACCACGGCGGTCGCGAGCGAGTTGCCGATCACGTTGGTGGCGCTGCGGCCCATGTCAAGGAAGGTGTCGATGCCCATGATCATCAGCAGGCCGGCCTCAGGGATGCCGAACTGGGCAAGCGTCGAGGCGATCACCACGAGGGATGCGCGCGGCACGCCGGCGACGCCCTTGGAGGTGATCATCAGCGTCGCCAGCATCGCGAGCTGCGTCGAGAGCGACATCTCGATGTGATAGGTCTGCGCGATGAATATGCTCGCGAAGGTGCAGTACATCATCGTGCCGTCGAGGTTGAAGGAGTAACCGAGCGGCAGCACGAAGCTCGAGATCCGCGACGAGGCGCCGAAGCGGTTGAGACCCTCCAGCGTCTTCGGATAGGCCGCTTCCGAACTCGCGGTCGAGAAAGCGATCATTAGCGGCTCGCGGATCAGCTTCAACAGATGGCTGTAGCGTGGCCCGATCACGATGAAGCCGACGATCACCAGGATGCTCCACAGGATCATCAGCGAGAGATAGAAGCCGCCCATGAAGACGATCAGCTTCCAGAGCACCAGCAGGCCGTTCTTGGCCACCGTTGCAGTGATGGCGGCCCAGACCGCGAGCGGCGCGAACAGCATCACATAGCTCGTCACCTTGAGCATGATGTGGCCGAGATCGTCGATCAGCGCCAGGATCGGCTTGGAGCGCTCGGGCATCGAGCCCATCGCCACCGAGAAGAACACCGCGAAGATCACGATCTGCAAAATTTCATTCTGTGCCATCGCGTCCGCGATCGAGGTCGGGATCAGATGGGTCAGGAATTTCTCGATCGAGAAGGCCGAGACCGGCAGGCCCGTCGATTGCGCCTTGTCCGGCAGTGTGCCCGGGAAGTTGGCACCGGGCTGAAGCAAATTGACCATCACGAGGCCGAGCATCAGCGAGACGAAGGAGGCGCTCACGAACCAGCCCATGGTCTTGGCGAAGATGCGGCCGAGCTTGGAGCCCGAGCCCATATGCGCGATGCCGCCGACCAGGGTCGCAAACACCAGCGGCGCGATGATCATCTTGATCAGGCGCAGGAAGATCACGGCGACCAGATTGATGGACGAGGCCCAGTCGCCGCGCGTATCCGGCAGGAAGTTGTAGATCGCCGACCCCATGATGATGCCCAGCACCATCGCCGCCAAAATGTATTGCGTGAACCTGTTCGACATCAAAGACCCCCACGACACCGGCCGCTTCATGATGTCGCAGATATGACGACTGCGCAACACGCTTGGCGTGCGATCGCATTGTCCGGATGTTCCTGTTGTGAAACTGGAGGCGGCGATCTAGCTTTCATGCAGCGCACAAATACGGCTTGCACGTTTTCTTGGCTGCGGCTGCATCAATAATCACCAAGCAATCAAAGAGGAAACACCATGAGCGCCAGCATCAATCGTCAAATCCTTCTGGTGGAAAAGCCCAGCGGAAAGCTCGGTCCCGAGCATTTCAAGATGGTGGAGAGCGCCGCGCCGGAGCCGAAGGACGGCGAGGCCTTGCTGCGCGTGCGCTACATCTCGCTCGATGCCGCCAACCGCGCCTGGATGCACGGCGCGACTTATCGTTCAGCCGTCGAAGCCAACAGCGTGATGGCCGGCGGCGGCATCGCCGAGGTCGTGAGCTCGAAGGCACCGGGGCTCGCGCCCGGCGACATCGTGTTCGGCGACACCGGCTGGCAGGAATATGCCGCGGTGCCGGCAACGCATCTCACCAAGATGCCGAAGCTCGAGCCGATGACGCATCTGCTCAGCGTCTTCGGCATCGCCGGCCTCACAGCCTATTTCGGTCTGCTGGAGATCGGCAAGCCCAGGGAAGGTGAGACCGTCGTGGTCTCGGCGGCCGCGGGCTCGGTCGGCTCGATCGTCGGACAGATCGCGAAGATCAAAGGCTGCCGCGTCATCGGCATCGCCGGCGGCGCGGACAAGTGCAACTGGCTGACCTCCGAGCTCGGCTTCGATGCCGCCGTCGATTACAAGGACGGCGCGACGTTCAAGGCGTTGCGCGCGGCCGCGCCAAAGGGCATCGACGTCTATTTCGACAATGTCGGCGGCGACATTCTGGAAGCCTGCCTGCCGCAGATGAACAATTACGGCCGCATCGCCTGCTGTGGCGCGATTTCGCAATATGACGGCGCGCCCTCCGCGCACGGCCCGCGCGGCGTGCCCGGGCTGATCGTGGTGAAGCGGCTCGTCATGCAGGGCTTCATCGTGATGGACTACATGAAGGAGAGCCAGCGCGCGCTCGCCGATCTCCAGGCCTGGGTCAAATCCGGCAAGCTGAAGGTGCAGGAAGACATCATCGACGGCCTCGAGAACACGCCGAAGGCGCTGATCGGATTGCTTGCGGGCGAGAACCGCGGCAAGCGCATGGTCAAACTCTGACGACGTTGTTACGTCGCAATTGCGCAGGTATGATCTACTTGCGGTAGTGGCCAAAGCGGCCAAAGATATCGCGCGCGAGGCATCATTCGCGACGATTGCGCTTGCATCACATTTAATAACGCGTCGGCGTTGCCGACAGGGCAGGAATTCACTCAGATGTTCAACACGTTGAAACACGCTTGGACGCGCACGGCGTTGCTCGCGGCAACTCTCTTCGCAACTGCAATACCCGCATTCGCGCAAGCGCCGACCGAGGCTCAGAAGAGCGCCATCCGCTCCGCATGCCGCTCGGACTTCATGGCGCACTGCTCGAGCGTGACGCCCGGCGGCGTGGAAGCGTATCAGTGTTTGCAGAAGAACATGTCGAGCCTGTCATCGGGATGCCAAACCGCGGTTCGCGCGGTCGAGCCCGCTGCGGCTCCGAAGACCGAAGCTGCACCGGCCAAATCTGAACCCGCCAAATCTGAGCCAGCCAAATCTGAGCCAGCCAAGACGGAAGCTGCACCCGCTGCCGAGCCGGCGGCCAAGCCAGCCGCCGCAGCCGCTCCAAAAGCTGCCGCGCCAAAGCAGCCGAGCAGCGCGCAGGTCTCCGCGATCAAGAGCGCCTGCCGCGCCGACTATCCAAAAGTCTGCGCCAGCGTGCCGCCGGGTGGCGCCCCCGCGCTCGAATGTCTGGAGAAGAACAAGGCGAATGTGTCGGCCGCCTGCGCGAAGGCGGTGAGTGCCGCATCCGGCGGCGGTGCGGCAGCCGCCGCGCCTGCGGGAGCCGCACCGGCTGCGGCAGCAGCACCGGCTGCCGCACCCGCCGTGATCGTATTGCGGCCGCTGCGGCCGCGCGAAGAGCTGTTCATCGTCCGATCCGCCTGTGGCGCTGACATCCGGACGCTCTGCGCCGGCGTGGCGCCCGGCGGCGGCCGCATCGTGCAATGCATTGCGAGCAATGCCGCGTCGCTGTCACCCGGCTGCAAGGACGTGCTGGCACCGTTTGCGGCACGATAGGACTGCGCGTGATCGCGCACACAGAGGCGCGCATCAACATCTGGCGGCGCGCGCAAGGATATTTCGCGCGCCGGGGCGGTCCGGTGCACCATCGTACTGGTGAACGGGGCCTGGGTGAAGTGTTGCGTCTGACGCGCTTGTGGCTAATCCGGCGCGGTTTGGCTATGATTCGCAATTGACGGTTTCGGGCACACGCAAAACAAGTGTCCGGGAGCGAGCCTCGGCGCGCCACGCCTTGCCGATAATTCCGCTGGCGTGGAAGGTCGGGGCCCATTAGTCTACCCCTAGATAGTAAGTATACTGTCAATTAGGGAGGCAGTCGTTGCGGATCGCCGTGATTGGCGGGGGGCCCGGTGGGCTCTACTTCGCCTATCTCTGGAAGAAGCGTCACCCTGACGATCAAGTCGACCTGTTCGAACAGAACCCGGCCGACGCGACCTGGGGTTTTGGCGTCGTGTTCTCCGACCAGGCGCTGGAATTTTTGCGCGCCGACGACCCCGAGACGGTCGATGCGATCGCCCCGCATATGGAGAGCTGGGAGAACATCACGCTGAGCCTGCATGGCGACCATGTCGCCATCGACGGTGTCGGCTTCTCCTCGATCGGCCGGCTCGAACTCTTGCAGTTCCTCCAGCAGCGCGCGCTTGATGCCGGCGTCACCCCGCGTTTCGACACGCCAATTCACGCGATCGACGAGCTCAACGGCCACGATCTGATCGTGGCTGCGGACGGACTGAACTCGCTGGTGCGCCGCGCCTATGAGGGCGATTTCGGCACCTCGCTGTCCTACTCCTCCAACAAATTCGCCTGGTACGGCACATCAAAGCGCTTCGACACGCTGTCGCAGACGTTCGTGAAGACCGACCGCGGCGCCTTCAACGCCCATCATTACCGTTACTCGCCGACCATGAGCACGTTCCTGGTCGAATGCGACCATGCCACCTGGCAGGCCTATGGCTTCGCCTACAAGGACGTCGAGCAGTCCAAGGGTGTCTGTGAGGAGGTGTTTGCCGACACGCTCGGCGGCCACTGCCTGGTCTCCAACAAGTCGGTCTGGCGCAATTTTCCCTGGGTCTGGAACGAGCATTGGTCGTTCAAGAACATGGTGCTGATTGGAGATGCGCTGCACTCGGCGCATTTCTCGATCGGCTCTGGAACGCGGCTCGCGATCGAGGACGCGATCGCGCTGGTCAAGGCGCTGGAATCGGATGCGCATCTGACGACTGCGCTGCATCGCTACCAGGCTGCGCGAAAACCGGTTGTGCAGAAGCTCGTCGACGCCGCGCGCACCAGCGCTTTCTGGTACGAGGACTTTGCCCAGCACATGCAGCTCGGCCTGCTGGACTTTGCGTACAGCTACATCACCCGCTCCGGCCGTATCGACGATTCCCGCCTGCGCACGATGTCGCCGGCCTTCATGGCGCGCTACGAGGCCGAGAAGAACGGCGGGGACGCGGCATGAGCAGCGAGATTCGCGACCAGGTGCCCACCGATTGCGCGGGCGCCCGCGAGATCGGCTTTGCCGTTCCGCAAGTCTATAATGCCAGCCGCGTGCTGTTCGACAATCTCGCCAAGGGCCGCGGCGACAAGCTCGCGCTGATCGGCCCCGCAGGCACGCGCACCTATGCCGAACTCTGCGCCGACGCCTGCCGCTGGGGCAACGGTTTTGCTTCGCTCGGCCTGAAGCGCGGCGACCGCGTGCTGCTGTTCCTCGACGACACGCCGGCCTATCCAGCCGCCTTCTTCGGCGCGGTACGCGCCGGCTTCGTGCCGCTGCTGATCAACACGCTGACGCCACCGGACCTGCTGCAATTCTATCTCGCAGATTCCGGCGCGAGTATCGCGGTCGCTGAGTCCGAGTTCTGCACGCGCTTCAACGCGGAGGCCTGCAAGAACACGAGCCTGCATACGCTGATTGTCGTGAATGGCGCGCTGGACGATCACGCCGCGCCGCAGGCGATCGCAGCGACAAGCTGGCTCACGCAATTCCCTGCCGAGCTCGCAGACGCCGACACGCATCGGAACGACATGGCGTTCTGGATGTACTCCTCCGGCTCGACCGGCCGGCCCAAGGGCATCGTGCATCTCCAGCACGACATGGCCTATAGCGATGTTGCGTTTGCGCGGAATGTGTTGAAGCTGACGTCCGGCGACATCTGCTTTTCCGTGCCAAAGATCTTCTTCGCCTACGGCTTTGGTAACTCCGTCACTTTCCCGTTCTCGGCGGGCGCGGCGACGCTGCTTCTGCCGGGCCAGCCGAAGCCCGCCGCGATCTTCGCCGCGATCGAGCAGTACAGGCCGACGGTCTTCTTCGGCCTGCCGACGCTTTATACCTCGCTGACCAAGGCCGAGGGCGCGCAACTGACGAACTTCTCGTCGTTGCGCATGGCACTCTCAGCAGCAGAAGTGCTCTCGGCCGAAGTCTTCAACGGCTGGAAGACGCTCACCGGGCTCGAGATCGTCGAAGGCCTCGGCTCAACCGAGGTGCTGCACATCTATCTCTCCAACCGCCCCGAGCAGAAGAAGCTCGGCGCCGCCGGCTTACGCGTGCCCGGTTACGAGGTCGCGCTGCGGGACAAGGACGGCCGCGACGTCGGCGACAACGAGGAAGGCATCTTGTGGGTCCGCGGCGATTCCAGCACGCCGCTATACTGGAACCGCCCAGACAAATCCGCCGAGACCATCCGTGAAGGCGGCTGGATCTACACCGGCGATCGCTTCGTCCGTGATGCCGACGGCTTTCACTTCTTCCGCGGCCGCGCCGACGATCTCATCAAGATCTCGGGCCAGTGGGTCTATCCGCTCGAAGTCGAGCTGTGCCTCGCCGACCACCCCGACATCCGCGAATGCGCGGTGTTCGCAGCCGAGCTGCCGGACCGGCGGATGACGCTGAAGGCGGTGGTGGTGATGAACAATCGCGCGGTGAACCAGAGCGAGACGGCGCGGCGGCTGCAGGACTACGTGAAGGGCAAGCTGCTGCCCTACAAATACCCGCGCGAGGTGATCTTCATCGACGAGTTGCCGAAGACGGGCACGGGGAAGATCGATCGGCAGGCGTTGTTGCGGATGTGAGGCGCCAGCGTTGCCACATTCTCGATGTCGTCCCGGCGAAGGCCGGGACGACGAGCGGATTTTTATCGCTAAAGGCTCGGTTCATCCCCTCACCCCGTCTTTCCCAGATGCTCGAGCGCATTCTCTGCACGCAGCGGCACGCGTGATGCCTCGTTGTTGAGGTCGACGAGCTGGACCAGCAGCCCCATCAGCGCCTTGCGGTCAGCTGGCTTCAGCGGCTCCAGCATGCGCGCCTGCGCGCGCTCGACGGCCGGGATGATCTCGCGCAGGATCGCGGCGCCCGCCTTGGTGAGATAGAGCAGCTTGATCCGCTTGTCCTCGGGCGCCGCCTTGCGCTCGATATAGTCCTTGGCTTGCAGACGTTCGATCACGCTGCCGAGCGTGGAACGGTCGAAGGCGATCACCGCCGACAGCCGCGTCGCGTCGATGCCGGGATGGGTGTGGATCGCGATCAGCGCCGCATATTGCACCGGGGTCAGGTCGAACGCCTTGCACTCCTCCATGAAGATCGAGACCGCGATCTGCTGCATGCGCCGGAACAGATAGCCCGGCGCGGCATAGACCGCGTCGATGGTGATCGGAGGAGCAGGCTTACTCGGCATCGGGCTGCTTCTCCGGTGCGGCATTGGCGAAGGCGGCCAACGCCTTTGCGGCGGCTTCCGCCTTGAGCAGGCGCGGATAGGCCGAGACGTCGACGCCGAAGCGGCGCGCGTTGGCGAGCTGCGGCACCAGGCAGAGATCGGCAAGCGTCGGCGCATCGCCGAAGCAGAACGGCCCCGGCTCGTCCTTGATCAGCGTCTCGCAGGCCGACAGCCCCTCGCGATTGACCCAGGCCGCCCATTCCTGGACCTTGTCTTCGGCAAGACCAAGCTCGCGCAGCCGCGCCAGCACCTTCAGATTCTGGACGGGGTGAGTATCGCAGGCGATCGCGAGTGCGAAGGCGCGCACCTTGGCGCGTTGCAGCGGTTCTTTCGGCAGCAGCGGGGGGTTGGGATGGGTCTCGTCGAGCCATTCGATGATGGCGACCGATTGGGTCAGCACCGCGCCCGCATCATCCTCCAGTGCCGGCACCAGGCCCTGCGGATTGATGGCGAGATAGGCCGGCGCGCATTGCTCGCCTTTGCGTAAGTGATGCGGCAGGTGCTCGGCGCCGAGGCCCTTGAGGTTCAGCGCGATCCGCACCCGGTAGGCGGCGCTGGAGCGGAAATAGCCGTGCAGCTTCATCGAACCCTCCCTCTCATTCTTGTTCGTCACGTTGACGCTACCTAGACCGTAAGTATACTGTCAATCAACAAAACGGACGGGAGCCGCACCATGGAAGCCGTGACCAAGACGCCGGAACGCGAAGCCTTCTACAAGAAGATCGACGGCGAAAATCTCACCGCGCTGTGGACGGTGATGAGCGATTTGATCACGCCGGAGCCGAAGAGCGCCTGCCGGCCGCATCTCTGGAAATTCGACGTTGTCCGCAACTACATGACCGAGGCCGGCAAGCTGATCACCGCCAAGGAGGCCGAGCGGCGCGTGCTGGTTCTGGAGAACCCGGGCCTGCGCGGACAGTCCAAGATCACGACCTCGCTCTATGCCGGTGTGCAGATGGTCGTGCCCGGCGATGTCGCGCCCGCGCATCGCCACAGCCAGTCGGCGCTGCGCTTCGTGCTTGAGGGCAAGGGCGCCCACACCGCAGTCGACGGCGAGCGCACCGCGATGGAGCCCGGCGACTTCATCATCACGCCGTCGATGGCCTGGCACGATCATTCCAACGAAACGAGCGAGCCGATGTTCTGGCTCGACGGCCTCGATATTCCGCTGGTGCAGTTCTTCGACTGCTCCTTCGCGGAAGGCTCAAAGGAAGACCAGCAGAAGATCACAAGGCCCGCCGGCGACAGCTTTGCGCGCTACGGCCATAATCTGCTGCCGGTCGATGTGAAGCGATCGTCGAAGACCTCGCCGATCTTCAGCTATCCCTATGCCTACACCCGCGAGGCGCTGGAGAAAGCCAGGACGCGCGAGGAATGGGACGCCTGCCACGGGCTGAAGCTGAAGTTCAGCAACCCCGAGACCGGCGATTTCGCGATGCCGACCATCGGCACCTTCATCCAGCTGCTGCCGAAGGGGTTCAAGACCGCAAGGTACCGCTCGACCGATGCGACAGTGTTCTGTCCGATCGAAGGTCATGGCCGCAGCCGCATTGGCGAAGCAACCTTCGAATGGGGCCCGCGCGATCTGTTCGTGGTGCCAAGCTGGCAATGGGTGACGCACGAGGCGGACTCGGATGCCGTGCTGTTCAGCTTCTCGGATCGACCGGTGCAGCAGAAGCTGGACTTGTTTCGCGAGGATCGCGGGAACGCATGAATCCGGCGGATAGCCACGGCGGAGCTACCGCCAGTGCAACAACCGCGTCTCCAGCCAATTGATCAGCCTGCCCACCGCCAATCCAAACACCGACAGGATCACCACGCCCGCAAGCAGCTGATCGGTCTGCATCAGATTGCCCGCCTGGAGCACGAACGCCCCGATGCCGTATTGTGCGCCGATCATCTCGGCGCTGACGACGAGCAACAGCGCGACCGAGGCCGTGATGCGGAAGCCGGCGAGGATCGCGGGCAGCGCGCCCGGCCAGATCACCTTGCGCACGATGGTGGCGAACGGCACGTTGAAGCTCTGCGCCATGCGGATGAGGTTGCGCGGCACCGCATCGACGCCGCTATAGACCGAGATCGCGGTCGAGAAGAACACGCCGAGCGCAATGGTCGCGATCTTCGGCTCTTCGCCAATGCCGAGCCAGAGAATCAACAGCGGCAGCAGCGCGATCTTCGGGATCGGGAACAGCGCCGAGATGAAGGTGATGCCAACACTGCGCGCGAGCCGCGACAGGCCGATGGCAAAGCCGACGGCGACGCCAGCCGTCGTGCCCAGCACCCAGCCAACGCCAATGCGAAGGATCGACGCGGACAAGTGCTGCCACAGCGCTCCCGAGATCGCGAGTTCGTAGATCGCTCGCACGATTGCCGACGGCGCCGGCAGGAACAGCGGATTGACGACACCGGTACTGCCGGCCGCCTGCCAGATTGCGATGACGAGGGCGAGCGCGATCCAGCCGCCGAAGCGGCTGCTCGCCGGCACGAAGCCCGCGCCGCGAAAGCGGACGCGCCGGGTCGTTGCGTCCTTCACAGGTGTACCCGCGCGATCAAGCATGCTGAACCTCGCGCTCGGCATCAATCGCCTCGTTGCGGATCAGCGACCAGATCTGGTTCTGAAGCGCCAGCAACTTTTCACGCGCAGCCGTTTCGCCGCGTTCGGCGCGTGTCATCGGCACGGTGACGACCTCGCGAATGCGCCCGGGCCGCCGAGACAGCACCACGATGCGGTCGGCGAGTCGAGCAGCCTCTTCGAGATTATGGGTGACATAGACCGCGCCCATGCCGCCATCGGCGAGCAGGCGGACGAAATCCTCCATCAGCAACTCGCGGGTCTGAGAATCCAGCGCCGACAGCGGCTCGTCCATCAGGAGGATCGCAGGCTTCACAGCCAGCGCGCGGGAAATGCCGACGCGCTGGCGCATGCCGCCGGAGAGCTGCTTTGGATAGGTTTTGCGAAAATCGGTCAGCCCCGTGCGGCGCAAGGCATCCTCGACCAGCGTGCGCCGCCGGGTTGCCGAGAGCTGCGTATGCAGCAGCGGGAATTCGACGTTCTCCTCGACCGTCGCCCAGGGCAGCAGCGCAAAATCCTGGAACACGAAGGTCAGCGGATTGAGGCTGTCCGCCGGCGGCGTGCCGCGCAGCTCGGGCGCGCCAGATGTCGGTTGCAGCAGCCCCCCGAGAATCGACAGCAGCGTGCTCTTGCCGCAGCCCGAGGGGCCCACGATCGCCACCACTTCGCCGGCGCCGACGGTGAAGGAGATATCGTCGAGCACGGCGAGATCGCCGAAGTGGTGGGAGATGTGGTTGGCGATCAGGTCCATTCTGTCTCGTCTATCCTGTTCTCCGTCGTTCCGGGATGATCCGAAGGATCAGACCCGGAACCTCGAGATTCCGGGTTCTCGCTTCGCGAGCCCCGGAATGACGAAGGGTTAGTCCGCCTTCACAAAATCCTTGGCGATGATCGCATTCGCGTCAAAACCCTTGTCGGCGAAGCCCTGCTCCTGGAGCCATTTGATCTGGTTGTCGACGTTCTTGACGTCGAGTTTGCCGTCCGCATCGATATAGGCGCAGTTGCCGACCACCTGCTCGAGCGGCAGATTGGTGTACTTTGCGATGATCTCCAGCAGCGGTTTGGTCTGCTCGTTGATCGGGGCTGTGCCGTCCTTCATCGCGGCGAGAATGACGTCGTGATATTCGCGATCGGCCTTTGCCAGCACTCCGAGCAGCTTGGTCACCAGCACCTTGTTGGCCAGCGTCTTCGGCGAGGCGAACACCGCACCCAATTGCCAGGGCGTCTCGTCGCCGACCCAGCCCAGGAACTTCGCGCCGCCTTCATCCACCAGCTTTCGCGCGGTGGAGATCGGCAGCAGCGCCGCATCGACGGTCTCGCCTTTGAGCGCGGCGGCCGCATTCGACAGCGATTGCAGCGGGATGATCTTCACGTCGGCGAGCTTGAAACCGTATTTGTCGGCGAGCAGGCCGAGCGAATAGTGAAAGGAGGAGCCGACCTGCGTCACCGCGACGCGCTTGCCCGCGAGGTCCTTCGGCATCTTCAGCCCGGCCGCATAGGCGTTGTTGCTGGCGAAATAGCCGATCAGGGGGTAGCCGGCCTTCTCGCGGCTCATGCCGCCGATCACCTTCAGCACGCCTTTTCCGGCGAGATTGTAGAGACCGGCGGTGAAAGCGGTGACGCCGAAATCGATGTCGCCCGAGGTGGTCGCGACCGCGATCGGCTGCGCGGCGTCAAAGAATTTCAGCTCGACGTCGAGGCCGGCCTCGCGGAAATAGCCCTTGTCCTGCGCGATGAAGACCGGCGCGGAGGACGACAGGCGAAGCACGCCGATCCTGGCCTTCAGCGCGTCCTCGGCGCGGGCCGTGCCCATCGCCATGATCGCCAAAAGGCTAGCTGCCGCGAGCCGCGCAATCCCAATCATCCCGTTTCCTCTCTTCGCTTTCTTGCAGTCCGTTACAGGCCTTCGGGCACCGGCTGGTCCCGTCCGATGAAGGCGCCCTGTTGTTTCAACGTTTCCTGCAATTTTTCAACGGGTATGTCACGCGGGATCCGGTTTCCAGACAGCGCCAGCGCCGCAGCGGAACCGGCTGCCTCCCCCATCACGAAACAGGCCCCGGAAACCCGCGCCGCCGACTGGCCCTCATGGGTCATCGAGGCACAGCGACCGGCGACCAAGAGGTTGTCGACGCCTTCAGGCACCAGCATCCGGTAGGGCAATTCGTTATAGCCGCGCGATTCGGGGATTGGCGGGAAGGTGAAGACGACGTCGCCGGGCACATGGGCCTCGATCGGCCAGCCGTTGACGCCGATGGAGTCCTCGAAGGAGGCACAGCCGAGCACGTCCTCGCCGCTGAGCTGGTAGCCGCCCTTGATGCGGCGGGTCTCGCGGATGCCGAGTTGCGGCGGCAGATCCACGATGTAGGATTTTTCGAAACCGGGCACGGTGCGCAGGAATTCAAAGGCTGCGAGCGCCTGCTTGCGGCCCTCGATCTCGCCGCGGGTGAGATCGTCGGGCTCGACACCGTTGATAGCGTGGCCGTCCTCGCGCGCGACCTGGGTGAAATTCACCCGCCATTCGATGCCTGATTTTTGCGGCCGCACGATCGCGCTCTTGCGCGGGAATTTGTGCGTGCCGGCGGCGAGGGCCTTTTCCATCAGTTGCGGGATGGTCCGCCAGGCCTCGCCCGCCCTCGCAGGATCGATGCCGTTGAGACGGAGCATCATTGAGGGATAGAGCGGATGGCCATGTTCATCGCCGATTTCGAACGGCGCGCCAGCCCAGACCGCGAGATCGCCGTCGCCGGAGCAGTCGATGAAGATCTCTGAGCGCACCGCCTGCCGGCCCGCCTTTGTCTCGACCATCAGCGCGTCGATGCGGCGATCGTCGCCCATCACCACGCCGGCACCGAGGACATGGAAGAGGATGTGCACCTTTTGGCTTGCGAGCAGTTCGTCGGCCGCGATCTTGTAGGCCGCGGTGTCGTAGGCCTGGGCAAAGACCTTGCCGAGGATCAGATGCGGGGCGTTCAGGCCGTTCAGGCGATCGATCCGCGCCAGCAACTCCGACGCCATGCCCTGCACCAGCCGATGAGCCTGGCCATAGACATTGCCATGCAAGCCGCAGAAATTGGTGACGCCGGCAGCGGTGCCCATGCCGCCGAGAAACCCGTAACGCTCGATCAGCAGCGTCTTTCGCCCCGCGCGCGCGGCTGACGCTGCCGCCACGATGCCGGCCGGACCACCTCCGAGCACGACGACTTCGTATTCGCCGTAAAGCGGCACCTGGCGTGCCGGTTCTTCGATCGTCGTGGCCCGCATGGCGCGTCCTATCCCTGAAAATCCTTGCTTGGGCCCGACTATGAATTAACGCGAGGCAAGCTACAATCCACCAAAATACGCGATCAGCTTTCTCGAATCGAGAAAGGTCAAAATGGACATTCTGGTAAACCTTCAGGCATTCCTCGCCACTGCGGACGCGGCCGGCTTCTCCGCCGCGGCGCGAAAACTGAATGTCTCGACCTCTGTCGTGGCCAAGCGCGTCACGCAGCTGGAAGCGCGGATCGGCACGCCGCTGTTTCACCGCTCGACCCGGCAATTGCGGCTGACCGACGCCGGCCAGCGCTACGTGCATCGCGCGCGCGGCGTCGTGACCGACGCTACCGATCTGCTCTCGCGCATGGGCGAGAAAGGCCACGATCTGGTCGACCACCTCCGCATCAAGGCGCCGACGTCGCTGACGGTGGCGCGGCTTGCGGACGCCTTTAGCGCCTTTCAGACCCAGAACCCGCGGCTGAAGCTGGAGATCGTGCTGATCGACCGTCCGGTCGATCCCGTCAGTGAAGGTTTCGACATCGCCATCGGTGCCTTCCCGCACTCCTTCGGCGGCGTGGTCGACGAGCCGCTCTGCGCGCTGAAGCGGCTGCTTTGCGCCTCCCCCGCGTACTTGAAGAAGCACGGCACGCCAACTCATCCGCGCGACCTCGTCGAGCATCGCTGCCTCAGTTTTCTGCCGACCGGCCCGGAATGGATCTTTGACGGGCCGCGCGGCCGCATCAGCATCCAGGTCAGCCCGCAGCTGTCCTCCAACGAGGGGCATGTGCTGGCGCGCAGCGCGATCGCCGGCAACGGCATCGCGCTGATGTCGCATTATCTCGTCGCGGATGCCCTGCGCGACGGCACACTCAAGCCGGTGCTGCGCGACTTTCCAATTCCCGAGCTATGGGTGAAAGCCACCATCCCCGAGCGGCGGCGCAATGCGGCCGCAGTGCAGGCACTGCTAGCGCTCCTCAAGACGTCACTCGCAACGTCGCTGTGAGGCTCACCGCGCAACCGTCACGTCTTTCCGCCACCCCAATTCGCCGCCCGCTTTTCGGCGAACGACGCCAGCCCCTCCGCTGCTTCAGCGCTCTGCCGCTTCAGCGAATGCAGCTGCACGAGCCGGGTGTACGCCGCATCCTCCACAGCCATCCCGCCGAACGAGCTCTCCAGCGCGAGCCGCTTGGTCTCGGCCATCGCCTCCGGACCGTTGGCGAGCAATTGCTCGACCATCTTGGCGCCGGCGGCTTCGAGGTCGGCGAGCGGCACCACGTCGTGGACAAGGCCGATGCGGCGAGCGTCCCCGGCGCCGAAACGTTCGCCGGTGAGCGCGTAACGGCGAACTTGCCGTACACTAATGGCATCGCAGAGCTGCGGGATGATGATTGCGGCGGTCAGGCCCCAACGCACCTCGGTGATGGAGAACAGGGCGTTGTCGGCGGCGATCACGACGTCGCAGGCCGCGATCACGCCGGTGCCGCCGCCAAAGCAGCCACCCTGCACCAGCGCGACGGTCGGGATCGGCAGCGTGTTGAGCCGCTGCACCGCCTCGAATGTCGCCCGGGACGCGGCCTCGTTGGCCTCGGCGGATTGCGGCCGGACGCCATTGATCCATTTGAGGTCGGCGCCGGCCTGAAAATGCTTGCCGTTACCCCTGAGCACGACGACGCGGAGGTTGGGCTTTTGGCCGAGCTCGTCCATGGCCGCGAGCACGCCCGCGATCAAGGCGCCGTCATAGGCGTTGTTGACCTCCGGGCGGTTGAGCGTAACGGTGGCAACCCCACGCGCATCGAGGCTCCACAGGACGGGGCTGGCGGTCATCGGCGATCCTCCGGACATATTGATTGCCACGCACTATGGCCGAGGCCCCGCGCCCGGATCCATATCTTTTGGCGTGGGGCGGTCGCGCCCATCGCATGGCGGCTTGTGGCATGCTGCCGCCGGCGACGACCAAGGGACTAGGGACGGGACATCATCTATGCGCATCTGCATTTTCGGCTCGGGCGCCGTCGGAAGCCATCTCGCGGTCAGGCTCGCCCGCGCCGGCCACGAGGTCTCATGCGTGATGCGCGGGGCGCATCTCGAAGCGGTCCGCGCGGGCGGCCTCAGGATGCGCGTCGGCGATTCCGAGGTGAGCGCCAAGGTGAACGCCACTGGCGATCCGGCCCAGCTCGGCCCCCAGGACGTGGTGATCTCTACGCTGAAGGCCACCGCGCTTCCGGGGCTGGTTTCCAGCATCAAGCCGCTGCTCCAGGACGACACCGCAATCGTGTTCGCCCAGAACGGCATTCCCTGGTGGTACCGGATCGGCCTGCCGCCGCGACACCCGACGCCGCCGGACATATCGTTCCTCGATCCGGGCGGACGCCTGCGCGCCTGCATCCCGAAAGAGCGGATCATCGGCGGCGTGATCTTCTCCTCCAACGAGGTGACCGCACCCGGCGTGGTGCAGAACCTGACGCCGGACCGCAATCGCCTCCTGATCGGCGAATGCGACGACCGCAATTGCGAGCGCATCACGAAACTGCGCGGCGTGTTCAACGACGCGCGGCTGGAATCGCCGCCCGTGGCCGAGATCCGCGAGGCGATCTGGTCAAAGCTGCTGACCAACATGTCGCTGTCTGTGTTGTGCCTGCTCACCGGCCAGACCGCGCGCGGCGTGCGCGACGACCCGGCCTTCGCCGAAGTCATTCCGCGCATGCTGACCGAGGCCAACGACATCGCGCAGCACTTCATCCCCGAGGTCAAGCGCGTGTCGCGCAGCGGTCCGGCGCCCAACCACAAGCCGTCGCTGCTGCAGGATTACG
The DNA here is from genome assembly GCA_963819355.1 of uncultured Alphaproteobacteria bacterium. Lineage (GTDB taxonomy): Bacteria > Pseudomonadota > Alphaproteobacteria > Rhizobiales > Xanthobacteraceae > Bradyrhizobium. The sequence goes on along the minus strand of CAWFVZ010000007.1, from coordinate 93,045 downwards.
AGCTCGGCCGCGCCATGGAGATCGACGTGCTGGTGAAGGCGCCGGCCGCCTTCGCGCGCACCGCCGGCCTGGCGACGCCGACGCTCGACCTGATCGCCGCGCTGGCGATCCAGAAGGCACGTGACAAGGGCCTTTATTCCGCCTGAGCCTCAGGTGAGCGCGTCGATCCACGCCACGAGCGTGTCGAGCACCTCTGTGAGCGCCTCGTCATTGGTGCGGCCGGACTTTTTGAGCACCGCGAAGGAATGGTCGCCGCCTTCGACCTCATGCAGCGTCGCCTTCGGGCCAAGCCGCTCGATCACGGGCTTGAGATGGCCGAGATCGGCGAGCTTGTCGCGCGTGCCTTGCAGGAACAGCATGGGAATAGCGATGTCGGCGAGGTGCGCGGCGCGCTCAGTCGACGGCTTGCCATCGGGATGCAGGGGAAAGCCGAGGAAGGCGATCCCCTTCACGCCTGGCAATGGCGCTTTGGACTGCGCCTGCGACGTCATGCGCCCGCCGAACGATTTTCCACCAGCGACAAGCTTCAATCCGAGGCAGAGCCGCGCCGCTTCCTCGACTGCGGCGCGGACAGTGGCATGTGCGACAGCCGGCTGGTCGGGGCGGCCCTGCTTGTTTTCCATGTAGGGAAAATTGAAGCGAAACGTCGCAATGCCGCGATCCGCGAGGCCCTGCGCAATCTTGTCCATGGATGCATGCCGCATCCCGGTGCCGGCACCATGCGCCAGAACGTAGCAGGCGCCCGCATTGTCAGGCTGCATCAGGATCGCCGAGACTGCGCCGATGCGCGCGATGTCGAGCTTGAGCTCTTTGGTTTTGACGGCCACAATCCCATCCTGAAAGACGCGAACCCGGCCGCCTTGGTAGCGTCACCGGCGCAGCCTGAAAACACAATAATTGACGCCGCCGACTGGCCTACCAAGCCGGAAGGCCGCATCAACCGAGGTGATCATGCCCTACCGCTCGTCCTGGATGACCGAAGAGCTCGAAATCTTCCGCGACCAGTTCCGGAAATATCTCGCCAAGGATCTGGCGCCGCACGCCGAGAAATGGCGCGAGCAGAAGATGGTCGACCGCTTCGCCTGGCGCGGGCTCGGCGAGATGGGCGCATTGCTGGCAAGCGTGCCGGAGGAATATGGTGGGCTGGGTGCGACCTTCGCCTATGACGCCGCCGTGCTGGACGACCTCGAAAGCACGGTGCCGGAGCTGACGACCGGCGTCTCCGTGCACAGCGCCATCGTCGCCCACTACATCCTCAACTATGGCTCGGAGGAGCAGAAGAAGCGCTGGCTCCCGAAGATGGCTTCCGGCGAGATGGTCGGCGCCATCGCGATGACCGAGCCCGGCACCGGCTCGGATCTGCAGGCCGTCAAGACTACGGCCAAAAAACAGGGCAACGCCTACGTCATCAACGGCCAGAAGACATTCATCACCAACGGCCAGGCCGCCGATCTCGTCGTCGTGGTCGCGCGCACCGGTGACGTCGGCGCCAAGGGCATCTCGCTGATCGTGGTCGAGACATCAGGCGCGGATGGTTACAAGCGCGGGCGCAACCTCGACAAGATCGGCCTGCACGCCTCCGACACGTCAGAGCTGTTCTTCGACAACGTCACGGTGCCTCCGGAAAACCTGCTCGGCAAGGAAGAAGGCCAGGGCTTTGTCCAGCTGATGCAGCAATTGCCGCAGGAGCGCCTTGCGCTCGCGGTGGGCGCCGTCGCCTCGATGGAGCGCGCCGTCAAGCTCACCACCGAATACACCAAGGAGCGGAAGGCGTTCGGCAAGCCGCTGATGGACTTCCAGAACACGGCCTTCACGCTCGCCGAGCGCAAGACGGAAGCGATGATCGCGCGTGTGTTCGTCGACTGGTGCATCGAGCGCCTGGTCGCCGGGGATCTCGACACCGTCACCGCCTCGATGGCGAAATACTGGTGCTCGGACAAGCAGGCCCAGACCGCCGACGAATGCCTCCAGCTGTTCGGTGGTTACGGCTACATGCAGGAATACCCGATCTCGCGCATCTTCATCGATTCCCGTATCCAGAAGATCTACGGCGGCACCAACGAGATCATGAAGCTGTTGATCGCACGGTCGCTGTAGCTCTCACCGCGCGCGCCAGTCGCGCGGCCGGCAGGCGCACCTCGCCACGGCGATCATGGAGGCAGGACGCGGCTGAGGCGCGTCCGTCAAATGCGATACTTTCGGCGGTTGCTCGTGCCGCCGGCTTCGGCGGCACAGCCTTTTTGCTTGGTCGCCAACGAATTCCGATCGGTGGAAGCAACCCTGCTTGTCACGTCTGGCTCCCCGCCATACGCTGCCCCCCATCGGCAACCGCCATCCGGTCTCGCTTGCGTCAGGAGAATTGCGAATGATTTCACGTCTCGCGACGGAAACTGCTTCAGCTTGCGGCTGTTGCGCCATCGGCACTTCCCGTGGCCTGGACGTCGGTTGCTGCTGCCGCGAGCGGAAAGAAGATCCTGACTGCGGTGATGCAATCGGACCTTCGCGTCACAGACCCGGGCTTCACGACGGCCATCATCACCCGCGACCATGGCTACATGGTGTACGATACGTTGCTCGGCATCGATTCCAGCTTCAAGGTGCGGCCGCAGATGGCCGACTGGACGGTGTCGGCGGACAAGCTGACCTACACCTTCACCCTGCGCGACGGCCTGAAGTGGCATGACGGCGCGCCGGTGACGGCGGAGGATTGCGTCGCCTCGCTGAAGCGCTGGGGTACGAGCGTCGACGGTATGGCGCGCAAGCTGATGGACTTCACGGCAGGCATCGAAGCCACGGATAGCCGGACGATCGTCCTCAAGCTGAAGGAGCCCTATGGCCTCGTGCTGGAGACGATCGCCAAGCCATCGTCGATCTGCGCCTTCATGATGCCCAGGCGGCTTGCGGAGACCCCGATCAGCAAGCAGATTCCGGAGCAGATCGGCTCCGGCCCGTTCAAGTTCGTGGCTGCCGAATTTCAGCCCGGCGTGAAAGCCGTCTACGAAAGGAACACCGACTACGCACCGCGCAAGGAGCCGGCGGAATGGACATCGGGCGGCAAGGTGGTCAAGGTCGACCGTGTCGAGTGGCTGACGATGCCGGACGCGCAGACCGCGCTCAACGCGCTGCAATCCGGTGATGTCGATTTCGTTGAAACCCCGCCGTTCGACCTGCTGCCCACGCTCGAGTCCAATCCGGACATCAACGTGACAATCCTGAACAAATTCGGCTTCCAATCGTTCGGCCGGATGAACTTCCTGCATCCGCCGTTCGACAATGTGAAGATCCGCCGCGCTGCGCTGCTCGCGATCAACCAGAAGGACGTGCTCGACGCCCAGATCGGCAATCCCAAATATTACAAGTTCTGCGGCGCATTCTTCATTTGCGATACGCCGCTGGCCAGCGACGCGGGCGGCGAGACCCTGATCAAGGGCAACGGTATGGCGGACGCCAAGAAGGCGTTGGCCGAGGCCGGATATGACGGCACGCCCGTGGTGATCCTGGCGCCGACCGATCAGATCCTGCTGAAAGCGCAGCCGGTCGTGGCCGCTCAGCTCTTGCGCGAGGCCGGTTTCAAGGTCGACCTTCAGGCGATGGACTGGCAGACGGTGGTCACCCGCCGCGCCAACCAGAAGTCCCCGAAGGAAGGTGGCTGGAACATGTTCTTCACCTACCAGGGCGCCGCCGATTCGATGAACCCGCTCGTCAATGGCGCGATGGTCGGCAAGGGCAAGGAGGGCGGCTGGTTCGGCTGGTCCGAGGACCCCAAGCTCGAGGAGCTGCGCGACGCCTTTGCCCGCGCCACCTCGCCGGAAGAGCAGAAGAAGATCGCCCTCGAAGTGCAGAAGGAGGCCTACGATCAGGTGATCTACGTCCCGCTCGGCCAGTTCCAGGCGCCGAGCGCATGGCGTAAATCGCTCACCGGCGTGATCGACGGCCCGGCGACGCCGATGTTCTGGAATGTGGACAAGAACGACTGAGCTGCTCTCCCTCTCCCCGTTTTTACGGGGAGGGGCGAAGCTCTAGTTCGGATGCCACCAGCGGCCGCCGATCACGACGCCTTCGGAGACGATCTTGCGGTCGCCGATGAGGTGTTCGCCGACGACGTCCTCGTAGTCGAACTGGCCTTCCTTCACCGAGATCAGCGTGGCGTCGCCGACGCTGCCCGGCTTGAGGCTGCCGAGCTCGGGCCGCCGCAGCGCCATCGCGGCATTCTCCGTCGAGGCGGCGATCACATCCGACAGCGACATGCCCATGCACAGGAACTTCGACATCGTCGTGACCTGGTCGAAGGCCGGGCCGTCGATGCAGAGCTGATGGATGTCGGAGGAGATGGTGTCCGGATAGAAGCCGTTGGCGAGCATCGCACGCGCGGTCTTGAACGCGAACGAGCCCTTGCCATGGCCGATGTCGAACAGCACGCCGCGCTCGCGCGCATCCAGCACCGCCTTCTTCACCGTGCCCTGCGCGGTCGCCGGCGTGTTCGGGAACGGACGGAACGCATGGGTGAGCACGTCACCGGGGCGCAGGCGCGCCAGCACCTCCTCATAGCTCGGCGGCGGATGGTCGATATGCGCCATCAGGGGCATGCCGACCTCGTCGGCGACCTGGAGCGCGATATCGAGCGGCACAGTCCCGGACGTGCCCGAGGAATGCAGTCCGACGCGCACCTTGATGCCGACGATGAGATCGCGGTTGGCATCCGCCACCTCGGCCGCTTCGATCGGATTCATCAGCCGTAACTCCTCGCTCTCGCCGACCATGATCCGGTGCGAGAAGCCGAAAATGCCGGCATGGGAGACGTGCAGATAAGCGAGGATGCGGACCTGGCTCGGCTCGATCACATGCTTGCGGAAGCCGGCGAAATTGCCGGGGCCCGCGCTGCCGGTATCGACCGACGTGGTGACGCCGGAGGTGCGGCAGAATTCCTCGGCATCGATGCCGAGCGAGGTGCCGCCCCAATAGACATGGGTGTGGAGATCGATCAGCCCCGGCGTCACGATATAGCGCGAGACGTCGCGCACCTGCGTGGCCGGATCCGCCTTCAATCCGCTGCCCACCGCCGCCACCTTGCCGCCGGCAAAGGCGACATCAGTCACGGCATCGAGCTTCTGGGACGGGTCGATCACCCGCCCCCCGCGCAGGATCAAGTCGAAAGGCATCATCATCTCCGGATAGGGCAAGGCCTTGTAGCGAAGGCATTGCAAGGCGGGTACAGACTGGGCTGGACGTCGAACTTCCAGCCCGGTCGCTCCTGTTAGCAATTTTCACACCAGCGAAGCAAATCCGCTGCGGTCGGTGCCCGCTGGAGCGACTGCGTCAGCGCCGACTGCACGGCTGCGGTTGCCTTGGCCTCGCTGAGCGTGCGCTCCTGGACGGCGGCCACTCCTGCTCCTGCTAGGTCTCGATCTGCTCCCGCTTCGCAAGCCGGCTGTCGCGTGAAGCCGTGCCAATCTTTTTTATTGGAGACTTGACGAGACCTGAATTTGCGCCGCAGAGCACGTCATCAAGGACCTGCCCGGCGGCCGAAAAAACCGCGCAGCGAATTCACCGATCGCAGGCTTCACTTCGCCGGCTCGGTCGTCGACCACAGCACGGTCTTGGCGCTCTTCTCATAAGCCATGCCCTTGGGGTAGCTGATCAGCTCCATCTGCATCCCCCATGGCGTCAGGAAATAGAGGATGGATTGACCGGCCGCCGGCCCTTCGTTCACGGGGATCGGGCCTTGCATGGTCTTGACGTTCTTTGACCGCAGATACTCAGCGGCCTTTGCGATGTCGTCGACATAGAGCGCGATGTGGTGGCCACCAATGTCGCTGTTCTTCGGCAGCGTCGTGGCCTGGTCGGGCGACTGGTACTGAAACAGCTCGATGTTGGAGCCGTAGCCGCAGCGGACCATGCTGATCTCGTCAATGACGGCGCGCGGGTTCACGTTGACGACGTCCTGCATGAACGTGCCCTTGTCGTCCATGAACGGTCCGAACGACATCGCATGCGAGCAGCCGAGCACGTCGGTGAAGAAGGCGGTCGCCGCCTTCACGTCCGGCACGGTGATGCCGGTGTGGTCGTGGCCGCGCAGGCCGGGAATGGAATCCGCCGAAGCCGGCAGGATCGAGGCGCCGAGCGACAGCGCGGTGGAGGCAAGCAGTACTCTCAACGGGATCATGATCGCTTCCTTTTGGTTCGCGGCAACGCAACATCCGACGTGAAACTCAGCCCGGCGACGCCAATTGGCGCTCGACGCCCTTGGGATCGTGAGCGAGGCCTTGCGCGAGGCCACGTGCCATCTCGCCGACATAGATTTCTTCCTCGCCCGCCTCGAAACCGTCGAGGATTTCCTTCGCGGCATCCGCGGTCGTCATCTTCGGGATGGTCAGCATCGCGGTCATGCGGGTGTCGATCGCGCCGGGAAGTGCCGCAGCGACACGCACGCCTTTCGGGCCGAGATCGCCGCGCAGGCCCTGAGTCAGGCTGAGACCCGCCGCCTTGGAGGCGCAGTAGGACCCCATGAACGGCAGGTTCACGCGCGCGAGGATGGTGAGGATGTTGAGCACCGCCCCCTTGTTCTTGATCAGCGTCGGTGCGAAGGCTTTCGTCACCCGTAGCGGCGCGAGATAGTTGATCTCGATCTCCTCGCGCGCGATGGCAAGATCGGGCGCGACCATGAAGCCGGTGTTGTGGTTGACACCGGCATTGTTGATCAGCAGCGTCACGTCGCCGAGAAGGGTCGCGGCCTTCGCGACATCGTCATCGCTTGTGACGTCCATCTTGACCGGCACGACGCCGTCCGAGGCGCTCAGAGCGGAAACATCGCGCGCCGCGGCGTAGACCTTCGTGGCCCCGCGCGCCTTCAGCTCGGCGATGAGCGCCTGTGCGATCGCACCGGCGGCACCGGTGACGAGGATGACGGAACCCTTGATTGTCTCGGTCATGCGGCTGATCCTTGCTGTTGCGGAGTAGCGACCGTGGATTCGTCGAGCCAGCCCGGCTCGACATCGGGCAACGGGATGGCGGCGAGCAACTGCCGCGTATAGGCGTGCTGCGGCGCGCCGAACACGCGCGCGACGGGACCGAATTCGACCACCTCGCCGTGATGCAGGATCGCGACGTCGTCGCACAGCACACGCACGACCGAGAGATCGTGGCTGATGAAGACCATGGTGAGACCGAGCCGCGCGCGCAGCTCCTTCAGCAGCAGGAGAATGTGCGCCTGGGTCGAGACGTCGAGACCCGACACGATCTCGTCGGCGACGATGAAATCGGGCTCGAGCGCGAGCGCCCGCGCAATACCGGCGCGCTGGCGTTGGCCACCGGACAATTCGTGCGGATAGCGGTCGGCGAATTCGGGGGACAGGCCGACCAGATTGAGCAGTGCCGCCGCGCGCTCGCGCTGGTCGCGTCTGCCCTTCAGCCGCCCGTGCACGCCGAGCGGACGCGTCAGCGTCGTGCCGAGCCGCAGCCGCGGATTGAGCGAGGATTGCGGGTCCTGAAAAATCATCTGGATGCGCGCACGCAGGGGGCGCAGCGCGGCTTCGTCGAGCTGGCCGATCTCGACACCGTCGAACTGGATGCCACCGGAGGTCGGCTTCAACAGCCGCACCAGCAGGCGGCCGAGCGTGGTCTTGCCGGAGCCGGATTCCCCGACCAGACCCAGCACCGAGCCGCGCGGCACGGCGAGATCGACACCCTTGATCACCTCGCGCAAGGTCGGCTTGCCGAACAGGCCGTTGCGCTGCGGATAGCTGAAGCCGAGGCTGCCGGTGCGGAGCAGGATGTCGCTCATACCACCCCCATAGCCGGGACATGATCGAGCCGGTGCGCCTCCGACCACAATTGCTCGATCAAGGCCGGCGGCACCGGGCGCAACGCTTCGGCCGGCCGGTCGGCGCGTGGCGTCGCGGCGAGCAGCGCGCGGGTATAGGCATGGCGCGGCCGCGCCAGCACGTTGGCCGTCTCGCCCTCTTCCAGCACGCGGCCGGCATGCAGCACGGTCATGCTGCGGCAGATTTTTGCAACCACGCCGAGGTCGTGGGTGACGAACAGCACCGCGCTGCCATGGCGCAAGCGCAGCCGCTCGACGAGCTGAAGCACCTGGCGCTGCACGGTGACGTCGAGGGCCGTGGTCGGCTCATCGGCGATGACGAGGGCGGGATCGCAGGCAAAGGCCATCGCGATCAGCACGCGCTGGCGCATGCCGCCGGAGATTTCGTGCGGATAGAGCCCGAGCACCCGCTCCGGCTCGCGGATCGCGACCTCGGTCAGAAGCTCCGCGGCGCGTGTCATCGCCGCGCGTTTCGACAGACCGAGATGATGCCGCAGCAAATTGCCGATCTGCGCGCCGATGCGCTTCACCGGATTGAGCGAGGTCATCGGGTCCTGCGGGATCAGCGCGATGCGGCGGCCGAGCAGGCTGCGACGCTCGGCCTCGGCCATGGCCAGGAGATCGCGGCCCTCGAAGGCAATGCGCCCTGCGGTGACGATCGCATTCGCCGGCAACAGCCCGAGCACGGCACGACCGAGCATGGACTTGCCAGCGCCGGATTCCCCGACCAGCCCGCGGACCTCGCCGGACCGCACCTCGAGGCTGACGCCGCGCAGCACATTGGCGGCACCGATCGCGACCTTCAGCCCTTCCACAGTGAGCGTAGCCGTCATGAGCGTTGCACCGGATCGAGAGCGAGGCGCAGGCCGTCGCCGAATAGATTGAGGCCGATCACGCTGGTGATGATGCAGACGATCGGCAGCGCCATGATCCACGGCGCCTGATAGACGATCTGGCGCCCCTCGGCGATCATGCTGCCCCAGGTCGGCGTATCACCGGCCACCGAGATGCCGACAAAGGACAGGATGACCTCGACCAGGATCGCAATGCCCATCTCGACCGCGAGGAGCGTGACCAGCAGCGGGACGAGGTTGGGCAATATCTCCAGCCGCAGCAGCTTCGCCCGGCTCAAGCCGATCACTCGTGCAGCGACGGCGTAGTCGCGCGTCAGCTGCACCATGGTCTCGGCGCGGATCACGCGGGCAAAGCGCGTCCAGTCGACCACCACGATCGCCGCGATCACCGAGGTGAGGCCGGCGCCGATCACCGCGGCCAGCACGATCGACAGCAGTACGGGCGGAAATGCCATCCAGACGTCGATCAGTCGCGAGACGGACTGGTCGACCCAGCCGCCAAAACTCCCCGCAAACAGGCCAAGCGCAACGCCGATCATTGCGGCGAGCGTTGCTGCGATCAGTGCGACCATCACCGCGATGCGCGCCGAATAGATCAGGCGCGACAGCACGCAGCGGCCGAGGCTGTCAGTGCCGAGAAGGTAGGCGGGCTCGCCTCCGGTCATCCAGGCCGGCGGCAATTGTGCCGACATCAGATCCTGCTCGAGAGGATCGTGCGGCGCGAGCACGGGCGCAAATATCGCGGCCAGCACCAACATCGCGACCAGCGCCGCGCCGATCCAGAGCCGCGGACCGCCCCGCTTCAAGCCGGCAAACAGGCGCGACGGCGGCACGACAAGGGAGGCGACTGCGATATCAGCCATGACGCAGCCTCGGATCCAGCATGGTCACGACGAGATCGACGACGAGATTGAGTGCGATGAACAGCACCGCAAAGGTCAGTACCAGACCCTGGATCAGCGGAAAGTCGCGGTTGATCACCGCGTCGATCGCCATGTTGCCGATGCCTTCATAGGAGAAGATGCGCTCGACCAGCACGGTGCCGCCGAGCAGCAGCGTTACCTGCACGCCGCCGAGCGCCACCGTCGGGATCAGCGCGTTGGGAAACACCTCATGCAGCAGGATGTTCGGGCGCGAATAGCCGCGGGCGCGCGCGATCTGCGCATAGTCCTGGTCCTCGGCCTCCGCCAGCGACGCCTTCAGCAGGCGCGCGACCAGGGCCGCAAACGGCAGCGCCAGCGCCAACGCAGGCAGGATCATGTGGTGCAGGAGCGCGAAAGCGATGTCGAAGCGGCCGGTCAAACCGCTCTCGATCAGGTAAAAATTGCTGCGCAGGCCGATGTCGATCTGCGGATCGACGCGGCCGGAGATCGGCAGCAGCGGGATCAACACACCGAACAGCAGCAGCAGGATCAGCGCCCAGAGGAAATCCGGAATCGCGAGCAGCATGCCGATGCCGCCATCGACGACCCATTCCGCTCGCCGGCCGCGCAGTAGAATCCCGACGAGCGCGGCGAGGACGCCGAGCAGGACGGCAATCATCGTTGCGAGCAGCGCAAGCTCGATGGTGGCCGGCAACCGCGCCAGCAACAATTCCAACACGCTCTGCCGCACGCTGATCGAGCGGCCGAAATCACCGCTTGCGACCTGGCCGAGCCAGGTCGCAAATTGCTGGAGGATCGGCTGGTCGAGGCCGTAGAGCGCGCGCAGCCGGCCGATGTCGGCTTCCGAGGCGCCTGGCGGGATCATCATGGCGATGGGATCGCCCGGCACGACGCGCAAGCAGCACGAAGACGATCACCGCCACACCGAACAGTGTGGGCGGGACGAGGACGAGTTGCCTGATCAGCTCGCCCCATCGCATCCTGGTGTCGCCCTTCTCTAAAACCGCGGCCTAAGCCGGCGTGACGAGCTGCGGAAGGATCATGCCGCTGGACTGCGATACGACCTTGATGCCCTTCTTGTGGATGATCGGCTGCACGTACTGGAACAGCGGGATCACCTCGCCTTCCTCGGCGATGTATTTGTCGACCGCCTTGTAGCCGGCGATGCGCTTGGCTTCGTCCTTCTCGCCCCACAGCGGCCCAATGCGCTCGACGAGGTCCTTGCCCTTCCAGGCGCAGTGCGGCGAGGGCCCGAACATCGCGAAGCCGGTCGAGGTCGAGGGATCGCCGATCGCGTTGCCCCAATTGTAGAAGGCGGCCGGTGCCAGCGCGTGGCGCGCGCGCAGCTCGAAATGCTTTGCGATCTCGTAGACCTCGATAGTGGCGTCGATGCCGACCTTGCGCCACATGCCGACGATCGCCTGGATCATCTCATAGTCCTTCGGCTTGAAGCCGCGCGTGGTCTGGATCGTGAACTTGACCGGCTTCTCGGGCGAGTAGCCGCTCTTGGCGAGCAGGCTCTTGGCAAGCTCCGGATCGTAGGTGACCTTGATCGAAGGATCGAAGGCGGCATAGCCCGGCGCCTCCAGCGTTGCTATCGGCACGCCGTAGCCCTTGAGCAGCCGGTCGACGATCGCCTTCTTGTCGATGGCGTGGCTTGCCGCCAGACGGACATTGCGGTCGAGCATCGGATCGATGTCGGTGAGGAAGATCATCGCGATGTCGGAGACCGGCTTGGTCTGGCCGGCCAGTCCCGGCTTGCCCTTCAACCGATCGAACTCCTCGTAAGGAATCTCGAAGGTGAGATCGGAGCCGCCGGATTCCATCTCGGCGACGCGGCTGGTGGGATCGGTGATGAATTTGAACACCACGGTCTCGAAGGCGGGTTTGGGTCCCCAATAGCCGGAATGCGCCTTCAGCCTGAGGAACGCGTTGCGCTCGAAGGCGTCGACCTTGTAAGGGCCCGATCCGATCGGCGCCTTCTCGAACCCCTCCGCGCCGACTTTCTCGTAATAGGCCTTCGGCAGGATGTAGCCGGTGAGGAACGCCATCCATTTGAACAGCGTCGGCTCGAACTCCAGCACGTCGCCTGTGATGGTGTTGCCGTCGATCTTGTAGTTGCCGACCTTGGACCAGACGAACTGGATGGGATTGCCGCCCTTCGGATCCGCGGCGCGCGTGAGCGACCACACCACGTCCTCCGGCGTCACCGGCGAGCCGTCATGCCAGGTCGCACCCTTCCGCACGTCCAGTGTGATCTTGCTGCGATCCTCGTTCCAGCCCCATTTGGTCAAAAGGCCCGGCTTGAACGACAGGTCGGGCGCCTGGCCGATATAGGGATCGAACACCGCCTGGTAGATCGACTGGATGGTCGGGTTGACGGCCGAGAGACCGACGGTCGGATCGAACGACGGCAGATTGACGTTGTAGGCGATGGTCAGCGTGCCCGGCGTAGCGGCGAGCGCGCCACCGGTGAGACCCGAGGCGAGCGGCAGTGCCGCAGCGCCGCCGGCGAGCTGGAGAAGCGAGCGACGAGAAAGCGACGACATGTTCATGACCCCCAACACGATGAACGAGAGATTGCGAGCATTTGCGAAAACGGCGCCGCGAGCGGCGCCGTCGATCAGGTCTATCTATTTCCCGGCGCTCTCGGACCAGCGCGCCATCAGCGTGTTCGACGGCAGCGATTCATCGACCAGCTTCTTGGCGGTCTCGACGCCGGCGACGGGTAACTTCTTCGGATCCAGCAGTCCGATCTGCACCAGCACGGACGCCTGGTCCCAATAGATGTGCTCGTTGTAGAGCTTGTCGCCGCGGAAGCGCACGATCGCCACCAGCGGGATCTCGACATATTTGCCGGTAGGCGGCACGCCGGGCAGCATCCAGTCGATCTCGATGTCATGCGTGAAGCAGAACAGCATCTCGTCGACGATGCGGTCCGAGCCGATGGTGCGCGAGATCGGCACCAGCCTGGTGTCCTGCGGCGTCTTCGGAATGAAATGGTTCTTGTAGAAGCGCAGCAGGTCGCGATAGCCGACGCCGCCGGTCATGGTCGGGATGTGGTTGACATAGGGCTCGGCAACCATGGTCGCCATGGTCTGCTCGGCCGATCGCGTCGCGAACTCGAGCTCGGTGTGCCTGTCCCACAGCGCCGAGAGATCGTAGTGCGGGCCCAGCACCTTCCGGAACAGTGCGATCGAGCGCGAATACGCCATCAGCGTCGCGGGTTTGTTGAAACTGGTGCGTTCCGGCGCTGCGAAAGCGTGGTCGCAGCCGGGATAGAGATAGAACTCGATCTCGGGCCTGCCCTTGAACGCCGCCATGATCTGCGCACGAGCCTCCGCCGGCGCAAAGCGGTCAAGCTCGGCGAAATGGAACACCACCGGACATTTGACGTCGCCGGCCTCGCCGAGATCGGCCTCGATGCCGACGCCGTAATAGCTGACGGCGCAGTCGACATCGGTGCGCGCGGCGACGAGATAGGCGAGCTTGCCGCCGAGACAGAAGCCGAGCGCGCCGACCTTGCCCTTGCATTCGGGACGTGCGCGCAGCACCTTCAGCGCGTCGGCCGCATCCTTGATCGACTGATTGGCATCGAAGCGCTGGTAATAGCCCATCGCCTTGCCGAAATCGGCCTCGGTGTAGCCGAGCTCGACGCCGGGCTCCATGCGCCAGAACAGGTCGGGCGCCAGCACCACATAGCCTTCCTCGGCGTAGTGGTCGGCGACCTCGCGCATCGAATTGTTGACGCCGAAGATCTCCTGCAACAGCAGGATGCCGGGACCGGAACCCGAGGCGGGGACCGCGAGATACCCCTTGAAGGTGCCGCCATCCTTGGCAGCGATGTCGATCCACTGTCCGGCCATCGTGATCGTCCCCTCTCGTCGTTGAGCCCTTGGAGTCGTCTCCCATTCGGCGCGTCTGCTTGACGCGTCCGGCATGAGGTGAAGGCGCTTGCCTTTTCATCATGCTTTCTTAATTGTATTTTTAATGTAAGAATCGAACTTGTAAATAGCATAGATTGAGCACAGCCTGCCCAGGCCGTGAGCGAGGGCGGGAATCAGGAGACGATGTTGAGGAAGACGCAGAAGGCTGCCGCGCGACGAACGGGCACGGCCGCGAGAGACAAGCAGCGGACGGCCACTACCGACCGGGCGGGCTCATGGCACCTGGCGCGCACCGAGACAGAGCGGCGCCTCTCCGAGTTCGAGTTCAAGCTGGAGCGGCTGGCGCAAGCCTATTACCGCTGGAAGGCTGCATGTCTTGCCGCCGTCTGCGACGTGCCGCTGACCGGCGACGACGTCGCCGTGCTCAACGTGGTGCGCATGGGCGACGAGCCGAAGCGGCTCTCGGAGATCGGCCAGCTGCTCAACCGCGTCGACGTCCCCAATCTGCAATACGCGACCCGCAAGCTGGTGAAGGCCGGCCTGATCGAGACCGAGGGCTCGTCATCGCGCAAGGAGACGCGTTACCGCGCGACCGAACGGGGCCACGCCGTCACCGAAGCCTATGCGAGCCTGCGCGCGGCAACGCTCCCCCCGATGCTGGAAGCGCTGGACGGCTGGGCGGACAAGTCCGAGGCCACGGGCTCTCATCTCGAGCTGGTCTCGAGCCTTTATACCCAGGCCGCCCAGGTCGCGATCACCCGGCGGCATCAGCCCTGACGTCGGCGCTTTCGCGCGGGCGCTCGTGGCGATATCGTAGCAGCAATGATCGCCGCTCCGCATGGGGGCAGGACATTGGGGCGCTGCTTCATGAGCCGGAATTGGAAAAGACTGTCACGGCAGGCGTTGTTCGCCTGCCTCGGCTGGGTGCTTGCGAGCGCCGCAACGCCGGCAACTGCCGCCGAAAGCCCGGGGGACATCAAGGGCACGACGCTCGCCCCTACGCCAGACAATCTCGCCGCGACCTGGAGCAAGGCCAACCTCGTGCTGCCTGCCGCGCTCGCCGGCGGCCAACGCTGGCAAGGTCCTGCGTCCGCGGCTCCCGAAGTCGCCGGCAAAGCGCCGCTGGTCATCCTGCTGCATGGATCAAGCGGCGTCGCGCCGGCCATCAAGGATTTCCAGATCTGGCTCGCCGATGCGCTGGGGCTCGCCTCGGTCGCGCCCGACAGCCTCGCGATCGAGGGGCGGCTGACCTACACCTCACCCGTCGCACTCGATATTTACGAGCGCGTTCACGCGCTGCGCCTTGCGGAGCTCGACTTCGCACTGAAGGCCTCGAAGGCATGGGCCTGGGTGGATCGCGCCCGCATCGTGCTCGCCGGCACCAGCGAGGGATCCGTCGCGGTGAGCCGCTATGCCGGGGCGGAGAGCGCCGCGCGGCTGATCTATTCATGGTCCTGCGAGGCCAATTACTTCGTCGACCGTCCGCGCCCGGGCTTTGGACCTGAGGAGCCGGTGTTCAACGCCATCTCGGCGCGCGATCCCTATTTCTCGCCGGCAAATCCCTGGAACAAGGATTACACTGTCACCGGCAATTGCGCGGGCGCGCTGAAAGGCAATCCTCATGCGGTGGTCTTCGTGGTGGATGCCGACGTGCACACCATCCTCAACCGACCGGACGCGCGCGAGGCCACCTCGAACTTTCTGAAGACGGTCCTGAAGCAGTAGTGGCGATCCCGGCATGACTCGAACATGCGACCTACGGTTTAGGAAACCGCCGCTCTATCCGGCTGAGCTACGGGACCGCGGAACCCGCTGATCGGCGGGTTGCCGGCGCTGTTCATATCAAAGCGGAGCCGGGACCGGAAGCCCTTCGGCTGGCTTTACGTCGCTCCAAAACCCGATCCCGGCTTCCTGTATTCCGGCCGCGGCGGGCTGAAGATGTCCAGCACGCGCGCGCCGTCGGGCCCGGCGCGCATGGTGTGCGGCAACGTTGCCGGGCGTGCGCCAGAAATCGCCCTTCTTCACCACAATCTCCTCCTCGCCCTGAACCCGGATGGCCGAACCTTCGAGCAGCACGCCCCACTGCTCCTCGGGATGATGATGCAGCGTGCCTTGCGCGTGCGGCGCCAGCGTCACCACCGACAGCATCGCCTGCTCGCCGGAGAAGATGCGCGTGGTCAGCCCCGGCGCGAGCTCGCGAAACAGACCGTCACTGGCATCGTCAAGATTGTGGAATTCCTGTTTCTGGCTCACGCCGTGCTCCCCTCGCTGTCGTTCGGTCAGGATTTTCCGTAAGAGCCCTGGTAGCGGCCCTCGCGGATCGCCTTCAGCGTCTCTTCCTCGCGCGTGATCTGGGCGCGCACCGCCTCGAGCAGCGCGACTGCACCAGCGGCGGGAAACGACACCACGCCGTCCTCGTCGCCCACCACGATGTCGCCGGGCGAGATCACGCTGCCGCCGATCGAGACCGCCACGTTGATCTCACCCGGGCCGTTCTTGTAGGGGCCGCGATGGATCACCGCGCGGGCGAAGCAGGGAAAGTCGTCGCCGGCGAAGGCTGCGACATCGCGGATCGCGCCGTCGATCACATAACCTTCCGCTTTGCGCCACTGTGCGATGTTTTTCATGATCTCGCCGACCAGCGCCCGGGTCTCGTCGCCGCCGCCATCGACCACGATGACGTCGCCGGGACCGACCAGCTCGAGTGCGCGGTGAATGGCGAGATTGTCGCCGGGCCGGGTGCGCACCGTGAAGGCCGTGCCTACCAGCTTGCCGCTGCGGTGATAGGGCTTCAGCCCGACGGCTCCGGGCAGGCGGGCAAGATTGTCGGAGATGATCGAGGTCGGCGCGGCCCTAAAACCCTCGATGATATCGGCCGCCGGCTTCGGCACAGAGTTCGCCGCGATGGTGATGGTCATGAAAGTCTAGTCCTTCCCAAAACGTCTCTCAGTCGGCATGCACCCGTGCCTTCGGCACGATGCGGAACGCGCGCCCTTCCTTCATCCACGCCGCGCGCTCGTCGCGCAACAGCGTGCGGCGAACTTTTCCGGAATCATCGCGCGGCGGCGCGCTGACGACCTCGAAACTCTCCGGATGCTTATAGCGGCTGAGCCTGTCTTTCAGAAAATCCGCCATGCCATCCGCGATAACCTGACCGTCCGCGCCGGGCTCCGGCTCGATGATGGCGTGCACGCGCTGGCCGAATTCCGGATCGGGCAATCCCACCACCACGCAGGAACGCACGCCCGGGCATTCGGAGACCGCGGCCTCCACCTCGGCCGGATAGATGTTGGCGCCGCCGCGCAGCACCATGTCGGCGAGGCGGTCGCCGAGATAGAGATAGCCTTCGGCGTCCAGCCTGCCGATATCGCCGAGCGATTCCCAGCCGTCAGTGCGGCGCTTCGGCTCGGCGCCGAGATAGTGATAGGTGGCGTCCTTGCCGTCATTGTTGAGGAAGTAGATCTCGCCGGTCTCGCCAGGCGCCACGTCGTTGCCGTCCTCACCGATGATACGCAAGCGCGCCATCTCGCCGATCTTGCCGACCGAGCCCTTGTGCGTCAGCCACTCGGTGCCGGAGATGATGCAGGAGCCCTGCCGCTCGGTGCCGCCGTAGAGCTCCCAGACCCGCTCCGGCCCGAGCCAGGCGATCCAGCTCTCCTTCAGCCAGGGCGGCATCGGAGCCGCCATGTGAAACACCGTCTGCAGGCTCGACACATCGTAGGCATTGCGGACGTTGTCGGGCAGCGCCCAGATCCGGTGCATCATGGTCGGCACGAAATTGACCCACTGCACACGCTCGCGCGCGATCAGCCGCAGCGTCTCCTCAGCGTCGAACTTGACGAGGCCGGTGAGCTTGCCACCGCCGAACAGCGCGTAGTGCGACAGGATAAACGGCGCATTGTGATAGAGCGGGCCGGGATTGAGCAGCGACGCACTGAAGGGGATGTTGAGCGGCAGAGGGAAAACAGTGTCGATCACCGCAGGATAGTGATCGAGGATCACTTTTGGACGGCCGGTCGAGCCGCCGCTGGTCATGGCCTTCCAGTAACGCGCCACCGGCGGGGTGAGCTGCTCATCGGAAAACCCGTCCGGCACGAAATCCGCCGGCAGCCGGTTCGGCGCATTCCAGTCGGCCTCGCCGCCGACCACCAGCGCCGGCTTGAGAATATCGAGCACGGCTGCGGCTTCACCGCGCGGCAGCCGCCATGACAGCGAGGTCGGCGTCGCGCCGCACTTCCACACGGCAAACGTAGTCTCGAAAAACGCGTTGCCGTTTGGCAATCCGATCGCGACGAAATCGCCGGGCTTGACGCCCTTCGCCGCAAACGCCCGCGCGCGCCGGTTCGCGCCACGCTCGAGCTGGTCCCATGTCAGCCTATCCTGCCCATGCTGGACGGCGATCGTGCCTTCGGGCTTGCGTTGCGCATACCAGCGCGGCACATCGGACAGGGGCAGTAGCATCAGGCGTTTCCAATTCGTGTTCTTGGCGTCGCCGCAGGATGGGGCGCTCGCGGGACGAAGTGTAACAGCCAGAGCTAGTCCTTCAAGGCGCAAGCCATCGAAGCGCTCGCATCAGCGCTCTGCACCGCAGCCCGGAATATCGAACAATGCCGCAAGGCCGCATTTCGAGGTCAGCATCTTGTCGCCGTCATGGCCGACGCCGGCGACGTCCCACACCCGGTGATTGGGCGTGCCGTGATCGCGCTTCGCCATCGCGTCCACATAGGCGTGGCCGCGGGCGTAGCGATGCGGGCCTTGCGCTTCGCCCATGCAGCTCTTGTCTGCCGCGGGCTTGGTGTCGAGCGTGCCGAGCAGGTAGATTACATCACGTTCGACATAACGTTGCTCGAGCGTTGCCGCCGTCGCGTCCACCAAATAGGGCGGGCGCTGGTCCATGCCGTATTTCCAATTGTTGTAGCCCGGGCAGGAAGCGGCAATCGCCGGCGCAGGACGCTCGCTGCTGAAATAGGCATAGGACGACGGGTTGGCGACGACGTAGCGGACATCGATGTGCTGACGTGACAGCGCCGTCTCGCCCTTGCCGGCGATGGCGTAGCGCTGCGCGACCTGGCCACCGCCGGAATGGCCGGCGACCACGACCTGTTTCAGGTTCGGGAAGATGCGCCGGTCGGAGAGTTTTGCGAGGACCGCGTCGAGCGCCTCGAAGGACGAGACCGGGTGCGGCGCAAGCGCAGGATCGCCACCCTCCCATCCCTGCGGCGACCAGCGCAGTGTGTCCGCGGGCAGCTTGTGCGCTTCGATGTCGACCTCGGCCAGAAACTGCGGCACGATCATGAGCGCGCTCTTGCCGTCGTCGCCAGCGGCGACCTGCGCGGTGTGGGCCGAAATGTAATAGTCGTCGGCATTGCGCAGGCGCCCATGCAGCACGATGACGGCGCGCGCGATCGCCGGCAGCGGCATCGACCAGTCACTGGAGAGATAGAGCGGCAACAATCCCTGGCCGCCGACCGACAGCCGCGCATCGGCAACGACCTTCACCGGCTTGTGGTTGGGTCCATCCTCCTCTGCTGCGAGTGCGCGGCCGCAAACCAGCGCCAATGCGATTGCGGCGAACCAGGTCAGCACTCTCATGATGGACATTCCCCTTCGCATTCAAACCGATAAAATTCTAGGCGCATCATGTGCCGCGCGGCTGTGACTTGCGCGCCACGTCAAGCAAAAAATGTCAGCATTACAGCCATGAAATTCCCGGGTTCCACGGGTGACAAGCCGGCGATAAAGGGGCAAAAATCCGGCTCGACTCAGTTCGGATTGAGTTTTGCAAGAAATGCTCTCGTAGAATGGCGTCCATGTTGGCATCGCGTCGTGCAACGCCCCTTCTCGTTGCCGCAGCAGGATTTTTTCTGCTGACGCCGTCGCATGCCCAGGCGCAATGGTGGAAGCGCGCGCCGGTCGACTTCGAGGAGTGCGCCGACGCCGCCGAAAGGGCCGCGAACAAGAGCGAGAAGACATCCGCACTTGCCGATTGCAATGCGAAGTTCGCCGGCCGGCGCAAGGCAGGCGGCGGCTACACCTATTACGATTTCCTCCAGGATCGCACCTTCGACATCGCCGGCCCCAACCCGACGCCGGAGGAGCAGAAGAAGATCGACGAATCCTACACCGCCTACCTCGCCAATCAGCGCCGCAGCAATGCCGCAGCCGAAGCCGCCGCGCGCCAGCTGCGCGAGCAGCAGGAACGACAGGCGCAACAGCTGCAGCGGGTCGCGATGCGAACCGACGTCGAGCGTGTGCCCGTGCCGGTCGAGCGGCCCAAAGTCCAACAGGTCATCGGCGACACCCGGCCACGACCGAAGGCCGCGCCCTGCACCAAGGGCTCGTTCTCCTGTGAATGGCCGCTGTTGTCGGATGGATTGAACGAACTGAAGAAGCTGTTCAACCCGCCGCCGAGCAAGCCGGCGAAGAAGGGCTGAGGCTCGCGCAGTACCTCAGTTCGTATGCTTCTTCTTGGTGCGCTTGGGTGTTCCCACCGGTGCGGTCGTCGGCGCAGTCGTCGTCGGTGAACTGCCCAATTGTGACCGGCTCTCCTTCAATCGCGCATCATAGCCGGGAGAATTCATGACGGTCGGCGGGCGCGCCTGCGCAAAGGTGACGGCGCCGCAGAGCGCGGCCAGCGCGAGCGCAAACCTCAATCCGAATCTCATCACGTTCCTCCCGCCGATCGATGCAGTCAAGCAATGCTCCGGATCTGCAGCGGCTTGAGCCCGGGCGGACCGTTGCCGGCTGCTTCAGCTTCCTTGACCAGCGCAACAATGCGGCGCATTAGCGGCACGTCAATGCTGTTCTTCTCGGCGAGCGCGATGACCGCGCCCTGGAGGTAGTCGATCTCGGTCTTGCGGCCCTGCTTCAGATCCTGCCACATCGAGGAGCGCGCCTCCGGATCAATCTTCATCGTGCGCCCCAGGATCGCGTTGAAGATCATGTCGGGCAATCTCAGCAAGGTCGGCGTCCAGTTCGGCGGAATTGGCGTTGCCGAGACCGGTGTGATGCCGGCGGCCTTCAGCGCGGCAAGACCCTCGGCCATCTGGTCGGCGAACAGTTTTCGCCAGTCGCGGTTCGCCAGTTGCGCGGCGAGCGGCATGTCGGACAGCGCGCTGAGCGCGTTGTTCAGATTGATGATCAGCTTGCCCCATTGCACGCCGGTGATGTCGCGGCTTGCGTGCAGGCTGAGCCCCGGCACCGAAAGCGCTGCGGCGGTGTTGTCTGCATCCTCCCCGACATGAATGTCGCCGGAGGTCGAGCGGTGGAAGCGCCCCTCGCCCATCGCGATCACGTTGAACGGCACCATGCCGGCGAGCACCCGCCGGCCGCCGAGCCGCTCATGCAACACCGCGACATTGCCGACGCCGTTCTGCAGCGACACGATGACGGCATCCTGCGGCGTATGCTGCGCGATCTGGTCCGCGACGTCAGGGGTGTCGGCGCTCTTGACTGTGACCAGCACGATGCCGGCACTGTGGAAGATCGCGGGATCGTCCGACAGCGCGAGCCGGCCGGCATCCAACTTCTGCTCGGAGCCGTCGAAATCGGTCAGCCGCAGGCCATACCGCTCGATCTCGGTCTTCACCCGCGGCCGCACCAGCAGCGCGACGCGGCGATCGGCGGCCGCCAGCATGCCGCCGACGAAACAGCCGATGGCACCCGCCCCGGCCACCACGATCGATCGATCCGCAACCACCTGGCTTGCTCCCTGAATGACCGGCTCTCGATAGCAGAGCCGACGCTGGCTGCCCATCGCGCGGTTGCGGTGCGATCGCCTTGTTACCGTCATGACAGCCTCATATGTTTTCGAAAGGGGCTCGTAACCGGCAGGAGAGCGCCATGGGTTTACTCGACGTCCTCAACGGCATGCAGAACGGCCCGCGCGGCCCAGGCACGCCGAGTTCACAATCCTCATCCAGCGGCGGCATGTCGCCCATGACCATGGCAATCCTCGGCCTGCTCGCCTGGAAGGCATTCAAGCATTTGACGGCAGGCCAGCCGGGCGCAGCGCCGCAGTCGGCGCCGACCCCTGCGCCGCCGCCGGTGAATGCGGGCCCGGGCGGCGGCCTCGGTGGTGCTCTTGGCGGCGGTGGCGGCCTCGGTGATATCCTCAAGGGCGGCCTCGGCGGCCTGCTCGCGGGCGGCGCTGCCGGCAGCGTGCTCAGCGGCGGGCTCGGCGATCTCCTCAACCAGCTTCAGCAGGGCGGTCACGGCGAGACCGCAAATAGCTGGGTTGGCAAGGGCGAGAACAAGCCGATCGCCCCCGGCGATCTCGCCAACGCGCTCGGCGCCGATCAGATCCAAAGCCTCGCCGCCCAGAGCGGATTGTCGCGCGACGAGCTGCTCTCCGGCCTCAGCCAGTACCTGCCGCAGGTGGTCGATCATCTGACGCCGGACGGACGGCTGCCGACCGAGAACGAGGTCTCGGGCAGAATTTAATCCGGATTGGATCTACCCGTTCTCGGGAAGGGGAGCACTGACATGAGCATGGGCGGCATCTTGTGGATCATCGTCGTCGGCTTCGTCGCCGGCCTGATCGCGCGTTTTCTGGCGCCGGGACCGAACAACCCGAGCGGCTTCATCCTCACCACGATCCTCGGCATCGTCGGCGCGTTTCTCGCGACCTTCATCGGCCAGGCCATCGGCCATTACGGTTCGGACCAGGGCGCCGGCTTCATCATGGCCACGATCGGCGCCGTGGTGGTGCTGTTCATCTGGCACCGCCTGGTGGCGAGCGGCGTGATCAAGGGCTGACGGTATAGGCCGTAGGGAGAAGGCCCACTGCCTCCCCAATCGTCATGCCCGGGCTTGCCCCGGGCATCCACGTTCTTCTATCCGCGAGGTAACACGTGGATGGCCGGGTCAAGCCCGGCCATGACGCGGAGAGAGCGTTTCGCCAATCACGTAATCAAATGCATCCCGGCATCCATGCGCACGACCTCACCGGTCATGTTGCTCGACGCCGGCATCGCCAGGAAGCAGACGAGCTGCGCGATGTCCTCGGCCGATGATGCGACCTTGAGCGGCACCTTCGCCACCACGCTGTCACGCACCTGCTTGGCGCCCGCCTCGCCGCGGCCCTTGGTGAACCAGGGTGTGTCGATGTAGCCGGGGCACACCGTGTTGACGCGGATCAGCGGCGCCAGCGCACGCGACAGCGACAACGTCATCGTGTTGAGCGCGCCCTTGCTCGCGGCGTACGCAATCGACGAGCCGACGCCGCTGATGCCGGCGACCGAGGACACGTTCACCACAGCCGATGGCCGCCCCGATGCCTTCGACCCGGCCTCGAGCAGGCTGCGCGCCGCGCGCACCATCTGGAACGGTCCGATGGTGTTGACACCGTACAGGCGCTGGAAGTCTTCCGCCGACAATCCGTCGAGATCGGCATGGGCAACGTGCTTGGTGGTGCCGGCATTGTTGACGAGGATGTCGAGCCGGCCCCAGCCGGCGGCCGCCGCGACGATCTTGCGGCAATCGTCGTCCTTCGAAACATCGCCCTGCGCGACCAGTACTTCCGCAGCGCCGGCCTTGCGGCAGAGTTCTGCCGTGGCCTCGGCTTCCTTCTGGCTCGACGAATAGTTGATGACGAGCCGCGCTCCGCTCCGCGCGAGAATTTCCGCGGTCGCGGCACCCAGGCCAGATGCGGACCCCGTCACGATTGCGCACAAACTGTCCTTGGCCATCCGGATTTCCTTCCCCTTGATTGATGCGAGCTCTTGGAACTGGCCCTGTTTAACGAGTTTGCCGCGCCCTGCAAATCGAGCAAACTCCGCTAAGCGGAATTAGTCCAGATCGACTCTCACCCCCATGCCGGCGCCGCAGATGGATCTGCGATCAACGCTTGTCAGGGCCATGGCTTTTTCCGATCATCGGGCGCAAGAAGAGACCGCGCGCCGTCCACCAGGCACGACGCGCCAATGGCAAAACACGGGGAACGCTGTGGCGGAGAGTGACAATATCGTCGTCGAGACCGCGGAGAAGATCTTCGCCGATCTCGCCGATCCGCAAACCATCAACAACGACAAGAAGGATTCCTGGCAGGCGCCGCTGTGGCAGGCGCTGAGCGAAGCCGGCCTGCCGCTGTCCTGGGTGCCTGATGATCTCGGCGGCTCCGGCGCGAGCCTTGCCGACGGTTTTGCGCTGCTGAACGCCGCCGGCCGTTTCGCGGTCGCGGTTCCCCTGGCCGAGACCATGCTGGCGGGCTGGCTGCTGACGCAGGCGAGGATCGCCTCGCCCGAACGCGAGATGACCGTGTTGCCGGGCTCCCCGAAGGACCGCATCACGCTGGATGACGACGGCGCGCTCTCCGGCCGCGCCCGCGGCGTACCCTTTGCGAAAGCGGCGAAGCATTTTGCGGTGCTGGCGCACGGCAAGGACGGCATCTCGATCGCGCTGGTCGATGCCTCAAAAGGCCGAATCGAATCCGGCCTCAATGTCGGCTACGACCACAGCGACACGGTGACGCTCGACAAGGTTCAACCCGTCGCCATCAGGCCCGCACCAAAAGGCTTTGACCAGACTACCTTGATGCTGATCGGCGGCGTCGCGCGCAGCCTTCAGATCGCGGGAGCGCTGGAAGCGATGCTCGACATCTCCGTGCGCTATTCCAACGAGCGCGTCGCCTTCGAGAAGAAGATCTCGAAATTCCAGGCAGTGCAGCACAACCTCGCGCGCCTCGCCGGCGAGTCCGCGGCGGCGCTCGCGGCCGCGACCTCGGCCGCCGACGCCATCGCGAATGCAAAGTCCTTCGACGACGAGGTCTATCTCGAAGCCGCCGCCGCAAAGATCCGCTGCGCGGAAGCGGCGGAAAAAGGCGGCGCCATCGCGCACCAGGTGCATGGCGCCATCGGCTTCACCATCGAGCACATTTTGCACCGCTACTCGCTGCGGGCGCTGGCCTGGCGCGACGACTTTGGTTCGGAGAGCCACTGGGCCGTCGAGCTCGGCAGGCTGGTTGCCAGGCGCGGCGCCGACGAGCTGTGGCCGCTCGTGGCCGCGCGCTGATCAGGGAGAGAAACACATGACCGCCGCTCTCCGTTTTGATCCGATCCGCCTGCCCGAAGAATGCGAACAGTTGCGCAAGGAAGTGCGCGCGTTCCTCGCCGAAGAAATCGCCGCCGGCACCTTCGATCCACACAAGCCCAACCGCGAAGACACCGACGCGCCGGAATTTTCCCGCCGGGTCGGCGCCAAGGGCTGGCTCGGCATGACCTGGCCGAAGAAATATGGCGGCCAGGAGCGCTCCTTCCTCGAGCGTTACGTGGTGACCGAGGAGATGCGCGTCGCGAATGCGCCGACGCGGCGCTTCTTCGTCGCCGACCGCCAGAGCGGACCGGTGCTGCTGAAATACGCGCCCGAGCACATCAAGATGGAGATCCTGCCGCGGATCTGCCGTGGCGAGATCTGCTTTGCGATCGGCATGAGCGAGCCGAACTCGGGCTCGGACCTGTTCGCGGCCAAGACGCGCGCGACCAAGACCGACGGCGGCTATCTCATCAACGGCACCAAGATCTGGACCTCGTCGGCGCACATCGCCGACTACATGATCGCGATCTTCCGCACGTCACAGCCGACCAAGGAAAACCGCCGTCACGGGCTGACGCAGTTTTTGGTCAAGATGAAGCAGCCCGGCATTCAGGTGAACCCGATCGGCCAGATCACCGGCCAGTACGAGTTCAACGAGGTTGTCTTCACCGACTTCTTCGTGCCTGACGATCACGTGCTCGGCGAGGTCGACGGCGCCTGGAAGCAGGCGACGTCCGAGCTTGCCTATGAGCGCTCGGGCCCCGAGCGCTTCCTCGAAACCTATTACGTGCTGACAGAGCTCGTCCGCGCGGTCGGTCCCAACCCGGATACACGCAGCGCCGAAGGCATCGGCCGGCTGGTCGCGCAACTCCACACCATGCGCCGCATGTCGGTCTCGGTCGCCGGCATGCTGCAGGCCGGCAAGGAGCCGGTGGTGGAAGCCTCCATCGTCAAGGACATCGGCACGGTCTGGGAGCAGCAGCTTCCGCATCGCGTGCGCGATCTCGCCGCCTTCGTCGAGGAGACCGCGACCAACCGCGAGACGCTGGAGCGGCAGCTCGATTTCGCCATCAAGACCGCACCGAAACTCACCATCCAGGGCGGCACCACCGAGGTGCTGCGCGGCATCATCGCCCGCGGGCTTGGTTTGCGCTAAACATTCGAGGATCATCATGAGCACGTATAAGGACATCGGCGTCGAGAAGGTCGGGCATGTCGGCACCATCGAGATTCGCCGCCCGCCGCTCAATTTCTTCGACATTTCGCTGATCAACCAGATCGCCGATGCGCTCGACGAGTTTGATCGCGACATCGAGATCCGCAGCTCCGTGCTGTCGGCGCAGGGCAAGGCGTTCTGCGCCGGCGCAAACTTTGGCGATCCGGCGCGGCAGGCGCAGGAAGCGCGCGAGGCCGAGAAGACCGCCAAGGGCGATCCGGCCGACAGCCTTGGCGCGATCAACCATCTCTACATTCAGGCCGTGCGCATCTTCCGCGCCAAGAAGCCGATCGTCGCCGCCGTGCAGGGTGCCGCCATCGGCGGCGGTCTGGGCCTTGCGGTGTCCGCGGACTTCCGCGTCACCTGTCCCGAAGCGCGCTTCTCTGCGAATTTCACAAAACTTGGATTCCATCCCGGCTTCGGCCTGACCACGACGCTGCCGGAGCTGATCGGCAAGAACAACGCCGAGCTGATGTTCTACACCAGCCGCCGCGTTACCGGCGAAGAGGCCGTCAAATGGGGCCTCGCCAATGAGCTGGTGCCGCAGGATCAGGTGAAAGCAGCCGCAATGAAGCTCGCCAACGAGATCGCCGAGTGCTCTCCGCTCGGCCTCGTCTCCACCCGCGCCACGATGCGCGCAGGCTTGGCCGATCGCGTGATGGCCGCGACCAACCACGAGCTCGCCGAGCAGACCCGCCTGCGCGCGACGGAGGACTTCAAGGAAGGCGTGAAGGCCACGGAAGAGCGCAGGGCGGCGAATTTCAAGGGGCGGTAGCTTCGGCTGTCATTCGCCGCATCACGCAGGCGCAACCACAAGCCAACTTCTCGTGTCGTCCCGGCGAAGGCCGGGACGACAGTTGTGCTTCTGGTCACGACCTCCGCCCCACCACCAGCGCATCCACAATCGTGACACCCTGCCCCTCCGAATGCACCAGCACCGGGTTGAGCTCGATCTCCGCGATCTCCTGCGCATGCCGCGCCGCGAGCAAGGAAACATCCGCGATAAATTGCGCCAGCGCCGCAACATCGGCCTTCGCTGCCCCGCGAAACCCGCTCAGCAGCGGCGCAGCCTTCAGCCCGGCCAGCATCGCACCGGCCTCTTCCGCACCCACCGGCGCCGGGCGATAGACGACGTCGCGGAATAGTTCTGTGGTGATGCCGCCGAGGCCCACCATCACCACCGGGCCGAAGGTCTTGTCCGTCATCGTCCCGACGATGATCTCGACACCCTTCTTCGCCATCGGGCCGAGCAGCACGCCCTGGATCGCCGCCTCGGGCCGGTGCTTGCGCGCATTGTTGAGCAGCGCCTCGAAGGCCAGAAATACCTCGCCCTTGGTGGTGATGTTGACGCGCACGCCGCCGACCTCGCTCTTGTGGGCGATATCAGGCGACTGGATCTTCATCACCATGGGAAAGCCGACGCGTGCAGTTGCCGCGTCCAGCTCGCTCCTCTCCTTGACCAGCACTTCATCCGGCAGCGCGATGCCGGCGGCGCGGAGCAATGCCTTGCTGTCGGCCTCGGACAAAACCGGTGAAGTCAGATGCGCGGAGAGATCGCGCGCGGGCAGCCGCGCTTCGTCCACGGGTTTCGGCAGGCTGAACGTCGCGTAATCGACGATCCGCCGCATCGCGACGCCGACATGGGTGAGGCCCGAGAACACCACGACGCCGGATTTCGCCAGCTCGTGCCGCGCGAAGTCGGACGGCACGGTGTAGGAATAGAACAGGACCGGCTTCTTCTGCGCTGATAGCACCGGCTTTAGCTCGATGTCCTTGAAGGGCCTGCGCACCTCACTCGACAGCGACAGCAGGACCAAAATGGCGTCAACCTCGTCGGACGCAGTCAGCAGATCGACACTTTTTTGCAGGCCGCCCGACGTCACGCCTTGGGCCGTGACGTCAATCGGATTGCGCGCGGTGCCGTAAGACGGCATCAGCTTCCTGATATCGGTCTGGACTGCTTCCGAAAGCTCCGGGACCCGCAAGCCATGCAGTGCCACGGCGTCGGCGCCCCAGATGCCGGCGCCGCCGGAGACAGTGACGACGGCAACGCGATCACCCTTCGGCAGCGGGTTGCTCGCGAGCACCGCGGCGATCGTCAGCGCCTCGTCGAGATCGTTGGAGACGATGAAGCCGTGTTTCGCGAACACTGCATCATAGGCTGCTGACCAGCCGGCCATGCTCGCGGTGTGCGACGCCGCCGCGCGCTCGCCCGCGCCGGAGCGGCCGACTTTTGTCACGATGACAGGCTTCTTCAGTTCAGCGGCGCGCCATGCGGCGGCCAAAAACTTGTCGACGTCGCGGATGCCTTCGATG
This sequence comes from uncultured Alphaproteobacteria bacterium, assembly GCA_963819355.1. Taxonomy (GTDB): domain Bacteria; phylum Pseudomonadota; class Alphaproteobacteria; order Rhizobiales; family Xanthobacteraceae; genus Bradyrhizobium. The sequence continues at coordinate 65,038 of CAWFVZ010000007.1, read as the reverse complement.
AACAGCAGGATCACGTCGGTCGAGGCGTCCTGCACCATGTAGTCCAGGAACTCACCGGCACCGAGGTCGGATTCATTGCCGGCGCTGACGACGTAGCTCACGGCAATTCCGAGCGCCTTGGCGCGGTGATAATAGGCAAAGCCGATGCCGCCGCTCTGCGCCACGATGCCGATCCGCTTCGTCGTGGCGATCAGCGGCACCACGCCCGGCTTGACATCGACAGCCGGGCTGAACGTCGCCGCCACCCGCTGTACCTGGCTGAAAAAACCCTCGGCGTTCGGACCGGAAATCCGCATGCCCGTGCGCTTGGCCAGCGCAGCGATCGCATCCTGCATCGCGGCGCTGTCGCCGCCCTCCTCGGCAAAGCCGGAGGAAATGATGACGGTGTTCTTGACGCCGACGGCGGCGCATTGCTCAAGCGCCGGCAGCACGGCGCCGGCGGGAATGATGACGACGGCGAGATCGACCGGCACCCCGATCTCGGCGATCGACTTGTAGCAGGGGAGCCCGTCGATGTCGGCGTAGTTCGGGTTCACCGGATAGATCTTGCCGGGATATTCATTCTTGCGCAGCATCGCGAGCAACCGCCCCGGGATCTTCTCGTGATCGCGTGAGGCGCCGATCAGCGCGATGCTCGTGGGCGCGAAGAAGCTGTCGAGCGGATGCGGCATGTTGAATCCTTGCTCTTATGTTTATCCGTCATCCCGAGGTGCGAGCCGCGCGGTGCATAGCACCGTGCGGGTAGGCTCGAAGGATGAGCGGCCCCGCCGGTGGCCGTAGCCCTTCGAGGCTCGCCGGAGAGGCGAGCACCTCAGGGTGACGGATCACTACCAAGCAATCAACTGACGCGGAAGGTTACGCCGCCGAGCAAGAACTCGCGGCCGGCAACCGCCAGCCCCTTCGCCTTGGCGGCTTGCAGCACCTGGGCCACATCAGCCACCCGAAACTCCAGCGCGCTCATGATTTCGCTTGCGCCCTTTACGAAGCGGAAATTTGCGTTAGGCAGGTTCAATTCGGCGTCGCCACTCGGCGCAACCCCGATGATCTTCCCCCAGTGCTCGGCCAACCCTGCCGGGTCCGGGCTCTGCATCTCCACGCCCGTCAGCGCCTGCGTTACGTCCTTCCGGATGAATTTTTGCCAGTCCGGCCCGGCCGGCGGATATGCCCCTAGAATGTCGTCGCTGCCATCGGTGTGGTTGAACTCGATGAACGCGGCGCGGCAATCGCGGGGATGGAGTTGGACGCCGTGATAGGGCGCGTGGTCGATGACGTTGGCTGTGCGCACGCCCACCGCATTGGCGCTGCGGCCGCGCTCATCCGGATCGTTGCAGCAGAAGATCGCCATATAGCCACCGCGGCCACCGGTCTTCTCGATGAAGCGGCCGGCCGTGGTGCCGTCCCTGAAGGGCGCAACCACCTCCAGCAAAATCGTATCGACCGGAAGCAGCGCGTTCTCCAGGCCGTATTTGGCGACATTGCCGTCGCGGTAGCAGACGGCGAGGCCCATGATCTCGGCGATATCGGAGATGAACAGGCGCGAGCTGCGGCGCGACCAGGCAAATCTGTCGCAGCCGCATATAGGGCGCCATCGTCATGCGCCCTTGAAGGCTGGCTTGCGCTTCTCGACGAAGGCCTTTGCGGCCTCCTTGTGGTCCTCGGTGTCGCTGCAGCGGGTGTGGTGGATCGCTTCGCCGTCGAAGCAATCCTCCAGCGCCAAATGCTCGGCATTGTTGATGTTGCGCTTGATGAAGCCGAGCGCGATCGAGGGGCCCTTCGCCAGCGACATCGCGAGCTCGTGGGCGGCGGCGTCAATCTCGGCGTCGGGGACGACCTTCGTCACCATGCCGATCGCATGCGCCTCTTTCGCGGTCAGCACCGGCGAGGTCAGATAGAGCTCGCGCGCCCGCGCGCTGCCGAGCAGCTGGGTGAGGAAATAGGTGCCGCCATAGTCGCCGGAGAAGCCGACTTTTGCGAAGGCGGTGGTGATCTTGCAGGATTCGGAGGCGATGCGCAGATCGCAGGACAACGCCATCGAAAGACCGGCGCCGGCCGCGGCGCCGTCGAGCTGAGCCACGACGGGCTTCGGCATCTGATGCAGGATGCGCGAGACCTCCATGCCGCGGCGAAGGTTCGCCATCTTCACCTCGAACGGCAGCGGCGCGCGGCCCGCCGCCATCGACTTGACGTCGCCGCCGACACAGAACGAGCCGCCCGCGCCCTTGAACAGCACGGCGCGCACGTCCGGATCATCGGCCGCGCGCCGCGCCGCCTCGACCAGTCCGGCGACCATCTCGGGGTTGAGCGCGTTCTTCCGCTCCGGGCGGTTCATGGTGATGGTGAGCAGCCCGTCTTCGAGCTTTTGCAGGACCATGTCGTTGCTCATGGGACGTCTCCCTTGTTGTTGTTTGTTTCGTCATTCCGGGGCGCGACAACGTCGCGAGCCCCGGGATGGATTCGTCGTGACTTATGTCACGCCGTTATTTCTTCACCAGCGGGCAGCGTGACTGCTCCAGCGACTGGAACGCCTCGCTGCCGGGCACGGTGGCGAGCAGCTTGTAGTCGTCCCAGCGGCCCTTGGACTCCGACGGCTTCTTCACCTCGAACAGATACATGTCGTGGATCATGCGGCCGTCCTCGCGGATCTTGCCGTTCTTGGCAAAGAAGTCGTTGATCGGCGTCTCCTTCATCACCTTGATCACGGCGGCAGAGTCGGTCGTGCCGGCTGCCTTCACTGCCTTCAGATAGTGCATGACGGAGGAATAGACGCCGGCCTGCGCCGAGGTCGGCACCCGCTTGGTGCGCTCCATGAAGCGCTTCGAGAACGCGCGCGTCTCGTCGTTGAGGTCCCAGTAGAACGCCTCGGCCAGCAGCAGGCCCTGCGCGGTCTCGAGCCCGATCGAGTCGATGTCGGAGACGAAGGCGAGCAGCGGCGAGACTTTCTGGCCGCCCTTGGTGATGCCGAACTCGGCGCCCTGCTTGATGGCGTTGACGGTGTCGCCGCCGGCATTCGCCAGCCCGATCACCTTGGCCTTCGAGGCCTGCGCCTGAAGCAGGAATGACGAAAAGTCCGATGTGTTGAGCGGATGGCGCACGCCACCGAGCACCTTGCCGCCGGTCTTGGTGACGACGGCGCTGGTATCCTTCTCGAGATCCTGGCCGAAGGCGTAGTCGGCGGTCAGGAAGAACCAGGTGTCGAGGCCCGACTTCACGGCCGCAAGGCCGGTCACGTTGGCCTGGCCGTAGGTGTCGAACACGTAGTGGATGGTGTAGGGACCGCAGGCCTCGTTGGTCAGACGGATCGAGCCCGGGCCGTTGAACATGATGATCTTGTTGCGCGCTTTCGCGATCTCGCCGGCGGCGAGCGCGGTTGCGGACGCCGCGACGTCGTAAATCATCTCCACGCCCTGATTGTCGAGCATGTCGCGGGCGATGTTGGCGGACAGATCAGCCTTGTTGAGATGGTCGGCCGCCAGCACCTGGATCTTGCGCCCGAGCACCTCGCCGCCGAAATCCTCCACCGCCATCTTGGCCGCGGTTTCGCTGCCAGCGCCGGTGATGTCGGCATAGAGGCTCGACATGTCGAGGATGCCGCCGATCTTCAGGGGTGGCTTGTCCTGGGCCTGCACGGCGCTCGCACTGAGGGCAAACGCGGCGGCAAAAATGCCCGACAAAATATGCTTCATCGAAAAAGACCTCCCTTGATCGCCTGACTCTGAATGGCGGCTTGATTATCGCTGTTGCCGCAATCATGCCGCATGCGCAAGAGCGCAGCAAGCGCAGGTGCTGTGGAGATGCACGATCGGCAATCACGTTTTCCGCAAAGCGGAATGGCGGATTCGAAAAAGTCCTTCCACGTCGCCATTGCGAGCGCAGCCAAGCAATTCACAGTCTTTGCGCCGAGGCAGACTGGATGCTTCGCCGCGCTCGCAACGATGGAGTGTGAGGCGATAATGGAACGTCACAGATGAAAGCCCCTTCGTTGCCGGCCGCGTTTGGGTTAAGAGTCGAGCGCAACGCAACCTCTCCGGGCAACGTGACGCGACGATCCATCCTCATTGCCGCAGCATTCCTCCTCGGCTCGCGCATCACCGCATTCGCGAGCCCGTGCCAATTCGAGTCCCAGGGGGAAGGTCGTGTCGCCGCAATCGTCGATGCGCGCAGTGTGCGTCTGGACGACGGTCGCGAAATCCGTCTGATGGGAATCGAGACAACAGCAGCGACGAAACAGGCAGTCACGGCATTGCTCGTCGGCCGCGACGTGAGCCTGCGCAGCACTGACGACACGCCCGACCGCTATGGGCACCAGGGTGCGCTGGTCTTCATCGGCGAAAGCGTCACCTCGGTGCAGGCCGCCCTCCTCGCCCAGGGCGACGCGATCGTCTCCGCCGAAATCACGGACAAGGACTGCGCGGCGGCCCTGATGGCGTCGGAGGCCGAGGCGCGGCGCCAAAAAAAGGGCAATTGGGCTGCCCCGTCGGCCATAAAAAACGCGGAAAGTCCGGACGATATTTTGGCCGGGATCGGGCGCTTTATGGTGGTCGAGGGCAAAGTCCTGTCGGTCCGGCAAGCTGGGGCAATGACCTACCTCAACTTCGGACGGAACTGGACACGTGGCTTTGCGGCGACTATTTCAAGGCGCAATCTGCCGGCGTTTGAAAGCGCCGGAATTGCCCTTAAGTCCTTGGAAAATCGGCGGATTCGAGTCCGGGGCTGGATTGAGGGGACTGCTGGACCGCGTATCGATGTGCTTCGGGTGGGGCAGGTCGAGTTGCTGGGTGTAAACGAGCCGACAGGGGTAAGGCCCTAACAGGGGCCAGGCACGGGTTAAACGACGTGAATGGGGTGCTAGAACAGCACAAGAAGGGTGAAGGACGCCGCCGTCGGGCTGCGCCGGCCGCGCTTTGCCTTGTTCTGGGTACGGCACTTGCCGGCTGCGGCGATATGGGCCGGTTCCAGGCCGCAGCGACGCCGCCAATGGTCGCGATGCCCAAGCCGAAGCCGGCCGTCGCGCAGACACCCGCCACCGAAAAGGAGCACGAGCGCATCCTGGCGAGCTATGGCGGCACCTATGACGATCCCCGGCTCGAATCGCTGGTCACCAAGACCGTCGAGCGACTCGTCGCGGCCTCCGACCGCCCCGACCAGGGCTACCGGGTCACTATCCTCAATTCCGGCGCGGTGAACGCCTTCGCACTGCCGAACGGCCAGCTCTATGTCACCCGCGGCCTGCTTGCGCTTGCCAGCGATACCTCGGAATTGTCCTCGGTGCTCAGCCACGAGATGGCGCATGTGCTCTCGAAGCACGCCGCGATGCGCGAGGACCAGGCGCGCCAGGCCGCGATCGTCACCCGTGTCGTCACCGACATGAGCAACGATCCCGACCTCACCGCGCTCGCACTCGCCAAGACCAAGCTCACCATGGCGAGCTTCTCGCGCAACCAGGAGTTCGAGGCTGACGGCATCGGCGTCGGCATTTCCGCCCGTGCGCATTTCGACCCTTACGGCGCGGCGCGCTTCCTCTTGGCGATGGAACACAATGCCGAGCTCAAGGCCGGCAAGAGCTCGCTCGATCCGCGCGCACAGGATTTCACCTCATCGCATCCGGCCACGCCCGAACGGGTGCAGAATGCGCAAACCATCGCGCGGCAATACGTCGCCCCGGAAGGCGGCGAGCGCGACCGCGAGAGCTATCTCGCCGCGATCGACAACCTCGTCTATGGCGAGGACCCCAGCGAGGGCTTTGTCCGCGGCCGGCGTTTCCTGCATCCGAAGCTCGGCTTCACCTTCCAGGCGCCGGACAATTTCACGCTCGACAACACCGCGCAGGCGGTGATCGGCGTGCGCGAGGGCGGCTCGCAGGCGATGCGCTTCGACGTCGTGCGCGTGCCGGCCGAGCAGTCGCTCGGCGACTACCTCAATTCAGGCTGGATGGAAGGTGTCGAGAAGGCGTCCACCGAAGACATCACCATCAACGGCTTTCCGGCGGCGTCTGCTGCCGCCAAGGGCGATCAGTGGCAGTTCAAGGTCTACGCACTGCGCTTCGGCAGCGACGTCTACCGCTTCATCTTCGCTACCCGGCAGAAGTCGACCGAGAGCGAGCGCAATGCGCGCGAGACCGTCAATTCATTCCGCCGCCTGACGCTCGACGAGATCCAGGCTGCCCGTCCGCTGCGCATCAAGGTCATCACGGTGCAGCCCGGCGACACCGTGGAATCGCTATCCCACCGCATGGCCGGCGTCGACCACCCCGCCGAGCGTTTTCGTGTACTCAACGGGCTCGATCGCACCGCGCAGGTGAAGGTGCGCGACCGCGTGAAGATCGTGACGGATTGAGGCGCTCTAGCTACCGCGCCCTTTCCTTCAGAAACGCGATAATGTCAGCGCGATCCTGCGCATCCGGCACATCGAAGAACATCTTGGTTTCCGGGACCATGGCCTGCGGTCCGGTCAGCCATTTGTCGAGATTGTCCTCGGTCCAGACGATCCCTGAGTTCTTCAGATCGGGCGAATAGTCGTAGCCGGAAACGCTGCCCGCCTTGCGCCCGACCACGCCCTTGTGCATCGGACCGACGCCATTCTCGGCGATCGAGTGACAGTCGGCGCAGCCCTTGTACAGCGTCTGGCCGCGCGCGGCATTGCCGGTCGCGCCGACAGGGCCGGATGCGCACAGAAACGCAATCGCGAAGGTGGTGAGGACCAGGCTTGCGTTGCTTCGTGGTAGGGCGGGATTCGACCGGACGTTCATGAGATCTCCTGTTTGCGGCAGCAAACAGAATCGCCCTGGCCGAGTTTTATTCCCGTCAGTTCGCCGAAGATTTGCCCGCGTCCATGTCACCCGCCTCGCGTTGGCCACTGAGCCAGAGTGCCAGCAGGGTCCAGAACGCGCCCGAGAGCAGATAGGCACCCGAGGCGATGACGCCGAGATTAGTGGCGAGCAGGAGCGCCACCAACGGGGCGAAGCCGGCGCCGAACAGCCATGCCATGATCCGAGGTCAGTGCCGAAGCCGTGTAGCGGTAGGCCTGCCTGAAATTCGAGGCAATCGCGCCCGAGGACTGGCCGAAGGAAAGACCCAGCAGGATGAAGCCGATCACCATGTAGATGGTCTCGCCGAACGCGCCGGCGTCGAGCAGCTGCGGGGCGAAGCCGCTGTAGACAGCGATCGCGACCGCCGATCCCATCAGCAGCGTTTGCGGCCGACCCGGTCGGCGATGACGCCGGAGGCCACGATCGCGGCGACGCCGAACACGGCGGCGACGATCTCGATGATCAGGAACCGCACCGGGCTTTCGCGGGTGAACAGGAACACCCAGGACAGCGGGAACACCGTGACCATGTGGAACAGCGCGAAGCTTGCGAGCGGCGCGAACGCACCGAGCATGATGTTGCTGGCCTTCGCGCGCGACCGTCTCGGAGATGCGCGACGGCTGCAGTTCGCGGCGTCTCGAACAGCGAGGCATATTCCTGCGTCGCCACCATGCGCAGGCGCGCGAACAGCGCCACGACGTTGATGGCGAAGGCGACGAAGAACGGATAGCGCCAGCCCCAGTCGAAGAAATCGTCAGCCGAGAGATTACCGGCGAAATAGGCGAACAGCGCGCTCGCCACGATCAGGCCGAGCGGCGCGCCGAGCTGCGGAACCATCGCGTACCAGCCACGGCGCTTGGCGGCGGCGCATTCAGCGCCAGCAGCGAGGCCATGCCGTCCCAGGCGCCGCCCAGCGCCAGACCCTGGCCGATGCGCACCAGCGCCAGCAGCCAGATCGCCGCAACGCCGATCTCGTCGATAGCCGGGCAGGAACGCGAGCGCCACGGTGGCTGTGCCGAGCAGGAACAGCGCGACGTCAGCTTGGCCGCCGCCGTACTCGCGGTCGACCGCCATGAAGATGACGGTGCCGATCGGCCGCGCGATGAAGGCCAGCGCGAAGATCACGAAGGAATAGAGGGTGCCGGTCAGCTCGCTCGTGAACGGGAACACCAGGCGCGGGAACACCATCACCGAGGCGATGGCGTAGACGAAGAAGTCGAAGAATTCCGAGGTGCGGCCGATGATGACGCCGATGGCGATCTCGCCGGGACTGGCCTGGTCGTGGCCATGCTCGCCCGAGTGCGATGTCTGCCATTGCGGGGGTCTGTGCCGTCGCCATGCGTGCGCCCTTAACGTCCTGAAAACCGAATGCCGACCAGCCCGGCGGGCGCCGGGCAATCTGTCCTTGTCTGACCCAGCATTCCGCACTGCAACATTGGACAAATTGTCCAATGTCCGGATTGCTGCGCCGCAGCTACCCGTTGGTCCCGCAAAAGAAACTCATTCTCAACAGGCTCGGCCCGTGTCCCGTCTCAAGATCCTGGCGCTGCTACCCCTGGCAGTCGCGCTCAGCGGCTGCAACTACGTCGTGCTGACGCCGGCCGGCGACATCGCCGCGCAGCAGCGCGACCTCGTCATCATCTCCACCGTCCTGATGCTGCTGATCATCGTCCCGGTGATGGCGCTGACGCGTGCTGTTCGCCTGGCGCTACCGCCAGTCCAACACGTCGGCGCCGCTATGAGCCGGATTGGGACCACTCGACCCAGCTCGAGCTGGTGATCTGGGCGGCGCCGCTGCTGATCATCATCTGCCTGGGCGCGATGACCTGGATGGGCACCCATCTGCTCGATCCCTACCGCCCCCTCGGCCGCATCGACGCCGGACACGCGCGATCGCGACCAGTCCAAGGCTCGCTCGAGGTCGATGTCGTCGCGCTCGACTGGAAGTGGCTGTTCATCTATCCCGATCACGGCATCGCCACCGTCAACGAGCTGGCCGCGCCGGTCGACCGCCCGATCAACTTCCACATCACCGCGTCGTCGGTGATGAACTCCTTCTACATCCCGCGCTCGCCGGCCAGATCTATGCGATGCCGGGCATGGAGACGCAGCTGCACGCCGTGATCAACAAGCCCGGCGACTACGAAGGCTTCTCGGCCAACTACAGCGGCGCCGGCTTCTCCGGCATGCACTTCAACTTCCAGGGCCTCGACGACGCGGACTTCGACGCCTGGGTCGCGCAGGCGAAGGCCGGCCGGCGGCTCGCTCGGCCGCGCCGACTATCTCCAGCTCGAAAAGCCGAGCGAGAACGAGCCGGTGCGCCGCTACGGCACCGTCGATGCCGATCTCTATCGACGCTGATCCTCAACATGTGCGTCGAGACCGGCAAGATGTGCCATGAGCGAGATGATGGCGATCGACGCCAAGGGCGGCCTCGGCCATGCGGGCCTGAACAACGCGCTGCCGCTGGCCTACGACAAATACGCCCGCCGCGGCACCGCGTTCGGTCCCGAGCCGACCTACGTCGCCGGCATCTGCACGCCAGATGCGCCGCAGGGCCAGACGACGGCCGCGATCACGGTGCCCGTCGACACCGCGCCGCTCCTCGGCGCCGGCCTGAAGCGGCCGACCTTCGCGCCGCTGAAGTCCTCGTCCTGCTGCCTCGGACAACGTCCGAAGTCAGACTCCTGAAGACGAGCTCGCATGTCTCCTGATCTGCTCAAGCTCATCTTCGGCCGGCTCGACGCTCGATTCGCTTCCGCTGCACGAGCCGATCCTGCGTCGGCGACCTTCGTCGGTGGTCGCGCTCGGCGGCATCGCGCGTGCTCGGCGCGCATCACCTATTTCCGCCTCTGGGGCTATCTGTGGCGCGAGTGGTTCACCAGCGTCGACCACAAGCAGCATCGGCATCATGTACATCATCCTCGGCATCGTGATGCTGCTGCGCGGCTTCGCCGACGCGCTCATGATGCGCGCGCAGCAGGCGCTCGCCTTCGGCGGCTCGCGAGGCTTCCTGCCGCCGCATCACTACGACCAGATCTTCACCGCCCACGGCGTGATCATGATCTTCTTCGTGGCGATGCCGCTGGTCACGGGCCTGATGAACTTCGTCGTGCCGCTGCAGATCGGCGCGCGCGACGTGGCGTTCCCGTTCCTCAACAACTTCAGCTTCTGGATGACGGTCGGCGGCGCGGTGCTGGTCATGGTGTCGCTGTTCGTCGGCGAGTTCGCCCGCACCGGCTGGCTCGCCTATCCGCCGCTGTCGGGCATCGGCTACAGTCCTGACGTCGGCGTCGATTACTACATCTGGGCGCTGCAGATCGCCGGCGTCGGCACGCCGCTATCCGGCATCAACCTGATCGCGACCATCGTCAAGATGCGCGCGCCCGGCATGACCATGATGAAGATGCCGGTCTTCACCTGGACGGCGCTCTGCACCAACGTCCTGATCGTCGCCGCCTTCCCGGTCCTGACCGCGGTGCTCGCGCTGCTCTCGCTCGACCGCTACGTCGGCACGAACTTCTTCACGAACGACTTCGGCGGCAACCCGATGATGTACGTGAACCTGATCTGGATCTGGGGCCATCCGGAGGTCTACATCCTGGTCCTGCCGGCCTTCGGCGTCTTCTCCGAAGTGATCTCGACCTTCTGCGGCAAGCGCCTGTTCGGCTACACCTCGATGGTCTACGCCACGGTGGTCATCACCATCCTGTCGTACCTGGTCTGGCTGCACCACTTCTTCACCATGGGCTCGGGCGCCAGCGTCAACTCGTTCTTCGGCATCACGACGATGATCATCTCGATCCCGACGGGCGCGAAGATCTTCAACTGGCTGTTCACGATGTATCGCGGCCGCATCCGCTTCGAGCTGCCGATGCTGTGGACCATCGGCTTCATGATCACCTTCGTGATCGGCGGCATGACCGGCGTGCTGCTGGCGGTGCCGCCGGCCGACTTCGTGCTGCACAACAGCCTGTTCCTGATCGCGCACTTCCACAACGTGATCATCGGCGGCGTGGTGTTCGGCATGTTCGCCGGCATCAACTACTGGTTCCCCAAGGCGTTCGGCTTCAAGCTCGATCCGTTCTGGGGCAAGTGCTCGTTCTGGTTCTGGGTCGTCGGCTTCTACTTCGCCTTCATGCCGCTGTACGTGCTGGGCCTGATGGGCGTGACGCGCCGCCTGAGCCACTTCGACGATCCGTCGCTGCAGATCTGGTTCCTGATCGCCGCGTTCGGCGCGGTCCTCATCGCCGCTCGGCATCGTCTCGCTTCCTGATCCAGTTCGCGGTCAGCTATCCTGCGAGCGCGAGCAGCTGCGCGACGTCACCGGCGACCCCTGGGACGGCCGCACGCTGGAATGGTCGACCTCCTCGCCGCCGCCGGTCTACAACTTCGCCTTCACGCCGGTCGTCCACGACAACGACGCGTGGTGGGACATGAAGAAGCGCGGCTACGCAGCGCCCGCTGGCGGGCTTCAAGCCGATCCACATGCCGAAGAACACCGGCGCCGGCTTCATCCTCGCCGCGCTGCGCACCGCGCTGCGGCTTCGCGCTGATCTGGCACATCTGGTGGCTGGCGGCTGTCGAGCTTCGTCGCGCTGCTCGTCGTCGGCGATCGTTCACACCTTCAACTACAACCGCGACTTCCACATCCCGGCCGACGACGTCGTCCGCGACCGAGGACGCGCGCACGCAGACTGCTCGCCGGAGCCAAGTCTGACATGACTGCTCGACTGTCAACCGCCGCCGCAAGCCGGCGACGCCGGTCTTCTACCTCGCCGACGAGCACCACGCATCCGAAGGCAACGGCACGCTGCTCGGGTTCTGGATCTACCTGATGAGCGACTGCCTGCTCTTCGCGTGCTGTTCGCCATCTACGGCGTGCTCGGCGCGCAACTACGCCGCCGGGCCCGCGCGCGCAGGACCTGTTCGACCTGCCGCTGGTCGCGGTCAACACCTCGCTGCTGCTGCTGTCGTCGATCACCTACGGCTTCGCGATGCTGACGATGCAGCAGGACAAGATCGGCGCAGACGCAGATGCCTGGCTCGTCGATCACCGGCCTGTTCGGCGCTCGGCTTCATCGGCATCGAGCTGCACGAGTTCGCGCACCTGATCCACGAAGGCGCGGCGCCGCAGCGCAGCGCCTTCCTGTCCTCCTTCTTCACGCTGGTCGGCACGCACGGCCTGCACGTCACCTTCGGCCTCGTCTGGCTGGTCGACGCTGATGGTCCAGGTCGGCGCAGCGCGGCCTGATCGAGGCGAACCGGCGCCGCCTGATGTGCCTGTCGATGTTCTGGCACTTCCTCGACGTGGTCTGGATCGGCGTCTTCACCTTCGTCTATCTGATGGGAGTGCTGCGATGAGCGCCGACACCCACGCCGCCCACGCCGCGACGGCATCACCACGACGACGGCGCGCGCCCACGGCACGCTCGACGGCTACCTGATCGGCTTCGTGCTCTCGGTGGTCCTGACCGCGATTCCGTTCTGGCTGGTGATGGGCAAGGTGCTCGCCGAGCAAGCAGATCACCGGCGCTGGTCATCCTGGCGCTTCGCCGCCGTGCAGATCGTCGTGCACATGATCTACTTCCTGCACATGAACGCCAAGTCCGAGGGCGGCTGGAGCATGATGGCGCTGATCTTCACGCATCGTGCTGGTGGTCATCGCGCTGACCGGCTCGCTCTGGGTGATGTACCACCTCAACGCGAACATGATGCCGATGCCACGAGATGACGGGAATGCAGTGAGCGATGCCGCGAAATCAGACGCGACGCGAAGCGCGCAGCCGCCGCAGGCCTGCGCGTCCTGTCGTTGTGGCTCGCGGTTCTCTCGCTCTCGGCGTTCGCTGCTTCTGTCGCGCTCGGCGTCTGGCAGGTCGAGCGCCGCGCCTGGAAGCTCGCATCTGATCGACCGCGTCGAGCAGCGCGTCCATGCGCCGGCCCAGCCGATCCGCCTCGGCCCGCGGCATGGCCCACGGTCTCTACGCGCCAACGACGAATACCGGCATGTCAGCGTCACCGGCCGCTTCCTGAACGACCGCGAGACGCTGGTGCAGGCCGTCACCGAGCTAGGCGCCGGCTATCTGGGTGCTGACGCCGCTGCAGCGCGCCGACGGCACGCTGGTGCTGGTCAATCGCGGCTTCGTGCCGCCCGAGCGGCGCGACGCATCGACGCGCCAGCGCGGCAATCCGAACGGCGAGGTCGACCGTCACCGGCCTGCTGCGCATGCACCGAGCCGAAGGCGGCTTCCTGCGCAACAACGATCCCGCGCACAACCGCTGGTATTCGCGCGATGTCGCCGCGATCGCGGCAGCGCGCGGCCTCGACGGCATGTCGCGCCGTACTTCATCGATGCCGACGCCGGACCACGATCCGGCGGCGGCCCGTCGGCGGACTGACCGTGATCGCTTTCCCAACAACCACCTGGTCTACGCGCTGACCTGGTTTGCCCTGGCGTTCATGCTGGCCGGCAGGCTTTTCGTCGCATTCTGCGGCGAGCTGTTCCGCCGCAAGCGCTCGTCCACGAACCGGCCGGCGGCGCCGATGCCGCCGCCCGCAGGACGGGATCAGATGCTGGAACGATCGTCGAATCGACCTGACGACGGAATCACGCACGGTGAGCTCGCCGTCACGCTGCAATCGCAGGCGGACGCGCGCAGCGAGCTGATCGGCGCAGCGCCTACCGACGACGAGACCAACCGCAAGAACATGCCGCAGCTGATCCAGCTGCGCTGGATCGCGGTGGTCGGCCAGATCGTGACCATCGGCGTGCGTGCATTTCGGGCTCGGCATTCCGCTGCCGCTGCCGCGCGATGGTCGCGGTGCTCGGCGCGCTGGTGCTTCTCAACTGTCGCCAGCCTCGTCTGCGCTGCGCCATCGCGCCGACGGTCACCAACGCGAGCTGCTGGTCGCGCTGATGGTCGATGTCGCCGCGCTGACGGCGCAGCTCTATCTCAGCGGCGGCGCCACCAATCCCTTCATCTTCCTCTACCTGCTGCAGGTCACGCTGGGCGCGGTGCTGCTCGATGCCCGCTCGACCTGGTCGCTGGTCGCGCTCGACCAGCGCGTGCTTCGTCGGCGCTCACCGCTGGTCTACCGGCCGCTGGCCTGCCGCCGGACCGATCGGCGAGCCTGTCGGCCTCACCGTCGCCGGCATGCTGCTGTGCTTCGTGCTCAACGCCGCGCTGCTGGTCGTCTTCATCACCCGCATCAACGGAATCTGCGCGAGCGCGACGCGCAGTCTGGCGGCGCTGCGCCAGCGCGCCGCCGAGGAAGAGCACATCGTCCGCATGGGCCTGCTGGCCTCGGGCGCCGCGCACGAGCTCGGCACGCCGCTCGCCTCGCTGTCGGTGATCCTCGGCGACTGGCGCCGCATGCCGGATCTCGCCGCCGATCCGGAGCTTGCGCGAGGAGATCGACGGAGATGCAGGCCCAGCTGCAGCGCTGCAAGTCCATCGTGACGCGGCATCCTGATGTCGGCCGGCGAGGCGCGCGGCGAAGGCGCCGCGCCGAAACGACGGTGCACGCCTTCCTCGACGACCTGGTCGACGAATGGCGCGACGCGCGCTCGGCGCGCACGCTCTACTATCGTCAATCCGTTCGGCGAGGACGTCGCCGATCGTCTCCGACTCGGCGCTGAAGCAGATGATCTTCAACGTGCTCGACAACGCGCTATGAAGCCTCGCCGCGACTGGGTCGAGCTGCTGGCCGAGCGCGACGGGCGACGACGCTCGTGCTGCGGTCAGCGACCGCGGCCCCGGCTTCGCGCCGGAGATGCTGGCGCAGCTCGGCAAGCCCTATCAATCGAGCAAGGGCCGGCCGGCGGCGGGCTCGGCCTGTTCCTGGTGGTCAACGTGGCGCGCACGCTCGGCGGCAGCGTCGACCGCCGAGAACCACCGGAAGGCGGCGCCGACGTGGCGATCGACCCTGCCGCTCGCCACGCTCGCGATCGGAGGAAGCTTGTGACGCCTGGACGCGTGAGCGCTCACTGCTGATCGTCGAGGACGATGCGGCTTTGCGCGCACGCTGAAGCGCTCGTTCGAGCGCCGCGGCTACGAGGTCGTGCTCGCCGCCTCGATCGAAGAGGTCGAAGGTTCTGGAGGAGCGATCCTTCGGCTACGCGGTGGTCGACCTCAAGCTCGGCGGCGCCTCGGGCCTTGCCTGTGTCGAGCTGCTGCACGCGCACGATCCGGAGATGCTGATCGTGGTGCTCACCGGCTTCGCCAGCATCGCGACCGCCGTCGAGGCCATCAAGCTCGGCGCCTGCCACTACCTGGCCAAGCCGTCGAACACCGACGATATCGAGGCCGCCTTCAGCAGGGCCGAAGGCAACGCCGAAGTCGCGCTCGACGAGCGGCCGACCTCGATCAAGACGCTGGAATGGGAGCGCATCCACGAGACGCTGGCCGAGACGGATTTCAACATCTCGGAAACGGCGCGACGGCTGGGCATGCACCGGCGCACGCTGGCGCGGAAGCTGGAGAAGCGGCGGGTGAAGTAAGCAACACGAGGCCCGAAAGAAAAAGCCCGGCCGAGCGGCCGGGCTTTTGATCTGTTGCGATCGATGCGAGAGGCGCTTACGCGGCCTCGTCGGCGACCGTGGTGTCGTCGCCATCGGTATCGTCGGTTTCGCCCTCGGCATCCGCCTCGCCTTCGGCGGCTTCCGTCTTGGCGCCGGTGCGGCGCGGGCTCTTGGCGAGCTGGGCCTCGATTTCCTTGACCGCTTCGGTCTCGGTCGAGTGCTGCACCACCGCGATCTCGCGGGACAGACGATCGAGCGCCGCTTCATAGAGCTGGCGTTCGCTGTAGGACTGCTCGGGCTGAGACTCGGAGCGGTAGAGGTCGCGCACGACTTCCGCGATCGCGACGATATCGCCCGAATTGATCTTCGCTTCGTATTCCTGGGCGCGGCGCGACCACATGGTGCGCTTGACGCGGGCGCGGCCCTTGAGGGTCTCGAGCGCCTTCTTCACCAGCGCGGGCTCGGACAGCTTGCGCATGCCGACGTTGGCGACCTTGGCGGTCGGAACGCGCAGCGTCATCTTGTCCTTGATGAAGTTGATGACGAACAGCTCGAGCTTCGCGCCGGCGATCTCCTGCTCCTCGATGGCCAGGATCTGGCCGACGCCGTGAGCGGGATAGACGACGAATTCATTGGCCTTGAAGCCCTGGCGCTGGGTCACGACCTTCTTTTCTTCGACCTTCGGCGCAGGTGCAGCGGCCTTCACGGCCGGCTTGGCAGCAGCAACAGGGGCCTTGGCAGGGGCGGCAGCAACGGGAGCCTTCGGCGCAGCCGGCTTGGAAGCGGGCGCCTTGGCAGCAGCAGGCTTGGCAACGGTCGCTTTCGCGACCGGTTTGGCAGTCTTGTTAGGCATTGCGCTTCTTTTGTTCTTGGAGGACTTTGCAGCCGGAGCCTTCGTGGCGGCACGGCCCTTGGATGCGCTACGGCTCGCCGCGGCGACTTTCTTGGCCTCCTTATGGGAAGCCCTTGCAGAAGTACTCTTTTTACGCGTTTTCTGTGACACAGCCTGCGCGCGGAAACTGCCACGCCCCTGTTCGACATTTGGTTTCACGGGAACCCTGAAGGGCCAACTGGGCTGACGGGGTTCAGCTTAATGTGCCCAATATAGCACATTTCCCGCAAAAATCAATGATTTAGGGGTCTTTAGGGCTGGTTTTCGGCGCTAACGAAGGTATTAGGGTTAAGTTTAGCGACAGAATTTAGTCTCCAGAGCCGGGGTTCGGAGAAAAATATTTATCGAACTTCCCTTCCATCCCGTCGAATTCCTTGGCGTCGTCGGGGGATTCTTTCTTCTGGGTGATGTTCGGCCAGCTCTTGGCGTAGTCGGCGTTGACCTGGAGCCACTTTTCGAGGCCCGGTTCGGTGTCCGGCTTGATGGCGTCGGCAGGGCATTCCGGCTCGCACACGCCGCAATCGATGCACTCGTCAGGATGGATGACGAGCATGTTGTCGCCCTCGTAGAAGCAGTCGACCGGGCAGACCTCGACGCAGTCGGTGTACTTGCACTTGATGCAGTTTTCAGTGACGACGTAAGTCATCCAACGCTCCGAAAAGCTCTTTTAAAAGTCGCGGCTTGCGTAGCGCGGATGGCCCGGCGCTGCAAGGTCGGGAAGCCCCGATCATGACGGCTTTGTGCGGTTGATCGACCAAGAAATGAACTGGAAACGCAATTGATTACTCTTTGCGTTCACCGAGTTCCTCGTAGAGCACTCGCGCCGAGGCTGCATCGCCGCGGCGCTCGTTGAAGCCCGTCACTTTCAAGACGCGTACGGTGCGATCGAGCGCGATCGTGAGCACGTCGCCGATCTTGATCGGCATGTCCCGGTGATTTCTCGCGCGCGCCATTGATGCGGACGTGACCGGACTCGACGAGCTCGGCGGCGGAGGTGCGCGCCTTCACCACCCGCGCGTGCCACAGCCATTTGTCGAGGCGCTGCCGCTCGGTCGTCGTGGGACTACTCCTTGCGCCCCGAGAGCTGTTCTTTCAGAGCGGCGAGCTTGGCGAAGGGCGAGTTCGGATCGGCCGGACGATCGCGCTCGCGCGGATTCGCGCTCGAGGCGTAGGGACGCAGCGACGGGCCGCCCTGGCGATCGCGGCCCTTGTCGCGATCACGGCCACGATTGTCGCGGCCCTTGTCACGATCGCCGCCGAACTTGCCCTTGTTGTCGCGGTTGCGGTCCTTGTCGCGGTCCTTGCCTTCGAAGCGGCGGTTCTTGTCGTCGCGCCCTTCCTGGCGCGGCGCGCCTTCAGCACCACCTTCGCGTGGCTTGCGGAAATCCCGCCCGCCATCCCTGCGACCGCCGCCATGACGATGGCGCTCACCGCGCTTCTCGCCATCGGCTGACTGCGCGGCCTCGCCTTCGACGGGCGCGGCGCCTGCTTCAGCACCGGCCTGCGGACGCGGCTGGTTGTTGTGGTGACGCTGATGGCGATGGCGCTCGTGGCGCGGCTTGCGATCCTCGTGACGGCCGCCGGGACGCCAGACCTCGACAAGCTCGGGCTCGGCAGGCGTCGCCGCAGCCTCAGGGGCAGAAGCATCGGGCGATGCGGCCGCTTCGGGCGCGACGGCCTCGGCCGGAGCAGCTTCAGCGGCGGGCTCCGCAGGTGCGGCGGATTCTTCCGCAGGCGGTGCGATGCCGGGAGCGTCTTCGGGCGTGACGGGCGCTTCAGGCAAGGCTTCCAGCGCCGGCTCCTCGTGGGCGGGCTCGTCGCGCTGCTCCATGCCGGGCGCGTCTTCGACGGTGACCGGCTCGGAGGCGGCTTCGATCGCGCCGCCCTCAACCGGTGTCTCGGTTGCAGTCGCCTCGGCAGGAGCCTCAGCGTTGACCTCGGCAGCCGGCGTCTCCGCAGCGGTAGCTTCTGCCACCACCGGCTTCGGCGGCAACGGCGTACGCTTCTCCATGCGATAGCCGAGCGCGCGCAGCACGGACGCAAAATCCTCGCCGGCGGAGCCGGTGAGCGAGGTCATCGCCTGCGTCACCACAAAGCCGCGGCCGTCGAACGCGCCGGCGGCCTTTTCGCCGGGCGAGTTCTCGCGCCAGGCCAGCGCCGGGCGGATCAGATCGGCCAGGCGCTCCAGAATGTCGACGCGCACGGCACGCTCGCCGGCCTGCTTGTAGCCGAGCACGCGATAGGCATCGCGCGGCAGCTGCTTGTCGACCGGGAACGAGGTGCGGCCCGAAGATGCCAGATGCTGCGCGCCGGACAGTGCCGAGAGATCGACATTGTCCTGCTTCAGCGCCCACAGCAGCGCCGCGAGCGCACGCGCGGCGGGCTTCAGGATGCCGGGAAAATAGATGTGATAGGCGCCGAAGCGGACGCCGTACTTGCGCAGGACCGCGCGCGAGGGCTGGTCGAGATCCTTCAGCTCGTTGGCGATCTTCGGCCGTTCGAGCACGCCCAGCGCCTCGACGAGCTGGTAGGCGATGCCGCGGGCAATGCCGGTGACATCCTCGGCCTTGGACAGCTCGAACATCGGCCCGAGCAGCTTTTCGATATGCGTCTTGAGCCAGAGGTCGAGCCGCGCCTGCACCTTCTCACGCGGGCTGCCGGTAAGGCGCTCGTCCGAGATGATGCGGATGCGCGGATGCAGCGCGTCGTCTGCGGCAGTCAGTCGCGCCACCGCGTCGCCGGTCCAGCGGATGGTGCCGTCGGAGGTCAGCACGAACTGCTCGTCCGGCGCCCCGCCCAGCTTCTCGGCACGCGTATTGATCTCGCCGGCGAGCACCGCTTGCGCGGCAGCCTGCAAGGCTTTCGCATCGGAGCCGGCTTCCGCCGCATCCGGTGCAAAAGTGAAGCCATCGAGGCGGCCGATGACATGGCCTTCGACGATGACTTCGCCGGTCTTGCCGATTTCCGTATTCAAGCTCGTGTTCTCCCGCAGGCGGCGCATCAATACACTGGTCCGGCGATCAACGAAACGCTCAGTCAAGCGTTCATGGAGCGCATCCGACAATTTATTTTCGACCTCCCGCGCGATCCCCTGCCAATGTTCGGGGTCGGCGAGCCAATCCGGCCGGTTGGCGACGAAGGTCCAGGTCCGGACCTGCGCGATCCGGCCCGACAGCGTGTCGATATCGCCGTCGACGCGGTTGGCCTGGTCGATCTGGGTCGCGATCCAGGCATCGGGAATGCGGCCCTTCTGCATCAGGAAGCCGTACAGCGTGGTGACGAGCTCGGCATGGGCGGCCGGCGACAGTTTTCGGTAGTCCGGAACCTGGCAGGCCTCCCACAGCCGCTCCACCGCCGCCTTGCCATGTGCGGTATCGCGCACATCGGCGTCGCGGGCGGCGTGGTCGAGCACGCGCATGTCCTCTGCAATGGGTGCCCGCGTGAGCGCATCATGGCCCGGCGACTGGTTCAGGGACACCTGGAGCGCGCCGAGGGAGGAGAAATCCAGCCGCGAGTTGCGCCATTGCAGCACCTTCACGGGGTCGAAGATGTGGTTCTGGAGCGCGTTGACGAGCTCGGGCTCGAATGGCCCGCAGCGGCCCGTGGTGCCGAAGGTGCCATTGCGCGTGGCGCGCCCCGCGCGGCCTGCGATCTGGGCGAATTCGGACGGCGTCAGGCGGCGGAACTGGTAGCCGTCGAACTTGCGGTCGGAGGCGAAGGCGACGTGGTCGACGTCGAGATTGAGGCCCATGCCGACGGCGTCGGTGGCGACGAGGTAATCGACGTCCCCGTTCTGGAACATCTCCACCTGCGCATTGCGCGTGCGCGGCGACAGCGATCCCAGCACCACGGCGGCGCCGCCATGCTGGCGGCGGATCAGCTCGGCGATGGCGTAGACCTCGTCGGCCGAGAAGGCGACGATGGCGGTGCGGCGCGGCTGGCGGGTGATCTTGCGGTCGCCGGCGAATTCGAGCTGCGACAGGCGCGGCCGGGTGATCATGGAGACGCCGGGCAGCAGCCGCTCGATGATCGGGCGCATCGTCGCGGCCCCCAGCAGCAGCGTCTCGTCGCGGCCGCGGCGATTGAGGATGCGGTCGGTGAAGACGTGGCCGCGCTCGAGATCAGACGCGATCTGGACCTCGTCGACGGCGAGGAAGGAGACGTCGAGATCCCGCGGCATCGCCTCGACCGTCGAGACCCAATAGCGCGGGTTCTTCGGCTTGATCTTCTCCTCGCCCGTGATCAGCGCGACCGCCTCAGGTCCGACGCGCCCGACGATCTTGTTATAGACCTCGCGCGCGAGCAGCCGCAGCGGCAGCCCGATCACGCCGGACGAATGCGCGAGCATCCGCTCGATGGCGAGATGGGTCTTGCCGGTGTTGGTCGGCCCGAGCACCGCAGTGACGCCCGCGCCGGGGGCGCGCTCGGAAGCGAAGGGGGAGGAAGAAAAGGCCATATCCGAATGATTAGGTAGTGGCGATTGGGGCGAATGTCAGTGCTGTTTGGGGCGGCGAGGTGCGAAGCGATCCGGGTGAGGGGGACTCTCCGCAAACCCGCTATCACCGCATCCGTGGAAGCAGCCCCTCACCCCGACCCTCTCCCCGTAAGAACGGGGCGAAGGAGACGAGAGAGTTCTCCAAATCCCGCGCAACTGTCTCACTTTGCGACGCTTTTCCTTAGTCCCTTAAGCTTCGGAACGAGTTTAGAACGAATCGCGGCCGAATCGCTGACTCCCCGGGGGGTCCTGTTACGTTCACGCAACATGTCGCGGGACTCGTGTTTCCAGTGCACTAGATGGAGTTTCGGGCCGTCGCACAAGCGATGATTGGGTGACGGATTTCGTTAAGTTGGGGATGGCGTGGAGTCGAATCAGAATCGGGAAGGAGTCAAATGGATTCCCGGATGCCGGCCGCTCAACCCATTTTCGCGAAAACAACCCCATGCACAGTAGAAACGGGCTGCCGGGAGTGGCCGGATGACGGTCGGTAAGGTGTTGAGATAGCGCACTTTCCTACCCTCCCCTGGACCGGGAGGGTGGGCATCTGCGCCTACTGCGTCTTCGCGACCCTTGGCGGCTGGGCGGTGGTGATGAAGCTGGTCGCTTCCAGCATGGCCGGGCCGAGCGGCGTCGGCACTTTCAGCCAGAACGGCACCAGGATCCGCGTGCCGGCCACGGGCGCGAAGGCGATCTCGATGTTGCGCTGGGCGGCGAGGTATTTGATCACGGGACGGTCGGGGATGTAGCCCGCCACGGGCACAAAAAACAGCGAGCAGACCACGACGGGGCCGTGATAGCCCCTCTCCGCCTTCACCGTCTCCATGCGCTTGAAATCGAGCTTGAGTTCGTAGCGCATGCGGCCGTCGAACACCGGCGCGGAGTTGTGGCAGGCCTCCGGCGACAACGGATCGCCGGTGCCGGGCACGCGCAGCAGCGAGGCCGTCATCGGATCCCAGACGCCGCGGCGATGCGCCTCGGTGACGACGATGCGGTCGGCATCGACCGGCGGCTCCGGAATGATGCCGAACTCCTTCACATTGCCCTTGTCGAGGGTGATGTGGATCTCTTCGGTCTTCTTCGAGGTGGTGGTGGTGGCCTGGTAGGCGGATGCGACCAGCGCGCCGTTGACCACGCGCCCCTGCGACGCGCCGGTGCCGGACCCGCCCGCGAACGACTTCAAAATCCCCGTGGTGCCGCCGCTAGCCGCCGCCGAGAACACGTCGTCCTGGATGTCGATGTTCCAGGCGCCGCGGCCGACCGGAATGCCGGATAGCGTCGCCTCATATTGCGCCTCGAGCTTGCCCTGCGCCGCCGCAGGCCGCGCCCCCCACGCCAGCACCAGCCCGCCCAAAGCGGCCAAAGCCAGCCTGCCGGCCGACCGCAGCCGGGGCGGAAAGAGGGATTGCGTGTGCACGAGACGATCCAATCGGGAAGCGAGTGGTTGTTACTTAAGCCGAATCCGGCGGCAAGCAATGTATCCGGGCGCCGAAAGCCCGGAACTCATCGGACTCTTTCGGAGGTGAATACGCCCTTTATGTGATGGTAAGACGTTTTAAACACTGCCATTTTTGTGATCTTGGGCCGCGGTCTCAGTAACCTCTCCCGCTTGCGGGAGAGCATAGGCCGCCGTTGGCGGCCGTCCTCTAAAGAACGCCGAGGCAGAGCCTCGGCTATGCGAAGGCGCGGGTGAGGGCTCCATCCTCTAGGGGGCACCATCCGTGATAACGACGGCCCCTCCGCGGAGACACCCTCACCCCAACCCTCTCCCGCGAGCGGGAGAGGGAGCGCATCTCGCCCGGGCGGCCCCAAAACCCCGCCCAAAAACTTGACGTCCCTCCGCTTCCCCCCTATACGTCCGCCGCTCCCTGCAAGGACAGAGAATTTGCCCCCGTGGCGCCCCGAATGGCGGCCGCAAATCGTTGGGGCACAGATTGAGGATTTTGACATGTCTCGCCGCTGCGAACTGACGGCCAAGGGCCCCCTCGTCGGCCACAAGGTCAGCCACTCCAACATCAAGACCAAGCGCCGCTTCCTGCCGAACCTCGTCAACGTGACGTTCATCAGCGAAGCCCTCGAGCGCAACGTGCGCCTGCGCGTCTCCACCAACGCGGTGAAGAGCGTCGACCACAATGGCGGCCTCGATGCCTTCCTGCTCAAGGCCAAGGCCGACAACCTCTCGCCGCGCGCGCTGGAATTGAAGCGCGCCGTCCAGAAGAAGGTCGGCGACACCGCGCCGGTCAAGAAGGCCAGCTAAGCGAATTTTCGAATTGGGCGGGGGCTAAGTTGCGTCGCGTGGCGTAGGCTTAGCCAAGTAGCGTGTTGTGTAGCGGCCGGATCGAAAGATCCGGCCGTTTTTGTTTTTAGTCTGCCCAAAACCCAGGACCAGAGTTGCAGAACTCGCGGCCGTGATGGGGCTTTCGTAGGTCGTTGGGACGGCCATTCAAAAGGGAACAGCACAATCCAGTGCAAATTTACGTCGAAAGCAAATTTGAATCTTACGCTATCCATGCTGACCGACGAAATCCCGAAGGCCAAGCGACTCGCAAAAACAAAAACTCGCAGACGATTACATAATTCTCACCAATCACACGCTCTAGCGAACTCAAGATACGCAAAGCGCTTCGCGCTGGTCGGGTCTGGCGGCGCGCACGCCCGGCGCCAGCGCCACGCGCGCGTTAACCGTCCATTAACTAACGCAGCCTAGCCTGAAGTCATCGTCCAGTCATCATCAGCCCGAAATGCCTTCCCGGTTCGCTCCAGGAGAAGTGTCGATGTCCGTTGCGTTGCTGACGTATGCCGATCTCAGTGCCCGCCTCAATATCTCTCGCGAGGCCGCTCGTTCGCTTGCCAGACGACGCCGGTTGCCGCGCTCGCGTTCGGATGATGGCAAAGCGCTGGTGAGCGTTGATTTCTCCGAACTCCGGTACATGCCCCGCCCACGAATCGGCCGCCAGGCAGACCACATCACCGTCTTGGCAAAGATCGAGGCATCAAAGACCGAGGCATTCAAGGCGGAGGTCGCGCGGCTCGAAGCAGTCGCAACCGGCTACAGGTCAGATTTCGAGCGCGAGCGCGAGCGCGCCGATCGCCTGGCCGTCGAGCTGCTGCAGGCGGCTGCCGAGACGACGGCAGCCAATGCGTGGGCGGCACGACTGGAAGACGAAGTGGCGGCGCTGCGGACCGGTCGCCGGGCTGGCGGCGCGATCGCGGGACAAGCCGCGCTTCGATTGGGACATCTGGCCGCGGCCATCGTGGGCGCAGACCGCGCGGCTCGCAGGTAGCACTCGAACCTTTCTCCATCCCGGCCTGCCGGAACAACCGCGAGGAAAGAATGACTGGCATCACCGAAATTCGCGAGATGAAGGCGCGCATTATCGTGTTCGGGGTCGGCGGCGCCGGCGGCAATGCCGTCAACAACATGATCACGGCCGGGCTGCAAGGGGTCGACTTCGTCGTCGCCAATACCGACGCGCAGGCGCTTGCCATGTCGAAGGCGACGCGCCTCATCCAGCTGGGCACAACGGTGACTGCAGGCCTTGGCGCCGGCTCGCAGCCCGAATTGGGACGCGCCGCAGCCGAGGAGGCAATCGATACGATCCGCGATCATTTGACCGGCGCGCACATGGTGTTCGTGACTGCCGGCATGGGCGGCGGTACCGGCACCGGGGCGGCACCCATCATCGCCAGGACTGCACGCGAGCTCGGCATCCTCACCATCGGCGTGGTCACCAAGCCATTCTACTTCGAGGGCCAGCGCCGCATGCGCTTTGCCGAAGCCGGCATCGAGGAGTTGCTGAAGACAGTCGACACCCTGCTGATCATCCCGAACCAGAACCTGTTCCGGGTGGCCAGCGAGAAGACCACATTCGCCGATGCCTTTGCCCTTGCCGATCAGGTGCTTTATTCGGGTGTGGCCTGCATCAGCGACCTCATCGTCAAGGAAGGCCTGATCAATCTCGATTTTGCCGACGTTCTCTCCGTGATGCGGGAGAAGGGCAAGGCCATGATGGGAAGGGGCGAGGCTTCCGGCGAGAAACGCGTGCTCGCCGCCGCCGTGGCCGCAATTTCCAATCCATTGATCGAGAACCCCTCGATCAAGCGCGCCAGTGGCCTCATCATCTCCATCACCGGCGGCCGGGATCTCATGCTATTCGAAGTCGACGAAGCTGCGACCCGCATTCGCGACGAGGCCGACCCGGACGCCAACATCATCGTCGGCGCGTCGTTTGATGAAAGCCTCGAAGGTATCGTCCGCGTCTCAGTGGTGGCGACCGGAATCGATAATCTTGACCCGGCGCAGCAGACGCAACCGGCGGAAAGCCCACTCACGCAGCTCGCCGGCAGGCTGCGCAACGACAGCCGCCGCATCGCCGATCGCATCGAGCGCGGTGCACCGCTTCCGCAGGCGGAGAGCCCGTCGCTCCGTCCGGAGGCTCGCCACCCGGCGGGGCAACCGGCAACGCCGAATCCGGAACATACGCGCCACGCGGCTCCCCAGCCGCACGATCCTTACGGCCGCTCCTCTGCGCGCAATGCGACCGACGAAGCCATTCTCGAGATCCCGGCCTTCCTGCGCCGAGCGGCCAACTGAGCTGGTCGCAAGCACCAGCACATGGACCGCTGCGACGCGGCTCCAAGGCGCGATGAAATCAAGTTCGGTCGGCTGTCGGAGGCCCACCTCTCCCCCGCGGGAAGAGGTAGTCTGAATTCCCGGCTCGCATCCCAAGGTGCGCAGCGCGCCGAATCCTTCACGCTGCCGTGCTGCGCGGGTTCTCCGCTGCTGCCGTTTTTTCCGCCTCCTTGTCGCGCGACAGCCATGCCGGGAAACGAAGCAGGCGATCGTTGTTGTCTTTTGGCGGTTCGATGGGCGGTACGATGGACCCCTCATTGGCCAAACTCGGGAGGTCCAGTGCAACCTGGCCGACTCGCACCGCATCCGCGCGCTGATCCAGTTCGCGCAAGAGGGGATCGATCACACTGTCGATTTCGGCCGCCACCGATACTAGAAAACTATTGAGCTCGCGGGCCTCGGGCACAACGGCCGCAGCCTGCTCGATCGCCTTGCAGAGACCATCGACAACAGGTGCAAACGCGCTTCCGGCCTGCTTGATTTGGGTTTTGATCGCTTCGATTTCGCCCAGGACGCGATCACGCTCCCGCCTGTGCTTCTCCTCCGAAAGGCGGGCTTCGATTTCGGCGATCTGAGCCGTCAGGGTCGCGGCTTCGGATGCAAGAGCATCGCGCCGTCCGCGCGCACGATCGAGATCGCGACTGAGATTGTCCACTAAGTCGTCCTTTCCGAACATCGCATTGCTCCGTAGGACAGCCGTGGCGCGAACCGCCAGCCCGCCAAGCAGATGAAGGGCTGGAACAGGCATCAACTTCGGGCGCGTCACATGGGCCGACATGGTGATCCCCCAATCCTACACATTAGGCGACCGCATGGTTAACAAGTGGTTAATTTCAACAGCTGATGCGGCAGCGGGGCCGCGGGATGCGATCGAAAATGCGCGAAGCTTGCGCACGCTCGCGGTGCGAACCGTCGCCTCCCCTACCCCCGAAAATCAATGCTCCGCAGCACGATCCCCGGCGGCGTGCCCTCGAACTCCGTCGCCTGATATTTGCGTTCCACGCAGGCTTCGATGCGGTCGCGCAGGCGGATGAACTGGGCTTCGCGCTCATTGGGCCTGGCGCGGGGGCCGCGCTCGAGGTCGTCCATGGCGGAGGTCGAGATCGCGCAAGGTATCTCCCGCGTGCCGTCCTGCATCGAGAACTGGACGATGCCCCGGTCCTGTTCGTGGCCGATGAAGCGGCTGGTCGTGAGCGTCATGGGTAACTCCTTACGCGATCGGTGTGCTCCCTCTCCCGCTCGCGGGGGAGGGTTGGGATGGGGGTGTCTCCACACGCGAGAACCCCGATGAGGAGAGAGCCCTCACCCGGCGCACGGGACGATGCTTCGCATCGCCCGGACGCGCCGACCTCTCCCGCACGCGGGAGAGGCTGGAGCAAGCCCGCGGATCGCCTTCAGGTCTCGCCACTGAGCCTGACGAAATCGTCGAACAGCGCCGCCACCAGCGCGCGGTGGCGGGTGTCCTCAGTGGGCAGGCTTGCGGCATAGAGGTTGAGCAGGTGGCGCGCCTTCACCGCGGCCTCCGGCCACGACATTGCCGGCACCGTCATCATGCGGTTTTCGAGATCGGCCTCGCGCTCGCGCAGCTCCCTGACATGGGCCTCGACCTCGGCCAGCGCGCGGCGCAGATCGGTCGCCTTCTGGGCTGCCATGCCGCGATGCTTGTCGAGATCGACCGGATTGTCAGTCATGGGCGGCGCTCGCCTCTGCAGCTTGCGCATCCGCGGCCTGCGCGTCGGCAAGGTCGACCGAGCCGATCGACAGCATCTCCATCGCGCCGCGCGCGCCCTCGGCCGGCACCGTGATCATGGTGGCGACACGGCGCCAGGACGCGAACGACAGGCCCTCGATCATCTCCTCGTCGGTGACGACCTCATAGCGGCCCGCGGGCAGCACGCGATCGACGCCGCGCATGCAGAACGGATGCTTGAATGTGACGGTTTCGCGTCGCGACCGGATGGACATGCACGCCTGCCTTTCGCATGTGGGGCCCCAACCGACGCTGCTGCCGCCGAGCATGCGCGCGTCGCCCGGCAATAGCCAGCACTATTGCGACGCAGCAAGCGCGCGGCGCTTCAGCCCTCCTCCGAGAGCCTCGCGAAATCGTCGAACAGCGCCGCCACCAGCGCGCGGTGGCGGGTGTCCTCGGTGGGCAGGCTCGCGGCGTAGAGGTTGAGCAGATAGCGCGCCTTCACCGCGGCCTCGGGCCAAGAGGTGGCGGGCACCGTCATCAGGCGGTTCTCGAGATCGGCCTCGCGCACGCGCAGCTGCCTGACATTGCTCTCGACCTCGGCCAGCGCACGGCGCAGGTCGGTCGCCTTCTGCGCTGCGATGCCGCGATGCTTGTCGAGATCGACGGGAACGTCAGTCATGAGGCGGCGCTCGGGGCGGCGCGTTGCGCGTCCGCAAGATCGAGCGCGCGGATCGAGCGCATCTCCATGGAGCCGAGCACAATGGAGCCGAGCAAAATGGAGCCGAGCACGCCTTCCGGAAGCCTGAACGTGACAGTATCCCGCCGCGAACGGATGGTCATGCAGGCCTGCCTTTCGCGAAGTGTGGCCCCAAACCGACGCCGCAGGAGCAAAGCATGCGCCCCTTTCGGGGCAATAGCCAACGCTTTCTTCGGCGGCATCGGCGTGCAGGCGTCCGCTTTAGCGCTCGCAATCGCCGGACCGCAAGCGTACGCTGTCGCATCACCGCGCGGTCAATGGCATCGGCCGGTGACTGAGGGTCACGCGCGTGCCCTGTTTGGTCAGCGGACTTGTTGGTCAGCAGACCTGTTTGTCCGCGGCGTTGTTTGCCAGCGGAGTTGGCGCGACTTGCGCGGACGGATGCTGCAATCAGTCGAACCGAACTCATTCGACCCCCCACAGGAGACGAAAATCATGTCCAAGGGACAGCAACGCAGCAATCGCGAAGCCAAGAAACCGAAGAAGGACAAGACCAAGGTGATCGCCGCGGCGCCGAGCCGCAAGGAAGCGGCGTGGCAGCCGGATTTCGGACCGGCGAAGAAGAAGTAGGGGCTTCTTTCGCCTCTCCCCACGTGCGGGGAGAGGCCGGGATTTGCATAGCAAATTCCGGGCGAGGGGGACTCTCCGCGTCTCTCTGTCACCGTTCCCGCGGAGGCGGCCCCTCACCCCAACCCTCTCTCCCGCAAGGCGGGGCGAGGGAGCGCACCGCCGTTGTCGAAGGCGCAGCCCCCGTCTCCTCTCCGTCGCGCTTCTTTGCTATACTCGCCCCGGTAGCATCACCCGGAGGGGTCGACCTGTGGAGCACGCACCCAAGCTTGAACCGAAAAATCTCGTCATCTGCTGTGACGGCACCGGCAACGAGATCTCCGAAAACATCTCCAACGTGCTGAAGCTCTATCGCTGCCTGCGCAAGACCGACAAGACGCAGCCGCGGCAGATGGTGTTCTACGATCCCGGCGTCGGCACGGTGACGGAGCCGTCGACGTGGAATCGCTGGAAGGCCAACATCAGGCTGGTGCTGGGGCTGGCCACCGGCTACGGGCTCGATGACAACGTGCTCGCGGCCTATTGCTTCCTGGTCGAGCATTACGCGCCGGGCGACCGCATCTCACTGTTCGGCTTCTCGCGCGGCGCCTATACCGTGCGGGTGCTGGCAGGGCTGATCCACAAGGTCGGGCTGATCTCGCCGGAGCAGGCCAACCTCGCCGGAAGCGGCCTCGTCGCCTACAAGCAATATTCCGGATCGGGGCGCGGCAACGACATCGAAGACCTCAAGGAGGGCTTCGACGAGGACGGGCCGATCGCGAAGGACAAGTTCGATCTCGCCGCGCAGTTCGCACGCATCACCTCGTCGCGCTGGCCGACCATCCACTTCATCGGCGTGTGGGACACGGTGGCGAGCGTGATCGTGCCGCGCGCCGACCGGCTGTATTGGCCGAGCCTGGAGGAGCTGGCCTTCACGCTGCGAAATCCGAGCGTGCAGATCTTCCGCCAGGCGATCGCGATCGACGAGCGGCGCTGCATGTTCCGCCTCAAAGAGTATGAGGAGCCGCAGGAGTTCTGGAGCAATCGCTTCGTGCCCGACGACAG
The DNA here is from genome assembly GCA_963819355.1 of uncultured Alphaproteobacteria bacterium. Taxonomy (GTDB): domain Bacteria; phylum Pseudomonadota; class Alphaproteobacteria; order Rhizobiales; family Xanthobacteraceae; genus Bradyrhizobium. The sequence continues at coordinate 35,630 of CAWFVZ010000007.1, read as the reverse complement.
GAAGGAGCCGCAGGACATCCTGCAGGTGTGGTTCGCCGGCGTGCATTGCGACGTCGGTGGCGGTTATCCGGAGACCGAGAGCGGGGAATCGAAATATCCGCTTCTGTGGTTGATCGACGAGGCGACGAAGGCCGGGCTGCACTTCAACCCGCGCACCGTGAACCAGCTCGCCTGGGGTATTCAACGCAGGAACTCGCCGTTCCAATACGTCCCGCCCGCCTATACCGGCAAGGCGGGCGAGCTGCACAATTCGATGAGTGCGGCCTGGCGCGTGCTGGAATATCTGCCGAAGAGCGCGACCTACAAGGAATGGCCGGAGCGGAAGGTGTTTTGGGGCTTCTACATCCCCGATAGCGAACCGCGCCTGATCCCCGAGGGCGCGCATGTGCATGAGAGCGTGCTGAAGCGGATGGACGTGGAGCCCGGGTACCGGCCGGTGAATTTGCCGAAGGCGTTCGTGACCGTGCCGATGCCGGTGGCGCCTGAGACGCAGGTGGCGGAAGGGGAGATCGTGACGGGGTGAGGTGGTATTGCTGGCGCCACAAAAAAGGTGTCGTCCCGGCGAAGGCCGGGACCCACCCCGCTACCGCCACTTTCCGCATTCCTCGCTACTTTTCATTAAAATTCTCAGCTCATCCTTAGCAGTATCGCATCAACTCCGGCTCATCATTGGAACCTACCGCCGCGCTAGCCGCGGAATTGGAGGAGAGTGCCAATGCGTCCGCGCCGACATGCCCGTGTCAAACCTGCCGGCATCGTGTCCCGCCAGGCCAAGATCATCACCGGCGCATACGCGCCGGTGATCGTCTGTACGCTGGTCGACTATTCGCTGGGCGGCGCATGCCTCGACCTCGGCGGCCAGGTGGAGATTCCTGATCGGTTCGAGCTGCTGCACGTCAACACCAAGAAGCGTTGCCGCATCGCGTGGAGGCGCGGCACGCGGGTGGGCGTGGTGTTCTAGATTCTTGCTTACCCGCCCTATCCCCGCATCCTGGCCTTCGCGCCCGCGACGATCTGCATCGCTACTCCCGCGATCCAGCCGGTGAGCACGAGCCAGCTCAAGGCGCCGTCCGCCTCGAGCCGCAGCACGATGATGGCGACGGAGGCAAGCGCTCCGAGCGTGGCGCAGAGCGTGCCGGCGGAGCTCAAGAATTCCGCGGCGTCGATCTGGCTGTGCGCCTCGTCGAAGGGCACCTGCGGTGTGTCGACGCCGAGATAGAAACCGACGACGCCGAGCAGCATCATCAGTAGCAGAAAGCCCTGCGTGGTGAGCGCGGGGATCGCCGATCCGACATAGGCGCCGACGAACAGCCCGCACGCGGCGCCCGCCATCGCGAGGCCGATCCGTTCCAGCACATGAGCAGCTTTGCGGACACGAAATCGCATGGCGGGCCTCGCGGGGCGTCGGATGCGCGAACGTTAGGCCCGTTTTGCGGCGGGCGGAAGCTAAGGGCGGTTACGGATGCGTGAGGTGGTGAGGTGCGCAAGCGCGCGCCTCATTCCCTACTGTCGTCCCGGCGAAGGCCGCGACCCATAACCACAGGGAGAGGTTTGGCGAACGCTCGTCGTTTGGCACGCCCACCGTCCTCAATCGATAGATCACGTGGTGTGAGTCCCGGCCTTCGCCGGGACGACACCGGGTGTTGTAGCGCCCCTCACCTCGCCCCGAACGCGGTCTTCCCGAACAGCTCCTTCTGCGTCGACGGCTGCGAGCGCCAGTATTGCGGGGGCGCTTCGACCTGACCTCCGACTTCGGCGGCGGCGTGCCAGCCCCAGCGCGGGTCGTAGAGCATGCCGCGGGCGAGCGCGACCATGTCGGCCTTGCCCGACGCCACGATCTCTTCCGCCTGTTTCGGCTCCGTGATCAGGCCGACGGCGATGGTCGGCAATCCGGTCTCGCGGCGGATGCTGTCCGCAAACTGCACCTGGTAGCCGGGGCCGAGCGTGATCTTCTGCAGCGGCGAGACGCCGCCGGAGGAGGCATCGATCCAGTCGACGCCGCGCGCCTTCAGCGCCCTGGCGAATTCGATGGTCTGCGCCAGATCCCAGCCGCCCTCGATCCAGTCGGTCGACGACACCCGCATGCCGACCGGCTTGTCGTGCGGGACCACGCTACGCACCGCGTCGTAGACCTCGAGCGGGAAGCGCATGCGGTTCTGCAAGCTACCGCCATATTCGTCGGTGCGCCTGTTCGAAATCGGCGACAGGAATTGATGCAGCAGATAGCCGTGCGCGCCGTGCAGCTCGATCGCGTCGATGCCGATGCGCATCGCGCGCTTCGCACTGTCGACGAAGGCCTCGCGGATGCGTTTCAGCCCGGCCGCATCGAGCGCCAGCGGCGCGGCCTCGCCCTCCTTGTGCGGCACGGCCGATGGCGCCACCGTCTGCCAGCCGCCTTGCGCCTCGGGGATGAGCTGGCCGCCGTCCCAGGGCCGCGCGCTGCTTGCCTTGCGGCCTGCATGGGCGAGCTGCATCGCGATCGCCGTGGTGGAATGCTTGCGGACTGACGAGAGGATCTGCTTCAGCGCAGCCTCGGCGGCGTCGCTGTAGAGCCCGAGACAGCCCGGCGTGATGCGGCCGATCGCCTCCACATGAGTTCGCCTCGATGCAGAACATCGACGCGCCCGACAGTGCGAGATTGTTGATGTGGGTGAAGTGCCAGTCATTGGCGACGCCGTCATCGGCCGAATACTGGCACATCGGCGACACCACCAGACGGTTCTTCAGCGTCAGGCCACGCAGATTGATCGGGGAAAACAGGGCGCTCATGCGGGGGGATCCGGAGAATGAGAGGGGCAATGCAGGGAGTGTAATGAGCGGTTGGCGGATTGCCAGTTGCACGGGCGGCATGGCCGCCGGCGAGGCCATGCATTGCGCACGTCATATCATCACAAGACCGCGACACGATCTCCGCCGGGACGACGGGCCTAGTCCACATCCTCGAACTTGCCCGGCTGCGGCTTGCCCATGCGAATGTGGCCATCGGGCAGCAGCTCGCCGTCGGCCTCGGCCGAGAACTGGATCGTGTTGCCGCCGCCGTCGCGCTTCGACGCCTTGCCGAGCGGCCCGAGCTTGTCGGCGAGCGCAGTGTCGTCTTCGACGAACACGCGGTAATCCGAGAGGTGGAAGCGGCGCGGCGCCTGCCATGTCAGCGCCGGCACGGATGTGCGCATGTCGCCGTCGTTTGCGCGATCGACGGTGCGGCCGGTCGCGTTGCGGAACAGATCCGGCCCGTCGAGCAGCTTCGCGCGGCCGCCGTCGATCGCGTAGATGTTGAGCGTGACGATGTGGCGCTCGCTGCGGAAGGACACCGCGACATAGCGCGAGTCCGCCGACCACGCGGCGTGGAAGGCATCCGGCGCGGAATTGAGGATGTTGTCGTCTTTGACATTGTCGAGCGTCGCCAGCCGGCGATGGCCGGGCTCAGCCATCAAATAGACGCGAAACTTCTCGGAGCCGAAATCGCCCTCGCCATGGGCGGCAATCGAGAGCTTGCCATTCGGCGCGCGCCCGCCCTGGATGATGGCGTATTCGCCCTTGCCATATTTGTGCTCGGCCGTTGCAAAGGCCGGCGACAGGGCGCCGAGTGTGAGGACCAGAGCGAGGAAGACGCGGCGGTTGGGCATGAGTATCTGTCGGAGAAGGGGGAGCCGACGTTCAACTTACTCCGCCAGCGTGAACTGCAACAGCAGCGTGCGCTGGAGCAGCGAGAAATTATCATCCGACACCATCGTCAGCACGGTCTCGCCGTCCGCCGTGACATGGGCGTCGAGGCCCTCCATGTTGTCGACCTCGTGGCCGAGATCGGCGTCGAACAGCACGGGGCCGTCGACCAGCGCACCGGGCGCGATTGATTTCAACGGGATCGAGCGGATGCGGATGTTGATGCCGGTGAACCAGGAGAATTTGCGCTCGAGGATGAGCAGCTCGCCGGACGGCAGCAGCACGGCGTCGCTGATGTCGAACTTTTCGGTGCGGCGGACGCTGAACTGACCGGGCGACGGGCCGCCGATCAGGAAGGCGATCAGATTGCCGTCGGCGTCCAGCCCGCGCTCGGAGATGGCGATCAGCGCGCCCGCGAGCGGCTGGCCTTTCGGCACGAACACCAGCGCCTCGAGCCCCTTGTTGTAGGGCAGCTTGCGCACGGCCGGCGGGACGGGGAGCACCTCACCGCGGGCGCGGGTGCCGCCCTTGGCGAAATCGAAGCGCATGATCTGGTTGACGCGTTCGAGCCCGACATAAAGGAGCGAGCCGTCGCGCGCGAGCGACTCGGTGTCGTACCAGAGCCGCTTCTCCGTGATCGGCCGCCCCTCGGAATTGAGCACCGGCGCGGCCTCGACGTCGTCGAGCCCGATCATGGCGCTGCCGGAATAACGGATGCTGCCTGTAAACCAGGTGCCATGGTCGGAGAGCGCGAGGAAGCGCTCACCCTTGGTGTCGAGAAAGCGGAGTCCTGACAGGCCGCCGAAACCGCGATGTGGCGACGTAAGAACCAGACCGCTGCGGTATTGCAAAGAGCCGAAGCGGGTGCGCGAACGGTCGCGCGGCTCGAAATTGGGAATCGGCCGCGCGTTGACCTCGATCGCGACAGCTTCGGTAACGGCGTGTTCGGCCTGCGCCGGCTTCGGCACGGGCTGCGCCTGGGCCAACCGAGGGAGTGCGAGAGTTCGAAAATCCCGCCGCCGCGTGGCCCAGAAAACTGCCAACGAAGCTGCGGCGGGATTGATGCGTGCTCACGAATGCAGTTTGCGTCGCGGGCGACTGGCCGGTTGCGTGGGCGCAGTGTTGGTCTCGCTGAACAGTTCGGCGAGCTTTTCGGTGATGGCGCCGCCGAGTTCTTCGGCATCCACGATCGTCACCGCGCGGCGATAGTAGCGCGTGACGTCATGGCCGATGCCGATCGCGATCAGCTCGACCGGCGAGCGGGTCTCGATCTCCTCGATGATGTGGCGCAGGTGCCGCTCGAGATAATTGCCGGGATTGACCGACAGCGTGGAATTGTCGACCGGCGCGCCGTCCGAGATCATCATCAGGATCTTGCGCTGCTCGGGCCGGCCGAGCAGGCGCTTGTGTGCCCAGTCCAGCGCTTCGCCGTCGATGTTCTCCTTGAGGAGACCCTCGCGCATCATCAGGCCGAGATTCTTCCGCGCACGACGCCACGGCGCATCCGCCGACTTGTAGATGATGTGGCGAAGATCGTTGAGACGGCCTGGATTGGCCGGCTTGCCGGCCGCAAGCCACGCCTCGCGCGATTGCCCGCCCTTCCAGGCGCGCGTGGTGAAGCCGAGAATCTCGACCTTGACGCCGCAACGCTCCAGCGTGCGGGCGAGAATGTCGGCACAGGTCGCGGCCACCGTGATCGGGCGTCCCCGCATCGAGCCGGAATTGTCGAGCAGCAGCGTCACCACGGTGTCGCGGAACGTCGCCTCCTTCTCATGCATGAAGGACAGCGGGTGATAGGGATCGGTCACCACGCGCGACAGGCGCGCAGGGTCGAGGATGCCCTCTTCGAGATCGAACTCCCAGGCGCGGTTCTGCTGCGCCATCAAGCGTCTCTGCAGGCGGTTGGCGAGGCGGGCGACGATGCCCTGCAGATGCGCCAGCTGCTTGTCGAGATAGGCGCGCAGGCGCTCCAGCTCGTCGTGGTCGCAGAGGTCTTCGGCCGCGATGACCTCGTCGAATTTCGGCGCGAAGGCGTGATATTCCGGCCCGCGCGGCTCGTTCTTGCCGTGCGAGTTCGGACGCGTCGCCTCGCCCGGCGTCTCGTCGTCACCGAGCTCGCCGTCGTCAAAAGTGTCCGACGTCGAGGCCTGCGCGCTTTCCATCGCGCTCTCGCTCATCTCTTCCGAAGACGCCTGCGCCTGGTCGGCGCTCATCTCCTGGGCGGCGTCGGAATTGGGCGAGCCCTCGGCGCCGGACTGGTCGTTATCGCCGTCCTGGTTCTCGTCGTTGTCGTCATCGTCTTCGCTGTCGGCACTGCGCTCGTCGCCGAGCTCGAGCGCGGTCAGCAGATCATGCACGGCGTCGCCGAACTTGGTCTGGTCCTCGACGAGATTATCAAGCCGGTCGAGCCGCTTGCCGATCTTGTCTTCGAGAATGGGCCGCCAGAGATCAACCATCTTCTTCGCAGCCGTGGGCGGCGCGAGGCCGGTCAGGCGCTCGCGCACCAGCATCGCCAGCGCATCGGCCAGCGGCGCGTCGGCACGGTCGGTGATCTCGTCGAACTTGCCGCGATGGAAGTGATCGTCGAGCATCGCGGTGAGATTCCTGGCAACGCCCGCCATGCGGCGCGCGCCGATCGCCTCGACGCGGGCCTGCTCGACCGCCTCGAACACGCCGCGCGCCTGCGGATTGCCGGGCATCAGCTTGCGGTGCAGCTTGGCATCGTGACAGGCGATCTTGAGCGCGATGGAATTGGCGTGGCCGCGTACGATCGCGGCATCGCGCTTGGTCATCTTGCGCGCCGGCTCCGGCAGCCGCGCCTTGCCGGGCGCGAGGCCCGGGCGTTCGGCCGCGAAGGTGACGTCAAGCTCGGGCGATTTCGCGATCGCCTTCAGGCAGGACGCCACCGAGCGCTTGAACGGCTCGGTCGGGGCTTCCTTGGTGTTGCGGAATTTGGAGTTGGAGGGCGTGCTCATCTCGATCTCACCGTCGTCCCCGCGATGGCGGGGATCCATAGCCACCGACGGTTGGTGCGTCAGGGAAAACTATCAGCGTCGCTTCATCGAGAGACCTCGCGGCGTCCGTCCCGGCTTTGGCCGGGACGGCGTTTCGCAAGAGAGATCAGGACAGCGCCACGTTCACCGCCGATTCCGGCAGCTCCGCGTTGAAACAGCGCTGATAGAACTCGGCGACCAGGGGACGCTCGAGCTCGTCGCACTTGTTGAGGAAGGTGACGCGGAAGGCGAAGCCGATATCGCCGAAGATGTCGGCGTTTTCCGCCCACGTGATCACCGTGCGCGGGCTCATCACCGTCGACAGATCACCATTGGCGAAGGCGTTACGGGTGAGATCGGCCAGGCGCACCATCTTGTTGACGATGTCGCGGCCCTCCGTGGTGCGATAGTGCTTGGCCTTCGCCAGCACGATCTCCACTTCCTCGTCATGGGCAAGATAGTTCAGCGTGGTAACGATCGACCAGCGGTCCATCTGGCCCTGGTTGATCTGCTGGGTGCCGTGATAGAGGCCCGAGGTGTCGCCGAGGCCGACCGTGTTGGCGGTCGAAAACATACGGAACGCCGGGTGCGGCTTGATCACCTTGTTCTGGTCGAGCAGCGTCAGGCGGCCGGAAACTTCCAGCACGCGCTGGATCACGAACATCACGTCCGGCCGGCCGGCATCGTATTCGTCGAACACCAACGCGATGTTGTGCTGAAGCGCCCAGGGCAAAATGCCGTCGCGGAATTCGGTGACCTGCTTGCCGTCGCGGACCACGATCGAGTCCTTGCCGACGAGGTCGATACGGCTGATGTGGCTGTCGAGGTTGACGCGCACGCAGGGCCAGTTCAGGCGCGCCGCGACCTGTTCGATATGGGTGGATTTGCCGGTGCCGTGATAACCGGTCACCATGACGCGGCGGTTCCGGGCGAAGCCGGCGAGAATGGCGAGCGTCGTGGCGCGGTCGAAGCGGTAGTCGGCGTCAACTTCGGGCACATGAGGATCGACTTCGGAATAGGCCGGCACTTCGAGATCGCTGTCGATCCCGAAGACCTGGCGCACCGACACCTTCATGTCGGGCATACCGGAAACTTCCTCAACTTTGGACATGGCGGCGGTCGTCATCAATCCTCCGAGGTTCCGGGCGATCCCGAAACCAGTTATTTGCACGTTGGCTGGCGGCTGGGTGCACCTGCGAACTTATCAGAGACAGCGTGCGGGCAGAAGCCCGCCCTCCAATCAAAGTTCCGTTGTCTTTTCATTTAGATAGGCAAGGAACGCGATTTTTGGAAGGCTGCCCTGCGAATAACGCCCGAATTTCGAGCGGGATGAGTGACCTGCCTGCGCCAATGGCACTTTTACCGCCTCGCCTTACTTATGTGAGGGTCTGAACCCCGCAGCCCCCTCCCTACACAGAGACGACGTGACATCCTTCCTCGATCCCCTCATCGCGTTCGTCTCGGCTCATGCGTGGCTGGCTTACCTGACGCTGTTCCTGGCGGCGCTGCTCGAAGCCGTCCCGGTGGTGGGGTCGGTGATCCCGGGCTCGACCATCATCCTGGCGCTGAGCGCCCTGGTTCCCGGCGGCGAGCTGAAACTGCAATGGGTGCTGCTCGCGGCAGCTATCGGCGCCGTGCTGGGCGACGGCTCGGCCTACTGGATCGGGCACCGACGGCAGCGCGAAATCCTCAACACCTGGCCGCTGACCAATTATCCGCGCGTGATCGAGGAGAGCGAGACCTTCTTCCACCGCTTCGGCAGCTGGGCTGTGTTCTTCGCCCGCTTCGTGCCGCCGATCCGCGCCTTTGTCCCGGTCACGGCCGGTGCGCTGGGCATGGCGCCGGCGAAATTCTATGCGGTGAACATCCCCGCGATCCTGGTCTGGGCGCCGGCCCATGTGCTGCCGGGCGTGCTGGCGGTGTCGGCGTTTCACCAATATTTCGGGGTCCCGCACCATGGTCATCCGGCCAAGCACATCTGGATTTTAACCGTGGTTGGGGTCGCGATCGTGCTGGGTGTGGCGGCCTGGATCTATCGCCGGCGGAGCGGTGGCGGTGTCGCGGCGGTCAAGCCGCAGGCGTGACACCTCCTCAATCGTCATCGTCCTGGCTTTCGCCAGGACGATGACGGAGAGTATCGCGCTCTTCGGGCCGCTAAGCAGCGCCCCCCATCCTCCGTCCCGGCGCCGGCCCCACATAGCGGGCGCGCGGCCTGATCAGCTTGCCGAACTGCAATTGCTCGCTCGCGTGCGCGATCCAACCGACGCTGCGGGCCATTGCGAACAGCGCGAGCTCGCTGCCGGGCGGCAGGCGCAGCGCGTGCACCAGCACGGCGAGCACATAGTCGATGTTGACGAACTCTCCGGTCGCTTCCGCGATCCGCTCGGGTACCTCGCGGGTGAATTTGCGCGGCGCACCGGCGCGCGCCAAAGCATTCAGCAGCGATTGCGCACGGGGATCGCCGTGCTTGTAGACGCCGTGGCCAAAGCCGGGAAAACGCTCGCCGAGCGCGACCCGCTCGCGCACCATCGGTTCGACGTCGCGGTCGACAAGCGTTTTGACGAGCTGCGAGGCCAGCACGCCGGCGCCGCCATGCTTCGGACCTTTCAGCGCAGCGAGGCCGGCAATGACGGCGTCGTAGAGATTGAGCCCGGTCGAGGCCGCGCAGCGCGTGGTGAAGGTCGAGGCGTTTAATTCGTGGTCGGCCAGCAGCACCAGCGCGCGACGGATGAGATCGGGCGCGTGCTTGTTGTCGGGAGCCCAGGCTTTTGCGATCTGCTGATGCAACGGGTCGGACGACGGTTCGACGTTGAGCATGGTCGCAACCAATAGACGGACGATGCGGCCGCCCACCATCGCGCGGCCATCCGGCGCGCGGGTGAAGGCACGGGGATCGGCGCTAGCGGCAAGCGCCAGCACGGCGATGGCGCGATCGATCGGCGCGGCACGGCGCGCGGCTTCTGCAATCGCGCGCATCTCGTCGGAGATCTCGGGCTGATTGTCTGGCGCAAAGGGATCCACGCCGGAGACATCCCAGAGCAGCGTTGCCGTGTGCTCCAGCGTGTCGTTCTCGGCGAGATCGACGCAATTGACGCCGCGATAGATCGGACCGTCCTCGGTGATGGTCGAGATCTCCGTGTCCATCACCGGCAGATCGGCGTCGAAACTGCGCAGGCCGCGCGGCTCCGGCGACGGCACCCGGCGCTCCTTCAACGCGCGGACGTCCTCGGCGCGATAGCGGTTTTTTCGCGAGTCCGGCGTCGGCTCGGAGCGGATCAGGCCCCTGCTGACATAGGCGTAAAGCGTGGCCGGCGAGATCGCGAGTTCGGCGGCGGCTTCCCGGGCGGAGAGGTACAGGCCTTCCGAATTTTTCATATTGATTTATATAATCAAGATTGATCAATCTGTCGAGAAGCCCGATTTTTCTCCCGTGAAAAGGAGATTTGGGCCATGAACATCCACCTCACCAAAAGCCAGATCGGGCTGGACGGCGTCCCCGCGGCCGAAACCGTGCTGAGCCATGTCGACGGCGAACGCGGCGAACTGATCATCGCCGGCGAGCATGTCGGCACTCTCGCGAGCCAATCGAGCTTTGAGGGCGTCACCGCCCGGCTTTGGAACGGCGCGAGCAAGACGACGCTCAGCGAAGCCAATGTGCGAGCCGCCCTGGGCACGGCGCGCGAGCGCGCCTTTGCGCGGCTATCGGACCTGCTGCCGGCGACGCGCGGCATCGGCATCGTCGACGGGTTTCGTGCAGCCGTCGCCGGCCTTCGCGCGGAGCACGGGCTGGAGCACGAAGCGACCATCGTCGGCGCCTTTCCGGTGATCGCGGGCGCACTGGTGCGGCGCGCGAAGGGGCTCGATCCGGTCGCACCGGATCCGAGCGCGAGCCACGCCGCCGATACGCTTCGGATGCTGCGGGGCACATCGCCGGAGCCGCGCGAGGTCGCCGCGCTGGACGCCTATTTCGTCACGGTCTGCGATCACGGCATGAACGCCTCGACCTTCACCACGCGCGTGGTGGCCTCGACGCAGGCCGATCTGTTCGCCGCAGTCACCGCCGGCTATTGCGCGCTGACCGGGCCCTTGCATGGCGGCGCGCCGGAGCCCGTGCTGGAGATGCTCGATGCGATCGGTTCCAGCGAGCGGATACAGCCATGGGTCGATGCGGCGCTGGCGCGCGGCGAGCGGCTGATGGGTTTTGGCCATCGCGTCTATCGCGTCCGCGACCCGCGCGCCGACGTGCTCAAGGGCGCGATCGAACGGCTTTCCACTGGCGGCGCCGACCTGCCGTTTGCCGGCGAGGTCGAAGCCTATATCCGCACAGCGCTGCGCAAGAAGAATCCGGACCGGCCGCTGGAGACCAATGTCGAGTTCTTCACCGCGATCCTGCTCGATGCGCTGGCCATCCCGCGCCAGGCCTTCACGCCGATCTTCGCGGTCGCCCGTAGCGCGGGATGGACGGCGCATGCACGCGAGCAGCAGCGGACGGGGCGGCTGATCCGGCCGAGTTCGTCGTATGTGGGGGCGATACCGAAGGGCTGAGGCGAGTAGTGCGGAAGGAACACGACAGCGGAGCCACTCACTCCGCTGTCGTCCCGGCGAAGGCCGGGACCCATACCGCGTGATCTCTCGATGAAGGCAGGTGCTAGTACCGCGAGGAAGATCTGTTCACTGCGAGTTTTCATCAAACTTCTCCCTGGGGTTCCCGGCCTTCGCCGGGACGACATGGGAGAGTGTGGAGGCTTACGCCTCCCGCACCACCGTTTTCAGATAATTATACGCCTTGATGATCTCGATCAGGCGGTCTTCGGTGGAGCGGTCGCCGCCATTGGCGTCGGGGTGGTGCTGCTTCACCAGCGCCTTGTACTTGGTCTTGACGTCGGCGAGCGTGGCACTGGGACCGAGGCCCATCACCTGGAGCGCCTTGCGCTCGGCGTTCATCACCTTGCGCGTTTCGACCTTGGGCTGGGTGGCCTCCGGACCCTTCCGCCAGCCGGTGCGGCCGTTGAGTTCCGCGAACATGCTGAACGGATCGAAGGCGCCGTCGATCTCGGCCTCCGCACCCTTCTTGACGCCGCCATTGGCGCCCATCTTCCAGGTCGGACGGTGGCCGGTCAGCGCATCCTTCTGGTAGCGCGCGACGGCGTCGGCATTCATGCCGGAGAAGAAATTGTAGTTCTGGTTGTACTCGCGCACGTGGTTCAGACAGAAGTGCCAGTACTCGCGCGAATTTTCGCGGCCCTTGGGCGCGCGATGGGCGCCCTTGTTCTGACACCCGGTCCATTCGCAATTGACCACGGTGTCGCGCGGCTTCTCTTCCGGTCTGCCCTTGTTCGGCTTGACGCGGATGGAGTCGAAGAACTTTGATGAATCGATCGGCATGACCAACTTTGACTACGCAATGCAAAAACCTTCAAGTCTTGACATTGCAATTAGCTCAGAACCCCGGGCAAATAGCGTAGACCCCCGGGCATTGACGGGGTGATTGCGCATTAATGGGTCCACATGGCTATCAAGGACATTATCAGTAACAAGTTGCAGGAAGCTTTCACGCCGGAAAGCCTGCAAGTCGTCGACGAGTTGCATTTGCATGAGGGCCACGCCGGCCATCAGGCCAGCGGCGAGACGCACTTTCGTGTTTATATCGTGTCTGACGCCTTCAAAGGGAAGAGCCGGGTCGATCGCCATCGCATGATAAATGCGGCGCTGGCCGCGGAACTTTCAGGCCGCGTGCATGCGCTGGCGATCCACGCGCAGGCGCCGGGGGAAGGCGGGACTTAGCTCGCCAATTCGCGCGGCAAATCACGCCATTTCTCCTCATCCTGAGGAGAGCGCCCTTGCGCGTCTCGAAGGATGCAGGCCCCCGCCGCGGCATCTTGGACTGCATGGTTCGAGACGCGCCTTGCGGCGCTCCTCACCATGAGGTCGACGGAGGCGCGCGATACCTAAAACGACGTCCCTGCCCGCCTTGGCTTGGCCTCCTCCACCTCCGCATCGCGCGGCACCGGTGAAATACGGAGCGCGGTGATGCGGTTGCGCTCGCGGCGGAGGACGCGGAAGCGGAAATTGTGGAACGTAAAGCTCTGGCCGCGGTCGGGGATCGAGCGCGCCTCGTGAATGACGAGGCCGGCGACGGTGGTTGCCTCTTGATCGGGCAGGCGCCAGTCCATGGCGCGGTTGAGGTCGCGGATCGGCACCGAGCCGTCGACCACGACCGAACCGTCCGGCTGGGCGCGCACGCCCGCGACCACGACGTCATGCTCGTCGGAGATGTCACCGACGATCTCTTCCAGAATGTCTTCGAGCGTCACAAGACCTTCAACTTCGCCGTACTCGTCGACGACGAGCGCGAAATGGGTCTTGCGACGGCGGAACGCCTTGAGCTGCTCGGACACGGGACGCATTTCCGGCACGAACCATGGCGGCAGCGCGATGGTCGAGACGTCGATGCGCGAGGTGTCGCCGTCGGCGGCGCGGATCGCGCGCAGCAGATCCTTGGCGTGGAGCACGCCGATGATGTTTTCGGGCTTCTCGCGCCAGAGCGGGATGCGGGTATATTCGGTCGCCAGCACCTCGCGCACCAGTTCTTCCGCCGGCAGATCAGCGTTGATCATCATCATCTCGGTGCGATGGATCATGACGTCGGAGACCTGAAGCTCGCGCAGGTCCAGGAGGCCGCCGAGCATGTCGCGATCCTGCTTCTCGACCTTGCCCTCATGGTGCAGGAGGTCGACCGCGCCGCGCAGGCGCTCGGTCGGCGACAGGATCGCCTGATGCTCGCCGGCGAGGCCGAACAGGCGCATCAAGAGGCGCACGACGACTTCCACCACCCGCAGCAACGGCCCCAGCACGTACATCGTCAGCCGCATCGGACGCGCGACCGCCAGCGCCATGCGGTCCGGCGCGTTGATGGCGATGGTCTTCGGCAGCACTTCCGCGAAGATCACGACCAGCGCCGTCATCACGCCGGTGGCATAAAGCACGCCGACGTCGCCGAACCAGGCCGTGAAGATGCTGGTGGCGAGCGCCGATGCGCTGATATTGGCGATGTTGTTGCCGAGCAGCAGTGCGCCGATCAAGCGTTCGCGCATGTCGAGCAGTTGCGAGACCACGTCGGCATCGCGATTACCCTGCTTGGAGAGCCGCAGCATGCTGGCGCGCGAGGCGCCGGTCAGCGCAGTCTCGCTCGCGGCAAAGAAACCGGACACGAGCAGGCAGATGACGACGATGGTGAAGCCGAGCCAATCCATGAACCACTCAACAGCGTGTCACGCCTTGCGGGCGAGCTTATCCTTCAGGAAGTCGCGCACCGGGGCCGGCTCGACGTCCTTTGCGATGACGGCGCGCCCCACGGCCTCCAGCAGGATGAAGGTGAGCTTGCCGCGCTTGACCTTCTTGTCCTGCGCCATCAGCGCCATCAGCGCATCGGCATCGGCAAGGCCCTCCTGCGCGAAGCCGGCGATGTCCTGCAAACGGGTCGGAAGGCCCGCTTCGATGAGGTGACGTTCGACGCGGGCCGCATCGGCCTCGCCGATCATGCCGAGCCTGGCCGAGAACTGCGCTGCCAGCGTCATGCCGATCGCAACGCCTTCACCGTGGAACAGGCGGTCGGAGAAGCCGGTCGCGGCTTCCAGCGCGTGACCGAAGGTGTGGCCGAGATTGAGCAGCGCGCGCTCGCCAGTTTCGCGCTCATCGCGCGAGACGACGCCCGCCTTGGCGCGGCAGGAGGTCGCGATCGCGTGCTCGCGCGCCGAACCGCCCTTGAAGATGTCGGAATGGTTCTTTTCCAGCCAGGTGAAGAACGCCTCGTCGCCGAGCACGCCGTATTTGGCGACCTCGGCATAACCGGCGCGGAATTGCCGCGGCGACAGCGTGTCGAGCACGGCGGTGTCGGCGATGACCAGCACCGGCTGGTGGAAGGCGCCGAGCAGATTCTTGCCTTGCGGCGAGTTGATGCCGGTCTTGCCGCCGACGGAGGAATCGACCTGCGCCAGCAGCGAGGTCGGGACCTGCACGAAATCGACGCCGCGGCGCAGGATCGCCGCCGCGAAACCGGCGAGATCGCCGACCACACCGCCGCCGAGCGCGATGACGAGATCGTTGCGCTCGATTTTTGCGGCGATCAGGGCTTCGCTGACCTTCGTCAGCCCGGCATAGGTTTTCGAGATCTCGCCTTCCTCGACGACGACGCGCGACGTCGGAATGCCGGCAGCAGCCAGTGACGCCTCGGCAGGCTCAAGCCAGTATTTTGCGACGGTGCGGTCGGTGACGATTGCGGTCCGCACGCCCGGGCGCAAAGCCGCGACCCGTTCGCCGAGCGAGGCCAGCACGCCGCGGCCGATCACGATGTCGTAGGCGCGATCGCCGAGCGCGACGTCGACGTTGACGGGATCGGAATGGTTCAAGGGCGCGGTCATCGAACGGCACTCGCGACGTCGGCTGGGGGTTGGGACGTGCTCTCGCCGCAGAGATGGGCGTGCAGCGTGTCGATGCGTCTCATCGACGATCTTGTCGTGCGGCACGTCGCGCGAGGCGATGGTCAGGTCCGCTTTGCCGTAGACTGGCTCGCGCTCGGTGAGCAGGCGCGTCACGGTCGCCTCGGGATCGGGGGTCTGGAGCAGCGGACGGTCGGCGCGGCGGCGCACGCGGCGCATGATGACATCGTGGTCCGCCCGGAGCCAGATCGAGATCGCCTTGGCGGCGATGCGGCTCCGTGTCTCGTCGCGCATGAAAGCGCCGCCGCCGGTCGCCAGCACCACCGGCCCGCCGTCGAGCAGGCGCGCGATCACCCGCGCCTCGCCGTCGCGGAAATGCGGCTCGCCATGGCGCTCGAAAATCTCCGGTATGGTCATGCCGGCCGCCGCCTCGATCTCGGTGTCGGCATCGATAAAGGGCAGCTTGAGCCGTGCCGCCATGCGGCGGCCAATGGTCGACTTGCCGACGCCCATCATGCCGACCAGCACGATCGAACGTGTCCCGAGCGCCGAAAGGATGTCGGCCTCAGGGCTCGCTTGTGCTGGCAACGCGGCGTCGGACATAGATCTCGCTCGATTTGCCGCCAAATGCGGCATCTGGCCACCTATACGACCCCGTCGGGGCCCTCGCCAGAGGACTCTTGCCACGAAACGGCGAACATGTTGGATGATTTCATTGGTTAATTTGCCGGTTCGAGACCTTGCCCGATGCCCAGCCTGTTCCGCTTCCTGACGGTCGTCGCCGTGATCGCCGGCATCGTCTATGGCGTGGTGTTCGCGCTGGCGAACTTCGTCAATCCGAAGCCGCGGGAAATGACGGTGACGATCCCGCCGGATAAGTTTCTCAAGAAATAGGAGGTAGCCTCCTGGGCATGCGCAAACCTTCCGCCGGCAAGCCCTCAGACACCAAGCTCACCAGCCTGTTCCTCGACATGCTCGCGGCGGAACAGGGTGCCGGGCCCAACACGCTCGATGCCTATCGCCGCGACCTCACCGATTTTTCCGAGTTTCTCGGCCGCGTCGGTCACAGCTTTGCAGACGCCGAGACGCAGACGCTGCGCGACTATCTCGGGGATCTCGATACGCGCGGCTTCAAATCGTCCAGCGTCGCGCGGCGGCTGTCGGCGATGCGGCATCTGTTCCGCTTTCTCCTGAGCGAGCGCATCCGCAGCGAAGATCCCGCGGCGATCCTGTCCGGGCCGAAGCGCGGCCGCGGTCTGCCAAAGGTACTCTCGATCGCCGATGTCGATCGCATGCTCCGCCGCGCCAAGGACATGAGCGAGGCGGCTGACGCCTCGCCCTCGCAGCGGCTGCGGGCTCTGCGGCTCTATTGCCTGCTCGAAGTGCTCTACGCCACGGGCCTGCGCGTCTCCGAGCTGGTGTCGCTGCCGCGCTCGGCCGCAAAACGCGACGCCCGCATGATCGTGGTCCGCGGCAAGGGCGACAAGGAACGCCTGGTGCCGCTCAACGAGGCCTCGCGGCAGGCGATGGCGGATTATCTCGCGGCAACCGAGGCTGCAAAGGCCGACAAGAAGAACAGCCTCGCCGCGTCGAAATGGCTGTTTCCGTCCTTCGGCGAGAGCGGACATCTGACGCGGCAGCATTTTGCCCGCGACCTCAAGGAACTCGCGGTCGCCTCGGGCCTGCAAGCCCGGCTGGTCTCCCCGCACGTGCTGCGGCATGCGTTTGCGAGCCACCTCCTGCACAACGGCGCCGATTTGCGCATCGTGCAGACCCTGCTCGGCCATACCGACATCTCCACGACCCAGATCTATACCCATGTGGTCGAGGAGCGCCTGAAGAGCCTGGTGCGCGACCTGCATCCGCTGGCGGAGAAGTAGGCGGCTTCCGCTACGGCTATGGGACGAAACCGCCTTGACTTCGACCACATCTCCGCAGAAAGAGCCGTGGCCTCACGAATGATTTGGCGCGCTCCTGCGAGCGCACAGGTCAAGCCCTTGAAGAAGCTACACTTCTCTACGAGAAGCCGACCTCTCTTCGCTCTCGCGCCCCGTCCCCCTATATTGAGTTGATGCCAGACCAGATGCGCAGCTATCTCGACTTCGAAAAGCCCGTCGCCGAGCTCGACTCCAAGCTCGACGAATTGCGCACGCTTGCGGCCTCCGGCAGCGACATCGCCGAGGAGATCGGCCGGATCGAGGACAAGGCGTCGCAGGCGCTGGCCGACCTCTATCTGAACCTGACGCCGTGGCAGAAGACGCTGGTGGCGCGGCATCCGCAGCGGCCGCATTTCAACGACTTCATCAAAGGCCTGATCACCGAATTCACCCCGCTCGCCGGCGACCGCAAGTTCGGCGAGGACGAGGCGCTGGTCGCGGGCTTCGGCCGCTTCCGCGGTGAAGCGATCTGCGTGATGGGCCAGGAAAAAGGCGATTCCACCGAGAGCCGCATCAAGCACAATTTCGGCATGGCGCGGCCCGAGGGCTATCGCAAATGCGTGCGGCTGATGGAGATGGCCGAGCGGTTCGGGCTGCCGGTATTGTCGCTCGCCGATTCCGCCGGCGCCTATCCCGGCATCGGCGCCGAGGAGCGGGGACAAGCCGAGGCGATCGCGCGCTCGACCGATGCCTGCATGGCGCTGACCGTGCCGAACGTCGCCATCATCACCGGCGAGGGCATGTCGGGCGGTGCCATCGCCATCACCACCGCCAACAAGGTGTTGATGCTCGAGCACGCGATCTACAGCGTGATCTCGCCGGAAGCCGCCTCCTCCATCCTCTGGCGCGACGGCAGCAAGGCGCAGGAAGCCGCCAACAACATGAAGATCACCGCCCAGGACATGCTGCGGTTCGGGGTGATCGACAGCATTTTGAAGGAGCCGGTCGGCGGCGCCCATCGCGACACCGCCGCCATGATCGCCACCACAGGGGATGCCATCGCCAAGGCCTTCGACGAGCTCAGGGGCCTGGACGGCGACGCCATCCGCAAGCAGCGCCGGCAGAAATTCCTCGATATCGGCCGGAAACTGGGCTGATTCGGGCGGTTTCGGTCGCGTCGGTAGGCAAAGCGAAGCGTGGCCCCCCCTGTAATGCCTGCCCGGACTGCGCCGGTAACCCCGCATTAACCCTTTTTTTGCCCAAATCAGCGATCTGAGTCCCAATTCGGCCGAAAGGCCAAGTTAAGTCCGAGTTTAAGTCTCTGTTGACCACGCCTTTGGGCCAACGGCCTCGTGACCCCCGGTCGGGTTGCGACCCCAAGACCCAAAGGTTAGAATTTTAATCAATCGCTTCAGGGCATAAGGCTTGGGGCTTGGTCGCTGAAAGACCGTCGAGACGGGTCCCGGATCGACGATTTGGCCAAGCACCGACGTGGGGTTTGAGCCTTGCCTGGCACGTTGTGGGGTTCGTCTTGACTGCTAGCTCGCTTGCTCGCGCGATTTTGGCTTCGGTTGCGCTTGCCGCCAGCGTTCTGCTGGCCGGCTGCGACACCGATCAGGTGTCGCTGGCGACCAACGCCAAGGCCAATCAGCCGGTCACGCCAAAACTTCTCGCCGCGATGGTCGAGAAGAACATGGACCTGCAGTCGCCGATCCTGGTCCGCCTGTTCAAGCAGGAGGCCGAGCTCGAGATCTGGAAGCAGACGCGCAACGGCCAGTTCGCGCTGCTCAAGACCTATCCGATCTGCCGCTGGTCTGGCGACCTTGGTCCGAAGGTGCGCGAAGGCGACCGCCAGGCGCCTGAAGGATTCTACTCGATCAATCCGAGCCAGATGAATCCGCAGTCGGCCTATTATCTCTCGTTCAACACCGGCTTCCCCAACGCGTTCGACCGCGCGCTGGGGCGCACCGGCTCGCAACTGATGGTGCACGGCGATTGCTCGTCGCGCGGCTGCTACGCGATGACCGACGAGCAGATCGCGGAGATCTATTCGTTGGGGCGCGAGTCCTTCTTCGGCGGCCAGAAGGCATTTCAGTTCCAGGCCTATCCGTTCCGGATGACGCCGGTGAACATGGCCAAGCACCGCAACAATCCGAACATGGCCTTCTGGAAGATGATCAAGGAAGGCTATGATCATTTCGAGGTGACGCGTCAGGAGCCGCGGGTCGATTTCTGCGAGAAGAAGTACGTCTTCGACGCAGCCAAGGCGCCCGACGCCAAGCGCGATCCCGTGTTCGACGCTTCCGCAAAATGCCCGGCCTATGTGATCCCCGAGGATATCGCCAGCGCCGTGCGCGAGAAGCATGAGCGCGACGAGGCCGAGTACAGCAAGCTCGTCGCCCGCGGCACGCCGGTGGCGCGCATGAACACTGGCATCGACGGCGGCATGAACAAGATTTTCGCGGCGAAGATTCCGGAAGGCTCGACGGGCCTGTCGGAAGAAGCCGAAGGCTCGACGCTGCAGATGCTGGCGATGTCGCGCGCGCCCGGCACCATCCCCGGCACGGTCAATCCGCCCAAGCCGAATTTCTCGTCGACCGCGACTTCACCGCAGGAAGAGCCGGTCGTGGCCGTCGCCGCCCCCGCGACCAGCACGCGTGTCGCCACGGCGGCGCCCGCCGAGAAGTCCGGCGGCTTCTTCGCCAATCTCGGCCGCAAGATGGGCATGGGGACCGCGGAAACGACGGCGACCACGCCGCCGCCTCAAGCCACGGCGTCCGTGGCGCCCGCCACGACGCCCGCAACGCCGCCGAGTGCGGCCTCCCGGCTGAAGGCCGCAGTGACGAGGTTCGTGCCCGGCCACGATGCCTCAAAGGACAAGTCAGTCGCCGCCGCCAAACCCGCCGAACCGGCGAAGCCCGCCGAGACAAAAGTCGCCGCAACGCGGCCCGCGCTGAAACCGTCGGTGAGCGATGGTGCGGCTGACGGCGCGCAGATGGCCGGTGCAGCACCGGTGGTGTCGTCGAACTCGTTCGACAGCCGGTTTGGCGCGATGAAGTAAGCGCGGCAGCGTTCCGCGCCCAGCTCCTACGGCGCCAGATACCGCAGCAGCTCCGGATTGCCCCTCACCTCGCCGGCCGCGCCTTGCAGCGCGACTCTGCCGCGGTCGAGCACGTAGGCGTAGTCCGCGACGCGCAAAGCCAAGATCGAGGTGCTGCTCGACGATGATGACGGCGATGTTTTTCGCGAGCTCGATCAGGCGCTCGGTGATTTCCTCGATCACGCCGATCCAGACGCCTTCGGTCGGCTCGTCGAGCAACAATAGCTTGGGATCGCCGAGCATGGCGCGGCCGATGGCGAGCATCTTGCGCTCGCCGCCGGAGAGCGTGCCGGCGGGCTGGTCGAGGCGCTGGCCGAGTTTCGGGAAGATGGTCAGCACCTGGTCGACCGCGTCGGCCTTCCTGCTTGCGAGCGAGCCGACGGCGAGATTGTCGCGCACCGACAGGCGCGCGAACACCGAATGCTCCTGCGGAACGTAGCCGATGCCGGCGCGCACGCGCTCCTGGGTCGCGCGACGGCTGATGTCGCGGCCGTCGAAGGCGAGCTCGCCCTTCCAGCGCTGGCAGCTCGCCGACGATGGTCTTCATCAGCGTGGTCTTGCCGGCACCGTTGCGCCCCAGCACGGCGACGCCGCCGCGCCAGGGAATGCCGAGGTTGACGTCGAACAGGACCTGGCTGCGGCCATAGCCGGCGTCGAGATGCTTGATGTCCAGGAATATGTCAGGCACGGCGCAGATAAATCTCCTGGACGCGCTTGTTGGCCTGGATCTCCGGACACCGTGCCGGACGCCAGCACCTTGCCCTGGTCGAGCACGGTCAGGCGATCGCAGATGTCGCGGATGAAATCGAGATCGTGCTCGACGATGACGAGCGAGCAATGCTTCTTGATCGGCTGCAGCAGTTCACCGGTGACGCGACGCTCTTCCAGGCTCATGCCGCCGGTCGGCTCGTCGAGCAGCAACAGTTTCGGCTTGCCGGCCAGCGCCATCGCGATCTCCAGCCATTGCTGCTGGCCGTGCGACAGCGCGGCCGCCGCATCGAAGGCGCGATCGGCGAGGCGAAACTGCGTCAGCATGGTCATGACCTGGTCGTGCAGCGCGTCGCGCTTGTGCGCGAGAACACGAGGTCGAACAGCGAGGATTGCGCCTGAAGCGCAAGCAGGATGTTGTCGTAGAGCGTCAGCGTCGGCAGCACGCTCGTGATCTGGAATTTCAGGCTCATGCCGGCACGCGCGCGCTCGGTCGGCGTGAACGCGGTGATGTCGGTGTTGACGAACGAGACCTTGCCCTGCGGTCGGCACCTCGGCACCGGCGATGCATTTCATCAGCGTGCTCTTGCCGGAGCCGTTCGGGCCGATCAGGCCGTGAAACTCGTTCTCGCCGACAGTGAGCGCGGCGCCATCGAGCGCGGTGAGCTTGCCGAAGATCTTGCTGATGCCGGCGGCTTCAAGGAGCGGCATTGCGCTTCTCCTTCCGCCTGGCCCCAAAGCTGCCGACCCGCTCGCGCTCGCCGAGCACGAAGCTGATCAGGCCGAGCGGCCGGAACAGGATCACCAGCAGCAGCAGCAATCGCCGAAATGATCGGCCAGATGTCGCGGTAGTTGTCCGACAGCCAGAAGCTGACGCCCTCGACGATGACGGTGCCGATGACGGCGCCGATCAGCGTGCCGGAGCCGCCGAACAGCACATAGAGCACCACCTGGGTCGAGACCACGACGCCGACCATGTTGGGCCAGACGAATCCTTCGTGGAAGGCATAGAGGCTGCCGGCGAGGCCTGCGATGGCACCGCCGATCGCGAAGATGATCGCCTTCAGGTGCTGCGCCTTGTAGCCGAAGAAGGCGATGCGCTGCTCGTTCTCGCGAAGGCCCGCGAGCGCGAGACCGAACTGCGAGCGCACCAGGAAGCGGCAGAGCAGATAGACGACGACGAGGATACCGAGCACGAGATAGTAGATACGACCGGCCCTTCCGTGAATCTCGTAGCCCCCGAGCGTCATCGGCGGGATCGAGGGAATACCGTTCTGGCCGCCGAGATAGTACCAGCCGCGCGCCAGCCGGTCGGCGGCGTAGGAGCCGGTCAGCGTCCCCAGCGAGACGAAGATCACGCTGGAGGGATGCCGTCCCAGCAGCAGGAAGCCGCCGAGCAGCAGCGCAAAGGCGAGGCCGATCAGGTGCCCGGCAGGGAGCACCAGGAAGATGAGGTGATGTCGAGGTCGCGCGCGAGCAGCGCGACGCCATAGCCGGCCGAGCCGAAGAACAGCGCCTGGCCGAAGCTCATGATGCCGGCATAGCCCCACACCAGATCGAACGACAGTGCGAACAGCGCGAGGATCGACCACGCGGGTCGCGAAGACCGTGAGATAGTCCTGCAGCACCAGGGCACGAGCAGCGCCGCGACGAGCACGTCGCCCTTCCACGATCGGCAGCACCTTCCGCCGCGTTGCTGTCTGCCGCTGCCGCTGCGCAATCCGGCGATCCGACTTTCAGCCTCGCGCTCGTCTCGGTCACTCTGCCCGCTCCACCAGCGCCATGGACTTCGGCTTCCGCCTCTAGGCCATCGCCCTCTCAGCATTCCTTCGGATCGACGAGGCCGTCGCTGCGCGCCGACGATCTCGTAGTTCCCGCCCTTAGCGACCGCCGTGTACATCTTCATCTTGCAGTGCCGCTTGCCCGGCACCATTTCGGCCGGCCCGCCCGGGCCTTCGGCGATCTTGGCGTGGTCGAGCGCGGCCGCGACCGATTCGCGATCGACCTTGCCGGCTTCCTTGACGGCGGCTTCCCACAGCTTGAGGCCGCGATAGGTGCCGGTCGCGGCGCTGCCGGCAGCGAACAGGAAGTTGCCCGGGAAATCCTTTTCATACGCCGCCTGGATCTTCGCGCTCGACCGGATCCTCCTTGGTCAGCACCTTGAAATAGTCGAGACAGCTTGCAAGTCCCTCGATCTCGTTGGCCTGGTTGATGTTGAGCGTGTTCTCGTCGTAGTAGACGCACGCAAGCCGTCCGCCGCTCTTGAGGAAGCCCGCTTCATAGAGCTGCTTGAAGAACGGGCCGACGCCCGGCGGGATGACGGTGTTGAAGACGACATCGACCTTGTTGGAGATGATCCGGTTGACGGTCGAAGAGAAGTCGACCTGGTCGAGCGGATAGTATTCCTCGAACACGACCTCGCCGCCGTTCGCCTCGATCACCTTGCGAGCGTAGACGTTGAGCGTGTGCGGCCAGACATAGTTGGCGCTCGGCAGCGCGAACTTCTTGCCACCGTTCTTGATCAGCCAGGGAATGAACTCGTCGCACTGCTGCGCCGGCGTCGGCCCGGTGCAGAACAGATAGGGCGTGCACTCCTTGCCTTCATAGAGTTGCGGATAGATGTACAGCGTCTTGCCGCGCGCAACGATCGGGTCCTTGATCGCGTTGCGCATCGAGGACGGTGATGCCGCCCAGCACCATGTCGACCTTGTCACGCTGGATCAGCTTGCGGACGTTGCCGACGGCGACGAATTCGTTCGAGGCGGTATCCTCGATGTAGAGCTCGAGCGGACGACCGAGCAGGCCACCGGCATCGTTCATCTGCTTGACCACCATCTTGGCGACGTTGGCGTCCGCCGTTGCCGGCGTAGGCGATCGGACCGGTGAGGTCGGTGGCGATACCGACTTTGATCGGGCCTTCCGCAGCATTGGCCCAGCCGGCCGGAATCACCCAGCTGCCGACGCCGGTCGCGACCGCGCCGGTGGCAAAGGCGAAATTGCCGAGAAAGCGGCGGCGAGTGAGATTGGTGCGATCTGCAAGCATGACTTAAACCCCTTTTCCAGCGATGAGGCCCTGTGGCCGGAATTTGATGAAGACGATGGCAAGGACGAAAACGAGGACGTCGGCGACGACAGGCGCCATCACCCATGGCAGCGCGGCACTCAGCGTGCCGATAACGCCGGCGCCGGCGACCGGCCCGATGAAGGAGCCGACGCCGCCGACCATGACCGCGACAAAACCCTGGATCAGGAAGCGCAGGCCGAGATCGGCAAACAGGCTGAACACCGGCACGATCAGCGCACCGGCAAGGCCGGCGAGCGCCGCACCGAAGGCAAACGTGGCGCCGTAGATCAGCGGCGTGGAGATGCCGGAGGCACGCGCCAGTGCCGGGTTTTCCAGCGTGGCGCGGACGCGCAAGCCGAAACTCGTGCGCGCCAGCAGCAGATAGCAGCCCGCCATCACCAGCAGCGTGATGATGATGATGGTGAAACGCCAGGCCGAGATGTGCATGGCGCCGATGTCGATCGAGCCGCCGATCGGCTCGGGCACGGTGAGATAGAAGCCACCGATCAGACCGCGGACGGATCTCGCGGATGATCAGCCCGAGCGCGTAAGTGCCGAGCATCGCGACAATGGGCGCGGCATAGAAGCGGCGGATGATCAACGCCTCCAGCACGAAGCCGAGCGCGCCGACGACGAAGGGCGCCGCAACCATGCCGGTCCAGATCGGCATTCCCTTGGCGTAGGCGAGATAGGTGATGTAGGCCCCGAGCAGGACGAACTCGCCCTGGGCGAAGTTGAAGATGCCCATCATGCTGGCGATGATCCCGAGCCCCAGCACGATCAGGACGATGATCGCACCAAAACTCAGGATCTCGAACGCCGCGACGAACGCGTTAGCCATGCGCCAAAGTTCCGTCCGCGCTGCATCAATGCCTCGCTCACATCTTCTTCCAGTCGCCGATCTGCTCGAAGGCATGCGCGGCGCGGTAGATGGTGGCTTCCTCGAACATCCGGCCGACCAGCATCAGCCCGACGGGCAGGCCATCGACCATGCCGCAGGGCAGCGACATCGCGGGATGATGGGTGATGTCGAACGGCGCGGTGTTGGAGATCATCTCCAGCGCGCGGGCGACGTAATCCTCGCGGCTCGCATTGGGCTCCGGCAGCTTCGTCGCCTTCATCGGCGTGGTCGGCAGCAGCAGCAGGTCGTAGTCTTTGAAGGCCTTGTCATAGGCCGCGGTGAGGCGGCGGGAGATGTTGAGCGCCTTGCCGTAGTAGCGGGGGCCAAAGGTGTTGTTGATGTAGGTGCCGAGCATCAGGAACAGCTTTGTGGTCTCCGACAGCGAGTCCGCCTGCCGCCGCCAGCCGCGATGGAAATCCATCAGCGAGGTCGAATAGAGGTCGGACCGGCTCAGGCCGTAGCCATCGCCATACATCATGGTCTGGGTCATGCCCTCGGTGCCGATCGGCGTCCAGATCGCGGGG
Source organism: uncultured Alphaproteobacteria bacterium (assembly GCA_963819355.1). GTDB lineage: Bacteria > Pseudomonadota > Alphaproteobacteria > Rhizobiales > Xanthobacteraceae > Bradyrhizobium. The sequence continues at coordinate 10,362 of CAWFVZ010000007.1, read as the reverse complement.
CCGACGAGATGCATCGGGATCGACACGGTCTCGACGGTGGCGCCGAGATCCTTGAAACGCTTTGCGGCCTCGCGCACGCTTTCATTGACGGCGGACTCGGCGTTCGCCTGCTCAAAGCCTTCCTTGAGGATGCCGATCTTCATGCCCTTGACGCCCTGGCCGAGCGCCTTGGTGTAGTCCTCGACCTTCGGCGCCTTGATGCGGGGATCGTAGCCATCGTCGCCGGCCAGCACTTCGAGCAGCAGCGCGTTGTCGGCGACCTTCGCCGTCATCGGACCGGTGTGATCGACGAAGACCTCGATCGGCATGATGCCGGTATAGGGCACGAGGCCCCAGGTCGGCTTCATGCCGTAGGTGCCGCAGAACGAGGACGGCATGCGGATCGAGCCGCCCTGGTCGCCGCCGATCGCCATGTCGACTTCGCCGAGGGCCACGACGACGCCGCTGCCCGAGGAGGAGCCGCCGGCCGAATAGCCCATCTTGTAGCGGATTGTGGACCGCGCCCACTGCGTTGGTGTGGCTGCCGCCGGACATGCAGAAAGATTCGCAATGCACTTTGCCAGCAATCTCGGCGCCGGCGTCCAGCATGCGCGTGACGATGGTGGCATCGAAGTCGGGGACGTAACCCTCCAGCGTCGTCGAGCCGTTCATCATCGGCACGCCGGCGAGCATGATATTGTCCTTGAGCGCGACGGTCTTGCCCTTGAGCTTGCCGCTCGCGGCGCCCTTCACGGTCGATTTGCGGTACCAGGCGTTGCGCGGATTTTCCTCCGCCGAGGGCTGATAGCCCGGCGTGCGCGGATATTTCACCTGCGGCACTTCGTCGGGCATGGCGCCCACGAGATTGTAGGCTTCGATCGAGCCCTGCATCAGTCCGCGGAACGAGGTGACATCTTCATCGGTCAACGCAAGGCCGCACTGCTCGGCGACGCTGCGAAGTTGGGCTGGTGTGGGAAGGACAACTGTCACGGCGCTCTCCTTGAGGCTTCTTGGTTCCTGGCTTTGGACGGACAGCCTCTCGGGTCACGCCTGCACGGCGCGGGCCAATCGGCGTCGCGTCGATATTACAGACGGAAATATTTTCCTTTTCAAGTATTATTTTCGATCGAGGCCATGTGCGGGTTGCCGCGCCGCGGTCAGACCGGCTTGATCAGCTTGAAGTCGAGACCATCAGCTTCGGCGAGATACATCTGCATCCGGGTGTGACCGTTGCGAACAGTGACCGGGCCGCGCGCGCCGCCATAGACGATGTTGCGGCCCGCCGCGAGCATGGGCCCCATCGCCAACGTGCCTGCCTTGTTCGCGACGGCTTCGAGGAAACGCAGCCCCTCATAGCTGGATTGACCGAGCGAGCCGATCGGCGGGCCGTTCGGCCCGAACATCGCGCGATAGCGGCTTTGAAAGTCGTCGTTGGCTTGCGAGCCAATGCCGGGGAAATAGCCGGAGGCACAGAACAGGTTCTCGCTGTTGTCGGCGCCGATGCCGAGCAGCACGGTCTCGTCCATCGCACCGGCGAGCCGCAGCGTCGAGGCCGCGAGGCCGCATTCGCCGAACGCGCGATTGAAAGTGATGCTGTCGGTGCCGATCAGCGAGATCAGGACGACGTCCGGCTTCGCGGCACGGATGCGCGCCAGATGCGGCTCGTGGTTGTCCTCGCCGAGGGGAACGAACTCCTCACCGACGACGTGTCCGCCGGCCTCCTTGATGTAGCGTTTCACCGCGCGATGAGACTGCCAGGGCCAGACATAGTCGCTGCCGATCAGATACCAACGCGCCGCCTTCTTGACGTCGGCGAGCCAGTGGATCGACGGCCGGCTCTGCCAGCGCGGCGTCTCGCCGATCGCCATCACGCCCGGCGTGCGCTCGCCGCCCTCATAGACCGGCGTATAGATGTAGGGAATGCGGTGGCGCGTGGTGATCTTGCGCAGCGCAACGCGCACCGCGCTGGTATGCAGTCCGACAATCAGATCGACCTCATCGAACGCGATCGCCTGCTCGGCGCGGTTCAGGACCTCGTCGAGCGGGCCGCCCGCGTCATAGATCGAAAGCTCGATCTCGCGTCCGAGGATGCCACCGCGCTTGTTGATCTCGGCGACCGCGAGCTCCGCACTGCTGGTCGCGCACGGACCCCAGACCCCGGGCGAGCCGGTGCAGCAGATGAAGCCGCCAATGCGAAGCTTGTTCGCGCCGCGTCTTCTGAGAAAGTCACGGTCACCCGGCGACAGCGCGCCATCGGCTGCCGACGACAGATTCCTGAACAGCAAAGACGGCGGCACCGCCGGACCGCCGTGAGCCGGGAAGTTTACCGTCGCGCGCACGCCAACTCCTGTCTGGTGCCAGACCTGAAAGCCCATTGAGCAGGCGGCCGCGGCTTCCGCCCTTTTGTTGTGCAATCATCCTATTTTGAAAATATTGAATATTCAAGAATTGAAGTGCATATAGATGCAGCATTGATTGCAAGACATTCACTCATTTGGGTCAAGACGAAGCCTTAGCCGTGGCAAAACCGAACTCTCCGATTACCGAACACCTCGCTTACCTGCTCGCGCAAGCCAACCGGGAGATCAACCGGCAATTGGAACTGCGGTTGAGCAAGGAAGGCGTACCCGTCGAACAGTGGCGCATCCTGAAAGTCCTGTCGGATGGCAATGGCCATTCGATGGGCGAGCTTGCGGATGCGGTGCTGCTCAACCATCCGACGCTGACCAAGATGATCGACCGCATGGTCTCCGACACGCTGGTCTATCGCGTGCAGGACCCGAACGACCGCCGCAAGGTCCTGATGTTCATCTCCGACCGCGGCAAGGTGCTGTCCAGGAAGCTCAACTCGCTCGCGGTGGATCAGGAAGAGCACATTCTGGAGAGCTACGGCGACAAGTCGACGAGCGAGCTCAAGCGGTTGTTGGAGAGCTTGATCGACAGCTCGAATTGAGTGCGGAAGGTTTTCCGCCTTCGCACGACGATCATGTTGCGGATACCGAAAAGCACAATTGAGCTGTCATCGCCCGCCTTATGCGCAATTGCGCACTGGGCGGGCGATCCAGGATTCCAGGCACGGTGGTAACGTAGCCGATAGGCCGCGGTGTAGTGGATGGCCGCAGACTAAACACTTCCGCGGGGCATGACAGCGGAGTTGGACCGCTAGCCGTACCTTCCGTGGCAGTGCTTGTACTTCTTGCCGCTACCGCAGGGGCAGTCCTCGTTGCGGCCGATCTTGCCCCAGCTTGCCGGGTTCTTCGGGTCACGAAGGCCGGCGTCGTTGGCCTGCGGGGCCAGCGAGACGTTGGCGATGGCCATTTCGTCTTCGCCGGTGTTCGGGTCGAACTTGTGCGCCTCCATCGGCGGCAGCACCGGGGCTTCCTGCTCCGGCGGCACGATCTCGACCCGCATCAGCTGCGCGGTGACGGCCTCGCGCAGATGCGCGCTCATCTCCTGGAAGAGGTTGAAGGCCTCGGTCTTGTACTCCTGCAACGGATCGCGCTGGCCGTAGCCGCGCAGGCCGATGACCTGGCGCAGGTGGTCGAGCATGATCAAATGCTCGCGCCAGAGATGGTCGAGGGTCTGGAGCAGAATGGTCTTCTCGACGTAACGCATCACGTCGGGGCCCCATTGCGCGACCTTGGCCGCCATGTGCTCGTCGGCGCGGGTCTCGATGCGCGAGAGCAATTCCTCGTCGGCGATGCCCTCTTCCTTGGCCCAGTCCTGGACCGGCAGGTCGAGATCGAGCACGCGCTTCAGCTCTTCCTTCAGGCCGGCGACGTCCCACTGCTCGGCATAGGCATGCTCGGGCACGTGCTTGGCGACGAGGTCGTCGATGAAGGCATGGCGCATGTCGGTGACGGTCTCGACGACGCTCTCGTCCTTCATCAGGTCGACGCGCTGGTCGAAGATCACCTTGCGCTGGTCGTTCTGGACGTTGTCGAACTTGAGCAGGTTCTTGCGGATGTCGAAGTTGCGCGCCTCGACCTTCTGCTGCGCCTTCTCGAGCGCCTTGTTGATCCAGGGATGGATGATGGCCTCGCCCTCTTGCAGGCCGAGACGCTGGAGCATGCTGTCGAGTCGATCCGAGCCGAAGATGCGCATCAGGTCGTCTTCCAGCGACAGGAAGAACTTCGAACGGCCGGGGTCGCCCTGGCGGCCGGAACGGCCGCGCAGCTGGTTGTCGATGCGACGGCATTCATGCCGCTCCGAGCCGATGATGTAGAGGCCACCCGGCTTCTTGACGGTCTTGGCCGGTTTCGACCCCTTGGCCGGCTCGATCTCCACCGTCTCCTCGGCCTTCAGCACGATGTCGCGGAAGCGCTCGACGTCGGCCTTGATCTGCTCGATCTTCTTCGCCTTCTCGGCTTCGTCCTCGATACCCGCAGTCTCCTTCGGTATCCGCATATCGAGCGAGCCGCCGAGCTTGATGTCGGTACCGCGGCCGGCCATGTTGGTCGCGATCGTGATCGCGCCGGGAACGCCGGCCTCGGCGACGATATAGGCTTCCTGCTCGTGGAAGCGCGCGTTCAGCACCGCGAACAGTTTTGCCTGCTTGCCGGCGCGAGCGGCGGCGTAAAGCTTGTCGAGCGCGTTCTCCTTGCCGAAGTCGATCTGCTTGTAGCCATTCGCTTTCAGGAATTCGGCAAGCACTTCCGACTTCTCGATCGAGGCGGTGCCGACCAGCACCGGCTGGAGCCGCGAATTGGCGCGCTCGATCTCGGCGAGGATGGCACCGTATTTTTCCTTCTGGGTGCGATAGACCTCATCGTCCTCGTCCAGGCGGCCGACCGGCACGTTGGTCGGGATCTCCACGACTTCGAGCTTGTAGATGTCGAAGAGTTCGTCGGCTTCGGTCAACGCCGTGCCGGTCATGCCGGCGAGCTTCTCGTACATGCGGAAATAATTCTGGAAGGTGATCGAGGCCAGCGTCTGGTTCTCGGGCTGAACCTGGACGTGCTCCTTGGCTTCCAGCGCCTGGTGCAGGCCTTCCGAATAGCGGCGGCCCTGCATCATGCGCCCGGTGAACTCGTCGATGATCACGACCTCATCGTCGCGGACGATGTAGTCCTTGTCGCGCGTGAACAGCGTGTGGGCGCGCAGCGCCTGATTGATGTGGTGCACGACGGAGACGTTCTCGACGTCGTAGAGCGACTCGCCCTTGAGCTGGCCGGCGTCGCGCAGCAGCGTCTCGATCTTCTCCATGCCGGCTTCGGTCAGCGTCACCGTGCGCTGCTTCTCGTCGACGTCGTAATCGGTCTTGTCGAGCTTGGGCAGGAAGCCGTCGATGGTGTTGTAGAAGTCCGAGCGGTCGTCGAGCGGGCCGGAAATGATCAGCGGCGTACGCGCCTCGTCGATCAGGATCGAGTCGACTTCGTCGACGATCGCGTAGAAGTGCGGCCGCTGGACCATGTCCTCGAGCCGGTACTTCATGTTGTCACGCAGATAGTCGAAGCCGTATTCGTTGTTGGTGCCGTAGGTGATGTCGCAGGCATAGGCGGCCTTGCGCTCGGAATCGTCGAGGCCGTGGACGATCACGCCCGTGGTCATGCCGAGGAAACCGTAAATCTGGCCCATCCAGCTGGAGTTGCGGCGGGCAAGGTAGTCGTTGACTGTGACGACGTGGATACCCTTGCCGGCGAGTGCGTTGAGATAGACCGCAAGCGTTGCCACAAGCGTCTTGCCTTCGCCGGTCTTCATCTCGGCGATGTCGCCCTCGTGCAGCACCATGCCGCCGATCAGCTGGACGTCGAAATGGCGCTGGCCGAGCGTGCGCTTGGCGGCCTCGCGCACCGTGGCGAAGGCCGGCACCAGCAGGTCGTCGAGGGTCTTGCCCTCGGCAAGCTGCTTCTTGAAATCGGCGGTGCGGGCCTTGAGCTCGTCGTCGGAGAGCTCGACGAGCTCGGGCTCCAGCGCGTTGATCGCGCTGACGCGGGCCTGATATCCCTTCACCCGCCGATCGTTGGAGGAGCCGAAAAACTTGCGGGCGAGCGCGCCGATCATGACTAGTTCCTGTGTTCGCGACTTAACCGCGTTGCAGCCGAAAGGTTGTCACCCGCTTGCCTATCAACTCACCGTGACGCCTGATGGCGACAGAGCCCGGACTGCGGGGAGTCATCCGCCATATGGGTGGGAAGTGAACAAGCCTGGGTTCAACGGCCAAAAACGCAGCAAAATAAACGCCATCGCCATGGACGCGACCGGGCAGAGATATGGCCCGGTCAGGGCCTTGTCAACGGCGTCCGGATTGCCGCTAATTCATCATTTTGACAGACTTTTCGCGTTGCCAAGCCCCCTTGATTGGGCGAGTGTCCGCCCCGCTTAAGCAGCCCCTGCTTCAACATAAGGATGTTCCATGCCCACCTCGTTCCCGGTAACCACCGGCCAGCGTTTCCGCCATGCGTCCGCCCTGGCTGGCTGTTTCGCCCTGGCGTTGACCCTGGCGTTCGCGGGACCGCTCCGGGCGGCCGACGATCCGGTCCTGGCCAAGGTCAATGGTGTGGACATCAAGAAGAGCGACGTCGCCATGGCCGAAGAGGAACTCGGGCCGAGCCTCGCCCAGATGGACCCGGCGACCAAGGACGAGAACGTCCTGTCGTTCCTGATCGACATGAAGATCGTGGCCAAGGCCGCCGAGGACAAGAAGGTCGCCGACGGCGAGGAATTCAAGAAGCGCATGGCGTTCGCCCGCAACCGCCTGCTGATGGACAGCCTGCTCGCCCAGGAAGGCAAGGCCGCGACCACCGACGATTCCATGAAGAAGGTCTATGAGGAGGCCTCCAAGCAGATCACCGGCGAGCAGGAAGTGCGCGCCCGCCACATCCTGGTCGAGACCGAGGACGAGGCCAAGGCGGTGAAGGCCGAGCTCGACAAGGGCGCCGATTTCGCCGAGCTCGCCAAGAAGAAGTCCAAGGATCCGGGCTCCGCCGACGGCGGCGACCTCGGCTTCTTCACCAAGGAACAGATGGTGCCGGAATTCTCCGCCGTCGCCTTCGCGCTGGAGCCGGGCAAGACCTCCGACCCCGTGAAGTCGCAGTTCGGCTGGCACATCATCAAGGTCGAGGAAAAGCGCAACCGCAAGGCGCCGGACTTCGACCAGGTCAGGGCCCAGATCGAGCAGTACGTCACCCGCAAGGCCCAGGCCGACTATGTCGCCAAGCTCCGCGCCGAGGCCAAGGTCGAGCGCCTGGACCAGCCGGTGGCTGATGCTGCGAAGGATGCCAAGCCGGCCGACGCGGCGAAGCCCGCCGACAGCAAGATGGCGCCGCCTGCGAAGAAGTAAGAATTCGCTGTCACTTCGGTGACGTGAAGAGTATCTAAGCCTTCGTGATGCCCGGCCTTCGTGCCGGGCATCTGCATATTCAGACCCACCAAGGCGCCCCGCGATGTCCTCCTCCGTGTCCCCGCTCGCTCCCAAATCTGTTCCCGACATGCCCGCAATCGCGGGCGTCCGTCTCGCGACGGCCGAGGCCGGCATCCGCTACAAGAACCGCACCGACGTACTGCTGGCGGTGATGGACAAGGGCACCGCGGTCGCGGGCGTTTTCACCAAATCAAAATGCCCGTCCGCGCCGGTCGAATGGTGCCGTGCCAAACTGAAGGGCGGCAAGGCCCGCGCCCTCGTCGTCAATTCCGGCAATGCCAACGCCTTCACCGGCAAAACCGGCCGCGGCTCCACCGCGCTGACGGCGAAGATCGCGGCCAAGGCCGTCGGCTGCAGCGAGAGCGAGATCTTCCTCGCCTCGACCGGCGTGATCGGCGAGCCGCTGGACGCGAGCAAGTTCGACGGCGTGCTGGGGCGCCTCGCCGAGGCCGCCGAGCCCGGCGATTACCTCGCCGCCGCCAAGGCGATCATGACCACCGACACCTTCCCGAAGGTCGCGACCGCGACCGTCAAGCTCGGCAAGGCCAAGGTCACCATCAACGGCATGGCCAAGGGCGCCGGCATGATCGCCCCCGACATGGCGACGATGCTGTCGTTCGTCTTCACCGACGCGCCGATCGCGCCAGCCGCCCTGCAAGCCCTGCTCAAGAGCGGCGTCGAAGACACTTTCAATGCGGTGACGATCGACGGCGACACATCGACCTCCGACACGCTGCTGGCGTTCGCGACGGGCGCCGCGGCCGAGCACGGCGCGCCGAAGATCAGCCGTGCCAGCGATCCGCGCCTGAAGGCTTTCGTCAAGGCGTTCCATCAGGTGCTCGCCAATCTCGCCGAGCAGGTCGCGCGCGACGGCGAAGGCGCACGCAAGCTGGTCGAGATCACCGTGGAAGGCGCCGTTTCAAAGGCGTCGGCGCGCAAGATCGCGATGTCGATCGCCAACTCGCCGCTGGTGAAAACCGCAATCGCCGGCGAAGACGCCAATTGGGGCCGCGTGGTGATGGCAGTCGGCAAGGCCGGCGAGCCGGCCGATCGCGACAAGCTCTCGATTGCCTTCAACGGCATCCGCGTCGCCAAGAGCGGCGCGCGCGATCCGTCCTACGACGAGGCGCAGGTGTCGGAGGCAATGAAGGCTCCGGAGATCGCGATCAAGGTCTCACTCGGCCTCGGCAAGGGCCGCGACCGCGTGCTGACTTGCGACCTCACCAAGGAATATGTCGCGATCAACGGCGACTACCGCTCTTAACCACACGAAGGCGAGATGGCGGATCTCAAACTGACACTGGTGGTGGCCTGCGCACTTGTCGACGCCGACAAGCGCGTCCTGATCGCGCAGCGCCCCGAAGGCAAGGCGCTGGCCGGCCTCTGGGAGTTTCCCGGCGGCAAGCTCGAGCCCGGCGAACGGCCAGAAGAGAGCCTGATCCGCGAGCTCAGCGAGGAGCTCGGCATCACCGTCGCCGAGCCGTGCCTGGCGCCGCTGACCTTTGCGAGCTACGGCTACGAGACCTTTCACCTGCTGATGCCGCTCTACATCTGCCGGCGTTGGGAAGGGATGGTCGAAGCTCGCGAAGGCCAGAAGCTGGCCTGGGTCCGCGCCAACAAATTGCGCGACTATCCGATGCCGCCCGCGGATATTCCGCTGATCCCGCATTTGATCGATCTGTTGATGTGAGTTCTCTCACACCGCCATGCCGGGGCGATACGGCAGCATCGAACCCGGAACGACAGCAGTGCCAGATTACGTTTCTCCGGCCTTCTTCACCGCCTCCGCCAGGCTCGCTTTCGCCGAACCCGGCTTCAGCGGCTGCTGCTGGCTTGCATGCGGCGCCCAGCCGGACAGCCAGATGATATCGAAGGTGGCGCGGATGCGACCGTCAGCATCGGCAAAACGTTCGGCATAGATTTCGGCCATGCGCAGCAGTGTCGCGCGCCGGCTCGGCTTACGCCGCCGCTCGATCAGCACATTGGCCGCGCCCATGCGGCGGAGATCCTGCATCAGCGCGAATGCGTTGGAATAGCGCACCACGACGCGGTCGACGTCGGTGACCGGCAGCGCAAATCCCGCCCGTTGCAACAGCGCGCCGATGTCGCGCAAGTCAGCGAACGGCGCCACCCGCGGCGACACGCCGCCCTCGCATTCGGCTTCGGCGGCCGCAAAGGCCTGCCGCAGTTCGGTCAGGCTGTCGCCGCCGATCATCGCCGCCAGCAGCAGCCCGTCCGGCCTCAGCGCGCGACGGATTTGCGCGAGCACGCCCGGCAGGTCGTTGACGAATTGCAGCGCCAGCGCGGAAACGACGAGATCGAGGCTTTCGGGGACGAAGGGCAGCTTCTCCGCGCCCGTGTCGCCAAGCGCGATCAGCTGAAATGACGGCAGGCGCGCACGCAGCACCGACAGGCCATCGCCGGGCGTCCAGAGATCGGCCGCCGCATGAAACTCCCGCATCACCGCGGCCAGCCGGTCGGACATATCCTCGCTGACCCGATCGAGCAGGAAGCTCACGGCGCCTTGCGCCTGCGCACGGCGCTGACGCGCCTGCAGCAAAGCACGATCGAACAAGGCGGGCGGGGTTTGCGCATTTTGAGCCATACCGCTGGTTACGCCGATCACGACGGTTCTGGCAATCCACTGCGTGTCGCGCTAGAAGCCGGCACCGGCCCCTCGCGTTCCAAGCTGGCAGTGAGCGCCGGGTTCGTGGCGCACCGGAGCATCAGGCGATGATCACCTGTTACCTGCGATACGAGGTCTATCCGGACAAGCTCGCCGAATTCGAAGCTTATGGCAGGATGTGGCTGGAACTGCTGCCGAATTCGGCGGCGTCCACCACGGGTACTTCCTGCCGTCGGAAGGGGCGAGCGACGTCGCCCTCGCGATGTTCAGCTTCCCGAGCTTCGCGGCCTACGAACAGTATCGGAAGGACAGCGCCGAAAATCCGGACGTCCAGAAGGCGATCGCCTTCGCAAGGCAAACGCGCTGCTTCCGCCGTTATGAGCGATCGTTCTTC
>CAWFVZ010000006.1:0-38668 GCA_963819355.1 uncultured Alphaproteobacteria bacterium | reverse complement strand
TATGGAGCATAGCGTTTCCAAACCGCTTTTCCCGGGTATTCTCTGAATGTCGGCACCAACGGGCAGGGAACAGTGTGAAGCAGCTTCGCAGCCTCGACATCGATAATCCCGGGACATTCTGCCCGGCACTGAGGCGTCACGGCGGATGAACGACTTCGCGCGATCAGTCGCCGCCGCTTCTCGCTGATCGGCGCGGGCGACGCCGAGTTCTCGGCATCGTCGCCCTGTCGTTGCGCATCAGCCTGACCGCCAGCATCGGCGCGCTGCTGATCGGCGCGCCTATCGGGGCCTGGCTTGCGGTGCCCGCTTCCGCGGCCGGCAGGTTGTCATCGTGTTCACCAACGCGCTGCTGGCCTGCCGCCCGTCGTGGTCGGTCTCGCACTCTACCTGCTGCTTTCCCGGTTCGGTCCGCTGGGCCGGCTGGGTTGCTGTTCACACCGACGCCATGGTGATCGCGCAGACGCTGCTCGCCACGCCGATCGTGGTCGCGCTCGTGCATAGGCCGTCGACGCCTGCTATGGGCTGAATATGCCGACCTTGCACGCTCGACGGCCTATCGTCCGTCCGCATTTGGCTTTTGTTCGCGCTTGGGCGGACCTCGCTGCTGACCGCCTTTCTCGCCGCGTTCGGTCGGGCTATCGCCGAAGTCGGCGCCATCATCATCGTCGGCGGTAACATCCGCGGGTTTACGCGGACGATGACGACGGCCATCGCGCTCGAAACCAGCAAGGGCGACCTGCCGCTGGCGCTCGGGCTCGGGCTGATCCTGCTCGCGCTCAGCGTAGCCGTCTCGACCGTCGCGTTCCTGCTAATGGGACGCGTTGGGAAAAATAGCTGTTCGCCGCCGACCTTGTAGCCGGCGATCGCATCCTGCCCCTTGCGAAATAAGCCACTCGACGAACGCCTGCCCCTCCTGGACGTTCACATTCGGATGTTTGTCGGAATTGACCAGCATGACGCCGTACTGGTTGAACAGTCTTTTGTCGCCCTCGGTCAGGATCGCAAGCTCGCCCCGGTTCTTGAACGAAAGCCATGTGCCGCGATCCGACAACAGGTACGCGTTCGATGACGACGCCATGTTCAACGCCGGCCCCATGCCCTACCGATCTCGCGATACCAGCTTCCCTGCTGGCACCGACTCGACGCCGGCCTCTTTCCAGAGCCGCAATTCGGCTGCATGCGTACCGGAATTGTCGCCCCGCGAGATGAATGGCGCCTTTGCCTCGCGATCTTGCGTAGCGCGTCTGTGACGTCTTTGTCTGCCGAAAATTTTCGCCGGATCGCTCTTCGGTCCCACGATGACGAAATCGTTATACATTACGTCGAAGCGCTTCACGCCCTGCCCTTCGGCCATGAACTTCTCTTCCGCCGGTCGGTCATGGACGAACACCACATCGGCATCGCCTCGCCAACCGATGTCCAGTGCCTCGCCGTGCCCACCGCAACGACCTTCACCCCGATCGCCTCAGCCTTCGAGAACTACGGCAGCAGATAGCCGAACAGTCCCGACTGCTCCGTCGTATCGTCGAGGCCACGGTGATGGTTCGGTCCTGGGCCAATGCACATGTCGACCAGAACAGAACCGCTGCGATCGCGGCAAGCTTCTTCATTAGTTGTCCTTACTCCCGGGCGTTTCCAAATTATGCGGGGAGGATGATGCTGGGAAGCCCGACGTTCGGCGCGGAATCAGCTGTGGAACAGCGCCCGGCATTCGAAGCTCACGACCGGGGACGCCGCGGCGGTGCTTTGTCGCATGCAGGTTCCCGGACAATCGCAATGTCCCGACTGATCTTTTCGATGGAACGGTTTGGAGCGTCCCATGACAAAGACAAGCATCGTCGCCGCCCTGCGGATCATTTTGTCGCTTGCAATCGCCGGCCCGGCGCAGGCCTGGCCCGGACAGTCGTCAGGCATCGACTGCGCGTGGGGCGGTGAACGAACGGAATGCGAGGCGCTCACCATGGCGCTGGTCCACGAGCACGCCCTCGCGCATCCGCACATCCGCAAGACCGAGCACGCGGCCATCCCGCATGCGCCAACGCGCCAGCCCGATCGCGACGAAGATCCGCTCTCATCGATGCATTTCGAATGAACGCTGTGGCGCGGCGAGGCTGTGCAGATGTTCTGCAATTGGTCCCGGCTAGATTGACAGGGGTGTGACGGCCGGGGCAGTTTTTCACATTGCTGGCGAATCAGCGATTGCCCTTACGGCCCGAGTACCTCTGGGACACTCCCAGTGCTTTCGAGACTGATATCGTTGCTGAGCCGCATTCCTGCGGTGAAATGGGCGTTCAACCGGCTTCGGCCTCTGCCGCACAGCGGCAGTATCGACGTGACGCCGATCGCTGCGGATGAGGAGCACGCCGTCGTTGCCGTCATCGCGGATGCTGCTCCGGCTCTCGAGGACAACGCCAGCCCCTGCACGACGACGCAGACGTTGCGGCTCCGGCCGCGGAGCGTGATCCAGACTCTCTGTCATCGAAGAGAGCCCGTCCGCGGCGCCGACCGATATCAGCGTCAGCGACGATTTATCCGTGGAGGCGCCGACCGAGACTGCGGAGCAGCCGTCGAGGAGATAGCGACCTCTTCGGTCGATGTCGAAAGCGCCCGGTCGAGGCGCCTGAGTTCGTCGTCGGCATCGATATATCTCCGAGAATCCGCAGATGTTGCGCCGGTCGTCGAGGGCTGGTATTCATCGCGCCTGCCGAAACGGAGACGGCTTCGGTCGAGCCCTCCGAGCTCGTCACTGAAGACGAACCCGCATCCGTCGCTTCCGTGGAGATCGAACCGGTCGCCGTCGACGAGACGCCCGCCTCGTGGGCGACACTGAAATCTCCGCGCCTGCCGTCGTCGCGGCCAGCCTCGACAGCGATCCCGCTCCCGGCGTCGCCGCAGAGATCGCGCCGGCACCGGCGCCCGTGTCGCCCGCCCCGAAGAGCCCCGGCGCGCCGAAGGCTCGCGCAAAAATCGTGGAGCCCGCCGATCGCGCCGCGCTGATCCGGCAACGCTGGACCGAGACCGGGATCAGGATGTGGAATCCGCGGCTTCACGGCACGGGCGATGCCACGCTGAATATCCAGGGGCGCATCGGACTGCTGCCGCCCGAGCCCGGCGAGACGATGCCGCGCTACGACAAGCTCGAATTCAGGATGCTCGGCGGCCAGTCGTCTGCGAAGGCGTGATCGTCGAGGCGCCCGTGCATGCGGGCCAGCGCAGCTTTACCCGGCTCGCCGAGCCGCGTGATGCCGATCGCACCCGCGAGCCGGTGCGGGAACGTCAGGCCGCTCTCGCCTGATCCTTTTCCTCTGCGACGACCCGCCCCATATGCTAGGCTGACGCCCTGGATATGGGAGATCGCATGTCCGCAAAATTGCCAGCCTGATCGTGATCGCCGCCCTCTGCGTTTCGCAAGGCGCGCTCGCCGCGTCCGGCAAACGGCCGCGCCACGTGCACGCGGCGCACGACCGATCCGGTTGCTCCTTACAAGGCCAACCGGCTGTCCTCCTCACGCGGCGAGACCATCCTCGACACGCCCGGCCAAACCACCGTGCTGACGCGGCAGGTGCTCGACGACATGAACGCGACGAGCCTGCGCGACGCCATGCGCTCGACCGCCGGGGTGACGATCGGGCGCTAGGCTCCTCGCGCTTCGCGCTCAAGGGATCGGATAGCCCTTCCAGACCCACTCCAGCGCCGAAGGCAACGTTTGCGCGATCGTTGGACGATCGACGTGCTTGGCGTTGCGCACGAACAGGAACTGGTAGTGGTAGCCCTTCTCCGCCAGCACCTTTGCCGTCAGCTCGTTGGACAAGGTCCAGTCGTGCATGCCGTCGGGAATGGTGGGGTTCGGATAGAACAGGTCCTGGTCACCGCCGAAGAACCAGAAGCGGATCGGCTTGGTGGGCGCGGCGACGATCAACGGTACGCCGGGCGGCTCGGCCGGCGTCAGCACGCCCGCCTTCGAGATGAGATTGGGGTGGCGGCCCCGTCCAGGCACTGTGATATTCCCAGGCGCCGCCGCGCAATGACGGATCATGCGGCCATTGCTGGTTGACCATCGTCGGCGAGAACGCCAGCACGCGGTGATAGAGATCGGGATAGAACCACGCCATGGTGAAGGCTGCCACCCCGCTCGAGCTCAGCCCCATGGTCGCGCGCCCTTCGGGGTTTTTTGTGAGCTTGACGCCGGCGTTCTGCTCGACCAGCGGCAACACCTCGCGCTCGACGAACTGCGCATAGGCGCCGGACACCGCGTCATATTCGCGGCCGCGCTGGCTGCCCTGCGCGTCCTGGCCGCCGTTGCCGATCTGGATCGCGATCATCGCCGGCACGCGACGCTGCGCGATCAGATTGTCGAGCGTGGTCGGGAGATCCTTGTAGGCGGCAGAGCCGCCGTCGCCGACCACGATGAACGGCATCTCGGTGCCGGGCACATATTGCGCCGGCACATAGACGTCGATCGTGCGCGACCAGATGCCGGGATGGCTGGTGGTGACGATCATGTTCGACTTTCGTCCGGGGCAGTGACGGTCGTCATGATCGAGGAGTTGCTGCAGCCGGCGACGTCATCGCGGATGAGGCCGGGATTGTAGATCGTGCTGTCCTTCGACGACAGCGTGAAGGACTTCGTCGTGCCACGAGGCACGCCTTCCTTCGCGATGGTCTCCGGGCGCGGGCTTGTGGGTAGGACCGATGATGAAATTGCCCTCGGCACCGGGGGGCGGCAGCGTGCCGTCGGGCAACTCGGTCGCGCGCGGGTAGTTCGGGTTGGCGGGATCGCGCGTCGGCGGCGAGGTCTTGAAATCGAGGCCGGCGGTGTCGATGAAGAACGGCGCGGCCTTGTCGGTGCTGTTGGCGCCCGGCGGCACGACCATGTTCTGGGTCACGCAGGCCGGCTGCGCGAAGGCGATCGAGCTGGTGATCGAGATAAAGGAGACGAGGGAAATCAGCGTCCCCGCGAGGACTGACAATGAATTGGTCATTTCAACTCCCGGTACCGACGAGTCTCTGCTGGCTCGTCTTGATGCGAAGTATGCCGGGCCACCCGCGCGGTCAAACACAGCCACGCCGCGTTGCAGCAATGGCCGCCATGCTCAAACCGGACAGGGACCGTTATTCCGCTCATGGCGTGAAATTTTTCGGACATGAGGCCGTTGCCGCCGTATCGTGCAACACGTAGCTTGCGGCCGGTCGAACCGCACCAAAGCCATGTGCGATCACAACGACAAGAACACTTCGGCAAGAACACTTCAGCAAGAACACCTCGGGAGGCAAACCATGAGGAAGCTCACGGCCGCGCTGTGCGCGCTGGCACTGTTCACGACGGCTGCCCAGGCGCAAACCGTCAAGGATTTCCTGGCGGCAGTCACCAAGAAATGGACCACGCCGTTCGAGCCGTTCCAGCTCATCGACAACATCTACTATGTCGGCACCGACGGCATCGCCGTCTACATCATCAAGACCTCGCAGGGCCTGATCCTGATGGACACGGCGCTGCCGGAGTCGACCGGCATGATCAAGGACAACATCGCAAAGCTCGGCTTCAAGGTCGCCGACATCAAGTATATCCTCAACACGCACGCGCATTTCGACCACACCGGCGGCTTCGCCGAGATCAAGAAGGAGACCGGCGCACAACTCGTGGCCGGCGAGCGCGACAAGCCGCTGCTCGAAGGCGGCTACTATCCCGGCGACGAAAAGAACGAGGACCTCGCCTTCCCCGCCGTGAAGGTCGACCGCGCCGTGAAGGAAGGCGACAAGGTGACACTCGGCGAAACCACCCTGACCGCGCATGCCACCCCCGGCCACTCGCCGGGCTGCACGAGCTGGGAGATGACCGTGAAGGACGGCGGCCAGGACCGCGAGGTGCTGTTCTTCTGCAGCGGAACGGTGGCGCTGAACAGGCTGGTCGGCCAGCCGACCCATGCCGGCATCGTCGACGACTACCGCGCGACCTACGCCAAGGTGAAGGCGATGAAGATCGACGTGCTGCTCGGGCCGCATCCGGAGGTCTATGGCATGCAGGCCAAGCGCGCGGAGATGAAGGACGGCGCGCCGAATCCGTTCGTCAAGCCGGGCGAGCTCGCGACCTACGCAACGAGCCTGTCGGAGGATTTCGACAAGCAGCTCGCCAAGCAGACGGCGGCGCTCGAAAAAAAATAACGACAGTCATATGCCTCTCTCCACCTCTCCCCGGCAGGGAGAGGTGGACCAGGTGCGCCGGCTGACCGCGCGGCGATACGCTGCACCGCGCGATCGCCGACGCGCATGGTTAGCGGGAGGTAGCTGCGGTCATGACCGGCGATTAGCGTGAGAGACCCACGCCTCTGCCGGCGCATATCCTTAACGCGGCCTCACCAATGCACGCGGCCGGAAAATCCTGGGTGGCGCACAACCTGCGTTGGTTTTTCCCGCGAAGCCCACCTAACGCGCCCTTTACCCCCGCCGTGGACGAGCGCCTCCGTTTTGAAGGGATCCGGGGCTCGTATTGCAATGCCTGTCGTCGATTTGAAGTCTCACCTTGCCGCTGTGGTGCGGCTGTTTCGCCTGCCCGCCGACAACCCGGACTTGGCGCGCGCCCAGTTCGACGCCTTCTCCAAGCAGATCCCGCTGCTCTACTTCATCCTGATCAGCAGCACGATCGCGGTCGCCTACACCTATGTGAACGTCGCGCCGGACTGACTGACGATCAACGTGCCGACGTGCTGACCGTGCTTGCAGCGCTTCGGACCTTCTGATAGCTGCGCCAGCGCCATCTCGCGCGCAGCGACGCCGACATTCTGCGCAATCTGCGCGCCACCAACTGGATGACGCTGCCGATCAGCGCCGGCTTCACCGCGTGGTCCTTCGCGCTCTATCCTTACGGCGATCCCTTCGCCAAGAGCCAGGTCGCCTTCTACATGGCGGTGACGGTGATCGGCTGCATCTTCTCGCTGATGCATCTGCGCTCGGCGGCGCTGATCGTCGACGTGCCCTATGTGCTGTTCTTCTTTGCCACCGGCGAGCCGACACTGAAGGCGATCGCGGTCAACAATCTCCTGGTGTCCGGCGCGATGCTGACCGTGCTGGTCATCTACTATCGTGATTTCGCCGATCTCGTCGCCAGCCGCAAATCGCTGCTGGCGCAGCAGGCGGCAACGCAGGCGCTCTCGGACGAGAATTTCCGCCTCGCCAATCTCGATTCCCTCACCGAGCTGCCGAACCGCTGCCGCTTCTTCGCCGAGCTGTCGAGCGCCTTCGACGCCGAGCGCAGGAGCGTTCGCGTCGCGGTCGGGATCATCGACCTCGACGGCTTCAAGCCGATCAACGACAATTACGGTCACTCGGTCGGCGACCGCGTCCTGATCGAGGCGGGCCGGCGCATCCGCGAGGTCTGCGAAGGCTTTGGCCCGCAGCGGGTGGAATTCGCCCGGCTCGGCGGCGACGAGTTCGGTCTTGTCGCGTGCGGCGTCCCCGACGACGCGGATCTGGCGCGGCTTGGCGAGCGCATCGGCGATCAGGTCAAGCTGCCTTACCAACTCGACACCGCGCATACGGACTATCCTGCTCGATCGGCTTTGCGCTGTTTCCGCACTCCGCGACGACGTCGGAAGCGCTCTATGAATGCGCCGATTATTCGCTCTATCACGCCAAGCGCCAACTGCGCGGCCGCACCGTGATCTTCTCGAGCGAGCTTGAGGCCAAGATCCGCAGCCGCGGCGTCATCGAGAACCTCTTGCGCACCTCCGAGTTCGGCGCCGAGATGGCTCTGGTGTTCCAGCCGATCGTGGACGCCATGAGCGAGCACACTGCGGGCTTCGAGGTTCTGGCACGCTGGAACAGTCCCCGCCTCGATCCGGTTTCCCCGGCCGACTTCATTCCGACCGCCGAGCGCATCGGCCTGGTCCGGCCGCTGAGGCAGGCGCTGCTGGTGCGCGCGCTCGCGACCGCCAAGTCTTGGCCCGAGCACATCCGCCTGTCGTTCAACCTGTCCGCCCACGACGTCTGGGCGGCCGAAGGCATTTTGCAGCTGATTTCCATCATCGAGAAGGCCGCACCGGATCGATTTCGAGATCACCGAGACCGCCGTCACCTTCGATTTCGTGCGCGCGCAGCAATCGATCGCGACGCTGAAGGCCATGGGCTGCGGCATTTCGCTGGACAATTTCGGCACCGGCTATTCGTCGCTGAGCCACGTGCACCGCCTGCCGCTCGACAAGATCAAGGTCGATCGCAGCTTCGTCTCCGATATCAACGAGAATCCGGTCAGCCACAAGATCATCAAGTCGCTCACGGGCCTGTGCGACGATAGGGAAATTGCCTGCGTGGTCGAAGGGGGTCGAGACCCGCGCCCAGCTCGACAGCCTGCGCCGCCTGGGATGCGACTACATCCAGGGCTATTATTTCGCAAAGCCCATGCCGGGCGATGCGATTGGCGGGTAGTTGGCGAAGGAGCGGAGCCGGCTCGACGGCGCCGCGACGCGCGGGACCAAGGTCGTGGCCTGAGGCCGATGTCACGATCGACGCATGTGGCGCTCAAGCGCTGAAACAGCGGCTGTCAATCGTCCAGTTCACATGCGTCGAAACGCCCTCGGTAGGCGGGTATGTGATGTCAATGCTTGTCAGCACTCGAAAAACGCGCGATACTCAATTTCAAGGGGAAAGATACTAAAGATACAACTTATTTGATCTTGGTGACTTTCAACTGGGCGCGGCGGCAAACCGGTTGTGAGTTGGCAATCGGGAGGCAGGCATGTCGTCCAATGCGTCTTTGCCGGCAGGGCACGCCGCCCCGCCGCAGCCCCACGCGGCCATTTCGCATCGATCACGGCCATCAACCGAACCGGGCGACAGCGGCGGGGTACCCATCCACATCTTCATCCTCAGTGACGTGCGCCTGCTCTGCGAGGGCCTTGGCTCGTGCCTGGCACGGCAGGAATGCCTGCGGATTACCGGACACGGCGATCTCGCGACGCCGCCGGAGCAGATCGTCGACAGCGGCGCACAAGTCCTGCTTGCCGACATCGCGACATCGCAAGGTCTGCGGCAATCGGCGGCCTGCCGGGCGCTTTCGCCGACGCTGAAGGTCGTGGCCATCGCGGTTGCCGAAGTCGAGCAGGACATCCTCGCCTGCGCCGAGGCCGGCGTATCTGGCTTCGTGCTGCGCGACGGCTCGATCGGCGATGTGGTCGCCGCCATCGACAACGCTATGCGGGACGAACTGGTGTGTTCGCCCAAGGTCGCCGCTGCCCTATTCGGCCGGCTTGCGCTACTCTCTTCCCGGGCCGCAGTGCCACAGCCCGGCGCCGGCATCGACACGCTGACACCGCGCGAGCATGAGATCATTCGCTTTGTCGGTGAGGGCCTGTCGAACAAGGAGATCGCGCGCGCGTTGCAGATCCGCAATTCGACCGTCAAGAACCACATGCACAACGTGCTCAGCAAATTGCAAATCCGCCGCCGCGGCGAGATCAGCAAGCATCTGCACACGGCCGCCGCAGTGCCGCCGGCGCCGTCGCGGGCGCAGATCCGCTAGACCCGGCCCGGTGGGACCGGGCGATACCCATAAGTCCGGGATGCCCCTCCGAACCGGCCGGGTTTTCCGTACGGCCGCTTGTGCCCATAGACGATGTTTTTAAAGGGAGTAGGTTAGCCGCCTCGAGAGCTTGGATTTGAGGCGGCCCATGCCTTTGTCAGGAGTTTAGACCATGACGCGGCACTTTTTCTTCGCGATCACCCTCATAGGCGCCGGAATGCTCCTCACAGCACAGGCCGAGGCAGCGACAGGCGCGCAATGTGAGGATCGAGCCGCAAATTGCGTCGGGAGATGCGCCAACGTCACCGGTGGAGCCGGTGACTTCAGAGGGCATCAGAACAAATGCATGGTCTCCTGCGACCGGCATGTGACCCAGTGCTGGATACGCACGCATTTGACCGGCCGCTGACGCCCTGTTGGCCGGAGGGCCAGCAAGAGGCTTTCCTTGCGGCGTCAATTCTTGCGCTCCCGCGCATGGCCGGCCATGTCGGGCCCAGGCCGTGAGGCCGCATGTCCGCTCTCGGGTCAGGCTATGCTCTGACTGAACGGAAGAGTTCTGGTTGGTCACAAAAGCCGACATCCGCGCATTCATGAACATCCTAGACCATTCGGTCCGGACCATCCGGTCCATGTCATCGACCACACCACGCCAAGATCAACGCCAAGATCAACGCCAAGATCAACGCCAAGATCAACGCCAAGATCAACGCATTGCCGCGGCGCTGAAGCGCTGGCGGCGCCATGGTCGCGCCTGAAAAGCTCACGCGGTGTGGACCATCGACTGCATCCTCGCTGGACCCTTTGGCTCAATCGCGCCGCCGCCCCGTGTGCAAGGCTGTCGGCAAAGGTGGCCATTGCGACAGAGACGCATCCTCATTGCAGGATTTCCCAGGCTGATGACCGATATTCTGGAGCATGTTGTTGCGAAAGATCCGGCATTGTCTGTGGTCGGCGTGAGCGACCACACCGACCTGGTGGTGGAGGCCCGCCGCACCCGCGCCGACGTCGTCGTGATGGCGCAGAAGGCGCCGGACGAGCGCGACAGCCTCGCGAGCCTCTTGCGCAGCCGGCCGCGGATGAAGGTCGTGACCATCGTCGCAAGCGGCGGGAGCGGCGCGCTGTACGAGCTGCGTCCCCATCGCACCTTCCTCGCCGAGATCACGACGGAAGCGTTGTCGGAGGCGATCCGCGATCCGCCCGGGCGCAGGCCGCGTCGCCGGCTCGCCCGGCGGCGAGCCAAGAACATCGTTGCGGTCTGACCGAACGAGACGGACCGTCAAATCACAGGAGCCGACATGCCCTCAGCCCTTCTGCAACCCGGCGTCTATATCGAGGAAATCTCCAGCGGCGTGCGCTCGATCTCGGGCGTGGCAACGTCGATCGCGCTGTTCATCGGCTGGGCGCCGCGTGGCCCGATCGACCGCGCCGTGCGCATCTCGAGCTTCGCCGACTATGAGCGGGCCTATGGCGGGCTCGACCGCCGCGCCTATCTCGGCTACGCCGTGCGCCATTTCTTCGATAATGGCGGCAGCGACGCCTACATCGTGCGGATCGCGATGCAGTCCGATCCGGCGGCGCCCGCGACCGACGCAGCGACCGCGACCTGTCCGATCGGCGACCTCAATATCCAGGCCAGTTCGCCGGGCCTCTGGGCACATGCCTATAGCGTCAAGCTGACGCTGCGCGCCGACGACGTCAACCGCTTCCAGCTCGACGTCCTCGGTCCGTCGCCGAGCACCAACGTCGTGGAGACGTTCCAGGATCTGTCGATGGACAAGACCGATCCACGCTACGCCCCAAGCGTCATCAATGGCCGCTCCGCCTTCATGGACAAGCTGACCACGGCATCGGCAACGGTACCGAACCCGGCCTCGACCCCGAAAACCTTTTCGGGCGGAGCCGACGGCACGGTCCTTGCCGCCAATGACGGCCAGTTCGCCAACGCGCTCGATCCACTGTTCGCCACCGGCGGGATCATCGACCGCATCGACCTGTTCAACCTGGTTTGCGTTCCCGGTCTGACCAACACCAATGCAACAACCCAGGGCGTACTGGCCAAGCTGCAACTGCGCTGCCACGCCCGACGCGCTTTCTTGATCGTCGACAGCCTCCAAAACGAGACGGTCGCCAACATGGACAGCAAGGGCGAGACGGGCCTGACCGGCTCCGACGGCAATTTTTCCGCGCTGTACTACCCGTGGGTGATGCAGGCCGATCCGCTGCAATCCGGCGTCGTGCGCGACTTTCCGCCCTGCGGCTTCGTCGCCGGCGTCTATGCCCGCACCGACGCCACGCGCGGGGTCTGGAAGGCGCCGGCCGGCATCGAGGCCAGCGTCAACGGCGGCGTCGGCTTCGCACTGACGCTGAGCGATGCCGAGAACGGCGCGCTCAATCCGCTCGGCGTCAACTGCCTGCGCACGCTTCCGGTCTACGGCAACGTGGTCTGGGGCGCGCGCACGCTGGACGGCGCCGAACGATCGTGGCTCGGAATGGAAATACGTGCCGGTGCGGCGCATGGCGCTGTTCATCGAGGAGAGCCTGTATCGCGGCACGCAATGGGTGGTGTTCGAGCCGAACGACGAGCCGCTCTGGGCGCAGATCCGGCTCAACATCGGCGCCTTCATGCAGGACCTGTTCCGCCAGGGCGCGTTCCAGGGCCGCACGCCGCGCGAGGCCTACTTCGTCAAGTGCGACAGCGAGACCACGACGCAGACCGACATCAATCTCGGCATCGTCAACATCGTCGTCGGCTTCGCGCCGCTGAAGCCCGCCGAGTTCGTCGTCATCAAGATCCAGCAGATCGCCGGCGACATTCCGACCTGAGGCAGGAGACCTAAGGCAAGCAGACTAGGCAGCCATGGCACAGTTCTCGGTCAACCCGCAGCGCTTCGATCCTTACAAGAACTTCAAGTTCCGGGTGAAATGGGACGGCCGCTACGTCGCCGGCATCAGCAAGGTCTCGGCGCTGAAACGCACCACGGAGGTCGTCGAGCACCGCGAGGGCGGCGATCCCTCGACCGGCCGCAAGTCGCCCGGCCGCACCAAGTTCGAGGCGATCACGCTCGAGCGCGGCGTCACCCACGACCCCGAGTTCGAGAAATGGGCCAACAAGGTCTGGCATTTCGGCGCCGGCCTCGGCGCCGAGGTCTCGCTGAAGGATTTCCGCAAGGACATCATCCTCGAGGTCTACAACGAGGCCGGCCAGCTCGCGACTCGCCTACAAGGTCTTCCGCTGCTGGGTCTCGGAATACCAGGCGCTGCCCGATCTCGACGCCAACGCCAACGCGGTCGCGATCCAGCACATCAAGCTGGAGAACGAGGGCTGGGAGCGCGACCCGGCGGTCACCGAGCCGTCCGAGCCCACCTTCACCGACCCGGCCTGAGACCACTCATGCCCTCCGCCGCCGCACAACGCGAACAGGACATTCTGGTGCTGTGGGACCGGGCCGCCGGCCGCGCGCGGCGCCAGCGCGACGATGCCCTGTTCACGGCTGCCGGCGCGGCGCTGACGGACTCGATCGGCACCGGAAATGCCGCGCTATTGGCTTTGCGGACGAGACTGTTCGGCGCGCCGTGGCGGCTGCGCGCCGCCTGCCCTGTCTGCCAGACGGACTGTGAATTCGTTGCCGACAGCGCGGCACTCGCGGCCGGCCTTGCACCACCGTCTGACGCCGTACCGCCGCGCATCGCGAGTGGCTGTAGCGAGCTGACCCTGCGGCTGCCGACGCTCTCCGATCTCGCAAATCTCACTGCTGCCCCCGACTCCGCGTCCGCGGCACAGTTGTTGCTCGCGCGCTGCCTCGGCGAGGCGCCGCCGGCCGCGCTCGATCAGGACGCATCGGACAAGATCGAAGCCGAGCTCGAACGTTGCGATCCCGGCGCGGTCCTCAGTTTCGCGCTCGACTGCCCTGACTGCGGCCACGCCTGGCAGGCCGTGATCGACATCGCGCCGGCGCTGTGGGCCGAGGTGCAGGCGGCCGCCGAGCGCACCCTGCTCGAAGTCGACGCGCTCGCGCGCGAATATGGCTGGAGCGAAGCCGAGGTGCTGGCGTTGCCGCACGCCCGCCGCGCCGCCTATCTGCAACTGGTGGGCGCATCATGACGGGCCTTTTGCAAAACCTCGCGCACATCGGACGCGGAGAGCCGATCCCCGGCGCGGCACGCGTTGCCCTGCCGCCGCGCTTTGCCGCTCCGGCCCGGTCTGACCATACACCGAGGCTCGAGACCTGGCCGGGCGACGGGCAGCCGTCGGCACCGCCACATGCGGCGATACCGGTCGCCACCACCGCAGACGATCCTATCGCGGAGGCGCAGGCGTCGCCGCGCATGCAGGTGGGGTCCGATGACGAGGAACCGCCCCTGCGTTTTGCGGCCAAGGTCGTCACCGCGGCGCAGCCCATTCGATCAAACGGTGCGCCGTCGAGATCAGCTGCCGATGCCGTTCTGCCCGAGGCTCCGCGCGATTCGGCGCGCGTCAATCATCAGCGCGAAGCGGCCGAGCGACACGCGCCGTTCCGAGACGAGGCTACGGCGCCAACGTCCGCTGCGCCGCTCGGCCAGGCCGTGCTCGCCGGCCAGGCACAGCGCCGGCGCGAGACGCCGCCAGTGATCAAGGTGACGATCGACCGCATCGACATCCGCTCGCCGGAGCCGCCGCGCGCGGCACGCGCCGTCAAGCCTGCGCCAAAGTCGTCGGTGTCGCTGTCCGACTATCTGCGCCGCCCGGGACCGGGAGGCCGCGCATGAGTTCGCCGCTCGCCATCGGCGCAGTCAGCGCGGTGCTGCGCAACATGCTCGACAACGGGCTGATCGAGGCCGGACCCGCGGTCGGCGGCACGGTCAATGTCAGTGCGGTCGCGCCCGACACGATCGACCTCACCAGCGCCGAGGAGCAGCCGCGGCTCAATTTATTCCTGCATCAGGTGACCCCGAACCCGGGCTGGCGCAACCGCGCGCTGCCATCGCGATCTTCAACCAGCGGCGAGCGCCTGACCAACGCACCGCTCGCGCTCGACCTGCACTATCTGCTCACGGCCTACGCGCGGGTCGATTGCCATGCCGAGATCCTGCTCGGCTACGGCATGCATTTGCTGCATGAGCGCCCGGTGCTGGACCGCGCCGCGGTGCAGCGCGCGCTCAATCCGAACCCGATCGATGTTTCGATGCTGCCGCCGGCCTTCCAGGCACTCGCCGCCGCCGACCTCGCCGACCAGGCCGAGTTGATCAAGATCACGCCGGCGGTGATGGGGCCGGAGGAGATGTCGAAACTGTGGGCAGCGATCCAGTCGCACTACCGGCCTTCGGCCGCCTATGTGGTGTCGGTGGTGCTGATCGAAGCCACAAAACCCGCGGTCTCGCCGCTGCCGGTGCTGTCGCGCGGGATCGTCGACCCCGTGACCAAGCGCGACCGTGGTGTCGTCGTCAACCCCGACCTGCTACCGCCGCTGCCGACGTTGTTTGCGGCGACCCCGCAATCCAAGCAGGCCGGCGCGCGGCCCGGCGAGCCCGTCGTGCTGTCCGGCATCCGCCTCAACGGCAGCAATTTCCACGTGCGACTGGCGCATCCGCTGTTTCCCGTCACCGTCGAGCTGGTGCCAGGTGCGCCCAATGTGGACGGCACCGAGCTCACCATCCCGCTGCCGAACGATGCCGCGGCGCAAGCCGCGTTGGCGCCGGGACAATGGAGCCTCTCGCTACGTCTGCTGCCCAGGGGCGAAGCCAACGAGCGCGAGACCAATGCCGTGGCGCTTGTCATCGCACCGACCCTGGTCATCGCAGCCGACGCGGCGCTTTCGCTACCTGCCGCGACCGTGCTGCGCAAGACCGCGCCGCTGCGTGTCACCGCAACCCTATTCTCGCGCCCGCAGGTACAACCGCGGCAACGCGCGAGCCTCGTGCTCGGCACGGTGGAAGCCATCGCCAATCCGCGCAACGCGGCCACCGATCCGCTGGTGTTCGATTTCCCCGCGGCGCTTCCCGCGGGCGCCTATCCGGCGCGGCTGCGGGTCGACGGCGTCGACAGTCTCCTGCTCGACCTCAGCGGCGACGCGCCGGTCTTCGATGCCTCCCAAACCCTGAGCGTACCGGCATGAACATGCACGACAGAACGCAATGTCGACCGGTATGCGATTGGGCCACCCGCAACCAGCAATGGCTGGCCGCGCAGCTCGTCGCGCTACGCCTGCGCATCGCGCGGCAATTGGGGGATATCGCTGGTGACGAGCCGGCACCGCCCGTCAGTGCCGACGATTTCGAGCCTGCACTCGATGCCCTGACGAAGCTGTTCGGCCTGTCGCCCTTCGAGCGCGACGTGGTGCTGCTCTGCGCCGGCGTCGAGCTCGACAGCGCGCTCCGCCGCTTCGTCGACGAGGCAATGGCGCAAGCGCCCGGGGCCGTCACGAGCGCCCAGCCGACGCTCAATTTCGCCATGCAGGTGCTCGCCGAGCCGCATTGGGACGCGCTGTCGCCGCTGCGGCCATTGCGGCGCTGGCGCCTCCTCACGTGCGGGGGCCGCGAGGCGCCGCCGCGGCGGCCGCTCCAGATCGACGAGCGCGTGCTGCATTATCTGACCGGCGTCGCCGCGATGGATGCAAGGCTCATAGGGCTCGCCAGCTGCGAGCCGGCCGGACCGATCGAACCCGACGCTGCGCCGGCGCGTAGCATCACGCACGCCCTTGGCGCCGGGACGGCTGCTCTGATCGCGCTGAACCATGCCCGCGGCGAGATCGAGCCGCAACGCGATGTCGCGCGCGATGCGCTGGCTGGCCTCGGTGCAAGCGCCTTGTGGCTGCACGCCCATGACCTGCCCCATGATCCGCGCGAGATTGCGGAAACCGCCTGCCTGCTCGACCGCGAGGCGGCGCTTTCCGATGCTATCATCGTGCTCGAGCTCGAACGTGCGACCGAGACTGGCGAGACGGAGACGCGTGCGGCGGCGCTGCTCGCGCATCTGATGGGCCCCGCGATCGCGCTCAATGCGCCGGAACCGGCCCGCCTGGCTCGACTGCGGCAGCGGCGCATGCTGAGGCTCCTGGTGCCGGATGCTCCGGCCGCCGCGCGACAGGCAACAGCTCTGCGTGGACTCCCGCGCGAACAGGCCACGGCGCTCGCCGTCGCGCTGCGTCCTGCGCTGCGGCAGTTCAACGTGCCGACAGCCGAGCTGCGCCTGGTGGCCGCCGAGGCGCTGGCCGAGACGCAAGGGCAGCCGGCCCTGCTCGCGCCCTCGGTGTGGCGGCTCTGCCGCGCCGCCGTGCGCGGCGGGCTCGACGCGCTAGACTCAGCGGATCGACAACCACGTCGCCTTCGACGATCTGGTCGCGCCGCCAGTGGTGATCGCCCAGCTCCGCGCCATCGCCGCCGAACTGCAGCACCGCCCGCGCGTCTTTGGCGATTGGGGTTTTGCTACGCATAACGGCCGTGGGCTCGGTGCCGCGGCGCTGTTTTCCGGCGAATCCGGAACCGGCAAGACCTACGCCGCCGAGGCGATCGCCTGTGCCGCCGAGCTCGACCTCTATCGCATCGATCTCGCCAGCGTCGTGAGCAAATATATCGGCGAGACCGAGAAGAATTTGAGCCGGCTGTTCGAGGCTGCAGAGAACAGCGGCGCGATCCTGCTGTTCGACGAGGCCGATGCGCTGTTCGGCAAGCGCAGCGAAGTGCGCGACAGCCACGACCGCTTCGCCAATATCGAGATCGCTTATCTGTTGCAGCGGATCGAGACCTATCGCGGGCTGGTGATCCTCACCACCAACATGAAGAGCGCGCTCGACCGCGCCTTCCTGCGCCGCATCCGCTACGTGGTCCAGTTCCCCTACCCGGACCCGGCTGCGCGCGAAAAGCTGTGGCGGATGCAGTTCCCGGCCGATGCCCCGCTCGGCGAGGTGGATTTCGCGAGCCTCGCCAGGCTGCAACTGACCGGCGGCAATATCCGCGCGATCGCGCTGAACGCCGCCTTCCTGGCCGCGGCCGGCGGTGGACAAATCGGACATGAGGCGATCAACACCGCGGTACGCGCCGAATTTTCCAAGCTCGAACGGTCCTACAACGAACCCAGGCGGGAGGTGTGACCGTGCGCTTCTCTTTCGCCAACATGAGCTGGCTGTCGCAAGGCGCGGCCCAGGCGCACACGGCGGCCGGGCGGGAGCGTGAAGCCGACGGGCTGGCCGATGCAGCGCTGTCCCGAACGCCCGCACCGCGCCAGGCCCGGCCGGTGCGCGATCCCGCGGCGAACCGCCTCGATCTTGCTTCGCAACCGCTTGCGCCGACCGCCCGCGCCGACATGGAGGGCCGGTTCGGCTGCGATTTCTCGCAAGTGCGCGTCAGCACCGATGCCAAGGCCGATCGCACCGCGAGCGGATTGCATGCCCGCGCTTTCGCCTATGGCAACCAGCTCGTCTTCGCGAACAACCAGTTCGCGCCCCACACCTCGTCCGGCCGCCGGCTGCTCGCTCACGAGCTTGCCCACGTCACCCAGCAACGGCGGGCAGGGCAAGCGGACATTGCGCGCGACGAGAAGCCGGGCCCCACGCTGGACGACCAAGCGTCCCAACTCCAGGTCGATCTCGGAGCAGCCGCCGACGCTGCCGCGCGCAAACCGCTGGTTGCCAAGGCGCTCGATTTTTGCGGGCGCGGTGTGGCCGCTCTGGAAGCTGCTAAGACCGCAGCCAAGCCCGAGATCGTCGAGAGCAGCCGCGAGGCGCTGAAGAAAGTGGCGCGCGCGCTCTCTGCCAACAGCGAGCGCGACGCTGCCGTCCAATTCGCGATGAAGAGCAAGGACCCGGAGGTCTACGCCGCTGTCGTCTCCAACATGCGGGGCGGTAGCGGGGTGAGCGGCCAGCAGAAATTCCTGCGGCAATTGGCGCCGCTCGGTGGCCAGACCCTGACCGCCGAGGATGCCGCGCATTCCCAGAAATGGCTGAAAGACAACACGCGCGCGATCGGCAAGACATTCACGGAGCTCGACAAGAAGGGCGTCAAGGGCCTCAAGCGCGACCTGTCGCTTGAACTGTCGGAGGACCTGCTCAAGGAATATTATGCTCAGTCCCCCGATGACGAGAAGCCGGACCTGCTCGGTGATCCCACGGCGAAATCGCTCAAGACCGACCAGAGCACAAACCAGATCAAGGCCGATTGCGATGTCTATGCCACTTATGCGGCGCGGCTCCTGCGCGAGCAGGGCTGGACCACAGCGGTGTACATGACGATCATTCCCAATGAGGCCAAACCCAACGAGACCAAGCTCCGCGACGCCCATGCCGTCGCGCTTGCACGCAAGCGGGTGGACCCCAGCGACGTCTCGAAGGGGTACAAGTTCATCGGCGTCAGCAACACCACGATCAGCGAGTTCAGCAACCAGACCGACAACGACAAGGCGCTGCCGGAGCTGAAGGCGCTCGCGCTCACCGTCTACGATCCGGCGTTGCAGAATTTCGACATCTACGTGGCCGACGCCGGCCCCAACGGCGAGTTCGAACCAAAGCTGCTCGATCCCAAGAAGAACCATCTGGTGCCGAAAGAGTCCGTCCGGCCCAAATCCACCACGGGAGCGACACCGTGAAGAATGCCGGGATCGAGGTAAGAATCGGACGACTGGTAGTCGATGTGCCGCAGCATGGCGGAGCCGCTGGATTTGCCGATGCGATCGGCGTGGCATTGCGTGAGCGCCTCACGTCATTGTCGGCCATCGTCGGGGCCGCAAATGCACGCGGGGCGCCGCAGGCCATCGCCGACCGCATCGCGACGCGGGTGACGTCAGCGGTGCCCGGCGCCGCCCTTTCGCGAGGCAAGCCATGACTGTGCATGCCGGAGCCCAGGCTTGCCCAAAGCAATCGCCACCCGCGCGCGCGCCTTCGCTCGAACTGCGTCCGGCCAGCGACCGCTTCGAGACCGAAGCCGAACTCGCAGCCAAGAACATGCTGCGGCCGACGACGATCAGTGACCGGACACCATCGCTATCGCCCCTTCCACGCACCGCACACCCGGAAGGGCAGGCTGCGCCGGCCGCAATATACGAGGTCGTCGGATCGGCCGGCTCGCCGCTCGGCGCCGCAACGCGCCAAGCGATGGAACGGCAATTTGGCTCCGATTTCAGCCGCGTGCGCATCCACGCCGATCCACAAGCCGCAGCCTCAGCGCGTGCGATCGGCGCGACCGCCTATACCGCCGGCGCGCATATCGCGTTTACGGAGGGCGCCTATGAGCCGCACACGGCGCGCGGCCGTCACATTCTGGCGCACGAGCTTGCCCATGTCGTGCAGCAGCGCGGCGCGACCGCGCCGCCTGCAGCGGTGCAACGGCTCGCCTGGTACGAGGAGATCGCCGTCTTCTTCGGTGCCGAAGGCGACTTCGACGACAAGGAACTGCTCGACTATCTCGGCCAGATCACCAAAGCCAGCAAGATCGAAGGCAGCTTCGACAGCGACAACAAAGCGCGGGCCATCGTGCGCCTGTGGAAAGCCGGAAAAGCCGATTTCAAGCTTGATCCATGGCAGAAGGCGCTCCTGGTCCTGGAGATGCAGGACGGACCGACGCTCGGCGACGATGAGAACGCAATTCTCGATCTGCTCACGCTGAGCGACGTCGCCGCGCTGCGGATCATGTTCGGTCCGGCAAAACTGAGCGTTACCGAGCTCGAATCCGATCTCGACGACGAATCCCACACGCGACTGGAGCAATTCTTCGCGACCCGTTTCCGAGGTGGGCGCGCCGCGCTGCTCAAAGGCGACGTCGAACCGCAGGGCGAGCCGGGCAAGGGCGCACCGACCTTCGCCTATGACCCCATTGCCATCAAGATCCGGGTTGCGACGGCCGCAAGCGACGAGGAGATAGCGACCGTCGCGGCCGAGATATTCGCGCTGGACCCCGCGGTGCGAGAAATGGCGACGCAGGACCTCGGCCAGGAGCGCGCCGATATTGCGCGCCGCTTCGATAGCCTCAGGGATCAGGCAGACGCCGAAGCCGACCCGGCAAAACAGGCCACGTTGAAAAAACAGGCTGCCGCGACCGAAAAAATCCTCGGCAACTACGACGTGATGCTGGAGCAGGTGCTTCGCGACGTCACGCTCATCACTTCCGCCGGAGATTTGTCGAAGACGGTCGCACCCGACGCAGCGAAGAAGGCAGATATCGCCAAGGCGCTCAGGCCCGACGCCGGCAGCGTGCTTCCGTTCGATAATTCTACTGCCGGCAAGACAAAATACGACGACGCCATGCGCGCATTGATGCCCGGTATGATCCAGAACTACTGGGACGCAATGGTCAAGGGCAAGGGTACTGCCGAACACGGCGACCCGAGAAAGGTACATACGCTTCCCGAATTCGAGCGCATCGGCAAGGCCAGCAAGAACGAAACCGACAAGGTGTTCGGGAGCTATTACGACGCCTCCAAGCATCCCGAGCTGAAGGCCGATGCGCCCGGAAAACGCGGCAGCATCCACGACTTGTTCGCCGACACCGAAACCGAGCTGGTGGGAATGAGCGACGTCGACAAGCGGGCAAAGGCGCGCGCGCTGGTGCTCTATTTCTTCCAGTCCGACGGCGACGTCCGCGACATCAATCGCAGGCTCAACGCCGCACCGCGTTTCGATCCGAACAGCAATCCCGTAGGCGACGAGGCGACCATCCTTGCCAAGATCGCAGACGACTTCACCAGCACCGATGCGCAGGTCGACAAGCTGAACGAGATCGATCGCGGCTGGGATGCCTCCGCAAACGTCGGCGAGGTAAGCATCCAGATCTTCAAGAAAGACGATCGGGACACCGACCGGGATTTCCTCTGGGACATGTTTCAGACATTGATCCACGAATACATTCACACGCTTCGGACCACGGCCTACGACACCTTCGCCGACACTTTCGGCGATGGCTCCAACGAGAACAACACATTGATCGAAGGCGTCGATTCGCTGTTCGACGAAATCGTCTGGGAAAATGTCGCGCCCAGGGTAAACGATCCCCAGTTGCGCGAGGCAGTGGAGGGCCCCGCAAATGCAAAGCTGAAGCCGATCACGGTGGTACCGGCCTCGCGCCGTCGCTACAACTCCTATGCCGAGGCCGTGAAGCTCGTCAACGTCGTCGGCATCCGCAACCTCTACGCCGCCTATTTCCAGGGCGACGTCGCGAAGATCGGGGGTTGAGCCATGCAAGCCATGCGCGTCTCTGATCTGGCGCTGTCACCGCTGAAGCTGCTTGCCGGCCGCGATCTGCGCGGGTTTATCGGCCTCGCCGACGCGACCACCCTCGACGACGTCGCCACGGTGTTCGACCTCGATCGCTCCTGGCACGGCCAAGGCGTTCTCGGCAGCGCCAGGCACCGGACCGACTGGTTCAGCGCTGCGGAGGCGGGTTTCGGACGCGGCATACGGGTGTGGACGCAAGGCGAGATCGTGGTGCAGATCGACGCGACCAATGTCGATCTCATCGAGCCATTGTCATCGCTGCTCGGTGCGTTCGGCGAGCCGGAGGCGAAGCTCAACTCGTTCCAGGGAACGTTCGAGGTCGAGAGCAACGAATATGTCTATCCGAGGCGGGGTCTTACGCTCTACGTCGACCACGCCATCGGCATGCCGCTTCGGATCGCGGCGTTCGCGCCATGCGGGCTGGAACACTATCAGTACGACCTGCGGCTCGATCTTCGACAGAAGCGAATGCCGCCATCGCGCGGTTCATCGCAGGACTATTCGCCATGACCGGCCTCACCTCGTCTCCGAAACTGATCAAGGGCGGACTCGTGGTGCTGGCGCCGGGCGGCGGCACGGTGCGGCGGCAGATCGCGCTCCAGTACAATCCGGACACGCTGAGCCGCAGCTACCAGGTGCAGGGCACCGGCGGCGATGGCTCGGCCGGCGCGCGGGCGCAGCCGTTCCGGCTGAAGGGGCCGGCGATCGAGACCATCAAGCTCGACGCCGAGATCGACGCCACCGACCAGCTCGCCGATCCCGACGCCCACGCCAATGCCGTCGCCTTCGGCATCGCGCCGCAGCTTGCGGTGCTCGAGGCTCTCGTCAACCCAAGCGTTGACGATCTGCTGGGCGTCGCAAGCCAGGCCGACAACGGCACACTCGAGATTCTGCCGCCGGAGGCGCCGCTCGTGCTGTTCGTCTGGAGCAAGAACCGGATCGCGCCGGTGCGCGTCGCCGAATTCTCCATCGTCGAGGAAGCCTTCGACCCCGCGCTCAACCCGATACGCGCAAAGGTTTCGCTCGGCCTGCACGTGATGAGCACCGACGACCTCGGCTTCTCGCACCGTGGCGCCACCATCTTCCTCAATTATCTGCGAACCCGCGAAACGCTTGCCCGCCTGACCGGCGGCGCCTCGCTGGCGTCACTTGGTCTCACCAGCCTGCCCTGACGGAGCACAACATGTCATCCGATCCCGTCCAGATGCTGATCGACGCCGGTGCGTTCCCGGACAACACTTGTCCGCCGAACAGCCGCTACCACGGCACGGCGATTGGGCGGCTCAAGCGCAGCGCCGACGATCCCGGTGTCGCCTACGTGCTGCGGCGCTTCATCCCTCAAGCGCGCGACATCGGCATCGCCGGCGAGCACATCGTCAATGCCGGCGAGCGGCCCGACACGCTCGCGTCCGCCACCCTCGGCGATCCCGAACTGTACTGGCGGATCGCCGACGCCAATGTCGTGACCGATCCGTTCGAGCTCACCGATACGCCCGGCGAGCGCGTGCAGATTCCGCGCCCGAACGGGCTGTAAGGAGGCATCCGGCATGATGCAGGGCGGCGTCCAGCTCTCGCTCCAGATCGGCCCGGCGCCGGTGCCGGTGCCGCGCGAGGTGATCGAGTCGCTGACCTATGCCAAGATCGAGATCGGATCGGGCGATGCGCAGAGCGGATTCGAGCTGACCTTCGACCTGCCGCTACGCTCGCCGTTGCGCACCATCTTCCTGCTCTCCGGCGGCGGCGCGCTGCCGCCGCTGCTTCGCGTGGTCCTGATCGTCACCATCAATGGCACCGCGGAA
This sequence comes from uncultured Alphaproteobacteria bacterium, assembly GCA_963819355.1. Lineage (GTDB taxonomy): Bacteria > Pseudomonadota > Alphaproteobacteria > Rhizobiales > Xanthobacteraceae > Bradyrhizobium. Next base: position 15,179 of record CAWFVZ010000006.1, on the reverse strand, counting down.
TCCGTCATCGACGGCATGGTCACCAATGTCGAGACGCAGCCCGGCAGCGGCGGCATCGGCAAGCTGGTGATCAAGGGCAAGGACATGTCGGCGCTGATGGACATCATCGAGCTCCCCGGCCTGCCCTTCCCGGCGATGCCGCCCTCGGTCCGGGTGCTCGCCATCCTCGCCAAGTACGCCGCGCTCGGCGTAATCCCGATGGTGATCCCGAGCGTGCTCGACATCCCGCCGATCCCGGTGCAGCAGATCCCGCAGCAGAAGGGCAGCGACTATGCCTATGTGAAACGGCTCGCCGGCGAAGCCGGCTACGTCTTCTATCTCGAGGCAGGCCCCTTGCCGGGTGCCTCGAAGGCCTATTGGGGACCTGAGATCCGCTTCGGCGCGCCGCAGCCGGCGCTCACCACCAACATGGATGCGCTCACCAATGTCGAGGACATCTCGTTCAACTTCGACAAGGAGCGCAAGATCATGCCGATCGTGTTCTTCCAGGAGAGCAACAGCAAGGCGCCGATCCCGGTGCCGATCCCCGACATCACGCCGATGAGCCCGCCGCTCGGCGCGGTGCCGCCGCTGCCGCCAAAGATCGAGAAACTCGCCAACACGGCGCATCTCTCCGCACCGCAAGCGCTGATGGCGGGCCTCGCCTACGCGAGCCAGCACAGCGACAGCGTGTTCGGCAGCGGCAAGCTCGACGTCGCCAGATATGGCCACGTGCTGAAGTCGCGGCAGCTGGTCGGTGTCCGCGGCGCCGGCCTGCCGTTCGACGGACTCTATTACGTCAAGAACGTTACCCACGAGATCGAGCGCGGCTCCTACAAGCAGTCGTTCTCGCTGGCACGCAACGCGCTGATCTCGACCGTCCCGCAGGTGCCGACATGAGCGACACGCCCCTTCTCGGAAAATATCGCGCGGTGGTGATCAACAACATCGATCCGCTCCAGATCGGCCGAATCCAGGTGATGGTGCCCGACGTCGGCGCCGTCATCCCGACGAGCTGGGCGATGCCTTGCGTGCCGACCGCCGGCATCAATGCCGGCTTCTTCACCGTGCCGATCATCGGCGCTGGCGTCTGGATCGAATTCGAGCGCGGCGATCCCGACTATCCGATCTGGGTCGGATGCTACTGGGGCAGTGCGGCGGAAGTGCCGGTTCTGGCGCATGCGGTGCCGCCCGGCGTGCCCGGCATCACGCTGCAAACCCCGTTGAAGAACGGCCTCACCATCAGCGACGTGCCGGGCCCGACCGGCGGCATCCTGATGCAGACCACCACCGGCGCGATGATCTCGGTCAGCGACGTCGGTATCACCATTTCCAACGGCAAGGGCGCGATCATCACCATGACCGGGCCGTCCGTCGACGTAAACCTCGGCGCGCTGACCGTAATCTAGGAGGCTTCGATGCCCGCTCCCGTGTTGCATCTCGGCGCCACCGTCCTCTGCAGCCATGCCGGACAGGCGACGCCGCTGTCCCCGTTCCCGCGTGTGCTGGTGTCGGGCCAGCCCGCCGTCAATCTCACCAGTCCCTATGCGATCGCCGCCTGCTCGCTGACTGGCTCGGCTCCGCCCTGCGTCACCGCGCAAATGGTGGTGGGCGCGGCACGGGTGATGATCGGCGGGGCACCGGCCGCGACCATGATGGGGCAATCGGTCTGCACGCCGACAGGCACGCCGATGCTGCCCGTCGTGGCGCAGACGCGCGTGCTGGCAACGTAAGGGGAGGATGATGTGAGCAAGGATCTCGATTTCCCCTACCATGCCGACGACCAGGGGCGCACCGCCACGACCGATCGCCCCGATCATATCCGCGACCTGATCGAGCAGGTGCTGTTCACGATGCAGGGCGAGCGGGTGATGCGGCCGGATTTCGGCGCAGGGTTGCTCGCGCTGGTGTTCGAGCCCAATTCGGTGACGCTCGCCGCGACCACGCAGATGCTGGCCCAGGCTGCGCTGCATCAACATCTCTCGCATCTGATCGCCGTGACCTCTGTCGAGGTGACCAATGACGATGCGGTGTTGCGCGCCGAGGTCCGCTACGTGGTGCTGGCCGACCGCACCAGCCATGTCGGTAGTTTCGTAGTTCCGGGAGGCGCGGCGTGAAGCAACATTGCTGCGATCCGCGCCGGCTCGAGGTGCTCAAGGCCAAGGGCAGCGCCAACGCCATCGAGTTCATCGAGGTGCTCGACCTAGCATCGCCGCCCGACGCGCCGCGGCAACAGACCCTGCTGGTGCGGCTCCTGCATTCCGGCTTCACGCTCTCGCCGGACAATCTGCGCATCACCGGCGGCGAGCGGATCGCGACGATCGGCGTGGTCTGGTGCGCGCCGGCCAATGCGCTGCCGGCGCAGGCCGAGCCCGGGCTGATCGACACGGTCGACGATCCCGTCCGCACGCTGGTGGTCCGCACCGACAGCAGTGGCGATTATTCGATCTACACATTCGGTATCTTCGCCAATTCCGGCTCGGCACTGCCGCCGGCGGGCTTCGATCCAAAACTGCCGGCGATCGACTTCACCTTCAAGGTCGAATGCCCTTCGGACTATGATTGCGCAGACACCACGCCCTGCCCGCCGGTGCCGCGCGTGAGGCCGGAGATCGACTATCTCGCGCGCGATTATCAGGGTTTTCTCCGGCTGATGCTGGACCGGCTGAGCCTGCTCGTGCCCGGCTGGCAGGAGCGCTCGGCAGCCGATCTCGGCGTGACCCTGGTCGAGCTGCTCGCCTATGCCGCCGACAACCTCGCCTATCGCCAGGACGCGGTCGCCAACGAGGCCTATCTCGCCACCGCGCGGCAGCGCATCTCGGTGCGGCGTCATACGCGGCTGGTCGACTATCACCTGCACGAGGGCTGCAACGCGCGGGCCTTCGTGCATTTCGACGTGGACGGGCAGCACATCGCGCTGCCCAAGGCCACACAGCTCCTGTCCCGCGTGCCCGGGCTCGAATTGGTGCTGACGCCGGGCTCGCAGGCGCTTAACGACGCGATCGACGGCGGCGCGGAGATATTCGAAACCGTTGCGCCGGCCGTGCTCGACCAGCAGCAAAACAACCTCACCGTCTACGCCTGGGGCAACAACGGCTGCTGTCTGCCGCGCGGCACCACGCGTGCGACGCTGCGCGGCCACATCGATACGCTCGATGTCGGCGCCATTCTGATCTTCGAGGAGGTCATCAGCCCGACGACGTTGTCCGCGGACGATGCCGATCCCGGCCATCGCTGGGCAGTGCGGCTCACCGAGAGAACGCTCACGAGCGATCCGTCCGGCGGGCTGTTCGACGAGCCACCGGTCGACGGTCCGGTCGACGTCACCGAGATCGCCTGGAGCGAGGCCGACGCGCTGCCCTTCCCGCTTTGCCTGACAGTGGAGGATCGCCCTGAGCTCGCCATCAGCGTCGCGCGCGGCAACATCGTGCTCGTCGATCACGGCCGCACGCTGCCGCCCGAGCAGCTCGGCGTCATGCCGCACGCCAGGCTGAAGCAGGCGTCGCCGGCGCCGGGCAACTGCTGCATTTCGGCTCCGGATGTGACCGTGCCGCCGCGCTTCCGCCCGGTGCTCGCGAACAGCCCGTTGACGCAGTCCTTCGACCTAGGTGCGCTGCTTGGCGTTCCCGTCAGCGCCGACAGGCCATGGTGGCCGGCAAGCGCGTTCGGCTTGCTGTCGCCGCGCGACGCCACGCCCGCGATCGTCGATCTCACGGGACAGGTCGCCGGCACCACCGAGCACTGGCTGCCGCAGCGCGACCTCATCGGCAGCGCCGGCAATGCGCCGCATGTCGTGGTCGAGATCGACAATCACAGCCGCGCCCTGCTGCGGTTCGGCGACGGCCTGCTCGGCAAGCGTCCGGCAGAAGACACCGCGTTTACGGTGACCTACCGGATCGGAAACGGCTCGGCCGGCAATGTCGGTGCGGAGGCTATCGCGCACATCGTCAGTACCATGGACGGCGCATTCAAGGCGCTGCGCAACCCGCTTGCCGCATCCGGCGGCATTGAGCCAGAGGACATCGAGGCGGCACGGCGCGATGCGCCGCAGGCATTCCGCACCCAGGAGCGAGCCGTGACGGCGGCCGACTACGCAGCAGCCGCCGAGCGTCGTGCCGACGTGCAGCGCGCAGCCGCGACGTTCCGCTGGACCGGAAGCTGGTACACCGTGTTCGTCACGCCGGACCGCTTCGGCGGCGGCCCGGTCGACGCCCCCTTTGCCGCGCAGCTCCGCGACTATCTCGAGCGGTTCCGGATGGCCGGCTACGACCTCGACGTACGGCCGCCGCGCTATGTGCCGCTCGACGTCACGCTGCATGTCTGCGTCAAGCCGGACTATTTCCGCGCCGAGGTCGCGCAGGCCGTGCGCGCGGTGCTGTCGAGCACGGTGCTGCCGGACGGCACGCTCGGCCTGTTCCATCCCGACAATTTCTCCTTCGGCGATCCCGTCTATCTCAGCCGCATCATCGCGACCGCGCAAGCGGTCGAAGGCGTCGAGGCGGTGCATGCGGAGAAATTCCAGCGGTTCATTTCGCCCCTCGCGACATCGCTGGATGACGAGGTGATCCCGATCACCAATCTCGAGATCGCGCAGCTCGCCAACAATCCGAGTTTCCGCGAGCGCGGCCGGCTCATCATCGATGCGGGAGGCGGCAAATGACGCTACCGGTCCCGATTATCAAGCCACATGCCCTTCCCGCCGGCAGCGAGAGCTGCGGCTGCTGCGCCGGCGTCGAAGCCGAGACGCCGCAAGGCATTTCCAACCGCTACGGCCTCTCCGCCATCGCCTACCGGGTCGGAGACTACGCGCAGTTCCGCGACAGCGTGCACGCCGCGCTGTCCTCGGCCGCGTTCGCGCCGCTCGGCAAGCTGCAAAGCCGCGCCGACGACGATTTCATCATCGGCCTGATCGACGCGTTCGCCTGCGCCGCCGACGTGCTTACCTTCTACCAGGAGCGCATCGCCAACGAGTCCTATCTACGCACGGCGTTGGAGCGCGTGTCGCTCCAGGAGATGGGCCGACTGATCGGCTACCGCTTGCGGCCCGGCGTCGCCGCCGAGACCTGGCTCGCCTTCACCCTGGAGACGCCGCCGACGCCGCCGCCAAAACTGTCACCCGAGCCCGGCAGCTTTATCACCGGCGTGCCTGCGCAAGTGTCGCTCGACATCGGCTTGAAGGTGCAGAGCATTCCGGGGCCGGACGAAAAGCCACAGACCTTCGAGACCGCCGAGCGGCTGGACACCGCACGGCCGGCCTGGAACGCGATCCGGCCATGGATGGCGGAGGCGCGGCGGCCGGGCAAAGAAGATACCGTCGCGTACCTCGCCGGCCAGCGCAACAATCTGAAGCCGGGCGACGCGCTCCTGATCGTCGGAGATGCCTTTGCGCCGGGCACGAATGACAGCAATTGGGACTTCCGCTTCATCGACAGCGTCGAGCTGCAATCGGATTTCGATCGCACCAAGGTCACTTGGCGCGGCGGCCTCACCAATGTCGCAGCGACGCAGGACTCCAAGGTTTATGCGCTACGCAAGCGTGCTGCTTCCTTTGGCCACAACGCGCCGATGTGGAAATCGATGTCGGACGAGTTCCACAAGAACTATCCCGGAACGCCTGTGGACGACGACTGGCCTGACTTTTCAATCTCACCGGCCGGCGGCAGCATTGACCTCGATACGGTCTACCCGGAGGTGCGCGCCGGTGGTTACGCCGTGCTCACGATTCCCGGCGCCATCAACAGCAAGGCGTTGAGCAAGATCGACGTCATCAAGATCAATCTGTCGCCCTCTATCGATCTCTATCAGGTGTCCAGCATCACGGAGATTTCCCGCGCCCAGTTCGCCCTGTCCGGCAAGGTGACACGCCTGTCGCTGCACGGCGCCAACTACGATACCTACAAGGACGAAGTCCGCCGCTGCACCGCCTTCGTTCAGTCCGAGCAGCTTACGCTCGCGCCCTACGCCGTCGACGACGCCGTGACGGGCAACAGTATCCCCGTCGCGGTCAGTGCCGACGGCCTCGTCCCCGGACGCCAGCTGATCGTGCGCGGCAATCGCGCCTCCGACGGCCAGGCCGTGGTCGTGCCGGCCAACCTCGTGTCCACGCAGGCCTTGGATGCCGGCCGCTGCATACTTCAGATCGACCCGGCGCTCGCCGGCAGTCTCGACCGCGGCAGCGTCGTCGTCCACGGCAATGTCGTGCCGGCCTCGCATGGCGAGACGGTGACGCAGATCCTCGGTTCCGGTGACGCGGCCCGGCCATTCCAGGCGTTCGAGCTGAAGCAACTGCCGCTGACCTATCGCGCTGCCACCAACGAGAGCGGCGCCGCGAGCGAATTGACGCTACGGATCGGCGCAATCGAATGGCACGAGCGCAACACGCTGTACGGCGCGGCCGCGACCGATCGCGCCTTCGCGCTTGATGTCGACGAGCAGGGCCGCAACCTCGTGAAGTTCGGCGACGGCGCCAACGGCGCCCGGCTGCCGAGCGGGCTCAACAACGTCCGCGTCAGCTACCGCAAGGGTATCGAAATCGCCGGCAATGTCCGCGCCGATACGCTAAGTCAGTTGCTGTCGCGCCCGCTCGGACTCAAGGGTGTGAGCAACCCCCTTGCGGCCGAAGGCGGCAACGACCCGGAGCCTGCGGATGCCGCACGGCGCAGCATTCCGCTCGGCGCCCGCACGCTCGGCCGCGTCGTATCCGTCCTCGACTATGAGGATTTCGCCCGCGCCTTCAGCGGCATCGCCAAGGCGCAGGCGCAGGTGCTGCAACTGCCGCGCGGGAAGACGATTGCCATCACGATTGCGGGTCCGCCGGATGCGCCCGTCAATTCCGCAAGCCCGGTGTGGACCAACCTGCTCGCTGCGCTCAAGGCCGGCGGAGATCCGCATGTCGCGGTAGCGCTGCTGCCTTACCAGCCCGGCACGTTCCGGATCGGATTGAAGGTCAAGCGCGATCCTGACTTCGACGCCAAGGCCGTGCTGGCCGCAGTGGATGTGGCGCTGCGCGCGCACTTCGCCTTCGATGCGCGCGAACTCGGCCAGCCGGTGCAGCAGTCCGACGCGATCGCCGCAGCACAATCGGTCCCCGGCGTCATCGCGATCGACCTCGTCAAGCTCTATGGCGGCACGACGCCCTACGCCCAAACCATTCCCTCGCGCCAGGTCCGCCTGCTCGCCTCGCGGATGCATGTCGACCAAGGCATCGCGCTGCCGAGCGAGCTCCTGACATTGAACCCGGCGCCGTTCGACCTGCTGGAGGAGATGGCATGAACAGCCTCACCGCGGAACGGCTCTACGGGCTGATGCCGGCGCTGCACCGGCTGCGCGACGCCGCGTTGGCTGGCGATCCCGCGAAGGCGGGCCCGCTTCAGGCCCTGCTGGCGGCGTTTGCCCGCGAGTTCGCCTCGCTGGAAGAGTCCGTCGACCAGCTCTACGACGACCAGTTCATCGAGACCTGCGCCGAATGGGTCACGCCCTATATCGGCGACCTTATCGGCTACCGGCCGTTGCGCGGGCTCGGCACCGAGCTGACCTCGCCGCGCGCCGAGGTCGCCGACACCATCACCTTCCGCCGCCGCAAGGGCACCGCGCTGATGCTCGAGGAGCTCGCGCATGACGTCACCGGCTGGCCGGCCCATGCGGTCGAATATTTCGAGCAGCTCGCCACGACGCAATACATGAAGCACATCCGGCTGTATGCACCGGCAACCTGCAATTTGCGCGACACGGCGGCGCTGTTCTGGCGCGACGGCGCGTTCAACACGATTGCGCACACCGCCGAGATGCGGCGGCCGGAGAGCGGTGCCGGACGCTACAACATTCCCAACATCGGTATTTTCCTGTGGCGGCTGTTGTCGCTGTCGCTCACGGCGGTGCCGCTGACGCCGGCTGCTGGTGATGCGAGCGGCCGGAAGTTCCGGTTCAACCCGCTCGGCGCGGACATGCGGCTGTTCCGCTTCGCGCAGGCCGAGACCGACATCTCCCATCTCGCCGAGCCGATCAACGTGTCGGAGCCGCTGACGGTGCGGTTGATGGCCATGGCCGTGCAGGCGGCGCAGGCGACCGCGCAACCCGACACGCAGCTCAATGACGACTACGGCGACGGCGAGAGCCTGGTGTTCTTCACACCCGGCAACCCACCCGTCCCGGTGCCCACGGCCAAGGTCCGTGTCTGCGATCTCCGCGATGTCCTGGACGGCGGCGGCAACGTCATCGGCTGGGCGCACGAAGCGCAGGTGACGGCGGGCACGATCGGATTCGATCCCGAGCGCGGCCGCGTGCTGCTTGGAGCAGCCGCCGACGGTCCGCTGCTCGCTACCTTCCACTACGGCACCGCGCGCCAGATCGGCGGCGGCGAGTATCCGCGCGTGCCTGCCCAAGGCGACATCGGCAACGAGCAGGCCGTCAACGCCGAAGTCGCGTGGCAGGCGAAGCTCGACCTGATCAGGACAGGTGGCCGTCTCACCATTGGTGACAGTCTGACCTACCAGGAGACGCCGACCTTCAAGGTGGACGATGTCCTCGGCAATTCTACGCCGCATCATGTCGCCGTTGCCGCGCGCGATCAGGCCCGACCGTTACTGGTGGCGAGCGGCGAGATCACGCTCGACATCGGCGCGCGCGGCCGGCTCACACTCGACGGGCTGGTGATTTCCGGTGGCGCGCTGCGGCTGGCGGCCTTTGCCGATGTCGAGCCGCGGGAGCTGGTGCTGCGGGACTGCACGCTTGTGCCCGGACTCACCCTGAATGGCGACGGCAGTCCAGTGTCGCCGGGCCAGCCGAGCCTGATCGTCGAGCATTCCTTTGCGAAGGTGACGCTGGAGCGCTGCATCGTCGGCCCGATCCATGCCGTCACCGACGCCGAGGTGACGCTGATCGATTGCATCGTCGATGCCGGCGCGCCGGATAGCGTCGCCTTTGCCGCCGATGACGCGGGTGGCGCCGGCGCCGAATTGACGGTTGCTCAATGCACGGTGATCGGCAAGGTTCACACGAAACTGCTGAAGCTCGCCTCCAACACCATCTTCTTCGCGAAGCTCGGTCCGAAACCGGCGGACAAATGGATCGCGCCGCTGCTGGTCCAGCGCCGCCAGGAGGGCTGCGTCCGCTTCTGCTACCTGCCGCCGGATTCAATCACGCCCCGCCGCTTCCATTGCGTGCCGAATGACGCAGCGCCCACGGCGCTGCCACTGTTCACCTCGCTGCGCTACGGCGATCCCGGTTATGCGCAACTGCGCCGCACCACCAGTCTCGCGATTCGCACAGGCGGCGACAACGACAGTGAAATCGGCGTTCTCAACGCATTATTCCAGCCCCAGCGCGAGGCCAATCTCAGGCTGCGGCTCGACGAATATCTACGTTTCGGGCTGCACGCGGGCCTGTTCTTCGCGAGTTGACCGAGTGCATCGGAGGCTATCATGGGTGCCGACTTCTCACGCGTTCGTCTCGACCCGCTGCTCGACTTTGCCGGCCTGGAGCTGAAACAGGGCGCGGTGCTGCTGGACGGCGACGCCAACGAGCTGATGGCGATCCTCGATCGCAGACTGCGAGCGCTGGCAAGCGACACGCTCGGCCGCGCCACGGTCTCCTCGACCACGCCGGATGCATTCAAGCTCGGCGTCGCCGGCAACACGCTCGAGATCGGCAAGGGGCGGCTCTATGTCGACGGCCTACTCGCGGAGAACCACGGCCTTGTCGATCCCGGCAAGCGCCTGTTCGACGAACTCATGGCGGAGACGGTTTTCACGGACAAGCTGACCTATGAGACGCAGCCCTGTCTGCCCGCAGCCCTGCGGCCGCCGCTGCCGACCGCGGGCCGCCATCTCGTCTATCTCGACGTCTGGGCGCGCGAGCTGACATCTCTTGAGCGGCCGGAGCTGGTCGAGATCGCCGTCGGCGTCGAAACCAGTTCGCGGCTCCAGACTGTGTGGCAGGTGCGGGTGCTCGACACCGATGCCGGCGCCAGCACCAGTTGCGCGACGCCCGATGACGACGTGCCCGGCTGGAATGTGGTGATCGCGCCCTCGACCGGCGTGCTCACGACGGGCACGTTCGACGCAGCCCCGACGACCAACCCTTGCGAGCTGCCGCCGACCGGCGGCTTCCGCGGCCTTGAGAACCAGCTCTACCGGGTCGAGATCCACGACCCGGGCCAGCCTGGCGGCGCCGCAACCTTCAAATGGTCGCGCGAGAATGCCAGTGTCGGCTCGCGCGTCGCCAGCGTGGCGTCGTCGACCGAGCTCGAGCTCGACAGCCTCGGTCGCGACGACGTGCTCCGCTTCAGAACCGATGACTGGGTCGAGATCGTCGACGACGCCATGGAGTTTTCCCAAGCGGCCGGCGAGATGCGCCGCATCACCGTCACTGAGGCGACCCGTCGCATCAGTTTCACGCCGGCGCTGCCGGCCCTCATGCTGCCGGCGGGCTTCCCCAACAGCGACTGGCCGAAGCAGACCAATTTGCGGGTGCGCCGATGGGACCAGAACGGAACGGTGTTCCGGACCGACCCCAGCGGCACGCCGGTGCAGATCGGCGATCTCAACGCCGCCGGATCGACCGGCACGATCAACGTGCCCGCCGTGGGCACGACAATCCTGCTCGAGGACGGCGTCACCGTGAGCTTCAATTCGACTGGCGCTGAAGGCTTTCGCGCCGGCGACTGGTGGGCGTTCGCCGCACGCACGGCCGATGCCAGCGTCGAGAAGCTCGACCGTGCCCCGCCGCGCGGTATCCATCACCATTATGCGCGCCTCGGCATCTGGGATGTCGACGCCGAGAGTGTCACCGACTGCCGGCATCCGTGGCCGCCGCAAGGCGAAGGCCATGACTGCGCCTGCACGGCCTGCGTCACGCTCGAGCAGCACGAGAGCGGCAGCTTCACCATCCAGGACGCCGTGAACCAGGTGCGCGAGACCGGCGGCACCATCTGCCTCGGCCCAGGCCGCTACGTGCTGAAAGGGGCCGTGACGGTCAACCAGGCCAAATCGGTCCGCATCGTCGGCAAGGGCCCGGCAACGCTGCTGCTGGCGCCGGCCGGCGCCTTCGCCATTCAGGACAGTTTCGCCATCGCGATCGAAGACCTTGCCATCATCTCGCTCAATAGTGCACCTGCGGTTGACGTTTCGACCTGCATCGGCCTCGGCCTGAGCCGGCTGGTCATCGCAGCGCTGGGTGGCGGGGATGCACCTTTCCCGGCAGTGATGCTGCAAGGCCTCGTAAGCGCTGCGCGGATCGCTGGGAATGCGATCTTTGCACCGGTGGCGGTGGCCGGCGGTGGCCTCAAGCAGCAAGAGGCCAACGCCGGCTTCCTGCTAACCGCGGCGGTGGCGATCGAGGAGAATTTTCTATTATGCCAGAACGGCGCGATCGCCTTCAGCGACGACGTACTGCACCTGCTGGCGACACGGATCAAACACAACGAGATCATCGGCTGCGCCGACGTCGCGATCGCCGCCCAAGGCTTTGCCCTGCCCGGCGCCTCGCTTGCGATCGACGGCAACAGCTTCAACCTTGGCGCCAACGGCATCGCCTGTTCGGCCGGCGGGCTCTGGATCGAGCGCAACCAGCTGCGCAACTGGTCGACCGGCGATCACGTCGCAATCAGGCTGGTGCCCGGGCTCGACCGCAGGGGCGCAGCGACCGCGCAAATCCTCGCCAATCAGATCGACGGCTTTGGCGCGGCCGGCATCAGGGTCACGGCCGCAGCCCAGGACCTGATCATCAAGCTCAATACGATCGACCATTGCGGCGCCGGCATCATGCTCGGCGGCGCGACCGAGGCGGCCGCGGTCTCGATCGAAAACAACCATATCCGCAATGCCGGCCCCGCCACCGAGCGTGACAACGGCACCGTGGTCGGCATCGAGGTGATCCGCGCCGATAGCGCGACAATCGCGTTCAACCAGGTCAGTGCGACCGGCCTCCAGGCAGTGAAGTCCGCGCTGCGCGCCGGCATCTTGACGTTTGGCGTCGCCCGAGCGCGCGTCAGCGGCAACGAGGTCAGCGAAGTCGCGCCTGCTAACGGCTTCGTCGGCACCAGCGCCGGCATCATGCTGCATGGGCCGCAGACCCAATTCGAGGTCAGCCACAATTCGGTGCAACGCGACCTCGCGCCGGTGGTCACCGACACGACCGGGAACTGGTTCGCGTTGACCACCGCCGAGGTCAATCCGCGGACGCCGTTCGTGCAGGCCGGCGAGAAATTGGCGATCCGGCTCGGCGACGGACGGATCCTAGCGCTCGGCGCCGACTACGCCTTCGTCGCGGCAGGTCTTGCCGCCAACGACGCCGAGGGTGCCCGTGCCAGCATCATCGGCAACATGCTGACCGCCCGCGGACCGGCGCCTGCCGTGCTGGTGGTGGCCGGCGCCGAATGCCTGTTTAACGACAACCGCGTCGAAGCCAGCAACAAGGCGATCGGTATGTCGCTCGAAAGCGCGGTGGCGATCATCAGCACCAACAGGGTTCGCAGCGGCGAGAACTCGATTCGGGTCGCCGGCGCACGTTCGGTGGTGGTGATTGGCAACATCACCACCGGCGTCATCAATATCCCCGGCGGCATCGCCAACACGCCGTGGGCGCCACTCAACGTAATCGGATAAACCAGTTCAGGGAGACGCCTCGATGCGCACCTTCATTGTCGGAGAGGACACCAAGTTCCAAAGTGTCAGCGACAAGCTGCTGCTTGCCAATCTCAGCAACGTCCGCAGCGAGGCCGCGCTGAAGGCATTGCGGGAGCTCAATCCGCATGCCGACCTCAACAAGCTCGCGCCCGGCACCGTGCTGTTCGTGCCGGATACGCCGGGCTTCAAGGTCACCACGACCAGCTCGGCTACGGAGGCCCCGCTCGCAGCCCTGCAGGACCTCATGGCAAAAGCGCTGCGCCTCGCACTCGACAATACCGTGGCCGGTAACAAGGACCAGTTCGCAGAGCAAGAGGCGACCGTGAAGGCGTTCGACGACGACATCGTTAGGAAGCTGATGGCCGACCGGACGGCGGGCGGTCAGATCCGCGACGCCATCGACACCGTCAGAAAAGGCTTTGAGGCCGACCGCGAGTTGGCCGCGCGGGCGGAGCGGACCGTCGCAGACGTCGGCAAGGCGGCCATGGCCAAGCTCGCAGAGCTGGGCAAGGCCTTTGGATGACGCGCAGCTTGCCGCATTCGCGATGGATGCGCTCACACCGCGCAGTAGCGCTCCTGGACGTCCTTGTCGGCGAGCAGCGCTGCTTTGATGCACGACCTCGCCCTGGTCGATGATCACGGCGCGGTCGGCGAGCCGCAAGGCCCATTCGACGTTCCGCTCGACCAGGAGCAGTGTCTTGCCTTCGTCACGCAGGCGGCGGAACAGCGCGCCCATCTCCGCGACCAGAACAGGCATGATACCCTCCGAGGGCTCGTCGAGCAGGATCATCTTGGGCTTGCCGATCAGCGCGCGTGCGATCGCCAGCATCTGCTGCTCGCCGCCCGAGAGCGTCCTGATTGAGGCGCTCCTTCAGGCGCGGAAAGGTTTCGGCAATCTCGTCGTTCGCGATGCGCTCCTCGATGTCGCTGCCGGCCGCGACGAGGCCGAGCCGCAAATTCTCGCGCACGGAGAGACCGGGGACGATGCGGCGCTCCTCCGGCACGTAGGCGAGGCCAAGGTGGAAGCGCGATGGGCGCGGAGCGGCAACAGCTCGCTGCCCGCAAAGCGCATGCGGCCCGTCGCCTTCGGCATCAGGCCCATCATCGCCCGCAAGGTCGTGGTCTTGCCGGCGCCGTTGCGGCCGTCAAGAGCGACGACCTCGCCCGGATTCACGTGCAGGGAGATGCCGTGGAGGATGTGGCTCGCGCCATACCAGGCGTGGAGGTCGTCCTCGATTTCGAGCAGCGCGGTTTCAGCCATAGCCTTCACTCTGTCCGAGATAGACCCGGCGGACTTCTGGATTGCTCCTGATCTCAGAGGGCGCGCCATCTGCAAGCAGACGGCCGTGATGCAGAACCACGACGCGCTTGGACAGGCCCAGCACCATCTTTAGCCGCTCCAGCAGCGCGACCATGTCCCTGGTCTCTTCGGGACCCATGGCGGCCGTGGGCTCGTCGAGTAGCAGCAGTTCCGGCTCCGACACCAGTGCGATCGCAATCTCCAGCGCGCGCTGCTGGCCGTGCGACAGGAATTTTGCCAGCTCGCCGCGCTTGCCGAGCCGCCCGACCGCATCGAGCGCGGCGTCGGCCTTCGTATTAAGCTCTGCGAGGTGCGCGCGATTCCGCCAGATGTCGTAGCTGACGGTCAGCGCCTGGCTGCTACGCGGACGTTCTCGTGCACGATGAGAAGTCCGGGAAAATGTCGGTGATCTGGTAGGAGCGCGAGATGCCCTGATGCTGCGGCATCCCGTTCAGCTCGCGTCCCCGGAAATGCAGCTTGCCCGACGTCGGGGTCAAGGCGCCGGAGAGGATGTTGAAGAAGGTGCTCTTGCCGGCACCGTTCGGTCCGATGATCGAGGTCAGCTGGCCGGCTGCAAAAGACGCAGAAGACGGCGAAGCGACCGGCCCGAAGAAGGGCCGAAACAGACAAGGCCGCGCCGCCGCAACATGCGTGCGCCCGACCTGAGCGGGCGATCGTCGACGAAGCAATTCGCTTCTTTGCCGAACGCGGCTTCGAGGGCCAGACCCGCGAGCTCGCCAAGCGCATGGGCATCTCCCATTCGGCATCGCCACTTCCCGAGCATGGAAGCGCTGATCGAGCGGGTCTACCAGGAGGTCTATCTCAGCCGCTGGTCGCCCGATTGGGGGCCGCTGATCCGGGACCGCTCGCTATCGCTGGAGCCGCGGCCGACGCGTTTCTATCTCGACTATGTCGCACGCGTGTTCGAGTACAATTGGGTGCGGATCTTCGTCTCGTCTCCGGCATGAAGTCGTTCGGCATCACCGGCCGCTATCTCGACATCGCTCGCCGCGAGATCATCGAGCCGGCGGCAGCCGAGCTGCGCCACGATCTGAAGCTGCCCGATGCGGACGCCCATCCGCTCGGCGAGCGCGAATCCGAGCTGTTCTGGGGCTTGCACGGCCGCATCTTCTATCTCGCGATCCGCAAGTTCATCTGCGAGACGCCGATCCCGTCCGACCTCGACGCGATCGTCCGCGACGCCGTCCAGACTTTCATGGACGGCGCGAAGACGACGATGCCGAGACTCCTGGCGAGCGACTGACTACGTCGGCAGG
>CAWFVZ010000005.1:0-20480 GCA_963819355.1 uncultured Alphaproteobacteria bacterium | reverse complement strand
TGTTGTACCACAGATCAAGCGGTTGGGCACGATCGTGGCCGACGTTACGGTGACCGTGCAAAAACTTCAGGAGAGCTCACGGACGCATTTGGCGCACTGTCACCTTTCGGACGATGATCAATGGCTTCATGAACTTTCAGGCCGGGACGGCGATCCGCGCGGTGAAGCTCGATGGTTGATAAGTTCCTTGCGAAGCTCATCGCCTTTCAGTCATGCCAAGATTAGCACGGCGACGCCGGTGATGACGGGTATCGCTTCGCTCGGCTCATCCCACAGTTCCACATGCTCTGCGACGAGCTAATTCTATCCTGAGCGGCGGCATAGGCGTCGCTCAGATAGCTCCGCGCTTCGCGGTCGCCCTTGGGGTTCGACTTCACGCGGCACGCCTGTCCGCTCACGGTCCCGTCCGACAAGATCGGGAAGTGGAAACCGCTACCGTCCCGTATGTGACGCAGTACGACTTCCTTTTCGAGGATCGCCGCAGCAAATTCATCCGACCAGGGTGTCATCAGTCGCGACCTGTTCAGGCTGCTTTATCGCGATCCGATCGAGATATTTGTGAACTGGTTCACAGTTCCGCGACACTGTGCCGGACGAAGGGCCGCCTCTGCTCAGTCCCCGACCACACCCCAGAAAATCATCAGGTAATATCCGAGCATCACGACGACCACGTTGATGGCGACGGTGATCAATAGTTCGATTGGAATAATGGTTTGTTATCAAACGGCTCCATCGCCAGCCTCCTGGCGCTTGCGGACTGAAATGCGCTCCGCAGCGCGCCAAGAGTAACTCAGCCCGGCGAAACCGATAGTGCATCGGGCAAGTTCGGCGATGAAATAAATGAAGTGTTGCGGGCGAGACTTACCGCCGACTGGAAACCGTGCCGGTCACGACGCGCTCATCGCCCGACGACTGCCAAGCCGCCAAGCCGAAATACCCGGTCAGGGTCATCCGATCACGATGAGAACCGCATAGGCCATTGGCTCATTGGCTTGCTCACATCTGCGCCGCCCCCGCCGATGAAGAAGCACTTCTAGTTGAGTTGGGCAACGTCCGTTTATCCGGAAGCCCCGTTGTCCTCGTTGTCGGCAGCTCGCCCGACGATCTTCAGAGCGGCAGCGGTGGCGACATACCCCAGCGCATGGCAAGATTGCATGGTGGAGCCCCAGCGTTTTCTTCCTTGTTGCAGATCCGATACCACGGGTGATCTTTAATCGCGATCTCGTAACTCGATTTGCCCAGCTTCGCGCGGCTTTGGGAACGACAGTGGTCGGAAGCGGTTCAACCACGGTCGATTAGGCAAAACAGGGGATTGTCGCATGACTGACGAAAGTGAAATCGCGTGGCATCGGGAACAAATCGCCAAGAACCGCACCCTCCTCGAAGAACTCGAGCTGGTAACACTGCCGGTGGCGACGTGTTTCCCGAGACCCAATCGGAGATCGAGCACCTCAAGGCGCAGATTGCTCAATCGGAGTTGATCGTCGCCGCGAGCGAAAAGCTCTAGCGCGGTCAGCCCTGCTTGAGCAGGTCCCTGACCCGCTCCTCTGGCCACCGTTCGCCCGGAGGGCGGACGCGGACGACCGACCCGTCATCGCAGTTGATGAGGCCATGCGAGGCCACGTGATCGTTGATTTCAAAGAGCTGTAGCTCGGTCGTTGGCAACCATCCCAAGGTCAGGTCAATATCGCCGGGAATAAATCCGCCAACGGACCTGTCGCTCAGCTTGACGATGTGGCTTTCGGAATGGACCAGAATTTTCATTTGTTGCTCTGCAAAGAGGGGGCGGTTGTCCAAGCCCTATCCAGGCTGTTTGTTCCTCGCCGCAGCCCGGCTGCAAAGTCCAACGCCCGCGAGCGGAATATGATTGCTTGGCTGCGTTGGTCGGTTACCGGAGCGCTGCCCGCCCCGCGCGCAGGGATTGCTTCTGGCGACGGCAGAGATTTCGGTGAACGATGCTGATCAAGTGACGACAGTGAACCGGGACGACGTACCTTCGAATAGTCATCCCGTACATCTCTCTCCATCTCTTTATTCAAGCATGATCTCCGCGCGGACGCTTCGCGTTTGTCGCAGCGAGAACCGGTTCCCGCTTTTTCGAATCACGCCCTGGATCGTAAGTTCGGCCTGACGTTCAACCAGGTGGGTTGTCGACCTTGGCGGCCCTGAGCCTGGATAGTTCAGCCGCCGTATCGATGATCAAGTCGATCCGGCGTTCGAGCTTGCCTTGCAAGTCTGGTATATTGACCTTGTCGGTCACACGATAGGCATTGCCACCCGCTCGACATAGCCGCGCTTGACCAACTCCTGCAGCCGTCTGTTCACGGTCGTGCGCGGCAGCTTCAGCGTCTGGGCGATCGTCGTGGCACGCGCCGGCGTGCACATGGTGGTCTTGAGGAACACATAGATACCGATGGTGCGGTCGGTGCAACTGTCGGTGTGTCCGGTGAAATCCGAGCCGTAATCGTCGTTCAGGCTACGGATAAGCCCGACATAGAGCCGGCACATCAGCAATCGCTCGCGCGCAAGCTCGATACGCGGAGGTGGTCGTACCTCGTCAACGAGAACGAAAGAATGGTCGTAGGCCGCCGCGCGCTCAGTTACATCGCTTCCATCGGGCAGATCGCTCATGTGACGACTCCCTCTTCAAAGCCATACGAAAATACCGTGCGGAATTACCGGGCGAAATTACCAAGAAAGTGCACCTGATTAAGTCACGCCATCAACGATGGTCCGCCGCCAGCGGACGAGCTCAAATAATTTAGGGCACGGTTCGCGCAATTTCCAGAATTTAGCACAGCGGCGAAGTATCGCTCCGCCGAGCCATCCAACTTCGCGTGGCTACGACGCACCACCGAAGTCCTGCGGCGTGAAACTGAGATCGAGCACCTTCCATTCGTTGTATTTGTCGGCCGGCAACATCGCGTAGGGCTGACACGACCGCAACGCGCTGATCGCGCTCTGCATCAAGAGCGGCCCCTTCATCGACGCACTGGCCTCGATCAGCAACGGTTCCGCCGCGAGCCGGCCATCGGGCGTCATCTGCACGCGCAGCTTGATCGCGACCTTGTCGGACGCTGCGACCTCCTTCGGCAGCGTGGCGCAGGTCTTGAGATGGCGCCTGAACTCCGCGATCGGATTGGAGCCGACATCGGCCAGTTCGGTGGCCGGGGCATCGAATCCGTCGCCGGGCCGGTCCTGCGGCAGGCCGAGCAGCACGTGATATTTGACCGAGATATCCGGCTGCGGCAGCAGATAGGCCGGCGTCGGCGATTGAGCCTGCGGCTGCGCGGCAGCCGCTCGCCGATCGGGGGTTGGCGCCGGGACAGGCTGCGGCAGCGCCGCCTGCTTTTGCGCCGGCGCCGCCGGTTGGGACGGGTTGGCGGCCTGTTGCGGAAGGGGTGACGGCGGGGCCGTTGCCGGCGTCGGGGGCGTTGGATCGGCGGGCGGCGACCCTGCGGGCGCCGGCGCGGCCTTGGCGGAAAGGTCAAAGGCATCGGAGCCTTGAGCCTCACCCTGGGCCTCACCCTGCACCGTGGACGAAGGCGGCGGCTCCGGTGGCTTCTCGGTCACCTCGTCGGGCGTGACGATATCGACCGAGACGGTGTCAGCCGTGACCGCCCCGAACGGATGGACTTCGGTAAAGAAGATCAGCAGCAGCAGGAACGACAGATGAACAACCGCCGACGCTGCGATGCTTGAGCGTATGATCTGACGCGGTTCCACCGTACTTGATCAGTTTTTCGACGACGTCCCTGCCCCACCGGCAGCATACCTCAATCCCATTTCGGTGCGAAACCGAAATCGGTCAGCCGCCCCTTGGGACTTCCCATCGCCGATATCCGCCGCATTTCGTCGTCGGACAATTGGAAGTCGAAGATATCGATGTTTTCCGACAGCCGCTCGATCCGCGACGTCCGCGGAATCGCGGAAACATTCTGCTGCACCAGCCAGCGCAGGCAGACCTGCGCAGCGGTCTTGCCGTAGGCCTGTCCGATCCCGGCCAGCGTGCCGTCGTTCTTGATCCGGCCCTTCGCCACCGGGCTGTAGGCGACCAGCGCCATGCCGTTTCGCGCGCAGGCGTCCCGTACCTTGCTCTGGTCGAGATACGGATGGAATTCGACCTGATCGCACACCAGCGGCTCCGGGCAGGCTTTGACCGCCTGCTCGATCAGTGCCACGGTGAAATTGGAGACGCCAATGTGGCGCGCCAGCCCCAATCTCTTGACGTTGGCGAGCGCGCCCAGGGTCTCCTCCAGCGGCACCCGCGGATTGGGCCAGTGCAGCAGCAACAGATCGACGGCGTTAAGATGCAGCTTGCTGAGGCTGTCCTTGGTCGAGCGTTCGAGATCGTTGGGGGCGAAATGCGTGGTCCACACCTTGGTGGTCACGAACACGTCGTCGCGCTTGACCCCGGAGGCGCGCAGGCCGTCGCCGACCTCGCGTTCATTCTCGTAGATCTGCGCGGTGTCGATGTGGCGATAGCCGAGCCGCAACGCCTGCTCGACCAGGCGGGCGCAGGCGCGCCCGCGCAATTCCCAGGTACCGAGCCCGATCGCGGGAATGATAGCGCCGTTGGCATCGACGACGAGTTGCATGGACCGTTACTCGATGGATCGCGCCCAGTATGTCGCGGGGCGGCCGCGCTGCCAACTCAGGCCGGTGACGGTTCAGTGGCCAAGTCGGGGGCCAGCGCCGCGAAAACGGTGTCGGGCGCATGCGCGATCACGGCAAGCAGCGCCCGGGCCGGTCCGCGCGGCATGCGCTTGCCCTGTTCCCAGTTGCGAATGGTCTCAACGGGAACGCCGAGCCTGGCGGCGAATTCAAGCTGGGTCAGCCGCGCCCGGCGGCGCAGGTCGCGAACCCCGGTTTCGCGGAGGTCGCGGACCGCAGGCTCGCGACCGAGATCGCGAACCCCAGCCTCGCGACCGAGATCGCGAACCGCAGGCCGCGTCGCGCCATGCTGATCCGCGACGGATGTCGTGACCGGGGCGATCGCCGGCACCGTCGACGGGGCTTCGGGGGCAAGCGGAAACTCCTGCCCGTCTCGCAATTCGACGATCCGTCCGTCCGCCTTGAGCCGCAACCGCTGCATATCCGACCTCACGGAGGGATGTTCGCCGATGCGCGTTAAGGCCCGATTAACGATACCGGGCCGGTATTCAATGCCGCCGAGCGGGCTATTTCAGCCCGAACCACAGCGTGGCGATACCGAGGAACGAGAAGAAGCCGACCACGTCGGTAATGGTCGTCACGAAGGTGCCGGAGGCCACGGCAGGATCGGCCCGCACCCGGTCCAGCACCATCGGGATCAGAATGCCGCCGAGCGCGCCGGCGACGAGGTTGCAGATGATCGCCAGGCCGATCACGAAGCCGAGGCCCGGGATCTTGAACCACGCCACCGCGGCGATGCCGGTGATGACCGCAAACGCCAGACCGTTGACCAGTCCGACCAGGCCTTCGCGTATCACGACGCGGAAGGCGTTGTTGGAGCCGAGTTCGCGGGTCGCCAGCGCCCGCACCGCGACCGTCATGGTCTGGGTCGCGGCATTGCCGCCCTGGCTCGCGACGATCGGGGCGAGCACCGCGAGCGCCACCATTTTTTCAAGCTGTCCCTCGAACAGGCCGAGCACCGACGATGCCAGGAAGGCGGTGGCGAGATTGACCAGCAGCCAGTTGAAACGGCCCCGCGCGATGGTCCAGACGCTGTCGGACAATTCTTCGTCGCTGGTGACACCACCCAGCGCCTTGAGGTCCTCGTCGGCCTCCTCCTCGATCACGTCGACCACGTCGTCGATGGTGATGACGCCGACCAGCCGGTCGGTGGTGTCGACCACGGGGGCTGCGACCAGATTGTATTTGCCGAACAGCCGCGCGACCTCTTCCTGGTCGTCCAGCACGGAGACGCGGCGGCGGTCTTCGTCGATCAGGTCCGCCAACGGCACCGGCCGCCGCGCCCGCAGCAGCGCATCGAGCGACACCGCGCCCTGCCAGTGCTGGGCGTGGTCGACCGCATAGATTTCATAGAACCGGTCCGGCAAGTCCGGCGTGTCGCGCATGTAGTCGATCGCCTGCCCGACGGTCCAGTCCGTCGGCACCGTGATGATCTCGGTCTGCATCCGGCGGCCTGCGGAATTCTCCGGATACAGCAGGCTGCGCTCGAGATTGTCGCGCTCCTTGGGCGGCAGCTTCTCCAGGATCTCTTCCTGGTCCTTCTCATCGAGGCCTTCGAGCAACTCGACCGCGTCATCGGATTCCAGCTCGCGGACGCCCTCGGCGACCGTCTCCGGCTCGAGCTCCTCGAGAATTTCCTCGCGGACGGAATCGTCGACCTCGTTCAGCGCCGAGAAGTCGAAATCGGTGCCGGTCAGTTCCACCAGCTGGACCCGGTTATCCGGCTCGAGGGCTGCGATCAGGTCGCCGAGATCGGCCTCGTGAAGTTCCCCGACCACGGTCCGGAGCAGCGCGGTGTCGGCTTCGTGAATGGCCTGGGCGATTTCCGCCACGAATTCCTGACGAATTTCGCCTTCTTCATTGCGCATGGGAAGACGATCGGGCAGCGATGCACCGGCCGGCTGGGCAATATCGACGTCTTCGGCCATGCCGCGTCTCACCGGTTTGACAGGATTGCGGAACTCGTTTGAGCTGTGGCCTGACGCATTACCCAAAGGGCATCACCAAGCGCAATGAAAAACATGGACCCAGCAAAATCGACCCGGGCGCGGCTGCGCACGCTTGCGGTGTTCGCGCTCCAGGCTGCGCTTGCCGCCGCGGCGATGGGGGGCGCGCGGGCGCAGGCCGCGCCATGCCCCAACAAGGACGCGCTCGGCACCTCGCGCATCCTCACCGTCGATGCCGCGTCCACGCCCCGGGTCGGCCTGAAGAGCTTTCCCCAGACCCTGCCGCTGGAAGACCACGAAGTCGTGCTGACCTTCGATGACGGCCCGTGGCCGCCGACGACGCCGAAGGTTCTGGCGACGCTGGCGCATGAATGCGTGCTGGCGACGTTTTTCCTGATCGGCAAGCCCGCCTCCGAGCATCCCGAACTGGTGCGGCGGATCGCGGCCGAAGGCCACAGCATCGGACATCATACCTGGACCCATTTCAGCCTCGCGCACATGAAGCCCGAAGACGCCGTCGATCAGATCAATCACGGCATATCGGCGGTCGAAATGGCATTGCACGGGGTTGCGACCACGACACCGAGCACGCCGTTCTTTCGCTTTCCCGGCTTCGAGAGCACGCCGGCGACGCTCGACTTGCTGCAATCGCGCGGCATCGTGGTGTTCGGCGCCGACCTGTGGGCGAGTGACTGGAATCCGATGACGCCGCAGCAGGAATTGAAGCTGCTGACCGACCGCCTCAACGCCGCCGGCAGGGGTATTATCCTGCTGCACGACCCCAAGCGCCACACCGCGGCCATGTTGCCGGCTTTCTTGCGCTATCTGAAGGAAAACCACTATCGCGTGGTCCATCTGGTGCCGGCCGTGCCCGCTGCCCATGCCAGCGCGGCTCCTTGAACCTCAAGCCCTCTTGAACCTCAGACCGTGGTTGGAAGTCCAACGATTAAGGCGTCGTTCACGCCGCGGCGTATAATGACGGTGACAAGAACGGGAATGACGGTGCTTCATGATCGGTAAGGCTTCGGCTGATGGTTTGACGCGGTTTTGGACGCGGTCTTCGGCCGTCTTGTGCACCGTGCTGTCCGTGGGACTGCTCAGCGGCCTCGCCGCGCAGCCGGCGTCGGCCGCCGCCGATTGCCCCGGCCATCCCGACGCGCTCGGCGTCTCCCGCACCCTGGTGGTGGATCCCCGCGCGCACACCAAGATCGGCACCATGCAATATGCCGAGACCCTGCCGCTGCGGGATCACGAAGTGGTGCTGACGTTCGACGACGGCCCGCTGCCGCGCAACAGCGATCAGGTGCTGGCCATTCTCGCCTCCGAATGCATCAAGGCGACCTTCTTCGAAATCGGCGAGATGGCCCGCAGCTTCCCGGAAGGCGTCCGCAAGCTGCGCGACGCCGGCCACACCATCGGGACCCATACCCAGACCCATCCGCTGACCATGAACAAGATGCCGATCGAGCGCGCCAAAGCGCAGATCGACGACGGCATCGCGTCGGTGAAGGCAGCGCTCGGCGACGACGCCGACAAATCGCTGGCGCCGTTCTTCCGCATCCCCGGGCTGATGCGCGCCGAAGCGGTCGAGGACTATCTGGCCTCGCAGGGCATCCAGACCTGGAGCGCGGATTTCCCGGCCGACGACTGGCGGCATATTTCGTCGCAGCGGGTCTATGATCTCGCGATCCAGCGCATCGAGGCCAAGGGCAAGGGCATCCTGCTGTTGCACGATATCCAGGCCCGCACCGTCGCGGCGCTGCCGCGGATCCTGGCGACGCTGAAGGCGCGCGGCTATCACATCGTACACGTGGTGCCGGCGACGCCGGACCGGCCGGCGACACCGACCGATCCGCAGCAATGGCTGATGCACCCGCCGTCGGAGAATGTCGCGATCTCGCATTGGCCCAAAGTGCCGAATTTCGCCGTCGCCCGCACCGACACCTTCGCACCGCCCGTGCTGGCGGATTTCGACGGCGCGGACAGCAATCTGCTGCTGCAGCCCGAGCCGTTCGATCGCACCACGCGCCATGTGCGCGGCACGCCGGTGCAGACGTCATGGCCGCAGGAATGGCTGCTGCCGGTCAGCAGTGCCTCGGCCGGCCTGCCCGTCCCGGCCAAGAGCGTGTTCGAATTGCCGGAACTGCCGCACCCGACCGCGGAGACCGTCGCGCAGCTCGGGCCGCGCTCCAAGCCCGCGGTCGTGGCCGAACGGGAAACGCCGGCCGAGGCCGCCGCGGTCGGCGGCGCCGATGCGTCGCGCGAGCTGCGCGGCAGGCACGGCCGCAATCGCTCCGGCCATGGCAAGCCGCCGACCGCGGCGCGCCAGACCCGTCACGGCAAGATGGTGGCGGCGCATGGCCGGCCCGGCAAGGTCGGCGGCCACGGCGCGCCGCTCAAACATCTCGCCCTGATCAAGAAGCGGAAAGTCTGACGGCCGACTAACCACGTCCGCACCGGCTGGAGGTCGCTCAAGCCTTGCGGCGCTTACTTTCGGCGGCCCGGTCTGGCCGGTTTGGCATAATCCGTGATGCGGTCGAGCAAGGCGCCGGCCTTCATCAGTTCCGCCCGCTCGCTCGCTGTCAGGCACGCCTCCGTGGCGTCGCTCAGCCAGCGCTCGCCGCGGGCGCGGCTGTCGTCGAGAAATCGCTGTCCTGCCGCGCTGAGCCGGAGCCTGACCTTGCGCCCGTCTTCGGCGTCCGGCGTCCGCACGATCAGCTTGCGGGCTTCGAGCGAGCGCAGCGCCGCCGCAAGATTGGATGACCGCATGCGTTCATCCTTCGCAAGCACCGAGGGTGTGGCCGTGCCGCCGTGGCGGTCGATCGCGCCCAGCACCAGCAGGCGGGCCCACGACCGCTCGTCCTCGGCGGCCTCGCGGCGCAAGCGGCGAGAAACCCCCATCAACTGCCTTCGCAATTGCGTGATGTCCCGGGCCGAGGGTTGAATTTTCATCTCTCTATTCTAATATAGCTATTAACATATAGCAATATCACATGATCATTCCGTCGAATGATCCAGAGCAGAAACGCTGCGGCGCTGCTCCCCCGTTCAGCTCGAAACGCCGAGATCGCCGCCCATCCGTCGTCCAAATGAGTGAAGGAGCTCGTGATGACATCCAATATCCTGAGAAAGCTGATCGAGGAAAAGCCATTCGTGACCTGTCCGGGGATCTTCGACCTGGTCTCCGCCAAACTCGCCGATCGCACCAGGGCCGACGCGCTCTACATGACCGGCTATGGCGCCGTGGCATCCTACCTCGGCCTGCCCGACGCCGGTCTGGCGACCTACTCACAGATGCTCGATCGCGTGCAGACGATCGCCCAGGCCGTGCGCAAACCGCTGATCGCCGATGGCGATACCGGCTACGGCGGCCTGCTCAACGTTCATCATACCGTCCGCGGCTACGAGAAGGCCGGCGCCGCGGCGATCCAGCTCGAAGATCAGCAGAGCCCCAAGAAATGCGGCCACACGCCGGACCGGCACGTGATCCCCGTCAAGGACATGGTCAACAAGCTGAAGGTGGCGAACGATGCGCGCTCGTCCAGGGACTTCCTGATCATCGCCCGCACCGATGCCCGCACCTCGCTCGGGATTGACGAGGCGATCCGCCGCGGCGAGGCATATGCCAGAGCCGGCGCCGACATCATCTTCATCGAGAGTCCCGAGTCCGAAGCGGAAATGCGCAAGATCGGATCGGCCCTGGATGTGCCGCTGGTTTCAAACCAGCTTCACGGCGGCCGTACCCCGATTCTGAGCCAGGACAAGCTCAGGGACATCGGTTACCGGATGGCGATCTATCCGACAGCGGGTCTGCTGGCCGCCGCTCATGCGCTGAACGATGTCTACGCTTCCCTGGCCGATGGCAAACCAGTGCAAGCGCCGCTGTATGATTTCAACGCCTTCAGCGCGTTGATCGGTTTTCAGGAGGTGTGGGATTTCGAGAAGAAATACGCCGCGCTCGAAGCGGATCAGGCGGCGTCGTGACCGATCAATCGCAAACTGCGCCGCAGATCTATGACCGCACCACGATCATGCTGCACTGGACGACCGCGATCCTCGTTGCGATCCAGTTTCTGGTCGGCCGCACCACCAACTTCCTGCCGCGTGGCCCGCTTCGCGTCGACATCTGGTCCGTGCATGTCCTGTTCGGGTTTGCACTCGCCGGCGTCTTGATCCTGGGCAGGCTGTGGCGCGCCACGCAGGGCCGTCAATTGCCGCCGCTCAATCACGGCGTTCTCCACTTGGCCGCGGTGGCGACGCACCGGCTGCTCGATCTGCTGCTGGTGGCGATCGTCGCGCTGGGTATTGCCAACGTCTTCGCGCATGGCTTTCCGCTGTTCAACTATTGGCACTTTCCGAAACTCGGCGGAGACTTCATGCGAAGCATCAATGCATGGCACGGATTGCTCGCAAACATCATCATCGCGGTGGCGCTGTTGCATGCCGGGGCCGCGCTCTTCCATCGCTATGTGATCAACGATGGCGTTTTGCGACGAATGTGGCCGGGCCTGGGCGCTCGCCACCCTCACCTGAGCTTGAGCCGTGCCGAGGCAAAAACACCGAGCGGTGGAAAATAGCCGAGCGCGCCTCGAGACAATGGCACGAGCTGACGACCTCTGTTCGCGGAGCTAAAGCCGACCTGGCTCCAGAACGCCGCCACTTCCGCGTTCGACCCAACCCGGACCTTGCACCACGGCGATTTCGTGTGAACCTCTGCGGCCACGCCTAGACCTACCGGTGGGGGCTCAATGGAGGGATTAGGTCATGGCTATTGTACAATTTACGCGCTTCAAGAGCGACAAGCCTGACGACATGATCAAGACCGCCAGGCAGGCGAAGGCCATCTTCGAAAAACACGGCGCCGAATTTTTGCGGCTTTCGCGGTTTCACGCGGGTGCGTGGGCCGGGGAGTTTCTGGTTTCCACGCGCTATTCCAGTTGGGAAGTGTACGGAAAAGTGCAGGAGGCATTGGCAAAGGACGAAGCGTTCGCAAAGCTGTACGCAAACACAGCAACCTTTGCCGAATTGAAGGGCCGCAGCATCGCGGTCAGCATCGATCTCTAAGGCGCCGCTGAGAGTTGCGGGCGTTACTTTCGAATATGCTGCTTTCGATTATGTTGCTTTCGATTATTCGGTGAGCCGTATCGGCCGCGGCGGTTACTGACCGGCCGCAATGTGCCGACGCCGCCAGGCCCAGTCGTCTTGACCGCGTCGGCACTATGCTCGCCGCTTCGGCATCGGGCCATCGTCACCCGACTGCATGCGGAGCGTCTGTCGTGACGGATCACAGGCCGCATGATAATTCTGGCGATGTTTCAGCGTCCGCAAGCCGGCCGCCCGAACGTCGGTTGGCGCGGTGGAGCAGGAAAATAGTGACATGAAGCTATACTATGCGCCGGGCACGATATCGCTTATGCCCCATGTCGCCTTGCTCGAGAGCGGTCTTTCCTTTGTCGCCGTGAAGGTCGATGAAGCCAGCAAGAAGATGGCCGATGGTAGCGACTACACCGCCATAAACCCGCTGGGCTACCTACCCGCTCTGGTGCTCGACGATGGCAGCGTACTTCTTGAGGCCGCCGCGATCGCCCAGTACATCGCGGACCGCGATCCGACGGGAAAGCTCGCTCCACCGCACGGAACCATCGAGCGGGCCAGACTGCAGGCCTGGCTGAATTTTCTCTCCAGCGAGATACACAAGGGCGGTCTTGGCCCACTGTTCTACCCGGCACTGGACGAGCGAGCGAAGGATGTTTTCCGCGAGCGGTTAAGGGCGCGCTTCGCCTTTGTCGACCGGCATTTGTCTACGCGCGAGTATCTGCTGGGCAAGGACTACTCAATTGCCGACGCCGGCCTGTATGCGATGACGGGCTGGAGCCCTCGTGTTGGCTTCGATCTTCGCGCCTACCCCAACCTGGTCGCGCACCACGCGCGGATCGCCAATCGCGACGCGGTACGTGAAGTTCATCGGATCGAGGGACCTATCCCGGCATGACCGCCGGTCGGTGGAACTCGGGATATGAGGCAAGGTTTGCCGGCCGCTGCGGCTCGCCATTACAAGACCATACAGTGGCGTGAATTTTCAGATCGCGGGATTGGGCCGATGGTCGGCCAGATCGGGCTCTATGAGACCGAATTTCGAATTGCCTGATTAGAGAGGTTCGGAATGGCAACCAGCTTCGTCGATAAAGCGTCTGAGGGTCCTGCCCGCCCCGGCATGCTGGCATGGCGAGTACACAAATTTGGACCGCCGGAAGCGATGGTTTTGGAGAGCATACCGAGGCCGGATCCCGGTCCGGGCGAGGTTCTCGTCGATGTTCACGCCGCCGGTGTCGGTCCCTGGGACGGCTGGATCAGGTCCGGCAACAGCGCCTTGCCGCAGCCTCTTCCACTGACGCTCGGCTCTGATCTGTCCGGAAATGTCGCGGCGGTGGGACCGGGCATTTCCGAATTGGCGATTGGCGATCCGGTTTTCGGCGTGACCAACACCCAGTTCCTCGGCGCCTATGCCGAGTACGCCGTGGCCTCGGCCGGGATGCTCGCGAAGAAACCAAACTCGCTGAGCTACGCCGAGGCGGCTTCCGTTCCCGTTATCGCGGTCACCGCGTGGCAAGGATTGTTCGACCACGCCGGCCTCAAAGCCGGTCAGACGGTGGTCATTCACGGAGCGGCCGGAAACGTCGGAGCCTACGCGGTTCAGCTCGCGCGTCGCGCTGGCCTGCGCTCGATCGCAACGGCGGGTACCAGGGATATCGAATACGTGCGGTCCCTCGGTGCCGACACGGTATTGGACTATCACACCCAACGCTTCGAAGATGAGGTGAAGGATGCCGACGCGGTACTCGATCTCGTCGGAGGCGAGACGCAAACGCGTTCTTTTCAGGTTCTCCGCCCGGGCGGCAAGCTGATTTCCGCCGTGTCGCAGCCGGACCAGGACCGCGCGAGGCAGCACGGGGTCACGGCAGCCTTCTTCCTGGTGGAAGTGACCACCGCGCGGCTTCGCACCATTGCCGAACTGATCGACCGCGGCGAACTAAAAACCCGCGTCGGCTTAGTCCTCCCTCTCACGGACGCGCGAGATGCGCACATGATGCTGGAAGGCCGGCTGTTGCCACCGAAAGGCAAGATCGTTCTCGACGTTACGGCCGCCGGCGAAGGCACCCCGCCCGCTTGAAATTCGTGCAGAGCATGAAGCGTCGTGGAACGCGGAAGACCTTTGCTAGTGGCAACCTTTGCCAGCGGCAACCTTTACCGCCGGGCTGCTCGGCTTGGCGTTATTTCCTACCTTCTGGCGCAAACAATTGATTGCCGAATGGGCCATCCGCCGGTGGCGTTCGGATGACGATAAAGGCTCGTCCCATCGATTGATGGCAGGCGTTGCAGCCCTCGGTCAAGCTCTCGACAGCCCTGGAAAATGCCGGCTTGTCCTTTGCGCCGATCGCGTCGGAAATCGATTTGATCGGCTCCGTTAGTTTGGCGATATTCGCTGAAGGAATGCCCGAATAAAACCTCGCAGCCTCGGACTGGCTGTCCGTTAGCTGCCTGAGTTCGAATGCGGCCAAATCCCAGTTGCGAGCGCTGCCCGCCAGCCACAGCTTCATGTGCTGTGACTGGATTACGTTCATGATTTCGGTGAGCCGCGGAATATAGCTTTCGCTGGTCGGTCCAGGAAAGCCTGACTGGGCCAAGGCGATCGGCATCACCATGATCGCCGCGAATGAAGCCGCAACTGACCAGCGCATTCTCATTTGAAGCTCCCGGAGATGAGAGTTGCGGATAGCACGAAAGCCCTTTCCGTGGGGACGCCTCCATCAACAACAGGCACGCCGAGGCGTGTGCGCCAGCCACAACGACGAGAGTGGCCGTCCCTAGGGCGCGGCGGTAGTCAAGGGTTTGCCCTTTTCGACCACGAAGGTCGCAACGATCTTGACGGGTGAACCACCCTTGTTGATGCCTTCGTGCACCTTGCCGGCATCGATGTAGAACGCGTCTCCGGCCTTGTACGTCGCCGTCGGCTTGCCTTCGTAGTCAAGCGTCAGGACCCCTTCTTGAACGTAACCGATGACCGCGCCGGGATGGGTGTGGCGGCCCTCGCGACCGCCGGGTGGGATTTCGACGGCGGCCATTACGGTCTGATAGCCCGAAATGGGCAGGTCCTGGGTCAGCAATACCTTACGCTGAACAGTTGGCTGCTGCGCGGTGGCCGGATCGGATGCCGGGCACACGAAGAGCACCGCAAATCCCAGTGCCATGGTCGCAGCGATCACGCGATGTTTCATCCCTGTCTCCTGTCGTTGCACCGTTGAGGCTTACGGGTACTACGCGTTGGGCGGGCCGTTGCCGTTTCATTGGCCCGTCCTCAAGGCTGAAGGCGGCAGCGTACCACAGGTTGATGAGAACGGCGTGGTAGATCACGGCAAAATTGAGCGCCGACGGCAGCGATGGGTCAAAAGGCAAAAATACTGCTGCGAGCAGATGTTTTCCGCTTTGGTCCCAACGACGGACACCGCTCAATAGGATCGGCCTGTTCGCGGTGGCACCCTTGAGACATGCCGACCGTATCGAGCGATGTCCGTTTTTGGGTGTAGCCCGGAAGAGATCGACTCAGGCCAAGTTCTTCCGAATTTGACCCAACTCGGACCTCCCGAGTTGAAGCAACGCCTGCGATTACCGCTCACAGCTCCGCAACAAAGTGCTAGGCTCCTGCTGGTCCCAGCGGCGTGGTTGGTCTGGCCGTTCGGAGGGCCCCGTGACCGAGCAGCGGGTTCAAAGGCGACTAGCGGCGATCTTGGCAGCTGACGTGGTTGGTTACTCCGCGTTGATGCAACGCGCTGAGGAAGCTACCTATGCCGAGTTCGAGCGGCTCAAGCGCGAGGTAATCGAGCCTGGCCTCTCCCGACACGACGGGCGACTGATCAAGACCACGGGTGACGGCGCGTTGGCCGAGTTCGCAAGTCCGTCGGCTGCGGTGCGATGCGCGGTGGAGATACAGCAAAGCATCGCGTCAGGTCGAAGCTCCCTCAAGCTGCGCATTGGGGTCAATCTCGGGGAGGTTATCGTCGGGGCTGACGGCGATCTATTTGGCGACGGGATCAACATCGCTGTCCGACTGGAAGGGGTCGCCGATCCAGGCGGCGTCCTGATTTCTGACAAGGTGCACGGCGAAGTCGAAGGCAAGCTGGACGTTGGCTTCGAGGATCGCGGCGAGCAGCAGCTCAAGAACATCTCCAAGCCGGTCCACGCCTACGCCGTTCGCGCTGGCGCGTCCGCTGCGCTGACCGATGGACCAGGTGCGGCTCCTCCACTCCCGGACAAGCCCTCCATCGCCGTGCTGCCGTTCGAGAACATGAGCGGCGATCCCGAGCAGGAGTATTTTGCGGACGGGATGGCTGACGAAATCATCACGGCGCTCTCGCGGTTCAAATGGTTGTTCGTGATCGCTCGCAATTCGAGCTTCACGTTCAAAGGCAGAGCCGTCGATATCAAGGAGGTCGGACGCAAGCTTGGTGTGCGCTACGTCCTTGAGGGGTCCGTGCGCAAGGCGTCGGGGAAGGTCCGCATCACGGGACAGTTGATTGATGCGGTGACCGGCGCGCACATTTGGGCGGACAGGTTCGAGCGGGACCTGATAGACGTCTTCGCGCTCCAGGACGAAGTAACGGTCGCCGTGGTCTCAGCCATTCAGCCAAAGGTGCTGCAAACAGAGATCGCACTGGCGAGGCGCCGGCGACCGGAGAACCTCACCGCCTATGATTTCCATCTCCGTGCTCTGCCACAGTTTTACCTTGCGACCCGCGAAGGTGTGGCCGAGGCGATCAAGCTGGCTCATCGCGCTCTGGAGCTGGACCCTCGGTTCGGCCTGGTCGCAGCTCTGGCAGGTATGTGCCACATGCAAAACGTCCTTTGGGGCTACGCTCACGATCCTCAATTCGACCGTAAGGAAGCTGTTCGGCTTGCTCGCATGGCCTTGAGCCTCGACGATGGTGATCCGGACACGTTAGCATGGGCCAGCGTCATCTCGGCGTTCATGGTTGGCGATAGTGAAAGCGAGATCGAATTGGCTGACCGGGCGGTCGCGCTCAACCCAAATTCAAATCAGGCATGGGGCGCCAGAGGCTGGGTTTATAGAGCTGCGGGGCTGCCGGAGGAAGCAGTCCGGAGCTTTGAACGCGCCGCTCGCATGAGCCCGGTAGATCCGCGGCTACACCTGGCGTTTGGTGGGATGGGAATGGCCTTGATTGAGCTTGGTCGCTTTGACGAGGCCATCGTCGCAGGCAAGAAAGCCCAACGTCAGAACCCCTCCTTTCCGGTAGCTTATCTCTGCCTCGCGTCCGCTTTTGCCCAGCTCGGACGTGACGCTGAGGCGCGCGAGGCGGCGGCGCGCCTGCTGGAGATCGATCCCCCCTTCACACTATCGGCGAGGATGGGTCGGCGCAGACAATCACATTTGAAGCTATTGATGGAGGGCCTTCGGAAGGCCGGGCTGCCCGAATAGACCATGCTCGCCCGCAATCGGCGGGCTGGCCATAGCGCGCGATTTGCCGCGGCGCGTGAGTTTGCTGTTGGCGCACCTTTGAGACATGCCGACCGTATCGGGTGATGTCGGCTTTCGAGCCGTAACCCGGAAGACATTTGCTCAGGCTGAGTGCTTCCGAATTTGACCCCCGAGCAGACCTTGCGTCTGACACTGGTGCGGTGCGCGACAGGCGGTGCGCGCTAGTACGGACGATTGGGCGCGATCGCCTCACGTCACCTAACGTCCAGCCGCATAGAGTCCGTTGGCAGTCGGGTCAGCGGCGACGCATCGCGCCAGCGGGGTCGACTTTGGCAACGGCGATTTCGTACCTCACATCATGAGAATTGATTATGTCAACATTCCTGCAAAATGGGCCAGCCCATCGGGCGGCCTCCCCCTCGGCTCGCTCGTCGCTCGGAGCGTCGTGCTCGGCTATGGGACGCTCGCCTATCTCATCTTTCTCGGCGCGTTCCTATACGCTATCGGCTTCGTGTCGCAGTTCCTGGTACCGAAGACAATCGATAGTGGTACGGCGAACCCGCCTCTGCATGCCCTGATTGTCGACCTCGCGCTGATGTCGCTCTTCGCCGTCCAGCACAGCGGCATGGCGCGACAAGGATTTAAGAAGCTGTTCGCAAGCTTCGCCTCGCCTGCGCTCGAACGCAGCACCTATGTGCTGCTGGCGAGCTTGACGCTTCTGTTACTGTTCTGGCAGTGGCAGCCAATCACGACGGTCGTTTGGCAAATCAAGACGCCTGCGCTCGTCTCTGTCGCGATTGCCGGAGGCTTTCTCGGCTGGCTGATCGTGCTTTACAGTACTTTCCTGATCAACCATTTCGAGCTGTTCGGCTTGACGCAGGTGGTCGCTCATTTCACGGGTCGGCTCGGCGAGCCGATCAAGTTCAAGATGCCCGGCCTCTATCGGGTGATCCGGCACCCTATCTATCTCGGCTTTATCATCGCGTTCTGGTCAGCGCCGACCATGACGCTGGGCCATCTGTTATTCGCGGCCGTGACGACGAGCTACATCTTTGTCGGTATCTGGCTCGAAGAGCGCGATCTGGTCACGTTGTTCGGTGAGGAATACCGCCACTACAAGCAAAAGGTCGCCATGTTGCTGCCCGGCGTGTTCTGAACATACGTGGCGCCATCCTCGTACACTATGAACGTGCAGCCGTATCGAGCGATGTCCGCCTTTGGGCGTAACCCGGAAGAGATTTGCTCGAGCTAAGTTCTTCGGAATTTTGACCAACTCGGACTTTCGTAATGGTTCAATCTGAGAGGAAAATCGCGTAGTTTGCCTTTTCAATTCCGGGGAGCCAGATGAAGCGACGGGAGTTCATCGCCGGTGTCGCGGCTGCGATGGTGTCACCAACTGACACTCGCGCGCAGCAACAAAGGGTCTGGCGCATCGGCTATCTGGCTTCCGGACCGCTCGATAAACAGCTCGCGATCTTCAAGCAGCAAATGGCTGATGAAGGCTATGTCGAAGGCAAGAACTTCGTCGTTGATGCCCGCGAGGCTGTGGGGCGGTACGATCTTCTGCCGGGTCTTGCGAAGGAGATCGTAAGCGGGAGTCCGGATGTGATCGTCGCGGAAGCCACGCCGGCTATCGCGGCAGTACAGCGCGAGACCTCGTCCATTCCCATTGTGATGTCGCCCTCAACTGATCCTGTCGGCTCGGGTTTCGTGAAGAGTTTTTCCCATCCGGGAGGAAACATAACGGGATTCGCCAACATGTTCGGCGATCTGACCGCGAAATCGCTGGAGATCCTGCATCTCGTTGTCCCCAATGCAAGAACGGTCGCCGTTTTGATGTCATCCAACCCGACCCACGCTGGCCTGTTTGACGTGGCGCGCACCGGAGCCCAGAGGCTCGGCCTTGCAGCGGTTCCATTCGTCGCGCCAACCCCGGCAGACCTGACGAGAGCGTTCGTTGAAACAAGAAAAGCAAATTGCGACGCTATCTACGTCCTGGCGGACCCATACCGTCCGATAATTGCAGAATTGGCCATGGCGGCGCACCTTCCCTCGATCTATCAATATAGTTTGTTCGTCGAGATCGGCGGCCTTATGAGCTATGGCCCGGACGTACTAAGCATTTTCAAGCGGGCTGCCACTTACGTCGATAAAATCATCAAGGGAGCAAATCCTTCCGATCTTCCGGTTGAGCAACCCACGCAGTTCTATTTCGCTCTCAACCTGAAGACTGCCAAGGCACTTGGGTTGTCAATACCGGAAGCTGTCGTCCTGTTGGCTGACCAGGTCATTGAATGAAGGGAACGACTTCCGCTGTTGCGCACCTTTGAGACACGCCGCCGGCAAGTCGGTTGCGAATTGGCTGAGGACGCCGCCGACAAAACAGATCACGGAAGCCATCACCGGCATCCTGCCGCGTCAACGGCTGCCAACCGGCACAGTGCGAGCGTGCCCACCACCGGATCTCCCCAGGCGGTGGCAGGCACGCTGCGCTTGGCCCACCCTCCGAGGTCTAGTTCAGCAGTTCCGGCTTGGTCACGGTGCACCGGATCTCCGCGCCGCAGTCGGAGCATTCGTAGGTGAAATCGATCTCCGACACGTTCCAACGAGGGGCGACGTCCTTGACGGACATCGTCAGGCCCACACAGCTTGGGCAGATAATGAAGGGTGGTTCGGCGTCGTGATGGCGGATATAGGCAGGCATGTCAGCTCCCCAACAACGCATTCAGACGGCCCCCGACCGAAAGCCAGCATACGCCTCCACGGCTGCCATAATTGTGGTCTCTTGCGAACACAGCGGGAACGTCCACGCATTCCCACCATGTGTGACAAATCTGCACGACCGCGCGCGCTCCGAATGAGCGGTGAGTTTCCGACGTGGCGAGACATGAAGCCGCATCGAGCATCGATATGTGCAGAGGCAACGCGATCGACGATCGCCTCATCGCATTCGCCAGACGGACTGCTTGATCAGCGAACGCGATCGGTTGCGCGCATGGCTGCGGATCGCTTCTGCGCCGCGGTGTCGGATCGTGCAGCGGCGAACGAGCGGCTATCAAGCTCGATTGATCGGTACGCGCCCTACTCCGTCACGATCTTCGAGATGCACAGCAACACGACCAGCGCGAGAAACATCAGGTCGATATAGGACTTCATTTCGCCGTCACGGCGCAGCGTCGCGACGCCATTGACGATCTGCTTGCGCGAGGCCTCGGCTGCGGGCCCGTCGCCGGCCAGCCCCGCCAGACGGCGGGCCTCGAGCTCGAGGCGCTCGACGCGCTGGAAGAAATAAAACGAACGGAACGCCGACACCGCGCGCATGCCGGCATAGACCAGCACCAGAATCGCAAGGATCGCGCGCTGCTGGT
>CAWFVZ010000004.1:0-497215 GCA_963819355.1 uncultured Alphaproteobacteria bacterium | reverse complement strand
CATCTATTTAAGGCTTTTTAGCGCGGTGGCGCTTTTTCCCACACTGGTTTCCCACACCGCGCACCCGCTTCGAGAAGCCCATTCGCCGCGGCAATGGTGAAATCTTGATCGGTTCACGGCTGCTTTTTCGGTGATCGCGGGCCGGCCGCCGGGCTCTTGGAGCTTCAGATGCGTGGCGCCGGCGTCAGCCCGTCTGAAGGGGTGCGCTGCCGATATCGAGGGACAAGCCCGCCTCGGTCCAACAGCTTCGCGCTGGCCGGCGCATCACATTCGCAAAAGCTCTTCCCGCCTCGACTTCCCACGCTTCGCCGCGATGCGTACCGCGAGCGGAGTCCACGCAGACGGCGGTGATCCTGCATTTTCTTGTCATGCGGTGCTCAATGAGCGCCCGACCGATTTCCGAATACGCTTGGTGCAGGCGCAGTCTGCCCTTGGCAGGTCGCGGGGAGATCCACGTTTTCCATGCCCGGAAGGCCGGCGTGACCGACGTTTAACAATCTGCCCCGCGTTCGAGCTGAAGGTCCGCGCTGATTGCCGCCACACCGAAATCATCGACCTGACGCTGGTCCTATGTCCTACGTGCGCGATATCACCGACCGGGATGTAAACGATCAGGCAGCTCTCACCGAGTTAAGGAACTTGCCGACTTCGCTTTTGAGACGGCTACTTTCGCCGGATAGCGATTGCGCCGCGGAAAGCACCTGCGATGAGGCCGATCCGGTCTCGCCGGCGTCGTGCTGCACGTCGATGATGCTGGAAGAGACCTGCTGGGTGCCCCGCGCCGCCTGCTGCACGTTACGAGCAATCTCCTGGGTCGCCGCGCCCTGCTCTTCCACCGCGGCGGCGATCGCCGACGATATCTCGGACAGTTTTTCGATTGTGCCGCTGATTTCCTTGATTGCGGTCACTGATTCCTGCGTCGCCGACTGGATGGCGCCGATCTGCAGGCCGATCTCGCCAGTGGCCTTGGCGGTTTGCTCGGCGAGCGCCTTGACCTCGGAGGCCACCACGGCAAAGCCGCGGCCCGCCTCGCCAGCGCGCGCCGCCTCGATGGCGGCGTTGAGCGCCAGGAGATTGGTCTGTCCGGCAATGGTGTTGATCAGTTCGACGATGTCCCCGATATGGCCCGCGCCCTTCGACAGTTCGCTGACGCGGTCATTGGTCCTGTGGGCCTGGTCGACGGCCTCACCTGCCATCCGCGCCAATTCCTGGACCTGCCGGCCGATTTCGCTGACGGAAGATGCCATTTGCTCGGTGGCAGAGGCCACTGACTGCACGTTGCGGGAGGCGTCCTCGGAAGCGGTTGCGACCGTCAATGTCAATTTTCCAGGGCGAGTCGCAGTCGCTGCCAGCGCAGCGGCCGAGGCTTCGAGTTCAGTTGACGCAGAGGACACCGTTTCGATGACTCGCCGACCGCGCTTTCGAAGCCGTCAGCAAGGCGAACCATGTCCAGCTTGCGCCGGGTTTCGGAACGTCGCTCCGTCGCCTTTATCTCCTCGCGGTCGAAGCGGACGATCGCCTGTACCGCCTGCAGATTGCGCAGCGCCACGCCGAGTTCATCGTCGCGTTCGACCAGAATTCGGTTGTCAAGCTTGCCTCGGGTAATGTTGTCCATCGCGTCGTTAAGCCGTCCAAGCGGCCGGACAACGGCCCGGATAGTTTGCCTGCCGAGGAGTCCCGCCCACCAGCAGACCTGTGGCCAGGATGGCAGCCGCAATCCCTATCGCAAGGGCGTATTCACGAACGGCGAGTCCATATTCCGCTTTGGCTCCTTCGACCTGCATCGCCACGAGCTTGTCCAGGTTCGCCTTGGTCAAAGCGAACAGGTCACCCGATAGAATGCGGCCGGCTTCGTCATATTTGCGATCATTTAGCTTTGCGAGTGCAGGCTTGACGGCGTTCTCGACATAATTCTTGCGAGTCAAGGCGAACTTGTCCGCAACATCCTTCTCTTCCGGCGCGAGGTAGGTCGCCGTGTAATCCATCCAGATCCTGGAGATAGCCTCGATGTTGGCGGCCACCCTGCCGGCGACATCGCCGATCGGCTTTCCGGCGACGCCTTTTGCGGCGGCGTCGTACTGCGCAATGGTATTGTCTTTCATGCGATCGTTGATCTCGAACAGCTGCGCCAGCGGTACCGCGCGGTTCTCGTAGATCGATTTCAGCCGCGCGTTACTGTCGCGCGCCACCAGGATGCCGGTCAGCCCGATCGCGAGCATGAAGAGCCCCAGTGTCGCCACGAGCGTGATCAGCCGCGCATTCAGCGTGCCGGTAAAGATAGCGAGGCGGTCCAGCGACGACTTGCGGCGGATAACGCCGGCGTCGATCCTGTAGCCATGGGCTTTTTTCGCGCGCAGCAGCGCGTAGACCTGTTCGGCTTCCGCTCGCTGATCGGCGGGCAATTTGGTCCGGATCGACGTATATCCCGTAACCTTGCCATCCTTGCGGATCGGGCAGGCCGTGGCCAGCACCCAGTAGAAGTCGCCGTTCTTGCGACGGTTCTTCACCGCACCGGCCCACAGCCTGCCATCATTCAGCGTGTCCCAGAGATTCTGGAAGGCTTCCGGCGGCATGTCCGGATGACGGATGATGTTGTGCGGCTTGCCCATCGCTTCGGCCTCGGTAAAACCCGAAGCTGCGAGGAACTGATCATTGCAATAGACGATCCTCCCCTTGCAGTCCGTCTCTGAAACGATGACAGAGTTCGTCGCTGATGTGATGCTCGATGGTCGTCACAGGAAGATTAGTACGCATAGTCTATCTCGAACTTAATCACACAGGTCCGCGCGATCTCAAAAGCGAGGCGAATGTGCCGTGAAAGGGCGGGATACAACTCAGGTCAGGCCGCCCTCACCGAGTTGAGGAACTTGCCCACCTCGAGCTTGAGGCGGGTGCTGTCGCCGGACAGCGATTGTGCGGCAGAGAGAACCTGCGATGACGCCGATCCGGTCTCGTTGGCGCCGCGCTGCACGTCGACGATGTTGGAAGAGACCTGATGCGTGCCCTCCGCGGCATGCTGCACGTTGCGGGAAATTTCCTGCGTCGCAGCGCCTTGTTCTTCCACAGCCGCGGCGATGGTCGACGAAATCTCCGACAGTTTTTCGATGGTGCCGGCAATTTCCTTGATCGCATTCACTGACTGCTGCGTCGCCGCCTGGATGCCGCTGATCTGCTGGCCGATTTCGCCGGTCGCCTTCGCGGTCTGCTCGGCCAGCGCCTTCACCTCGGACGCCACGACCGCAAAGCCCCGACCGGCCTCGCCGGCGCGCGCTGCCTCTATGGTGGCGTTGAGCGCCAGGAGATTGGTCTGTCCCGCGATGGTGTTGATCAACTCGACCACATCTCCGATCCGGCTCGCGGCCTTCGACAACTCGCCGACGCGGTCATTGGTGGTACG
Source organism: uncultured Alphaproteobacteria bacterium (assembly GCA_963819355.1). Lineage (GTDB taxonomy): Bacteria > Pseudomonadota > Alphaproteobacteria > Rhizobiales > Xanthobacteraceae > Bradyrhizobium. The sequence goes on along the minus strand of CAWFVZ010000004.1, from coordinate 493,818 downwards.
GGCCTGATCGACCGCCTCGCGGGCCATCCGTGCCGAGTCCTGGACCTGGCGGCTGATCTCGTTAACCGATGACGACATCTCCTCGGTCGCCGAAGCCACCGACTGCACATTGGCGGATGCCTCCTCGGACGCCGCCGCCACCATGGTCGCAACTTCCTTCGCGCGCACTGCGGTCGTCGTCAGCATCCCCGCGGAGGCCTCGAGCTCGCTTGAGGCCGAGGAAACGGTTTCAATGATCTCGCCAACAGCGCCTTCGAACTCATTTGCAAGTTTTTGCATCTCGAGCCTGCGCTGCCCTGCGACGCGCTTCTCGGTGTCCTTCTGCTCTTCGCGGTCGAAGCCGAGCTTGGCCTGCGTCGCCTGGATTCCTCTCAGCACCAATCCGATCTCGTCGTCGCGTTCGATGGAGATACGGCTGTTGAAAAGCCCTTGCGCAATTTTGGCCATCGTCCCGTTGAGTTGCTCAAGCGGCCGGCCGACGGCGCGGATGGTCAGCAGGCCCAGCCATCCTCCGAGCAGAAGGCCGAGGCACAGGACGGCAAATGCGACGCCGCTGGCGGCGGTGAATTCGCGCTGGGCGGAGCCGAATTCGGCGACTAGGGTGATGATCACCATGAAGGCTGCTTGCACCGAAATCAGGGTAATCAAGCGCGCCTTCAATGACCCGTTGAAAAACGAAAGACGATCCGCCAGCGAACGGCGCCGGATGATCCCCGCTGTGACCGTGTAATCCTGTGCCTTCTTGGTCCGTAGCAACTCATACACATGCTCGGCTTCCCTGCGCTGGTCGGCGGGCAACTTGGAGCGGATCGACATAAAGCCTGTTATGTTCCCATTTTCCCAGATCGGCGTGGCACTTGCCAATACCCAATAAAAATCACCGTTCTTGCGGCGGTTCTTGACTGCGCCAGCCCAGGGCTTGCCCGTCTTGAGCGTGGTCCAGAGATCCTCGAACGCTTCCGCCGGCATATCCGGGTGGCGGATGATGTTGTGCGGTTGGCCAATCAACTCCGCTTCCGTGAATCCGGATGCGGCCACGAACTGGTCATTGAAATATGTCAGTTTTCCCTTGGTATCGGTTTTTGAAACGATCAGAGTGTCATCGTGGATCGGATACTCGACCTTCGTGACCGGAAGATTGGTGCGCATTTCAACATCCTTCGAAAGCCGACACCCGAGAGTGGCGCCCGCGCGGTGCTTCTCGAGCATTGCCGTCACCGCCACGTCCCAACGCCAATGACGTCCGTAAAAAGGATGCGGTTCTTAGTTTCAAATTAGTGTTAATTTGGAACTACGTAGGACTACAGAGGTCCGCGCACATCTATCGCTTGCGTCGGCGGGTGTCACCGTACCTTGTCCAGCACGGCCACCACACCGTCGAAGATCAAGGACTGGCTTTGGTCTCGCAGATCGTTTCCCCGACAAGCCAATTCGGAACACGGACTGCTTGATTGAATGGTCGCTTTAGCGTGCGGCGCCGGCTCCGGTGGTTCGCTCCGCTTGAGCCGGCAAAGGGAGTGCCGCGAATGGTGAACTGGACGCTTCTCACCGGCGCTATCCAAGGTGAGATTTGGCTGAATCTCGATAACGCGTCTTCGATCGCCCAGCGCGAAGATAGCGCGAGTTGGTCGAGGTAAAGTTCGCGGCTATTCCCTTGGCCGTAGTTGTGCGTGTCCATGCGCCGCCGAGACAGCGGCTGGATAACTCAGGGAGCCGGCGGGCGCGTTTTCTTCGTCGACGGCCATAGCCAGCCGCTCTTCGGTGCGTTGGCCGTCGATGACGATTTTCACAACCCAAACGCCGTCCGCAGCACCCTTCCGATAGCCGAGCGAGACGCCGCCGCTGACGCCATGCCAATACGGGTTCTTCCGCAACGGCAGCTTGGCGCGCTTCGCCACCGTGTCGATCTCTCGGATCTTGCCGGCGCGCTTTCCGCGCATCTCGATTACGTCGGTCATGGCTTTCCCACAGGTACTTCCCACACAGAGGCGTGTGAGCGGTATGATGGCCGTGAGATCGGAAAGCGAAAAGCTCTTTATTTCATAACGTCATAGCTCTCATATACATCCACGAGGTCAGCCTGAGAGCTAAACAAGTCCATTGGTAATGGAGAGGTCGACAGTTCAATCCTGTCTGGCAGCACCATTTCATCTTCGAAAGCACGCATGAATCAGCATTCTCGCGGCATCAGACGCCCGAGTTTTGCTCTGTTCCGTCGCCCTCCTCTGAAGAGGGCGCAGGGAAGACCGGGTGCCGACTGGCACCCGCGGTCCACTGTGCGCGTGTAGCGCAGAGGAAACCGCACAGCAGCATACAGGTGACGCCGAACACTCGGCCTTCCCTGCGCGATGGGTCGACGGCGTATACCGCGCTCTCCCCGGCGACGAATTCCTGTTGTCACCGTCACTTCGCGATCAGCTGATGCACCGCGCCCGGTTGGGGCGATGCATCGTCGCAAAAGCTTGGCTGTAGCAACGACAGCCAGGACCACACGGTTTTGCCGTACGCAGCGATCCCGCTTCGCCAAGGGGCTTCGCAGGATACAGGCGCCGTTCGTACGACACGGCTTGCGGTGAGCTCACGGGGTTCGGCTCAATCCTCTGCCCGCCCTGCTCCCACATCCGCGCCGGCGCTGCCGCGTCCACCGCACCCCAACCCACGTTCGTGACGACGTACGATCGCCCCTCTCCTCGGGCCGGGATGGGGGATGGATACCGCAATTCCGAATTTCGGTAAAGTGGAATATTTTTGCGAAGGGAGATTGACGGGCTTTTGCGGCAGGCAAGTGTTTTGCCCGACGGGTCAAGCCGGCGACGCGACTTGCAAGGCCTGTCGATGCTTGTCGGCTTCCGGCTCAACGCGGGTAATGGGTTTCGCCGCGCTCTACCCATCCTATACGAGCTACATCCGCCGACTATTCCGTTGTCCATAACAGCGAGCATTACCAATCAGGCGACTTGACCGGGCGACATCGGCTGCCGAAAATCCCTGCTTAGTGAAAAACAAGCTTGGGGGGATGATGAGACTTCATTTCAAGGTATTCGCCGGGGCAATCCTTGCGGCCATTCTTGTCGGGACACCGGCTTCCGCAGACAGCTGCAGTCAGTGGAGGAACACCTGCACTTCCAGCGGTCCGTCCGCAGATGGCGACAAAAACCTGAAGAAGTGCACCGCTGCAGCGGACGAATGCCGGATACAATGCAAGAAGGGACAAAAGGTGTTTATTGGTCCCTTTAATGGACAACATCACCCGGTGACCTCTTGTAGCTAGACACGATGGATGGGCCATAAGATGGGTAGAGCGAAGCGAAACCCATTGAGACCTTGTTCGGTGGCTAGCAGGATGGGTTTCGCAAGTGCTCTACCCATCCTACGAGTGACACATCCTGCGCCTGCTATCGCTTGCCATCACGAAACCTGATGCCCGGCAAAGCGATCATCCGCCCGCCGCAGCCGCCGGCAAAGCTCACGATTGATGTTCTGCAGGACGATCACATAGGCGTGGATATCGGCCTTGTAGCAGGCGTAGAGCTTTTGGGCTGTCAGCTCGTACAGCACCGTCGGACTCTCCGCGACCACCGTGGCGGAGCGATTTTGCATTTCAATCAGCGTCATTTCGCCGAAGAAATCGCCAGGCTCCATGACGGAAATCGGGATGATGCCCCCCGAGTTCGCCCGTTTGCTCACCGCCAGCCGACCGGATTTGACGATGAACATCGAGCGTCCCGGCTCGCCTTCTGACACGACGGTTGCGCCGACATCGAAGTGGCGTTCGACCAGCATCGACAACAGGAGGTCGAGACCTGGGTCCGGGAGGCCGCCGAAGAATGGCGTCGCGAGCAGGAACGCTTTGAGATCGGGGGCGCTGATAGCCATGGAGCTCTCCCCATCCTACGTTCTACGCTTTCTGCCGCGCAATGCTCCCGCCGCGCAACGCTCGCTTTCGCCAGAGGTCGACCATGACCTTGATGGTCGCCGCGAGGACAGCTGCGCAAAGCACCGCCTTCGAGATTGTCTCCATCGTCCCCTCGATCAGCAGGCAATGGACCACGCTGGCCGCGACGATGACGATCGCGAGGGGAATATGAACGATGCGCCAGGTTCGCAGTCGCAGTCCCAATCGCCGGCGTAGTAGCGCCAATAGCGCAACCGCGAAGATGGCCCACATGGCGATCACGCCGAAGGGCGAGAACGGCGTCGGCGATGAGAAGGTCAGCGCGTCGATCATGTCGGGCGGACTGGTGATCCAGAGGCCGGCAACGTGGATCACCACCGCCAGAGCTAGCGCGCCGCCGATCCAATGGTGTGCGCGCCGTCCACGGTAAGCCGACAGGCCCGGCAAATATCCGCCGATCAGCAAAGGCTGAACCAGCACGAGACCGAGGGCAATGATGCCGGCGAATCCGGCGAGGATGTAGACCGGACCGCGCCATGCGAGCTGCTCGCTTCCCGCAGCGGCGACGATCGGCACGCAAATGGCCAAAGCAAGGGCGGCCCAGATCAGGGTCACCCGGGCCAGTCTCCACCCCGTGGTCTGCAACGCGGTCAGACCGGCTGAAGGACGAAGTGCGCCTCCAGGCTGGTCTCCTTCGCGCTCCGCATCACCGGCCGCAGAAAGACGGTTTTGAATTCATCGCTGTCATAGGCGAGATGACCATGCGGCTGGCCGAAGATGGGAATGATCTGCGGCATCTCGAGCCGGAACTTTCCGTCCTTGTCGGTGAGCGTGGCGCCGTGACTCTGCGGCTCGTGCTCCTGCCCTTCGACCGTGTGCGCCCAGATCTGGATGCGCTGACCGGCAAGCGGCGCCCCGTCACCGGCGCGGCGCACGGTGCCGCTCATCCAGAAGCCGCCCTTGCCGATCCGATCCACGGTCGGCGCGCCCTTGCGGTAGTTGTTCGCCCCGCCCGTCATCGTCTCGGTCGGCGCGAGGCCATCCGCACGAGCCGGCAGCAGGAGCCCGGAAACCCCGGTTGTCAAAACCCCGGTCGCGAGGACGGAGGCGCCGGCGGCGAGGAGTTTGCGGCGGCTGAGTACGACGATTGTCATGTCAGGTCCTCCTGGCGACGGTGCGGTGGCGCAGCCAAAGGTACAACAACAGGCGCGAAACGCCCAGTTGAGACAACGGGCGCCATAGGTGGCAATAACAGGGTTGTGAACGAAGGTCCGGGACGCTCGAACAGCTTCATAGGATGGGTAGAGCGCAAGCGAAGCCCATCGCGGCCTTGTTCGACGACGAAACAGGATGGGTTTCGCAAGTGCTCTACCCATCCTGCGCGCTCCGAGAGGCGACTTGCACTATTTCACAAGGTGTTGCCTGAAGTGCACAGGCATCGTCTCGTGCTTGTGATTAGCTAGGTCTGCGGGCTAACGGGAGATGGTCTGTGCAGACGTGGATTCCTGCTGCGATCGCCACGATCGTGATCACTGGTTCGGTCAACGCGGCCGATCTCGCGCCCGTGTACAAGGCGGCGCCTGCGGGAGTGGCACCGGTCGCCTACAACTGGTCCGGGTTCTACCTGGGCGGGAGCGTGGGCGTCATGTGGAGCGACACACGGGCGGACCCCGTGTCTTTTACGACCACCGGCGTTGACTTTTCCGGGCGCCAGGCCGTTGGCCAATTTCCGAGGTTCGACGTCGGTGATACCGCTTTCACCGGCGGGGTTCAGGTTGGATACAATTTCCAATTCGGGTCAAATTGGGTCGCAGGCATTGAAGCCGACATCAACTCCAGCGGTCTGAAGAAGACCGACACGCGCGTGTTCCCGGCGACCCCTTTCATCGGCGGCGGCGTCATCGACGCCAATACCGAATCCGCTACACAAAAGCTGGGCTGGCTTGGGACCGTACGCGGGCGCCTCGGGTTTACAACCCTGGACAACAGGTTGCTTGCGTTCATGACCGCTGGCCTGGCCTATGGCGAGGTCGAAGACAGCATCTACACCATTGGCGTACCTAACGGCGCTGGCCCATTTCTGATCAGCGCCAGGTCGGCGACGGTTCGCGTTGGGTGGACGGTGGGCGGCGGCCTGGAGTACGCATTTTCCAGCAACTGGAGGGCCAAGTTCGAATACCTCTACTACGATCTTGGCGCGCAAAACCTCACCCTGGATTACGCCCCGCTTCCGGGCGATGCGAACAATACGATCACGTACAGATTTCACAACAACGGCAATCTGGCGCGCGTCGGCCTGAACTACCGTTTCTAGAGATGAACGGGACGTCGTCGCCGCTGCTCGCCAATGGCCAATTGCCAACACCGCTGGGGGAGGGAGAATTTCTTCTCTGGCCCGTTTGCAGACGTGACGCTAGCGTCTGACCGGCGCCCTTGATGCACCCTAAGCCGCATCCTTGTTTGGACGTTCTGGATGGTAAAGGCCGCAGTTGACGCGACAGCCTCGAGCAATCATGCCATCTCGGCGAAGCTGCCCTGTTTTCCGGCGGGCCTCCGGATAGCTGGGAAACGCCTCCCGGAAACAAGCGCGCAGGATGGGTAGAGCGAAGCGAAACCCATCGAGTCTTGTTCGATGACGAAACATGATGGGTTTTCGCAAGGGCTCTACCCATCCTACGCGCAGACACTACATGTGGTCCTCGCCGCCGCGCGTCATGGCCCAGATCCTCCACTCCGGACCCCATCCATGATCCCCTTCTCCGTGCTCGACCTCGCTCCCATCCGAAGGGGTGGCGATGCGGCGCAGGCGTTTCGCAATTCGCTTGATCTCGCCCAGCATGCCGAGGCGTGGGGCTTCAAGCGGTTCTGGCTGGCCGAGCATCACAACATGACGGGCATTGCGAGTGCCGCGACGTCCGTGGTGATCGGACATATCGCGGGCGGCACCAGGACGATCCGTGTCGGCTCCGGCGGCGTGATGCTGCCGAACCATTCACCGCTGGTCATCGCCGAGCAGTTCGGCACGCTGGAATCGCTCTATCCCGGGCGGATCGATCTCGGCCTTGGCCGCGCGCCGGGCACCGACCAGTTCACCGCGCGGGCGATGCGGCGCGATCTTGCGACGGCTGCCGAGAATTTTCCGCATGACGTGCTGGAATTGCAGGCGCTGCTCGGCGATGTGCAGCCGAACCAGGCGATCCGCGCCGTGCCCGGCATGGGGCTGAAGGTGCCGCTCTGGATCCTCGGCTCGAGCATGTTCGGCGCGCAGCTTGCTGCCATGCTTGGGCTGCCCTTCGCGTTTGCCTCGCATTTCGCGCCCGCGATGATGATGCCGGCGCTGCGCGAATATCGCGCGCGCTTCGAGCCGTCGGCGCAGCTCGACAAGCCCTATGCGATGGTCGGCGTCAATTTGTTCGCGGCGAGCAGCGACGTCGAGGCGCAGCGGATGTTCACATCGCTGCAGCAGCAGTTCATCAATCTGCGCCGCGGCACGCCGGGTCCGCTGCCGCCGCCGGTCGATGACATGGACGCGCTGTGGTCGCCGGCCGAGAAGGCCGGGGTCGGCCAGTCGCTGGCCTGCTCCGCCGTCGGCTCGCCCGACGTCGTCGAACAAAAGCTGAAGGCGCTGATCGCCGACACCGCCGCGGACGAGCTGATGACCACGGGGCAGATCTACGACCACGCTGCGCGGCTGCGCTCGTTCGAGATCGCCGCCGAGATCCGTGATCGGCTGGCGGCGCAACCGGCGGTGTGACCAGGAGGCGGCGTTTACGCCGCCCTGATCGAGTTCATGAAGCTGGCGACGCCGCGCTTCAGGCGGGTGCTTTCATTGGCGAGCGATTGCGCGGCCGACTGCACCTGGGCCGAGGCGCTGCCGGTCTCCGAGGCACCGCGCTGCACGTCGGCGATGCTGGTCCCGACCTGCGAGGTGCCTTCGGCGGCGCGCTGCACGTTGCGGGAGATCTCCTGCGTCGCGGAGCCCTGCTGCTCGACCGAGGTCGAGATCGCGGCCGCGATTTCCGAGATTCGTCCGATGGTGGAGCCGATCTCCTTGATCGCCGCAACCGAATCCTTGGTTGCCGACTGGATGTCGGAGATCTGCTGGCTGATCTCGTCGGTCGCCTTTGCGGTCTGCTCCGCGAGCGTCTTCACCTCGGACGCCACCACGGCAAAGCCGCGGCCGGCTTCGCCGGCGCGCGCTGCCTCGATGGTCGCGTTCAGGGCCAGCAAATTGGTCTGTCCGGCGATGGTCTGGATGAGATCGACGACGTCGCCGATCCGGCTCGCGGCCTGCGACAACTCGCTGATGCGCGAATCGGTCTTCTGCGCCTGGCTGACGGCCTCGCCCGCGATCCGCGCCGAGGTCTCGACCTGGCGAGAGATCTCGCCGATGGAGGAGGCAAGCTCCTCGCTCGCGGCGGCCACGGAATGCACGTTGGCCGAGGCTTCGCCCGACGCCGTGGAGGCGCGGTTACTGACCTGCGAGACGGTGTCAGCCGTCTTCGACAGCGTCGTCGACGATTTCTCGAGCTGGCCGGCCGCGACCGACACCAGTTCGATGATCTCGCCGACCTCGCGCTCGAACTGATCCGCAAGCTTGTTCATGTCGACCTTGCGCGCTTCAATCTGGCGCTGCTCGGTGACCGACTGCTGCTCGCGCATCCGATTGGTTTCGATCATGGCGTCGCGGAACACTTGCACGGTGCGCGCCATCTCGCCGATCTCGTCGCGGCGATCGGCGTGCGTCACCGGCGCATCGAGCTGGCCGGAACTGAGCGAAGCCATGCGCTCCTTCAGGCTGGTCAGCGGCTTGACCACGCTGCGGCCGACGGCCCAGGCGATCATGATCGAGATCAGCATCAAGACGGCGATGACGACGGACGCCGTCTGCACCATCGACCAGAAGGAATTGTCGACCTCCGACATGTATTCGGCCGAGCCGATCATCAGGTTCCACGGCGCAAAGCCCCGCGTGAAGGCAACCTTGTCCAGCGGGGTCGGATCGGTGCCACTGCGGCGGAACGAATAGCGCAACGTGCCGTGGCCCTTCCTGGCCATATCCATCAGCGCGACTGCGAACAGCATGCCATTGGCGTCCTTGTTGGGACGCATGTCCTTACCGACGAATTGCGGGATGCCGGGGTTGGAGACGCACAGCCCGGTCTCGTAGTCGTAGATATAGGCGTAGTTACTGTGGTCTTCGTACCAGGCGTAATTATTCGCCTCGAGGAAGCGCTTCTTGGCCTCCTCCTCCGTCATCTGGCCGGCCTTGTAGGCCTTGTAGTAACCGTCGGCCAGGTTCCAGACGATATCGACGGCGGCATGCGCCTTCTCGACCCGCTCGGTGACGAGCTGATTGCGCGCGATCCACAGCACCGTGGTGGCGACCAGCGCCATGCAGATCGCACCGACCACGGTCATGAGCGCGAGCTTGGCGCCGATCGAGCGGAAAGAAACCAGGTTCTTGAGAGCCGACATTCCGTCCCTGCTGCTTTAACGAGCGCCGTCCATCAACGAGGCGAAGGATCACGTAAGTGGGAATGCCCAAATTAGAGCGAATTCGTTAAGAACTGAGTTACATCGCAAGTCCGGTGCCACGCGCTTGGGCAGAAAGACGCAAAATCGGCCTGTCAACGGCTGACGCACGTCCCCGATCTGTGGCAAATCTTCCAGGTCTTGCTAGGAAATTGTCTTACCGAGGAATTAACGAGGCCAAGCATGCCCGCGCCCAAGCCGCCCGCTTTCGAGACCCTGAGCCTGCATGCGGGCCAGCATCCGGATCCCGCAACCGGCGCCCGCGCGGTGCCGATCTACCAGACCACGTCCTACGTGTTCCAGGATTCCGATCACGCCGCCGCGCTGTTCAACCTCGAGCGCGCCGGCCATATCTATACGCGCATCTCCAATCCGACCACCGGCGTGCTCGAGGAGCGGCTCGCGGCGCTGGAAGGCGGCGTCGGCGCGATCTGCACCGCGAGCGGCATGGCCGCGCTGCATCTCGCCATCGCGACGCTGCTCAATGCCGGCGACCACATCGTGGCCTCGAGTTCGCTTTATGGCGGCACCATCAATTTGCTGGCGCACACGCTGCCGCGCTTCGGCATCACCACGACCTTCGTCAAGCCGCGCGATCATGATGCGTTCGGTGCGGCGATCCAGCCGAACACGAAGCTGGTGATCGGCGAGACCATCGGCAATCCCGGGCTGGAAGTGCTCGACATTCCGAAGGTCGCCGCGATTGCGCATGCGGCAAAGATTCCGCTGCTGATCGACAACACCTTTGCGACGCCCTATCTCAGCCGCCCGATCGAGCTGGGCGCCGACATCGTGATGCATTCGGCGACCAAATGGATCGGCGGCCACGGCATCGCGATCGGCGGCGCGATCGTCGACGGCGGCCGTTTTGACTGGCGCTCATCCGGGAAATTCGGCGTGCTGACCGAGCCTTATGGCGGCTATCACGGCATCGTCTTCGACGAGCAGTTCGGCACCGCCGCCTTCATCATGCGCGCGCGCACCGAAGGCCTGCGCGATTTCGGCGCCTGCCTGTCGCCGACCAACGCGTTCCAGCTGCTGCAGGGCGTCGAGACGCTCGGCGTACGCATGGACCGCCATGTCCAGAACACGCATCTCGTGTTGGAGGCGTTGAAGTCCAACAAGGCGGTCGACTGGGTGCTGCACCCCTCGCTGGAAAACCATCCCGACTATCAGCTCGCAAAGCAGCTCTTGCCGCGCGGCGCGGGCTCGATCGTCTCCTTCGGCATCAAGGGCGGCCGGCCCGCGGGTCGCAAGTTCATCGAGTCGCTACGCATGATCAGCCATCTCGCCAATGTCGGCGATGCCAAGACGCTGGTGATCCACCCCGCCTCGACCACCCATCAGCAGATGGATGCCGAGCAGCTCAAGGCTGCCGGGGTCGGCGAGGAGCTGGTGCGGCTGTCGGTCGGCATCGAGACGGCCAGCGACATCATCGACGATCTTGCACAGGCGCTGCGCATCTCGCAAAAGGTCTGACACCATGAAGCTCTCCGTCAACGGCGCCGAAATCTTTGTCGCAACCGGCGGCCGCGAATTCGACAAATCCCTGCCCGCGGTCGTCTTCATCCACGGCGCCGGCTTCGACCATTCGACCTGGGCCCTGCATACGCGCTGGTTCGCCCATCATGGTTTTGGCGTGCTGGCGCCGGACCTGCCCGGCCACGGCCGCTCGGCCGGACCTTCGCTCGCGAGCATCGCCGAGATGGCCGACTGGACGGCGGCACTGCTCGATGCGGCAGGCGCGACGAAGGCGCATCTGATCGGCCATTCCATGGGATCGCTGATCTCGCTGGAGACGGCTGCGCGACATCCCGACAAGGTCTCCGCGCTGAGCCTGATCGGCACGGCCGCGACGATGACGGTCGGGCCCGATCTGTTAAAGGCGGCCGAGGCCAACTCGCAGGATGCAAACGACATGGTGTCGATCTGGGGCCTCGGCTTCAACGCCGAACTCGGTGGCAGCCTCGCGCCGGGCCTGTGGATGCATGGCGGCGCGCAGGCGGTGCTGAAGCATTGCGGGCCGGGCGTGCTGTTCAAGGATTTGTCGGCCTGCAACGCTTACGCGAATGCGCTTCAAGCTGCCGCAAGCGTGAGGGTGCCGACCACACTGATCCTCGGCGAGCGCGACATGATGACACCGGCAAAGGCGGGCAAGGCGCTTGCGGCGGCGATCCCGCACGCGAAGACCGTCGTGGTACCGGGCGCCGGCCACATGATCATGGCCGAGCGCCCGGATGAATTGCTGGCAGCGCTGAGAAGTTGAGGACCGCTCAGGATCCCGGCGTCCACTTCCAGACGATGTCGGGGACGTTGACCGGCTTCGGGATCAGGCCAAGCTTCGCAAAGCGGTCGGCGACGGCCTGCTGGCTCTTGATCACCTCGGCATCGAGCGGCACCACGCTGTAGCTGGAGCGGTTGACGAAGCGCCTGATGGCCTCGATGTCGACGCCGGTCGCCTCGGCCTGCGCCTTTGCGACCTCCTCGTGGTGCGCCTCCGCCCACACGCCTTCAGACGCGAAGGTCGTGTTGAGCTTTGCGACCAGCGATGGATACTTCTCAACGAAATCCGTATTGGCGATATAGTAGGCGTTCGGTTTGTGGACGTCTTTGTCGAAGACGAGGACGCGGGCGTTCTCCTTCAACTCGGCGAGCGCCAGATACGGATCCCAGATCGACCAGGCATCGACCGAGCCCTTGACGAAGGCCGCCGTCGCATCGGCCGGCGCAAGCGGCGCCGGCGTGATGTCGGACCAGGACAGCCCGGCCTTTTCAAGCGCGGCGACCAGAAGATTGTGCGCACTCGATCCCTTGCCGAAGGCGACGCGCCTGCCCTTGAGGTCGGCCAGCGTCTTGATCGGCGAATCCTTGGGAACGATGATCGCCTGGTTGTCACCCTCGGACTTCACGGCGGCGACATATTTGATTTTTGCGCCACCAGCCTGGGCGAAGATCGGCGGAGTGTCGCCGACAAAGCCGAAATCGACGCTGCCGACATTGATAGCCTCCAGCAGCGGCGGACCGAACTGGAAGTCGATCCATTTGATCTCGATGCCAAGCGGTTTGAAGACATTTTCGAGCGTCTGGCGCTGGCGCACGGCCGGGAAGAGCCCGCCCTTCTGCGTGCCGATGCGAATTTCCGTCGGTCTGTCCTCAGCACGCGCGGGCGCGGCCAGGGTTGTTGCGAGCAGGAGTGTCGTTACGAGAATGTGCCGTCGGGTCAGCATGACGTGGTCCTTTCCATGGGATCAGTAGGCGAACAGCTGGGAATTCACGCGCCGGCTCCGCTCGGCGAACACCGCACGGGCCGCACGCTCGGCCTCGCGCGCGGAGCGGAACTGGCGTCCCTCGAGGCTGTCGAACAGGCGTTCGGAGGAGAAGAAACGGAAGCCGCGCTCATCTCTTGCGATGATGCCGGCAGCGCGATCGTGGATTTCGATGATGTAGGCGTTCGATTGGGACATGGCTGCTCGTTCGCCGAAATTCGGCGTTCCTGTCTTGAGATTTGCGGTGTGAGAGGCTGCTAAGAGGCGGTCAGCAACAACAACAGGCGCCGGTGGCCGCCGAGAAACAGCGTCGCGTCATGCAGACGTGCATGTCATTCGGGCTACGCTGGTGATCGGTTCTCATGTCGCGGGCTTCAAGATCGAGGAGCAGTTTCGATGCTTCGAATATCAGGTGATTAGCGCGATTGGTCAATGAAATGGCTATCCATATTTGGTGACGGTGCGCTGGGGCGCTTCTCCCGCCGCAAGCACTGACAGACGAATTCATCTCGCGATGAGTTCAACACCGGCACGCAGCCGGCGTGATACGCTTACAGACAAATTTGGGAGGTCTGGACATGGCGGATGATCTGAAGGGGCGCGTGGCGCTCGTCACCGGCGGTTCGCGCGGGATCGGTGCCGCCGTCTGTCGGGCACTGACTGCGGCCGGCGCAGCCGTGGCAATCAATTGCCGCGAGCAGATCGGACAGGCCGAGCGGCTCGCAGGCGAGATCGGCCAACATGGCGGACGCGCCATTGTCGTCGCGGCCGACGTTTCACAACGCGATGCCGTCGCCAACATGGTCGAGCGCGTCACAGCAGGACTCGGGCCGATCGACATTCTCGTCAACAATGCCGGCATCGCCATTACGCGCGGCGTCGACGATCTCACCGAGGACGATTTCGATCGCACCATCCTGGTCAACCTGAAATCGGTCTTCCTGTGCACACAGGCCGTGCTGCCGTCGATGCGCGCGCGAAAGTGGGGGCGCATCGTCAACATCTCCTCGGGTGCCGCGCGCGGCGCCGGCTCGATCGGCCCGCACTACAATGCCTCCAAGGCCGGCATGGAGGGCCTCACGCGCGGTTATGCGGCGCGGCTGGTGAAGGAGGGCATCACTGTCAATGCGGTGGCGCCGTCGCTGATCGAAACTGACATGATGAGCGGCCAGCCGCAACTCGTCAGCCGCATCCCGCTCGGCCGCTTCGGCACGGCGGACGAGGTGGCGAAAGCCGTGATGCTGCTGGTCGACAATGCCTATATGACCGGACAGACGATCGCGCTGAGCGGCGGGATGGCGTTTAATTGAGAGCGAGGTGATTGCGGCCGTTCCCTTCTCCCCTTGCGGGAGAAGGTGGCGTAGGTGGCCTTGGCCGCCGTTCTTAAGAACGCCGAAGCGGAGCTTCGGCTATGGCGCCGGACGAGGGGTTCTATCGGCGCGCACTAACTGCATTACGAGTTCGCGGAGAAAGACCCCTCACCCGTCTCGCCGCAAGCGCGGCGAGCACCCTCCCTAGGAGAACAGAGACCTCACCACATCGTCGCCGCCGCGCGCTCCGGCCAGATCCGATCATACTCATCGCCGCCGACCTTGTTCTGGCTCATCTCGGCGAGGATTTGCCCCGGTGTCGGCAGCGTCTTCGGATCGACGCGCTTGTCGGGATTCCAGAGGTCGGAGCGGACGATGGCGCGGGCGCACTGGAAGTAGATTTCCTCGACGTTCATCACCATGACGCTGCGCGGCGCCTTGCCCTCGACCCTGAAGGACGCCAGCAGATCCGGATCGACCGACAGATGCGCGCGGCCGTTGGCGCGGACGGCGTTGCCGGAGCCGGGGATCAGGAACATCAGCGACACGCGGGGATCGCGCACGATGTTGCGCAAGGAATCGACCCGGTTGTTGCCGCGCCGATCCGGCAGCATCAGCGTATGCGGATCGTGGATGCGGACGAAGCCGGGCAGGTCGCCGCGCGGCGAACAGTCGATGCCCTCGGGCCCGATGGTCGCGAGCGCAGCAAACGGCGCCTTTTCGATGAAGATGCGATAGAGCGGCGTGACACGGTCAGCGACTTTCACGGTCGAGGCGTCATTGGTGGCGCCGTAGATGGCCTCTAGCTCTTCGACCGTACTGATCACCGTCATTCCACACTCTCCTGGTTGCGCCGGCGGTTACTCACGCCAGCATTCATTCCTGATCACGCGCACGAGCTGACGGCCGTGATACTGAGCGCTGCCGGCATTGAGGATCGTGACATCGGCATTCGCCGCTGCGTCATCGACGCTGCGCACCAGACGGTCGGTGATATTGCCGTCGCTGTGACGCGCGCGCGCGGCAAGCCGCTGCGCCAGCACGTCGGGTGGCGCCGTAATCGCGACCACGACGACATTGGCATAGGCCCGGCGCAACGCAGCGATCACTGTACGCGAGACGTTGGCGACGACGGCGCGCCCGGCACGGATGTCGTCGTTGATCTCCAGAGGCAGGGCATAGGAATGCCCATGTGCGTCCCAATGCACGGCGAAATCGCCGTGATCGCGCGCACGGCCGAATTCCTCCGGGCTCACCGCGATATTGTCCTCGTCGGCGGAGGACGCACGCGTCACGACACGGCGCGGGAAGACGATTTCGGGATCGTCGACACAGGCCGCCTGCGCCAGCCGCAGCAAGGTGTCCTTGCCGGCGCCACTCGGGCCGACCACGAGCACGAGCCGCCCGGGTCCGATCGCGCCCGTCTGCTCAGCCGACATCGTCGTGCACTCGCTCATGCGACACGTCCCCCTTCGCGCCAGACGCTGCGAACCACGGGAACGCTGCCCGCAACGTGGACGCGGATCAGATCGGCACGCTTGCCAACCGCGATCTCGCCGCGATCGGACAAGCCGACTGCCTCGGCGGGCGCCTTCGTGACGGTGCGAACCGCCGCCGCAAGGCTGATCGCGGGCACATGCTCGGGCAGTTGCAGCGCGGCCATCAGCAGGCTCGATGGGATGTAGTCCGACGACAGGATATCGAGCAGGCCTTCGCGGGCGAGATCGACCGCAGCGATATTGCCGGAATGCGAGCCACCGCGCACGACGTTGGGCGCGCCCATCAGGATGTCGATGCCGGCCTGGTGCAGGCCGCGCGCGGCCTCCATCGTGGTCGGGAATTCCGCCACCGAAACGCCGTCGCGCACGGCGTCGGCGACGTTCTCCTCGGTGGTGTCGTCATGGCTCGCGAGCGGAATGTTGTATTCGTGCGCCAGCGCCACGATCACGCGCATGTTGGTCGCGGCATAGGCCTTCTGATACTCGAAACGCTTCGCGAACAATTCGTCGAGTTCGGCATCGGTCTTGCCGCCGCCCTTGCCGCGATAATAATCGCGGAGCTTCCCTTCATCGCGGAACTGACGCTGGCCGGGGGTGTGGTCCATCAGCGACATCAGCCGCACGTCGGGACGGTCGATCAGCTCCCTGGCTTCCTCGACCACGCTCGGCATCGGGATTTCGCAGCGCAGATGCAGGAAGTGGTCGGCGCGCAGCAAGTCAGCATCGCGCGCGGTCGTGATCGCGGCGGCGAGCACGCCGGCACGGCCATCAACTTCTTCGGCGCCGTCTTCGCGCCAGACCCGGAGCGAATCGAACACCGTGGTGATGCCCGAGGTGGCGAGCTGGCCGTCATAGGAGATGACGGCCGCGACCGGATTCCAGAACACTTTTGGGCGCGGCACGTAATGCGCTTCGAGATGGTCGGTGTGGAGCTCGATCAGGCCGGGCATGATCAAGTCGCCGCCGGCGTCATTGGCGCCCGCGGGCGCCCTGCCCTCGCCGATCTCGGCGATGCGCCCATTGGCAAGAGCGAGCCAGCCCTGCTCGATCACCCGGTCAGCCAGTACGATCCTGGCGTTGGCGATCACGGTGTCTTTCAGCTTGGCGTTCATGTCGTACAATTTCCTTCAGGCCGCGGCGGCAAAGCTGGTGACGTCGACGATGCGGTCGGCGATCAGATGGCGGATCTCGTCGTCATGGACGATCGCGACCATGGCGACGCCCCGCTTCTTCTTCTCGGCGATTAACCCGACCACGACCGCGCGATTTGCAGCGTCAAGCGAGGCAGTCGGCTCGTCGAGCAGCAGGATCGGCAGCTCCGAGATGAAGCCGCGCGCGATGTTGACGCGCTGTTGCTCGCCACCGGAGAAGGTCGCGGGCGGCAGTTGCCAGAGCCGCTCGGGGATGTTGAGCCGATGCAGCAGCTCGCCGGCGCGCGCCTGCGCATCGGCGCGGGTCGTTCCGTTCACGATCAAGGGCTCGGCGACGACGTCGATCGTCGCAACGCGCGGCACTGCGCGCAAGAACTGGCTGACATAGCCGATGGTCGCGCGGCGGACATTGAGGACCTGGCGCGGCTCCGCGGTGGCGAGGTCGATCAGCGCGCCGCGATGGCGGATGCCGATGCGCCCGGAGTCGCAGCGGTAATTGCCGAAGATCATTTTCAGGATCGATGATTTGCCGGCGCCGGACGGACCGGACAGCACGACGCATTCGCCTGGATTGACGCGAAAGGTCACGCCGCTCACCACCGGCAGCTCGATGCCGCCTTGCAGGTGCATCGTAAAGGTCTTCTTGGCGTCGGCGACGTCGATCATGGCGGTCATCAGAGAGCTCATGGCGGCAGAATCGAGGAAACGAGGAGTTGCGTATAGGGCTCACGGGGATCATCGAGCACCTGGTCGGTGAGGCCGGTCTCGATGACGCGGCCGCCCTTCATCACCATTACGCGATGCGACAGCAGCCGCGCGACCGCGAGGTCGTGGGTGACGATGATGACGGCGAGGTTCAGCTCGGCGACGAGGCTGCGCAGGAGATCGAGCAGGCGGGCCTGGACAGACACGTCAAGGCCGCCGGTCGGCTCGTCCATGAACACCAGCCGCGGCTCGGTGACGAGGTTGCGCGCGATCTGGAGGCGCTGGCGCATGCCGCCGGAATAGGTCCGCGGCGCGTCGTCGATGCGCGCGACGTCGATCTCGACCCGGGTGAGCCAATCGGAGGCGGTGTCGCGGATGCGGCCATAGTGATTGCAGCCCACCGCCATCAGTCGCTCGCCGACATTGGCGCCGGCCGAAACCGCCATGCGCAGCCCCTGCGCGGGATCCTGGTGCACAAAACCCCAATCGGTGCGGAACAGGAAGCGCCGCTCCGCCTCACCCAGCGTGGCGAGATCGCGAGTGACGCCGTCGCGCATCCGGTAGGACACATGCCCGCCGCTGGTCGCGAGCTGGCCCGACAGGAGCTGAAGCAGGGTCGACTTGCCGGAGCCGGATTCGCCGACGATTGCGAGCACCTCGCCGGGATAGAGCGAGAAGGACACATCGCGGCACGCGGTGATGCGGCCGTAGGACTTGCTGAGGGAGTTTGCGACCAGCAGCGGCTGGTCGTTCTCGAGCATGTCGTGATCAGCCATGTGAGCCCCCCTGCGCCTTCTCCTTGTACGGCGCAGCGCTCAGGCTGCCGTGATGGCCGGCGGCCTGACGTCCCTCGCAATAGTCGGTGTCCGAGCACACGAACATGCGGCCGCCCTTGTCGTCGGTGACGATCTCGTCGAGGTAGGAGTTGTCCGCCGCGCAGAGCGCGCAGGGCGCGTTGAAGCGGTAGGGTTCAAACGGGTGATCCTCGAAATCGAGCGACACCACCTGGGTGTAGGGCGGAATCGCATAGATGCGCTTCTCGCGCCCGGCGCCGAACAATTGCAACGCCGCACAATTGTCCATCTTGGGATTGTCGAATTTCGGCGTCGGCGACGGATCCATCACGTAGCGCGCATTCACCTTCACCGGATAGGCATAGGCGGTTGCGATATGGCCGAAGCGGGCGATGTCCTCATAGAGTTTCACATGCATCAGGCCGTATTCGGCGAGCGCATGCATGCGCCGCGTCTCGGTCTCGCGCGGCTCGAGGAAGCGCAGGGGTTCCGGGATCGGCACCTGATAGACCAGCACCTGGTTTTCGTGCAGCGCCGTCTCGGGAATGCGGTGACGGGTCTGGATCACGGTTGCATCTTCCGTCGATGTCGTCGTGGCGACGCCGGCGGTCTTGGCGAAGAATTTGCGGATCGAGATCGCGTTGGTGGTGTCGTCCGAGCCCTGGTCGATCACCTTCAGCACATCCTGAGGCCCCAGGATCGCGGCCGTCACCTGCACGCCGCCGGTGCCCCAGCCATAAGGCATCGGCATTTCGCGGCTGGCAAACGGCACCTGATAGCCGGGGATCGCGATCGCCTTCAGGATCGCGCGGCGGATCATCCGCTTGGTCTGCTCGTCGAGATAGGCGAAATTGTAGGCGGGCGCGTTCATTCCGCGGCCTCCTTCATCGCATCAGGCGCATCGGCCTCGGCAGACGCTTCGGCAAATTCCTGGCGCAGCTTGCGCAGCAGGCCGAGCTCGGACTGGAAGTCGACATAGTGCGGCAGCTTCAGATGCTCGACGAAGCCGGTGGCCTGGACGTTGTCCGAATGCGACATCACGAATTCTTCATCTTGCGCCGGGGCCCCCACCTCTTCACCGAGCTCGCGGGCGCGCAAGGCACGATCCACCAGCGCCATCGACATCGTCTTGCGCTCGCTCTGGCCGAACGCAAGTCCGTAACCGCGGGTGAAGCATGGCGCTTCCGTCGCAGAACCCTTGAACTGGTTGACCATCTGGCATTCGGTCAGCTCGATCGAGCCAAGCGGCACGGCAAAGCCGACGTCTTCCGCGGCGAATTCGACCTCGACCTCGCCGAAGCGGATCTCGCCGGCGAAGGGATGGTTGCGGCCATAGCCGCGCTGGGTGGAGTAGCCCATCGCCAGCAGAAAGCCCTCGTCACCGCGCGCCAGATTTTGCAGGCGCAGGTCGCGGTCCGCAGGGAAGTTCAGCGGCTCGCGGGTGAGATCGCCGACGCTGGCGCCGTCCTCGGCGCGTGGCGAGGATTCGATCAACCCGTCGCGGCCCAGGATGTCCGTCACGCGCGGCGTCGGCGCAGTTGAAGCTTCGGCGGTTGCCGGCACTTCAGGCACGAAACCTTCGGCGAGCGAGGGATCGAGCAGCCGATGCGTATAGTCGAAGGTCGGGCCGAGGATCTGGCCGCCGGGAACGTCCTTGAAGGTCGACGACACCCGCCGCTGCACCCGCATGGCGCCGGTGTCGACCGGCTCGCTGGCGCCGAAGCGCGGCAGCGTGGCGCGGAAGGCGCGGACCAGGAAGATCGCCTCGATCAGATCGCCGCGCGCCTGCTTGATGGCCAGCGCCGCGAGTTCGCGATCATAGAGCGAGCCTTCGCTCATGACGCGATCGACGGCTAGCCCAAGCTGCTCCGAGATCTGGTCGAGGGAGACTTCCGGAACGCTTCTGTCGCCGCGCCGCGCATCGGCGAGCAGGCGATGGGCGTTCTCGATGGCGCGTTCGCCGCCTTTGACTGCGACATACATGCTTAGCTTCCCTTGCTCACGACGCGCGTGGTACGCGGGACCGCAACCACGAAATCATCGGCGACCAGAACCAAATCGATGCCACGCGGAAACAGCGTCTCGTTGAACCGCAGGCGCTCGAACAGGTCGAAGGGCTTGATCGAAGCCTGCAGCGTTGCGACACCGTCGATGCCGGGGCCGCGCAGCTCAAAGCTCCGTCCCGAGTCCAGGCTCTCGACCTGAATGATCACCGTGGTCGAGCGATCCGGATATTCATTCGTGCCGAGCGCGAAACGCTCGAACGCCGGCAGCAACGTGCCGTCGCTGATCAGCGCGAAGGCCGCGATCGAGGAATCCTGTATCACCGGCGCGCCGGTGTGAAACTTCATCCATTTTGTCACGTCGGAGCTTTCCGACATCCGCGTATCGAGCCAGAGCGGCGTGTCGTGGTCGAACAGCGTCAGCGCGATCGCAGCGGTGCCGCGCATCATCGGTCCAGCCGTTCCCGCCATCGGCACGATGCGCTGGACCGAGCCCGGCCGGGCCATAGCGTCCATGACCGAGCGAAAGGTCGACTGCGCCGACAATACCTTGTCGACGAATCCCGGCGGCAGTTCCGCAATCGTGGTCATGGCCTCACCCCTCACCGCGCACCATGGTGTAGAAATCGACCTTCGTCGCCGCGGTCTCTTCCGCCACCTGCTTGCGCCGAATCATAAGCTGCTCGCGCAACGGCGCGATAACGTCGCGCTCGACCAGTCCGCAAAAGTCCCGCGACTGCGCCAGCGCGTCGCACAGCGCGATCAGCCGCGCCTTCTCACCGTCGCGCCCGAGCGTGTAGCCGAAGCCAACCTCGCCGCTCGCAAGCCGCACCGCCGCGCGCGACACCGTCGCCTCACCGAGATTGAACGGGGCGCCATCACCGCCGACCCGGCCGCGCAACATCACCAGGCCGTTCTCCGGTTCGCGCAGATCCTGATGGCCGGGCAAGGGGATCGTGCGGAGGCGGGCGGCGATCTCGCCCGCCTCCGCGTGCGCCAGCACGGCCATGGCGGCCTGGCGCTGGGCTTGCTGGGTAGTGTGCTGGGTCACCGAATCCACCGACCTTGCCGAATCCAAGTTGTCTATGATAATAGACAACTTGATACGGAAACGCCATGACCGTTTCGTGACAGACGTATGATTTTCGGGCTAGGCTGGTCGGCGACATGAGCATGCAGGACACCTCCTCCTCGGGCGTCGCGCTGTGGCGCCTCGTTGCCGATGGCATCGAACGCGGCATCGCCGACGGCCGCTTTGCCGCCGGCGACAAGCTGCCGGGCGAGATGGAGATTGCCGAGACTTATCGCGTCAACCGCCACACCGTGCGGCGCGCGCTGGCGGCCCTTGCCGAGCGCGGCCTGGTGCGCGCCGAGCGCGGCAGCGGAACCTATGTCGAGGCGCAGAAACTCGCCTATCCGCTGCGCTCACGCACGCGCTTCTCCGAGATCGTTGGCGCTGGCGGCCGCGAGCCGCGTGGGCAATTGATTGAGGCCTCAGAAGACGTCGCCACCCGCGAACTCGCGCGGGAACTGGGATTGAAGGTCGGCGCGCCGCTGGTCCGGATCGAGGCCATTCGCCTCGCCGACCGCACGCCGATCTGCGTGTCCACGACCTGGCTGTCGGCGGACCTGTTTCCGGGCGCGGGCAACGTGTTTGCCGCGACGCGCTCGATGACGAAGCTGCTCGAGCATTACGGCGTCCGCGACTATCGCCGCGGCGCCACCCGGATCACCGCCGGCATCGTCGACGCGACCGACGCCGCGCGGCTCGACCTCCCGCTCGGTCGGCCGATCCTCGTGGTCGACGCCACCGACCTCGATCTCGACGGCAAGCCGCTGGTGACCAAGCACTCACGATTTGCGGCCGAGCGGGTCGAGTTTCTGGTGGAGAACGGGTGAGCGAGCGACCTCTTCACCCTCTCCCACAAGGGAAGAAGGCATGGAGAGTTCGCGGCTCCGAGTTAGGCCACGGCCCGGCGCCCAATGATCGCAAAGCGCAGCTTGCCCGAGATAAAGTCGATCGCGGCGACCGCGACCAAAATCATCAGGATCAGGAACGACACCTTCTGCCATTCCAGCACACGGATCTGCTCGGCGAGCTGGAGCCCTATGCCGCCGGCGCCGACGATGCCGATGATGGTGGCCGAGCGGGTGTTGGATTCGATGAAATAGAGCACCTGGCCCGCGATCACGGGCAGCACCTGCGGCAACAGGCCGAAGCGGATCTCGTGCAAGGCGCTGCCGCCGGAGGCGCGGATGCCCTCGACCTGTTTCTGGTCGGCACCTTCGATCGCCTCCGAGAACAGCTTGCCGAAGGCGCCGAAATCCGACACGGCGATGGCGAGCACGCCCGCGAACGGGCCGAGCCCGACCACATTGATCCACACCAGCGCCCAGATCAGCGTGTCGACGCCGCGGATCGAATCCAGGAAACGCCGGACCGGGAAGCGCAGGATATTCGACGGAACCACGTTGCGCGCGGCAAACAGGCTGACCGGGAGCGCGAGCACCGCAGCCAGCGTGGTGCCGAGCAGCGCGATCGACAGCGTCTCGCCCATCGCCTTCAGATAGAGCGGCAGCGACGAGCCGGGATCGGGCGGGATCATCATCATGCCGATCCAGCCGAGCTGGCTGAGACCGTTGAAGAGCCGTGACGGCGAGAAATCGAGATCGACCAGGCCGTAGATAAAAATGGCGAGCGCCGCGACGATCATGGCCGGCGTTGCGAGCCGCGCCGCGGCCGGCCGCTCGAACACATCGGGATAGCGCGCGCGGATCTCGGCGGTGTCGACTGCGGGCGGCTTGCTCACGTCCGCGCCTCCTTGCCGAACAGGCGGCCGCGCACCCAGCCGGTCGTGATGTCGATCAGGAAGACCGTGAGGATGATGGTCACGAGAATGGCGCTGACATCCGAGTAGTAGAACTTGCGGATCGCGACGATGAGCTCCTGGCCGATACCGCCGGCACCGACGAAACCCATCACCGAGGCCTCGCGCACATTGATCTCGAAACGCAACAGCGCGTAGCTGGCGTAGCCCGCCGAGACCTGGGGCAGGATCGCAAAGCGCATGCAGGAGAGCCAGCTCGCGCCGGTCGAGCGGATGCCTTCGACCGGCTTCATGTCGGCATTTTCGACGATCTCGGAAAACAGCTTGCCGAGCGCGCCTGTGGAGTGGATCGCGATCGCGAGCACACCCGCCATCGGTCCGAGGCCGAAGGCGATCACGAAGATCAGCGCGAAGACGATGCCCGGCACGGTACGGGCGAATTCGAGCAGCCGCCGCACCACGAAGCGCAGCCAGGGTGCCGGCGACGTATTCTCAGCGGCGAAGAAATTGAGCGCGAACGCTAAGACCGCACCAATCAGCGTGCCGACATAGCTGATCAGCAGGGTCTCGGCGAGCAGCTTCAGCCATTTGTGCCAGCCCCAGAACCACTCGCCAAAATTGGTCCAGACCCGCTGGCCGTTGTCGAGCGTGAGAATGCGGTCGAAATAGCTGACGAAATTGCCGAAATACGTGAAGAAGGTTCGCAAATTAACTTCGGCGCCGATCGAGGCCACGATCAGCGCAGCGATGAACAGCCCGGCGCCTGCCGCAAGCCGCAGGCGCTTGCGCGCAACCGCCTTGCGGTAGGCCGCATTCAGCACGGCGAGCTGCTGCTCGGGGAGAATCGAAACGGCGAGCGTCATGTACTGGTCGGTCCATCAAGAAGAAGAGCCGGGTCCATCGACCCGGCTCGAGTAGCATCGTCCTGACGAGATCAGGACGCCTTCTTGCGCAGATTGTCGACGAACTTAATCAGCTCGATGGTCTTGTTGTAATCGTCGTTCGCGATCGGCTCCCACGGCTTGTTCTTGCCGTCAGAGAGCTTCTTGAACGCCTCGGGATCGTTCTGGGCCGCATCCAGGAAGGCCTTCTTGATCGCGGCCTTCATGTCATCCGGCAGGTCGCTGAGATAGGCGTAGGGCGAGTTGATGATGAGGTCGGACTTCACGATGATGCGGAAGTCTTCCTTCTTCATCACGGTGCCGTCGGCCGACTTCACCATGCCCTTGTTGAGCATGCGGGTCAGGTTGGAATCGTCGTCGGCGTTCCACCAGTTGGCGGCGACGTCAACCGTGCCCTGGGCCAGGGCCAGCACGGCGTTCTCGTGGCTGCCGGTGAAGATGACCTTGGAGAAATAGGCGTCGGGATCGATGCCCATCGTGTTCAGCTTGAAACGCGGCATGTTGTTGCCCGAGGTCGAGTTCGGATCGACCAGGCCGAGATTCTTGCCCTTGAGCTCTTCGACCTTCTGGTACGGCGACTTCGCCAGCACGTAGAACACCGAGTAATAGCCCTTCGAGCCGTCGGCATTGACGTCGATCACGAAGGCGTCGGTCTTGACGCCGGTCAGGCGGGCGCGCGCGAACGAGGCCGGACCGTAATAGCCGATATGGATGTTGCCGGCGCGCTGGCCTTCGATAACCGCAGCGTAGTCGTTGGCGACGCGCAGGGTCACCTTGATGCCGAGCTCCTTCGACAGATAGTTGACGAAGGGTCCGTAGCGCTCGGTGACGCCGGAGCCGTTCTCGGCCGGGATCACGGCGAAGGTGATCTCCGGATATTTCGTCTTCCAGTCTTCGGCGAAGGCGGACGAGGTGAAGGTCAGCGCGGCGGCGCCGGCAAGGACTAGTCTGCGAGTGATCATGATACCCTCTTCATCGGTTGGGTCGGTTGACGCAAAAAACTGGCAACTACAGGTGCGACGTGACTCAGGCGGCCGCGGCGGTTCCGAGCGCCGGGACGCCCTCGGGCGCCGGCGCAGGCGTGCCGCCCATGACGTCGGCGGCCTCGAGATCGTAGAGCTCGCGCGCGACCAGATCGGTCAGCGCGGACGGTGCGCCGTCAAACACCACGCGGCCCTGCGCCATGCCGATCAGGCGATCGCAATAGCTGCGCGCCAGATCGAGGGAATGCAAATTGCAGATCACGGTGATGCCGAAATGCTTGTTGATCCGGAGCAGCGCATCCATGACGATCTTGGTGTTGCGCGGATCGAGCGAGGCGATCGGCTCGTCGGCGAGGATGATATCGGGCTGCTGAACCAGGGCGCGTGCGATCGCCACGCGCTGCTGCTGGCCACCCGACAGCTGATCGGCACGCTGGGCGGCGAGCGAGGCGATGTCGAATTGCTCGAGCGCCGACATCGCCAGCGCCTTGTCCTGCTCAGGCCAGGCCTGCGACAGCGAGCGCCAGGCCGGCATCTTTGCAAGACGGCCCATCAGCACGTTGGTCAGCACGTCGAGCCGGCCGACCAGGTTGAACTGCTGAAAGATCATCGCCGAGCGCGCCCGCCACTGCCGCAGCTCCTTGCCGCGCAGCGCGGTGACATCGAGGCCGTCGAACAGGATGCGGCCCTGGGTCGGCGTCGCGAGCCGATTGATGGTTCGCAGCAAGGTCGACTTGCCGGCGCCGGAGCGCCCGATCACACCGACGAAGCCGCCGGGGGAGATTTGAAACGAGGCATCGTCCACCGCGGCTTTTGCGCCGAAGCGGCACGTCAGACCTTCCACCACCAGCATATAGGGCTCCAGAGTAGCTGGGGCCCATCGCTAACGCCGACGCTTAACAGTTGTGTGACACGCCCGCTGCGGTGCGGCGATCCTACACACCTCGTCCCCTGTCATCGCGTCGTCATGACATTGTCATCAAGCCGCTCGAAGAGAACCGCTGCCTCGAACTTTCGGATACACTATGGCCGCCAAAGCGCTCTCGGTCCAACCGACCATCGACCCTTCCGCGAAACTGCACGAGACCAGGCTCGGCGCCTATACCGAGGTCGGCGCACGCACGATGCTGCATGAAGTGACGATGGGCGATTACTCCTATGCCGTGAACGACGCGCAGATCACCTACACGACCATCGGCAAATTCTGCTCGATCGCGGCGATGACCCGCATCAATCCCGGGAATCATCCGATGCACCGCGCCACCCAGGCGCATTTCACTTACCGCTCCAGCGCCTACTTCCCGGGTGAGAGCGACGACACTGAATTCTTCGACTGGCGGCGCCAGCATCACGTCCATATCGGCCATGACGTCTGGATCGGCCATGGCGCGATCGTGCTGCCGGGCCGGAACATCGGCACCGGCGCGGTGATCGCGGCCGGCGCCATCGTCACCAAGGACGTGCCGGCCTATACCATCGTCGCGGGCAATCCGGCGCGGATCGTGCGGCGGCGGTTCTCGGAAGAGATTGCCGGGCGGCTTGCGAGACTTGCATGGTGGGACTGGGATCACGACAAATTGCGTGCGGCACTGCCCGATTTCCGCAAGCTCGCGATTGAAGATTTCCTGGCAACATACGAAGCAGGGGCGCGTTCCTCTGCCAGCAAACGAAGCGCGGTCGCGTGACAGACATATTCCTTGAAGGTGGCCGGGCCCTGATCGGCTCCGAGCTCGTCGAAACCTCGCTTGGCCTGTCCGGAACGGACATCGCGCAGGTCGATGGCTCTCGCGGCCGCGCGCGGCTGGCGATCGATGCGCGCAACCTTCTGGTGCTGCCCGGCATCGTCGACCTCCACGGCGATGCCTTCGAGCGGCAGATGATGCCGCGCGCGGGCGTCGACTTTCCGATCGACGTCGCGCTTGCCGACACCGACCGCCAGGTCATCAGCAACGGCATCACCACGGTGTTTCACGCCACGACCTGGTCGTGGGAGCCGGGCCTGCGCAGCGGCGACAATGCGCGCCGTCTGCTCGAGGCGATCGAGCGGCAGCGTCCGCAATTCGCGGCCGACACCCGCTTCCATTTGCGGCACGAGACCTACAATCTCGACGCCGAGGACGAGATCAGCCAGTGGCTCGCCGAGGGCCGCGTCGACCTGTTCGCCTTCAACGACCATATGGACGGAGTCGTTGCCGACATCTCCAATCCGCGCAAGCGCAACCGCATGGTGGAGCGCACCGGGCTGTCGAGCGAGGAGTTCGACAAGCTCGTCGCGCATATCGTCTCGCGCGCTGCCGACGTTCCGGCATCGATCACCCGGCTCGCTGCGGCGGCTCGCGCGGCCGAGGTGCGGATGCTCTCGCATGACGATGCGACCCCGGCGATGCGCCGGGACTTTCGCAGCCTTGGCGTGACGCTCGCCGAATTTCCGATCAACGAGGAGACGGCGCGCGAAGCAGCACACCATGGCGACGCCATCGTCTACGGTGCGCCGAACGTCCTGCGTGGCGGCAGCCACACCGGCTGGACCAAGGCGTCCGACATGATCGCCAAGGGGCTCTGTTCGGTGCTGGCGTCGGACTATTACTATCCGGCGCCGCTGCTCGCCGCGTTCCGCCTTGCCGCCGACGGCGTGCTGCCGCTGACGGACGCCTGGAAGCTGATCTCGTCGGCACCGGCGCAAGCGACCGGCCTGACCGATCGCGGCACGCTCGCCGTGGGGCGGCGCGCCGATATTCTGCTGGTCGACGGCAGCGCACCGCTGCGTCCGCGACTGGTCGCGGTGATCGCCGCAGGCCGGCTCTTGCATCTGACCGATGCGACGCGGCTGCTCGCCACGGCGGCGACGCCGCGCGAGGCTGTCGTCGCGGCATAAATTGGTTATGCTCGGGCAATGACAGGTATTTCCCGCTACGCGATCTATTTTACCGCCGGCGCCGACAGTGCCCTCTCCCGCTTCGGCGCCGAGTTGCTCGGCTACGATGCCTGTACCGGCGACGAGGTGCCGTTTCCGGATGAGGCGCTACGCACGGCGCCGGACTGGCGCGACATCACCATGGATCCCCGCAAATACGGCTTTCACGGCACGCTGAAAGCGCCGATGGCGCTCGTGGCCGGGAGGGAGGAGGCCGAGCTGATGTCAGCCTGCGCGACATTCGCGAGCAAGGCGCAGCCAATTCCGTTGATCCGTCCGGTCGTGGATTCCATCAGCGGCTTCATCGCCGTGATTCCGGCTGAGCCAGTGGCTGAACTCCAGCAACTCGCCGCCGATTGCGTCCGTGATTTGAATTCCCTCCGCGCGCCCCTCACTGCCGAGGATCGCGTGCGTCGAAAGCCCGAGAAACTCAGTGAGCGCCAGCGCGACTACCTCGATCGCTGGGGCTATCCTTACGTGATGGAGGAATTCCGCTTCCACATGACCCTGACGGGCCAACTCGATGCGGAACGGCGCGGGCCGATCCTGGAGATGCTGCGGGGGCGGTTTGCGGCGCTGAATCTCGATACGCTCGCGATCGACCGCATCGCGTTGTTCAGGCAGGATGATGCCAAGGCGCGGTTTCGCATCATCGGCGAGTGGGCGCTGGCGAAGTAGGTTGGATTTCGCAACATCCACGGTGTCGTCCCGGCCTAGTGCGCAATTGCGCACTAGGTGTGGAGCCTCAAGAGGTTGTCCTTGGTCAAACCGAGCCTGCTGATCGGCGTTTGAGATTTTATACCACCGTGGGGTCGGTGCCAGTTGTATTGGTGCAGCCAGATCGGCAGCTCTTGGGCGCGCCGATCTGATGTTGGATAGGCTTGGGCATAGGCCCACTCCCGAAGCGCGGTCTGAATGAAGCGCTCGGCCTTTCCGTTTGTTCTGGGCGTGTAGGGCTTGGTGCGGATGTGCTTGATGCCCAAGTCCCGGCAAGCGTCGCGGAAGGCGAATGCCTGGTAGCAGCTGCCATTGTCGGTCATAACGCGCGTGACGGTGACGCCGAGGCTTTTGTAATAGGCCACAGCCGCCTTGAGAAAGGGAACAGCGCTGTTCGCTGTCTCGTCGGGCTTGATCTCGGAGAAGGCGACGCGGGAATGGTCGTCAATGCAGACGTGGACGAAATCCCAGCCGGCACCGCGGCTCTTGTTCGGACTGGTCCGATCGCCGGTGATGCGGTGGCCGATCACGCTCGAAACGCCCGAGCTTTTTGATGTCGATGTGAATGATCTCGCCAGGGTTCTCGCGCTCATCAGCGGCGTTCCGGCTCGGCCGGCTCCAGATCGCGTATCCGGTTTAGTCCCAGGCGGCGCAGGACACGGCTGACAGTGGCCGGTGATACCTCGACCTCGACCGCGATTTGCTTGCCGGTGTGGCGCTGCCGGCGCAACGTCTCGATGGCCGTGCACGTGGCTGGCGGAGTTTGGCTTGGCAATGAATGGGGTCTGGAGGAGCGATCACGCAATCCTTCCACACCTTCTGCGCGGAACCGCTTGACCCATTTGGCGACGGTCTTCGGCGTCGTGTTGAACTGGTAGGCCGCGTCCGCTTTGCTCAGCCCACCCTCCACCACGCTTCGGACCATCGCCTCTCGACCTTTGGGCGTCAGAGGCGCATTCTTATGGCGTGTTCATCTGGTCTCTCCTTGGAACACTGAAGCTTCGCAACCTCAGCTTCCTCGGTTCAGACCAGATGGACAACCTCCTGAAGCCACGACCTAGTGCGCAATTGCGCACTAGGCCGGGACGACAGCGGAGATTTTGGCTGGCGGCGGGGCCTACTTCCCCCACCTCAACGCCAGCGCGTCGCGCTCCTTCGCCAACTCCAGCAACCCGGCCCGCGTCGCGGGATGCAGCGGCTGCAGCGGGTGGCGGACCGTGTCCGACTTGATCACGCCGCCGGCCTGCATCATCGCCTTGCACGCGATCAGGCCGCATTGGCGGTTTTCGTAATTGATCAGCGGCAGCCAGCGCTCGTAAGCGGCTTTTGCCTCCTCGCGCTTGCCGGCGAAATAGGGATCGATGATCTGGCGAATGCCGTCAGGATAGCCGCCGCCGGTCATCGCGCCGGTGGCGCCGGCGTCGAGATCAGCCAGCAGCGTGATCGCCTCCTCGCCGTCCCACGGCCCCTCGATATCCTTGCCGCCCGCCACGATCAGGCTGCGGAGCTTTGACGCAGCGCCGGGCACCTCGATCTTGAAGTAACGGATATTCGCGAAGTCGCGCGACAGCCGCGCCAGCAGATCGACCGACAGCGGCGTGCCCGCGACCGGCGCATCCTGGATCATGATCGGGATGTTGATCGCATCCGAGAGCACCTTGAAGAATTCGACGATGCCTTTTTCCGGCACCCGGAAGGTGGCACCGTGATAGGGCGGCATCACCATGACCATGGCGGCACCGGCGGCCTCGGCCTGCTTGCTGCGCGCCGCGCACACGGCCGAGCTGAAATGCGTGGTGGTGACGATCACGGGCACGCGGCCGGCAACCTGCTCCATCACCGCATGCATCACGGTCTCGCGCTCTGCATCGGTCAGCACGAACTGCTCGGAGAAATTGGCGAGGATACAGAGGCCGTGCGAGCCGGCATCGATCATGAAATCGATGCAGCGGCGCTGTCCGTCGAGATCGAGCTCGCCGCGCGCATCGAAAATGGTGGGCGCAACCGGGAACACGCCGCGATAGGGGCGCTGGGCCTTGTGCTGTGGCGTGACCGGCATCGAACTCTCCATCCCTGATGTTCTCTTATATCTGTCGCCGCGGCCGCGCGGCGGGCGCGGCGCAACAGATGTACCCGGCACGTGGATCGGCGGCAATGCCGATCCGCGTGCCGTCGGAACAGGGGATGCAGAGACTATGCGGACTTCACCGCGCCAAGGAAGCCCTCGACCGCGACGCGGAGACGGTCGGCATCGGCCGACATCTTCTTGACGGACTCGGTCAGAACCGTACCGGCGTTGCCGGTCTCCTGATTGAGCTTGGCGACGCCGCCGATGGTGTCGGTGACCTCGCGGGTGCCTTGCGCGGCCTGCTGGAAGTTGCGCGAGATCTCGGTGGTGGCGGCACGCTGCTGCTCCACGGCCGCGGCAATCGCGGTCATCTTCTCATCGATACCGTTGATTGCTCCGCCGATGGAGCGGATAGCGGCAACGGCCTGACCTGTCGCACCCTGAATCTCCTCGACCTGCCGCGAAATCTCTTCCGTTGCGTTTGCGGTCTGCGCCGCGAGGCTCTTGACCTCGCCGGCGACCACGGCAAAGCCGCGGCCCGCTTCTCCGGCGCGCGCTGCCTCGATGGTCGCGTTCAGCGCCAGCAAATTTGTCTGACCGGCGATGGCGTGGATCATCTTCACGACCTCGCCGATGCGGCCCGCGGTCTGATCGAGGACTTCGACGGTCGCGTTGGTCTGCTCGACCTGCGAAACCGCCTCGCGTGCCTCGCGTGCGCTCGACTGCACCTGCGCGGAGATCTCGCCCACGGACGCCGAGAGCTCTTCGGTTGCTGCCGCGACGGTCTCGAGATTATTGGTGGCCTGCTCGGCTGCAGAGGAGACCGCTGCGGTCTGGCTGCTCGAATTCGGCAACCAGCGAGCGCACGCCGGTCGCAGTCGCATCGAGCTCCTTTGTGGACGCCGCCACGCTGTGGATGACGGCCTGCACAGTGTCGTCAAAGCTGCGGCAAGCCTCGTCCACGGTGCCGGAGCGGGCAAGCTGCAAGGCCTGCTGCGATTCGCGCTCCTGGCCGAGACGTTCGGCGGTCGCAGCACTCTCGCGCAGGCTTTCAAGCGCAGCGGCCATGGTGCCGAATTCGTCGGGATGTCTGGATTGCGGAACCGGCGTCGCATAGTCGCGGGCACCAATCCGCGCGATGGCATCGAGGATGGCGTGCACCGGTCGCATCAGGCGATTGCGCACCACGTACACGCCGGCCAGGGTCACGGCGAGCGCGATCAGGAACGCGAGCGATTGCACGACGAGATTGGTGAGGGCCTTGGTCTGAATGGTCTCGGCCCGCGCGATCGACTGATCCAGCGCCTTGGTCGCGACGGCGACAATCTGCGGGAACGGTGACTGGCAGAGCGTGTTCCATTCCGAGGCGGCCATCGCGGGCTTGCCGCTGCCGTCGAAATTCCTGGTGAGATCGTTGATCTGCTTGAGGACGCCGTCGGTCTTGGCGCGCGCCTCCTTGGCCGCCGTGATCATTTCCGGAGCCACATCGGGCGCCGCCAGCGCTTCTTCCATGCCAGCCCAGCCCGACGCGATCGTGCCGTCCCATTGCGCCAGCGATCGCTTCTGGGTGTCGTCGAGCGGCTTGCTGCTGTTGACGTTCGAACGCAGCACCGAACAATGGATGCCATAGCGGTCGCGGACCTGCCAGGCGAGGCGGCGGACCTGGATCATGCGGGCGATGAAGGGATCGTTCATCCAGGCGCGGTTCGACACCGCGGTGGAGGCGAGGTTCGCGGTTTCGATCGCCTTGGTGACGGCATCGTACCAGGAGTTGGTCCGCTCGATCTTGCGCTCGGCGCGCGGACGCTTGGCCTCGTCATAGAACAGATGATATTGCGGCGCGGCCTCGCTCCAGCGCTGCTTCAGCGTGCTCGCGAGCTCGTCGCGGCGGGGAAAGTCGGCATTGGCGATTGCGGCGCCGATGCCTTCATAGCCAGCCTGCTCAGCCTTCTCTGCCGCTTCGAGCTTTGCCCGCGCGTCGTCGTCGCCGAGCAGCGCGCTCTGGGCATCGCCGCGATTGTTGCGCAGGGACA
Source organism: uncultured Alphaproteobacteria bacterium (assembly GCA_963819355.1). GTDB lineage: Bacteria > Pseudomonadota > Alphaproteobacteria > Rhizobiales > Xanthobacteraceae > Bradyrhizobium. The sequence continues at coordinate 461,215 of CAWFVZ010000004.1, read as the reverse complement.
GCACGCCGTGGAAAATCGCCTTGTCGGCGGCGGCAAGTCGCGCCGTCTCGAGACTGTCGGTATAGCGGCCGAAGGCCCCGACCATCTGGATTGCCGTACTGGCCAGCGCGCCAGCCGCCAACAGGGCCATCAATACCAGGAGAAGCGAACTTACCGATTTCTTGAACATTGCCATGAGTTCACAAGGGGCCTACACTTCACGTGCGGCCACCTTGCATTGCGACATACCAATGTTTCGTTAAGGTTTTGGTTGAATTGGAGCGTTTCCGCCTGCATGCATTCGGGCGGCCGCGGCCCTTTACGCAACCTTGGTGAAATCCGGCGGACGCCGCTCGGCAAAGGCGGTAAACGCCTCGCGCGCCTCGGCTGTGCGCAGGCGCTGCGCGAACTGCTCGCCCTCCGCCTGCATCTGCGCGACCAGCGCCTCGCCATTGCGCATCAGCTTCTTGGTCGCGGTGAGCGCGCCGGCCGGCTGGCGGGCCAGGCGCTGGGCGAGCGCGAGCGCCTCGGCGTCGAGCTTGTCGAGCGGCACCACGCGGTTGGCCAGGCCCCATTCCAGCGCGGCCTTGGCCGGCACGGTCTCGCCGAGCGCAAACATCTCGTAGGCGCGGGCATAGCCGATGCGGGCCGGCATCAAGAGGCTCGACGCGGCTTCCGGCACCAGCGCCAGACTGACGAAGGGCGTCGACAATTGGGTGTTGTCGGCGAGCACGACGAGGTCGCAATGCAGGAGCATCGTGGTGCCGACCCCGACGGCGCGGCCCTGCACGGCTGCGACCAGCGGTCGCGTGCAGCGCGCCAGCGACTGGATGAAGCGCCCGACGTTGCGGCTTCCTTCCGACTTGCCCGAGGCGACAGCCGCGAACTCGCCGACGTCATTGCCGGCGGTGAACATATCGCCTTCGCCGCGGATCAGCAGCACGCGCGCGGACGGATCGAACTCGGCGGCCTCGATGGCGTCGGCGAGCTTGCCGTACATCGCGTCCGTCAGCGCGTTCTTCTTATCGGGGCGCGCCAGCGTGAGCGTGAGAATTCCGCCGTTGTTCTCGATCCGGACATGCTCGGTCATGAGTCTCTCCTGTTATTCCTGTGGATCTCTTGTGGGGTCCGTTATGGGGTCTCTTGGAAACTTGTCCTGAATGCTGTTCAGCCAGCGCGCGACGATATCGATCTCCGCGCTGGTAAACCCTTCCATCAGCCTCGCATTGATCTCCGCGGTCGAGGCTTTCGCTTGCGCCAGCGCGATCCGTCCCTTCGCCGTCAGCCACACGCGCCAGGCGCGCCCATCCTCGCGATCGGCCCGCCGCTCGACCAGCTTGGCAGCTGCCGTGCGATCGACCAGGCCGGAAATGCCGGCCGGGCCAAGATCGAGCGCGGTGCCCGCCTCACCCATCAGGACACCGTCCTGCTTGCCGAGGATGAACAGCAGCCCCGCCTGCGCCGGCGTCACCTCGCTCTCGGGCTGCACCGCCATCCAGCGCTGCAGCCGCCGCTGCGCGACGCTCAGGAGGTAGATCAGCCGGTGATGCCCCGCTGAGACCTTATTACTTCGCATGCGAAATAGATAGTCGACGCGGCGAGGTTTGTCAAAGGGCGGCCGCTAGGCCGATGCGGCGCGACAACCGTTCAGGAATAAAGCCGCGCAGGTTTGGACCCGACGCTCGATGTCCTTGCGTGACGGCAACGGCATCCCGCCATAGATCGCCGCGCGCTGCGGCGCGGATGCGACCATGCCGATCAGCATGCCGGCGGCTTCGTCGACATCATCGAGCGCAATGAGCTTTTTCTTCACCTGGACGCGGAGCCAGCGCGCGAGTGCGGTGGCGGTGCGGGAAATGCCGTTCTTGTAGAAGTTGGCGGCGAGATCGGGAAACGCGGCGGATTCCTGCAGCACCATGCGCTGCAACGCCACGACCTCCGGATCAAGCGCCAGATCGGCGCAGGCAAGCAGCGCGGCGCGCAGGCCGGTTTCGATATCGACCGCGTCGGTTGCCTGGAGATTGACGGCGGAGAGCAGCCGCTCGAGCCGATCCGCGCACATCGCCTCGAACAGCGCGGCCTTGCCCGGAAACAGCCGATACAGCGTCTTGGTGGAGATGCCGGCGCGGCGCGCCAGCTCTTCGGTGCTGGTCGCGGCATAGCCGTCGACGGCAAAGGCGTGCCGCGCGGCGTCGAAGACGATCTGCTTCGTCTCCTCGTCGCTCCGCACGGGCGGCCGTCCGCGCGGACGGCTCTCACTTTCCGGTTTTGCCTGAGCCATGCCTTTACATGATGCCTGTCATTCCATTGACAGTCCCAAAGCTAGTCCTATTTTGGAAATCGTCAAGTTTCCTAATTCAGGGAGCCGGCCATGACCGTGCACACCACCCCGTCCAAGACCGAAGCCACCGTGGTTCCAACCCTTCCGCCGGAAGACCTCCTGCCCACTGCACGGCCCCCGGCCCGCCGCCAAAAGATGAACCTTCGCAGGCTGTTGCTGGTGGGCGTGGCGGCTGCCGCGCTGACCGGCGCTAGCTGGTACGGCTACGACTACTGGACCGTCGGCCGCTTCCTCGTGTCCACCGATGACGCCTATGTGAAGGCCGACAACACCACCATCGCACCGAAGGTCAGCGGCTATCTCGACCGTGTCCTGGTCGGCGATAACGAGCATGTGAAGGCCGGCCAGGTGCTGGCCCGGATTGATGACCGCGACTTCAGGGTCGCGCTCGATCAGGCCAAGGCCGATGTCGCCGCGGCAAATGCCACGGTGACAAGCAAGCAGGCGCAACTCGATGTTCAGGACGCCGTGATCGCGGCAGCCAAAGCGACCATCGATGTCGACAATGCCGCGAAGATGTTCGCCCAGCAGGAGAACAAGCGTTACACCGACCTTGCGGCAACGGGCTATGGCAGTGTGCAGAACGCACAGCAGGCACAGGCGCGCAACGCCGGTGCGGAGGCCGCGATCCAGCGCGACACCGCCAATCTCGCCTCCGCCCTCAAGCAGGTCGACCTCCTGAAGGCCGAGATCGCGCAGGCGAGGGCCGCATCCGCCCGCGCGTCCGCGCTTCAGCATCAGGCCGAACTCAATCTCGGCTACTCCACGATCGTCGCTCCGATCGACGGCGTCGTCGGCAACCGCACCTTGCGCGTCGGCCAGTACGTGCAGGCCGGAACGCAGCTGATGTCGATCGTGCCGGCCGAGGGCGCCTATGTGGTGGCCAATTTCAAGGAGACCCAGCTCACCCATGTCCGTGCCGGGCAGGCGGTCGAGATCGAGGTCGACACGTTCCCGGGCCAGGTGGTGCACGGTCACGTCGATTCCATCGCGCCGGCCAGCGGCCAGGAATTCGCGCTACTGCCGCCCGACAACGCCACCGGCAATTTCACCAAGATCGTGCAGCGCATCCCCGTGAAGATCGCGCTGGATGCCGAGACCGCGCCTGCGATCGAGCTGCGGCCCGGCATGTCCGTGATACCGACGATCGCAACGCACTCAGCGCCGACCGCGCAGGCGGCAACGACGCCCAAAGCAAAGCTTGTTTCCGGAGGGTCGCGCCATGTCAAACAGCCTCTCAATCTCGACGCCAGCACCCGCAACGCCGGCCGCGACGCCTGAGCGCGCCGCAGCCGACCCCAACCGCGCGAGCGCAACGATCTGGGTCGCCGTATTCGCGGCGATGATCGGCGCCTTCATGGCTATCCTGAACATCCAGATCACCAACGCCTCGCTGCTCAACATCGAGGGCGGCATCGGCACCGGCGTCGACAACGGATCCTGGATCTCGACATCCTATCTGATCGGCGAGATCATCGTGATTCCGCTCACCGACTATCTGTCGCGGGTGTTTTCCTTCCGCAACATCATGCTGAGTTTCGCAACACTGTTTGCGGCGTTCTCGGTCGCCTGTGCGTTCACCCACGATCTGCCCTCGATGATCGCCATGCGGGGCCTCCAGGGCTTCTTCGGCGGCGTGCTGATTCCGATGGCCTTCACGCTGGTCTTCACCAAGCTGCCCAAGGGCCAGCAGCCGATCGGCCTTGCCATGTTCTCGCTCGCCGTGACCTTCGCGCCGGCGATCGGCCCGACCATCGGCGGCTATCTCACCGAGAACTACGGCTGGCAGACCATCTTCTTCGTCAACGTGCTGCCCACCGCCGTCATGGTGACTACGCTGTTCTTCACCCTCGAGCGCCAGCCCTTGAACCTCGGGCTGCTACGCGAAGGCGACTGGTTCGGCATTGCGACGATGGCGGTTGGGCTGGCGTCGCTCCAGGCGGTGCTCGAAGAAGGCAACAAGGACGACTGGTTCGGCTCGCCCTTCATCTTGCGGCTTGCGATCATCTCCGCCATCAGCCTGTCGCTGTTCATCACCAACGAGCTCGTGGTGGAAAAGCCGCTGCTGCGCCTGCGCCTCCTGACGCAGTGGAATTTTGGCGTCGGCACGATTGCGGCGGTCTTCCTCGGCTTCGCCCTGTTCGGCTCGGTCTATCTGCTGCCCGCCTATCTCGGCCAGGTGCAGGGCTACAATGCCGAGCAGATCGGCAACGTGCTGGCCTGGACCGGCCTGCCGCAGCTTCTCCTGATTCCGCTGGTGCCGAAGCTGATGCAGCGGTTCGATACCCGCTATATCGCGACGGTCGGCCTGCTGCTGTTCGCCGCGAGCTCCTTCATGAACATCATGATGTCGCTCGACTATTCCGGCGATCAGTTCTTCGTCCCCAACGTCGTGCGCGCCGCAGGCCAGGCGTTGACCCTGGCGCCGCTGTCTGCACTCAGCCTCGGCAGCGTCGCGCCGCAGGATGCGCCGGCCGCCTCCGGCATCTCCAACATGATGCGCAACCTCGGCGGCGCCATCGGCACCGCCGTGCTCGCAACCATCGTCACCAAGCGCGAGCAGTTCCACTCCAACATCATCGGCCACTCGGTCACGCTCGGCCGCGAGGAAGTCCGCACCCGCATCGCACAGATGACGGATTACTTCATGGCCCATGGCGTGCCCGACCCCAACGCCGCGCGCGAGCAGGCCATCATCGCGCTCGGCAAGACGGTGAAGCGCCAGGCGCTGGTGATGGGTTATTCCGACACGTTTGCCGTGATCGGCGTGGTGCTGGTGCTCGCTGCGATCGCGGTGCTGCTGACCCGGCGTGTGAAGGCGGCGGGTGGGCCGGCGCATTGAGCCGAACGCGCGCCGTCCCTTACGGCGCGCAGGTAAAGCTCGACGCCTCCGTCACTGGCCCTGACTTGTAGTGCGGCCAGGCCGGCCAGCGGCACAGCGGCATCGCGCGAAGGGCAACAAACGACGGCGCCTCGACCTTCTGCTCGGTGACCTCCAGGTCGCCGGGCGCCTTGCCCTTCTCGACCCAATCGACCAGCGCGCTCAGCATATCGACATTGGCCGGCGCGCCGGAGCCGACATGGTCGACACCGGGTGCGGTGTAGAGCCGCGCGAACTCCGCTGTCTCCACCTTGCCGAGCTTGCGCTCGACGCTCTCGAAATAGCGGATGCCGGCATACGGGCTCTGGGCATAATCGGACATGTGCTCGAGCATGATCAGCCGGCCACCGCGGGCGCGGAAGCGGCTGAGATCGGGATCGGTCGAATCCATCAGGCTCGAGACTTCGAGCAGCCGGGCCTTATGCTCCTCCACCTTATAGGTCGTCACGTCGAGCTTGGGATCGCGCGCGAACACATATTGAATGCCGCCGGCGCCGTAGATCCAGGCGATGCCGTTGTTGGGCGCGGGCGGCTGCGCCGGCGGGGCGGTGCCGAGCCACCACGCCATCCAGCCGCCGGTCGGCCCGATCGCGGGCGTGTCTTCGCCGGAGACGCCCCAGCCCGGATAATCGTCGAGGCCGTTGGCAAGCGCGAACGGGAATTTGTAGGTCGCATGCAGTGTGTTGACCGCCTTGATCTGCGCGTTGGTGAGACACTGATCGCCCGTCTTGCCGCTCGCGCACTGCAACGTCTCCACCTTGAACGCCGCCTTGCAGGACACGGGGTCCTGCACCAGCGCATCGTCGGAGCCGTCGGCCTTGTCGCAAGCCGCCCGTACCGCGTCGCCGACGAGTTTCACCTGGGCTGGGTTAATCCAGCCCTCGCCCATGGTGACGAGGCCTGAACGCGTGCCTGCATGCTGCAAGCCGACCCAGTTGATGACCGGCACGCGGGCGAAAATCCCGTCGAAATCGTCGGGATAACGCTGCGCCATGGTCAGGCCCTCGCGGCCGCCTTCGGACGAGCCCATGAAGTACATTTTTTCCGGCTTCTTGCCGTAGGCGCGCTCCATCAGCACGACCGCGGCGTCGCGCACCTTCTTGTAGGCACGATGGGCAAAATTCTCGAACGCTTCGTCGTTGAGCGCGAACAGCTGCGGCGGCTCGCCCGGCCTGGATTCGTGACCGGAGTCGGTGCCGTAGGTGACGAAGCCGCGCGCGAGCGGCGACGGCTTGTCGAAGGGATAGGCCGGTGGCAGTCCAAGCCCGGTGATCAGCACGCCGTTGAAACCGCCGCCGCCATATTGTACCGAACGCCCGTTCCATTCGACGGGCAGATTGACCTGGAATTTGATCGGCGGCGCCTTGGGATCAGCGGGATCGATATGCCCAAGCACCTTGCAGAAGCCGGGATTGGCCGGCGCGATGCGCCCCGACGGCGTCGGTCCGCGTTCGGCGACGGCCAGTTGCGACGACAACTGCAACACCGCGGAGTCGATTTTGACAACATCCGCGCCGCCGACGAGGCCCTTGCAGACGGTGTCTGCATCCTCGGCCAGCGTTGCCGCGGACGCCGCATTCGCGCCCAACGCAACGGCGGCGCACACGAGAAACGCGCACAGCTTCGCATTCTTCAGCGTCATCGTTTCCACCCGGCTTTCCCTATTTTTGTATCCGACAGTTGGCTGCATTCAATGCAACCTTCGCCCTGCCGTCAATCGTTCACGCCGATATTCCGTTAGAACGATCCCAGCGCGCCGCCGAGGGCGATCACGGCCACCAGCGCCAGCAGCGACGTCACGATGCCCACCATCACGATGTCAAGGTAGCTGTCGCGATGGGTCAGGCCGCAGATCGCGAGCAGGCTGACCACCGCGCCATTGTGCGGCAGGATGTCCAGCGTCCCCGAACCGATCACCGCGACGCGGTGCATGAGCGCAACGTCGATGCCGGTTCGCGAAGCGAGCTCGACATAGGTCTGGCCAAGAGCGTCCAGCGCGATGGTCAGGCCACCGGACGCCGAGCCGGTCAACGCCGCCAGGATGTTGGTCGCGACCGCGAGCGAGACCAGCGGACCGCCTTCGATCGCGAGCACCCATTCGCGCACCAGCGTGAACGCCGGCAGTGCGGCGACGACTGCACCGAAGCCGACCAGGCTGGCGACGCTGAACGCTGGCAGCACCGACGCATTGGCGCCGGAGTCCATGGTCTGCCGCAACGCCGGCAGGCGGGCCCAGTTCAGGGCTATGGCCGTGACGATCGCCGCGGTCAAGGCGACCGCGACCGACCACACGCCCGCAACAGCGGCGAGCGACGTCTCGCCAAAGCGCTGCTCGGCGAGATATGAGACGTCGAGCCGCGGCAGCACCACGAGCGACATCATGAGGTTGACCGCCACGACGACGATCAGCGGCAGGATGGCGCTCGCGACCGGTGATGGCTGGTCGCTGCGATGGCCATGTTGCATTTCCGCCGGGTCGAACTCCCGAGCCGTCGTCGCGCGTTCACGCACGAACTCGTCAGCGGCGGCGCGATCAGCTGCGCCTTCGACGTCATCGCCATAGCCTTCTCCGGCACGGCGGGCCGCGGCTTCGGCGCGATGCAGCCACCATAATCCAGCACCAAGCATGATGAGGGAGGCGATGATGCCGAGGCCCGGCGCGGCGAAGGGCGTCGTGCCAAAGAATGGCATCGGGATCGCGTTCTGGATCGATGGCGTGCCGGGCAAAGCCGACATGGTGAAGGTTGACGTCCCCAGCACGATCGCGGCCGGAATCAGCCGCCTCGGAATTGCGGCGGCACGAAACAGCGACCGGGCCATCGGCACGATGACGAAGAACGCGACGAACAGGCTGACGCCGCCATAGGTGACCAGCGCGCCGGCCAGCACGACCGCCAGGATCACCCGGCGCTCGCCGAGGCTCCTGGCCATGAAGTCGGCAACGGATGTCACCGCGCCGCTGTCGTCCATCAGCTTGCCGAAGACGGCGCCAAGGAGGAAGATCGGGAAGAACTGCGCCAGAAATCCCGCCGCATTCACCATGAAGATTTGGGTCAGGTTCGCCAGCAGCGGTTCGCCGCCGAACAGCGCGGCGACGAGTGCGGCGGACGGCGCGAGCAGGAGCACGCTCCAGCCGCGAAAGGCAAACAGGACGAGCAGGCCGAGGCCGACGAAGAGGCCGAGAAGACCCATGCCTCAGCACTCCGACAGCAGGACATCGAGGTCGGCGGTCGAGCGCTGACCGATATCCGCGCCGTGCTCGTCGAGAAAGGCCTCCGCTGCCAGGCGCCCCTCGGCGCGCAGCATCGAGACGAACTCCCATTCGGCGTTGAGCTTCGACGATGCGCCGAACTTCGCCAGCATGTCGCTCTTGACGCGGTGGGTCCGCATCTTCGCCCAGCGCGCGCCCTCGCCGCTGCCGGGGTCGGCCGCCTGGTGCAGCAGCGCGATCATGCGCAGCTCCTTCATCAGCGGCGAATTGAACGATATCTCGTTCAGCCGGTTGAGAATCTCGGCAGCCGTCCGCGGCTCTTCGAGCGTTTCAGTCGGATTGATCTGGACCAGGATGGTATCGTGTGCATCGCTTTCGCGAATGAGCGGCGTGATCGTGGGATTGCCGGCGAAGCCGCCGTCCCAATAGGGCTCACCGTCGATGTCGATCGCGCGGAACATGGTCGGCAGGCAGGCCGATGCCAGCAGCACGTCGGCCGTGATCTCCGCGTTGCGGAAGATCCGTCCGCGTCCCGTTCGCACCCGCGTCGCTGTGACGAAGAGCTTTATCGGCGAGCGCGCGAGCCGTTCGAAATCGATGCTCTCGGCCAGCACCGCGCGCAGCGGATTGTAGCCGGTCGGGTTGAGATCGTAGGGCGACAGCACCCGCGACATCAGGTCGGTCAGGATGTAGAAGGGCGACGTATCGAGCGTCCAGCGCCCCATCAGCCGGTCGAGCGGCGAGCGCTGGAGCGGGCTGAAGGCCGCAGCCTTCGAGACGCGACGCCAATATTGTTCGAGCGCATCACGCGCGCCCTCGGCACCGCCGGCGGTCCAGCCATCCGCCAGCACCGCCGCGTTCATCGCGCCCGCGGACGTGCCGGAGATCGCGACCATGGTGAGCCACTTCTCCTCCAGCAGGCGGTCGAGCACACCCCAGGTGAAGGCGCCGTGCGAACCGCCGCCTTGAAGCGCGAGATCGATCAGTACGGCGTCCCGTTCCATGGCGGCACCCACGCAACTGAAGCTCAAATTCGACGGGATTTATCACACGCCGAAGATGATGCAGTTTAGAGAGCTTAGGCCGCGCAACGCAACCGGAACGTGACGGCCGCCTAGTGCTCGAATACCAGCCGTGCGCCCACCGTGCCCTCGAGGGCGCGGATCTGCGCCAGCAGTGCGGCCGAATCCTGGCCGCCGAGATCGGCATCGAGCACGACGTAACCGAGGTCGCCCGCGGTCTCCAGATATTGCGCGGCGATGTTGATATCGCGCTGGAGGAACACCTCGTTCAGCCGGCGCAGCATGCCCGGCACGTTGCGATGAACATGGCTGAAGCGCACGCCGGAGGGACGTAAGTGCAACTGCACCTCCGGGAAATTCACCGCGCCCATGGTCGAACCGGTGATGAAATAGTCGACCAGCTTGCGCGCCACCTCGCCGCCGATCCGTTCCTGCGCCTCCTCGGTCGAACCACCGACATGCGGCGTGAGGATGACGTTGCCGAGGCCTTGCATCGGGCTCTTGAACCGTTCCGCGTTCGAGGACGGCTCGACCGGGAACACGTCGATGGCAGCGCCCGCAAGATGACCATCGCGCAGCGCGGCCGCGAGCGCGTCGAGATCGACCACGGTACCGCGGCTGTTGTTGATCAGGAACGAGCCCGGCTTCATCGCCCGCAGCTCCTTCTCGCCGATCATGCCGGCGGTCGCCGGCGTCTCCGGCACGTGCAGGCTGACGACGTCGCTCTGCGCCAAGAGCTCTTCGAGCTTCTCGACCGGTTCGGTGTTGCCGTGGCGGAGCTTGTCGGTGCGATCGTAGTAGATCACGCGCATGCCCATGGCTTCGGCCAGCGTCGAGAGCTGCGAGCCGATATTGCCGTAGCCGATGATGCCGAGCGTACGGCCGCGCACCTCGCGGCTGCCGGTCGCTGACTTGTCCCAGCCGCCGTCATGGGCCGATACCGAGCGCGGAAAAATCTGCCGCAGCAGCATCACGATCTCGCCGATCACGAGCTCGGCGACGCTGCGCGTGTTCGAGAACGGCGCGTTGAACACGGGAATGCCGCGCTTGTGCGCCGCCAGCAGATCGACCTGGTTGGTGCCGACGCTGAAGCAGCCGACCGCGAGCAGCTGATCGGCAGCCTCCAGCACCTCGTCGGTGATTTGGGTGCGGGAGCGGATGCCGAGCAGCGAGACGCCCTTGAGCGCCTGGCGCAGCGCCTCACCGTCCAGCGCCTTGGTCAGCCGCTCGACATTGGTGAAGCCCGCGCTTCTGAACAGGTCGACGGCGCTGTCGTTGACGCCTTCGAGCAGCAGCGCCTTCGCGCTCCGCTCGGGGCTCTGGCCTGGGGCTGGCATGGTATCTCCATGGATGGCGGCTTTGCCGCAGCTCATAGACCGCGGACGACGCACAGCACAATAGGATTTGGATATGGGGTGAAGATGGCGCGGTGGTAGGCGCTCGCGATTGCAGCCCCGTGATCCTGAGGTGCGCCGCCTGGGGCGCATTTGCGCACCAGGGGAAGCAACGAAGGATGAACGGGCCGTCGCCCTTCGACGGCCGCTGAAGAAGCGGCCACCTCAGAGTGACGGCAAGGGCCTCATATCACATAAAACCCGTGCGTTCCGTCGCGGCGGAGCTGCTCGACGAGGCCATATTCCCAGTCGAGATAGGCCTGCATCGCGCGCTCGGCGATGTCGGTTCCCTCATAGGGCCGACGGTAGCGATGCGCCGGATCCGGCTTCGGCAGAACGAGCGGTGGGCCGACCTCGAGCGTACCGACATAGCCGCTTTCGAGCACATAGACCTCCCAGCCCATCTGCGCGAGCCAGGATGCGGTCATGTCGGCGCGCACGCCCTTGTCGTCGGTCAGGAGGATGCGCGCGCCGCGCACCGGCGCGGCCATGTCGGTCTCCTGGACCAGCTGACCGCCGGGATAATGGCGGAAGCCCGGGACATGGCCGGCTGTATACTCCTCAGCGTCGCGCACGTCGAAACGGTAGAGCGTGCGATCGGTCCGCGCGACCAGCGCCGTCATCTCGTTCGCACCGATATGGCGGACGCCGGCGCGATAGGCGACGTCGCGGGCATTGGCCGCGCCGCCTTCGAACGATCCGATCGCGCCGCGCCGGTCAGCACCATGATCGAGCGTGTGCCGCGCCAGCGTCCAGCCGATCGTGCCGTTGCGCAGCGCCCGCACCTTGTTGGGCACACCGGCATTGATCAGCGACTGGGTGCCGATGATCGAGCGGGTGCGACCTGCACAATTGACGATGATAGTGGTGTCGGGATCGGGCGCGGCCTGGCCGGCGCGCAGCACCAGCTCGGCACCGGGCACGCTGACCGAGCCCGGGATGTTCATGGTCGCATATTCGTCGAAGCGGCGGACGTCGAGGATGGCGATGTTGGCCTTGTCCGCGATCAGCTTGGCGACCTCGTCGGCACTGAACGAGGGCGTATGACGGCGCGCCTCGACCAGCTCGCCGAACGCCTTTGAATAGGAATTGACGTCCTCGAACACCTCGTAGCCCGCCGCGCGCCAGGCTTTCAGTCCGCCATCGAGCCCGCGCACATCGCTGTAGCCGAGCGCCGCAAGGCGTTCGGCGCCGGCTACGACCAGCCCCTCGCCGTCATCATAGAGCACGACCGGCACGTCCTTGCGCGGCAGCCTCACCTCGGCCTCGATCGCGATCCGCTCCACGGCCATGTTGGCCGCGAACAGCGGATGGCCGGTGGCAAAGGCCGCCTCGTGCCTGAGGTCGAGCAGCGCGATCTCCTCGCGCAACAGCAGCGCGCGGCGGATGTGGGCGGGCGGGATGCTCGGAATCGTCATGCGGCGGCCAGCCTCGGAAGGTTCGGACAGGAGCGCTTTTGGCGGATCGCAGCCCGATTGACCAGCACAATCAAGGCACCGTGCTTGCTCGCGGCCCGCGCCATGTCGGCGCGCGCCACGGACGATTGCAGCGAGTGAAACGTGCTCTTACGCGATGGCCGGGCTGGTCAGTTCGTCCAGCTTCGCCTTGAGCGCGGTGCCGTCCGACAACGCGCGCAACGGCGGTCGCACGCGCAGCCAGCCTGCATCGCCCGTCTGAGCCGCAAGGATGGCCTTGAGCGTCGCCAGGAAGGACGGCGACTTCACCACGATGTCGACTGCGGCCTGCATGCGCGCTTCGACATTCTTGCCGTCGATCATCGCCTTGACCAGCTCCGGCGCGATGTTGGCCATGCCGCAGATGGTGCCGGCGCCGCCGCCCGCGATCGCGCGGGCGATGTCGGTTTCGTTGCCGACGGTGATGGCGAGCTCGGGCGCAGCGGCACGGAACGCCTGGAACTGCTTGAAGTCGCCGCTGGAGTCTTTCAATCCCGCAATCACCTTGCCGTAGCGCTTGTGCAGGTTAGCTGCGACATTGGTCGGGATCGCGACGCCTGAAATCTGCGGGATGTGATAGAGGTAAGCGCGCAGGCGATTGTCGGCAACACCGTCGATGATCGCGGCGAAGGCATCCTCGATGCCCTCCGGCGTGATGCCGCGATCGAAATAAGGCGGCAGAAACAGGACGTGACGCAGGCCCAGGCCGAGCACGGCACGCGTCAGCGCGATGCTGTCGCTGATGGCGGGGAAGCCGCCGCCGATGCCGATGCGCTCAGCTGGCACGCCGGCCTTGAGCAGGGCTTCGACGGTCGCAACGCGTTCGGCGACATTGAAGGACGTGCCCTCGCCGGTGGTGCCGAACAGCACAACGCCGTCGACGCCCTTGCCGAAGAGCTGCCTGGCATGGGCGGCGAGCTTTGCGGTATCCACGCTGCCATCCGTCGCCAGCGGCGTCGCCGACGCCACCCAGAACCCGCGAATTGCCTCCGTCATAGCACCACCACCCATTGCTGCGGCTCCCGAATAAGCCACTGATCCCAACGGTCTTCAGGGCCATCGGAGCCTCGTTTTTGCTTTACTTTTTGTCTTGTACCTTACATACAAGACGGACGCAATTCCTTTCCGCCGATCATCCGCGCGCATGAGCGCGCAGCCAAATCTCAAGAGGCCTCACATGGACATGGTGACCCCCGTCGAACATCCCGAGCCAATTGCTCGCCGCCTTGCGTGACAAGCTCGGCACCGCGGCCGTGCTGACCGGCAGCGAGGTGCCCGCGCGCAATTGCAACGACTGGAGCGCGAGCCTGCCGCAGGCGCCGCGCGCGGTGATCCGCCCGCTCGATGCGCAAGGCGTTGCCGATGCGATTCTGACCTGCCGGCAGGCGCGACTGCCGTTCGTGCCGCAAGGCGGATTGACCGGGCTATGCCGTGGCGCCTCGCCCGAGCCGGGCTGGGTGGCGATCTCGCTGGAGCGCATGACCGGCATCGAGGAGATCGATCGCGCCTCGGCGACGATGACGGTGAAGGCCGGCACGCCGCTCGAGACAATCCAGAAGGCCGCGGATGAAGCCGGCTTTTTCTTTCCGCTCGATCTCGGCTCGCGCGGCTCATGTGCGATCGGCGGCAATCTCTCGACCAATGCCGGTGGCAACCGTGTGATCCGCTACGGCATGACGCGGGAGCTGGTGCTTGGCTTGGAAGTAGTGCTGCCGGACGGCACCATCATCACCTGTCTCAACAAGCTGATGAAGAACAATGCGGGCTACGACCTGAAGCATCTTTTCATCGGCTCGGAAGGCACGCTCGGCATCATCACCCGTGTGGTGCTGCGGCTGTTTCCGAAGCCGCGCTCGACCATGGCCGCGCTCTGCGCGCTGAAGGATTACGCCGCCGTGATTGCATTGCTCGATGCCGCGCGTTCCGGTCTCGGTCCGCTGCTGTCGGCATTCGAGGTGATGTGGCCGGACTACTGGGATGTCATCACGTCGCGCGCCGGCGTGAAGCCGCCAGTCGCCGCCGGCCACGGCCTCTACGTGCTGGTCGAAGCGCAAGGCACCGACGAGAGCCTGGATGCGCCACGCTTCCAGAGTTGGCTCGAAGAATTAATGGAGCGCGGCCTGCTGGTCGACGCCGCCGTGGCGCAATCGCTGGCGCAGACGCAGGCCTTCTGGCGCGTGCGTGACATCTGCGCCGAATTCGGCCAGGTGCTGGGGCCGCACATCTCCTACGACATCGGACTTGCGGTGGCGCGGATGGACGAATTCGTCACGCGCTGCAAGGCCGCGCTCGCCGACGGCATCAGGGGATGCGAGAGCGTCTATTACGGCCATATCGGCGACGGCAATCTGCACCTCGTCTCCTGGGTCACCGGCCTTCCCGTCGAGCAACAGCCGAAGGAGGAGATGGACACGATCATCTACGGTCTCGTGCGCGAGATGGGCGGCAGCGTCTCCGCCGAGCACGGTATCGGCACCCTGAAGAAAAAGTGGCTTGGCCACGCCCGCAGCGAGGCCGAGATCGCGTTGATGCGGACGCTGAAAGCCGCGCTCGATCCCGATCGTCTGCTCAATCCCGGCAAGGTGATTTGAAACGAGAGAGCGCATGAGATCGCTGAAGCTCGATACGCCGAAATCGCTGTCGCAGCGGGTGATGCAGCGGCTGCGGCAGGCCATCATCGACGGCGAGTTCGCGCTCGGCGCGGCCATCTCCGAAGAGATGGTGGCCAATTCCTTCGGCGTCAGCCGCACGCCGGTGCGCGAGGCGATGGGGCAGTTGCAGGCGCAGGGGCTCGTGATGATCAGGCCACAGGTCGGCAGTTTCGTGTTCACCCCGAGCGCCGAGGACATCAATGCGCTCTGCACCTTCCGCATCGCACTCGAACCCAAGGCCGCAGAGCTCGCCTTTCGCCACGACCGCGATGGCGCGGTTGCAGCAATGAGCGAAGCGATCGTGGCGATGGAGCCGGCCGTCACGGCGCGGGACAACATCGCCTACGGGCGCGCCGACGCGGCCTTTCACGAGGCATTGTTCGCGCATTGCGGCAATCATTACCTCGTCGAATCCTACCAACTCGTCTCGGGTCGCGTTGCCGCGCTGCGCACCAACCTGACCTCGCCGATCGACGTGCGGACCCGCACGTCGTTCGACGAGCATCGCAGGCTGCTCGACCTGTTCGCCCGCGGCGAGTTTGCTGATTTCGAAAAGCTGATGACCACGCACATCACCAATTCGGGCGTGGTCTATGCCAAAGCCTTGAAAGTGGAGGCGCTGAAAGTCGATTGAGCGCGGCTACCGCCCGCCCTTCGGTCCCGGCCTGTCCAGAAAATCGAGCGCGGTGTTGATCTGCTCCAGCTGATGCTCGATTTTGTCGCGGTCCTCGACCGACTGCGCCGTATCGAGCTGTTCCACAAGCTTCTGCTTCCGCGCCAGCAAGTTCTCTATGACCGTGCTCACAAGTCCCTCATCGCCCGAGACGAGCGTCTAGGCCACTATCCTGATTGTGGAGACGCGCAAACCGGGCTCGCGCCGATCCCTTAGGTGAGAATGTTCGCGGCGGCGGTTGGTTCCTGCGAATGAACCACGACGCATGGCGATGGAACTATTTGCGCAGGCTCGCCCAGACGCCACCGAGGATCAGCAGGCCGCCGAGAAGATGGATCAGCCTCGGCGGCTCGCCGAGGATTGCGAACGACAGCAGCGCGCTGGCGATGGGTCCGATGTAGAGTACGAGCGAGGTCCGCACCGAACCGAATTTGCCGCCGAGCCAGGCAAAGCCGGCATAGGCGAGCAGGCCAGGAACGATTCCGGCGAAGAGATAGGCCGAAAGCCCCTTGGAGCTGAAGACCTGGGCCGGCATGGCCCACATTTCCACGAGCGCCTGCGGTAGCGAGAACAACGCGCCGGCACCCGCGAACAGGCTGATGCGCGCAAGCAGCGACGCGCGCGGCGCGGCGCGCGATTGCAGCAGCGTGTAGCCGGACCAGCCGAGCATCGCGATCACGACGAGACCGTCGCCCGACGCCGTCTCCAGCCCGATCAGCGTCGCCCAATGGCCGCCGGAGATGATGAGCAGCGCACCGGCAAGAGCCAGCGCCGTGCCGAGCCATTGCAACGGGCCGATATGCTCCATGCCGAGCGCGGCGGAGATCAGCAGTACGGTGATCGGCGACAGCGCCATGATCAACGCGATGTGGATCGCCGTCGTCGACACGCCCGCCGCGTAGACCGGACCGCCGCAGAGGAACATGCCCATGAAGCCGGCGGCCAGGATCGGCCAGATGTTCTTGGCCAACGGCACGCGGCCAGCGCGGATTTCGGCAAGCGCGATCGGTGCAAGCCCGACGGCGACGATGCTCCAGCGGAAGAAGGCAAGTGCGAAGGGCGGGACGGAGCCGGCGAGCCCGCGCGCCAGAATCTGATTGGAGGCCTGCGCGGTTGCCACCAGGATGAAGCCGATCAGCGCAACCGCGCCGAGCCAGGCGTCAGAGGACGACGCTGCCCCGGCGGCCGCCCCGCTGCCGCGCTCTGGTGTTCCCTTGCCCATGGGGCACCCGAATACCCCATGCGTGGCGCGGTGAGAACCCACAAGGCCGCTTGCTCATGGCGACATGTGGCGATTGCAACGCTCAATGCGTCGCGACGATGCCCGCGAGCTGCACCGGCGCAAGATGGGTGCGGGTGACGGAGACCGAGAACACCGCCAGCAGCGTGCAGAGCATGCACTGACCTCGCGCGGCCTGCGTGATACTGTTTTCCAAAACAAGCACCGTCGGTTCGGGCGGATGAGGGAGGCGCGCCATGCACAAGGTCTGGATCGAGGCGGCGTTGAACGGACCCTGGAGCCGCGCGCTTCAGCCCGGCATTCCCGATACGATCGAAGCGATCATCGCCGACGGCATCGCCTGCGCCCGTGCCGGCGCGGCGATCATTCACACGCACGCCTATAACGGCGGCGGACCGCAGACCTTCGACTGGGAGGTCTATGCGCGCATCATCGAGGGCATTCGCGCCGCGGTCGACGTGCCCGTCTACCCCTCCATCCCCGGTCTCGATGCGCGCGGCAATGTTGCCGATCCCGCAGCGCGCTTTGCCCATATCGAGGCGCTGGCCGAACGTGGCCTGCTCGAATTCGCGGTGGTCGATCCCGGCAGCGTCAACTTCACGCTGACCACGACCAATGCGCAGGCCAAGCCGGCGGAGACCTATCTCAATCCGGAGACCCATATCCGGCATGGACTCAGCGTGGCCGCCCGCCACGGCATCCACCCCGCCTTCGCCATCTACGAGCCGGGCTTCATTCGCGCCGGCGCAGCGCTGGCGCGCGCGAGCGGCGTGAAGACGCCGATCTACCGTTTCATGTTCTCGCAGCAATTCGCGTTCTGCTTTCCGCCGAAGCCTTACGGACTGACGGCGCTTGTCACGCTGGTGGAGGAGGAAGCGGCCGGCGCCCCCTGGATGGTCTCCGGCCTCGGCGTCGACATCACGCCGCTGATCGCCGATGCGGTTGCCCGTGGCGGCCATGTCCGTGTCGGGCTTGAGGATGCGCTGCTGGGCTCAACGGTGACCAATCTCCGCCTGGTCGAGCAGGCCGTGCGGATGGTGCGCGAGCATGGCGGCGAACCGGCGACGGTCGCCGAGGTCCGGCAGGACCTCGCCGGCGGTTGAGGCGCCCGCGAGCCCGGATTGCCGGCAGGGAACCGCGATTTTTCACGTGCCCGTCGGTTGTATTCGCGGTCGCGGAGTCCTATGCCTGTGCGCCATGGACACCCAAATCATCACCGCCGAAAAGCCCCTGATGGCCCAGGCGCGCCCGCGCAAGCCGGCGCCGTTCCTGCCCATGAGCCGCGCCGAGATGGACGCGCTCGGCTGGGACGCCTGCGACATCGTGCTGGTGACGGGCGATGCCTATGTCGACCATCCGAGTTTTGGCATGGCGATCATCGGCCGGCTGCTCGAGGCACAAGGATTTCAGAGTTGGCATCATCGCGCAGCCCGACTGGCATTCGGCCGAGCCGTTCAAGGCGCTGGGCAAGCCAAAAGTGTTCTTCGGCGTCACCGGCGGCAACATGGATTCCATGGTGAACCGCTACACCGCGGACCGCCGCCTGCGCCATGACGACGCCTATACCGCGGGCGGCGAAGGCGGCAAGCGGCCGGACCGCTGCACCGTCGTCTACGCGCAACGTTGCCGCGAGGCGTTCAAGGACGTGCCGATCGTGCTCGGCGGCATCGAGGCCTCGCTGCGCCGGATCGCGCATTACGACTACTGGTCCGACAAGGTGCGCCGCTCGGTGCTGGCCGACGCCAAGGCCGATCTCTTGCTTTACGGCAATGCCGAGCGTGCCGTCGTCGAAGTGGCCAACCGTCTCGCCGCGGGCGAAGCGCCGCGCGAGCTCAACGACATCAGGGGCGTCGCGCTGTTTCGCAGAGTCCCTGAGGACTACGCCGAGTTGCACGCCGACGATCTCGACTCCGCCGACGAGGGCGCAACGCGCCAGAAGGGCGCGACCGTGATCCGGCTGCCGGCGCTGGAGCAGGTCGAGCAGGACCGCGAGGCTTATGCAAGAGCTTCACGCGTGCTGCACCGGGAGAGCAATCCCGGCAATGCGCGGCCGCTGGTGCAGCGTCACGGCGACCGCGACCTCTGGCTCAACCCGCCGCCGATCCCGCTGACCAGCGATGAGATGGACGCGGTCTACGACCTCCCTTACGCCCGAGCGCCGCATCCGTCCTACGGCGAAGCAAAAATCCCCGCCTGGGACATGATCAAATTCTCGGTGACGATCATGCGCGGCTGTTTTGGCGGCTGCACCTTCTGCTCGATCACCGAGCACGAAGGCCGCATCATCCAGAACCGCTCGGAAGGCTCGATCCTGCGCGAGATCGAGAAGATCCGCGACAAGACGCCGGGCTTCACCGGCGTGATCTCCGACATCGGCGGTCCCACCGCCAACATGTACCGGATGGCGTGCAAGGATCCGAAGGTCGAGGCGGCGTGCCGGCGGCCGTCCTGCGTGTTCCCGGAGATCTGCCCGAACCTCAACACTTCGCATGACGATCTGATCCGGCTCTATCGCAAGGTGCGCGAGACCAAGGGCATCAAGAAGGTGATGGTCGCCTCCGGCGTGCGCTACGACCTCGCGGTCGAGAGCCCGGAATACATCAAGGAGCTCGTCACCCATCACGTCGGCGGCTACCTGAAGATCGCGCCCGAGCATACCGAGCGCGGCCCGCTCGACAAGATGATGAAGCCGGGCATCGGCGCCTACAACAAGTTCAAGCGGATGTTCGATGCGGCGGCCGAGCAGGCCGGCAAGAAATATTACCTGATCCCCTATTTCATCGCGGCGCATCCGGGCACGACCGACGAGGACATGATGAACCTCGCGCTCTGGCTCAAGAAGAACCGCTATCGCGCCGATCAGGTGCAGACCTTCCTGCCCTCGCCGATGGCGACCGCAACGGCGATGTACCACACCGGCGTCAATCCGCTGCGCGGCGTGCGGCGCGGCGGCAGCGACAAGGTCGAGGCGATCAAGGGGCTTCGTCAACGAAGGCTGCACAAGGCCTTCCTGCGCTACCACGACCCCGACAATTGGCCGGTGCTGCGCGAGGCGCTGAAGGAGATGGGCCGCGCCGACCTGATCGGCTCGCGCCCCGACCAGCTTGTGCCCGCGCACCAGCCTCCCGGCACCGGCAAGGCCGCCTGCACGCGACGTCCTGTGCGCCCCGGCGACAAGACGCAGCGGTTTACGACCAAGGGTCTGCGGGTGATGAAGTAGTGGGGCGAAAGCGACCAGGTTCGGCCTGACGCGTTCGTGCCCCGAAAACAAGAAGTCGAAAACAACCCCATGCACAGTAGCCGGCCATAGCGCGATCAATGGCCCAGGCGCTTTTGCGCAGCTGTTGACCCGTCGGGCAAAACAGGCGCACGATGGCATCATCGGGGTATATGGGCTTTGCCGGCCGCATCGTCCGTCTCACCTGAATGTCAGAAGACGAACCCCTCCCCACCATCCATAGATGTCCCCATGAAGAAAATCGGATTCCTGTCCTTCGGGCACTGGACGCCCGCGCCGCAATCGCAGACCCGCTCGGCTGGCGACACGCTGCTGCAATCGATCGAGCTTGCCATCGCGGCGGAGCAGCTCGGTGCGGACGGCGCGTATTTCCGCGTGCATCACTTCGCGCGCCAGCTCGCCTCGCCCTTTCCGCTGCTCGCGGCCGTCGGCGCCAGGACCAGCAAGATCGAGATCGGCACGGCCGTGATCGACATGCGCTATGAGAACCCGCTCTACATGGCGGAGGACGCGGGCTCCGCCGATCTCATCGCCGGCGGGCGGCTCCAGCTCGGCATCAGCCGCGGCTCGCCCGAGCAGGTGATCGATGGCTGGCGCTATTTTGGGTACCAGCCGGCCGAGGGCGAGAGCGACGCCGACATGGGCCGGCGTCATGCGGAGGTCTTTCTCGACATCTTGCGCGGCGAGGGTTTTGCCGAGCCCAATCCCCAGCCGATGTTTCCAAACCCGCCGGGGCTGTTGCGCCTGGAGCCGCATGCCCCGGGCCTGCGCGAACGGATCTGGTGGGGCGCCGGCTCGAACGCGACCGCGGTGTGGGCAGCAAAGCTCGGTATGAATTTGCAGAGCTCGACGCTGAAGAACGACGAGACCGGCGAGGCTTTTCACGTGCAGCAGGCCGCGCAAATCCGCGCCTATCGTGCGGCCTGGAAGGAAGCCGGCCACGCCCGCGAGCCCCGCGTCTCCGTCAGCCGCAGCATCTTCGCGCTGATCGACGATCGCGATCGCGCCTATTTCGGCTCCGAGCGTGGAGGCGAAGACCAGATCGGCTTCATCGACCCGCGGACGCGGGCGATCTTCGGCCGCTCCTATGCGGCGGAGCCGGATGCACTGATCGAGCAGTTGCGACAGGACGAGGCGATCGCCGAGGCGGATACGCTGCTACTCACGGTGCCCAACCAGCTCGGCGTGGCCTACTGCGCGCATTCGATCGAGGCGATCCTCACGCACGTCGCTCCGGCGCTGGGGTGGCGCTGAACGATCTCGCCGCGACGACGCATCGTCGCGGCGGTGCTGTCGCTGATGATCGGCCGGCGGCCAACCCAGCCGGCGCTGGCTGCGGCGCAAGACACGCATATTTTCGAACCGCTTCGGAGAGGAGCCTCGGCCTCTGGTACTCGACCAGAGGTCGCGGTTGACTTCAGCAACTACCCTGACGATGATGCCTTGGGGACATTGGAATAATCAGGGGCTGGAATGCGTCGTGGGGTCCTGGGGATTTTTGTCGTCGCTGCGTTACTTTCTGGATGTGCATCGGGTCCGACGGCCGACGTAGCTCTGACGGGCAACGTCAAGCCAAGCGGCTCACGCCTCATCATCTACCGTTCGTCGGCCTTGGGGTTTGCGGTCCAGCCTAACTATGCCGTCGACGGACGCGTGATTGGCGGCAGTCAGGCCGCCGGGTTCGTCGCCTGCGATCTGCCTCCGGGCCGTCACGAGGTCGCCGTCAATAATCTGCCGCTGAGCACCAATCTGTTCGGGCAGGGAAGCGAGAAGGTGAGCCTCGATCTGCGCGCCGGCGGCACCACCTACCTCTCTGCCCAGCCGCAGATGGGAATCGTGACGCCCGGCGCGGTCACGCTGATCCAGGTCACGGAAAGCCAGGGCCGCGCCGACGTCGCCAGCCTGCATCAGAGCACCGGATCATGTGGCGCGGCGTGATCCGATTCAGGCCGCTGTCAAAGCGCGTATGAATTGCCTTGTCCTGAAGATCATCCTGCGTCTCGGTCGCTACGCAGTGCTGCCGGTCGTCGCGCTGGCCTGCGCGATTCTGGCCATTTGGTTGATGGCCATGGATCGCTACACAGTGACGGCGCTGATCACGGCACCGGTCGTGTTCTCGATAGTCGTGGGTGCGTTGGCGCTCGCGATTGGCCTCCTGCTTCTGCCCTCGCGTAAACATCGGGATCTTGAGGCGAACGAGGAGATTGCGCCAGGCCTGTGGGCGATGTGGCAGGAGCTCGATCGCAGCTTCGTCCGATCGCGGCGCACCCTGCTGATCAACACCGATTTCAATGCCTCGATCGGCGAAGTGAGCCGATATGCCGGAATGTTCGGCCAACACGTCACGATGACCGTCGGCCTGCCGATGCTGATCGTCCTGGATGAGCGTGCGGTTCGCGCCATTGTCGCCCACGAGGTGGCACATGCCCAGCTTCGGCACACCTCGGGAAGCATCAACCTCGCGGATTTCATCGCGGCTTCAGAGAACGTCCTCTTCTACGCCAATCCAGAGTGGACCATCACCGGGCGCATTGTCCGGGCGCTACTCCATTCCATGCTCGAATGGCTTGAGAAGGAATATCGCGCGCTGTCGCGGGAGAACGAGCTTCACGCCGATCTCGGCGCAGCCGAGCAGGTTGGACGCGCCGAGATGGCGCGTGCCCTGGTGCTGACGGAAGCGTGTGGAACACGTCTCGCCGATCTCGTGTTCTCCCCTCTACAGAAAGAAATGCTGGGCGCAATCAATCCACCGCGCCCACCCTTTGAGCGCGTCTTCAAGCAGCTCGGGGATATCAGGGCGCCGCAGTCCTTGGCCGCAGCCGCCGCTGCCGGGCTGACGCGGGAGCACGATCCAGACGCGACGCATCCGCCTTTCGCCAAGCGGCTCGCCAATCTCGGATACGCCGACATTCCCGAGATCGACGAGGTTCAGACGTCCGCCATCGACCAGCTGCTCTCGCGAGATGCGGCAAAAGACATCCCCGCCCATTTCGACGAGGAATGGCGGAAGAAGGCGCAGGCGTGGGT
Organism: uncultured Alphaproteobacteria bacterium; assembly: GCA_963819355.1. Classification (GTDB taxonomy): domain Bacteria; phylum Pseudomonadota; class Alphaproteobacteria; order Rhizobiales; family Xanthobacteraceae; genus Bradyrhizobium. Next base: position 438,104 of record CAWFVZ010000004.1, on the reverse strand, counting down.
CACTGTCGGCAGGTGAGCGCCGCCTGTGGTGGGCGGGCCTGCCGCAGTGATCGGGGACGCCCTCGATTTGAATATTGATTCTGTTGAGGAAATTTGGAATATTGAAACCACGAAGCGGGCGCGTCGAACGCTCGCGCAGGAGCTGACGCCGGTCCGGTTCGCGTTGCGTCGAGCTCTCTCTCAATCGACCGAAACAAATCCGTGGCGGCGCTGGCGAATGCACGATTCCCTCCTCTCAACGGTCGGTGACCATTTTTTCATTGGCCTTCGGCCGACCAGTGTCCTGGACGAGCGCGACCGCGCCCTGCTGAGGGATCTCCGGCCCGCCGGGGTCATCCTCTACAAGAGCAATTTCCGCCACGACCTGCCCTACCGGGAATGGCTGTCGATCCACAAAGACCTGATCGCCGCGATCCGTGACGCCTCGCAGCGCGAGCGGCAATTCATCGCGATCGATCATGAAGGCGGGCGCGTGTGCCGCACGCCGCCGCCGATCACGCGCTTTTCCTACGCCGCGCGATGGGCCGGGACCGCGGAGCAGGTCGGCGACGCCATGGGCGCCGAGCTCGCCTCGCTCGGCTGCAATCTGAACTTCGCGCCGGTGCTCGACATTCACAGCAATCCCGCCAATCCCGTGATCGGGGAGCGGGCTTTCGGCCGCACGGCCGAGGAGGTGATCAAGTCGATGCTTCCGTTCACGAAGGCCATGGAGCACCGCGGCGTCCGGGCCTGCGGCAAGCATTTTCCGGGACACGGCGACACGCAGGTCGATTCGCACCACGAATTGCCGGTCATCGATCTCGACCTCGAGCAGATCAAGTCGCGCGAGCTGCTTCCGTTTGCCGCCGCGATCGCTGATGGCATCGAGATGATCATGACGTCCCATATCCTGTACCGGAAGCTCGACCCCAACGATCCCGTGACGCTGTCGCGCGCGATCACGCACGGGCTGTTGCGCGAGGCGATGAATTTCCGCGGCGTGATCGTGTCCGACGACGTCGGCATGCGCGCGATGGCGGGCCGGCTGGACGCGCCGGATTCCGGCGCGCGCTTCATGGCCGCCGGCAACGACATGCTGATGATCTGCTCGCATCTGACCGACACCGAACGCGCCCGCGGCCTTGCCCAGTCGATCATCAACGGCGTCGACCAGGGCAAGCTCGATCCGGCATTGCTGGCGGCCTCCGCCAAGCGCGTCCACGCAATGCTGGATAGCACGGCGCAAAACGCGGTCTCGGAGCTGCCCGGCGAGGTGCTCGCACGCCATCGTGGCGCCGGCACCCAATTCGACGCGGCGACCGTCGAAGTCGTCTAGGGCTGCCCAGGGCATCCAGCCCGACAAAATCGATCAGCAAGACAGACGTTCATCAACGCAAGCACGCCGGCCGTTGATCTCGATATGCTACGCGTGCTAGTGTTACTAATGGTAGCATATCGTCTCCTGCCGATATCAACGTCAGGTTGCCTCGTGCTAAGAGGTTCCGCCCCGGGACAATCAACTCGGCATCGGCGGCCGGCTTAGGTGATGGGTTTGAACGTGAGACGCACAGCAAAACTCCTCATCACCGCGCTGGTGGTGTCGTCGGCGGGCTACGCTGCCTATTATTTCAGGCATGATCTCAAGCTTCCGTTCGCGCTTCCGTTCATGCAGGCGGCGGTGGCGGAGCAAGGTGCGGCCGCCACGCCGGCAGCACGGCCGCCGGTCGCCGTGAAAGTCGCGGCCGCGAAGACGGAGGACGTCCCGATCTATCTGACGGGCATCGGCACGATCCAGGCCTACAACACCGTCAACGTGCAGAGCCGGGTCGACGGCGAGATCGTCCAGATCCTTTTCCAGGAAGGGCAGGACGTCAAAGCAAGGCGACATCCTCGCGGTCATCGATCCGCGCCCGTTCCAGGCCCAGCTCGATCAGCAGGTCGCGGTGCAGGCAGAAGGATCAGGCGCTGCTCGACGGCGCCCAGATCGACATGGAGCGCTACGACGCGCTGATCCAGAAGCCGCCGCGATCTCGCGGCAGGTCGGTCGACCAGCAGCATGCGCTGGTCGAGCAGTACAAGCGCGCAGATCAGGAACGACGAGGCGCAGATCGAATATGCGCGACGCAGCTCGGCTATCACCAACATCCGCGCGCCGATCAGCGGACGGCTCGGCATCCGCCAGATCGACCAGGGCAATTACGTCCGCGCCGGCGACACCACGACCATCGTCACCGTCACGCAATTGCAGCCGATCTCGGTCGATCTTCACCCTTGCCGCGGTCGCCGTCGGCCAGACCCGGCTCAGCCTCGGCCAGGCCGACGCTGCCGGTCGTCGCGCTCGACCGGCCGACAATACGACCGAGCTCGACACGGCGACGATCACGCTGGTCGACAACCAGGTCGATCAGGCCAGCGGCACGATCAAGCTGAAGGCGACCTTTCCCAACAAGGCGCTCAAGCTCTGGCCGGGCAATTTTGCCAACGGGCGGATCACCGTGGATACGCGGAAGACGCAGTCACGGCGCCGGCGACCGCCGTGCGGCACGGGCCGCGCGGCGATTTCGTCTGGATCGCAAAGGCGGACGATACCGCAGCCTTCCGGCCGGTCACGGTCGGGCAGATCTTCGACGGCCGCGCGCTGATCGACACGGCCTCGCCAAGGCGAGCGCGTCGTCACCGACGGCTATTACCGGCTCGAGAACGGCGCCCGCATCGACGATCGAAGACCAGACACCGCCCGCCAAGGCGCAGCCCACCACGCAGCCGCGCTCCGAGCCGCGCGTTGACTGAGGTCCGCCATGTCCGCGCCCTTCATCCTCCGGCCGATCGCGACGACGCTGATGATCGTCGCGGTCGTGCTGCTTGGGCATGCTCGGCTACCGCTGAGCTGCCGATTGCGCCGCTGCCGAGTGTCGATTTCCCCACCATCCAGGTCGTGACGCGCTATCCCGGCGCCTCGGCCACGTCGTCGCGACCTCGATCACCGCGCCGCTGGAGCATTATTTCGGCACGATCTCCGGGCTGATCGACGATGAGCTCGACCAGCTCCTACGGCTACAGCCAGATCACACTGCAATTCGACCTGCCGCGCAAGATCGACGCGGCCGCGCAGGACGTGCAGGCGAGGATCAATGCGGCAGCCGGCTGGATTCCGGTCGAGCAGCTGCCGAACCCGCCGATCTACCGCGAGGTCAATCCGGCCGACACGCCGGTGCTGATCCTGGCGCTGACCTCCGACACGATGCCGCTGCACGAGGTCAATGATTACGCCGCGACCATCCTGGTGCAGAAGCTGTCGCAGGTCCCGGGCGTCGGCGCCGTCAGCGTCGAGGGCGGGCAGACGCGCGCCGTGCGGATGCAAATGAACCCGACGCCGACTGGCGCGGGCTCGGCATGTCGCTCGACGACGTTCGCCGCGGCATCGCCGCCACCACCGCAGACAATCCCAAGGGCTCGCTCGACGGGCCGCGCCAGGCCTTTCAGATCGACACCAACGACCAGCTCTTCACCGCGGAGGCCTATCAGGATGCGGTGATCGCCTATCGCAACGGCGCGCCGGTGCTGCTGCGCGATGTCGGCACCGCCATCGACGGCGTCGAGGATGCCGAGCAGGCGGCGTGGTTCAACGGCGAGCGCGCCGTGATGCTGGACATCCAGCGCCAGCCCGGCGCCAACACGATCGAGGTCGTCGATGCCATCAAGAACGCTTCTGCCGAAGCTCCAGGCTTCCCTGCCGCCGGCGCTGAAGATCTCGGTCGTCAGCGACCGCACCACGACGATCCGCGCCGCAATCGCACGACGTGCAGTTCACGCTGGTGCTGACGGTCGCGCTGGTCGTGCTCGTGATCTTCCTCTTCCTGCGCAAGCTGTGGGCGACGGTGATCCCGAGCGTCACGCTGCCGGTCTCGCTGATCGCAACCTTCGGCGCCATGGCGCTTTGCGGCTTCAGCCTCGACAATCTCTCGCTGATGGCGCTGACCATCGCCTCGGGCTTCGTCGTCGACGACGCCATCGTGATGATCGAGAACATCGCGCGCTATGTCGAGGCCGGCGAGGACCCGCTCGAGGCGGCGCTGAAGGGCGCGCAGACAGATCGGCTTCACCATCGTCTCGCTGACGATTTCGCTGATCGCCGTATTCATCCCGCTGCTCCTGATGGGCGGCGTGGTCGGCCGGCTGTTCCGGGAATTCGCGATCACGCTGTCCTTTGCCGTCGTCATCTCCGGGCGTCGTCTCGCTGACGCTGACGCCGATGATGTGCGCGCAGCTGCTGCAACGCGAAGATCCCGACGCGCACGCACGGCTGGCTGTTCCGCATCAGCGAGCGCGGCTTCGATCGCATCCGCGAGCTTCTATCTCGCGGGGCTCGACTGGGTGCTGCGGCACCGCAGCCTGCACGCTGGTCTTCACCGTGCTCACCCTGGTCGCCACCGGGATGCTCTACGTCGCGATCCCGAAGGGATTCCTGCCCTTGCAGGACACCGGCCTCCTGGTCGGCATCACCGATGCGGCGCAGGACATCTCCTTTGCGGCGATGGCCGAGCGGCAGCAGCGAGCTCGCGGCCGTCATCGCGCACGATCCGCGATGTCGTCAGCGTCGACAGCTTCGTCGGCATCGGCACGGTCAACACGACGCTGAACAGCGGCCGGCTCTATATCGATATCGGCAGCCCTGACCGCCGCGGCAGTCGTCCGCCGCAGCCATCATGGCGCGGCTGCAACATGCGGTCGAGGGCGTTGCACGGCATCGCGCTGCATCTGCAGCCGGCGCAGGACCTCCAGATCGAGATCGCGCGCCGCGCGCACGCAATACCAGTATGTGCTGCAGGATCTCGACGAGGACGAGCTGCGCCTCTGGAGCGGGCGGCTGGTCGAGGCGCTGCGCAAGCGGCCGGAGCTCGCCGACGTCGCCGAGCGACCAGCAGGACGAGGGCCTGCAGATGTCTGTCACCATCGACCGCCAGCGCGGCGGCGCGCTACGGCGTCACGCCTGAACACGATCGACCAGACGCTGTATGACGCGTTCGGGCAGCGCCAGATCGCAACCGTCTTCGCGCCCCCTCACCCAGTATCACGTCATCCTCGAGGTCGATCCCGCGCTTCCGCAGACGATCCCGACGTGCTCGACAAGATCTATGTGACCGCGGCCGCGAGCGCCAGGCCAGCCAGCATCGATCGAGCAGGCCGGCGGCATCAGCGGCGCCTTCCAGCAGGCCTCGCACGCCGGTCCCGCTCTCGGCATTCGCGCGCGATCGAGCGGCAGCACGGCGCCGCTGGCGATCACGCATCAGGGCCTGTTCCCGGCCACGACGATCTCCTTCAACCTGCGCCGACGGGGTCTCGCTCGGCCAGGCGCTCGAGGCGCTGCACGCGGACCGAGCGCGCGATCGGCCTGCCGGATGCGGTCACGACCAAGCTCGCCGGCACCGCCGCCGAGTTCGCCGACTTCGCTCGACAGCGAGAAGCTGCTGCTGCTGGCCGCGATCGTGACGGTCTATATCGTGCTCGGCATGCTCTACGAGAGCTACATCCATCCGATCACGATCCTGTCGACCCTGCCGTCGGCCGGCATCGGCGCGCTGCTGGCGCTGATGCTGTACCGGCAGGATCTCGACCTGATCTCGCTGATCGGCATCATCCTCCTGATCGGCATCGTCAAGAAGAACGCCATCATGATGGTGGATTTCGCGCTCGACGCCGAACGCGAGGACGGCACGGCCCCGTTCGACGCCATCCAGCAGGCCTGCATCCTGCGCTTCCGGCCGATCATGATGACGACGATGGCGGCGCTGTTCGGCGCGCTGCCGCTTGCGATCGGCTCGGGCACCGGCTCCGAGCTGCGCCGGCCGCTCGGCATCGCCATCGTCGGCGGGCTGATCGTCTCGCAGTTCCTCACGCTCTACACGACCCCGGTCATCTATCTGGCGTTCGCCTCGCCTGCGCACCCGGTTCGGATGGCAGTCCGCATCGGCCGATGATCCGGCGGCGCTGCCCCAGGCGGAGCGGCCCGCGCCGTGAGCATCACCGCGCAATTCGTGCTGCGGCCGGTGGCGACGACGCTGCTGATGATCGGCGTGTTCCTGCTCGGCTGTCGTCGCCTATTTTCGGCTGCCGATCGCCTCGCTGCCCGGCGGTCGAGCGGCCCACCATCGGGATCTACGCGCCATTCCCCGGCGCGAGCCCGACGACGGTCGCGAACGCGCTGGCGCAGCCGCTCGAGACCAGCTCGCGCTGATCCCGGGCGTGACGGAAATCACCTCGTTCAGCGCCATGGGCGGCACCAGCATCACGGTGCAGTTCGAGCTCTCCGTCGATCTCGACGCCGCCGCCGGCGCGGTCCAGGCCGCGATCAACTCGGCGGGGCCAAATCTGCCGAAGGGACCGTGGCCGCCGACCTATTGGAAGGCGAACCCGGCGGGCCCCGCGGTCGTGGCGCTCGCTTTGACCAGCGACGTGTTCACGCCCGGCGAGGTCTACAGTCTCGCCGACGGCGTGATCTCGCCAAAGCTGTCGCAGCTTCCCGGAGTCGCGCGGATCATCGTCAGCGGCGCCGAGCGAAGCGCGGTGCGCATCCAGGTGTCTCCGGCCCGGCTCGCCGCCATGAACCTGTCGCTGGAAGCGGCGCGCGTCGCTGTCGTCAACGCATCGCAGAACCTGCCGAAGGGCGCGATCTCGGTCGACGGCCAGCGCCTCACCATCGAAGCCAACGACCAGCTGCTCCAGGCCTCCGAATATCGCGATATCGTGCTGGCCTGGCGCAACGGCGCCCCGGTCCGCCTCGGCGACGTCGCGTCCGTGACCGACAGCGTCATCAACAACCGTCTCGCCGGCTGGTACGGCACGGAGCGCGGCATCGTGCTGTTCGTCTACAAGCAGTCGGACGCCAACATCGTCGAGACCGTCGATGCCATCAAGGCCGAGCTGCCGGAAATCCAGCTCTGGCTGCCACCCGGCATCAAGCTGCATACGGTCTATGATCGCACCACGCTGATCCGGGCTGCCGTGAACGACGTCAAGCTCACGCTCGTGATCGCTTCAGTGCTCGTCGTGCTGGTCATCGCGCTGTTCCTCAGGCGCTTCTGGGCCACCGTGATCCCGAGCGTCACGATTCCCGTCTCGCTGGCCGCAACCCTGTTCGTGATGAGCCTGTGCGGCTTCAGCCTGGACAATCTGTCGCTGATGGCGCTGACCATCGCCGCCGGCTTCGTCGTGGACGACGCGATCGTCATGATCGAGAACATCATCCGGCGAATGTCAGAGGGAGAGCCGGCGCTCCAGGCCGCAATTAACGGCGCCCGCCAGATGGCGTTCACGGTTGTCGCCATCACCGTCGCCCTGATCGCGGCGCTGATCCCGATCCTGTTCATGCCCGACGTCGTCGGGCGCTATTTCCGCGAGTTCGGCGTGACGCTGGTGGTCGCCATCGTGTCCTCGGCGGCGATCTCGCTGACGCTGACGCCGATGATGTGCGGACATCTGCTGGATCGCGGCCGGCAGCGGCTGCACAATCCCGAAAAGGACCCCGGACGCGGCACCCTCTATGGCCGCAGTCTCGACTGGACGCTGCGCCACCGTTTTCTCATCGTCCTGATGATCGCCGCCCTGACGGGGGCCAGCGTCTGGCTCTATCTGCAACTGCCGAAAGGCTTCATGCCGACCCAGGACACCGGCGTGATGTTCGTCCGGACTGTCGCCCCGTCGAACATCTCGTTCCTGTCCATGGAGGACCGGCAGCGCGCCGTCGGCGAGGCGATCCTGCAGGATCCCGCGATCTCCGGCCTGACGTCCTTTATCGGCGAGGGCAATGGCAACGCACTCAGTGTCGGGCAGATGCTGGTCGCGCTCAAGCCGCCCGACGTCCGCAAGCTGTCGATCCAGCAGGTCATCGCGCGGCTGCGCGAGCGCATGAACAGAATCGACGGCGTCCGGGTCTTCTTCGTGCCGCTCCAGGATCTCAATCTCGGCGTTCAGTCCGGCGGATCGCGTTATCAATATACGCTCTGGGGGATCGACGAGGAGCAGGTGCTGCGCGCCGCGGAAAACATGATCCGCCGCGTCCGCACCGTTCCGCAAGTCATCGATGTCATCGCGAGCTGGGAAACCGGCGGCCTGCAGGCCGGCCTGACCATCGACCGGCTGCGCGCCGCGATGCTCGGCGTCACCCCGGTTGCGGTCGACAACACGCTCAACGACGCCTTCGGCCAGCGCCAGATCAATCTCGCTGTTCCTTCCGACCAATTATGCGCGCGTGATCTTCGAGGTCGAGCCGCAGGCGGCGAGCGACCCCGGCTCCATGGGCCAGATCTACGTGCCGAGCGCCAACGGCAAAGCAGTTCCATTAACGGCCTTGACCCGGCCGCAGCGCGCGCACGCCGCGATGTGGGTGCGCCACAGCGCCCAGTTTCCGGCCGCGACGATCTCGTTCGACATCAAGCCCGGCACGTCGATCGGCGACGCCATCGCGTCGATCCGCAACGAGGAGGCCGCGGCAAAGCTGCCCGACGACATCAAGGCGGAATTCCGTGGCGAGGCCAAGGAAGCGGACAAGTCGATCGTCAAGCAGGCGGCGCTGTTCGCGGCGGCCCTGATCGCGATCTATATCGCGCTCGGAATGCTCTACGAGAGCTACGTCCATCCGCTGACCATTCTCTCGACCTTGCCGCCGACCGCCTTCGGCGCGCTGGTCGCGCTCTGGGCCACCGGAACGCAGTTCACGCTGGTGACCACCATCGCCTGCATCCTGCTGGTCGGCATGGTGATGAAGAACGCCATCATGATGGTCGACTATGCGCTCGATGCGGAGCGGCATCGCGGCCTTGATGCCCGCGACGCCATCCGGCTCGCGGCGCGGCTGCGGGCACGGCCCATCACGATGACGATGCTGGCCGCCTTTCTCAGCGCAGTCCCGATCGCGCTCGGCACCGGACCGGGTTTCGAGATCCGCCAGCCGCTCGGCATCACCATCATGGGCGGCCTGGTCGTCGCCCAGCTATTCACGCTCTACTCGACGCCGGCGATGTACCTGATCCTGGACAGGCTGCGGCGCCGGAAGAAAGTGCCTGCCGGCCGGGCAAATCAGACATCCGATGGCAGCGATTCGCCGGCTGCGCCTCTTCCCGATCTCAGCGGTTAGGACACCCAGGACTTCGGACTTGGTCACAAGGCCTGCGCAACCTTCACCTGTTGAAATGGCGTCGACCGCGACGCCACAGAGGCGGGATTGGGCCCGTTCATCTGTAACTTGAACAGAAGCCGCTGCCGCCACTGAGGTGGACGTTCACCATGAACGGGACTTGAGCAGCGATGAGCACACCAGCCGCTTATTGTGAAGCGGGCATTCAGCATTTTAGGGACGGACGGCATCTCGACGCCCGTGTTTGCTGCCAGCAGGCCCTCGGAATCGATGCGGAGCACACCGACGCCCAGCATCTCATGGGGCTCCTGTTTCTCCACGCGAAACAATACAACGAAGCCCTGGAGTGGATCGTCCGCGCGATCCGACGCGCACCCAAGCCCGAATATCTTGCAAGCTTCGGAACAGTCCTGCAGCAGCATGGGCGCTGTGAGGAGGCCCTCAACGTCCTCGACAAGGCGATACAGCTTCGGCCGAACGACGCCGCGTTGTGGCGGCAGCGTGGCGACATTTTCATTCAGCTTGCGCGCCCTGATCAAGCCCTCCTGAGCTTTCAACACGCGCTCAAGCTCGACCCAAATCATCACGACGCCCTGTATAAGAGCGGCGTTCTCCTCCACAAGCTCGGGCAAAACGAAGAGGCTATCGCTCATCTCGATCTCAGCGACAGACTGTGCCCGGACCACGCCCCGACGCTGCGGACTCGCGCATGGGTTCTCTACAGCCTGAAACGGTTCGAGGAGTCCGCGACCGAAGGCAGGCGGGCGCACCAACTCGATCCCGGCAATGCCGACATCTGCAACAATCTGGGTCTTGCGTTGCGGCGGCTTGGCAGGAACGAAGAGGCGCTGGCATGGTTCGAAAAAGCCATCGAGATTCAGCCGCGCCTTGCGGATGCCTTCGACAACAAGCTGGTCGCGCTTTTCCACCTTCATCGCTTCGACGAGGTCTTCGCACTGTCCGATCGCATGAAGGCGCTCGGGCTGAGCAATACGGTGACAGAGTGGAATGTATCTCTGGCTCATCTCCTGACAGGCAATTTCGAAGCCGGCTGGCTCGGACACCAGACCCGATCGAAGCTGCCTTCGGCAAAATACCGTCAGTTTCAGCAACCGATGTGGCTCGGTGGAGAAGGCATCGAAGCAAAGACAATCCTTGTCGCTGCGGACGAGGGATTAGGCGACACCATTCACTTCGCCCGCTACGTCCCCATGCTGGCGGCGCGCGGTGCACGCGTTCTTCTTGCTGTTCAGGACCCGCTGCATCGCCTGATGTCGACTCTCGGCGGCGCATCTCATTGCGTTCCGATGTCGGCTATGAGCACGCTGCCGGCTTTCGATTTGCACTGCCCGATATCCAGCCTTCCGCTCGCCTTCGGAACCCGTCTCGATACGATCCCGTCGGGACCGTATCTGCCCTCCCCCCCAGACAGCCGCATTCAGGCCTGGGACAATCGTCTTGGTCCTCGAACCAAGCTTCGGGTCGGCCTGGTTTGGTCCGGCGATCCAGCCCACGTCAATGACGAGACGCGCTCCATTCCGCTGCGAACGCTGTCCCGTATCCTCGACGTCGATGCCACCTATGTCAGCCTGCAGAAGGCCCCGCGCCCGGATGATGCGGCGGTGCTGCGGGAGAGAAGCGACATTGTCGACCTGACCGCCGATCTCACCGACTTCGCCGAGACCGCCGCGTTGATCAATTGTCTTGATCTCGTGATCACCGTTGACACCAGTGTTGCCCATCTCGCCGGCGCCCTTGGCCGTCCAACCTGGATCCTGCTGCCGTGGACGCCTGACTACCGCTGGCTGCTCGACCGCGCGGACAGCCCCTGGTATCCGAGCGTGCGGCTGTTCCGGCAGACCGAGACGCGTGAATTCGAGAGTGTGCTTGATCGCGTACGGGACGAGTTGCGGGCGCGGGCCGCCGCATTCGGGCATTGAGGGCGAACGACGCCCAGCGCCGGTAAACTGCTTGTGGCTTTGGACCGAAATGGCGCGCCCGGAACGATTTGAACGTCCGACCCTCAGATTCGTAGTCTGATGCTCTATCCAGCTGAGCTACGGGCGCGTGTTTCGCAAACAGCCGTGCGGGCTGGGCCCGCACGCAGCCTCCAGCAAGCGCCGGAGGGGTGCGAAAGAGCGCTCTGACTAACCGCTCTTGTCCCGATTGGCAAGCTCCGGGATGGGGAGATTTTCGCGTATTTTCACTCCTCTCACCGTCATTCCGGGGCGCGGCCCTTTTGGGCAGTCCCGGAATGACAGGAGACTGTCGGCCGCTGGCCGACTAGGCCCGCGCGCGCTCGTTGCGGATGGACAGGAGTTCCACGGGACGGTCGGGGATGACGATCCGGAAGGTGGCGCCGATGGTGCCTTCGACCAGATGGATGTCGCCGCCATGGGCACGGACGAGCTCGGCGGCGATGGCCAGTCCCAATCCGCTGCCGCCGGGGCGGCCGGAGGTCTGGAACGCCTCGAACAGATGCTCCCGGGTCCTCGGGGGCACGCCGGGGCCGGTGTCGGAGACCTCCAGGATGGCGACCCCGCCTTCGCGCTTTCCGGTGATCCGGATCTGCTGCGGACCGCCGTCGCCGGAGGCATGGCTCTCCAGTGCCTGTGCGGCGTTGCGCACGAGGTTGAGCAGCACGCGGAACAGCTGGTCGGGATCGGCATCGACGGCGAGCCCGCGCTCAATCGCGGCGACCCAGGCAATCGAGACGTCGTTGGCGAGACCGGCGGTCTCGCGCACCTCCAGGACGACCGGCTCGATCAGCATCATGCGGCGGTCGGGCGCGGCCTCCTGGGCGCGGCCATAGGACAGCGTCGACTGGCAGAAGGCGATGGCGCGCTCGAGCGAGCGCACGAGCTTTGGCGCGAAGCGCTGCACCCGCGGATCGGGCACGCTGGCAAGCTGGTCCGACAGCAGCTGCGCCGAGGCCAGCAGATTGCGCAAATCGTGGTTGATCTTGGACACGGCAAGGCCGAGCGCGGCGAGCCGGCTCTTCTGATGCAGCATCGACATCAGATCGCGTTGCATATCCGACAATTCGCGCTCGGCGACCCCGATCTCGTCGCTGCGCTGGCTTGGCACGATGATCCGCGCCGAGCTTTCGGGATTCTCGTGGAAGCCGACCAGGCTCGCAGTCAGCCGCCGCATCGGCCGCACAAAGAGATAATGGAGCGCGAGGTAGACCAGACCCGCGGTGAGGACCCCGATGATCAGCGCCACCACCACGACGTTTCGGGAAAAGCGGTACATCGCCTGCCGCAACGGCAATTCGTCGGTGACGATCTCGACGAACTGGGCGTTGCCGACGCCGGGGCCGACGATGCGGATCGGCTGGTTGCCGGTCTCCAGCATCATCTGGAACGAGCCGGTGATCGCCTCCCATACCGTCATGTCGCGCAGGTCGACGTCATGCTCGATCGCGGCTGGCAAATTGTCGCTGGCAAGCAGCCGGCGCTGCTGGCCCATCTTGATCGCGACCGCGCGCGCATTGATGCTTTTGAGGATCTGCCGCGACAGTGAATTGGGCACCATGCCGAGCGGCGCCGCATCGAGCACCAGCGCCGCAGTATTGGCCGCCGCGACGCGGTCGTTGAGCCGGTTGACCCAGAAGTTGGCGATCGCGGGCACATAGAGCAGGATGGCCGCGATCATCACCAGGGGGACGGTCAGCAGCAACAGCTTGCCGGACAGGCCGAGCCCGCCCGGCCCGCGCGACCGCGTCACCGGCTGGTTCGGCCGGTCCAAATTGCGATCCAGAGCTTGGTCCAAGTCCTGATCCAGGTCTTGGTTCAAGTTTTGGGTCGGCTGCTGGAGGTCCGTCGCTGCCACGAAATTCGCCCCTGCTGGCCTTGGCTAGTGGAGGATGCGACCCGTCCCGGGGGTGGTCAAATTAAGGATTGCTAATCTCCCAAGGTGGGATGTAGGCGCTGATACGGCTACTCGCCACCTCAAAGGTTTAAAACCCCGCCGAAACAGTGATATTCACCGGAACTGTGTGGTCCATCGGCGTTGACGAAAACAAGACGCTCGCATATAAGCCGGCCAAATTGTCCGCGATGACCCGGCGTGATGCTGGGAGCGGCTCTCTTGGGGCCGGAAATGGCCCATTTTGGGCCGCATCTTCCGGACTTTACCATCAATTCTACAGGCAAATTGCCCGGTCAGCGGAGAAAAACCCGTGAAGCGGACTTATCAACCCAGCAAACTGGTGCGCAAGCGCCGCCACGGCTTCCGTGCCCGTCTCGCGACTGCCGGCGGTCGCAAGGTGCTCGCCGCCCGCCGCGCCCGCGGCCGCAAGCGTCTGAGCGCCTGAGCCGGACCCCCTTTTGGGATTTCATCATGGATCGGCTGAGGCAGCGGGCGGATTTCCTCGCCGTTGCCAATGGCGCGCGGGTGAATAGTCCCGCGTTCGTCCTGCAAAGCCGCAGCCGCGACGACAGCGGCCCGATCCGGATCGGCTTCACCGTTACCAAAAAGAACGGCAACGCCCCCGAGCGCAATCGCATCCGGCGCCGGCTTCGCGAATTGGTGAAGCGGCTCGATCCGGTATCGATGCAACCCCATCATGACTATGTGCTGGTCGGCCGGAGGGACGCGCTCTCGCGTGACTTCGCCACCATGATCGACGACCTCCGCACGGCGTTCACGAAGCCCGCGCGGCAGGCGCCGAAGGGACGCGGCCAGAAGCCCAGCCCCGCTCCCGCAGCCAGCCGCAAACCGGATTGATGACGAGACACCAGTGATGACCGACAACCGCAATACCATCCTCGCCGTCATTCTGTCGGGCCTCGTCCTGATCGCCTGGCAGTATTTCTACAACGTGCCGGCGATGGAGAAGCAGCGCGCCCAGCAGCAGGTGCAGACCGAGCTCCAGAAGACCACGCCGCAGCCCACCGCCTCCGCGACGCCCGGCGCCGCGCCGCAGCCCGGCAACGCAGCTCAGCCGTCAGCGTCATCGGCCGCGAACCAGCAGGCTCAGCCGGTCGTTGCCCGCGACACCGCGATTGCAGCCAGCCCGCGCGTGAAGATCGACACGCCGCGGCTTGCCGGCAGCATCTCGCTGAAAGGCGGGCGCATCGACGACATTGCGCTGGTTCAGTATCGCGAAACGGTCGATCCGAAGTCCCCGCCGATCATCCTTTATTCGCCCTCGGGCACGGCGGAGCCCTATTACGCCGAGTTCGGCTGGGTGCCCGCGACGGGCGTGACGGCAAAGCTGCCGGACGCCCAGACCACCTGGCAGCAGGACGGCAGCGGCAGCCTGACGCCGACGACGCCCGTGGTGCTGAAATGGGACAATGGCGAGGGCCTCACCTTCCGCCGCACCATCGCGGTCGACGAGCACTATCTCTTCACGATCAAGGACGAGGTGAGCAATGTCGGCAACGCGCCGGTCACGCTCTATCCTTTCGCGCTGATCTCGCGCCACGGCACGCCGCAGGTCTCCGGCTATTACATCCTGCATGAAGGCCTGATCGGCTATCTCGATGGCTTGCAGGAATACGCCTACAAGAAGATCGACGAAGCCAAGCAGGTGAACTTCAAGGCCACCAATGGCTGGCTCGGCATCACCGACAAATACTGGGCCTCGGCGCTGCTGCCGGACACCAGTGCCCCGCTTCAGGCGCGCTTCTCGTCGAACCCCGTCGGCAACGTCCATACCTACCAGACCGACTATCTGCTCGATCCCGTCACCGTCGCGATCGGAGGCACCGCAACCGCCAACGCGCGGCTGTTCGCCGGTGCCAAGGAAGCCGGCGTCGTCGGCGTGTTCCCGTTCGCCGGCCTCGGCGGCTACAACAAGGAGCTCGGCCTCAACCATTTCGATCTCCTGATCGACTGGGGCTGGTTCTATTTCATCACCAAGCCGATGTTCCTCGGGCTGGACTTCTTCTACCGCTTCTTCGGCAATTTCGGCATCTCGATCCTGCTCGTGACCGTGATCGTGAAGCTCCTGTTCTTCCCGCTGGCGAACAAGTCCTACGCCTCGATGGCGAAGATGAAGTCGATCCAGCCGCAGCTTGCAGTGCTGAAAGAGCGTTACCCTGACGACAAGGTGAAGCAGCAGCAGGAGATGATGGAGATCTACCGCAAGGAGAAGATCAATCCGGTCGCCGGCTGTCTTCCCGTGGTGATCCAGATTCCCGTGTTCTTCTCGCTCTACAAGGTGCTGTTCGTCACCATCGAGATGCGGCACGCCCCGTTCTTCGGCTGGATCAAGGATCTCTCGGCGCCCGATCCGACCAATCTGTTCACCCTGTTCGGGCTGATTCCGTTTGATCCGACCACGCTCCCGCTGTTCGGCCACTACCTCGCGCTCGGCATCTGGCCGATCATCATGGGCATCACGATGTGGTTCCAGATGAAGCTGAACCCGACGCCGCCGGATCCGACCCAGCAGCTCATCTTCAACTGGATGCCGCTGATCTTCACCTTCATGCTGGCGGGCTTCCCGGCAGGCCTCGTGATCTACTGGGCCTGGAACAACACGCTCTCGGTGCTCCAGCAGAGCTTCATCATGCGCCGCAACGGCGTGAAGGTTGAGCTGTTCGACAATCTCAAGGCGACGTTCGCGAAGAAGGCGACGTAGCCGTCTGGACGTCCTCCGTGTTGTTGGACGCCAGTGCCTCCACATCGTCATGCCCGGGCTTGTCCCGGGCATCCACGTTTTGGAAGCTTGCTCCGTGGTGAAGACGTGGATGGCCGGAACAAGTCCGGCCATGACGAGAGGTGAGGCTTTCGCATGACCGATGACAAAGATGCGAAGCTGATCGAGGCCGGGCGAAAGCTGTTCACCCGCGACTGGCAGTTCATCTGGGCCTCGCCTTCGGTTGAAACGCTGCCGCCGATGGCAGGGCTGGAGATCGCCTTTGCCGGCCGCTCCAATGTCGGCAAGTCGAGCCTGATCAACGCTCTCACCGGCCGCAACGCGCTGGCGCGCACCTCGCATACGCCGGGCCGCACCCAGGAGCTGATCTTCTTCGAGGTCCCGGGCAAGACAGATTTGCGCCTCGTCGACATGCCCGGCTACGGCTATGCCAAGGCCCCCAAGAGCCAGGTCGCGTCCTGGACCGAGCTGATCCACAAATTCCTGCTGGGGCGCGCCTCGCTCGCGCGCGTCTACGTGCTGATCGATGCGCGGCACGGACTGAAGGACGTCGACCTCGAGATCCTCAAGACACTCAACCGCTCCGCCGTCAGCTACCAGATCGTGCTGACCAAGGCCGACCAGGTGAAGGCGTCCGAGCTTCCGACGCGCATCGCCGAGACGGAGGCCGCGCTGGCAAAGCATCCGGCCGCATTCCCGAACGTGCTCGCGACCTCGTCACGCAACTCGGCCGGCATGGCTGAGCTGCGCGCCGCGATCGCGAAGCTGCTGGAAGAGCGAACCAAGTAATGGCTCGTCTGCTGATCGGGCTTGCCGGTTTGATGGGCGCCGCCGGCGTCGCACTGGCCGCCGCCTCCGCCCATGGCGCCGATGCCAGCCGGCTTGCTTCCGCCAGCGCCATGCTGCTGTTTCATGCAACTGCCATATTGGCCTGCGTCGCCCTGCTCGCGCGTGGCCTTCTGCACGACGGAATTGGCCGTATCGCCGCGCTCGGCTTCGTGATCGGCGCCGCGCTGTTCGCGGGTGACCTCACCTTGCGGCAATATGCCGGCCAATCGCTGTTTCCGTTCGCCGCGCCGACCGGCGGAACGCTGATGATCCTGAGCTGGCTGGCGGTGGCGCTGGCGGCGGTGGCGGCGAAGCGCAGTCCGTAGCGGCGGCATGCCAGTCCCACTTTGCGCCTCGCCCGCCAATCAGATAGAACGCTGGCCGCGTTAGTCCCGCCAGCGAGATCCGCCTCATGACCGAAATCTCCCCGCTCGACCAGGCCCGCATCCTGTCCGAAGCGCTGCCGCACATGCAGCAGTACGACGAAGAAACCATCGTCATCAAATATGGCGGCCACGCCATGGGCGACGAGGAGACCGCGAAGAACTTTGCCCGCGACATCGTGCTGCTCGAGCAGACCGCGATCAATCCGGTGGTGGTGCATGGCGGCGGGCCGCAGATCGCGACCATGCTCAAGCGCCTCGGCATCGTCTCGGAATTCGCGGCGGGCTTGCGCATCACCGATGCCGCGACCATCGAGATCGTCGAGATGGTGCTCGCCGGCTCGATCAACAAGTCGCTGGTCGGCTACATCAACGAAGCCGGCGGCAAGGCCGTCGGCCTCTGCGGCAAGGACGGCAACATGGTCACCGCGTCGAAGGCGACGCGCACCATGGTCGATCCGGACTCGCAGATCGAGAAAGTGGTCGACCTCGGCTTCGTCGGCGAACCGGAGAAGGTCGACCTCACACTCTTGAACCAGCTGATCGGCTACGAGTTGATCCCGGTGCTGGCGCCGCTCGCGACCTCGAAAACGGGCCAAACCTTCAACGTCAACGCCGACACCTTTGCCGGCGCGGTCGCCGGCGCACTGAAGGCCAAGCGCCTGCTGCTGCTCACCGACGTGCCGGGCGTGCTCGACAAGTCGAAGAAGCTGATCCCGCAATTGTCGGTGAAAGACGCGCGAAAACTGATCGCCGACGGCACCATTTCAGGCGGTATGATCCCGAAGGTGGAGACCTGCATCTATGCGCTCGAACAGGGCGTGCAGGGTGTCGTCATCATCGACGGCAAGATGCCGCATGCGGTGCTGCTCGAGCTCTTCACCAACCAGGGCACGGGAACGCTGATCCACAAGTGATGATGAGCGGGCCAACGAAAGCCGTCATGGCCGGGCTTGTCCCGGCCATCCGCGATCTTTTGACCCGCACCAAGAACGTGGATGCCCGGGACTTGTCTGCCGAGACGCGCTCCGCGCTTTTGCCCGGGCATGACGAGTTCATAACTCGGCGACACGGTTGCTCAACCTTTGCACGCCTGCTGATGACGCTGCCGGCTGCGGCCGTCTCGTACCTCTTCTCCGCCGCGCCGGCCGTCGCCGATCTCAAGATCTGCAACCGCATGTCCTATGTCGTCGAGGCCGCGATCGGCATCGACGACAAGGCGGCGACGGCGACGCGGGGCTGGTTCCGGATCGATCCCGCTACCTGCCGCGTTGTGGTTCAGGGCACGCTTTCGGCCGACCGCATCCTGCTCAACGCCCGCGCGCTCGGCGTTTATGGCGCCTCGCCGATCCCGCAGAACGGCCGCGACACGCTGTGCGTGGCGCAGGACAATTTCGTCATCGCTGCCGCGCGGCAGTGCCGCAGCGGCCAGACGCAAGCCGCCTTCACCCAGATCACGCCGACACAGGGCGACGACGGCAATCTCGTCGCCTATCTCGCCGAGGATTCCGAATATGACGACGAGCAGGCCCGGCTCGCCGGCATCCAGCGGCTCCTGGTGATCGCGGGCTACGACATCGGCGCGATCGACGGCGTCGACGGACCGAAGACGCAGGCAGCGTTGGCTGCGTTCCTGAAGAGCCGCGGGCTGTCCACCGACGTGGTCTCGTCGCCGAATTTCTTCAAGACCATGGTCGATGCGGCGCAGACGCCGTCCACGAGTGGGCTCACCTGGTGCAACGACACGCCGCACAAGGTGATGGCGGCGGTCGCGACCGACGACGGCAAGTCCGTGACGAGCCGCGGCTGGTACCGCATCGATCCCAGGACATGCCTGCATCCCGACGTCGCCGGCCAGGCCAGGCAGATCTTCAGCTTCGCGGAGGCCGTCGATGCCGACAACCGCGCCATCAAGCTGAAGGACAAGCCGCTGAACTGGGGCGGCGACAAACAGCTCTGCACGCGCGAGACCAAGTTCGAGACCAATGAGCAGACCGATTGCGGCGCGCGCGGATTTGCTTCGACCGGTTTTGGCGCGGTGGATATGAGCAGCGGCGGCAAGACACTGCGGTTTGCGGTGCCGTGATTGAGAGAGTTGAGATGAAATCCCCCCGCGCCTTCACCCACATCGACACCTGGGTGTTCGACCTCGACAACACGCTCTACCCGCATCACGTCAATCTGTGGCAGCAGGTCGATGCGCGGATCGGGGAGTTCGTTTGCAACTGGCTGAACGTGAGCCCAGAGGAAGCGCGCAAGATCCAGAAGGATTATTATCTCCGCTTCGGCACCACCATGCGCGGCATGATGACCCTGCATGGCGTGCGCGCCGACGACTACCTCGCCTATGTCCACAAGATCGACCATTCGCCGCTGCAGCCGAACCCGGCGCTCGGCGCAGCCATCGCAAAGCTTCCGGGACGCAAGCTGATCCTCACCAACGGCTCGGTCGACCATGTCGATGCGGTGCTGGCGCGGCTCGGCCTCGCCTCGCATTTCGACGGCGTGTTCGACATCATCGCCGCTGAATTCGAGCCGAAGCCGGCGGCGCAGACCTATCAGAAATTCCTCGGCGACCATGCGGTCGATCCGACACGCGCCGCCATGTTCGAGGACCTCGCCCGCAACCTCACCGTTCCGCACGACCTCGGGATGACCACGGTGCTGGTGGTGCCCGATGGCACCAAGGAAGTGGTGCGCGAGGACTGGGAGCTGGAGGGCCGCGATGCGGCCCATGTCGACCACGTCACGGATGATCTGGCGGGGTTCCTGCAATCGCCCGCCGTCGTCTGAGCGCAACCGCACAAGGAGCGAACGTGCCCCGGAAGCCGCAGGACTTGCCCACCATCGAATGGGATGATCTGCGCTATTTCCTGAGCCTCGCTCGCGAGAAGAGCCTGTCCGGCGCAGCCCGGGCACTCGGCACGACGCAGCCGACCATGAGCCGCCGGCTCGAACTGTTCGAGAAAAAACTCGGCGCCGTGCTTTTTCAGCGAAAGCCATCCGGCCTTGAGCTCACCGACACCGGACGGCAAATCCTCGACCACGCCGGCAGAATGGAAGACGCAGCCCTTGCCGCTCAGCGGATTGCAACCGGCAGCGGCGCTGGGATCAGCGGGACGGTCCGCGTGACGTCGGCCGAATGGCTGGGCGCGCGGGTGCTTTCACCTTTGCTGGCAGAGTTCTGCACCGCGCATCCCGGGATCAGCGTCGAACTCGTCACCGACGCCGAGGCGCTGAGCCTGACCCGGCGCGAGGTCGACATTGCGGTGCGCTTCGGCCGCTTCCAGCAGGAGGGGTTGGTGCAACGGAAGATCGGCAGTCTTCCTTTTGGTCTTTACGCGGCACCTAGCTATCTCAAGACGAAAGGTCTGCCGGATTTTCGGCGGGGCGGAGCCGGCGCCATCGTCATAGCCATGAATGCCGCACTCACTGAGACCGTCGCGGAGACGAAGTGGCTGCGCCAGCACCTGGCGAACGCCCACATTGCGTTTCGCAGCAATAGCCGCGACGGCCAGGCCACAGCGGCCACGACCGGTGCCGGGCTGGTCTGCCTGCCGGCACGTCTCGCGGCAGTCTATCCGACGCTACGCGCAATCGAGACACCGGCCGCCGTTCCGAGCCGTGATGTATGGCTCGGATTTCACCGCGACACACGCGGGATTCCCCGGGTGCGCAGTGTCGTGGACTTCCTCGCCGAACGCACGCGTCACCTCGGCTGACGATCTCGCGCCGGCGTATGGTGGCCATACGGCGACAGCCGATGGGCGTTGCCGGGACCGTCAACTATCTCCTTTCCCAAGACCCCCTGTGATCGAGGAGACCCGAGATGTTGGACTGGAAGACCTATCAAGGCGAATTGCTGGCGCGCATCGGTGACATCGGTAAACTGAGCCCGGAGACGCTGAAGGGATATCGCGCGCTCAGCGCCGCCGGCACACAGACCGGCCGGCTCGACGGCAAGACCCGCGAGCTGATCGCTCTCGCAGCCGCCGTGACTGCACGCTGTGACGGCTGTATCGCCGTGCACGCCGATGCCGCAGCCCGGCACGGCGCGAGTCGCGAGGAGCTCGCGGAAGCACTTGGCGTCGCAGTCGCCATCGGAGCTGGCGCCGCACTCGTTTATTCCGCCCGGACGCTCGATGCATTCGAGGCGAACAAGGCGGCGAGGCAGAATGAAGGGGCAGCCCAATGACGGAGCCTGTCCTTCAGGTCGTCGCCTTTTCCGAGCCCGGTAGCGCGGCCGCCTCGTTCCAGCGAGCGCTCTCCTGCATGTTGCCGGTCGAGGAGGTCGTGACGCGTCTCAAGAAGAGGATCATCGCGGCCGATCTCTGGGTGCTGCACGAGATCAATCCGCAGATGCTGCTGCATCGGGGCGGCTATGACATCGGTCCGACGCGGCAGATCCTGTTCTTCCATCCGCGGCTGATGTCCCGCCTGCTGGCGGCCGATTTGGCGGCGCTGCTCGAGGCGCCCCTGAAGTTCGCGGTCATCGGCTTCCCCGGTGGACGAACCGAGTTGCGCTGGCTCGATCCCGGCCAGGCGTTTGCGCGATACGGCTCGCCGGCACTGGCCATGCTTGGCGAGGAATTGGCCGGCGTTTGCGAGGGCATCGTCGCCGGCCTCGGTGACTGAGAAATACCGGCGATCGGCCATGTTCCCGGCGCATCAACAGGCCCCGGAACATGGCCGAGACCGTTCTTGACTCTCCCCGCCCAAATCCCGAAAAAGCCCCCTTGATTTCCCGCAGAATAACTCCGGTTTCGAGGAAGCCTCCGATGTCCCTGTCCGCCCTGGAATCCACCATCAACGGCGCCTTTGACGCGCGTGACGGCATCTCGACCTCGACCAAGGGCGAGGCGCGCGAGGCCGTGGATCATGCGCTGGATATTTTGGACAAGGGCGAGGCGCGCGTCGCCGAGCGCGGGACCGACGGCAAGTGGAAGGTCAATCAGTGGCTGAAGAAGGCCGTGCTGCTCTCTTTCCGCCTCAACGACATGGGCGCCATTCCGGGCGGCCCCGGCAAGGCGACCTGGTGGGACAAGGTGCCCTCGAAGTTCGACGGTTGGGGCGAGAACCGTTTTCGCGACGCCGGCTTTCGCGCGGTGCCCGGCGCGATCGTCCGCCGCTCGGCCTTCATCGCCCGCAACGTCGTGCTGATGCCCTCCTTCGTCAATCTCGGCGCCTATGTCGATGAGAGCACCATGATCGACACCTGGTCGACGGTCGGCTCCTGCGCGCAGATCGGCAAGCGCGTGCACATCTCCGGCGGCGTCGGCATCGGCGGCGTGCTCGAGCCGCTCCAGGCCGAGCCCGTGATCGTCGAGGACGATTGCTTCATCGGCGCACGCTCCGAGGTCGCCGAGGGCGTCATCGTGCGCAAGGGCGCGGTGCTGGCGATGGGCGTGTTTTTGGGCGCCTCCACCAAGATCGTCGACCGCGAGACCGGCGAGATCTTCATCGGCGAAGTGCCGGAATATTCGGTCGTCGTGCCCGGCGCGCTGCCCGGCAAGCCCATGAAGAACGGCCAGATTGGCCCAAGCACAGCCTGCGCCGTGATCGTCAAGCGCGTCGACGAGCGCACGCGCTCGAAGACCAGCATCAACGAGCTGCTGCGGGACTAAGTTCGAGCGGACGCCTGTCTCTCCAGCGTCGTCCCGGCCTTCGCCGGGACGACGGCGGGGCCCCGTCGAACCCACCCGCCTGCCATCGCGACCAATTCCCGGGCGGCTCCTCCCCGCCTGGAGCCCCTGGCATGGACTGGACCTGGTACCTCTTCCGCTTCGACGGGCGCATCAACCGTGCTCTGCTGTGGCAAGCGCTGCTGATCGTCGCGGTGCTGGTGGCTTTGCTTGGGCTGATCAATCAGGTCATCCACCTTATCAGCGCCACGGGATCGTTGAAATTCTCTTTGAATTTGGATTTCGACTTCGGCCTCGACGAGCTCTTCAAGGCCGTTGATCCCAGGACCTACCGTTTGCAGGCATCTGCCGATCGCACGATCCTGGTTCTGAACGCCCTCGGCGCCATGCTGTTCTTCTGGATCTACCTCGCGACGGCGATCAAGCGGCTGCACGATCGCGACCGGAGCGGCTGGTGGATCGTCCCCTTCTTCTTCGTCCCCAGACTGCTGTTTTATTTCTGGGACTGGCTTCCCGACGCCAACTGGTTTCTTCCTTTCGACTGGGCCATCCACGCGCTGTGGCTTTGGGGTATCGTCGAAATGTTCGTTGTGCCCGGCACCTCGGGCACCAACCGATTCGGCTCCGATCCGCTGGCCGAGATTGAAGACAGCTCGGCATCCGCGTCGCCCTCTGCAAAAAGCTGGGACCAGCAGAGCGAGATCGAATTTGTGCCGCCCAGCGCTAGCCCACCCGGCGGCATGCATGTTAAGCGGGACGCATGACCGATGCCCTGTCCATTGCCCGCGATCTCATCCGCTGCCCCTCGGTAACCCCGGCCGATGCCGGTGCGCTGGGAGTGCTTGAAACGGCCCTCAACGCCGCCGGCTTCATTTGCCACCGTGTCACCTTCAGCGAGCCCGGCATCGCCGATGTCGACAATCTCTATGCGCGCATTGGCACCGACGGCCCGCACATCACCTTTGCCGGCCACACCGACGTGGTGCCGCCCGGCGACGAGAGCGCCTGGAGCGTCGGCGCGTTCTCCGGCGAGGTGAAGGACGGTTTTTTGCACGGCCGCGGCGCGGTCGACATGAAGGGCGGCATCGCCTGCTCGGTCGCCGCAGTGCTGGAGCATCTCGCCGCGAATGGCGGTAAGGCGCGCGCGGACGGAAAAGGCTCGATCTCGTTCCTGATCACCGGCGACGAGGAAGACGTCTCCATCAACGGTACCATCAAGCTGTTGAAATGGGCCGCCGAGCGCGGCGAAAAATTCGATCATTGCGTGCTCGGCGAGCCCTCCAATGTCGAGACGCTCGGCGACACCATCAAGGTCGGCCGCCGCGGCTCGCAATCCGGCACGCTTTTTGTCGATGGCGTGCAAGGCCATGTCGCCTATCCGCACCGCGCCGCCAATCCGGTGCCGGACATTTCGCGATTAATCGTGGCGATCTCCGACGAGCCGCTCGACCATGGCAGCGCGCAGTTCCAGGCCTCCAATCTCGAATTCACCTCGGTCGACGTCGGCAACACCGCCAACAACGTCATCCCGGGCCAGGCCCGTGCCAAATTCAACATCCGCTACAACGACAACCATACGCAAGCGAGCCTGCGCGAGCTGGTCGAGACGCGGCTGACAAAGGCGTGCGGCAACCGCATCCGCGCCCGCATCGTCTGGGAGCCCTCGAACTCCAACGTGTTCGTGACCAAGCCTGGCCCATTCACCGACCTCGCGGTCTCCGCGATCGAGGAGGTGACGGGCCGCAAGCCGGAGCTGTCGACCTCAGGCGGCACCTCGGACGCCCGCTTCATCTCGAGCTATTGCCCGGTGATCGAGTTCGGCCTGGTCGGCCAGACCATGCACCAGGTCGACGAGCGTGTGCCGGTTAAGGATCTGGAGAAGCTGACGCAGGTGTATCGCGGGATTTTGGACGCGGTATTTTGGGTAGGCGCTACGCTCACGCGCTCTCTAGTAGTCCACCTTCACCAGATACAGCCCGTCCGGCGGCGCGACGATGCCGCAGGCGGCGCGGTTGCGGGCTTCGAGCGCTGCGGAGAGATCGTCGGCGGTCCAGCGGCCTTCGCCGACCCACATCAGCGAGCCGACCATCGAGCGCACCTGGCTGTGCAGGAACGAGCGCGCGGAGGTGAGGATCGTGATCTCGCGACCGTCGCGCAGAACGTCGAGCTGATCGAGCGTCTTCTCCGGCGACTTGGCCTGGCATTCGGTGTCGCGGAACGTCGTGAAATCGTGCTTGCCGAGCAGGCGCTGTGCGGCGGCATGCATCGCATCGGAATCGAGCCGGCGCGGCACGCGCCAGGCGTGGCCGATGTCGAGCGCGAGGTTGGCGCGGGTGTTGACGATGCGATAGCGGTAATGGCGCTTCACGGCCGAGAAGCGCGCCTCGAACGTATCGGGCACGATCTCGGCTTCGAGCACGGCGATCGGATGCGGGCGCAGATGCGCGTTCAACCCGTCGCGAAAACGGCCCGGCGGAAACTGCTTCTCGATGTCGACATGCGCGACCTGGCCGCACGCATGCACGCCGGCGTCGGTGCGGCCCGCGCCATGGACGCGCACATCCGCACCGGTCATCGCCTTCACAGCCGCCTCGAGCGCGCCCTGCACGGAGGGCAGCGTCTCCTGCACCTGCCAGCCGAAGAACGGCGCGCCGTCATATTCGATGATGAGCTTGTAGCGAGGCATCAGGCGAACCGCATCGGCGGCTCGACCTTCACGCCGCGCAGGAAGTCCACTGCCTGCATCCGCGCCTTGCCCTCGCGCTGGAGCTCGAGAATGCGGATCGCGCCCTCGCCGCAGGCGATTGTGAGCTGGTCGTCGAGCGCTTCGCCCGGCGCGCCAAAACCCTTCGCAAGCTCGCAGCGCAAAATCTTGATGCGCGCGTTTTCGCCGACGCCCGCGAGCTCGGCCCAGGCGCCTGGAAACGGCGACAGGCCGTGGATGTGGCGCAGCACCGCGTGCGCGGGCCTGGTCCAGTCGATCCGCGCTTCGGCCTTGTCGATCTTGGCGGCATAAGTGGCGCCGTCCTCGCTCTGCTTCTTGAGCTGAAGCCCGCCGCGGGCGAGCGCAGCCATCGCCCGCACCATCAGATCAGCACCCAGGCGCGAGAGGCGATCGTGCAGATCGACCGCGGTCATGTTGTCGGTGATCGCGATGCGCTCGGCCATGGCGACGTCGCCGGTGTCGAGGCCGACATCCATCTTCATCACCATGACGCCGCTCTCGGCATCGCCGGCCATGATGGCGCGGTTGATGGGCGCAGCCCCACGCCAGCGCGGCAGCAGCGAGGCGTGCAGATTGTAGCAGCCGAGCTTTGGCGCATCGAGGATGGCCTGCGGCAGGATCATGCCGTAAGCGACGACGACGGCCGCATCTGCCTCAAACGCGCGAAACTCTTCCAGCGCCTCGGGCGTCTTCAACGTCTTCGGCGTCAGCACGGGCACGCCGAGTTTTCGCGCGGCCTCTTCGACCGGCGTCGGCTGCAATTGCAAGCCACGCCGGCCACCCGGCTTCGGCGCGCGGGTGTAGACCGCCACGATCTCGTGGCCATGCGCGACGAGCTCGAGCAGCGTCGGCACGGAGAAATCGGGCGTGCCCATGAAGATCAGGCGAAGGGGCATGGGGCTACACAATCCTAGGAACGAGCAAGGTACTCGTCATGGCCGGGCTTGTCCCGGCCATCCACGATCTTCCTGCCCGTTGCGGCAAAGAACATGGACGCCCTGCACAAGGCCGGGCATGACGGCGGAGGATGTGGCTCACTCCGCGCGCTTGGCGGCTTTCTCGAACTTCTTGATCACGCGGTCGCGCTTGAGCTTCGACAGATAATCGACGAACAGCACGCCGTTGAGATGGTCGATCTCGTGCTGGATGCAGGTGGCGTAGAGGCCTTCGGCGTCCTCTTCGTGCACCTTGCCGTCGAGATCGGTGAAGCGCACGCGAACCTTCGCCGGCCGCTCGACCTCCTCGTAATATTCGGGGATCGACAGGCAGCCTTCCTCGTAGACCGACAGATCCTCGGAGGACGCAATGATCTCGGGATTGATGAAGACGCGCGGCTCCGGCTTGGTCTCGCCGTCCTGGTCAGGCTTGGCGAGGTCCATGGTGATCAGCCGCAGTGGCTGCGCGACCTGGATCGCCGCCAGCCCGATGCCGGGCGCGTCGTACATGGTCTCGAACATGTCGTCGGCAAGCTTGCGGATCTCCGGCGTGACCTTCTCGATCGGCTTGGAGACCAGACGCAGCTGCTTATCGGGCAGGATGATGATTTCTCTGAGGGCCATGGCGGGCGATTTAAGCCGCGCGCCGGACGCGGTCAATGCGGCCCGGAACCCGTTAATCCTCCGCTAACCATAAAACTTGGGGTTTCGTTAACCATAAAAATTAACGGGGCATTTACCATAAATGTTCGCTATTCGTTCGTACGGAAGGGCGAATCGGCTAGAAGAGCGGGCATGAACGAGATCATTTTCGTGGCTGGCGACTGGCCGGTGCGCACGATCGATGCGCTGATCGGCTTTGGCGGCCTAGTCCTCATCCTGCTGGTGGTGATTGCGGTTGTGCTCATGCGCTCCGGGCGGCGCGGCGCGGAACTCGCGATAGCGAATGCCATCCGGGCCGACGAGCTCGAGGAGCGCGTCAGCCAGATGCTGCACGCCCAGAGCGAGGCCTCGGGCCGGGTCGACGCCATGACCCAGGCGCTGGCCGGCCGCCAGGCCGACATGGCGCGCGCGGTCAACGAGCGGCTGGATTCGGTGACCCATCGCGTCGGCCAGTCCATGGAACACTCGACCCGGAACACCATGGAGAGCCTGCGCGCGCTGCACGAGCGGCTCGGCATCATCGACAACGCGCACAAGAACCTCACCGACCTCACCACGCAGGTGACGACCTTGCGCGACGTGCTCGCCAACAAGCAGTCGCGCGGGGCCTTTGGACAAGCGCGGATGGAGGCGATCGTCCAGGACGGCCTGCCGAAGGGCGCTTACGAATTCCAGTTCACGCTCTCGACCGGAAAGCGGCCGGACTGCGTGGTGTTCCTGCCCGACCAGCGCCCGCTCTGCATCGACGCGAAGTTCCCGCTGGAAGCGATGACCGCGCTGCACGACGCCCGGACCGACGAGGAGAAACGCGTCGCCACGCAGCGGCTGCGCGGCGACGTGATGAAGCATGTCAGCGACATCGCCGAAAAATACCTCGTCACCGGCGAGACCCAGGAGATGGCGCTGATGTTCGTGCCGTCGGAATCGGTCTACGCCGAAATCCATGACGGCTTCGACGACGTGATCCAGAAGGCCTATCGCGCCAAGGTCGTGCTGGTGTCGCCCTCGCTCCTGATGCTCGCGATCCAGGTGATGCAGCAGATCATGAAGGACGCGCGCATGCGCGACGCCGCCGACCAGATCCAGACCGAGGTGATCAAGCTCGGCGACGATCTCGGCCGCCTGCGCGACCGCGTGCTCAAATTGCAGAAGCACTTTGCCGACGCGAACGAGGACGTCCGCCAGATCCTGATCTCCGCCGACAAGATCGAGAAACGCGCAGGACGGATCGAGGAGCTCGATTTCAGCAAGACCGATGCACCGGCGGAGGGGCCGCGGCTTGTGGCGACGGGTGCGCCGGAGCTGTTTCCAAGGAAGCTCCAGGCGGGGGAGTGATCCTGCACTTAGATGCAGTAACCTGCCGCCTCAAATTTCGCTGTCGTCGCCCGGCTTGACCGGGCGATGACACCTCCCTTGTGACGGCCAGAATCTGCTAACACCTCCCCATGACTGCACCCGATGCGACCTCGCCCGCCGCTACCTCCGCCCCTGCCACCTCCTGGCGCGACAGCCTTGCCGTTTACCTGCAACCGCGGGTGCTCATCGTGCTGTTCCTCGGCTTCTCGTCCGGGCTGCCGCTGGCGCTGTCGGGTTCGACACTCCTGGTGTGGATGCGCGAAGCCGGCGTCGATCTCAAAACCATCGGGCTGTTTGCGCTGGTCGGCACGCCCTACACGCTGAAATTTTTGTGGGCGCCGCTGGTGGATGCGCTGCATGTCCCGCTGTTCACCCGCGCCTTCGGCCGGCGGCGCGGCTGGCTGCTGTTCTCGCAATTGCTGCTGATCGTCGCGATCCTGCTGCTGGCGCTGACCGATCCCGCGCGTTCGCCGTTCTACGTCGCGCTCGGCGCACTGCTGGTGGCAACGACGTCGTCGACGCAGGACATCGTGGTCGACGCCTTCCGTGTCGAGAGCCTGCCCGAGAGCGAGCAGGCGGCCGGCATGGCGGCTTACGTTGCAGCCTACCGCATCGGCATGCTGGTCTCGACCGCGGGCGCGCTGTTCGTCGTCTCGGGCTTCGAGAGCACCGGCATTCCGCGCACATCCGCTTGGATGTGGGGCTATGTGGTGATGGCGGCGATGGTGCTGATCGGGACGGTCACGGCACTGGCCGCGACCGAGCCCGAGCAATCGGTGCAGGCGGACGCGGCGACGCAACAAGAGACCGCGTTCACGCGCGTGCTGCACGCGGCGATCGGCGCGTTCTCGGAATTCCTGTCTCGCAAGGACGCAATCGCTGCACTCGCCTTCGTCGTGCTGTTCAAGTTCACCGACGCGTTCTCCGGCACGATGACCGCGCCGTTCGTGATCGACCTCGGCTTCACCCGCAACGACTACGCGGCAATCGTGAAGGGTGTCGGGCTCGCCGCGACCTTGATCGGCGGCTTTGCCGGCGGTTTTGTCGCGCGCCGCTACTCGCTGGCAACGTCGCTCTGGATCGGTGGCGTGGTGCAGGCGCTGGCCAACCTCACCTTCTCCTGGCTCGCGGTGGTCGGCACCAATCAATGGGCGCTGGCGCTCGCCATCTGCGCCGAGAATTTCACCAGCGCCGTCGGCACGGTGATCTTCGTCGCCTATCTCTCGGCGCTGTGCCAGAACCCGCTGCACACGGCGACGCAATATGCGCTGCTCACCGCGCTTGCGGCGGTGGGGCGGACCTATCTCTCGTCAGGTGCTGGCTTCGTGGCGGATACGACCGGCTGGCCGCTGTTCTTCGTGATCTGCGTGCTGGTGGCGATCCCGAGCCTGGTGCTGCTGACCTGGCTACAGAAGCGCGGGCACTTCGAGGCACTTGGGCCAGTGCGGGTGTAGCGCAGGCGCCTACTGCTTCCTGATCAAACTCCACTTCGTGATCACGGCTTCGCTCATCTGGCCGGGATCGCTGGCGCAGGCGACCTCGTCGACCTTGACCGAGATCTCCTTGCCGGCGAACGTCTTCAGCTGCGCGGCCTGCGCATCGCCACTGGGAACGAGCTGGAAGGTCTCCGGGCCGGTCTCGAGATTGCACAGTCCGTTAGGCGGCGGCAGGCGGCGCGGCGCGGAGGTGATCTGGTACATCGCGACCCGCTTGCCGGCGTTCTTGATGTCGCGCACTTTCATTGCGTTCAATTCGCCCGAGAGCACCTCGCCGGCGCTGATCGGCTTGCCGGGCTTCGAGGGCGGCGGCGCCCCGTCGTCCTGCTGTGCGGAGATGGCCGGTGTCGCCAGCAGCAGCATCGTCGCGACCAAAGCCGATCGTGTGGCGAATCGTTTCGTCATGTCGTCCGTTCCGTAAAGTCTGGATTGCTAGAACAGGGTCCGCTGCCGCATCGCAGCCGATAGCGTGCCTTCGTCGAGATAGTCGAGCTCGCCACCGACAGGCACACCATGGGCCAGCCGGGTTACTTTTACGTTGGCGTCCTGGAGCAGGTCGGTGATGTAATGCGCCGTGGTCTGTCCGTCGACGGTCGCATTCAGCGCCAGGATGATTTCGTGAACCTCGGCTGCATGCGCGCGCGCGACCAGTACATCGATGGTGAGGTCCTGCGGACCCACGCCGTCGAGCGGCGACAATGTCGCGCCCAGCACGTGGTAGCGCCCTTGAGTCGCATTGGCCCGCTCCAGCGCCCAGAGATCGGCGACGTCAGCGACGACGACGATGATGGCGGGATCGCGCCGCGGGTCGATGCAGACGGTGCAGGGATTTTGGGTGTCGATGTTGCCGCAGGTCTTGCAGACCTGGACCTTGTCGAGCGCGACCTGCAAAGCCGACGACAGCGGCATCATCAGCGCTTCGCGCTTCTTGATCAGATGCAGCGCCGCGCGCCGCGCGGAGCGCGGACCCAGGCCCGGCAGCCGTGCGAGAAGCTGGACCAGCCGCTCGATTTCAGGACCTGCAACCGCGCCCATGCTATTGGCCGAACAGCCCCGGCGGCAGGCCGAGCCCGCCGGTGAGGGACTGCATCTTCTCCTGCATCGCGGCTTCCGCCTTGCGGCGGGCATCACCGAGCGCGGTGACGAGCAGATCTTCCAGCACCTCGCGCTCTTCCGGTTTCATCAGCGAGGGATCGATCTTGACGCCCTTGACGTCCATCTTCGCGGTCATGCGCACGGCGACGAGACCGCCGCCGGAGATGCCCTCGACCTCGACGTTAGAAAGTTGGTCCTGCATCTCCTGCATCTTGGATTGCAGCTGCGCCGCCTGCTTCATCATGCCGAGAAAATCAGCCATAGCTCGCTCGTCCTTGGAAAGGTTGGCTCAGAGATCGTCGTCGCCGTCGGAACCGTCGGGCGGATCGTCACTGCCATAGTCCGCGTTAATATTGGATTCCGGCGTCTCGGGGGCAAGCCTGCGGACCTCGACGACCTTCGCTCCGGGGAAGCGCGACAGCACCTCCTGCACGCGCGGATCGGCCTCGGCGGTGCGGGCATGTTCCTGCTTGGCGGCCTGGTTCACCGAACGCAACGTCGGCTGGCCCTGCTCGTTGGAGACGATCACGGTCCAGCGGCGGCCGGTCCAGAGCTCGAACTTGCGCGCGAGCTCGGTGATCATGGTCTTGGCGGCGTTGGGCTCGAGCGCGACTTCCAGTCGGCCCTCCTCGAAACGGACGAGGCGCATGTCGCTTTCGAGCGCGCCCTTGGTCATCAGATCGCGCTTCTGGCCGGCGAGCGCGACGAGCTGGGTGAAGCTCGTGATGCGCAACGCGGGCGCGGCACCTTGGGCGTCCGGCGCGGGCGCGGCCATCTGCGGCCGGGCCGCGCCACCGCCAAAAGCGGTCGGCGACGATGCCGGCATACGAACCGGCGCAGCTGAAGCGATCGGCACCGCGGCGGCAACCGGCGCGGCCGGCGCGCTACGCGCCGCACCGCCACCGCTCACCACCGGCGAACCACCGCCGTTCTGCTCCAGCATCCGGATCGCTTCGTCCGGCGTCGGCAGGTCGGCGACATAGGCGATGCGCACCAGCACCATCTCGGCGGCGGCCGCAGGACGTGTCGCGGCCTGCACCTCGGTGATGCCCTTGAGCAGCATCTGCCACATCCGCGACAGCACGCGCATCGAGATTTTCGAGGCAAAATCCCGCGCGCGCAGCCGCTCGGTCTCGCCATAGGCGACATTGTCGGCGGTGGCCGGCACGATCTTCACGCGGGTGACGAAGTTGACGAATTCGGCGAGATCCGAGAGCACGACGATTGGGTCGGCGCCAACGTCGTACTGGTCGCGGAACTCCTTGAAGGCGGCTGCGATGTCGCCGCGCGCCAGCGAATTGAACAGGTCGATCACACGAGTCCGGTCGGCGAGCCCCAGCATCTGCCTGACGGCATCGGCCTTCACGGTGCCTGCCGCATGCGCGATGGCCTGGTCGAGCAGCGACAACGAGTCGCGCACGGAACCTTCAGCGGCGCGCGCGATGATGCCGAGCGCCTCGGGTTCGATCTCGACGTTTTCCTTCGCCGCGATGTTGGCGAGGTGCTTCATCAGCACATCAGCCTCGACGCGGCGCAGGTCAAATCGTTGGCAGCGCGACAGCACCGTGACCGGAACCTTGCGGATCTCGGTGGTCGCGAACACGAATTTGGCGTGCTCCGGCGGTTCCTCCAGCGTCTTCAGGAAGGCGTTGAACGCCGCCGTCGACAGCATGTGGACTTCGTCGATGATGTAGACCTTGTAGCGGGCGCTGGCTGGCGCGTAGCGCACGCTGTCATTGATCTGGCGGACGTCGTCGACGCCCGTGTGGGACGCGGCGTCCATCTCCAGCACGTCCATATGCCGGCTTTCCATGATCGCCTGGCAATGCACGCCGAGCGTCGGCATGTGGACGGTCGGCCCCTTCACCGAGCCGTCCGGCATCTCGTAGTTGAGCGCACGGGCAAGGATTCGCGCGGTGGTGGTCTTGCCGACGCCGCGGACGCCGGTGAGGATCCAGGCCTGCGGAATCCGCCCGGTCTCGAACGCATTGGAGACGGTGCGGACCACGGCGTCCTGGCCGATCAGATCGTCGAAAGAGGAAGGGCGGTATTTGCGCGCCAGAACCCGGTAAGGCGCGTTGCCAGCCGGGCCGGCGCTGTCGGAATTGGGAGGGGCGCCAGCGTCGGTCATCGGTCGGTCCGCAATGAAATGTCTCTCGCCGGCTTTTGCGGAAAGGAGCGCGCTGGCGGCTTGAGCCGCCGGCGCAATTCGCTCGAAAAAACAAGTAGGAGACTGACGAGCGACCCGATCCGGACCTCGTTAGGGCTGCTTCCTTCCGGACCTGACCCGGTTGGCGAGTGGCTCGTCCACCGCCAATCTCCCGGTCCCTATTTGGGGCCAAAAGGGCGGGAAAGCAAGCGGGTATCACCTTGAACCGCTTGATCTTGCCCAGCATCCGGGCAATCCCGGGTCTGCCCAGCCGATAGGCTGTGCTTTCGCTGATAAGGCCGCCTTGGTATGAACGCTGCCGGAACTCCATCCAACCAGAAAAGCGATTGATCCCAATGGTTACACGTCGTGATGTTGCATCGATTGTCGGACTAGGCGCCATCGGCGCGGCAACCGCGGGCGCGCTGGCCTCTCCGGCCGTGGCCCAGGCGTCTGATCCCAACGAATTGACCTTTGCCCGCATCCGCCGCACCAAGAAGATGCGGATCGGCGCGGTCGGCGGCGGCGCGCCCTATTACATGAAGGATCTCGCCAGCGGCCAGTGGAAGGGCTTTTACATCGACATCGCGAAAGCGCTCGCCGACGACATGGAAGCCGAGCTCGAAATCACCGAGACCACCTGGGGCAATTCGGTGCTCGATCTCCAATCCAACAAGATCGACATCTTCTTCGGCCTCAACCCGACCCCGAAGCGCGCGCTGGTGGTCGATTTCTCGGTGCCGGTCTTCAACAACGCCTTCGGCATCCTCTGCAAGAAGGACTTCAAGCCGAAGAGCTGGGCCGAGCTGAATTCGCCCGACATCAAGATCGCCGTCGACCAGGGCTCCTCGCACGACCAGGTCGTCAGCCGCCTGACACCGAAGGCGCAGATCTCGCGGCTGAAGACCGCCGACGATGCCACCGCCGCGCTGCAGACCGGCCGCGTCGACGCGCAGTGCCTGATCACCATGCTGTCGCTGACCGTCTTGAAGAAGAACCCGGCGCTCGGCCAGTTCGTGCTGCCGACGCCGATCTTCGCCACCACGTCGAACGCCGGCTTCCGCCGCGAAACCGACAAGACCTGGCGTGACTACGTCAACACCTGGATCGACTTCAACAAGGGCCTCGGCTTCATCCGCAACGCGATCATCACCAATATGGAGCTGGTGGGCGTGACCGAGGCGGACATCCCGCCGGGCGTGTCGTTGTAAGTCTCCGGGGCGCCCAAAGGACGAACCCGGAATCTCGAGATTTCGGGTTCGATGCTTCGCATCGCCCCGGAATGACGGTGTAAGTGGGAGAGGCGCAGTGCGAACGCGGCGCCGCCAATCCAAACTTCTTCGCGACCGAGGTCCGGAAGAATATGTATCAGTGGGACTTCGGCATCCTCTGGAGCTATCGCTGGCTCTTTCTCAACGGGCTTGGCGTCACCGTCGGCTTCACCGTGGTGATCGTCGTGCTCGGGCTGGTGTTCGGCCTGTTCGGCGCCTTCGGCAGCCTGTCACGCCTTAAAGCAGTGCGCCTGGTCGCGCTGACCTTCATCGAGGCATTTCGCTGCACTCCGATCCTGGTGCAGCTGATCTGGTTCTATTATGCGCTGCCGATCCTGGCCGGCGTCGAGATGACGCCGATCACGGCCTCGGCGCTGGCGCTGTCGCTCTATGGCGGCTCGTTCTATTCGGAGATCTTCCGCGGCGGCATCGATCTCAATCGACCGCGGCCAGTCGGAAGCCGGCGCGGCGCTCGGCATGACGCCGGGCCAGAGCATGCGGCGCATCGTGCTGCCGCAGGCGATCAAGCGCATGATCCCGGCGCTGATGAACCAGTCGATCATCCAGTTCAAGAACACTTCGCTGGTCTCGGTGCTCGCGGTGCCTGACCTGCTCTATCAAAGCCAGGTCGCCGCCCACGATAGCTACCGGCCGCTGGAGACCTACACGGCGGTCGCGGTCGCCTATGCCGCGATCCTGATTTCCCTCTGACCATCCTCGCCCGGCGCGGCGAGAAGCGACTGGCGGTCAGCGAATGAGCGAGACGTCTAAAATCGAGATCCGGGCCTTGCGCAAGAGCTTTGGCAGCAACGAGGTCCTGAAGAACATCAGCTCTCGACGTCGCCAAGGGCGGCGTCGTGGCGCTGATCGGCCCGTCCGGCTCGGGCAAGTCGACGCTGCTCCGCTGCATCAATCTGCTGGTCGTGCCCGACGGCGGCAGCGTCCGCGTCGGCGACACGCGCTTTTCGTTCGGCGACGGCGCGAAGCTCCGCCGACGTGAAGACGCTGGCAAAATTCCGCGCCACCACCGGCATGGTGTTCCAGCATTTCAATCTGTTCCCGCACATGACGACGCTCCAGAACGTGATGGAGGGGCCGGTGACGGTGCGGCGCATGGCCAAGGCCGACGCCGAGAAGCTCGCGCGCGCGCAGCTCGCGAAAGTCGGGCTTGCGGAGAAGGCCGACGCAATATCCGGCGACGCTGTCCGGCGGCCAAAAGCAGCGCGTCGCGATCGCGCGGGCGCTCGCGATGGAGCCCGACGTGATGCTGTTCGACGAGGCAACCTCGGCGCTCGATCCCGAGCTCGTCGGCGAGGTGCTCGCCGTCATCCAGCGACTGGCGTCCGAGGGGATGACCATGGTGATCGTGACCCACGAAATCGCCTTCGCCCGCGAGGTCGCCGACCGTCTCATCTTCATGCGCGACGGCGTCGTCGTCGAGGAAGGCCCGGCGCGGCAGGTGATCGACAATCCGCAAGCAGCCGCGACGCGCGCCTTCCTCAGCCATTTCCACCGCACCGGCGCGTTGCCGCCGGCCAACGCAGCATCGTGATGCCCAACATCGATCGCGTCTATCTCGTCACCGGTGCCGCCAGCGGCATCGGCCGCGCCACCGCAAAATTGCTCGCGGCGCCTGGCACCGCGCTGCTGCTACATACGCGTTCGAACGCAGCCGGCCTCGATGCCACCGCGGCGGAGGCCGAAGCGCAAGGTGCGATCGTCGCAAAGTGCCTCGGCAACCTTGCCGAGGAAACGGCGATCCTCGATGCCGTCGCCGCGACCCGAAAGGCCTTCGGCCGGCTTGATGGATTGATCCTGGTTGGCGGCCACGCCCGCCGCGGCAGCGCGATCGGCACGTCGGCGGATCAATTCCGCCAAGCGATGGACGAATTCTGCGCTGGCCTTTACGCGGCTGGTCGACGCCGCGCTTCCATTGCTGCGCGCCGGGCAAGACGCACGGATCGTCGCGGTGTCGTCATTCGTGGCGCACGCGATCCGGCCCGAATTCGCGCCGTTCGCGGCAACGGCCGCGAGCCGCGCCGCGCTGGAAGCGCTGGTGCGCCTCACCGCAATCGAACTTGCGAAAGACGGCATCACCGTCAACGCGGTGGCGCCGGGACTCATCATCAAGGACAGGCCGAGCGAGAGCCGGCTGTCGCCCGAGCAGATCGCTGCCACCGAAGCGCTGATCCCGATGCGCCGCCGCGGGCGGCCGGACGAAGTCGCCGAGATCATCGCTTTCCTGGCGTCGCGATCCGTATCCTACGTCACCGGCCAGGTCTGGCACGTCAATGGAGGCCTGACATGACCGAAGTGACTGTCGAAAGGGTTCGGCTGTTCCTGATCGAGAGCCCGATCAAGATGGCGCGCCTTCAAGGCGTCGGCAACGTCAAGGGCACGGTGAAGCGCGTGCTGCTCGAACTCACGGCGAGCGACGGCGTGATCGGCTGGGGCGAGGCGGCGCCGTGGGAGGTGTTCACGGGAACGCCGGAAGCGGCGTTCTCCGCGCTCGACATTTACCTGCGGCCGATCCTGCTTGGCAAATCCGTGCGTCGTATCCGCGCGCTGATGGCCGAGCTCGACCGCGCGCTCGTTGGCCATGCCGAGGCAAAAGTCGCGATCGAGATGGCGCTGCTCGACATCGTCGGCAAATCGTCGGGGCTTTCGGTCG
Source organism: uncultured Alphaproteobacteria bacterium (assembly GCA_963819355.1). Taxonomy (GTDB): domain Bacteria; phylum Pseudomonadota; class Alphaproteobacteria; order Rhizobiales; family Xanthobacteraceae; genus Bradyrhizobium. Next base: position 401,165 of record CAWFVZ010000004.1, on the reverse strand, counting down.
CCGACCTCCTTGGCGGCCGCGTGCGCGACACGATCCCGCTCTCCTTCTCGATCGCCGATCCGGATTTCGCCGCCGATCTCGAGCGCATGCGAAAGATGGTTCCTGACGGCAATGTCATCTACAAGGTCAAGACCGGCGTCAAACCGCATCGCGAGGATCTCGATCACCTCTCGGCGATCCGGAAAGAGTTCGGCGACAAGGTCGATCTTCGAGTCGACTACAACCAGGCCCTGGCGCCGTTCGGCGCCATCAAGATCTTGCGCGATGTCGAGCAGTTCGCGCCGACCTTCATCGAGCAGCCGGTGCCGCGCAAATTTCTCGAAATCATGGCGCAGCTCACCGCGGCGCTGGAAACGCCTGTGCTCGCCGACGAAAGCTGTTTTGATCGCCGCGACATGATGGAGGTGGTGCGCCGCAGGGCGGCCGACGCCGTTTCCATCAAGCTGATGAAGGCCGGTGGCCTGTTCGAGGCGCAGGCCATCATGGCAATCGCCGACATCGCCGGCCTGCCCGGCTATGGCGGTACGCTGTGGGAGGGCGGCATTGGGCTCGCCGCCGGCACCCAGCTGATCGCGGCAACGCCGGGCATCTCGCTCGGCTGCGAGTTCTACATGCCGCATCATGTGCTGACCGAGGACGTGCTCGAAGAGCGCGTCGCCAACCGTGGCGGCCATGTCGTCGTGCCCGACGGCCCCGGCCTCGGCATTCGCGTCAGCGAGGCCTCGGTCCGCGCCAATGCGCGCGTGCTGGCGGAGGCGTAAGCGACCGCCACAGATTCGCTGTCGTCCCGGCAAAGGCCGGGGCCCATACCGCGTGATCTATCGATAGCCGCAGGTAGCCGTACCGCGGGAAGACTCTTCACTACGAGCTTTCGCCAAATTTCTTCCCGGGGTTATGGGTCCCGGCCTTCGCCGGGACGACAACAGAGCATGTGGGACCTGCGGAGCCCCAACTTCCCTCGGCTGACTCGGTATCGTATGGTCGGACCAAACGAGCCCGATCGCACCGGGCAATCTGGAAACACATATGTCTGATCCCGCCTGGTCGCTGCACTCCCGCCTGAAAGAGGACACCATCGACATCGGCGACCTGCCGCTGTCGAAGGTGCTGGTCATCAAGGACGCGCATTATCCCTGGCTGTTGCTGGTGCCGCGGCGCACTGATGCCGTCGAGATCATCGATCTCGACGAAGTGCAGCAGGCGCAACTGATGACGGAGATCTCCCGCGTCTCGCGCGCGCTGAAGGAGATCACCCAATGCGACAAGCTCAATATCGCCGCGCTCGGCAATTTGGTGCCGCAGCTTCACGTCCATATCATCGCGCGCCGGACCAGTGACGCCGCCTGGCCGCGGCCGGTGTGGGGCGTGATGAAGCCCTTGGCGCATGACGCCACCGAGGCGCAGAATTTCATCAGCGCGCTTCGCCGCAAAATCTGGTTGGGTTGAAAGAACAAGAAATGTCAGCATTCGAACTCGTTTCCACTGGGGCAACCGGCCTTCGTCATCAACATCCTCGATCGCGCCGCGCATCTGCGACGCGACGACGAAAAGCTGTTCGCGATGGAGCAGAAGCCGTCCTCGCGCGCCTATGTCGTCTATCGCGACTCGCTGCTGGTGAAGCGCGAGGGCGAAAACGCCCGCGCGCTGCTGTCGATCGACGAGGCGCTGAAATGCGGCGCCAATCCCGGTACGATCTTCTTGGGCTTGCGCGACGGCGCCGCGATGTTCGGCATGGGCCTGCCGCAGGCGGCGGCCGAAAAGCTGATCGGCCGCGAGGATTACACCGTCACCGAGCTGCGTGGCATGGCGATGCAGGGCGCGATCCCGCCCGACGAGCTCTCGGCGATCGCGATGGCGAAGTCGATGGTGAGCTGGCACCAGCGCCACGGCTATTGCGCCAATTGCGGCACCCGCAGCGCGATGAAGGAAGGCGGCTGGAAGCGCGAATGCCCTGCTTGCAAGGCCGAGCATTTTCCCCGCACCGATCCGGTCGTGATCATGCTGGTGGCGTCCGGCGACAAGTGCCTGCTCGGTCGCCAGAAGCAGTTTCCGCCGGGCATGTATTCCTGCCTCGCCGGCTTCGTCGAGGCCGCCGAGACCATCGAGGACGCGGTGCGCCGCGAGATCCTCGAAGAATCCGGCATAAGCTGCACCGACGTGCAGTATTACATGACCCAGCCCTGGCCCTATCCGTCGTCGCTGATGATCGGTTGCAGCGCGCGGGCCCTGAACGAGGATGTCGTCGTCGACCATTCCGAGCTGGAGGACGCGCGCTGGTTCACGCGCGACGAGGCGGCCCTGATGCTGACGCGGACGCATCCGGACGGGCTCGCCGGCCCGCATCCCTTCGCCATCGCCCATCATCTGCTCGGCCGCTGGGTGCACGACAAGAACAGCGCTTGAGCTGAGACCGCCGATGGCCGCATCACGTCGGATGATTCGCGCCGCGCATCCTCTGCATCGCTGGATTCCCGTGCGCGACCTCACTTTTCGCGTCGAGGCAGTGCCCGGGCGCGGCGGCAAGGCGAACGCCAGCCATCTCGCGGAGATCTGTGGCGGCAACGCGCTCAATGCCGCGATCGCGATTGCGCGACTCGGCGGTCGCGTCGCCTTCACCGGTCCGATGGGTGACGCGCGGGATACATCGAGCGGCTTCATCCTGGAACGGATGGCGGCCGAGCGCATCGAGACCGCGAATATCGTGCACATGCCGGGTCTGACGACGCCGGTCTCGGCGATCATGATCGAGCCCTCTGGCGAGCGGACGCTCACCATCTATCGCGATCCCGATCTGTGGACGGCGAAGCTGCCGGATGCCAACGAGCTGCTGGCCGATTGCCAGGCGGTCCTGGTCGAGAGCCGCTGCGCTTCGTTCGCTATCGACCTCTGCACCGAGGCGCGACGGCGCGGCATTCCAATCATCGTCGGTGTCGACCGCGCGATGTCATTGCAGGACGGCCTCCTCACGGCTGCCTCGCATCTGCTGTTCGCCAGCGAGCAGGTGCAGGAAACGGCTGATGTGCCCGACGATGGCGAGGCATTGAAGCGCTCTGGCGAGGCTGACGCCGGCCTTCCTGGCCGCCACCCGCGGCCCGCGCGGCACAATCTGGCTGAATGAGAGAGGCGAGCTGGAGGAGACGCCGGCCTTTCCAGTAGAGGCGGTGGATACGCTCGGCGCGGGGGATGTCTTCCATGGCGCCTTCACGATCCGCCTCGCCGAAAGCGGCGACGTGCGGGAGGCGCTGCGATTCGCGGCGGCTGCCGCAGCGCTGAAATGCACCCGCCACGGCGGCGGCCTGGCCGCGCCGCAACGTATTGAAGTTGAAGATTTTTTGCACGGGGGCCGGGAGCCGGCCCCCAGCCAACCGCCGAGATTATAAGCTTGCGAGAGAAGATTTTTCTCTATATGACGGAAACTAACCCTCATAATGGAACAAAGTTCTTCAAATGACTGACCTCGCTGTCCCGCCCCCCGAGACCAGCCGCCGCCTCGACGCCATCGACCGCAAGATCCTGATGGTGCTCCAGGATGATGCCTCCCTGTCGGTTGCCGAGATCGGCGACCGCGTCGGGCTGTCCTCGACCCCGTGCTGGAAGCGCATCCAGCGCCTGGAGGCCGACGGCGTGATCCTGAAGCGGGTGGCGCTGGTCGATCAGAACAAGATCGGGCTCGGCATCTCCGTGTTCGTGTCGGTGGAGAGTTCCGATCATTCTGACGCCTGGCTCAAGAAGTTCGCCGAAGCCGTCAGCGCCATGCCCGAGGTGATGGAATTTTACCGCATGGCCGGCGACGTCGATTACATGCTCCGCGTCGTGGTCGCGGACATGCAGGCCTATGACGTGTTCTACAAGAAGCTGATCAGCGCCGTGCCGCTGAAGAACGTCACCTCGCGTTTCGCGATGGAGAAGATCAAGTCGGTCACCGCGCTGCCGATCCCGGCCGTGGTGGCGGCTAAGTCCAGCCCTCAGCTCAAACCGCATGAATTGAGAATCGGCGGCAAATCGCCGCTGATCTCTGTACTGCCCCGGCCCCCCGCGCTCGTCGGCACCTCGGTAATGAAGCATTTACCGGGAATTAGCTTCGTGCGCCTATCTTTGCGGCATGGAGGGGAAAACGGCGATTCCGTCCCGGCGGTGGCCTGCCTGGTCGAATGCGACTGCGTTGCTGCTCGCAGGCTGGATCGCGCTCGCAATCCTCACCTTACAGGTTCGTCCGGGCGCGACAATTGTCGCAGTTGCGTTTCCACCGTGGTGGAGCACGCAGCAGGTGTTTCAGGCTGCGGGATCGGCACAAGCGGCAGTTGTAAGGGCAACCGCGCTTCCCACCCTTCTCGTCGTCCGCCCGGATGACCACGACGGACTGCTCCGCCTGCATGAGGCCGGTGCCTGGTTCGTGATCGACGCGCAAGCGGTTTCAGCGTGTTTTGGTAGATAGCCTTTTGGCAGCTAGCCTTTTGGCAAACAGTCCTGGAGAGGATGAAATGATTGTCGAGAACGACGGACTGGAATCGCTGCGCCAAACCAACAGCAAGACCCTCGCCGTGGTGCTCTGGCTGCACGTGCCGATCAGCCTGACAATCGGGCTGGCGCTGGGCAAGGCCTGGCTCATCCCGGCCGTGTTCATGGCGGTCTTCGCGCTCGCAGCGACCCTGTCCTGGCGGATGTCGGGCAACGGCCTCTCCACGCGCCTCGTGTTCTCGGTCGCTTTGATGAGCGGAGTGTCGATGATCACCTGGCAGTTCGAGGGGCACCCCTGGCAGATCGACATGCACATGTACTTCTTCGCGGCGCTGGCGTGCACTGTCGCCTATTGCGACTATCGCCCGATCGTCGCCGCGACGGTTGCGGTCGCGCTGCATCATATTGCATTGAACTTCCTGCTGCCCGCCGCAATCTATCCCGGCGGTTCCGATTTCGGCCGCGTCGTGCTGCATGCGGTCATTCTGCTGATCGAAGCCGGCGTGCTGATCGTGCTGGCACACAAGCTTCAGGAGCTGTTCGAGACCACGGCGGTGAAAACCGCCGAGGCGCAGGCCGCGATGGCGGCGGAAGCGCGCGCCAACAGCGAGCGCGGCGCGGTCGAGCAGCGCGCCAAGGAAGATCGTGATGCGGCCAAGCAACGGCTCGCAAGCAATTTCGAGCGCAGCATCGGCGGTATCGTCGAGGCGGTAGCGATTGCCGCTGGCGAGGTGCAGAACCTGTCATCGTCTATGAGCAACAACAGCACCGAAACAGCGCGCCAAACGTCGGCCGCGACCGTCGCCTCGAATCGGGCCTCGAGCAATGTCGAGATGGTGGCCGCTGCGACCGAGGAGCTTACGGCTTCTGTCGGCAGCATCACGCAGCAGGTCGCCCGCTCCGCCGAAATCGCCGCCAAGGCTGCAGACGAGGCGCGGCGCACCAACCAGGTCGTCGAAGGCCTCGCCAACGGCACGCAGAAGATCGGCGAGGTCGTCACGCTGATCCAGACCATCGCGAGCCAGACCAACCTGCTGGCGCTGAACGCCACCATCGAGGCGGCCCGCGCCGGCGAACATGGCAGGGGATTTGCGGTGGTCGCGAGCGAGGTCAAGGCGCTGGCGAACCAGACCGCCAAGGCCACCGAGGAGATCTCGGCGCAGATCCAGAGTATCCAGGGCGCCACCAGCGACGCCGTCAACGCCATCCAGGCGATCGGCGCGACGATTGCCGAGATCGACCAGATCTCCGGCCAGATCTCGACCGCGATCGATCAGCAGGGTCTTGCAACGCGCGAGATCGCCGGCAGCCTCCAGCAGGCCGCCACCGGCACCCGCGAGGTGAACGACAACATCGCGAGAGTCGGCAAGGCCTCCGACGAGGCCGGCGCGGCCGCCTCCAAAATGCACCAGGCGGCCGCCGGGCTGTCCTCGCAATCCGAGCGTCTCAAGGCCGAAGTGGATGGCTTCCTGGGGTCGCTGCGGACGGCGTAGGCTGCTGCTTTACCTCTCCCCGTAAGAACGGGGCGAGGGAGCGCACCTTCTCCGTGGCCGGACCTCAGATCTTCTGATTGTATTCGCCGACTTCGGGATGCGTACGCAGCACGCTGTCCACCATCTCGAACATGTCGCGCATGCGCTGCTCCGACACCGGGCTCTCGACCACCACTACGAGTTCGGGCTTGTTGGAGGAGGCGCGCACCAGGCCCCAGCTGCCGTCCTCGACCGTAACGCGCACGCCGTTGACGGTGACGAGATCGCGGATCGATTGTCCGCCGATCTTCGCACCCTTCGCCTGCAAGCCTTCAAAGTGCTTCACCACGGCGTCGATGACGCCGTATTTGACCTCGTCGGCACAATGCGGCGACATCGTCGGCGACGACCAGGTCTTTGGCAACGCGTCCTTCAGATCGGCCATCGACTTGCCGGGCGCGCGGTCGAGCATGTCGCAGATCGCGATCGCCGACACGAGTCCATCGTCATAGCCGCGTCCGTACGGCTTGTTGAAGAAGAAGTGGCCGGACTTCTCGAAACCCGCGAGCGCACCCGTCTCGTGGGTGCGGCGCTTCATGTAGGAATGACCGGTCTTCCAATAGGCGGTCTTGGCGCCCTGCTTCTGCAAGACTGGATCGGTGATGAACAGGCCGGTCGACTTCACGTCGACCACGAACCGCGCGTCCTTGTGGATCGCCGACATGTCGCGCGCCAGCATCACGCCGACCTTGTCGGCGAAGATCTCCTCGCCGGTATTGTCGACGACGCCGCAGCGATCGCCGTCACCGTCGAAGCCGAGACCGACATCGGCCTTGTGCTGCAGCACCGCGTCGCGGATCGCGTGCAGCATTTCCATGTCTTCGGGATTTGGATTGTATTTCGGGAAGGTGTGGTCGAGCTCGGTGTCGAGCGGGATCACCTCGCAGCCGATCGCCTCCAGCACCTGCGGCGCGAACGCACCGGCGGTGCCGTTGCCACAGGCGGCGACGACTTTCAGCTTCCGCTTCAGCTTCGGACGATTGGTGAGATCGGCGATGTAGCGCGCCGGATAGTTTTCATGGAATTGGTAGGAGCCGCCGGCCTTGTTCTTGAAATCGGCGTTGAGCACGATCTCCTTCAGCCGCGTCATCTCGTCGGGACCGAAGGTCAGCGGACGGTTGGCGCCCATCTTCACGCCGGTCCAGCCATTGTCGTTGTGCGAGGCCGTGACCATGGCGCAGCAGGGCACGTCGAGGTCGAACTGCGCGAAATAGGCCATCGGCGTCACCGCCAGTCCGATGTCGTGCACCCTGCAGCCCGCGGCCATCAGCCCGGAGATCAGCGCATATTTGATCGAGGCCGAATAGCCGCGGAAATCATGGCCGGTGACGATCTCCTGGCTGACGCCGAGCTCCGCAATCAGCGCACCCAGCCCCATGCCGAGCGCTTGAATCCCCATCAGGTTGATTTCCTTCTGGAACAACCAGCGCGCGTCGTATTCGCGGAAACCCGTGGCCTTCACCATCGGTTCGGATTCGAAGGCATAGGTGTTGGGCAGCAATACGGATTTCGGCTTGGGGAACATTGAGATGGTCTCGCGAAAATGGCGGGAATTGATGCAGCCTTAGCCAATGCCGGGCCGCAGCGGAAGGCGGGAATGGCAGCTTATGGCCTATAATTGCGGCAGTTTGGTCACGGAGGGTCACGTCTCCCCGCTCGGATCACCTGGAGTGTGGCTGGGCAGGAATCTCGGGCGCGATCGAAACCGCTGGCTGCGAACGAGAACATTGTAGACCACAACCTCTGATCGCGAAATCGTGTTGAAACCAATCGGCCGCGCCGCGCATATGCGTACACATTACTCCGTCTCGCCCGGTGACCACTCCACGATCGCCTTGGCGTTCGACGCAGCCTGATCGACCCATTAGAGCATTAGAAGCTTCGCTTCGAGCTTGCTCCGCGTTCCAAACGTGGGAGACAAAGCATGCGCAGGGTGTCGATCCTGGCTGCGATCGCAGCCGCCGCTATCGTGACCGTCTCTCAAATGACCGCCGTCCAATCGGCCGACGAGAGATTGTTGGGCATCCCGACCGGCGCCATGTCGGCGCCCCCGCACCTCAAGCTTGCCGGTCCGGTGCTTCCGCCGTTCGCGTACACCATGTTTTGCCTGCGCTACCAGGATGAATGCCGCACCCACCCGCTGTTTCGAGGCGGTCCGGTCCTCCTGACCGAGGCACGATGGACCAGCCTGAAAGACGTCAACCAGACCGTGAACCGCGCCATCATCCCGGAAACGAATGAGTTCGGTCTGGCGACGGAGGCCTGGCTCATTGATCCGGAGCGCGGTGACTGCAACGATTACGCCGTCAGCAAGCGCCACCGGCTTCTGAGGGGCGGATGGCCCGCGCGGACGCTGCTGCTCGGCGAGGTCGTGACCGTTTGGGGCAAGCATCATCTCGTTCTGGTGGTACTGACCAGGAGCGGTGACCTGGTGCTGGACAATTTGACCCCGCAGATCAGGCCGTGGTCGCGCGCCCCTTATCGCTGGGTCCGAATTCAGTCGCCGGGCAATCCGCGATATTGGAATACCGTCGCGCCGCGCGGCGTCTAAGGTTTCGCCGGTCAAGCCGGTGACCGGGACGCCGAGCTACTGCTCCAGCACCATCTGGCCGTTGGCGTATTCGAAGCGCTTCAGGCGGGACAGGAAGGAGAGGCCGAGCAGGTTCTCCGACAACGCCTCGTCTGGCAGCACCATGGCATCGACGTCGCGCACGACGAGACCGCCGACATCAAGCATGGCGATGCGGGTGCGCGCGGCCTTGATGGTGCCGTTGGCGGTGGAGACGGTGGCGTTGTACTCGCTGCGCGAGGGGCGCAGGCCAAAGCGGGCGGCCGAGGTCTCGTTCAGCGCCACGACGGAGGCGCCAGTGTCGACCATGAAGCCGATGCGCTGGCCCTCGATCCGGCCTTCGGTCTGGAAGTGGCCGCGGCCGTCGCGGGGGATGTTGAGGCTGCGGCCGCCGGCCGGCGCCGTCGTCGCAACCGCGACCGTCGAGCGCGGCGCTGACGTGGCGGAGGCGGAGCTCATCTTGTCCGCTATCTGCGCCATGAAGGTGCCGAGGCCGATCATGACGGCCGCGAAGATCATAATGTTACGCATCACACCGCTTCCGAGCCGAAAGCTCGATTTCACCACGCAACACGCTGAGCCGCGAGCGACGCCGGTGCTATTTTGACGAAAAGGATGAGCGAACGGTTAATGCGTGTTCGTGATCTCAGGTGCCGCGCGGCTTGACCCGCCGGGTGGGCAGCGCGCTTGCAGGATCCTCGGGCCAGGGATGGCGAGGATAGCGGCCGCGCAGGTCTGAACGGACGGCCGCGTAGCTGCCGCGCCAGAAGCCGGGGAGGTCGCGCGTCACCTGCACCGGGCGCTGCGCCGGCGACAGCAATTCCAGCACCAGCGGCACCTTGCCGGCGGCGATCGACGGATGAGTGTTGAGCCCGAACAATTCCTGGAGTCGCACCGCGATCGTCGGCCCCTGCTCGGCCTCATAGTCGATCGCGAGCACGCTCCCGGTCGGCGCCTCGAAATGCGTCGGCGCCTCGCGCTCCAGCCGCGCGCGCATCTCCCATGGCAATAGTGCCATCAGCGCATCGGAGAGATCGCCGGCAGAAATGTCCTTCAGCGCAATCCTGTCGTAGAGCGCCGGCACCAGCCAGTCGTCGCGCCGCGCGATCAGCCCGTTGTCGGAGAGATCGGGCCAGCTCTCGCCCTCGGCCTTGCGCAGGAACATCACGCGATCGCGCCACTGCTTTGCGGCCTTCGACCAGGGCAGCCGGTCGAGGCCCGCGGCGATCAGCCCGTCGGCGAAGATGCGCGCGGTGTCCTCCGAGGGCGAAACGGCTAGTGTGGCCTCAGACAGCGTGATCGCGCGCAGCACGCGCTTGCGCCGTGCACGCAGCGCCATCGCAGCGCGGTCGAAGGAAATCTCGTCGGCGGTGTCGATATGCTCGGCGAAATGCCGCTCGATGTCGTCCTCGGCGATTTGCGCCGCGAGCAGGACACGCCCACTCGCAGCCGTTCCCGTCATTTCGCCGATTGCGATGTAGGGGGCGCGGGCGAGCGAGGAGGTCTGCTCCACCGCTGCGCCGCGGCCGTTGGCAAGCACAAAGGTGCCATTGCCGCGATTGCGCGCGACACGATCCGGAAAGGCATAGGCCAGCATCAGGCCAGTCGAGAGATCCTCCTGCTGCCCCGCCTTCTCGGACGCTGCGACCTGCGAGGCCCACCGCCGCGCCAGGTCGCGCGCGCTCGCCGCCCGCGGCGACCGGTCGCGGCGGAACTGGTCGCGCCTGTGATCGAGATCGGCGCTGTCGCCACCGAGCCCGCGCTCGGTGAGGATAGCCGCGATCTCGGCGGCAGCCTCGCCCGCGCCAGCGCGATGCGAATCCACGATCATGCGGGCGAGCCGTGGCGGCAGCGCCAGCGCGCGCAGGCTCTTGCCTTCGGTGGTGATGCGGCCGTCGCCGTCGAGCGCGTTGAGCTCCGTGAGGAGGCCTTTTGCCTCTTTCCAGGCTGGCTGCGGCGGCGGGTCCAGGAACGACAGCGCGGCCGGATCGCTTACGCCCCACTGCGCGAGATCGAGCACCAGCGAGGAGAGATCGGCGCTGAGGATTTCGGGCTGAGTATAGGGCGCAAGCGAGGCCGTCTGAGGTTCGTCCCAAAGCCTGTAGCAGACGCCCGGCTCGGTGCGGCCGGCGCGGCCGCGGCGCTGATCCGCCGCCGCACGCGAGGCGCGCACGGTCTCGAGCCGCGTCAGCCCGATGTCCGGCTCGTAGCGCGGCACCCGGGCAAGACCGGAATCGACGACGATGCGGACGCCTTCGATGGTGAGTGAGGTCTCGGCGATCGAGGTCGCCAGCACCACCTTGCGCGTACCCTTCGGCGCCGGCGCGATCGCGCGGTCCTGCACGGCGGCATCGAGTGCGCCGAACAGCGGCACGATCTCGATGGAGGCATCGTGCACGCGCTCGCTGAGGAAGTTCTGGGTGCGCCGAATTTCGGCGGCGCCCGGCAGGAACGCCAGCACCGAGCCGCTATCCGCGCGCAGCGCCGAGGCGATCGCATCCGCCATCTGCCGCTCAACCTGCGCATCCGCCTTGCGGCCGAGATAACGCGTCTCGACCGGAAACGCGCGCCCCTCGCTTTCGACGACGGGAGCCTCGCCGAGCAGCTTTGCGACGCGGGCGCCGTCGAGCGTTGCCGACATCACCAGGATGCGCAGATCCTCGCGCAGGCCCAGTTGCGCATCGCGCGCCAGCGCGAGGCCGAGATCGGCGTCGAGCGAGCGTTCGTGGAATTCGTCGAACAGGACGGCGGCAATGCCCGAGAGTTCGGGATCGTCGAGGATCTGGCGGGTGAAGATGCCTTCGGTCACCACCTCGATGCGGGTCGCGCGCGAGATCTTCGAGCCGAAACGGACGCGATAGCCGACGGTTTCGCCGGCGCGCTCGCCGAGCGACTTGGCCATGCGGTCGGCGCTGGCACGGGCCGCAATGCGCCGCGGCTCCAGCACGACGATCTTCTTGCCCTTGGTCCATGGCGCATCGAGCAGCGCCAACGGCACGCGCGTGGTCTTGCCGGCACCGGGTGGCGCCACCAGCACGGCCGCATGATGCGCCTCCAGCGTGCGCGAGAGGTCATCGAGCACGGCATCGATCGGGAGGGGCGTGTCGAAGTTGCGGGGCAAGGCCTATCCATTCGTCATGCCCGGCCTTGTGCCGGGCATCCGCGTCGCTGGACTAGAAAACAGACGTAGATGGCCGGGACAAGCCCGGCCATGACGGTTTCGGTCGACAATAATGCCGTATCAGCGCTGCGCCGACGGCCGGCCGATGCTCTCGTAGACGAAGCCGGCGGCCGCCATGTCTTCGGGACGGTAGATGTTGCGGAGATCGACGACGACGGGCTGCGCCATGGTCGCCTTCAGCCGGTCGAGATCGAGCGCGCGGAACTGCACCCATTCGGTGACGATGACGATCGCATCGGCTCCTTCGGCGCAGGAATACGCATCCTCGCAATAGGTGATGGAGGGCAATTCACCCTTGGCCTGCTCCATGCCGACGGGATCGAACGCCTTGACCTTCGCGCCCATGTCGATCAGGCCGGTGACGAGGGGGATCGACGGCGCGTCACGCATGTCGTCGGTGTCCGGCTTGAAGGTGAGGCCGAGCACGGCGATGGTCTTGCCGCGCAGCGAGCCGCCGAGCGCCTGGCTCACCTTCCGCGCCATCGCGCGCTTGCGGTTCTCGTTGACCGCCAGCACGGATTCGACGATGCGCAAGGAGACGTCGTAGTCCTGCGCGATCTTGATCAGCGCCTTGGTGTCCTTCGGGAAGCAGGAGCCACCGAAGCCCGGGCCGGCATGCAGGAACTTGCTGCCGATGCGGTTGTCGAGGCCAATGCCGCGCGCGACCTCCTGCACGTTGGCGCCGACCTTCTCGGAGAGGTCCGCGATCTCGTTGATGAAGGTGATCTTGGTCGCGAGGAAGGCGTTCGCGGCGTATTTGATCATCTCCGCGGTGCGGCGTTCCGTGAACATCAGCGGCGCCTGGTTCAGCGACAGCGGGCGATAGATGTCGCCCATCACCTTGCGGCCGCGCTCATCGGAGGTGCCGACCACGACGCGGTCGGGGAATTTGAAGTCGCGGATCGCCGCGCCCTCGCGCAGGAATTCGGGATTCGACGCGACGACGACGTCGGCCTTGGGATTGGCCTCGCGGATGATGCGCTCGACCTCGTCGCCGGTGCCGACCGGCACGGTCGACTTCGTCACCACGACGGTGAAGCCGGACAGCGACTGCGCGATCTCTTTCGCGGCGGCGTAGACGTAGGAGAGATCGGCGTGGCCGTCGCCGCGCCGCGACGGCGTGCCGACCGCGATGAACACCGCGTCGGCATCCGCGACCGGCTTCGACAGATCGGTGGTGAAGTTCAGGCGCTTGGCCTTGACGTTGGTCGCGACCAGCTCGTCCAGCCCGGGCTCGTAGATCGGAATCTCGCCGCGATGAAGCGCCGCGATCTTCTTCTCATCCTTGTCGACGCAGGTGACGTCGTGACCGAAATCCGCAAAGCAGGCTCCGGACACCAGTCCCACATAGCCCGTTCCGATCATCGCGATGCGCATGAAAATCCCTGTTTTGGCTTGGTTAACGAACCCCCAACTCGGGGCGGTTTAGCATTTTCCCGATCGAAGGGAACCGTCTGCATGCAAAAACCGGCATACGAATTGTACCGGTAAAGAAGTCGTAAACCGCAAGGCCCCACACTGCCCCACGCCCGGACACAGGCGGGCGGAACACGCCTCGAAAAGGGACACCATGACAGCAATCGGCACAATCGCCGCCAGCGCGGGCTCCGACGCCTCGGCTGCCGCGCGTGTCGACTGGGTCGACTACGCCAAAGGCATCTGCATCGTCATGGTCGTGATGATGCATTCGGTGCTGGGGGTCGAGCTCGCCGCCGGCGAGACCGGTTTCATGCATGTCGCCGTGGCCTTCGCAAAGCCGTTCCGGATGCCGGATTTCTTCCTGATTTCGGGCCTGTTCCTGCCCCTGGTGATCGATCGGGACTGGCGTACCTATCTCGACCGCAAGGTCGTGCATTTCGCCTATTTCTATGTCGTCTGGGTGACAATCCAGTTCGGCTTCAAGGCGCCTGCCTTTGCGGCCGAAACGAGCTGGCATAACGTCGGCCTGCTGTATCTCGAATCCTTCATCGAGCCGTTCGGCACGCTCTGGTTCATCTATCTGCTGCCGATCTTCTTCGTCGTCACAAAACTGACACGGCGAATCCCTCCGCTGACGATCTGGATCGTCGCGGCGGCGCTGGAGACGGCGCGCATCACGACCGGCTGGACCGCGATCGACGAGTTCTGCGCGCGCTTCGTCTATTTCTATTCGGGCTATCTGTTCGCGCCTTACGTGTTCGCGCTGGCGGACCGCGCGCGCAACCATCCCGCATGGACGCTTGCAGCGCTCGCGACGTGGGCGCTGGTCAATGCCGTCCTCGTCGTGTGTGGGGCCAGCGAATGGAAGATCGTGTCGCTCGTGCTCGGCTTCGCGGGGGCCTGCGCCATCATCACCATCGGAACGCTGCTCGCGCGCGCGCATTGGTTGAACTTCCTGCGCTTCTGCGGCGAGCATTCGATCGTGATCTATCTCGGCTTCTTCCTGCCGATGGCGGCAACGCGCACGCTGCTCTTGCGCACCGGCGTCATTCCCGACATCGGCACGGTGTCGCTGATCGTCACCGTCTTGGGCGTGCTCGGTTCGCTCGCGATCTGGCGGGCCGCGTTGCGGCTGCACGCCGACTTCCTGTTCGAGCGGCCGGATACGTTCCGGATCGCGCCGCAGAAGGCCGGCGTGCGGTTGCAGGCCGCGGAGTGATCCGTTCGCTGTCGTCGCCAGGCTTGACCGGGCGACCCAGCATTCCAGAAACGGCCGTTATTGGCCGATAGGCCGTGGCGTACCGGATTCCCCGCTTTCGCGGGGAATGACAGCGGGGGATAGCTGCGCCAGCGGTCCAAAAATCACGCTCCCAAGGCTGTCAAAGCCCGCAAAAATTCATACATTGCGGCCATGCCTAAAACCTCCCAGAAGACCACCGCCCAAGCCGAAACCAAATCCGCTGCTGACAAGCCTGCTGCCAAACCGGTCGCAGCCAAGGCAGCCGGCAAGGGCGACCATGTCTTCCTGGTCGACGGTTCCTCCTACATCTTCCGCGCCTATCACGCGCTGCCGCCGCTGAACCGCAAGTCCGACGGCTTGCAGGTCAATGCCGTGCTGGGCTTCTGCAACATGCTGTGGAAGCTGCTGCGCGACATGCCCGCCGACAACCGGCCGACGCATCTGGCGATCGTGTTCGACAAGTCGGAAGTCACCTTCCGCAACAAGATCTATCCCGAATACAAGGCGCATCGCCCGCCGGCGCCGGATGATCTGATCCCGCAATTCGCGCTGATCCGCGAGGCCGTGCGTGCCTTCGACCTGCCCTGCCTGGAACAGGGTGGCTTCGAGGCCGACGATCTGATCGCGACCTATGCGCGGCAGGCCAGCGACCGCGGCGCCCACACGACCATCGTGTCCTCCGACAAGGATCTGATGCAGCTCGTCAACGACAAGATCATGATGTACGACACCATGAAGGACCGCCGCATCGGCATTCCCGAGGTGATCGAGAAGTTCGGCGTGCCACCGGAGAAGGTGGTCGAGGTGCAGGCGCTGGCCGGCGATTCCACCGACAACGTGCCTGGTGTCCCCGGCATCGGCATCAAGACCGCGGCGCAGCTGATCGTCGAATATGGCGACCTCGAACAACTCCTGTTCCGCGCCACCGAGATCAAGCAGCCCAAGCGCCGTGAGGCACTGATCGAGAACGCCGAGAAGGCGCGGATCTCGCGAAAACTCGTGCTGCTCGACGACAAGGTCGCGCTGGAGGTGCCGCTCGACGACCTCGCGGTCCATGAGCCGGACGCGCGAAAACTGGTCGCCTTCCTGAAGGCGATGGAATTTTCCACGCTGACGCGCCGCGTCGCCGACTACTCGCAGATCGACCCCGCCAATGTCGACGCCGATGTGGCGAACAGCAGCGAGGCACGCGGCGGGGCCGCCGACAGCGCGGCCAGGACAAAATCGCCCGAGACCTCCGGCGATCTCTTCGCCGCCCCAGCGGTCACCGCAAAGGGTGGCGACAAGGGAGACAAATCGGCGAGCCTCAAGGGCGCGCCGATCTCGCTCGCCGCCGCGCGCGAGGAAGCCTTGCGAAAGCTTCCGGTCGACCGCGGCAAATACCAGGCGATCAAGAACCTTGCCGAGCTCACCGCCTTCGTCGCACGCGTCCATGATGTCGGCCATGTCGCGATCGAGATCAGGGCTAACTCCATCGATCCGATGCAGGCTGATCCCTGCGGCGTCGCGCTGGCGCTGGCGCCGAACGATGCGTGCTATGTGCCGCTGGCGCACAAGCAGTCCGGCGGCGGCGCAGGCCTGTTCGACGCCGGCCTCGCGCCCGATCAGGTCAAGCACGCGGATGCGATCGAGGCGCTGCGGCCGGTGCTGGAATCGGCGGGCATCCTCAAGGTCGGCTTCGACGTCAAATTCACCGCCGTCATGCTGGCGCAACACGGCATCACCTTGCGCAACACCGACGATGCGCAACTGATCTCCTACGTGCTCGACGCTGGTCGCGGCTCGCATGGGCTGGAATCGCTCGCGGAGCGCTGGTTCGGCCACGCCATGCTGAAGGAGAGCGAGTTGCTCGGCAGCGGCAAGGGCAAGATCACGTTCGACCAGGTGCCGATCGAGAAGGCCACGCCGCTGTCGGCCGAAGGCGCCGACATGATCCTGCGCACCTGGCGTGTGCTGAAGCCGCGCCTCGTCGCCGAGCACATGACCGCCGTGTACGAAACGCTGGAGCGGCCGCTGGTGAGCGTGCTCGCGCGCATGGAGCGACGCGGCATCTCGATCGACCGCCAGGTGCTGTCGCGTCTCTCCGGCGACTTCGCCCAGACCGCGGCCCGCGTCGAGGCCGAGATCCAGGAGATCGCGGGCGAGCCGGTCAATGTCGGCAGCCCCAAGCAAATCGGCGACATCCTGTTCGGCAAGATGGGACTGTCGGGCGGCACCAAGACCAAGACCGGCGCGTGGTCGACCACCGCGCAGGTGCTCGACGAGCTCGCCGAGCAGGGCCACGACTTGCCGAAGAAGATCCTGGAGTGGCGCCAGGTCTCGAAGCTGAAATCGACCTACACCGATGCGCTGCCGACCTACGTCAATCCGCAGACCCATCGCGTCCACACGACCTACGCGCTGGCCGCGACCACGACGGGCCGGCTGTCGTCGAACGAGCCGAATTTGCAGAACATTCCGGTGCGCACCGAGGACGGGCGCAAGATCCGGCGCGCCTTCATCGCGACGCCGGGGCACAAGCTCGTCTCCGCCGACTATTCGCAGATCGAGCTGCGGCTGCTCGCCGAGATCGCCGACATTCCCGTGCTGAAGCAGGCCTTCAAGGACGGACTCGACATTCACGCCATGACCGCGTCGGAAATGTTCGGCGTGCCGATCAAGGGCATGCCGAGCGAGATCCGCCGCCGCGCGAAAGCGATCAATTTCGGCATCATCTATGGCATCTCGGCGTTTGGACTGGCCAACCAGCTCGGCATCGCGCGCGAGGAGGCGGGCGCCTACATCAAGAAATATTTTGAGCGCTTCCCCGGCATCCGCGCCTACATGGACGAGACGCGCGACTTCTGCCGGAGCCACGGCTACGTCACCACGCTGTTCGGCCGCAAGTGCCACTATCCCGACATCAAGGCCTCCAACGCCTCCGTGCGCGCCTTCAACGAGCGCGCCGCGATCAACGCGCGCCTTCAGGGCACCGCCGCCGACATCATCCGCCGCGCCATGACGCGGGTGGAGGACGCGCTGGCCGAGAAGAAGCTCTCGGCGCAGATGCTGCTCCAGGTGCATGACGAGCTGATCTTCGAGGTACCGGACGCCGAGGTCGCGGCGACGCTGCCCGTCGTCCAGCACGTCATGCAGGACGCGCCGTTCCCCGCCGTGCTGCTCTCGGTGCCGCTGCATGTCGACGCGCGCGCAGCCACGAACTGGGACGAGGCGCACTAGCCTCTTTTCTCCTCTCCCCGCTTGCGCTCCACTGACGCCACACACTCGGTGTCGTCCCGGCGAAGGCCGGGACGACATTGGGGTGAGATGTGGGAATCGAATTGTCCTCAGAGCAATTGCGCGATGGCCTCGCTGAGCCCTGCATATTAAAATCGTGCCATCCCCCGCGCCGGTTCACCCATGCCCCACACATCCGCCCTGCTCAGCTTCGCGCTCGTCTCCTTCGGCATCGTGCTCACGCCCGGGCCGAACATGATCTATCTGATCTCGCGCTCGATCACGCAGGGACCGGCGGCGGGCATCGTCTCGCTCGGCGGCGTGGCGCTGGGCTTCGTGTTCTACATGCTGTGCGCGGCGTTCGGCATTACGGCGCTGCTGCTCGCAGTCCCCTTCGCCTATGACGCGCTGCGCTTCGCGGGTGCCGGTTATCTGCTGTGGCTCGCCTGGCAGGCGGTGAAGCCTGGCGGGCGCTCGCCGTTCCAGGTGAAACAGCTCGCGATCGACAGCCCGCGCAAATTGTTCGCGATGGGCTTCGTTACCAATTTGCTCAACCCGAAGATCGCGATGCTGTATCTGGCGCTGCTGCCGCAGTTCATCGATCCCGCCGCCGGCGGCGTGCTGGTGCAATCGGTGGCACTCGGCGCGATCCAGATCGCGATCAGCGTCAGCGTCAACGCGATCATCGCGCTCGCGGCCGGATCGATCGCGCTGTTTCTCGCGAGCAGGCCGAGCTGGATGCTGGTGCAGCGCTGGCTGATGGGCACCGTGCTCGCCGGGCTTGCGGTCAGGATGGCCGTCGAGGCGCGGAAGGTGTGACCTTCTCTCTTTACCTCTCCCGTAAGAACGGGAGAGGGAGAAGTTCAATCCAGCTTTGCCTCCATCCCCCGCTTCACCGCCGGCCGGGCCATCAGAGCCTCGTACCAGCGCTTGACGTTTGGGAAGTCGGCCAGATCGACCTTGTGGCGAGGATGGCGCCAGGCCCAGCCCAGGATGGCGAAGTCGGCGACGGAGAGATCGCCGGCGACGAAGTCGCGGCCGTCCAGACGGCGGTCCAGCACGCCGTAGAGCCGGCGCGTCTCCGCCATGTAGCGCTTCAGGCCGTAGGCGCGGTCCTGCTCGTTCTCGAGCGCGATGAAATGGTGCACCTGGCCGGGCATCGGCCCGAAATCCGCCCATCTGCCACATCAGCCATTCGTAGACGGGGATACGACCGGCCAGCGGCTTGGGCAGGAATTTGCCGGTCTTTTCGCCGAGATAGAGCAGAATCGCGCCGGACTCGAAGATGCTGACGGGCTTGCCGTCAGGCCCCTCGGGGTCGACGATGGCGGGGATCTTGTTGTTCGGGGAGAGCTTGAGGAACCCAGGCGCCATCTGCTCGCCCTTGCCGATGTTCACCGGGATCACCTTGTAGGGCAGGCCCATTTCCTCCAGCGCGACCGAGATTTTGCGGCCGTTCGGCGTGTTCCAGGTGTGCAGTTCGATGGTCATTTGCCTGTTTCCTTCCCCAAGATATCCGGCATCCACCTACCTCAGAAGGTTGCACCCCCACAACCGGCGGACCGGGATGGCCGATCCCTGTTGACGGGGGACGCCCCCTCTGGAATGTCACCGCCGTCGCGGATAGATTCCGCCTCCTCTAAAAACGCTCCCGAGGGACCGCCGTGTCGAAATCAGCCTCCCGCGCCCGCCTGTTCGAAATCATCCGCCGGCGCTCCTTTGGCCGCGGCGAGGTGACGCTCGCGTCGGGCCGCAAGAGCGATTTCTATTTCAACCTCAAACCGACCATGCTGGACCCGGAGGGCGCGACGCTGCTCGCCGAGCTGACCTATGAGACACTGAAGGACGACCGGCTCGATTTCATCGGCGGGCTCGAGATGGGCGCGGTGCCGCTGGCCGGGGCGCTCGCGCAGATCTCCTGGATCAAGGGCCATCCGATCGCGGCTTTCTTCGTGCGCAAGAAGCCGAAGGAGCACGGCGCAAAGCTCGCGATCGAAGGTTTGCCGAAAGGCGAGACGCTCGACGGCAAGCGCGTCGTGATCGTCGAGGACGTCACCACCACCGGCGGCTCGGCGATGAAGGCGGTGGAATCCGTACGCGAGACCGGCGCCGAAGTGGTGCTGGTGCTGACCATGGTCGACCGCGAGGAAGGCGCCGACGATACGTTCGGCGCGGCCGGCCTGCCGTTCCGCTCGCTTTACAAGGCGTCGGAGTTTTTGAAGGACTAGGGCGACGAAACATCCTGCGCCGTCATGCCTGGGCGTGTCCCGGATGCAACCGTCCGTCGGAAGCTGCGCCCGGCCTTAAAGAGGTCACCGCCTCGTCTTGAAACCGCCTCCGCTCAACTGCTCATTTACCATCCGGCATTATGGTGAATCATGTGCTGAGACCTCGAAAGGTCTCGGCCGGTTCAATAGCGTTGGGTGGAGTGAGCATTGCGTACTCGGTTGTCCCATGCGCGCCGGCGGCGTCGCTCGATGCTTGTGGCCGCCATCCTTGCAGCCCCGCTGCTCGCGGCTCCGGCCCCGGTTTCGGCCGAAGGCCTGTTCGACTTCTTCTTCGGTGGAGCTCAGCAGCAGCGCCCGCAGCGCGAGGTGCCGCAGCAGGCGAACTCCTACGCCGATCCCTTCACCGGCCAGCAGAATCCCGCGACGCCACAATACGCCCCGCCGACGCGCTCGGCGGCCGCCGGTGGCTCGGGCCCGGCGTTCTGCGTGCGCAGCTGTGACGGCAAATATTTCCCGCTGATGCGGGGCTTCGCCTCGCCGGCGCAGATGTGTCAGGCCTTCTGTCCTGCCACTGCCACAAAGGTCTTTTTCGGCTCCAGCATCGACGGCGCCACTGCACAGACTGGCGAGCGCTACGCCGACAGCGAAAACGCGTTCGCCTACCGCAAGGCGCTGCGCGCGGATTGTACCTGCAATGGCCGCGAGCCGGTCGGGCTCGCCCCGGTCGACCTGACGCTTGACCCTTCGCTGAAGGCCGGCGACGTCATCGCTACCTCCGACGGCCTCGTCGCCTATACCGGCGTCCGCCTCGGCATGGATCAGACCGCGGAGTTCACCCCGGTCGCCTCCTATCCCGGCCTCACCGCGCAGGTCCGCGCCCGACTCGGCGAGATGAGGGTGGCCCCGGTGCGCGCGGAGACGGTGGCGGCCGATGCGCCGGCAGCCGAGATCGTGCGCGAGACCTTGCCTGACGTGACGGTGCCTAAGACACAGGCGAAGTCGGCGAAGCGGGCGGGATTGGATTAAGGCAGTAACCAAGCCGTCATTGCGAACTCAGCGAAGCAATGACGGAGATTGTTGCCCTACCGCCCGATAATCACCCCGATCACATTCGGCGCGGCCAGATATTTTTCTTCGATCGCCGCGCGTGCGGCGGCGCGGTTGTCCGGCGTCAACAGGCCGCGCTTCTCGGCCAAAATCATCCAGCAAAAACCCCACCAGTCGGTCAGCATGCCCGTCTCGTCGACGAGGTCGTAGCCCTGTTCGGCCGCGAAGATCCGCGCATGCGCTTCGTCCAGCGTGTCGAGGAAGTGATGATCCTCGGCCGCGAACAGATCGTCGCTGATGTCGTCGATGGTGTAGCCCCAGATCGACTGGCACACCGCGTTGAACTCGCGGTCGAACTGATCGTCATCGACGGCATAGCGCCGCGCCGACTGATGCAGCCGCGACAGCGACCGCGCAAAATCTGCGATCCGGGTGAGGGCAAATTGATCGAAGGCAATGGTGGACATGTAGTCCTCGCAACGTCGGACAGACCCTAGATATTGTGTCGGCAATGCGCCGAATCACAATGATATATCAAAGACTTGCTAAAATGTTCTTAATTTGTTCTGATGTTTCCACAATGTCGTCCCGGCGAAGGCCGAGGCCCATAACCACCGCCGTCAGACGTTTTCGGAAATGGGTGCCCAGCACTGAATGCACCAGCCGCGTACTACGTCTACATTCTTGCGATCCGACGATACGGCACGCTGTACATCGGTATCCGCAATGACATCAGCAACCGGCTTCATTGCATCGTTCGGATCGCGGCTCGAAGTTCGTGAAAAAGTATGGCGTGATACGGCTGGTCTACGTCGAGACGTATGCATCGCCGTCCGAAGCGATCGCACGCGAGAAAGCGCTGAAGGAATGGCGACGCGACTGGAAGATTCGCTTGATCGAGCAAGAAAACCCGGATTGGCGCGATCTCTCGCATCTTCTCTGACAGCCGTGGTTATGGGTCCCGGCCTTCGCCGGGACGACACCATCTTCGTGGCAAGCAGTCCTCAATTCGCCGCCGACATCAACCGATCCCCGCACGCACTCGCATAAAACTTGCCGCCGCATTGGCCCTTGATGGCGGCGCAGCGCTGGGCGGGTGTTGCGTTTTGCGGGAGCGAGACGGCGCAGCTGAGGCCATCGGCGCTGCGGCCCTTGCCGGCAGCAAAGGCGGCGCTTGATGTGGCGATGCAGATGACAAGAAGCGCTGCGGCAGCGATTTCGATCAGCAGTCTCATGGGGCGTCTCCTCCACAGTGATGGCTGAATTGGCGCCCAATCTAGCACCAAATCCGCGTTCCTCCGTGCTCGTCCGGGTTCCCAAAGCGGCCCGTTCCTTGCATAATTTTACGCCAGCGCAGTGCACGGCCGCGCCAGCGATGGTTTCGGTACGGGGGCAAGACGCGTAGGGTTAGTGGTGTTCTCGCGACCAGGAAGTACGGCCTTGCAAGATCAATCGTTCCAGCCAAATTTCCCGGCTCCCGGTCAGCCCATCGACGAACTCGCGCTGGCTGAAATCAAGGGCGCGATCCTGGCGAAGCTGCGCCTTGCCATCGGCAAGGACGCGGGCATGGCGACCAAGCACGACTGGTATCAGGCCGCCGCACTCGCGCTGCGCGACCGCATCGTGCATCGCTGGCTCTCCGCCGAGAAGCGCAGCTACGACGCCGGACGCAAGCGCGTCTATTATCTCTCGCTGGAATTCCTGATCGGTCGCCTCTTCACCGACGCGCTGAACAATATGGGGCTGTTGAAGATCTTCGAGGTCGCGCTCGGCGATCTCGGCGTCTCGCTGCCTGAGCTGCGCAAATGCGAGCCGGATGCGGCACTCGGCAATGGCGGCCTCGGGCGCCTCGCCGCCTGCTTCATGGAGAGCATGGCGACGTTGGCGATCCCTGCAATCGGCTACGGCATCCGTTATGATTACGGCCTGTTCCGCCAGATCATCAACCAGGGCTGGCAGCAGGAATATCCGGACGAATGGCTCGGCTTTGGCAATCCCTGGGAATTGCAGCGGCCGGAAGTGATCTACGACATCAATTTCGGCGGCGGCGTCGAGCATGTCGACGACAAGGGCCGCGACCGCGCGATCTGGCATCCGGCCGAGACCGTGCAGGCGCTCGCCTATGACACGCCGATCGTCGGCTGGCGCGGCCAACACGTCAATGCGCTCCGGCTGTGGTCGGCGCGCTCGCCCGATCCCTTGAAGCTCGACGCCTTCGACAAGGGCGACTATGTCAGCGCCAGCGCCGAGCAGTCGCGCGCGGAAGCGATCTGCAAATTCCTCTATCCGAATGACGAGAGCCCTGCGGGGCGCGAGCTGCGCCTGCGCCAGGAATATTTCTTCGTCTCGGCCTCGCTCCAGGATCTGATCAAGCGGCATCTTTCGTCGGACGGCCAGCTCCGCAGCCTGTCGGCCAAGGTCGCGGTGCAGCTCAACGACACCCATCCGAGCCTCGCCGTCACCGAGTTGATGCGGATCCTGGTCGACCTGCACAATTTCCGCTGGGACGAGGCGTGGAAGATCACGGTCGCGACGCTGTCCTACACCAACCACACGCTGCTGCCCGAGGCGCTGGAGACCTGGCCGGTCGAGCTGTTCGAACGGCTGCTGCCGCGGCATCTCGAGATCATCTACCGCATCAACGTGCAGCATCTGGCGCTCGCCGAAGCGCGTGCGCCGGGCGACATCGACTTCCGCGCCTCGGTCTCGCTGATCGACGAGAGGAGCGGCCGCCGCGTCCGCATGGGCCAGCTCGCCTTCGTCGGCTCGCACCGCATCAACGGTGTCTCGGCGATGCATTCGGACCTGATGCGCGAGACCGTGTTCCACGATCTCAACCATCTCTATCCCGGCCGCATCACCAACAAGACCAACGGCATCACCTTCCGCCGCTGGCTGATGCTGGCGAACCCGAAGCTGACCGATTTGTTGCGCGAGACCTGCGGCGAGATTGTGCTCGATGATCCAACGCAACTCTCAGCTGATCGAGGCGCGCGCCAGCGACGTCGAATTCCAGAAGAAATTCCGCGGCGTCAAGCTTCACAACAAGACGGCACTTGCGCGCCTGATCGGCGAACGGCTCGGCATCAAGGTCGATCCGACCGCGCTGTTCGACGTGCAGATCAAGCGCATCCACGAATACAAGCGCCAGCTCCTCAACGTCATCGAGACGGTCGCGCTGTACCAGTCGATCAGGGACGAGCCGAACGCCAACTGGGTGCCGCGGGTCAAGATCTTCGCCGGCAAGGCGGCGGCGAGCTACCGCTACGCAAAACTGATCATCAAGCTGATCAACGACGTCGCCGAGGTCGTCAACAACGACCCGGCGATCGGCGGCAGGCTCAAGGTCGTCTTCCTGCCCGACTACAATGTCAGCCTCGCCGAGATCATCATTCCCGCCGCCGACCTGTCCGAGCAGATCTCGACCGCCGGCATGGAAGCTTCCGGCACCGGCAACATGAAGCTGGCGCTGAACGGCGCCATCACCATCGGCACGCTCGACGGCGCCAATATCGAGATCCGCGACCAGGTCGGCGTGGAGAACATCACGATCTTCGGCATGGAAGCCGGCGACGTGATGATCAAGCGCAAACAGGGGCTGGATGCCTCGGACGTGATCCGCAAATCGCCAAAGCTCCAGCGCGCCATCAATGCGATTGGCGCCGGTGAATTCTCACCGGGCGATCCCGGGCGCTTTGAGTCTATCGCACACGCGCTGCGCTATCTCGACCACTACATGGTCAGCGCCGATTTCGATTCCTATTACGAGGCGCAGCGGGCCGTCGACGCGCGCTGGCAGGTGGCGCCGGCCTGGACCCGCGCCTCGATCCTCAACGTCGCACGCATGGCGTGGTTCTCGTCCGACCGCACCATCCGCGAATATGCCGAGGAGATCTGGAACGTGCCGGTCAACCCGGTCACGCCGCCGTTCCAGGAGGCAGAGGACCTGCGCGACGCCGCGAGCTGATTTTCCACGCGACGAAATCGGTTACCCCCGAGGTAGTTGCACAGGCCGGCGGCGGACGTGATATGACGTCCGTCATTGAAAGCCGGATCAAAACAATGCACGCCAAGCTCCCGCACCCCTTCGACGACGCCACGCGCATCACCGCCGGTGACAGCAGCTGGCAGGGGCACACCAGCGACGACTACTGGGCGTTTGTCGGCCCGTTCGGCGGCGCCACGGCCGCAACTATCCTGCGCGCGCTGATCGAGCATCCGCAACGCGCCGGCGATCCGCTGGCGCTCACCGTCAATTACTGCGCGCCGATCGCCAAGGGACCGTTCGATCTCGATGTGCGGCTGGTGAAGGCGAACCGCTCCAGCCAGCACTGGAGCGTCGAACTGTCGCAGGGTGGCGGCGAGGTTGCGACGCTGGCCACCGCCGTGTTCGCCGAGCGCCGGCCGTCCTGGGAGCACAGGGTGGCGAAATATCCGGACGCCACGGCGTTTGAAGCGACGCTGCCGTTTCCAAAGATCTCGGCGTCCTGGGCCAACCAGTATGAATTCCGCTTCGTCGAGGGCGAGATGCGGATCGGCCCGCCGCAGGCCGAGCTCGCGAGCACCTATTCGAAAATCTGGATCGGCGACCGCACGCCGCGCAGGCTCGACATGCTGTCGCTGATGTCGATGTCGGACGCCTTCTTCGGCCGCATCTTCCACGCAAGGCGCGAGCTGGTGCCGTTCGGCACGGTGTCGCTGACGACGTATTTCCACACCGATGCGGAAGAGCTCGCAGCCGAGGACATCACCCGCGTTCTCGCGACCGCCGATTCGAAGATCATGCACAAGAGCTACGCCGACCAGAATGCCGAGCTGTGGTCGCCGAACGGCAGACTGCTCGCGACCACGACGCAGATTGCGTACTTCAAGGCGTAGGCGACTTGTCGTCCCGGCGAAGGCCGGGACCCATAACCACAGGACTGGGTTTGACTGGCGTTTGCGCGCAATCGGCATAGGGGGCGACCTTGTGGTCCGCTCCCCTGCCACACCACCCGGCATGCGGGTCCGCACCGGGCGGTTCGAGAAGTTGAGGTCATGAGAGCCGGGGCATCCCAGCCGGTCCGACCAGTTCAGGGGCAACACGGCGTTGAGGAGCATGCTGCTGTTGCGCCACCAGCGACGGCTGTTGGCCGCCACCTGTCGCGCAACGTCAGGCTTGGCTCCCAGTGCCAGCAGTTCCCTGTACATGGTCGTACCGCGCTTCCACTGCTTGAGCTGGATGGCGCGCAGCCGATGACGCAGCCACTGGTCAAGCTCTCGCCAGACCTTCGGCGTTTGCGCCAGCCGGAAGTATGCCTTCCATCCCCGAACATAGGGCCGCAGACGATCCACCACATCCTGCATACTGCGCCCGCCTGAGCGGCCGGTCAGTTGCCGGACGCGCTGCTTGAACGTCCTCATCGGCTTTTCGGCGACCTTGCGTTTGATCACGCCGCCCGGGGCTACCCAAAAGCCGTAACCCAGGAACTTGCGACCAAACACGCCGGTCACCGCGCTTTTGGTCTCGTTGACCGTCAAGCGCAGCTTGCCGTAGAGCCGCCGAAGCAGCGCCATCACCCGTTCACCCGCCCGGCGGCTGCGCACGTAAACGTTCGCATCGTCGGCGTAGCGCACGAAGCAATGGCCCCGGCGTTCCAGCGCCTTGTCCACTTCATCGAGCAGGACATTGGCCAGCAGCGGCGACAGCGGCCCGCCCTGCGGCGTCCCCATCGCGCGCGTCTGGACCACGCCATCGTCCATGATCCCGCTGTTCAGATACGCCCGGATCAGCCGGATGATCCCGGAGTTCCCAATTCGTTTCTGAAGGCGGTCGATGAGGATGTCGTGATCGACCCGGTCAAAGAACTTTTCCAGGTCCACGTCCACCACGATCCGGCGGCCCGATTGCACGTATGACTGCGCCGCAAGGACGGCGTCATGCGCACCTCGACCCGGCCGAAAGCCGTAGCTGTGCTCGCTGAAGGTCGGATCAAGAATGGGCTGCAGCACCTGCAGCAGCGCCTGCTGGATCAGACGATCCGTCACCGTCGGGATGCCGAGCTCACGCTCGCCGCCCTCTGGCTTGGGAATCGTCACCCGTCGTACCGGACTTGGCCGGTACGTCCCCGACAACAGTTGCTCGCGGATCGCCGGCCACGCCGTACGCAGATGCGCGGCGGTCTGGTCAATGTCCAGGCCGTCCACACCGGCTACGCCTTTGTTGGCCCGCACCCGCTTCCACGCCCGTTGCAGGTTCTCTCTCGTCAGCGCCGCTAAAAGCAGCCCTGACCCTGTGCCCTTCGGTTCATGCCGCGGGCGACGAGCTTCATCGCTGCCCGAGCCACACGCGGCTTCACCGCGTCCTACCCCGGACCGCCCTGCTTGCGCAGGCATCTGATGCGATGCTCGCCACATCGGCATGGCCTCGAACACTCCCTCTCGTTCGGCCCTTCACCTCCGGCGGCGTCGTCGCAGCCTTCCCACCGACTACTCGACCTCTGGCTGCTTCCTCGCTCCGGCTCACGTTGCCCTTTCAGGCACAAGGCGAGATCTCCCCAGGTAAGAACGCACTCCTTCACTGCACGGCCGCCGGATCTACGCCGCTTCCCCTTGATCACGAAGCTCGCTTCTGGCCCGCTCGCCCTGGTCAGCCGCCTCTATCCGGTTCTTGTTCATCAGCCCGCAGCTTCGCTCCACGCTTCCTCCCCACATTCGGTCGCCCTCATGCAGTGCGCTTCGCTTCGCCGTTGTGATCAACTCACGATGGGACTTGCACCCACAAGAGTGCGCCCATGCTGGGCGAAAACAAAAAGGGCGGCCTCGCGGCCGCCCTTTTGTATTTTCAAACGATGCGAAATTACTCCGCCGCGAGCTTCACGTCCGGTGCGGCCGCGCGCACCTCGGCGTCGACCTGGGCTTCGAACTTGGCAAAGTTCTTCTGGAACATGCCGACCAGCGCGCGGGCGGTCTTGTCGAACTCGTCCTTGTCCTTCCAGGTGTTGACCGGGTTGAGGATCTCGCTCGGCACACCCGGCAGCGCAGTCGGCACCGCGAAGCCAAAATATTTGTCGGTGCGGAATTCGACGTTGCGAAGCGAACCGTCGAGCGCGGCGGTGAGCAGCGCGCGCGTCACCTTGATCGGCATGCGCGAGCCTGTGCCATATTTGCCGCCAGTCCAGCCGGTGTTGACCAGCCAGCAATCAACATTGTGCTGGGCGATCAGGTCGCGCAGCATGTTGCCGTAGACGCTGGGGTCGAGCGGCAGGAAGGGCGAGCCGAAGCAGGTCGAGAATTCCGGCTGCGGCTCGTTGCCGAGACCGCGCTCGGTGCCGGCGACCTTCGCGGTGTAGCCGGACAGGAAGTGATACATCGCCTGCGCCGGCGAAAGCTTGGCGATCGGCGGCAGCACGCCGAAGGCGTCGGCGGCGAGCATCACCACGTTCTTGGGCTGCGGCGCGCGGCCGGTGCGCGAAGCGTTCGGGATGAAGTCGAGCGGATAGGCCGAACGCGTGTTCTCGGTCTTGGAGCCGTCGTCGAAATCCACCACGCGGGTGTCCTCGTCGAGCACGCAGTTCTCGAGCACCGCGCCGAAGCGGGTCGAGGCGGCGTAGATCTCGGGCTCGGCTTCCTGAGAGAGCTTGATGCACTTGGCGTAGCAACCGCCTTCGAAATTGAAGACGCCGTTCGGGCCCCAGCCGTGCTCGTCGTCGCCGATCAGCGTGCGGTTGGGATCCGCCGACAGCGTGGTCTTGCCGGTGCCGGACAGGCCGAAGAAGATCGCGGCATCGCCCTTGGCGCCGACATTGGCGGAGCAATGCATCGGCATCACGCCGCGCTCGGGCAGATAGTAGTTCAGCGTGGTGAAGACCGACTTCTTCATCTCGCCGGCATAGTAGGAGCCGGCGATCAGCACGATCTTGCGGGCAAAGTCGATCGCGACGACGTTCTCCGACTTGCAGCCATGGCGCTTCGGATCGGCGCGGAAGCTCGGCATGTCGATGATGGTGAGTTCCGGCGTGAAGCTCGACAGCTCGACCGCCTCGGGGCGGATCAGGAGCGTGCGGATGAACAGCGAGTGCCAGGCGAGCTCGGTGAAGACGCGGGTCTTGATCCGGTAGGCCGGATCGGCGCCGCCGTAGAGGTCCTGCGCGAACAGCGACTTGCCTTCGGCGTGCTTGAGGAAGTCCTGGTAGAGCGTCTCGAACTGCTCCGCGGTGATCGACTGGTTGCCGGCCCACCACATCTTCTTGTCGGTGGTGGCATCGCGCACCGTGAACTTGTCCTTCGGGCTGCGGCCGGTGAACTCGCCGGTATCGGCGCAGAGCGCGCCGTCGGCCGACAGCACCGCCTCACCCGCAGCGAGCGAGTATTGATAGAGTTGTGGTGCGCCGAGGTTCCAGTGAACCTGTTTGAGGTTCTTTAAGCCGAATTTGTCGGCACCGAAGGCACCGTTGCGCACGCCCGTCTCTTGCACGAAAAACCCTCCTAGAACCCGCGACACTCAGCGCGATCATGCTTTGGCGCCGTCGCAGTCACCGTGAATAGCAGGCCGTCCGGCCTCGGCTGGACGACCTAATATCGGTGAACGCCGGCGTTGCCAAGCCGATCCCTTAGGATTTGGTTTATTCAAGGACCGCGCCAAAAGTCGCGCATGTCTGCTCTGAGCAAGTGCATCAAAAAATTATAATTGGTCGCGCAACCAAACGCTCAATTCAGCGTTTTCTCCGGTTGTTGCGACGCACAATTCCAGAGGTTGTTCTATCGTACCGCACCTTCGCCAATGAGTGCGAACGGTCCCCACATCGCGGGATAAGCATTGCGCGGCGACGAGGTGTCATCGAGGTAGGTTAACATCGCGCGCCGCAAGGCTTCGGCTCTACCGATTTTTGGTTCGTTTTTGAGCAGATCGAAAGTCGAAGTGGTCAAGCGGGTGGCAGCCTCGGAATCGACCGCCCAATGCGAAACCAGCAGCGCGCGGGCACCGGCATAGAAAAACGCGCGCGCCAATCCCGACAGCGCTTCGGCGCCGGGCTTGTCGCCGGCGATGGTGTTGCAGGCCGACAGCACCACCCAATCCGCATTGAGCTTGAGCTGGGCGACTTCGCTTGCGGTCAGCAGGCCGTCGTCGAGTTCGGAGGGCTGGTCGGGAATGGAGAGCGCAAGCGACGGCTCGCCCACACCCTTGATATCACCGGCGACGAGGCCGTGGGTGGCAAAGTAGATGATGCTGTATTGAGCAAGCGGTGCACGCTTGAGCGTCGCTTCGCTGGCATCGCGGCCGAGATGGATGTCGGCCGCGGCCGCGCCGACATCCTTGGCCACCGCGGTCAACTCGTCCGCGGTATCTGGCAGTTGCGGCAGCGCCTGCGCCAGCCGCGCGCGATCGACGCCGGCGCCGCGCCAGAAGTCGGTATAGGCAATGGTCGCAATGCTGCGCGCGGCGACCGTTCCGCCTGCTGCGCGCCGGTCGGCGGCGCCGCCCTCGGCGGGATCGAAAACGGGATCGCCAAAGCCGGTCATCGGCTTGACGCCCTGATCCTTGCGCGCAAACGCGCGCAGCGATTTCAGGCTGACCACCGACGGCATCACCGAGACGGCCTGGCGCCGCAACAGCCAGGCGGCGCTGCGATAGCCTTCGAGCTTGTCCGGGATCGCAGCCTGGGGCGTCTCCGTGACAAGCAGATGAAACGGCAGCGCGGTCAGCGCGCCCGACGGCACCACCAGCAGGCTGCGCTTCTCCTTCGTCAGCGCCTCGACCGGGCCGAGCAGCGTGACATAGAGCTCGTTGGCGAGCGCGAGGTCGAACAGACCCGATTTGCCGGACGCATCGCGCGCCTTGCCGACATCGAGGCCTTTGCGGAACGCGGTGACCTTCTGCGCCAGTGCGTCCGCGCCAAGCGGAATTTCTTTCCAGTCGGCGCTCTCCCGCGTGATCGCGATGACATAGCTCCGCTTGTCGACGACGGAATAGATCGTCATCGTCTCGTCGGCCGACAGCAGTGGCTGGATGTCCTTGACCGCCAGCGGCAGCGGGTTGGAGAGCAAGGCGTAGTCGGGGAACTCGACCGCGAGCCTCTTCTGCAAGCCGGCGCGCTCGCTTGCGATTGCGGCGATCCGCGCCCGGCTGCGCTGCTCGGCCGCGACGTCGCGTTGCGCCGCTTGCTTCGACACCGCCGTGATGATCGCCTTGTCGAGCGCCTCGGATTCGGCTGCAATATCCTGATCCTTGCGCACGAGCTCGGCGAGCCGGTCGCTGCCGGCGGCGAGCCGCACCGCGAGCTTGTTCACGGCGGATGCGGCGGAGGATTGCGTGCCGCGCTGGATCGCCGCGAGTGCCTCGTCCAGTGCCTTGTCGTCGGGCAGCAGGGCTTGCTGGCGTGCCGCAAACAGGATGGGCAGCACCACGCGCAGCTGTGCGCGATTGGTCGAAAGCGTCTTTTCCGCGAGCGGCAACGCGTCCGCGGTTCGCCCGGACACATAGAGGAAATAGCCGAGATTGCTGGTCGAGGTCGCGACGTCAGGATGATCCGGCCCAAGCGCGCGCTCGCGGATGGCAAGCGCACGGCGATAGAGCGGCTCGGCCTCGGCATAGCGCTGCTGGTGCTCGTAGAGACCGGCGAGATTGTTCAGCGAGCGCGCGACGTCGGGATGATCCGGTCCCAGCACCTTCTCGCGGATCGCAAGCGAGCGCTTGATCGGCGCTTCGGCATCGGCGTCGCGATTGAGGTCGCGATCAAGCTGACCGAGATTGTTCAGGAGCGTCGCGACCGCCGGATGCTCGGGGCCGCCGACCTTCTGATAGATCGCGAGAGCGCGCTGGAACAGCGGCTCGGCATCGGCAAAATGCTCCTGCTTCACATAGAGCGTGGCGAGATTGTTGAGGGACTGGCCGACATCGGGATGCTCGCGCGACAACGTCTTTTCACGAATGGCCAGCGCCCGCTTGAACAGCGGCTCCGCCTCGGCGAAGCGGCTTTGCCGCTGATCGAGCGCGGCGAGATTGTTCAGCACGGGCGCGATCTCGACGCTGTCGAGACCGGTCCCCTTTTCCATCAGCGCGACGGCACGCTTGTAGAGCGGCTCGGCCTGATCGTCATGGCCCTGGTCGGCATAGATCTGCCCGAAGTTGTTGAGCGCGGCGGCGAGATCGCGGCTGTTGCTGGTCTTTTCCAGTGACGCCACCATTGCCTGCGCCAGCGGCAGCGCCTCCGCATATTTGCCGGCGCTTCTGAGCGCGTTGATCCGCGCGCTCTGTGCGGAGAGATCGCCCTTCTGGGCCAGCCCGGGCGTGGCAAGCGATGCGGTGATCGCAAGTGCCAGGCCAGCGACCAATCCCAAACGACAACGCGTCATGAACCCTCTCGTCGCCAACCTCAGACCATTACGGTCATGGGTCGCCACGATGGGCAGCAGCGTTCAATTTGTCGCGGCTAGTCCGTCATCTAGTCCGTCTTGGCTAGTCCGTCTTGGCTAGTCCGTTTTAGCTAGTCCGTTTTAGCGCGCGCCTCGCCCACCAGGCGGACCAGCATCTTGCGCAGCGCAGTGCCATTCGTCACCCGTTCCGGGAAGTCCAGCCGCAGCGCGGTCTGGCCCTCCTGCATGTCGAGGCCCTCAGGGTCGCAGCCGGTGCAGCGCCAGTCCCCCTCGGCCGCGCCGAGCAGCTTGGTCGCATAGAGGCCCATGGCGTCGCGGTGGTCGGCGTTCATGTGCTCGACCGCGCCCTCCTCGGCCGCCAGCAACTCCTCGGCCCCCGTAAGGTCGGTGAGGAATTGCTCGGGCTGGAGATCGACGATCCGGCCGAAGCCCGCGACCAGATGGGTTCCCGTGGGGCGGATTCGGAAGAACGAAAAATCCTTAAATGAAACAAAGGCTTCCGCCGATGGATGGGCATTGAGATACCGGCGCTGGAGGAGCTCCTTCTCGGAATCGGCCTGTTCCGCCCGGCCGGACAGCATGATCCGGGCCCCTTCCAGCGGATCGCCTGCCGCGCGCTCGTCCAGCATCAGGGAGACCCGACTGTCTCCGAGGATGTTCCTGGTGTGAACGGCCAGGCGCGAGATCAGCAGAATCGGCGAGCCGTCGGGGTGGCTCGCCAGATTGACCAGGGAACAATAGGGATCGCCGCTGCCCGACATGAGCGTCGCCACGGCCCCCTGGCGCGACCGCCTGAGCAGCGATTTGGCGAGCTTTGCGGGGTCGAAATCGGGGGTCGGTTGCATTGGCTTTCTCGGCTCGGGTGGTTGCAAGGTGGGCCTTATTTCGGGTAAACGAGGCTCAGGTTATGGGTCGACATGCGGCGAATCTGCCGTGTTTCGCGGAACTTGGTCACACTTCAGCCCAGCTTGCATTGCTCGGTGACATAGTTCGAACCCCAAGTTCGGGACCCATGTATGCGGCGCATCACTGGATTGCTCGCCGTTTAAGCCACGACCCAAACGGAAAGCAGAAAGCAGAGGCTCATGCCCACAATCGCTTTGGTCGACGACGACCGCAACATTCTCACATCCGTCTCGATCGCGCTGGAAGCCGAAGGCTACCGCATCATGACCTATACTGACGGTGCCTCCGCGCTTGACGGTTTCCGCACCACCCAACCCGATCTTGCCATCCTCGACATCAAGATGCCGCGCATGGACGGCATGGAGACGCTGCGCCGGCTGCGGCAGAAATCCGACCTGCCGGTGATCTTCCTGACCTCCAAGGACGAAGAGATCGACGAGCTGTTCGGCCTCAAGATGGGCGCGGACGATTTCATCCGCAAACCGTTTTCGCAGCGCCTTCTGGTCGAACGCGTCAAGGCGGTACTGCGCCGCTCGGCGCCGAAGGATCCGACCGTCGCGCCGAAGGAGAACGATGCCAAGGCGCTCGACCGCGGCCTTTTGCGCATGGATCCGGAACGGCATACCTGCACCTGGAAGAACGAGCCGGTGACGCTGACCGTCACCGAATTCCTGATCCTTCAGGCGCTGGCGACACGGCCCGGCGTGGTCAAGAGCCGTAACGCGCTGATGGACGCCGCCTATGACGACCAAGTCTATGTCGACGACCGCACCATCGACAGCCACATCAAGCGGCTGCGCAAGAAGTTCAAGGTGACGGACAACGATTTCGAGATGATCGAGACGCTCTACGGCGTCGGCTACCGCTTCAAGGAAGCCTGAGGCGCGCGCCTCTACAAAAGAGCAGAGCTGCGCCCGGTTCTGATTCCATCAGGACCGGGATCGTTCTGAAGCGCGATCGTCATCGCGCTTCAGGTTATTGTTTGAGCATGATTTTTTCGGAAAACCGCTGCACACTTTTCCGGATCATGCTCTAGGATGCGGGGACCGTCGCACGAGCTGTCCTAACGCGGGCGTGAGCATTGCTTGACCGAACGCAGCCTGATCCGAGTTCGAACGCCGAGGACGTTGCTGGCCACGGCGCCCCGGACCATGAAGACAAGCCAGTCGCGCAAGGCTGGCGGCCGCTGAACTGGCTCAAGCGCGCCGGCCAGTTCTTCTTCGCGCTGTCATTCTCGAGCCTGACCCGCCGCATCGTCTCGCTCAACCTCGCGGGCCTCGTCGCCCTGGTCGCGAGCATCCTGTATCTGTCACAGTTCCGCGCCGGCCTGATCGACGCGCGCGCGCAGAGCCTGCTTGTGCAGGCCGAGATCATCGCCGGCGCCATCGGCGCATCGGCGACGGTGCAGACCAACGCGATCACCGTCGACCCCGAGCGGCTGCTCGACCTGAAACTGGGCGAGAGCTACGGCGGAATGGACGATTCGCTGGATTTTCCGATCAATCCCGAACGCGTGGCGCCGGTGTTGCGCACGCTGATCTCGCCAACCAAGACCCGCGCTCGGATTTTCGATCCCAACGGTTCAGTGTTGCTCGACAGCCGTGACCTCGACATCGTGCGGACCCAACCGCTGCCGCCGCCGTCGGAAAAACTCAACCTGATCGAACGCGGTACGGTCGCGGTACGCCTCTGGATCAACCGTGGCGACCTGCCGCTGTATCGCGAACTCGGGCGCGAGAACGGCAATGGCTATGTGGAAGTCGCCGATGCGCTCCAGGGCGAGAAGCGCTCGATGGTGCGGGTCAATTCGCGCGGCGAGGTGATCGTCTCCGTGGCCGTCCCCGTGCTGCGCTCGCGCGCCATCCACGGCGCGCTGATGCTGTCGACACAGGGCGACGACATCGACCAGATGGTCACCGCCGAGCGCCTGGCGATCCTGAAGGTCGGCGGCGTCGCCGCCGCGGTCATGATCATGCTGTCGCTGCTGCTCGCGAGCACGATCGCAGGTCCCGTGCGCCGGCTCGCCGACAGCGCCGAGCGGGTCCGCCGCCGCATCAGGACCCGCGTCGAAATCCCCGACTTCACCCGCCGCCGCGACGAGATCGGCCATCTCTCCGGCGCGCTGCGCGACATGACCAACGCGCTCTACAAGCGGATCGAGGCGATCGAGATGTTTGCCGCCGACGTCGCCCACGAGCTGAAGAACCCGCTGACCTCGCTGCGCTCCGCGGTCGAGACGATGCCGCTGGCGCGCAACGAGAACAGCCGCGCCCGCCTGCTCGAAGTGATCGAGCACGACGTCAAGCGGCTCGACCGGCTGATCTCGGACATCTCCGATGCAAGTCGGCTCGATGCCGAGCTCCAGCGGCAGGACGCCATTCCGGTCGATCTCAAGCGCCTGCTGGGCACGCTGGTTGGGGTCGCCAATGAAACAAAACTCGGCCACGACGTCGCGGTCGAGGCGCGCTTCGAGGGCCGCGGCGGAAGCGACAATTTCGCCGTGACGGGCCACGATTCGCGGCTCGGGCAGGTGGTCTCCAACCTGCTCTCCAACGCGCAGTCCTTCTCCGAGCCCGGCAGCAAGGTGCGTCTGACCTGCCGGCGTGTGCGCGGCGAGATCGAGATCGTGGTCGACGATGACGGCCCCGGCATCCGCGACGACGCGCTGGAGCGCATCTTCGAGCGCTTCTACACCGACCGCCCGCATCAGGGCTTTGGCCAGAATTCCGGCCTCGGCCTGTCGATCTCCAAGCAGATCGTCGACGCTCATGGCGGACGCATCTGGGCGGAAAATCGCGCGGGCCCCCCGGACGAAGACGGCGCAGCGACGGTTGCCGGCGCGCGCTTCGTGGTGAGGCTCCCGGCACTATGAGCGACGGCGCTCCCAGCATTCACGCCTCCGCGGTCAAGGTTGGGAATCTGGCGGTGCTGATCAGAGGGCCATCGGGCGCTGGCAAGTCGCGCCTTGCCTTCGATTTGATCACGGCGGGGCGCTCAGGCGTCGTCGAAAGTGCCGTTCTGGTCGGCGATGACCGTGTCCATCTGGCGACAGTCGGCCACGAAATTGTGGTCCGCCCGGCCGGCATGCTCGCCGGCCTGATCGAGATCCGGGGATTGGGAATCCGCCGCTGCGACTTCGTGGAACACGCGACCGTCGGTCTCGTGGTCGATCTGGACGCCGCGGACGCGGAGCGCCTACCGGAGCCGGAATCGCTAAAAACAAGCATTTTCGGTGTCGAAATACCGCGAATCCCGGTCGGGCGTGGCTATTCGCCCCTCCCTTTGGTTGTCGCGGCCTTGACCACTACCAAGAGTTCATCTTCGGTTAACCCTTCCGGCGATTGTTTGAAGGGAAATGGTAACCATATGAACCCCACTATCGCGACCGAATAGACCGGCGCAGCTCCCCTCATCCATCCGTCTAGATTTAGGGAGATACGCAACATCCCCCCTTGCGCGGGGGCTCTGGATGGTCAAAGTGGCGCGTTCGTGCGGTGCACCAAAAGCGCCCGCGGGAGTTTTCCGATGATTGGTCTAGTACTCGTGACCCACGGGCGCCTTGCCGACGAATTCAAGGCAGCGCTTGAACATGTCATGGGCCCACAAAAGCAAATCGAAGCGATCACGATCGGTGCCGAAGACGATTCCGATCTCTGCCGAAGCGACATCATCGAGGCGGTTAACCGCGTCGATTCCGGCGACGGCGTTGCGATCCTCACCGACATGTTCGGCGGCACCCCGTCCAACCTGGCGATATCCTGCATGAGCCGGCCCAAGGTCGAAGTGCTCGCGGGCATCAACCTTCCCATGCTGGTGAAGCTCGCCAAGGTGCGCGAGGAGCGTCCGCTGCCCGACGCGATCGCGATGGCCCAGGAAGCCGGCCGTAAATACGTCACCATCGCCAGTCGCGTGCTCGCCGGCAAATGAGCGACGACGCGCCACAGGCGGGAACAGGCGTGCCCGCCGGCGCGATCGCCAAAGAGCTCCTGATCATCAACAAGCGCGGCCTGCACGCCCGCGCCTCCGCAAAATTCGTCCAGGCAGTCGAGCGCTTCAACGCGCAAGTTTGGGTGACGCGCGGCGGCGAGACCGTCGGCGGTACCTCGATCATGGGCCTGATGATGCTCGCCGCGGGACCGGGCACCACGATCACGGTCGCCGCCGCCGGTGCCGATGCGGAAGCTGCGCTTGCGGCGATCACGGAACTCGTCGAGAGCAAGTTCAACGAAGAAGGGACCTGAAGGTCACTTCTCCGGCGGCGCGATGTAGATGTTCCAGCTCATCGACGGGCCGGCCTTGCCGTGGGTGAAGCGGCGCGTCGTCATCACCAGGCGCTCGGCATTCGGCGCGGTCTCGGAGACCCATTTCTCGAACGCAGGCAGGCGGCCGTCGGTCGGGTCGAACACGCCGATGAAGCCGTACTTCTTGACGTCATCGAGTGACGTCAGCCCGGAGTTCCAGGCCTCGTTCGGCGTGAACGCAGCCGGATGATCGGGGCTGTAGAACACCATCGGCTGGATCGACTCCATGGTGCCGGCGACGATCGCCCAGCGCGAAGCGAAGCGCGAATGCCAGGCCTGCGTCAGTTCGCGCGCGAGTTCCGAGCGTGCACCATAGGTCGCCGTGTTGTCCGAATTCACCGCCATCTCGCGCGCAGCGATCCAGGGTGAGGCAATCAGCGTCGCGACGCTGAGCACGAGCCAGATCGCGGTGATGTTGAACAGCACGGCACTCTGCACCCGCAGCGCAGGGATCGCGACCAGCGCGAGCGGCACCAGGAAGAACAGCGAGATGCCCCAGTCGGTCTTCATGTAGATGCTGAACACCAGCGCGCCGAGCGGCGGCCCGGCCGCCACGATGATCTGGATGATCCAGATGTTCAGCGCCTGGGACAGGTTAACGCCGGGATTGACGCCGCGCGCCCAGGCCCGCGTGACGATGCGCAACGGCGCGCGCCCGAGCAGCGTGACCCACGGCGGCGCCAGCGCCATCGCAAGCGCCGCGAGCGCCACCGGCAGCGCCAGCAGCGCGGCGTTGTGCAGGACATAGCCGAACACGAGCTGATGCACGAGGCCGGCATCCTCGATGCTGTAGGTGTCGCCGGCATAGGTCAGCGGCACGAAATGCGCATCCGCAAGCCAGACGATGTGCGGGATCATCGCCACCACCAGCGTCGCGATCGCGACCCAGGGCGCCGGCGACAGCAGGAACCTCACGCGCTCGGGATGGATCAACGCGGCAAGGCCAATGGCGCCGATCATGGTCAGCACCCAATATTTGGTCATCAGCGCCAGCGCGCCGGCAAGCCCAAGCCAGATGCCGGACTGCCAGTTCCGCTTCTCGAACGCGTTGAGGTAGGCGAGCACGACGAGCGGCAGCGTGACGAGCTGCAAAAGGTCCGGATTGTACTTGAACCCCTTGAAATTGAAGATCGGATAGAGCGCGACCATCACCACGACCAGGAACGCACGCCGCGGGTCGACGACGCGCAAGCTCACCACCCAGCAGATCACCATGCCGACGCTGACGGTCGCCATCGCGAGTGCATAGGTCGCCCAATCCGTCGCCGGGAACGCCTTGAACCAGAGGCCGGCGATCCAGCCCGACAGCGGCGGATGCTTGCCGTAGCCCCACAGGAATTTCTGGCCCCAGCCCCAGGCTTCTGCGACGTCCATGTGAACGTCCTGCGCCGCCTTGAGATTGATCAGGATGAAGGTCCAGATCACCGCATGCAGGATGGCGAACTGGATCACCAGCCAGAGCCGGGCCTAGGGGCGGGTCGCGCAGGCAACCAGCCAGGCCCGGAAGCGGCCAAAGCTCACCCGGGATTTTACGCGCGCGCGGGCGGAGGGGATCGAAGTCGTTGACATGGCCGTTGCGTAGCGCGTTTTGGGCCCTCGTGGAATCAGCTTGGCGTGAAGAAAGGCCCTGAAATTACAGCAATATGGTTGCCGCACGGGGATGTGAGTGGTATCCCGCGCCCATGACGACCGTCCCCATTTCCAACATCCGCAATTTCTCCATCGTCGCCCATATCGACCATGGCAAATCGACGCTGGCCGACCGCCTGATCCAGATGACCGGGGGCCTGACCGACCGCGAAATGGCGGGCAAGGAGCAGGTGCTCGATTCCATGGACATCGAGCGCGAGCGCGGCATCACCATCAAGGCGCAGACGGTCCGCCTCTCCTACCGCGCCAAGGACGGCAAGGATTACATCTTCAACCTGATGGACACGCCCGGCCATGTCGACTTCGCCTACGAAGTCTCGCGGTCGCTGGCGGCGTGCGAGGGTTCCCTGCTGGTGGTCGACGCCAGCCAGGGCGTCGAAGCGCAGACGCTTGCCAACGTCTACCACGCGCTCGACGCGGGTCATGAGATCGTTCCGGTCCTGAACAAGGTCGACCTTCCGGCCGCGGAGCCGGAGAAGGTCAAGCAGCAGATCGAGGACGTCATCGGCATCGACGCCTCCGACGCGGTGATGATCTCGGCCAAGACCGGCCTTGGCGTTCCCGACGTGCTGGAGGCCATCGTCACCCGCCTGCCGCCGCCGAAGGGCGATCGCGATGCGACCTTGAAGGCGCTGCTGGTCGACAGCTGGTATGACGTCTATCTCGGCGTCGTCGTGCTGATCCGCGTCGTCGACGGCGTCATGAAGAAGGGCAGCCGCGTCCGCATGATGGGCACGGGCGCGGCCTATGACATCGAACGCGTCGGCTTCTTCACACCGAAGATGACGCAGGTCGACGAGCTTGGCCCCGGCGAGATCGGCTTCATCACCGCCGCGATCAAGGAAGTCGCCGACACCCGCGTCGGCGACACCATCACCGACGACAGGAAGCCGGTGACCGAGATGCTGGCGGGCTTCAAGCCGGCGATTCCCGTGGTGTTCTGCGGCCTCTTCCCTGCCGACGCCGACGACTTCGAGACCTTGCGCGCGGCGATGGGCAAACTGCGCCTCAACGATGCCAGCTTCTCCTACGAGATGGAGACATCGGCCGCACTCGGCTTCGGCTTCCGCTGCGGCTTCCTCGGGCTGTTGCATCTGGAGATCATCCAGGAGCGGCTGTCGCGCGAATTCGATCTCAATCTGATCGCGACCGCGCCGAGCGTGATCTACAAAATGAGCCTGACCGACGGGCAGGAAATCTCCATTCACAACCCCGTCGACATGCCCGACGTGGTCAAGATCGCGGAGATCCAGGAGCCCTGGATCGAGGCGACGATCCTCACTCCGGACGAATATCTCGGCAGCGTGCTGAAGCTGTGCCAGGACCGCCGCGGCTCGCAGAAGGAGCTGACCTACGTCGGCTCCCGCGCGATGGTGAAATACGATCTGCCGCTCAACGAAGTGGTGTTCGACTTCTACGACCGCCTGAAGTCGGTCTCCAAGGGCTACGCCTCGTTCGACTATCATCTGACCGACTACAAGCCGGCCGATCTCGTCAAGATGCAGATCCTGGTCAACAACGAGCCGGTCGACGCGCTCTCGATGCTGGTGCACCGGACCCGCGCGGAGGGGCGCGGCCGCGCCATGGTCGAGAAGATGAAGGACCTGATCCCGCCGCACATGTTCCAGATCCCGATCCAGGCGGCGATCGGCGGCAAGGTGATCGCGCGCGAGACGGTGCGCGCGCTGCGCAAGGACGTCACTGCCAAGTGCTACGGCGGCGACATCACGCGCAAGCGCAAACTTCTGGAGAAGCAGAAGGAAGGCAAGAAGAAGATGCGGCAGTTCGGCAAGGTCGACATCCCGCAGGAAGCCTTCATTGCCGCGCTGAAGGTTGATAGCTGAGGCGAACTTTTCGGCCGCCTCGAGCGTGACGAGACAGGTCCGGTCCTTTCGTGACCGGACAACAAAAATGTCGAAAACAACCCCATGCACAGTAGCCGGCCCCTTGTCGGCATTTGCACTTTTCGATTTTTACGAACTTTGCTTGACGCGTCGGGCAAAACACCGGCAGGATGGCATCATGGC
Source organism: uncultured Alphaproteobacteria bacterium (assembly GCA_963819355.1). Lineage (GTDB taxonomy): Bacteria > Pseudomonadota > Alphaproteobacteria > Rhizobiales > Xanthobacteraceae > Bradyrhizobium. The sequence continues at coordinate 360,036 of CAWFVZ010000004.1, read as the reverse complement.
AGCCTGTGTGACCGGCGGCGCCAAAACGCATTGAAGCGGTTTTTGGTTTGACTTCGTCAATCTCAAGAATGCTTTCTGTCCACGTGACTGTCCCATTCCCGCGAGGACTCAGCAGCGTCGTCGGGGTGGTCGGCCTCGCAATTCTCTTCGGGAACAACAGCGGTGCCAGGCCACAGCAGGAGCTGCTTCCGCATCTCGGCGAGGCGCGCACGGAGAAATTCGCGGTAAAGCACGTCGAATATAATGGGCATGATCGAACTCCATATGTTGATCATTGCCATGAACATCCTTCTACGGCACCTGCAGGGACACAGCAGGTGAACTAGATCACGGATCGCCAAAGGGTTTTGGCGGCGTTGGGCGATGCCGCCGCTTGGGCCCTACCGACGCTCATTCCGCGGATCGGATGCTTCGCGGGTCTCGACCTCGTGCGATGCAACGTAGTCGATCTCACCGCGCGTGATGCCGATGTCCGCAAGCTCGCTGTCCGTCAGCTGCTCCAACCGGGCACGCAGCTTCCTGCGTTTGCGCCACTCTTGAAATTCATTCCAATATGCTTCGAGAGGACTGTAGACCTGACGCTTTGCGCTTGCGGGTCGCAGCTCGGTGGTCCCGTTGATGGTGCTCATTGTGGTGTGTCCTGTCTGGACTGTTTCGCCACGCCAAGCTGCCGCAAGATCCTCCAGCGCGCTTGACTGGTGGCTTACATTTTCCTCACCCGGGGCTTATTCTTCGCGTTTCAGGCGGCGCCGGAGCCCGGCATATCCGGGCGACTGAAGGATCTGCAGCTTGCGCTATCTGTTCGAGGACTATGCATTCGACACGATCCGGCGCGAGCTGCATCGCGGGGCCGAAATCGTCTCCGTCGCGCCACAGGTGTTCGACCTGCTCGATTACCTGATCCGCAACAGGGAGCGCGTCGTCAGCAAAGGCGATCTCATCGACGCTATCTGGAATGGGCGGAGCGTCTCCGATGCAGCGCTGACGACCCGCCTGAATGTCGCGCGGAGCGTGATCGGCGATACCGGCGAGGATCAGCGCCTCATCAAGACATTGCCGCGCAAGGGCTTTCGTTTCGTCGGGGCGGTGGTGGAAACGCAGGGGCCCGCAGGCGCGACTACCGCCGACAATTCGACAACACCAGCTCTCACACTCCCCAATAAGCCCTCAATCGCGGTTCTCCCCTTCGCCAATCTGAGCGGTGATCCGGAGCAGGACTATTTCGCGGACGGCATGGTGGACGAAATCACCACCGCCTTGTCGCGGTTCAAATCCCTGTTCGTCATCGCGCGCAATTCGAGCTTTACTTACAAGGGCAGGGCCGTCGATATCAAACTGGTCGGGCGCGAGCTCGGCGTTCGCTACGTCCTGGAAGGAAGTGTGCGCAAGGCCGCGGGACGAGTTCGCATTTCCGGCCAATTGATTGATGCCATGACCGGTGCGAACCTCTGGGCTGATCGGTTTGAAGGCGATCTAGGCGATATCTTTGCGCTGCAAGACGAGGTGACCGTCAACGTTGTCTCCGCCATTCAGCCAAAATTGCTTCAAACCGAAATAGATTTGGCTGCGCGTCGGCCGAACAATCTCAGCGCCTATGATCTCTGTCTTCGCGCGCAACACCTCCAGTCATGGACCCGGGGCGGATCGGCCGAAAGCCTTCGGCTCGCCTCTCGCGCATTGGAGATCGACCCTCGGTACGGCTTTGCCGCTACCCTTGCGGCGGAATGTCATATCCGGAATGCGCGTCAGGGATGGGCGGCCGATCCGAAATTGGAAATTGCAGAAGGATTTCGGCTTCTGCGGTTGGCACTCAGTATCGACGGGAACGCCACTTTGGCACTCAGCATGCTTGGCCGCGCAACCGCCTCCTTTTCTGCCGATTTCGATACTGCAAAGGAGATGGTGGACCGTGCCGTCGCCTTGAACCCGAATTCATTCCGCGCATGGGAAGAGCGAGGTTGGACTTACCTCACGGTGGGGCAGCCCGAAGAGGCAATCCGGAGCTTTGAGCGCCGCATTCGATTAAGCCCATTTGACCCGCTGCTTTTCGCAACGTATGCCGGAATGAGCGTTGCATTCATCGGTCTTGGTCGTTTCGATGAGGCGGTCTCGGCAGCCAGGAAGGCCGTCCGCCTGAATCCGCTTTTTGCTTTCACTTATCGCTGCCTGGCGTCGGCACTGGCTCATTTGGAGCGCGACGCGGAGGCAAGGGAGGCGGTGGCCGGCCTGCTCGAACTCGACCCGGACTTTCGCATTTCCGAGCGGGTCGCGCGCGGCGATGTCTTGGGGCTTCGGTTGTATATCGACGGCCTCCGCAGGGCGGGAGTTCCCGAGTGACGCGGCCTATCCGATCGCGAAATCCGCCGCTGTCTCCGCGTGAATTGCCGTCGTATCGAACGTCTCGACCGATGTATCGGCAGCCCCTACCAGCATCGTGATCTCGGTGCAGCCGAAGATGATGCACTCTGCTCCGCGCCCGACGAGTGCGGCCATCACGTCCTGATAGCGGCGTCGCGAGGGCGTGGCCACGACTCCAAGGCACAGCTCGTCGTAGATGATGCGGTTCACGTCAGCGCGCGCCTCAGCGGGAGGCACCAGGACATCGAGATCATGCGCGCGCAATCGATCGATATAAAAGTCTTCCTCCATGGTGAACTTGGTGCCGAGCAGCCCGACCCGCCGATATCCCTTGGCCCGAATGCGTTGCGCAGTTGCGTCGCCGATGTGAATGAACGGAATGGTCACCTTCGACGTGATTTCAGGCGCCAGCTTGTGCATCGTGTTCGTGCACAGCACAATCGCACGCGCGCCGGCGCTTTCGAGCCGCTGCGCCACCTCCGCCAGGCTTGCCGCCGCCTCCGCCCAGCGGCCGGCGTATTGCATCTCCTTGATCTCCTGGAAATCGTAGGAATACATCAACAGCGGGACCGAATGCAGCTTGCCCATACGGTCGCGAACCCGTTCGTTGATGAGCTTGTAGTAGAGCGCGGTGCTCTCCCAGCTCATGCCCCCAATCAGGCCGATGGTTCGCATCGCAGGTGCCTTTCAAAAAAACTGGCTCGACCGGATCGTAGACGAAGACGCTGACGCCCGCCATCGCGGCACGGAAGGAAGGACTGACTCTCGGCTGGATTTCGAGGCCGCCGTTCCGATTGAACCTGATCCGAGCTCGACGACACTATCCGCTGGGTCCTGAACGGCCTCGCCCGACCATTGGCGATATGGGGATTGTCTGTCATGCGAAAGCGAAACTGGCGATTGATTGCGGTCGGCACCGTGCTGCTGGTGCTGGCCGTGCTGTTCTTCCTGTCGATGAGGGACATGACGCTGTGGTCCAATGATCCCGTCGCCCTGATGCGCACGGTCGGAGAGGTCTCGGGCGCCGTCGGCGGCATCAGCCTTGTGATGATCGTGTTCGGCCTGATCGGCCGCAAGGTGGCAGCCTGACAAACATCATTCCGGCAGACTGGGCCGAGGCGGGATCACGCATACGCTATGATGGGGAATAACGGGTCTTCGGCGCAAATCTGAATGTCAGAACCGCACTTGTGGGGCGGGATGCATTTGGAGACGGATATGATCAGCTCGAAAATTCTGGTTGTTATCGCGCTCGTATCGACGATGGGCGCCGTATCGGCGCAATCCTTCCATCCGTCGGTGGCCGGAAGGGAAACGACCACCAGACCGTGGACGGCGCCGATCGGCCACCACCAGCCGCACGCAGCCGACGTTCCTGCAACGACCATGGGACCGCTGGATTTCCTCGACCAGGAAGATGCCAATGTCGATCGCAAGATCAGCGGCATCTGCCGGGGTTGCTGATTGAGGGATATTTCAGCCGGATCAACCGTCGACTTCCGTTTCTGACCGATTTCAGACCTCGTTGCTTGATCCAGTTTTAGCATCCTTGCCCTACACGCCCTTACGACGTCTTCTGCTTCGCCTCGACGTATCGCGCAAAACTGTCGAGGATCGCCTGCCAGCCGCTTTGCTGCTGCTCGACTGAGTGGGTCTGTTCGCCATCAAAGGCGACGCGGACAACGATGCCCTTCGCCCCGGGGACGAAATCGACTTCGGCCTTGCGATCGCCGAACGCATATTCGATCCGCTTGTGTTCGACGATCTTCGTGTAGGTGCCGGCGAAGTCAAAGCCCATGCTGCCGTCCTTGGCCTCCATGCGGGACGAGAACACGCCGCCTTCGCGCAGGTCGACCGTCGCCTTGGTCGTATGCCAGTCGTCCGACGCGGCGTTCCACTTCACGATGTCGGCAGGCGTCGTATAGGCACGCCAGACCTGATCGATGGGGGCGGCGACGCTGGTTTCGACGGTGATCCTCATGGGCTTTGCTCCAGTTCGATTTTGACGGCTCGAGATGACGACATCACTTCACGTGTGCGGGGTCCATGTCCAGCAAGTCCGGGAGGTCCACCCAAGGACGGTCGAGACCAGCCCTTGCCGACATGGCCCGGCCGTCAACGCGAAAAAAAGTGATGGCGGGTTGGAGAGGAGGCCTGGATGTTCGTATCATTCGGCCCGAGGAGGGCGCGCGGCAGCTCGCCGATCGAGCGCTTGAGCGTCGAGGATTTGCGCGCCGAACTCACCATTCAGTTGCGCATGGGCGCACGTTCGCCTTGAAATCGCATCACGATATGCATATGCAGCGGGGGGTCGTTCTTTCGGGAGTTTCAGATGGCCGCCGCAACATGCCTCAAGTGCGAGGGACACGCTTTCGAACGCGGTCGTATCATGCCGTTGGGCGAACAGCACGCTGTGTCCGTTTTACAGTGCGCTGACTGCGGGGCGGTGGTCGGGTTATTGGATACGCAATTGTCGATCGAGAGCTTGCACAAGCAGGTCGCAAGCATAGACGCCGGCATCATCCGTATCGTCAAGGCGATGCAGGATCTGTCTTGAGGAGACAGGTTCACGGCATGCGGGGCCGCGGGCAATCGTGCCGAACCTGAAGACCCGTCCGCCTCTCGCTCCGTCCAAATCGTTCAGATCGACCCCGTCTTCCCGCGAATGGCCATCGACCGCTTGATGACCTGTTTGGCATCGGCGTAGCGACCCTCATCCTTGTAGAGGTCGGCCAGGTTCTCCAGAACATCCGCGAGATCCGGATGGTTGGGACCGAGCGTTTTCTCCATGGTGGCGACCGAACGCTTGAACAGCCGTTCGGCGTCGGCGTTGCGTCCCTGGCGCGCATAGAGTGCGGCCAGATTGTTCAGCGCCTGCGCGACGTCGGGATGGTCGGGTCCGTACGCCTTCTCGGTCACTGCCATCGCTCGCTTGAGCAGCCGCTCGGCATCGGCATAACGATGCCGGTGGATGTAGGCGTCGGCCAGATTGCTCATCAGCACCGTGGCTTCGGGATCATCGGGGCCGTTCGCCTTCTCGAGCACGGCGAGCCCCCGCTTGAACAGCGGCTCGGCCTGGTCGTAGCGACCCTGATTGCTGTAGACGGCAGCGAGGTTGCATAACGCGAGCACGATGGACGGGTCGCCCGGACCGACCGCCTTCTCGGAAATCGCGATCGACCGCTTGAGGAGCGGCTCCGCGTCCGCGTAATGCGCTTCCGCGCGGTAGAGTTCGCCCAGATTATTCAGCACGGCTGCGACTTCCGGATGATCCGGACCGAGCGTCTTCTCCCGGATCGCCAGCGAGCGCTTGTACAGCAGCTCGGCCACCGCGTATTGGCCCAGATTGTAGTGGATCGTGCCCAGGTCGTTCAGCGGCATCGCGACGTTGGCGTCATCGGTGCCAAACTCCTTCTCGCGCAGGGCCAGAGCCTTCTGGGCGAGTGGCAACGCTTCCGTGTACTTGCCGGCCCGATAAAGCTCTTTCATCTGCAGCGTGAGCGTGCCCGCCTCATCCTCGCCCGCATAGGACGGCGCACCGAGCGACAGGCTCAGCGCCAGCGCGGTGACCGCAACACAGATCGATGCTCTCAGGGCCTTCATCGCGCGTTCCTTCGTCGCATTTGTCAGGGACGTACGCTTTTGGTGCGCCTGGAGGCGGAACAGGTTCAATGCGGGGTGGACGTCGCCGGCAGGATGTAGCGATCCAGCAGGTCCAGCTCGGGCGCGACCATGTTCTTGGATTGTCGGGACGCGTTGAAGACGACGACCATGTCGAGCGCGGGGATGATGATGGTCTTTTGCGAATTGAAGCCCATCGCCGCGATCCATTGAACTTCGCGATTCTCCTCCAGTGATCGACCAAGCCACCACTGATAGCCGTAGGATTGCGGCCCCTCCGTCTTGATCTGCTCGGCCGTCGATTGATCCACCCAGGACGCCGGAACGATCTGCCGACCTTCCCAAGAGCCACGGTTGAGAACGAGCTGGCCGATTTTCGCCCAGTCACGGGGGCGTAGATTCAGCCCCGTGCTCGACATGGCAACATTGTTGAACGGCGACTTATACCATTCGACGTCGTTGATCCCGAGCGGCGCGAAGATCTCTTCCTGAGCCAGCACATCGACGGATTTGCCGGTGACCTTTTTCAGGATGGCGCCAACAAGCTCCGTTTCGCTGTCGCTGTACCGGAAGCTGACACCGGGAGCCCTGTCGGAGCCCAATCCCGCCGACATCATCAGAAGATGGCGCAGGGTCACGGGATTCTTGTCAAGCATATGGAGATCGGCATTCTCTGGAAGATAAAAGAAAGCCGGAACGTCCAGGTCCTTGATCAGGCCGCCCTCCATCGCGATCCCGACCAGCAGCGAGACGACGCTTTTGGTCATCGAATTACCGGGATGCCGTGTGGTCGCGTCGTAGTTGAGCTGATGCGGATAGTCAAAGTAGCGCTCATAAACGAGCACGCCATGCCTGATGACGACGATGTCGTCCACATTGGCGAGCTTGCCGCCGTTGATGCCCTCCTCCATCGTGCAGAGCAGCGCCGCGTTCAGCCCCTGCTTGTCCGGCGAGGTCATCGCCCATCCGTCATGGATCTCCTGCGGAATGCCGCAACCGGATGCAGGCTCGGCTCCGAATGCAATTCGCGCTCCGATGGGACTTGAGGCGAAGGCACACACAGCTGTAACGACGGCAATCCACGTCCGCATGTCAGGCTCTCCCCCACCATTGCCCACCACGAGCAACCCAAGGATGCCGTCCTGTGTGTGACCCTTTTGCGGCGTTGCAGGTTTTGAAAGAGCCTTCATTGTAGGCAGACGCAGCCCCGCAACACAGTCCGGCCATGCTGCTCCACTCAGCGCACTCATATCACCGCCGACAGCGGCCATCGCTGAACCGGGAGCGCTAAGAGCCCGCCGCCACGATGGCGCGCAGCAGTCTCGCATTGCTGAAGCCGATATCCTCTCGCGTCAGCCCTATGCGCAGGATCACCAGTTTGCGCGAGGGAATGATCGCGATCACCTGGCGGAGATGCCCCTGCATCATGAAGGTGTCGGCAGGGAGATCGAGGCCCTGGCCCTTGGCCAGCCAGAGCTGTCCGCGACCGTAGACGGGGCCGTGGCCCTCATCGGAGACTGCGAGAGGTGAGCGCATATAGTCGACGAAGCCCGTCTGCGGCTTCGCGCACCCTCTGCCCTATCGGCTGCTGGTGATCGCAGGCGGCCTCTATGTGATCATCCGCCATCGCGCCAACATTCAGCGGCTATTGGCGGGGACGGAGCCGCGCCTCGGTCAAAGCAGCCCGGAGGCGAACAGCGGAAGCGCAGGTCTAGCGCTTGAAGTCTCGCGCGCGGACAGGACGCCCGATCAATTCACCGCCTGAAGCGCGGCCGTGAAGGTGGCGAGATCGGCGCGCGCCGTCTCATCCGGCGCCCATTTCGGAAGGTCGGCGAGCTGTTCGATGACACGCGTGCGATCCTGCGGCAGCAAAAAGCTCGCCCAGACCTCGCGCGTGTCGCGGATGGCGGCCGCGACCAGGCGGGCGTTGGCGGGCTTGCCGGCGCCCTGGATCGCCGCGCAGACACTGCCCAGGATGAATCCGGCGGCGCTGCGACGGAAGCCCGTGAGCCCCTCCTCGCGAATCCGGGTGCGCTGCTCCGGCGCGAGGTCCGCCATGAACAATTTGCTCACGACCGCCTCGCGCGCCATGCCGCGGATCATGAAGCTTATCGCCACCGCATACTGGTCGCCATACTCGGTCATGTTGCGCAGAAGCGCCGCAAGATCGGGTTGCGGACCCGGCTTCGCGCCGTAAAGGATGAACAGCTTGTGCGTCGCGTTTGCGGCGTCGGTCCAGTCCATCAGCCAGTCCATGTCGCTCGCTTGCGCGGGCGGCAGCGCGGCCAGAGCGTCGGCATCGAAGACGCGGCCGAGCAGGGCTGCGATCTCCGGCCGGGTCAAATCGGGCCGGCCGCCCTGCTTCGCCACACCGTCGACATAGACCTTGAAGGCCTTCGCGGCATCGACCGCAGCGGCCGTGTTGCGCGGACCATCCTGCGCGAGCGCCGGCGAGACGAGTGCGAGAAGGACCAGGAGAATTCGGACGATCGGCATGGGAGGCCTCAAGCGGCGCGAGACGCGGCGCCATTCGCGGACGATGGCCGTTGTTGGTCGCGGGCCACGCCGCCAAGGTTCAGTGCCGGTGGCCCGCCTGCGCGGGCACAACAGAGCCTAGAGCGCCGGCAGGCCGGGCGGAGGCTTGCGCATGTTCGAGGCCTGCTCATAGGCATAGGCCAGACGCAATAGCTTGTGCTCGCTCCAGGCGGGACCTGCGAAGGTAACACCGAGCGGATAGTCCGGCGTGTCCTTGTCGCCGGCCCCCGAGACGAAGCCTCCGGGCACCATGACGCTGGGATAGCCCGCCTTGGCTGCGATTGCTGCGCCGGTCGCACCGGGGAACAGGACGGCGTCCAGCTTGTGCCGGTCCATGTAGGCGTCCATGCCGTGCGTCCTGGCGGCGAGCAGGTCCATGGCACGTGCTGATTTGTACTCGCGCTCGCTCAGATCGCCCTTGGTGAGGTCGGAGGCGAGAAAGAGGTCCTGGCCGAAACGCAGGGCGGTCTGCGCGTGCGCCGCGTTGAAGGCGATGATGTCGGCCATGGTTTCGATGTCGGTATTGGTCACCCAATCCCTGAGGTAGAGATTGAGCCCGTACTTCAGCTCGTAAAGGAACACGATCGGCGATCCCGTCGGATTGCCCTTGTTGCTGCTCAGCGGATTGCGGTTGAGCACGGCCATACCGGTACCCGGCCCGGCGATCCAGCCACGCGTCGGCATGTTAGCGCACACGATGACGGCGCCAAGGTCCTCAATCACTTTGATGACTTCGGTCATCAGCTTGGCCCCGTCGGATGGCAACTTGCCGTAGTAGCAATCGTTCAGCGGGTCGGCAGGGTCGCTCGGCACGCCGATGCGCGCGCCCTTCATCGCATCGCGTGCGAGGTCAGCGGTGTAGTCGGCCGGCCTCCGCTGCCGCTCCGTCACGGGATCGCGCGGGTCCTTGGCGGCGAGCACATTCAACAGCATGGCCGCGTCGCGCACCGTGCGCGTCATTGGTCCCGCGGTGTCCTGACTGTGTGCGATCGGCACGATGCCGGCACGGCTGATCAAGCCGACGGTCGGCTTGACCGTGACGAGGCCATTCCGGCTGGCAGGATGCAGCAGGGAGCCCGAGGTCTCGGTGCCAACAGAGGCCGCACACAGACCTGCCGCCACGGCGACCGCCGAACCCGAGCTCGATCCGCCCGGGTCCACGACCGGGATGCCGTGCTCGTCCATCAGCGCCGGCGCATAAGGGTTTTTCACCTGGCCGCCCAGCGAGGAATAGCCCGAAGGCATGTCGACCGCGAGGATGTTGGCGAACTCGGTCAGGTTCGCCTTGCCCAGGATCACCGCGCCGGCCTTCCGCAGCAGCTTGACGACGGTGGCATCGTCCCTGGCGCGCGCGCCCTCCAGCGCCAGCGAGCCCGCCGTCGTCGGCTGCCTGTCGCCGGTCGCGATGTTGTCCTTGACCAGGATCGGGACGCCGGCCAGCGGTCGCTTGGCCGACGGCCTGCTGTTGTCAAACCTGGCTGCGATCGCGAGCGCCTCGGGATTGAGCGCGCGGACGGCGTTGAGCAGCGGCCCGCCGCGGTCGTAGGCCGCAATCCGCGCGAGATAGGCCTTGGTCAACGCCGTGGCGGTGACCCGCCCGCCGGCCAAGGCATCGATGATGTCGCTCATCGGCGCGTGCTCGAGCCTCGGCTCGGGCGGCGTTTCGCCGCTGACCGCAGCCGCATCGCGGCGGGTTGGCTTCTTCATGACGTGCCTCTTGGACGGCCGGGCTGGCTTTACAGACATATGCTACAGAGTGTAGCAATTATCCCGATTGTGCAACAAGCCGCAGGCGCGTGGAGCGACCGATGGACTACATGATCCGGCCTGCGCTGACCGATGACGCCGCCGACATCAGCGCGGTCATCCTGCGTGCGCTGCGCGAAACCAATGCCAAGGACTATACCGACGAAATCATCGCGCGGGTCGAGCGCAGCTTTGGCCCGGATGCCGTGCGCGAACTGATCCGGAAACGCACCGTCTTCGTTGCCACCATCGGCAACCGCATCGTCGGAACGGCAAGCCTCGACGGAAGCGTCGTCCGCACCGTGTTCGTGGCGCCAGACGTTCAGGCTCGCGGGATCGGCAAGCTGCTGATGGCCGGGATCGAGCACATTGCGCGCTCGCGAAACATTCCCGCGTTGACGGTTCCGTCGTCGGTCACCGCCGAAACATTCTACGCACGGCTCGGGTTCAAGGCCGTGCGCGACAGCTATCATGGTGACGAACGCACGATCATCATGGAGCGGTTGCTCGATGATCCCTCGCAGGGCCGCTAGCCGCAGCTTGATCGCTTTCGCGAAATAGATCACCATCGCGCCTCTTACCGCTCACGGCAGAATGGGCGAGGAAACGCTGACATGAACGCAACTCCGGGATTTGGCCTGGTCGAGCGGGCGCGGGCCATCGCGCCGCTGATTGCGAATGAGGCAAACGAGATCGAGCGGACGCGGCGGCTGACGCCGGCGGTCGTCAACGCGCTGATCGAAAACGGGCTCTATCGCGCGCTGCTGCCGCAGAGCCTCGGCGGATCGGAAGCGCCGCCCGAGATCTTCATGCAGATGCTGGAGGAGATCGCGAAGGCCGATGCCTCGACGGCCTGGTGTCTCGGCCAATGCAGCGTCTGCGCCATGATCGCAGCCGCGCTCGACCACGACACGGCGCACGAGATCTTCAACACCGCACCCGGCATCCTCGCCTGGGGCGCGGTGGCGCATGAGGCGCGCGCGGTCGAGGGCGGCTACCGCGTCACGGCGCGCTGGGATTTTGCCTCGGGCTCGCGGCAGGCGGGCTGGCTCGGCGCGCATGTCCGCATCGTCGATGCCGACGGCACGCCACGGAAGGCTGCCGATGGCGCACCGGAAATGCGCACCATCCTGTTTCCGGTCGCAAGTGCGGTGATGCACGACGTCTGGCAGGCGATCGGGCTCGCCGGCACCGGCACCGATTCCTATGAGGTGAAAGACCTCTTCATCCCCGATCGCTTTGCCGTGTTCCGCGACGTGCCCGAGGCCCTGCGCGAGCCGGGCCCGCTCTATCGACTCCCAACCGGATTGACCTTCAGTCTCGGCTTTGCCGCGGTCTCGCTCGGCGTCGCGCGCGCGACGCTGGATGCCGCGATTGCGCTGGCCCGCGCCAAACACCAGTCGCTGGCCGCACACGCCATGCGCGACAACCAGGCGGTCCAGGGCCTGATCGGCCGCACCGAGGGCGATTTGCGCGCCGCCCACGCCTATCTCTATGCGACGGCAAACGCGATGTGGCGCGATCTCTCCGCGACCGGCGCGTTCAGCCCGGCGCATCGCAGCGCGGTTCGCCTCGCTGCGACCTGGACCATCCAGCAATCGGCCAAGGTGGTCGACACCGCCTATCAGATGGCCGGCGCCACCGCCGTGTTCCGCAGCAATCCGTTCGAGCGGCGATTCCGCGACATGCACGCGATCACGCAACAGATCCAGGCGCGAGACACGCATTACGAGGAGGTCGGCAAGGCGATCCTTGCGGGCAGCCCACCCACCTGATCTGGTCCCCCTCCAGTTGGCAGCGTGACGCGCAAGCCATGCGCGAGGCGGTGAGAGGCCTGCGTCCGCGTCGAACCGTCTCGTTAAGACTTTTCTGGAAGCGTCGGGCATTCGCGCGCTCCCAGATTCCCTCCGGTGCCATTCATGCCCAAGCTCAGATCGATTGCCGCCCGCCTGATCCTCGCCATCGCGCTCACGGTCGCGATTGCCTGCGCCATCCTCTCCGGTTTCTCGATCACCCAGCAGCGGGCGCTGACGCGGCTCGCGCTCGATCAGCAGCTCAAGCTGCAATATGACAGCGTGATTGCGGCGATCGACTATGAGGGACGTTCGGCATTGGCGGTCTCGTCCGCGATCGCGGCGCTGCCGCCGGTCGGCGACGCCATCGCCAAGGGCGACCGCGACGCGCTCGCCAACCTGCTCGGCGAGGCCAACAAGGCGCTGAAGGCGCAGGGCATCCCCCTGATCTCCTTCCAGATTCCACCGGCGCTGACATTCTATCGCGTCCACGCCCCCAAGACCTTTGGTGACGACGTCTCCGGGCGCCGTATCACCGTGGTCGAGGCGCTCAAGACTGGCCGCCAGATCGTCGGCGTCGAGCCGGGCCGCGAGGCGCTCGGCATCTTCGGCATGACGCCGATCGTGCGCGACGGCAAGAACCTCGCCAATGTCGACGTCGGCGCCGCCTTCGGCAAGGAATTCGTCGACCGCGCCAAGCAGCGCTTTGGCATCGACCTTGCGGTCTACTCCATCGACGGCAAGTCTCTGAACAGGCTGTCCTCCACCTTCGGCAACAACGCGGTCGCCAAGCCCGACGAATTGAAAGCCGTGATCGACGGCGCACCGCTGCTGCGCGAGGCCGAGCTCGACGGCCATCCGGCCGCGGTCTATGTCGGGACGATCAAGAATTACGCCGGGCAGCCGGTTGGCGTGCTCGAGATCATCAAGGACACGACGGACTACGAGGCCGCCTTCGCCAGCGCGCAACGGAACCTGATCCTCGGCACGGTTGCGATCCTCGCCGCGGCGATCCTGCTGGCGTTCCTGCTCGGACGCGGGCTGTCACGGCCGCTCATCGCGATCACCGCCATCATGAACCGGCTGTCGAGCGGCGACACCAATGTCGTCATCCCCGGCAGCGAGCGCCGCGACGAGCTCGGCACCATGGCCAAGGCGGTCGAAATGTTCCGCCGCAACATGCTCGAGTCCGGCGCGCTGCGCGAGGCGCAGGAGGCCGACAAGGCCAAGGCGGAGATCGAGAAGCAGGCGCTGCAGCGCCGGATGGCCGACCGGTTCGAGGCCGACGTCAAGGGCGTGGTGTCCGCCGTCGCCAAGGCCACCGAAGGCATGCAGCACGTCGCCGGCGAGATCACCTCCAGCGTCACCGGCACGTCACAGCGCGCAACCGCTGCCGCCGCGGCCTCCGAGGAGGCCTCGACCAGCGTCAACGCGGTCGCCGCCGCGACCGAGGAACTGGCCTCCTCCGTCACCGAGATCGGCCGCCAGGTCACCCATTCCAGCCAGGTTGCGAGCAACGCGGTGGTCAAGGCCGCCGAGACGACCGAGATGGTTACGAGCCTTGCAGCTTCAGCCGAGCGCATCGGCGACGTGCTGCGCCTGATCAGCGCGATCGCGAGCCAGACCAATCTGCTGGCCCTCAACGCCACGATCGAGGCGGCGCGCGCGGGCGAGGCCGGCCGCGGCTTTGCCGTGGTGGCGTCCGAGGTGAAGGAGCTGGCGAGCCAGACCGCGAAGGCGACCGACGAGATCGCGAGCCAGGTCTCCGCGATCCAGGCGGCCACCGGCAATTGCGTCACCTCGATCTCTGGCATCAGCAACACCATCCGCGAGATCAGCGGCATCGCCACGACGATTGCCGCCGCCGTCGAACAGCAGGGCTCGGCAACGCGCGAGATTGCCCGCAGCGTCCAGCAGGCCTCCACCGGCACCACCGAAGTCTCGGCCAATGTCGCCGGCGCAAGCCAGGCCGCCGACCAGTCGCGCGCGCTGGCGGGCAATGTGATGGTTGCGTCCGGTGAACTCGGCCAGCATGCGGCTGCGCTGATGAAAAGCGTCGACACCTTCCTCGCCGGCCTGCGCAACGCGGCCTAGCGGCGCGCACGATTTGGACTGGGGTGTGGACTCATAGATCCGATTGGCCGCGACTGCATGCCACGTCCGCGCTGCTCTGCGGTGAGCGGACATTATCGGGCTGTCTCGGCATGTCCAAAAAGTTCCAACAGGCAACATGCGGGCAAAAAAACCGTTTGGAGAATGTGAACCCGCTCACACGGGGCAACGCCGCGGCCGCAGTATTCTCAAGCCAGATATCGAGCGTGCCCGCCCATGCCTTGGCGCACCCTCATCTGACCAGAAACAACACCCAGGGGAGATGCTGCGATGAGCACGACCTATGGTGCAACACGGCTAGGACATGCCGCCGCATCGACGTGGCGCGTCTCCAGCTTTTTCAAGAGATATTGGAGTGCGTTTCAGGACAGGCGCAAACGCCGGAGGTTACAAGCCACCTTGTGCAACCTAAGTGACCGGGAGCTAATGGATATCGGTACGACGCGCGGCGAGATCGACTATGTCGTCGCGAACCGAGCTATCGACCCGCGAGGCACCCGATCCGCCGGATGAACGTCCAATATCGGGGCAGCGGTCTATGGCAGGAATCGGAGGCGACGGTTGGCTTCAATTGCAGACCTCGACAATGCCGCCAACAGCTCCATTGGCCGGCACCATGACTCCACTTTTGACATTCTCAAGACGACAGCCAGATCGTACCGGGCGGCAAAGGGAAGCGTTGCAGTAAATTTGCCCCTTTGGATTGGCTTCCCTGCTGGGCGGCCCAGCTTCGATCTGCTTGCGCTCCGCATCACGCCTCTTCGTGTCCTCGCGGGTCGCGACCGGCTTCTTGTCCTGAACCTTCTCACATTCATTGTCGTCGTTGACGCGATAGCCGGCGCGACATGCGATCTTCACGCAGGCATCTCCATCGGCCCTGAAGCCATGGTCGCAGACAAGCGGGCAGACGCGGCCCGGCTTCGCCTTGATGGCGTCCAGCGCATCAAAGCTCGCGAGCTTGGCGTCGAGCTTCGTGCCGGCGTACTTGTTGAACAGCGTCAGCGAGCGTTGTGACGAAGCGTTCCAGTCGCCGTCCGCCGAGGTTGTCAGACAACCGACGCGGCGGAGTTCTGACTGCACCAGCTTCGTCGTTTCCTGCGGCGACATCGCTGGCGGGGTCGAAGAGGGCGTTACAGCCGCGACCTTCTGCTCCGCATTGGCAGAGGCTTGTTTCTCGGCGGCCTGCTTCGCGGCCAGTTCGGCGTCCGCCTTGTCACTCGCGCGCTTCTCGGCCAGCGCCTTCTCGGCGGCCAGCTTGTCGGCGAGCGCCTTCGCCGCTGCTGCTTCGGCCTCCTTCCGACGTTGCTCGGCGGCAGCCGCCTTGGCTTCCTCGGCCTGCTTGGCCTTCTCGGCGGCAAGCCGGGCGTCCTCGGCGGCCTTGGCGGCGGCAGTCGCCTTCTCTTGTTCGGCCTTCCTGGCTCGGTCGGCGACGAGCCGGGCCTTCTCTTCTTCGGCTTGCCGGGCCTTCTCTGCGGCCGCAGCACGCGCATCCTCGGCAGCAATCCGATTTAGCTGGGCCTTGGCCAAGTCGGTGTAGAACCCGCTCGGATACCGATTGAGAAAGGCGGTCCACACATCGCGCGTGCCAAGCTGGAGCGCCAGTTCATAGTCGCGCCGGATTTCGCTGTCTGGGTTTGCCTGCGGCCCGGCAACGACCGGCTTGGCAGCGACGAGCGGCACATCGTCGCCGCCGAGCGAGCCGTAGACGTACGGCTCCTGCTTGTAGCTGGTGTTCTTCAGGACATCATCGCGGACGAACCCGAACGCCTTGCGCAGGTCCAGACCGGGTGTCGGCAGTCGCTCGACGAGTGCTGCGGCAAAGGGGCTGTTTCGGGCATCGCCGTCCGAAGCCGTTGACCCTGCCTTCGCGGCGAACGCGATCATGGTGTTCGGGCTCGTCGGCTCGACCTTGGCAAGGCCACGCCCGATGGCGCGGGCAGCAACCGTTCGCTTCATGGATTTGGCGAAGGGATTGTCGCGGCATGCGTCCAGAATGATGAGCCGAAGCTGCTTCGCAGGCTCGACGGCGAACAGCGCCCGGTCGAGCGCCACGGTCTCATCGAGAACGTCGCTGTCGGTTTCAAGAGCCGCGTCAGTTGGAATGAGGTAATTGGTCCCGTCTAGTTCGATGCCGTGACCAGCGTAATAGATGACGGCAACTTCCGCGTCTCGCGCTCGTCCGCCGAAGTCACGCAGAGCCTTGCGCATTTCGGCGGCATTGAGATCAGTCCTGATGTCGATCCAGTCGAACCCGGCCTTCTTGAACATGCCGCCGACGAGGGCGGCATCATTCGCGGGGTTGGCAAGCTTCGGCACGCTCTTGTAGGCGGAGTTGCCGATCACCAGCGCAACGCGGCGTTCGGCTTGGGCCGAGCCGCACGTCAGCAAGATGGAAAAAAACAATAAAAACCAGCGAAATGCGCCCATTTTAGCCCCGAGCAACCCGTGCGCAGCGTACGCAGAGACTGCCGAAAGGCAAGCGCGACTTATGTGATATCGCTCACATAGCGAGGCTGCGGCGGGGGGGTTCTATCCACATTCTGCGTCAGTCCGCTCTGGGTCGATATTGTTGTGAGCATCACAAGCCCAGTTGAAAAATCGCCGGATCAGCACCATCAGCGCGCGCCTGTTGCGGTGCGCGGCGTTTTTCTCCAGTACGTCGAGCGGGCCGAATGTGAGCCGCCTCGCTGGCCCGGCAAGCCGCCCTTCAGGCGAAGTGTCCGACATGGAGGTGGCGGAATGACCCGGCGCGCCAAAGTCAGGCGCAGGTGATCGCCCATGTTCGCAATGTGGTTTGCGCTCCAATCGCGCGGCAGGGCTGCGCGCGCGCTGGAAATCATTCGGCACCGGCCTTTCAGATGCTGCCCCGCAGCGGGTGTTCACGGTGATCTTACTGGAGCAGCACAAGGGCGAAGGCGGTTGCGAGCAGTGCCAACCAGATAAGCAACAGCCGATAGTACAGGTACCAGCGGTCCGCGGTCGTCGCGCCTATTGCGGTGGACGAAGCCCCGGCGACCGTAGCCACTTGCTCATGTGAGCGCCGGTCTCGGCTTGTCTGGCCCTGCGCAGAAGCGCGTCACGGGCCGCGCCAGGCTTCAGCATTTTGGCTTCCTCACGGAGGCGCTTTGCCTCTTCAGCCAAACGATCTTCAAGCTGAACCGTCTGTGTGAAACGGCGACGTTGCATGACCCACCTCGTAGCTTTTGCGGTTCCTACACCGCAGGGTTTGAGGGAGTTCCGATCCTAATATGCCGTCGCCGGGCCTTCAGTTCCAAAGTGAACACAAGTCAAACCAGGCCGGGCGTGTTTCCAGAATTATCCGGTCCTTAGCAGCCGCAGCATGGCTGATACCGGCGGTTTTACGCCTATTCATCGTCTGATCGGGCAGCTACGGTGCAACCCGAATGGGGACTCTTTTTAGGATGCGTCTCTGCCTGGCTGCCGCATTAAGGCGATCTTTTTGCGCGCGATCCTTCACCGCCGCGTTGGCCTTCTCAGTATTGCTGGCGATGCTGTGTCAAAGTCAGGCGGCTGATCCAGCGCCGAAGCGGATCATGATGCTGCATTCCTTCGGCCTTCGTTTCAGGCCATGGACCGATTATTCGGAAGCCTTTCGCGCAGAGATGAGCCGAAGGGCGTCCGTGGAGTTTCAGGACTACTCGCTGTTGAATGCCCGCCGCAACAGCGACAAATCAGACGCTCCGTTTGTCGAGTATCTTCATAGCCTCAATGTTGACCAGCCGCCTGACTTGATCGTCGCCATCGGCGCGCCAGCGGCAAATTTCGTGCAGGCGCACCGCAAGGACCTCTTTCCAACCACGCCCATGATCTACACTCTGGTAGAGCGACGCCGCGTGGACTTCGAAAAATTGACCAAATACGACACGGTGGTCGCGGCTTCCAACAACGATGCTGTTTTTTTTGAGAATATCCTGCGCGTCCTGCCCCAAACAACGACGATTGCCATCGTTGTCGGAGCTTCGCCGAGTGAAACGTGGTGGCGGAACGAGGTCGCCAAGTCCACCGCGCTGTTCGCCGACCGCGTGAACTTTCGATGGTACAATGAGCTTTCCTTCGAAGATATGCTCAAGGACGCAGCCAGTCTTCCCCCACACAGCGCAATTTTCTGGATTGGACTGAATGTCGATGCGGCAGGAGTGGCGCATGAAGGTAACAGCGCGTTCTCGCGGCTTTATCGCGTAGCCAACGCACCGATCTTTTTCCACGATGAGACCTTTTTCGGCGAAGGCATAGTCGGTGGTCCGATGCAGGTCATCGCAGGACAAACCAAGAAGGCCGCAGAGGTCGCTATCCGCATCCTTGACGGAGAACAACCCGGTGACATCAAGCCGTCATTCGTTGAATTGGCAGCGCCTATGTTCGATTGGCGGCAAATGCTGCGCTGGGGAATTGCCGAGAGCAGCCTGCCGCCCGGCAGCACTATCTACTTCCGCGAGCCAACGGTGTGGGAGCGGTATTGGTGGCAGCTTGCACTCACAGTTGCCGTTATTGTCTTGCAGACCGGGTTTATCTCGATCCTGCTGCGTGAGCATAGTCGGCGTCAACTTGCGGAAGTGCAGTCCAAGCAGCGCGGGGCGGAACTTGTCCATGTCAACCGCGTCGCCACGGCTGGCGAACTGACCGCCTCAATTGCGCATGAAATAAACCAGCCGCTCGGCGCTATCCTGACCAATGCCGAAACCGCAAAGGCAATCCTGACATCATCGAGCCCTGACCTTGTTGAACTGAACGAAATCGTGGACGACATTTTGAAGGATGACCGACGCGCCAGCGAGGTCATCCGAAGAATGCGCAGCCTTTTAAAAAAGGCACCGTTCGAACTGAAAAGCCTCGACTTCAATGACCTCGTTGGAGAGACGGTGGAACTTATTCTTGCCGTTGGGCGAAAGGTCGAACTGAATAGTGTGATCACACGAGATGCGCTTCCGATACTCGGCGACCGCATTCAACTTCAACAAGTCATTCTGAACCTTGTCGCGAACGGGATCGACGCGATGAAGGAAAACTGCATCATCACCATCCAGACTTCGCGCGTCGAAAAGTTTGCCGAGTTATCCGTGTCGGACCGCGGACCGGGAATTCCCAAAGACAAGCTCAAAGAGGTCTTCCAACCGTTCGTCACCAGCAAGGCCGAAGGCATGGGCATGGGGCTGTCCATCGCGCGCACCATTGTGGAAGCGCACAACGGGCAGATATGGGCAGAAAATCGGGATCACGGCGGCGCGACGTTCAGGATCAGGCTTCCTCTCGTCTCGTAGTTCGCGGTGATCTGATCGTCCCTGCCGCATTCACCAAACGCTAAACAGCAACCAAGCGACTGCGGCCCCGCTGATAGCAAGAGTTGCGATTCCGACCACCTGGATGATGAAAGCCCGTCCTCGATTAAATAGCATGCGTCATTGTCGGTGGCAGTCGAGCGGCTCAAATGGCCATAGCATGTCCGTTTGGGTCAAAACGCGAAATGCCGGAGTTGCCTGCGTAAGGCGGCTTCAGCCCTCAGAAGCTGACGTCCCGGACCCTAGGCCACCAGCGCGGCGTCGGCGGCGCCGTCGACCCCGCGCTGCGCCTCAAGCAGGCTGATGATCTCGGCATTGGGGCGGGCCTTGCTGAACAGATAACCCTGGCCTTCGTCGCAGCCTTCGGCTCTCAAGCAGCTGAGCTCGGCTTCGGTCTCGACGCCCTCGGCGGTGATGATGACGCCGAGGCCTTTGCCGAGGCTGACGATGGAACGGATGATCGCCTGCGCCTCGCGGTTGGCGCCGAGATCGCGCACGAAGGACTGGTCGATCTTGATCTTGTCGAAGGGAAAGCTGCGCAAATAGCTGAGGCTGGAATAGCCGGTGCCGAAATCGTCCATCGAGATGCGCACGCCGAGCGCGCGCAGCGCGTGCAGCGTCGCCAGCACCTGGGCGCTCTTCTCGAGCAGCAGCGTCTCGGTGATCTCGAGCTCGAGCCGCCGCGGCGGCAGGCCGGAATGTTTCAGCGCGTCCGTGACCATCGAGAGCAGATTGCCGCTGCGGAACTGGAGCGGCGACAGATTGACGGCAACGCGAACGTCGTCCGGCCAGGTCGCGGCATCGAAGCAGGCGCAGCGCAGCATCAAGCCGCCAAGCGGGTTGATGAGACCGGTTTCTTCCGCGACTGGAATGAACTCGGCCGGCGAGACCATGCCGCGCTCGGCATGCGGCCAGCGCACCAGCGCCTCGAAACCGGTAATGCGGCCGCTCTGGAGGTCGATCAACGGCTGGTAATAGGGGCGCAGCACATCGTTCTGGATCGCGTCGCGCAGTTCGACCTCGATCTTGCGGCGGCTCTGCGCCTTCGCATCGAGCGCAGCCTCGAAGAAAGCGAAAGAGCCGCGCGCATCCAGCTTGGCGCGCGACAGCGCCATGTCGGCGCTCTTGAGCAGCTTTTCGGAATCATCGCCGTCGCCGGGCGCCATCGCGATGCCGATGGAGGCGCCGATCACCACGGAATGGCCGTCGAGCAGATAGGGGTCGGCGATGGCCTCCAAGAGGCGCTTGGCCATCATCACCGCGTCTTCGGGACGCGTCATCCCGCTCTGCACGATCGCAAACTCGTCCGAATTGAGCCGCGCCAGCGCGTCTTCCTCGCGCAGCATCGAGCGCAGCCGCTTGGCGACGCCGCGCAAGAGCTTGTCGCCGACCGCGTGTCCGAGCGTGTCGTTGACCGCCTTGAAATTGTCGAGCCCCAGCATCAGCACCGCGACCTTCTCGGCGCTGCGGCGCGTGTGCAGGAGCATCTCGTCCATGTTTTGCCGCAACAGATTGCGGTTCGGCAGGCCGGTCAGCCCGTCATGCTGGGCCATGAAGGCGAGCCGGGCCTCGGCGCGCTTGCGTTCGGTGATGTCCATCAGCGCGAGCAGCACCGCGGGCCGCTCGGCATAGGTCAATTCGCGGGAATAGATCGCGAGATCGATCAGCGCACCGTCGGCCTTGACGTGCTTCCAGGTGCGCGCGGCCTGCTCGTCGCTGGAACGATCGGTGGTCCAGGGCGGCTCGCTGTCGAAGGCCTGCAAGGAGCGGATTTTCAGCGTCTCGAATTCGGCGCGGCTATAGCCGTAATGCGCGATCGCCGCGTCGTTGACGCCGAGAATGCGCTCGTCGTCCAGCGCGCAGACGATCATGGGGACGGGATTGCCGTCGAACAGCAGGCGGAACGAGGCCTCGCGCTGCTTCAACTCGGTGATGTCGACGCGCAGGCCGACAACGCCGCCGTCGTCGGTACGGCGTTCCTCGATCAGGATGACACGGCCATCCGACAGCGTCTGCTCGTGGCGCTTGCCCGGCTCGTAGAGCTTCTTCAGCCGCTCGGCGATCCACTCGTCCTCGTGGCCGGCGGCTTCCGGATAGTCACCGCGGGCAACGCCGATTCGCAGCGTATCTTCCAGCCGCGCGCCTTCCGCGAACAGATCGGCGGTCTTGCTGTAGATCTCTGCGTATTGCTTGTTCCAGAGGACGTAGCGGCCTTCCGGATCGAGAATCACGATGCCCTGTGGCAGCATGTCGACGGCCTGGCGCAGCCGCTCATGCGCCTTGCGCGCCTCGGCGATGGCGGCTTCGCCTTCCGCGCGGCTCTCCAGACGTTCGTCACGCGCGTTGTGTAGATGCGGGGCGCGCGCGAAGCGTCGCTTGCGCGGCTGCCGGCTGGCCCGCGCACTGCGTTTTGGCGTTTTGGTTTTTCGAGGCCCCAAACTCAACTTCGCACGTCCCCATCGCCCAGCGGCCGCAAGTCTTTTGCGGAGTTTTCGGACAAGTGTCTGAAAAAAAAGTAATCTTCGGCGGCGCCCCGAGGTGAGGCTCCCGTGCCGCAGCCCTCGCGGGCCACCCACTTGTGCCTGTTTGGGAGGCGCCAGGGCGGTCGCCTGCGCGTCAGGCCTGTCACCTCGTCGCAATCGGCGCACGATCTGGCGCAAAATTGCGCGTCGGCTTGAATCATTTCCGAAATCGCGCGCGATTGTATGCGGACCGCGTGCGTTCCCCGTTCCGCGCACGAACTTTGGTCAAGGCGACATAGGGTTATCGCGTGGTTAAAAAAAGACGGCCGATATGCGACTTTGGGGCGCCCCATTTGGCTAGGGCACGTACCTGTTCATTTCTTCGCTCACTCTGATCAGCTCCTCGTCGAGCGTCGCCGACATCCGCTCATATTCGTCGGCCCGGCCGCGGAGCTCGACCGCAAGCGCCCCGAGGCTGTCGCCATATCGGGTGAAAGTGGCAGCCCAAATGTGCAGGTCCGAAAGGGCGTAGAAACCGAGAGGAACCGGCAGCGCGAATGGTATCAACATTCGGAACGCCTCCTCGGTCTCTTCGCCGGCGCGGTGTAGTGCGTCCGAGCGGCGACGGATCTCGTCAGCAATCTCGGGCAGACCCTTGCTGTGTCTTGCCAGGCGGGTCATCAATTCGGCCATGGCGTCGATATAGGCCGCCGCGGCCTGGCCGTAGCTGCCGGTCGCGCCACTTGCCAGCTTCACGGTGCTCAGCCGCTTCTGCACTTCCTGCCACACGGCGGCCTGGTTCTGCGGCGGCGCGAGCGCCACCATGGTTGCCCCCAAAACCTTTGCATTGGACGGTTCCTGGAGCTTGGCCAGGGCTGCATTGTAGGCGGCACGACACGCATCAAGGCGAAGGTCGGTCGAGAGACTGCGAATATCAGGGAATTTCGCCGCAAACTCCTTGTAGGCATTGGTGAGAGCCCCGTTGAAATGCGACTCCAGGACCTGACGTGGGTTGGGAATGAGGGGGACCGACGGGGTCGTCGCCGTAACCGCCTCCTCCATGGCACTGCAGACAGCCGCGTTGGCCTTGCCGCAGTGCGCCGCGATGTAATCGGACAGGACGATCTGAAAAAGCGCGACTGCGTTCGAAGCGGCGGTCAAACCGACCTGTCGAAGGACGGGGCGGTCCTTGAAGAAGCGCACGACGGAGAGTTCTTTGTCGGCGGGATATTCCGATAGCGTGAATTTTGGCCCTTTGCCTGGCGTTCCGCCCCCAGCCCCGCCTCCACCTCCACCCGTTGGAGGCTTGGGAGGCTTCGGAGCCTTGGGCGGCTTGGGCGTCTTCCGCGTCATCGAAGTCACACCAAAAAGGTGCGTCTTCGTGACCATTGCCTTTTCTCCCTCTTCGGAGGTGAACACGATCGGATTCTTGATACCTCGGGCTTCGGCACTTTTTTTGATCTGGGCGAGCACCTGGCTGTCAGATTGCGAGATGACGTCGACGTACTTCGAAGTCCCTTTAATCTCGGCGTGCCTGGGAAGATGGTCCTGCCAGGCACGGCGGACCCTTGACTCCATCGTGTGATCGTTCGTCGTCAGGTCCGCTTTGATGCCCAGGCGATTCGCCACCCGCGCGATTTCCTGTTGCTCTGCGAGTGAGGGCACTTGTTGCGACTGCGGTCTCTTCGGCGAGGCGGTCAGTGGGTTGCCCTGAAACAGCTCGTGCCTGACCGCCGGGACGATGAGGAGATCGTGTCCGTCAGCGCGCAGACCCTGGAGTTCCAATTCGAGTGCGAAGTCGCCCTTGCTGATGAAGATGAGCGTACACGAATCGACCCAGATCGGATCTGGCATGATCGGTCTCCCCGGGGAGGCCGGGCTGGAACGACCCTATTCCTCCTCTCCGTGCGATTATTGTCACGGCGCTGGCGAAAGACGTTGCCATTCACTCCATCTTTGCTTGAGATCTCCTCGATTTTTGCGCGCACGGAAGCCACCGTCACGACAAGTCGATGTCGCGGCGAAGCCGCGGCTGTAAAGACAGCGTGAAACCGATGCCGGCCGAAAGCCTAATTCTTAACCCTGACGCGGCATTGGGTTATAAGAACGTCAGCATGAGTCCCCGCCGCCTCGCACCCCTCCTGCTTTTCATGACGTTCCTGGCCGCCGGCACCGCGCTGGCCCAGGACAAGGGTAGCGTCAGCCCAAAGCCGCTGCCGCCGCTTGCCAACCCGAACGATCCCAAGCTCGGCGCCAAGGAACTGTTCGCGCGAAAGCTGCTGCCCTCGACGGGGCCGGCGCATGTCATCGGCTCGTATGTGAAAGGCTGCATTGGCGGCGCCGAGCAGATGCCGCTCAACGGCGACAATTGGCAGGTGATGCGGCTGTCGCGTAACCGCAATTACGGCCATCCCGACATGATCGCGCTGATCAAGCGGCTCGCGGCCAAGGCGCACAAGGACGCGGGCTGGCCGGGCATCCTGGTCGGCGACATCGGCCAGCCGCGCGGCGGGCCCGCTTTGTCCGGCCACGCCAGCCATCAGATCGGTCTCGATGCCGACATCTGGCTGACGCCGATGCCGGACCACCGCCTCTCGCGCGAGGAGCGCGAGGAGAAGTCGGCAGTGATGATGGTGCGCGACGACCGGCTCGACATCGATCCAAAGGTGTTCACCCCCGCCCACGTGCTGGTTCTGCGCGACGCCGCGCAGGAGCCGGCGGTGCAGCGCATCTTCGTCAATCCGGCGATCAAGAAGGCGCTGTGTCGTGAGGCCAAGGGCGACCGCTCCTGGCTGTCGAAAATCCGGCCGTGGTGGGGCCACGACTATCACTTCCACATCCGCATGCGCTGCCCGGCGGGCGCCGGCGAATGCCAGGGCCAGCCGCCGCAATCCGAGGACGAAGGCTGCAAGCCCTCCGATTTCGCCTACTGGTTCAGCGAGGGTGTGCTGCATCCGAAGCCGTCGCCGGAGCCGCCGAAGCCAAAGCCGCCGATGACGCTGGCGCAGATGCCGGCCGCCTGCAAGGTCGTGCTGCACGCGAAGGATGCGAAGCCGTAACGCGAGTGTGTGGACACGCTGGTGCCAACCCACCGCTGTCGTCCCGGCGAGTGGATAGGTCACGAGCCCGGGATGACGAACTAGTTGGTTGGTCGATAACCCCCAAATGCGCTAGGATCGCCATGCCGCTCGGCCGTAAGCCCGCGGCATTCCGGGACGCGCATCCCGTGCTTGATACGCCTGACCGCAAGCCCGCGCCTGTCGCGAGGCCAACGATGAGGTTTGACATGCGCGTCCTCACTTTCCTCGCCCTGCTTTTACTTTGCGCGACCTCTGCCCTCGCCGCCGAGGAGCCCAGCGGCTGCGACAAGTTCAAACTGCCGATCGAGCGCGAGCGTGCTGCGCTGACCGCGCCGGACCGTGCCAAGCTCGCATCGGGAAGCGAACAGGCGGCGCTGCCGTCGTCTGGCATCACGCTGGGACTGGTTGCACCAAGCGAAGCCAAACTCCCGACGCCACCGGAGCGGGCGCCGAAGGATGGCACCTTTGCCGGGTTCACGAGCATCAAGGCCGCGAAGGCAGGCCTCTACACGGTCAGCCTGTCCTCCGGCGCCTGGCTCGACGTGGTCCAGGACGGGCATTTCCTCAAGCCGGTGGCCTTCAGCGGCGCGACCGATTGCGACGGCATCCGCAAGACCATGAAATATGAGCTGTCGGACAAGCCGTTCGTGCTCCAGGTCAGCGGCGCCAAGGACAATTCGCTCTCGATCGCGATCCTGCCCAGCGAGTAGGCCGGGATCGGACCAAAGGTCGCCTTTGACCTGTTCCGCCAGCCTGTTATGGTCGCGCCCGGCGATATCCCGGCGGACCGTAAGTCGGTCGGGCTTGTCGGAACAGCGCTTCCGCCGGTCGCAACCCTAACCCAACCAACGCCGTCTTGCGCGCGCACTTCGCTCGCGCCTGCATGCGCGCATGGAGCGCTCCCGATGTCCCGTCTTTCCGCCGCTATCTCCGCTTTTGTCCTGCTGCTCGCGGCCTTCTCGCCCGCGTCCGCCGAGGACAAGACCATCACGGTGTTCGCCGCCGCCTCGATGAAGAACGCGCTCGACGACATCGACGCCGCCTACACCACGAAGACTGGCGTCAAGATCACCGCGAGCTATGCCGCAAGCTCGGCTCTCGCCAAGCAGATCGAGCAGGGCGCGCCGGCCGACGTGTTCGTCTCCGCCGACATCGACTGGATGGACTACGCCACAGCCAAGAAGACGATCAACGAACCGACCCGCGTCAATCTGCTCGGCAACAGCATCGTGCTGATCGCACCGAAGGATTCCAAGATCGACAACGTGACGATCGCGCAAGGCTTCGACCTTGCAAAACTCGCCGGCGACGGCAAGATCGCGACCGGCGACGTGAAGTCGGTGCCGGTCGGCAAATACGCCAAGGCGGCGCTGGAGAAGCTCGGCGCCTGGCAGGCCGCGGAGCCGAAATTCGCGATGGCCGAGAGCGTGCGCGCCGCGCTGACGCTGGTGGCGCGCGGCGAGGCCAATCTCGGCATCGTCTATTCCACCGACGCCAAGGTCGAGCCCGGCGTCAAGATCGTCGGCACCTTCCCGGCGGATTCGCACCCTGCGATCATCTACCCGGTTGCGGCGACCACCACCGCGAAGCCCGAGACCAACGACTATCTCGCCTTCCTGCGCACGTCAGCCGCCAAGACCATTCTGGAAAAATACGGCTTCAAGTTCCTGATCAGCCCCATCACCTGATATCTTCGACTTGATGCTTGACATCTCTCCCGCCGAATGGACGGCGATCCTGCTCTCGCTCAGGGTCGCCGTCATTGCAACGCTGGTGGCAACGCCGTTCGGCCTTGCGCTGGCATGGCTGCTCGCCCGCAGGGATTTTTGGGGCAAGTCGGTTCTCGACGCCGTGGTGCATCTGCCCTTGGTGCTGCCGCCGGTCGTCACCGGCTATCTCCTGCTCCTCACCTTCGGCCGCCGCGGCCTGGTCGGCGCCTTCCTCGCCGACCATCTCGGCATCGTCTTCGCGTTCCGCTGGACTGGTGCTGCGCTCGCCTGCGGCGTGATGTCGTTTCCGCTTCTGGTGCGTCCGATGCGGCTGTCGATCGAGGCGATCGACCGCCGGCTCGAACAGGCCGCCGAGACCCTGGGCGCGGCCCCCTTCAAAGTGTTCTTCACGGTGACGCTGCCGCTGGCGCTGCCTGGCGTGCTCGCCGGCATGGTGCTCGGCTTCGCCAAGGCGATCGGCGAGTTCGGCGCGACGATCACTTTCGTCTCCAACATTCCCGGTGAGACCCAGACCATTTCCTCGGCGATCTATTCGCTGATCCAGACGCCCGATGGCGATGCGGCCGCCGGGCGGCTCGTGATGATCTCGGTCGGGCTCGCGATCGGCGCGCTGATCGCCGCCGAATGGTTCGCCCGCCGCGCCACCGCGCGCCTGCACGGAAATTGACCATGCTGCGGGTCGATGTCGAAAAACAGCTTGGCGAATTCTCGCTTTCCGCGTCCTTCGAAAGCGAAGGCCGCGTTACCGGCCTGTTCGGCGCATCCGGCGCCGGCAAGAGCTCGCTGATCAACATGATCGCGGGGCTCTTGCGTCCGGACCGCGGCACCATCGTCATCGACGGCGAGACCGTCGACGACACGGCGGCCGGCATCCATGTGCCGACCTATCGCCGCCGCATCGGCTACGTGTTCCAGGATGCGCGGCTGTTTCCGCATCTCAGCATCGCGCAGAATCTCGACTATGGCAGGCGGATGAACCGCCTTGCGCCCGATCCGGCGCAGCGCTCGCGCGTCGTCGATCTGCTCGACATCGGCGCTCTTCTTGGTCGCCGTCCCGGAAAACTCTCCGGCGGCGAACGCCAGCGCGTCGCCCTCGGCCGCGCGTTGCTGTCCAAGCCGCGTTTGCTGCTGCTCGACGAGCCGCTTGGCGCGCTCGACGAGGCCCGCAAGCTCGAGATCCTGCCCTATCTGGTGCGGCTGCGGGATGAGGCCAATATCCCCATGGTCTATGTCAGCCACGACGTGGCCGAATTGCGCCAGCTCGCGACGCAGATCGTGATGCTGAAGCAGGGGCGCGTGACGTCGTTCGGCGGGGTGAAGGTGTTGACGTAGCGGGGCCCGTGGCCCATCCCCGTCATTGCGAAAATCTCAGCGCTTCCGCCGCTTCGGCTTCACCGCCCCGAACACCGCAGTCAAATCCTCACTCGCCGGCACCACATCATCCAGATGCAGCCGGCTCTCCACGTGCAAAAAGTGCTCGCGCGAGACCGCGATGGCGCGCGCCACATCGCGGGCGCGGAGCGCCTCGACGATGGCGCCGTGCTCGTCCACCGCGCAGATCGAGTCGGTGGCGGGTTCGTAGACCGAGACCATCACCGAGGAGCGGCTGAGCAGATCGGACAGAAAGCGCGAGAGCTCGGCATTGCCGAGCGCCTCCACCAGATGGACGTGGAACGCGCCGGACAGCCGCACGGAAGCTGCGCGGTCGCCGCGCGTGGCGGCGGCACGTTCTTCGGCAAGATGGGCGTTGAGCCGGTCGATCAAGGCGTCGTCGATGCGGCGCACCAGCTGCGTCAGCACACCGGCCTCGAGCACACGATGAGCCTCGTAGACGCTGTGGACGTCGTCGAGTGTTGGACGCGGCACCCGCGCGCCGCGATTGGGGATCATCTCCAGTCGCCGCTCTGCACCTAACCGGTGCAGCACCTTTCGGATGCGCTCGCGCGACACGCCAAAGATGTCGGCGAGCGGCGGCTCGGCGAGCTTGGTGCCCGCCTTCAGCTTGCCTTCCAGCAGCGCATGCAGGATGGCCTGATAGACCGCCTCGTCCTCCGCCGGATTGGCCTTTCCGTTTCCCTTGCCACTTTGCCTGCGCTTCGTCGCCATGGCGATAGCTAGGCCTGAAGGATGCGCAGCGTCACCTCCAAAAAATGTGCACATTTGCTGTCGCACTGTGCAGGCGCCGATCTCATACCGGCCACATGACCCTGATATTATTATATAAAATTAAAATGTGCACATTTGGCACGGCGCTTGCTGCAGCTTCGTCGCAAGCTTTTACGCACAACAAACGGGACATGCCCATGCACACCCCCTCCCGACGCAGCGTTTTGAAATCCGGCGCGGCCCTGGCCGCGATCATTGCCGCTCCTGCACGCCTGCGCGCGGCGACCAAGGAGATCGTCATCGGCGGCCCTGCGGGTGCCGCAAAATATTTCAACGCCGATCTGTTTCCGGTGCTGGAGAAGAAGCTCGACTGCAAAGTGCTCTATGAGGGCACCAATTCGCTGACCAATCTCCAGAAGATGCAGGCCGACAAGGCCGCACCAAAGATCTCGGTCGTCATCATGGACGATCCGGTGATGCTGCCGGCAGCCAGCGAAGGGCTGATCACCAAGATGTCGGCGTCGTCGATCGCCAACCTCGGCAAGCTCGTCGACGGCTCGGTGCACCAGGACGGACTATGGGCGAACTACCAGCGGCCGTGGGCCGGCATCGCCTATTCGACCAAGCGCATGAAGACGGCCCCTGGCAAATGGTCGGACCTGTGGGACGCGAAATATGCCTCCAAGGTGATCGTGCCGTCGCTCTCGAACACCGAAGGTTTCTGGACGCTGCTCGCCGCCGCCCATCTTGAAACCGGCAAGCCGTACAAGGAGGCGCAGTACGAGATCGACGCCGCCTTCAAGAAGGTGAAGGAGCTGAAGCCGAACCTCCTCAATGTCTATACCAACGCGCCGCAGGCCATCAATCTGATGGAGCAGGGCGAGGCCTGGATGATCGGCGGACAGTTTTCAGCCTACACGCTGATCCGCAAGGCCGACGGCTCGCCGGTCGATCTCGCCGTGCCGCAGGATGGCGGTTTCGCCATGCCCTCCGGAATCGCGAAGGTGGCCGGCGCGCCGGCCGGCGACCTTGCGGACGCCGTGATCGACTTCTTCCTCAGCCCGGAGGCGCAGACCATCCTCGCCGACAAGGCGTTTGTCGCGCCGACCAACAAGGGCACGCCGACGCCGGCAGGTTTCCCGGATCCGGCGTCGCTGTTCGCGCCGGACTGGGCGTTCGTTGCGAAAAACCGCGCCTCCTGGGTCGACCGCTGGAGCAAGGAGATGACATGATCGAGGGCAGCCCGCATCTCGTCGTCCGCGGCGTCTCCAAGCGGTACGGGCCAACGACGGTCCTGGATCACATCGACCTGACCATCCGCCGCGGCGAGCTGGTGACGCTGCTCGGTCCCTCCGGCTGCGGCAAGACCACGTTGCTGCGTGCTATCGCGGGACTGGCGCAGCCCGATGCCGGCAAGGTCGAGCTCGCCGGGCGCGACATCACCAACGTGCCGCCGCACCGGCGCAATGTCGGCGTCGTGTTCCAGAGCTACGCACTGTTTCCGCATCTGACCGTCGCCGGCAACGTCGCGTTCGGGCTCAAGGTGCGCGGCGCGGCCAGGCGCGAGATCGACGCCGCCGTCGAGCGCGCGCTGTCACTGGTCAAGCTCGGCCATCTCGGTGGCCGCCGCATCTCGGCGTTGTCGGGCGGCCAGCAGCAGCGCGTGGCGCTGGCGCGCGCGATCGCGGTCGAGCCGGACGTGCTGCTGTTCGACGAGGCGCTCTCGGCGCTCGATCGCAAGCTGCGCGAGGAAATGCAGGTCGAGCTGCGCCGCCTGCTCCAGGAGGTGAAGGCCACCGCGATCTTCGTGACCCACGACCAGGACGAGGCGCTGACCATGTCGGATCGCGTCGCGGTCATGAACAAGGGACGGATCGAACAGCTCGCCGAACCGCGCCAGCTGTATTTGCGGCCCGCCAGCCTGTTCGCGCTCAACTTCGTCGGGCTGTCGACGCGGATTTCCGGGACCGTGCTCGCCGCTGACAACGGCAAAGTCGATGTCGAGACCAAGGTCGGCCGCCTGTCGGCGCTTGGCAATTTCCAGGCAGGCTCCCCCGTCATCGTCGCCGCGCGCCCCGAGCAGCTTCGGATCAGTGAGCAGGGCGACGCCAACTCTGCCGCCGGGCGCGTGCGCTCCGTGGTGTTCCAGGGCTCGCGGACCCTGGTCGAGGTCGATGCCGGCGCGGGCGAGAGCCTGCTCGCCGAGCTCTCCGGGCGCGACGGCGCGATCCCCCGCGTGCATGACGAGATCCGCCTGAGCTGGCCCGTGACCGAGACCTTTGCGTTCCCGGTGGAGGCGCAGGCATGACCGAGGCAGCCCTCCCCGCACCGGTGGCGGCGCCCGCAGTCGATCGCGAGCGGCTCGCCGCGATCGGATTCGTGCTGCCGTCCTTCGTCATCATCGCCGGCGTGTTCGCGCTGCCGCTGGTGCTGCTGCTCGGCGTCAGCATCGTCGACGCCAACGGGCTGACACTCGCGCACTACAAGCGCCTGCTCGGCACGCCCTATTATCTCTGGGTGATCTGGAATTCGCTGCGGCTCGGGCTCCTGACGACGCTGATCGCCTTCGTGATCAGCTACCCTGCCGCCTTCGGGCTGGCGCGGGCCCGCGGCGCGCTGCGCTCGCTACTGCTGGCGACGCTGTTCCTGCCGCTCGCCGCCAGCGTGATCGTAAAAGCCTTTGCCTGGACGATCCTGCTGCGCAGCGACGGCATCGTCAACGAGACACTGATGGCACTCGGCATCATCGAGGATCCGATCCGGATGATCTTCACCGAGACCGCGCTGATCGTCGGCGCCGTCAACATCTTCCTGCCGTTCATGATCCTGCCGATCTACGCGGTCGTGGCGCAGCTCGATCCGCGCTATGCGGAAGCGGCCTCCACACTCGGCGCCTCACCGATCGCGACGTTCTTTCGCGTGATCCTGCCGCTGACACTGCCCGGCATCATCGCCGGCGTGGCGCTGGTGTTTTCGCTGTCGGTCTCCGCCTATGTGGTGCCGACGCTGCTGATCGGCGAAAAATATCCGACGCTCGCGACCACAATCGCGAAGGCCTATCTGCTGGCGCGCGAGCCCGGTTTCGGCGCCGCCGCCGGCGTCGTGCTGCTGGCGATCGCCATCGCCGTCGTCGCGTTCAGCGCACGGCTGTCGCGGGAGCCGAAGTGATGACGCGGGCCGCAATCATCGTCTGCTGGGTGATGGCCATCGCACTGGCACTGTTCCTGATCGCGCCGCTGCTGGTGATCGCGGCCGCGAGCTTCTCGCCGACGCCGGTGTTCGACCTGCCGCTGACCGGCGCATCGACGCGCTGGTACGGCAAGATCGGACGGCTCGACGGCTTCTGGCCGTCGCTGCTGCTGTCGCTTCAGATCGCGCTGTTCTCGACCACGATCTCGCTGGTCTGCGGCACGCTCGCAGCGATCGCGATTGCGCGCGGAAAGCTGCCTGGTGCGGACCTCTTTGCGACCGCGCTGGTTTCGCCGCTGATGATGCCCGGCCTGGTGCTCGGCATCGCGCTGCTGCAGGGATTTCGCGCGATCGGGTTCACCGCGCCCTGGGCGACGCTGCTGGTCGCGCATCTCGTGATCACGCTTCCTTACGTCGCGCGCACCATGATCGCCGGGCTTGCGCGATTCGACTTCACGCTGATCGAGGCGGCGCGCACGCTCGGCTGCACCTATCCCGGCAGCGTGCTGCGGGTGATGGTGCCGGCGCTGGCGCCGTCATTCCTGATCGCCGGCATCTTCTCGTTCCTGGCGTCGTTCGACAATTATCCGGTCTCGATCTTCCTTGCCGACGTCCGCACCAAGACGCTGCCGATCCGGATGCTGCAATATATCGAGGAAGCGCCCGACCCGACGCTCGCCGCGCTCTCCACCCTCATCCTCGCCGGCACGGTGATCCTGCTGTTCGTCAGCGACCGCGTCGTCGGCCTGCATCGCATGGCCGGAACCTCGGACTGATCCATGAGCGAACCAAAGCAACCCGTCTCACAACGCGATTTCGCCGGCTATCGCGGCCAACCGCCAAACCCACGCTGGCCCGAACGGCGCGCGCGTCGCGGTGTCGCTGGTGGTGAATTTCGAGGAGGGCTCGGAATTTTCCGCCAGCGACGGCGATGCCGAGAACGAGGCGATCTACGAGGTCGTCCACAAGCTCGACGGCCCGGACTCCTGCATCGACAGCCATTTCGAATACGGCACGCGCGCCGCATGGTGGCGCATCATGGATCTGTTCGATGCGCACGGCGTCAAGGCGACGGTGAGCTCCTGCGGCCGCGCGGTCGAGCGTTCACCGGAACTGGCGCGCGATGCGATCGCGCGGGGCCACGAGGTGTCGGCCCATGGCTGGCGCTGGCAGGGTCATGCCGACATGGACGAAGCCGGCGAGCGCGAGGTCATCGCGAGGACGGTGGCGTCGATCGAGCGCGTCACGGGGCAGCGTCCCGTCGGCTGGCACACGCGCTCGGCGACTTCGCCGAACACGCGACGCCTGCTGGTCGAGCACGGTGGCTTTCTCTACGACAGCGACGCCTACAATGACGATCTGCCGTACTACAAGGAGGTCGCCGGCAAGCAGCACCTCGTACTGCCCTATGCCTTCGATACCAATGACATGCAGTACTACAATGCCTCGCGCTTCAGCGGCGCGGATTTCGCCGACTATGTCATTGACGCGTTCGATTGGCTCAAGCGTGAGGGCAAAACGACGCCAAAGATGATGTCGATTGGCCTGCACTTGCGCATGATCGGACGCCCGGGCCGGATCGGCGCGCTGGAGCGGATTCTCACGCACATCACCAAGAGCGGCGCGGCGTGGATCGCTCCCCGCGCAGCGATTGCACGGCATTGGAAGGAAGCGGTGCCCGCGGGGATGTGACCATCGCCCTCCGCCGTCGTCCTGGCGAAAGCCAGGACGACATAGGAATTAAATCCCCGCGACCGACGTCCACAGTTCCGCCAGCTTGCGCCGCAGCGCTTGGCTACGCGTCAGCGGTGCCGGTGTTTCCTCGTCTTCCGGCAGGCGGAGGCCGACCACGTTGACGCGGCCGCCGGAGATGCTCCGCGCGACGAGTACGATCTCTCCCAGCGCGAGCTCGGCGCCCTCTTTCGGCGCGTGGTCGAGATGGACGTCGAAATAATCGGCCAGCGTGAGCTCGCTCTCGTCCTCGCTGGCCTTCACGCCGTAGATCTCGGCTAGCTCGGCCAGCGTGTGCTCGCCGGAGACCATGAAGTCGCCGAGCAGATGCGGGTCGGGCGCCGAGCTCGGCTGCATGTCGACGAAGAAGCGGTCGAGCAACTCGGCCTTTTCCGGCGGCGCCAGCAGGTAGATGTAGTCGCCGGGCGCGACCGGATCGGCTTCGGCGGGCGTCAGGATGCTCTCGTTGCGGATCACCAGTGTCGGCTTGGACCAGGACGGGATCAGGCCGCGGCGGAAATAGAGGCTCTTGGGCCGCACCGGATAGCCGACGAGCTGTTGCTCGAGCTGGCCGGGCAGATCAAGCTCGACGCGGCGCGGGCCGCGCTCGGCGCGCGGCAGTGCCACGTGCAGCTTGCGCGCGGCGGGCGCCAGCGTCCAGCCTTGCAGCAGCAGCGAAATGATCACGACGACAAAGGCGACGTCGAAATAGAGATAGGCCTTCGACAGACCGACCAGCATCGGGATCGACGCCAGGAAGATCGCGACCGCGCCACGCAAGCCGGTCCAGGCGATGAAGATCTTTTCGCGCCAGTTGAAGCGGAACGGCGCCAGACACACGAACACCGCGATCGGCCGCGCGACCAGCATCAGGACGAATGCGACCCCGACCGCCGGCAGCACGCTGCCGCCCAACCGGCTCGGTGACACCAGAAGGCCGAGCAGCACGAACATCACGATCTGCGCCAGCCACGTCGCCGCATCCAGGAAGGCCACCACCGAATTATGCGCGCGCGTCGGCCGGTTGCCGATGATGATGCCGGCGAGATAGACGGCGAGGAAGCCGGAGGCGTGCATGATCTGCGAGCCGCCGAAGATCACGAGCGCGGCTGTGGTGACAAAGGGCGCGTGAAGGCCCTGCGGCAGCGCCACCTGGTTAAGTGCGATGACGACCAGACGTCCGCCGATCACGCCGACGACGGCGCCGAGCACGGCTTCCTGCACGAACTCCATCACCACGTGCCCGGGCGAACTCGATCCCAGTGAGATGTATTCGACCAGCATCAAGGTGAGGAAGATCGCGAAGGGATCGTTTGTGCCGGATTCCGCCTCCAGCGTCGCGCCGACGCGCGGGCGCAGGCGCAGGCCCTGGGTGTGCACCAGCAGGAAAACCGCCGCGGCGTCGGTCGAGGCGACCACGGCGCCGACCAGCAGCGACTCCGTCCAGTTGAGGTCGAGGGCATATTTCGCGAAGGGTGCCGTGATCAGCGCGGTCAGGAGCACGCCCACGGTCGCGAGCACCACGGAGGGCGCCAGCACGGTGCGAATGCTGGCAAAACGCGTCTTCAGGCCGCCGTCGAACAGGATCAGGGCCAGCGCCACCGAGCCGACCAGATAGGTGGTGCGGACGTCGTCGAACTGCAGCTGGCCGGGGCCGGCATCGCCGGCCAGCATGCCGATCGCAAGGAATACGAGCAGCAGCGGCGCGCCGAAGCGCAGCGCAAGCAGGCTCGACAGGATGCCGGCCATCACCAGGACGGCGCCGAGCAGAATGGAGACGCTGACGGAGTCGAGAGAGGCCATCCACCTTCCGGTTACAAGTCGCTGGGAAATCGCTGGCAAATCGCTGGAACGGCATCCTTATCGTCGGCACACTCCCGCGCCAACCCATTTTCTCCTGCGCGCGGCAATCTGCCCGTATTTTGCGGCCTTAACGCGCATCACATGGCGGTGTATCGATGGCCGGGCCGCGCCCTTTGTGGAATTCTGCGGCGGCCCCGAATTCAAATCGGCCTTCCCCGAGACCTCTCCCGATGGACCTAGACCTTAAACACCTCATGGAGTTCGTGCAGACGACCGCGCGCAGCGTCGGAGCGGAAATCTCCTCGCCCTGGTTCCACCTGCAATTTGGTCTCATTCTGGCGGCGGCCGGGATCGCCTATGCGGCGGAAGCCGGCGTTCGCAATCGCGTCGACATGACGTCGCTGGCGATGGGCTGGCCGCTGCCGCTTCGCCACTTCGCCCGCGTGATGGTCTCGAGCGCTTCGGCGGCGGTGTTCACGGTGCTCGTGATCATCTCGCGCGTCGTGATGTACCACGCGACCTGGCCGAGCCGCAGCTATGTCCTGATGGTCGCCGGCAAGCTGGGGTTTGCCTGGCTTGCGATCCGGCTCCTGACCTCGGTGCTGCGCAACGACTTCATCGTCAAGCTGGTGTCGATCACGGCGTGGTTCGTCGCAGCGCTGTCCATCATCGGTCAGCTCGATGCGGCGGTCGAGCTGCTCGACTCCTACGCGATCGTGCTCGGCGGGTTGCGGCTGACGCCGCTGCTGGTGATCAAGGCGGGCGCGCTCTTGATCATCGCGCTCTGGCTCACCAACATCGCCAGCAATTTCGCCGAGAGCAAGATCAACAGCGCCTCCGATTTGACGCCGTCGATCCAGGTGCTGCTGGTCAAGATCATCCGCATCGGGCTTCTGGCCATCGCAATTGTCACCGCGCTCGGCGCGGTCGGCATCAACCTCTCCGCGCTCGCGGTGTTCTCCGGCGCGGTCGGTGTCGGTATCGGTATCGGCCTGCAGAAGATCGTCGCCAACTTCATCTCGGGCATCATCCTGCTTGCGGACAAGTCGGTGAAGCCGGGCGACCTCGTCACCATCGGCGACTACACCGGGCGGATCAGCGCGATGAAGACACGCTACATCTCGGTCGCCGCCGGCGACGGCCGCGAATTTCTGGTTCCGAACGAGGACCTGGTGACGCAGAAGGTCGTCAACTGGACCTACACCGACAAGAACACGCTGGTGAAGATCGCGTTCGGCACCAATTACGACGCCGACCCGAAGCTCGTCTGCAAGCTCGCGGCAGAGACCGCCGCAGCCCATCCGCGCGCGCAAAAAGGCAAGCCGCCGAACTGCCTTTTGACCGAGTTCGCGGAGATCGGAATGAAGTTCTCGCTGACCTTCTGGATCGCCGATCCCGACGGCATGGACAACGTCAAGAGCGACGTGATGCTGGCGCTGTGGGATACCTTCAAGCGCGAGGGCATCCGGGTTCCCTATCCGGTCCGTGAAATCCGCGTCCGCGGCGGCGCGCTGCCGGTGGAAACCACCGTAGAAGTCCCGAATTGAGCCTGCTTTCGGGCGCATGGCGGCCAAGCTTGGCTTGCACGAAGGCCCGCAATCATTAAATTGGGGCCTTAAATCAAGCCTTTCCGCCCACACGGGCCCGAGCCGAGAAGACCAGACCCGCATGAGCTACGTCGAAGCAACCGATACCTCCCTGCGCAAGACCGGACAGATCAAGCTGCATGGCCCGGCCGCCTTTGCCGGCATGCGCAAGGCGGGTGCGCTGGTGGCGAAGTGCCTCGACGAGCTCACCGACATCGTCGGGCCCGGCGTGCCGACCGAGCGCATCGACGAATTCGTCCGCGAGTTCGCCTTCAGCCACGGCGCCTATCCGGCGACGCTGATGTATCGGGGCTACCGCTACTCGACCTGCACCTCGCTCAACCACGTGGTCTGCCACGGCATGCCCGGCGACCGTCCGCTGAAGGAAGGCGACATCGTCAACATCGACGTCACCTTCATCGTCGACGGCTGGTACGGCGATTCCAGCCGGATGTATGCGGTCGGCCCGATCGCGCGCAAGGCGGAGCGGCTGATCGAGGTGACCTATGAAGCGATGATGCGCGGCATCGCCGCCGTGAAGCCCGGCGCCACCACCGGAGACATCGGCCACGCCATCCAGAGCTTCGTCGAGCCGCAGGGCATGAGCGTGGTGCGCGACTTCTGCGGCCATGGCCTCGGGCGCATGTTCCACGATGAGCCGAACATCATCCATATCGGCCGTCCCGGCGAAGGCGTGCAGCTCAAGCCCGGCATGTTCTTCACCATCGAGCCGATGATCAATCTCGGCAAGCCGCATGTGAAGATCCTGTCCGACGGCTGGACCGCCGTGACCCGCGACCGCTCGTTGTCGGCGCAGTTCGAGCATTCCGTCGGCGTCACCGCCACCGGCGTCGAGATCTTCACGCTGTCGGAGCGGCACGGCGAGAAGCAGATCGGCTGATCTACCGCCACCCGGCTTCGTCAAGCCAGCGTGAACAACTCCGCGCCTTCGATCGCGTAGTGCGCGAAGAGAAAATCCCTGATGTTGACGATGCTGCCGTTCTCCCAATCGAGCAGCACGAAGTATCGCGGCGGACCTGTGGGATCCTGCGGATCGAACGCGATGATCGCAGGGCGCCGATCGACGAAGCCCGGCACGAAATGCCAGGTGCTGGAGAGTTCATAGCGCGTGAAGTACTCGCTGACGTCGTGGCGGCCGGCCCTGCGCGTCCTGTTGACCATCTCCAGCCGCACGTCGTCGGCCAGCATCTCGCGCAGGGAATTGAAATCGCGTGCGTTGAAGCGCTCGACATAGTGCACCAGGCGGGCGCGTTCGGCCGTCTCCAATTCCGGAGGCCGCACCTCGTCGGATTCCTGCGCGAGCTCGCGGAGACGGTCGCGGCCGCGTTGCAGGGCGCCCTTCGCGGCCGGGACGCTGCCGCCCATGATCGCGCAGACCTCGTCGACGGAATAGCCGAGCACGTCTCTCAGGATCACGGCGCTTCGCTGCGCCACCGGGAGGCGCATGAAGGTCCCGAGGCTCGCAGCCACGATCTGGCGATCGGTCACGGGGCTGGTCAAGGCGGCGATCATGTCCAGATCTTCATCGGAGTGGGCAGCGTTGTAGCGCGCGCGCCGGCGCAGGAAATCGAGTGCCGCATTGTGAGCGACCCGAAACAGCCACCCTTCCGGATTGTCCAGCGTTTCGGTCCGCGGGGCGGCCTCGATCGCCTTGAGGAGTGCCTCCTGAAGCACGTCCTCGCCGTCGATGACCGAGCCCGTCATGCGCGCGCAATAGCGGTGCAACTGCGGTCGCAGCTCCACCGCAAGGCGGTCGATGGCCTGCCGAGCGGTCTGTTGGACCGCCCCTGCGCCATCGTTCGTGAAACCGTCTGGCAAGCCTGGCCTCCCCGTCACCGCTGCGCGTGACATTTCATTCGGGGTCGAGGCGCCACCCATCGCGGGTCAGGCATGATTGACCTCGACGACGTCGCACAGGATCGTCTCGGCCTTCGCGATCGCAGCAAGACGCTGGATGTAGGGCGCGAATTTCGGATCCTTGCGGAAATTCTCGATATCCTTGGCGCTTTGCCATTGCGAGTAGTTGATCGCGCGACCGCCCTCCTTGCTGGCATGGACGCTGGACGAGATGAAGCCGGGCTGCTTGCTGAAAAAGCTCTCGGTGCCCTCCTTCAGGATCTGGACCAGCTTTTGCTGGTTGTCCGGGTCAACCGTGAAGACGTTGACGAGGGTCGTGATGTCGCTGCCGATGCGAATGGTCGCTTCCATTTTCGAACTCCTGTTCTGGCTGTAGGACGGGGTCACCTGGGCGGCGAGCAAGACGCCGGCACCAAGGCCGGTGGCAACGACGGCACGACGCGATGGCGTGGATTTGGTCTGAGACATCGATGTTCTCCTTTGCGGATGCTTGGCCGGCCGCTCGGCGGGTCCACATGGCTGAGACGAACGAGGAGGTGAAAAGGAAACGGTCGGTTGCAATATTTTTTCGTTCAGTCGCCGCGCCCGTAGACGGCATCGCGAATCTCGATGGGAAAGGCACCAAAACCGCCCTCGAGGCCCGTATTGGTGAAGGCGATGACGGTCAGCCTCTCGACGGGATCGACGAAGAAGCTCTGGCCGTAGGCGCAGTTGAAGGTCCAGGTTCCCGAAGCCTGCGGCGATTTCGCCAACGCGCTGTCCTTCAGGACAAGGGCTCCGTAACCGAACCCCCAGGCCGGAAGCCCCGTCGGCGCCAAATCGCCGATCTGGCTCGTGGTGATCTGCTGCACCGCCGACGCCTTCAGGACGGGTCCGCCGCCGAGGCGGAGCGCTTCGGCAAGGCGGGCGTAGTCGCCGACCGTGCTGACAAGTCCAGCGCCACCCGATGGAAAACACGTGCGATCGAACGCGCGCAACGGCGACACGCGAATGATTTCGGCGCCCCGGAACGGAACGAGTTGCGGGTCCGCCATGCGCACCGGCTCCGGCTTGCCGTCGAGATACGGCACCGCAAGCCGCGCTCCGTCGTCGACGAGGAAGGTCGTATCGCGCATCGCAAGCGGCGTCGTGACGAGGCGGCGAACGGCGTCTGGCAAGGGCTCGCCGGCCGCCTTGGCGATCACGGCGCCGAGCACGTCGGTCGCCAGCGAATAGCCCCATCGCGTGCCCGGCTCGTAGAGCAGTGGCGCGGCCGCGATACGGCGGATCTCCTCGTCGAGCGTGATCTCCGACCGATCGAGGCCGTCGGACACTCCCGCACGCTGATAGGGCCCGTCCGCCGGCTGGAGGAATCCATAAGAGAGCCCGGCCGTATGAGTGAGCAGATGATGGATGGTGATCGCAGGGACCTTGCCGTCCGCGGTCTGCGGCCGGAAGTCCGGCAGCCATTTGGTGACGGGATCCTGCGGATCCAGCCGGCCGCGCTCGACCAGCGCCATGGCGGCGGCCGACACGATCGGCTTCGACAGGGACGCCAGCCGAAACATCGCGTCCTCGCGCATCGGCCGATCGGCTTCGCGATCCGCGTGGCCGGCGGCACGGCGATACACGACATCACCATCCTTCATCACCATCACGACGGTGCCGACGATGCGACGCGCGGCAATGGCGCGATCGATCACGCGATCGAGACGCAGTCTGCGTTCGTCGGCGGTGTTGTCGGATTTTGCCGGCCCGCTCAACGCGGGCGCAGCCGCAACAAGGGTCGCGGCAGCACTTCGCGCAAGAACGGTACGGCGTGAGAGACTTCGTACGAACGGCCACATCGGTGTTTCTCCATCAGGAGCTCGGTCTGCCCGCCGGATGGCCTGCGGGGGTATGGCGAGCCCATGATGGGCAAGACGAACGAAACTGGCCGTTCGGACCGGTGGCGTCGGATTTTTTTGCGCGCGCCGCGGCTGGCGCGACACAGCGGGAAATCACCGCGCTGATTATCGCCATCTTCAGAGCCCGATCTTGCCATCCAATAAGGGCCGTTCTATTCCGACCCCAAACTCGTGCGATCCGACATCGCCGAGGGCAGGCCCGGCGTGCCGCTGACCTTGCGGCTGCGGGTGATCGAGGCCGGGGCGTGCACGGCGATCCATGACGCGCGGGTCGACATCTGGCATTGTGACGCCAAGGGGCTCTATTCGGCCTTTCCCGGCCACAGCGACAACCACAATATCAATGCGGCTGGCAAGACGTTCCTGCGCGGCACGCAAGCGACCGGCGAGACCGGATGGGTCGGCTTCAACACCATCTATCCCGGCTGGTATGACGGCCGCACCACGCACATCCATTTCAAGGTGTTTCTGAGCGACCGCACGGTGCTGACCGGGCAGACCTTCCTGCCCGACGCGCTGAACGAGTTCATCTATACCAACGTGCCCGACTATGGCGACCGCGCGCGGCAGCGCATGGTGATCAACGCCAATGACCACGTCATCGAACGCTCAGATCCCGGGCATCGCGCCTTCTGCGCGGTGAAGGAGGAGCGCCACCGCTATGTCGCGACGCTGACGCTCGGCATTGACCGCCGCGCGGAAGCAACGGTTGGGCGCGTGGGCCCGCCGCCTGGAGGCATGGGCGGGCCGATGTTCGGCCGCCCGATCAGGGATCGGCAGGCCGCGCTGGTGCCAGGGTTGAAGCCGGCGCGCTGACCCACCATCTCAATTGACGGTTGCAAAAGCGGCGCGCCGCAGCGATGCTGCGCGCGCGATGCCAGCCAAGACCAGCACCAAGCCCAACGTCCCCTCGAGCAAGCCGGCCCCGTCAGAGCCGCATTATCTCGGCCATCGCGAGCGGCTGCGCGAGCGCTTCCGCAGCGCCGGCGCGGATGCGCTGAGCGATTACGAGCTGTTGGAGATGGCGCTGTTTCCGGTGCTGCCGCGGCGCGACACCAAACCGCTTGCGAAAATGCTGATCAAGACCTTTGGCTCGTTCGCGGAAGTCGTCCACGCGCCGGTGGCGCGTTTGCGCGAGATCGACGGCGTCGGCGAAGCCGCGATCAACCAGCTCAAGCTGATCGCCGCGGCGGTGCACCGCGTCGCCAAGGGCGAGGTCAACAGCCGCAATGCGCTGTCGTCCTGGAACGAGGTGATCGCCTATTGCCGCAGCAGCATGGCCTTTGCCGACAAGGAGCAGTTTCGTCTGCTTTTTCTCGACAAGCGCAACCAGCTCATCGCCGACGAGGTGCAGCAGACCGGCACCGTCGACCACACACCGGTTTATCCGCGCGAGGTGATCAAGCGCGCGCTGGAGCTGTCGGCGACCGCGCTGATCCTGGTGCACAATCATCCAAGCGGCGATCCCTCGCCCTCGCAGGCCGACATCCAGATGACCAAGGCGATCATCGACATCGCCAAGCCGCTGGGAATTGCCGTGCACGATCACATCATCGTCGGCAAGAACGGGCATGCGAGCCTGCGGGGGCTGAAGCTGATCTGAAGAGCTTCCGGGCAAGTGATGACATGACATGAGCGATTGGCTGCACAATCTGCCTGTGCCCTTGATGGCGCTGGTGATCTTCGGCTTCACCTATTTCCTGGCAGCGGTGGTGTTCGTCTCCGTCACGCTGGTTGCGACGGAAGAGCGCGCGAAAGCGCTGAAGGCGATCTCGCCGGGCATGCTGCCGGTGCTCGGCATCATCTTCGGCCTGTTCGTTGCTTTCACCGCGGCGCAGGTCTGGGGTGACAGCGACCGCGCCGGCGCTGCGGTGAGCCGCGAGGCCAGCGCACTTCGCAGCGCCGTTCTGCTCGCGGCCGGTCTGCCGGCGGAGCAGGAAGCCAGATTACGCGGACTGGTGCGTGACTATGTCAGTCAAGCCGTCACGGTGGAATGGCCTAGCGACAAGTGCCAGCCCGCGGCGAAAAAAATTGGTCAGTTCAATATGCTACTTTCAGTTTAGCGCGAGACGCTCGCTACGTAAAGGAGAGGCACGGTTTCGCCGCGTGAAGCCTGCCCCTTGCCCTGTCCCGAGCTGCGTTGGCGCGCCGTCGGGTACGCGCTACCCGCGCGCCAGCACGCAGTTCAGCATCCACTGCACGCCGAAGCGGTCGGTGAGCTTGCCGTAATAGTCGCCCCAGGGCTGGACCCCGAGCGGCGTGGTGATCGTACCGCCTTCGGCGAGGCGCGCGAACAGATCCGTTGTCGCCCGCACGTCGCCCATCATCAGGATGTGCGCTGACCCGCGCATCGGCTCGGCATCGTCGTTGTCGGATGCATAGAATTGGATACCCGGTCCTTCGAACTTCGCATGCAGGATCTTGCCCTGCATCGGTCCGGATTTGCCGTGACGCTTGATTTCGGTCACCCTGCCGAGGCCGCAGGCGGTGTA
The DNA here is from genome assembly GCA_963819355.1 of uncultured Alphaproteobacteria bacterium. GTDB lineage: Bacteria > Pseudomonadota > Alphaproteobacteria > Rhizobiales > Xanthobacteraceae > Bradyrhizobium. The sequence goes on along the minus strand of CAWFVZ010000004.1, from coordinate 316,631 downwards.
GAACGCGAGCGCCGCCTCGCAATGGGTCGTGAAGAAGAGATAATTCGACATCTGCATCTGCGGCGCTCCTCTCAAGCTGATCAGGTCTCGGCACAGGCTTTCAGCGCAGCCGCGCGGCACGCGGATGCGATGGCAGCACCGACATCCCTGTCGGCGACGGCCCGCGCCATCGTAACGCCGCCGGACAGGATCGAGAGCAGCGCCCAGGCGCGCGCGCGCCTTTCCCTGACCGAGCGGCCCGACAGCCCATCCGCAACTGCGTTCACCACGCCCGCGATCTCGGCCTCGAACACGGTCTTGATCCCGTCATCGGCGCGCTGCACTTCCGAGGTCAGGCTCTGCAAGGCGCAGCTCGAACCGAGCTCGCAGACCCGCTTTTGTCCGAGATAGAAATCGATGAACACGCCGACCCATCTGGCGCCGTGCTCGGCGCGCAGGCTTTCGACACCGGTGCGCAGTTCTTCCAGGCCTGCCACGAGCGCGGCCTTGAAGGCTTCGCCCTTGGACGAGAAGTGCCCGTAGAACGCGCCAGAGGTCACTTCGGCTTCCTTGGCAAGACCGTCGACGCCGATACCGCCAAAGCCCTGGCGGCGAAAACCACGCCCGGCCGCCGCGACCATGCGCGCGCGGGCTTCTTCCTTGTGTCCGGTCTTGTATCGCACGAGGGCACCTTTTTATATCACGATCGTTATTTTAACATTGACGCCACCGCACCATCGTGCGAATGCAAACACGATCGTTATATAACGATCGCAATATTACCGCAAGCCGCGATCGCTGCGGCGTTCGCGACGCTCACATCACGAAGGGAGCTCCAATCATGCCGATCAACGTCGTCGCCACGGATGGCATCTTCAGTGCGGCCGCCGAGCAAACCATGTTCGCCGAGCTGACCGCCTCGTTTCTCAAGCACCATGATCTGGCGGGCAATGCGTTTCTCACGCCGAACGTGATCGGCGAGATCAGCACAGTCCCGAAGGGCCGGTCCTTCGTCGGCGGGACGTCAAACGACATCGTCGTGGTCGAGCTGAAAGTACCGTCCTTTGCGCTCGCGAGCTCCGCACAAAAGGCGGGTTTCATCACCGAGGCCACCGACATCGCGTTCAGGGCGGCGGAGGGCCGTCATCCGCGCGAGCGAATTTTCGTCAACATGGTCTATGCGGTGGACGGCCTGTGGGGCATCGGCGGCAAGGCCTACACCAATGCCGAGCTCGGGGAAGCAACGAGCCGGGCCAGCGCTGCTTAAGCACAGCAACCAGGCGTGGAAGCGCCGGCGCGTGCGAGACGGCGCCGGCGCAATGTCGGTTCAGTAGCAGTATCTCGGATCGACCGGGACGTAGCGGCCGTCCGGGCGCTGCATATAGCAGCCGCGCTGATACGCGTAATAGCCGGACCGGCGGCGCTCGCCTTCAGAGGCGATCGCCGCCCCCGTGCCGGCGCCGACGACAGCACCGATAGCGGCGCCGCGGCCACCGCCAAGCGCACCGCCCAAAATCGCTCCACCCACGCCGCCGATGATGGCGCCGCCGATAGCATCCTGTGCCACCGCATCATGAACCGGGACGGCAATCGCGACCGAGAAACACGCTGCAATTCCAAGGCGTCGAAGCATTCCAAATCCCTCCCATCCGATGCGGCCAGTCATAGCGTTTGGGACGATCCCGGGCCAGAATAATCGTTTCTATCCGGCGCACCCTCGCCTTTTGCGCCAAAGGGCCGCCTGTCGCGACAACCGATGCTTGCGCCTCAGGTCGAGGGCCCTTTGCACAGGGGCTTGGCTTCAGAAGGCCGGGGAACGGACGGCGTGGCCGCGGCATCGCAGCAACGGACAGCGCACCTGCCAGTGCTACGGATCGACCCAGCGCTGTACGGCCTCCGCCGTGTCGGCGGGTGTGGTGTTGAAGCAGATGGCGGCCTGCGGTGCCAGTCGGTGGACGAGGTTGAGCACCTTCTCGAACAACAGCAGCCGCTCCTTCGGCTCACGCAGACCTGCGCCGATGACGATGCAGTCGAAGCGCTCGTCGCGCAACGCCGCGGTCACGCTCGCTTCCGCGGCTGCGTCAAGATCGATCAGACAGCTCGTGACTTCGTAACCGAGACCGCGCAGGCGCAGGAGGTGCGCTTCGATATAGCTGCGCACGAGCTCCGGCGTCAGCTGCGGGAACGCGCTGTAGTCCGCATTGCCGGGTTCGATGCCGATCGCGAGGACGCGCTTGGCCATTGCAGGATTCCTTGCGAGACCGTCTCGGTCGCTAACTGACGGGCGCCCGGCCGGTTCCCGGACCGAATGAAGCGAGCACGCGCGACATCGACCCGATGTTGCGTCCTTTCACCGCAATCTTTCGCGCTGCACCTGTAAGCCATCTCACACGCGCCCAAGCGGCGGCCTGCCACATTTGCGGCACGCCGGGAGCCGATGCCCAGACGATGGCACATGGCTCGCGCCTGACTGGCACGACGAAACGATAATTTATCAATTCGCGGGAGCAGGAAATGGTGTCCTACGAGAGCCTGAAGAATCAATATGAGAGAAACTGGGCCAATCTCGAGATCCGGCCCGCGCGCCTTGGCGACGCCAACGCGGTTGCGCGTAAGGCGATCAACGGCAAGGCGACCTATCAGCAGGTCGAGCGGCTGACCGGCGTGCCCTGGTACTTCACCGCGCTGTGCCACTACCGCGAATCCAATTTCGATTTCGACACCTATCTCGGCAACGGCGAAACGCTTCATCGCGTGACCTGCCTCGTTCCGAAAGGGCGTGGCCCGTTCGCCTCATTCGTCGACGGCGCCGTAGACGCGCTGAGGATCGAGAACTTCGTCGGAACACAGGACTGGTGCATCGCGCGCACCCTGTATCGGCTCGAGTGCTTCAACGGCCTCGGCTATAACGCCAAGGGCGTCAACTCGCCCTATCTCTATGGCGGATCGAATCTCTATGGACCGCCCGACGCAAAAGCCGGCAAGTTCGTCGCCGACCACGTCTTCGACCCGAGCCATGTCGATTCCCAGCTCGGCACAGCGGTGATCCTGCACGCGATGATGTCGCAGGATTCCTCGATCACGCTCGACGGAAGCCCGGCCATTGCCAGCCGCTCCGAACCCGACGACGACATGGCGTCGTCGGCCCTGCTCATGCAGCAGACCCTCAACAAGCTCGGCGCCAATCCGCCGCTTGACGAAGACGGCATCTGCGGACCGAAGACCAAGGCGGCAGTCTCGCAATTTCAGCAACGGAATGGCCTCCAGGACACCGGCCTGCTCGACGGGACCACGATAGCCGCCATCACGCGTGCGGGAGTACAACCTGTCCAGACGCCAAACGTCGATCTGTCCCATATCGTGGGCCGGCTGGAACATCTCGCACAGCTTCTGCAGCCGGGAGCGGTCCCAACAGTTACAACGCCGATAGCGACCCCACCGACGGGGACGACGCCAGCAGGGCAGCCCATCCAGCTATCTCAGATCCTGAACCAATTGCAGAGCCTCACGCAGGCCTTGCAGCCGGGAGCGACAACCCCGGTGAGCACAATGCCGGCGACCAACACGACAGTCAGCGCGCTTGGACAGCTCCTCTCTCTCATCACCAAGACAGTGCCCGGAACGCCGGCGGCGGCGAATCCCGTTCCGACCGATCAACTCAAACAGCTGGTCGACCTGCTGAGCACCCTGCTCGGCAACAAGCCCGTGCTCGGCCAGGTCAACGGCGCGCTCGGCGAAACCATCGGCAAGCTGCTCGACGGCAAGAAGACGGCGCTCGGCATCGGCGGCACGCTGATCACCACGCTGCTCTCTGCCGTGACGGCGAGCCCCAATGCGGGAGGTCTTGCCGGACTGTTCGGGACGATCGCGTCGGCAGTGCCGGGCCTGGGCCAGTTCGCTCTCCCGATCTCGCTGGCGCTCACGGCCTGGGGTGTGCTCGGCAAGATGGAGAAATGGGCGCAGGGCACTGCGCCGCCGCCCAAGCCGACGACCTAGATACCCCGACCGCTGAGTGCGGCGGCCCGGCGCTCCATCAGCGCGCGTTCACGTCCGTTGGTCGCGAGTTGCGCGGCGGCTTCGAAAGCCTGCCGCGCCTCTGCGAAGCGCCCGAGCTTTTGCAGGAAGTCACCACGAACCGCCGGCAGATGATGATAGGCCGCCAGCACCGGCTCGCCGACGATCTCGTCCAGCACGTCAAGCCCGGCTTGCGGTCCCTCAGCCATTCCGACCGCAACCGCGCGATTGAGCTGGATGACCGGCGAGCGCACCAGCCGCGCCAATTCGGCGTAAAGCTGCGCGATGCGCCGCCAATCGGTGTTTGCGGCCGAGCCCGCCGTGGCGTGGCACGCCGCGATGGCAGCCTGAAGCGCGTAAAATCCTCTCGCGCCGCCGAGCTCGCCGGCACGTTCGAGCGACCGCAGGCCGCGACGGATCTGCAATCGGTCCCAGAGCGTGCGATCCTGGTCCATCAGCAGAACGGGATCGCCGTTCGCGTCGGTGCGCGCATGGGCCCGCGCGGCATTCAGGTCCATCAGGGCGACGAGGCCGTGAACCTCGGGCTCGTTCGGAGCCAGACCGACGAGCACCCGGCCCATGCGCAGCGCCTCATCGCAGAGCTGTGGCCGCAGCCATTCCTCGCCCCGCGCCGCGAGGTAGCCTTCGTTGAAGATCAGGTAGACAACCTCCAGCACCGAGGCGAGACGCTCTGACAAGGCCCCGCCGCTCGGCGTCTCATAGGCGAGGCCGGATCCCGACAGCGTCCGCTTGGCACGGACGATGCGCTGGGAGACGGTTGCTTCCGGCACGAGATAGGCGCGCGCAATCTCTGATGTGGTCAAGCCGCAGATCATGCGCAGCGCCAGCGCCGCGCGGGCCTCGCGCGACAGGATCGGATGACAGGCCGTGAAGACCAGCCGCAACAATTCATCGCCGATGTCGTCGTCGAGCGTGGCATCGAACTCCGGCACGATCTCCTGCTCCTGCAACAAGTCGCGCGCCAGCATGTCGTGCTTGTCCGCGAGCATCTTGCCGCGGCGCAGATGATCGAGCGCACGGCGCTTGGCGGTCGTCATGAGCCAGGCGCCGGGATTATCGGGCACGCCGATGACCGGCCAGGCTTCAAGCGCCGCAACCAGCGCGTCCTGGGTCAGCTCTTCCGCAAGCGGCACATCGCGCAGCATCCGCGACAGCGTGGCGATCAGCCGTGGCTGAACGACACGCCAGGTGGCGCGGATGACGCGATCGATGTCGACGGCCGTCATCGCCGTCGACCGGGACGAGCGGCGGTCTCCATCAGGCGTGTGCGGCTACCCCTGAACGCGCGTCGACCTGGCAGGCCGCGTCCGGGCCCGGCGTGGCGAACGCCCGCAATTCACAGGTTCCGACCCAGCCCGGCATGTGGTCGAGGTGCAACTGCATGAATTCCTTGGCCATGGCCAGGGCTTCCGCCTTGTCACGCAGCTCGAAAATGGCATAACCGCCGATCACTTCCTTGGCCTCGATGAAGGGACCGTCGATGACGCTGAGTTCGCCGTCGACGATCCGCACATGTGCGCCGGCCGCAAGCGGCATCAGGCCGCCATTGTCGATCATCCGGCCCGCCTTGATTTCCCGCTCGGAGATTTTCTGCATGGCCTCCATCAGCGCCGGGGTCGGGGCAGCCATCGGCTGGCTGGAGGTGACGATGTACATGAAGCGCATGCAAAACTCCTGTTGAGGCGAGACGCAGCCGGTTCGGCCGCGCGATCAGCTCGCTATTGGGATGACGATCCAGCCGCGGCCGGATCGACATGGACACGGGAAAAATTGCGAGAGCCGAAGAATTACAGGACCGGACAGGCGCCTATTGGCGCAGCATGATCAGGGGATCGGCAGTATCGGGAACACGCCGCCATTGCGCGTTGTCGTCGGCCTCGAACTGCCAGACTTCGCCGGATTTCGACAACAGGATGATCTGGCCGCGCTCGAGCCGCCATTGCGTCGGATTGAACTGGGCGATGGCCGCATCGCATTTCGGCTTGAGGAAGACCTGGAAATTGTCCTGATCCGCCTCGGTGTTGGTCAGGGTCAGCCCGCAGACCGGCTGGCCGTTGCCGCGCACCATCGCCCAGTCGCCGATCATCTGGTCCATCGACTTGGCCATCGAGCGGGCGGCGGCGAGGTCCTGCAGGATGTAGACGCCCTCGCCCTGGCGCAGGCCTTCGAAGATGCCCGCCTCGACCTCGGTGAAGTCGATCACGGATTCACCGGTCGCATCCTGCAAACGGACGATGTCGAGGCCCCTGACGCTCCAGGCGACGATTTCCTTGGTGAAAGGCAGCGCGGTCTTGCAGGCCGGCTCGAGCTCGAGCTTGAAACCGTGCCCCGTCGGATCGCCCTTCATCGTGACGACGCAGGTCTTGCTGCGTTCGGTGGTCGAGAGCTCCCACTGCCCGACCATCTCCTTCTTCAGGGTCGTCGTGTCCTGCGCATGCGCAGGGCTGATCGAAGCGACACAGGCCGCGATCAGCGATGCAACGACCCTGAGAACGATCATCACCGCCCCTTGACCGGCGTTTCCACAACCGGCGTCAACGGCGCCTTGCCGGCGAACCAGGCCTTGAGATTGTCGACCACGAGCTGGTCCATGGCGTTGCGCGTGACGACGGAGGCCGAGCCGATATGCGGTAGCAGCACGACGTTCTGCATGGTCTTGAGCTCGTCCGGGACATTCGGTTCAGCCGCGAACACGTCGAGGCCGGCAGCGAGGATGGTGCCGGACTTCAGCGCCTGCACCAGAGCCTGCTCGTCGACGACCGAGCCGCGCGCCACATTGACCAGCACGCCGCGAGGGCCGAGCGCTTTCAGCACCTCGGCATTGATCATCTTGTTGGTGCTGGCGCCGCCCGGCACGATCACCACCAGCGTGTCCACCGCCTTCGCCATCTCGATCAGATCGGAATAGTGCTTGTAGGCGACGTCCTTGGACGGATTGCGGGTGTGATAGACCACCGGCACCAGCGAGGCATCGAGCCGGCGCGCGATCGCCTGGCCGATCCGCCCCATGCCGACGATGCCGACCTTGCGGTCGCGCAGCGAGCCGACGCTGAGCGGATAGTTCTGCGTCTGCCAGAGACCGGAGCGCACATAGCGGTCGGCCTTGATGAATTCACGCACGGTCGAAATGAGAAGGCCCATCGCGACGTCGGCGACCTCTTCGGTCAGCACGTCGGGCGTGTTGGTGACGATGATGTTGTGCTCGGCCGCGTATTTGGCGTCGATGTGGTCGTAGCCGACGCCAAAGCTCGCCACCATCTCGATCTTGGGCAGCTGCGACAGCGAGTCCTTGTCGGCACGCACCGTGTGATAGGTCACCGCCACGCCGCGGATCTTCTCGCGGATCGCCGGTGTCAGCCGCTCGAGGTCGCCTCGCGTCTCGGCCTTGTGCACGACGAAATGATCGGAAAAACCGTTCTCGAGGATCGGCCGCACCGGCCCATAGATCAGAAGGTCGATCTTGTCGGACGAAATCGAACCGGTGGTCATCAGTTGTCCTTTCCAAGCGCGCTCTCGTGCCAGCGCCGTAAAACGAGGTGGGAAATTAGCGCCAGCACCCCATAGATGACAATCCCGGCCAGCGACAGCAAAAGCAGCGCCGCGAACATGCGGGGTATGTTCAATCGATAGCCGGATTCCGCGATCCTGTAGGCGAGCCCGGAGCCGGCGCCCGCCGTTCCCGCCGCGATCTCGGCCACGACTGCGCCGATCAGCGACAGCCCGCCGGCGATGCGAAGGCCGCCGAGGATGTAGGGCAGCGCCGCGGGCAGCTTGAGGAAGCGCAGGGCTTGCTGTGGCGAGGCGCCATAGAGCTGGAACAGGCCTGCAAGGTTGCGGTCGACCGAATTCAGCCCGAGCGTCGTATTCGACAGCACCGGGAAGAAGGCGACGATGAAGGCGCAGACGACGACGGCGGTCTGCTGCTCCAGATAGATCAGCAAGAGCGGCGCGATCGCGATCACCGGCGTCACCTGGAGGACGACGGCATAGGGGAACAGCGAATATTCCACCCATTTCGACTGATTGAACAACAGCGCCAGGGCGATGCCGCCGAGGCTCGCCGCCGCAAAACCTTCCAGCGTGGTCAGCAGCGTGGTGGCGAGGGATTGTGACAGCACCGCCCAGTCCTTGATCAGCGTCAGGAAGATGACCGACGGTGCCGGCAGCACGTAAGGCGGGATCTCCTTGAGGCGGACCACGAGTTCCCATGCCGCCAATCCCGCGGCGAATACGATGATTGGCAGCACGAAGCGCACAGCGCGTTGCGCGCCGGACGGCCTGGCGGTGATGGGGGCTTGCGCGTTCATAGCATCGACTGTTCCGAATAGGACGGCGCCAGCGCGGCCGACACTTTCCGGCAATAATCGGAATAGGCGGCCGAGGTGCGAAACTCCTCGCCGCGCGGTTCGACGGTTTCGATGCGGATGTCAGCCTGGATGCGGCCGGGCCGCGCCGTCATGACCACGACGCGCTGCGACAGATAGACGGATTCGAACACCGAATGAGTGACGAAGATGACGGTCTTGCGAAGGCTGCGCCACAGCGCGAGCAAATCGTTGTTGAGGCGGAAGCGCGTGATCTCGTCGAGCGCCGCGAAGGGTTCGTCCATGAGAAGGATATCGGGATCGGTCACGAGTGCACGCGCCAGCGACACCCGCATCTTCATGCCGCCGGACAATTCGCGCGGAAAGGCGTCGGCAAAATCAGCAAGCCCAACGCTGGCCAGCGCTGCATCGGCTCGCGCCCGGGCTTCGGCCTTCGGGATGCCACCCAGCTTGAGCGGCAGCCGCACGTTCTCGCGCACGCTGGTCCAGGGCATCAGCGTCGGCTCCTGGAACACGAAGCCGATACCGTGGCCCGGTTGTGCAGGGCCCTCGTGGCGCGCCACCCGCACGGTGCCGGACGACGGTGCGCTGAGTCCCGCGATCAGTCGCAGTGCCGTCGACTTGCCGCAGCCGGACGGGCCGAGCAGCGAAATGAACTCGCCCTTGCGCACCGTGAGATCAAGCGGGCCCAGCGCCATGACCCCATTGTCGTACGCCTTCGTCACGCCGCGCAGGTTGACGGCCAAAGCCGTCAGGCTGGCTTCGACCCCTGACGAAGTGTTGACGTCTGACATCGACCTTGCGTTAACGCTTGGCGGGACGCAGCTCGACGCCGACGCCCTTGTTGACGAAGCGCAGCGTGTAGGACCTGCGGAAGTCGAGATCGGACTTCACGACGCCCGCCTTCACCATCTTGTTGAAGAAGGAAGTGTAGCGATCGTCGCTCATCGCGCCGATGCCGCTCTTCAAGGACTCACCGGAATCGACGATGCCGTATTCCTTCATCTTGGCGACGGAATAGGCGAGCAGATCGTCGGTCATCTCCGGATTGAGCTTCTTGATCATGGCATTGCCGGCGGAATTGTCGCCGTAGATGTAGTTGTACCAGCCGACCATGGAAGCGTCGACGAAGCGCTGTACAAGGTCCGGCTTCTTCTCGATCATGTCGCGGCGGGTTTCGACCAGGGTCGAATAGGTGTTGAAGCCGAAATCGGCGAGCAGCAGCACGTTCGGCTTGAAGCCCGCCGCCTTCTCGACCGCGAAGGGCTCGGAGGTGACGTAACCCTGCATCGCGCTCTTGGGATTGGCGATGAAGGGTTGCGGATTGAAATTATAGGGGCGGACGTTCTTCTCGCTAAAACCGTATTCGGACTTCAGCCACTGGAAGTAGCTGGTCATGCCTTCCTTGGAGACGAACAAGGTCAGCGGCTTGAGGTCTTCGATCTTGGTGACCTTCGTATCCGGCTGCGTCAGCAACACCTGCGGATCCTTCTGGAAGATCGCGGCGATCGTCACGACGGGAACGTTGTTGGCGACCGCGTCGAACGACATCAGCGTGTTCGCGGCCATGAAGAAATCGATCTTGCCGGCGATCAGCAGCATCCGGTTGTTCTCGTTCGGACCACCGGGAACGATGCTGACGTCGAGCCCGTACTTCTTGTAGGTGCCGTCGGCGACCGCCTGGAAAAAGCCGCCATGCTCGGCCTCGGCGACCCAATTGGTGCCGAAGGAGACCTTGTCCAGGGTCTCGGCGCGCGCAGGGACGGCCGCGACGAAGGCGGCTATCAGACCCGCCGTTAACGCTCGCTGCAGATGGGAAGGGCTCATGATGGGACTCCGTCGATCGTGTCTGGCCGACGCCAAACCAACGCGATAAAACCGCAAGACATTCGGGGACGCGAGCCGGCCAGGCCCGCGTCCCCTCCATACACCAAACTACGTGACAAATTCGGGCAAAGAAACCTTGATGACGCCTTCCCGCGACTGGACCGAGATCCGCTGGGCCGATGCGAGCCTTGCGGACACGTCGCGCTGGATTGCGGTGCTGCCGCTGGCAGCGACCGAGCAGCACGGGCCGCATCTGCCGCTCGCGACCGACGTGCTGATCGCAGACGCTTATCTTGCGCGCGTGCAGGAGGTGCTGCCCGCGACCATTCCGGCCACATTCCTGCCCATTGAGCCGGTCGGCATCTCCACCGAGCATATCGACTATCCCGGCACGCAGACGCTGCCGACTGAGGTGGCGCTGAAGCGATGGACCGCGATTGGCGAGGACATCGCGCGACGTGGCGTGAAAAAGCTCGTCATCATCACCAGCCATGGCGGCAACAGCGCGGCGATGATGCTGGTGGCACAGGATCTTCGTGCGCATCAGAAACTGTTCGTGGTGACGACGTCGTGGTCGCGCCTGTCGGGTGCGGAAACACTGTTTCCGGCCGATGAAGTGCGCCACGGCATTCATGGCGGCGCGGTCGAGACCTCGATCATGCTGGCGCGCTATCCCGACCAGGTGCGCGCTGATGCGATCGCGGATTTTCCCGCGAGCAGCGTCGCGATGGAGCAGCAATATCGCTGGCTGTCGACACAGCGGCCCGCACCCTTTGCCTGGCAGGCGCAGGATCTGCACCCGAGCGGCGCCGTCGGCAATGCGACGCTGGCCGTGCCCACGAAAGGCGAACAGCTCCTCGATCAGGGCGCGCGCGCCTTCTGCGAACTGCTGACGGAAGTCGATAACTTCGACGTGAACAGGCTCGCAAAGGGCCCCCTCGGCTAGGCACCATCTTCCTGGAATCATTCAGGAAAGAGCCAGATTCCGAGACCGCTCCGAGCGCATTCGAACCGGTTTCGACAAGCCTCCGTCCAATTGGGCACGCGGACCACAACGGACCGCCTCAACCCGGATGGAGTTTCAAATGTCGATCAAGACCAAGATTGCTGCCGTCGCTCTCGCGGCCCTCACTGTCACCGCTGGCGTCGTATCCACGACTTCGACCGCTCAGGCCAAGCCGCTCGGCTGGGGCTGGGGTGTCGGCGCCGGCATCGCCACCGCCGCCATCGTCGGCACCGCGGTCGCCGCCAGCAGCCAGCCCTATTACTACGGCTATCACCGCTGCGGCTGGGTCGCCCAGTACAACGCCTACGGCCAGTTCGTCGGCAACGTTCGTACTTGCTACTGATTTGAGGGCCTGAGGCCGATCTCACATGGATCCTGCGTCCGGCACGGGCGCCTCATCCACCCCGTGTCGCGTCCCCGACCCCGCCCGGCTGTCCCACCGGGCGGGGTCATCTGTTTTTGGAGACCGGGAATTTGTTGCCGGCCTGTCACATAACGGTGCGAACTATCCTCTGCGGCAATCTGGCCTAATTGCTATTGCGAATTATTAGCAATAATGTTCGCAACAGGCGCAGGAGCTTGGGACGAAATCGCTTCGCGTCGGGATCATCTGGTCGGGTTGGCTATCAACCGGAACCTGATGACAGGAGCGCCGCGAATCGGCAGGGATGTCGGGCGGTTGGGGCATATCGCGTCTGGGGGCGTGCGTTTGACGTTGAGAGGTCACCGACACCGGTATTTGCGGACTGCCGCGGCGCTTGCCTCGGGCGTGCTGGCTTTGCCAGGCGCGGGCTTTGCGGCCGATCTGCCGCTGAAGGCACCGGTGCTGCATGCGGTCTATGACTGGACCGGCCTCTATATTGGAGCGCATGCCGGCTTCACCCGCGGCACGTCCTCGGCGACGCTGACCGACCCCACGGTCGCGACCGACAACCATGTATTCAACGGCATGACCGGCGGCGTCCAGGCCGGCTACAATTGGCGCCTCAGCTCGGGTCTCCTGCTCGGCGTCGAAGGCGACATCTCGTTTCCGAACTATCTGCCCTCCAATCACGTCGTGTCGTCGGCGGCGACCGCGCTGTCGAGCGCGGAAGAGCGCTGGGACTATGTTGCGAGCCTGCGCGCGCGGCTCGGCTACACCACCGGCGCCTTTCTGTTCTACGCAACCGGCGGCGCGGCCTTTGCCGGCGAGCGCTTTCTCGCGATGCCGACGGGCGGCAATGAGGAGAAGGTGTTGAACACGCGGTTCGGCTGGACCGCCGGCGGCGGCGTCGAATACGCCTTCGCGCCGCACTGGAGCGCACGGCTCGAATATCTCTACAGCAAGTTCGAGAACGCCAACGTCACCTTCCCGTCGGGCGCGCAATATTCGTCCTCGATGGATTTCCAGAGCCTGCGGATCGGCCTCAATCGCAAGATCGACTGGCCGGGCATGCCGACCACCAATCCGAAGTCGGATGTCACCGATCCCGAATCGAGCCGCTGGGAAATCCACGGCCAGTCGACCGCGCTCGCGCAGGGCTACCCGGGCTTCCGCGCGCTCTACACCGGACCGAACAGCCTCTCGCCGAATCCCGATCTGCAGGAGACCTGGAGCAACTCGCTCTATCTCAATGCGCGGCTGTGGGACGGCGGCGAGGTCTACTACAATCCCGAACTGCTCCAGGGTTTCGGCTTCAACAACACCACGGGCGCCGCGGGCTTCCCCAACGGCGAGGCGCAGAAGTCCGGCTTCCCTTACCCGCATTACAACACCTCGCGGCTGTTCCTGCGCCAGACCTTTGGCTTCGGCGGCGAGCAGGAAGAGCTCTCCAGCGGCCAGCTTCAGCTTGCCGGCAAGGCCGACGTCTCCCGCCTGACCTTGCAGGTCGGCAAATTCTCGGTGATCGACGTGTTCGACGGCAACGCCTATGCGCACGACCCGCGCAAGGATTTCATGAACTGGTCGATCTGGGCGTCAGGCGCCTTCGACTATGCCGCCGACAAGCTCGGCCTCGGCTATGGCGCCACCGCCGAGCTGAACCAGAAGCAATGGGCGCTGCGCGGCGGCTATTTCCTGATGGACGCCGAGTCCAACTCGAACAATTTCGACATGAACATTCCCCGGCGCGGCGAATATGTCGTCGAGCTGGAGACGCGCTATTCGCTGTTTGGCCAGCCCGGCAAGCTGCGCACGCTCGGTTTCGTCAACAGCGACTTCTCCGGCAGCTATCGCGAGACGCTGAACAATCCCGCGCTCAATCTCGACATCAGCCAGACCCGCAGGGGCCGCATCAAATACGGCTACGCGCTGAACGTCGAGCAGGCGATCACCGACGACATCGGCCTGTTCGGCCGCTGGAGCTGGAACGACGGCACCAACGAGATCATGGCGTTCACCGACATCGACCGCAGCCTGTCGCTCGGCACCTCGATCAAGGGCACCAAATGGGGCCGCCCCGACGACGTCGTCGGCATCGCCGGCGCCATCAACGGCCTCTCGCAGGATCATCGCGACTTCCTCGCCGCCGGCGGGCTCGGGCCTCTCATCGGCGACGGCCAGCTTAACTACCGGCACGAACGCGTGCTCGAAACCTATTACGCCTACGCGCTGAACAAGGCCCTGACGTTTACCGCCGACTACCAGCTCATCGTCAATCCCGCGTACAACGCCGACCGCGGACCGGTCTCGATCTTCTCGGGCCGACTGCACGCCGAGTTCTAGCCCGAGATATGGCGACCCGGCCGCATACCGGTTGATCGGCGAAGCTACGCGAAGCTAGCAGCTCTTCTGTTGCAGATGTTGGATGCAGGTACAGGTCGTCGCCGCCGGATACTTCACGTCATAATACGGAAAGTTTGAATTGCTCGGGCTGTTCGTCGAACAGCGTGGAAACAAATAGTAGCTGTCGGAAAGCGTCACGGTACCGGCGATCGTGTAGCCGAGGTTCGGCGTGTAGGCGTAGGAAACCTCGCTCAAAATGAGCGAGATGTTGGCATTGCTCGGATTGTTCGGATTAGGCGCGGTAAACGACGACAGTGTCATCGTCTGCCCTACCGGCCTTGCCCCCGACGAGCTGGTTGACTGGCTCCATTGAACCGTCGCGTTGCCTTGCTGTCGGTCGAGACTTCGGAGACCGTGATCGTCATCAAGGAAGCGCCGCTCGGCATCCTTGACGGCATAGGGAGCCATAATGGCGCTCGAAGCCGAAAGAATACTGCTCATCCGGGCCGCCGTGAGCTGGGTGTTCTGCGAAATCATGTCGGCGACACTGTGTGCCGTTGCGGTGACCTTGACGTTCATCGCCAATCCGTTCCCGAGCTCCACGCCGCCGATGTAGAGCACCAGCATGAAAGGGACCACGACGGCGAACTCCGTCGCCGCAACGCCGCGGACGTCGGTCCATAGGTGCCGCACGCGAAACGACAGGCCGGCGAGCATAGCTAACTCCTTTTAGGATGACGGCTCATTCTGGAAAGCGGCCGACGCCATGATCTGACGGTTGCCGTTCGAAATATTCGAGAGATTGAAACCGAGCGGTCCGAGGACGACGGGCCATACATACGTCACGCGGAGAACAACGATATCGCCGGCAGTCCCAGGATTGAATTGCCAGACATTCGTGACCTGCCCCTGGCTGTTGAACGTCAGGGGGGGCATGGTCGTGTCCGCCGTCGTCCAGGTATTCGCAACCTGCACGTCGACCATGATGCCAGTGCAATTGAAGAAGATCACGATCTGATCGCAGACCTTTTGCTTGAACGCGGCCTGGGTCAACTGCTGGGTCTGGACTTGCCCCGTCATGATGAGGCGCGCGGATTGGTGCACCACGGATTCAAGCAGCTCCTGGGCAAAGAAGACGAGGAACGTCTGAATGAGCGCGATGATGAGAGCGAGGAATGGCGCGGCAACCAGCGCGAACTCGACGGCCGTGGCTCCCTTGTTGTCCCCGGCGAAAGCGGCGCAGCGAGTGCTGCGTCTCGTCCGTGATGCTGGCTCCGGTCCGGTCATGCGGCTGTCCTACTGCATAAGGCTGGCTGTGCTTGACGCAACCTTGATGAAGAGGTTGGTCAGCGCCGCGGAAATGTCGCCGCCGGTTTGAACGCTCGCATACAAGCCGGGCGATGCGCACGATTGGAGCTTTTGCGCGATCGTGCCCGTTGACGAAGTACGGGCTGTTGAATTGCCTATCCGGCTGTGTACCAGGATCCGTTTTCTGGATACCGGTGCGGTTGGCGATAGTTGCAGATACTCGGTGTAGAGGACCGCGATCGATGCCCTTGTTCTTGATTGTCGTGCACGTCGTCGTGTCGAGCGGCTGCTGCAGCGCATCGACTGTTGGCCTCGGAGCGGATAGGTCGCATTGGGGCAAGCTGCCTCCCGTCTTCGGGATCACTTGTCTTCGACGCCGTCGGTGACAAGGAACACCACCTCCTGGGGCGTATCGCCCGCCGCTTGCTGCCGAGCCCGGGACCGGCATCATGTTGTTGACGCCTGAAGCCCGCCAGCGATATCCGTGCCGTAATCGGTGGTGTAGACGCAGCTGCCCTTGCTGTCGACAATGGGGCAGTTCTGGTGGTCGACCGGCATCAGCGAATGTTTGAGATCTTCGTGCCGGCGCTGGACGGGTTGGTCAGCGTCGCATGTGTTGAAGCCGTAGTCGAACGTGTAGATCGCCGCTTTGTAGGTGGTGTTGTTGAGGGCCGACATGCATTGCATGACGCCGCCCGAAACGCCCGATTGCGGGCAGCCCGGGACCGATGAGCAACTGCCTGACGGCATTGGTCACGAGATCGATGCGCAGCGTGATGTTGTTGGCGATCGCGACGGATCGCGAGATTGTCCTTGTCCCGAAGAGCTCGGAGCCTGTTGTTGGGATTTTCGCATGGCAGGCGAAGCGCAGTTCTGCGAGGCCCCGCAGACTGGTTCTCGGGGGCAGTTATTCGATGGATTGCTGATGTCGTTTGTGGTCGCGCCATCGCCATGGACGGAGAATCATCCATCAGCAGATAGAAATTCATGTTGGGTGCGCTGGAGGCGCGCGCCGTCGACGTACCGTTGATCTGCCAGGTCTGCTGGCCAAGAACGCCCGGGAAATTATTGATGGACTGCGCGGAATACGAGACCGTGATGGTCCGCTGGAGCCCGGAATCAACGACATTGACGGTCGGTGTCGGAACCGACTGCAGGCCCTGAATATTCGCTTTCGCGGCAAAGACGGCTGCCGCGGTCGCCTGGACGACACTGTCGTCGCTCTGCATCAGCATCGCCGGCCGCACGGCTGCGACAGCGGCTGCGTCCGCGGCCGCATCCAACTGTCCCTTCTTGCGCAGGGCCAATGTGTAGTCGAGCGCCATGCCCAGCAGAAAGATGGTAGGAACCATCATGAGCGCGAAGATGATTGCGACGTTGGCCTTGCGATCTCTCGCGAGACGAAGCACAGCGCTGCGGAGCATGACCTTCATCCTGATTTGACGTTGCTGAGGCCGTGACGTTGCCCCGGCGCCTTGCGACCGGAGGAGACCACCAGGTTTTCGCAACCGATCACTCGCTCGTTACGGACGCAAATATGGATATGGCCTCTTAATCAACGCTTACGCGCAATCCATAAACTGGGACCGCACCAGGTTGAGATGTGTCATATTGAGAAAGCATCATTAACGCCGCTTAAACAGTTTCGTTGAGATTGAAGCGACGGGGAGTATCAAGATGCCCGTTAAGCTTCGACGCGAGCGAAAGCCCGAGACGTTCAGCCTGGAAAACCCGGGCGGGAGCGCTTGAGCTTCACCTGCGACAATTTGGTCGGAACCGGGCAAACCGCGCATCGAGTTCTGGCTTATGCGGCTCAGAACAGCAGGGCGACGCCCGAGACGAACAGCAGCGCGAGCACGATTTTGCGGAACGTGCCCTCGTCGATCCGACCGAACAGTTTTAGCCCCAGCCACGTCCCGGCAAACAGGAACGGCAGGCCGAGCGCGAACAGCTTGGCCGTCTCAACCGTGAGCGATCCCTTGGCGCCCAGCATGAGCGCGGCCATGCCGAACACAACGACCGCGACGGGCTGGAACGTGGCACGCTGAAGGTCCTTGGGCAGGCCACGCAAATTGCACCAGATGGTGATGATGATGCCGGCAAGGCCGGTCAGGCCGCCCAGCAGACCGTTGACGAACCCCACCGCCATGTCGGCGGCAGGCGGCACGACGGTCGCGACCTTGAGCTGCGGCCGGAGGAACGCATAGAGGCTGTAGGCGATCAGGATCGCCCCAACCGCGATCCGGACGCTCTTCGGATTTGCCCAGGTCAGTAACGACACTCCGACCGGCACGCCCACGACGGCACCAATCATGAAGGGCCAAAGCCGGCGCCAATCGATTGCGGCGCTCAGCTTCCAGACCGAATAGCCCTGCACCAGAAGGCCGAACCCGACGATCAGGCTGGCACTCTGGAGCGGCGTCAGCACATAGAGCCACAGCGACGCGGCGACCAGGCCGAAGGCAAAGCCGGAGAGGCCGGCGACAAACGCGCCGACGAAGGTGGCCAACAGGAAAAGCGGAAGCTCGATTGCGATCCCGTCCATTGCTCGCTCCATATATCAGCGAGCAGCGCTTGCGTGGGATCACCACTTCACGGGGAGGCTGCGACACCCCCGTGGACCAAACCTAGGTGAAGTTGGATCCTTCGACAACGGCTTGCCGCCGGCGCGGTGCGACAATTTGGTTGGAACCGGGCAAACCGCGCATCGTATTCATATATAAAGGGCTTGGTCCGGCGTCCGCCGGACCCGCCCCCATTCCCTTGCACACAAATGTTGTCTGTCGAACTCATCATTGTCGTCGTCCTGATCGTCATCAACGGGCTCCTGTCGATGTCCGAGCTAGCCGTGGTCTCGTCACGCCCGGCGCGGCTGTCGCTGCTTGCCGCCAAGGGCGTGCGCGGCGCCGAGCGCGCGCTGATGCTGGCTGCCGACCCCGGAAAATTCCTCTCGACGGTGCAGATCGGGATCACCCTGGTGGGCGTGCTCTCGGGCGCGTTCTCCGGCGCGACGCTCGGGCAGCGGCTGACGCAATGGCTGGTCGAGCTTGGCCTGTCGGCGGGCATTGCCGACGTCGTCGGCGTCGGCATCGTCGTCACCATCATCACCTACGCGACCCTGATCGTGGGCGAGCTGGTGCCGAAACAGCTGGCGCTGCGCGACCCCGAAAGCATCGCGGTCAAGGTCGCGCCCGCGTTGCACGTGCTGGCGCGGGTATCGCTGCCGCTCGTCTTCCTGCTCGATATCTCGGGCAAGCTGATCCTCACGCTGCTAGGCCGCGGCGGCAAGGCCGAGGAGAAGGTGTCGGAGGACGAGATCCATCATCTCGTCAGCGAAGCCGAGAGCGCGGGCGTGCTGGAGTTGGGCGAAAAGGAGATGATCGCCGGCGTGATGCGGCTGGGCGACCGGCCGGTCGGCGCGATCATGACGCCGCGCACGGAGGTCAACGAGATCGACCTGCGTGATGCACCGGAGACCATTCAAGCGATCATCGCGAAGAGCCCGCATTCGCGCTTTCCCGTGTCGGACGGAGATCGCGACAGGCCGATCGGCGTGCTCCAGGCCAAGGATCTGCTGGTCGCGTATATGAACGACCGCACGCCGGATCTGCGGGCGCTGGTGCGCGAAACGCCGAGCATTCCCGCGTCAGCGGATGCCCGCGATGTGCTCGCGATCCTGAAGGCTGCGCCGGTTCATGTCGGTTTCGTCTATGACGAATACGGCGCGTTCGAAGGCGTAGTCACGGCGGCCGACATCCTGGAATCGATCGTCGGCGCCTTCCATTCCGAGGAAGGCCCGCCGGAGCCGGCCTATGTCAAGCGCGCGGACGACTCGTTGCTGGTCTCGGGCTGGATGCCGGTTGACGAGTTCGGTGAGCTTCTCGCGATCGAGCTGCCGCCGCACCGCTACAACACGGTGGCGGGTCTGGTGCTGCAACAATTCAACGTGCTGCCGAATGTCGGCGATGCCTTCGACCTCAGCGGCTGGCATATCGAGGTGGTCGATCTGGATGGGCGGCGGATCGACAAGATTCTGGCGAGCAAGCGGAGTGAGCAGGCGACTGCGTGAGACGTGGGGCGCGCGCTGCCGCCAAACCCTCACCCGAACCTCACCCCGATCCGCTTTTCCTTGCGCCACACCACCGTGCAGGGCAGGTGCGTTCCGTCGGCCTTCATGGACAGGGTGAATTGCGCGGGAATGCCGACCGGGCTGGTGACGTCGAGGGCTGCGCCGGTGTCGGAGAAATTGCGGACGGTGCAGTCGATCGCGCCGCCGCCGAACTCGATGGTTCCGGCCTTCAATACGCGATGCCTGGCTTTGTTGCGTCGTTCGTCCATCGGGCCAATTTACACGCGAAGCTGACACAGAGGTTGAGATACAACCGACTCCCGATGAATTTACGCTGCGCCGGGCGCGGCGGTGTCATGCGGTTGAGCAGAACCTCACAGCACCGGCTGGAAGGTCTCCGACCGCGCCATCCGCCAGGCGTCGCGGAAACGCGGGTCTTCCGTGCCTTCGATCAGCTCGCCCGGGCGCAGCGACGGATAGAGCTGCGCGAAGGATTGCACGTGGGTCGTGGACGTCCGTTGGCTGAAGTGGACCGGACGCAGCTCCCGTGGATGTTCGAGCCCGGCCGCGGCGATCAGTTCGGTCAACGAGTGCAGCGTGGCGTGGTGGTAATTGTGCACGCGGTCGATCTTGAGCGGCACGTAGAGCGCGCGCGCCCGGGTCGGATCCTGGGTCGCGACCCCGGTCGGGCAGCGATCGGTGTGGCAGCTCAGCGACTGGATGCAGCCGAGCGAGAACATGAAGCCGCGCGCCGAATTGCACCAGTCGGCGCCGATCGCCATCGCGCGCGCCATGTCGAAGGCGGTGGCGATCTTGCCGGACGCGCCGATCCTGATGCGGTCGCGTGCATTGATGCCGACCAGCGCGTTGTGGACGAAATTGACGCCCTCGCGCATCGGCATGCCGAGGTGATCCATGAACTCCAGCGGCGCGGCGCCGGTGCCGCCTTCATTGCCGTCGACGACGATGAAGTCCGGATAGATGCCGGTCTCAAGCATCGCCTTGCAGATCGCCAGGAATTCCCAAGTGTGACCGATGCAGAGCTTGAAGCCGGCCGGCTTGCCGCCGGAGAGCTTTCGCATTTCGGCGATGAACTGCATCATGCCGATCGGAGTGGAGAAGGCGCGGTGCGAGGCCGGTGAGATGCAGTCCTCACCCATCGAGACGCCGCGGATCTTGGAAATCTCCTCCGAGACTTTTGCCGCCGGCAGCACGCCGCCATGGCCGGGCTTGGCGCCCTGGCTGATCTTGAGCTCGACCATCTTGATCTGGTCTTCGCTGGCGACACGCGCGAACGCCTCCGGATCGAAGCTGCCGTCGAGATGACGGCAGCCGAAATAGCCGGAGCCGATCTCCCAGATGATGTCGCCGCCCATCTCGTGGTGATACGGGCTGAAACCGCCCTCGCCGGTATCATGGGCGAAGCCGCCCTTCTTGGCGCCGGCATTGAGCGCGCGTACGGCATTGGGACTGAGCGCGCCGAAGCTCATGGCCGAGATGTTGAACACCGAGGCCGAATAGGGCTTCGCACAGTCTGGCCCGCCGATGGTGACGCGAAACTTCTCCTCGGCATGCGCCTTCGGCGCCACCGAGTGATGCATCCACTCGTAGCCCTCGCGATAGACGTCCTCCTGGGTGCCGAACGGACGCTTGTCGAGCTGCATCTTGGCACGCTGATAGACCACCGCACGGATATCGCGCGAGAACGGCATGCCGTCCTTCTCGCTCTCGAAGAAATACTGCCGCATCTCCGGGCGAATTTCCTCGAGCAGGAAGCGGATGTGCGCCGAGATCGGGTAGTTGCGCAGAACCGCATGGCCCTTCTGCATGAGATCGCGGACGCCGAGCAGCGTCAGGGCGCCGAAGATCAGAATCGGGACCAGCAGGATGTCGAAGATCTTGCGGTCAGCGATACCGATGCCGATCAGGAGCGCAGTGACGACCGCGCAGATCGTCAGGACGATGAAGCGCGGAGAGAATGGAAGCAGCAGGGTTTCCATCAGCCCTTCGGACGAAGCTTGCGTCTTGTTATCGTTGGCCACGACCAAGTCCCTCTCGTCAGCATGACGGGGTATGATACGCCCACGTCACGTCCATAGATATGACGCGGACCTGGCTTGAGGCTACCGAATCCGCACGCTTCAAATCAATCCGTCGGGGCGCGGCTTTTGCAGTGCAATAGATTCGATGACATGACAAACCAGTGACCAAATCAGTGGCTATGCAGCTGCGCCTCGTGCGGAATCACGCCGTGCCTCTCAAGGCCGCCCGCAGCCAGCCATTCGCCGGTGCGCGTGATCGCACGCTCGATATGATCGCCGGTGCGCGAGAAATCGTAAGGTGACCCCGCCATCGGACAGAGCGGCGGCACCACGACATATTCGATATCGGAGGCGAGCCCTTCGAGCTCGGCGACCAGCTGGCGCGCGGTCAGCAGCGTCAGCGCGTGCAGGGCATTGGCGACCGCTCCGACCGGGGGACTTGCGACCGCGCAGGCATGCCCGGCGGGCAAAACGATCAGCCGCTTGGCGCCCTTCCGAACCGCGACCCGGACCGGCGTGTTCGAGGAGATCGCGCCGTCGGCAAGAAAATGGTTCCGGTAGCGGACCGGCGTGAAGGCACCGGGAATCGCGGTGGACGCCAGGATCGCCTCGACCGCCGGGCCATCCGACAGCACCACGCTCTCGCCGGAGACGAAATCGGTGGTGACGATGTGGACCGGAAGCTGGGCCTGCTCCAGGTTGCGATAGGGCAGATGGTCCTCGATCAGCTTGCGGATGCCATCATGAGGAATCAGAAAATCCCGCCGCCACATGAAGCCGAGCAGAGTCCGCCACGTGACCGGGAAGACGTCGTGGCGCTTCAGGCTACGCCAGATCGCTTCCAGCCCGAGCACGCCCTTGAGCGAGGGATCGCCAGCATAATAGGCGCCATTGATCGCGCCGACACTGGAGCCGACCACGAGGTCGGCGACGACCCCGTGCTTGGCCAGCGCATGCATCATGCCGACCTGGATCGCCCCGAAACTGCCGCCACCCGCCAGCACGAAGGCCGTCGGTTTTGGCGGACGACCATGGTCGATCGCAGACAAGGCGCGCGCAACTCCCCCACTTCTCGCAACGCAACATCGCCGCGAGACTTTGCAGGGAGCTTATAACAGCGCCCGCGCGAATGGCGCCAATAACAAAGTCGGGGGAGGAGAGTGAGAGGGCCGAGCGGCGACTACCGCTCGACGAACGCCTTCTCGATCACGAAATGGCCGGGCTTGTTGCCAGAGCCTTCAGCGAAGCCGTGGCCCTCGAACATCACTTTCAGCTCTTCGAGCATCGCCGGGCTGCCGCACATCATGACGCGGTCGGTCTCGATGTTGAGCGGGCCCTGGCCGATGTCGTTGAAGATCTGATCGGAGTTGATGAGGTCGGTGATGCGGCCGCGATTGCGGAACGGCTCGCGGGTCACGGTCGGGTAGTAGATGAGCTTTTCGGAGAGCAGCGGCCCGAACAGCTCGTCCTCGCGCAGATTCGCGACAAGCTGCTCGCCATAGGCGAGCTCGGAGACCTGGCGGCAGCCGTGAACCAGAACGATGGTATCGAACTGGTCATAGACCTCGGGGTCCTTGATCAGGCTCGCGAACGGCGCGAGGCCCGTGCCGGTCGAGAGCAGCATCAGCCGCTTGCCGGGGATGAGGTTGTCGGTGATCAGCGTGCCGGTGGCCTTGCGGCCGACCAGGATGGTGTCACCTTCCTTGATCTTCTGGAGGCGCGAGGTCAGCGGACCGTCCTGCACCTTGATCGAGAAGAACTCGAGCTCTTCCTCGTGATTGGCGCTCGCCATGCTGTAGGCGCGCAGCAGCGGACGGCCATCGACCTCGAGGCCGATCATCGCGAACTGGCCGTTCTGGAAGCGGAAGCCGGTGTCGCGCGTGGCGCGGAAGCTGAACAGCGTGTCGGTCCAGTGTTGGACGGAAAGAACCTTCTCTCGGTAAAACGCGCTCATGATTTTCGATATTCCGAATAATTGCGGTTTTAGGGCAAAAGCGCTGCCCGGCCCTGAAAACGAGGCGGACACCATTGCCATGGCGGAGGATTTCGCGTGTGTGATCTACGCCATTGAGACCAATAATCAACCTCGTTCCGGATGCAATTGATCCCGGTCAAAGCGGCATTTCCGGAGGAAATGGTCACGTCATTCGCGGATCTGCTGCCCGGCGCGCGTAGCGGGCAATTTCTTTTCCCTTTCGGGCTTGATTTCAGCACTTAATTTCCGCCGTGCTCGCGAGAATTTCATTAAGAATAGCTCTGAATTTCACCCCTGCTTGGCGCTATTTCCCGCATTTCTGCGGCTTTTGGCGACCGGAACGATCAGGACATGACAAGCGGCGAGCGCATCTTCGTCCAGGCCATCAGGCGCTATGGCGCGCGCCAAGGCATCGACGTTGACGTCCGCTCCGACGGCTGGCTGATCGCGATGCGCGGAGGCGGTCAGCGCCGCTTCGCCTTCGGCTACGATATTGGCCTCAACAGCGCCATCGCGCATCGCCTCGCCAACGACAAATCGGCGACCGCCGAGGCGCTGACGCTGGAGAGCGTGCCCTGCATCCCCCATCACCTCTTCCTCAACCCGAAGCTGGGCAAGAACATTGTTGGCTCCGCCTGGCGAGAGACAATGCTTCGGCTGCTGCACGACAACCCGCAAGGCGTGGTGGTGAAGCCGAACGAGGGGACGTCGGGACGATTTGTCTTCAGGGTAATGACCGAGGCAGAACTCGACCACGCCGTTGGCGAGGTCTTTTCGATGAGCGCCGGGCTCGTGATCTCACCCTACGTCGCGATCGAGGAGGAGATCCGTGTGGTGCTGCTCGATGATGTGCCCCTCGTCGTCTACGGCAAGCAGCGTGGCTCGGACTGGCGGCACAATCTCGACGCCGGCGCAAAGCCGGTGCTCCTGAAGGACGGCGAGGCCCGCACGGCTTGCGCAAGGCTCGCCATCGACGCGGCCAACGCGATCGGCATCACCTTCGCATCGATCGACGTGGTCCGTGTCGGAGGTGCCTGGCGCGTGCTGGAAATCAATTCCGGCGTGATGATGGAGGCGCTCGGGAAGCTGCATCCGGAGCTTGTGCAGGCGACATATGATGCCGCGCTGGACCGGGTGTTTGGCGAAGAACGTTGAGCGCCACGGGCTCGCTGCAATTCCCTTCTCCCCTTGCGGGAGAACGTGACGCGAAGCCACCCTCTCCCACAAGGGGAGAGGGGAAGAAAGGCGCACCCTACTCCGACATCGGCTTGTCGGAGATGTCCCAGTCCTTGCCGCTGAAGATCGAGATGTAGAGCGTCTTCATCGGCGTGTAGTCGTCGGGCGTGTAGCTGTAATTCACGCCGTCGAGGAAATAGGGCGAGTGGAAGCCGTTGAGGTTCGATGCCTGCTTCAGCACATTGGCGCGGGTGAGATCGTCGCCGCAGCGGCGCAAAATCTCGCCCATGGTCACGGCCTGGCCGTAGCCGGCAAACGCGATGGTGTTGTCGGGATCGATCGTGGGGATGTACTTCTTGCGCAACTCCTCGAACGCCATCACGTCCGGATCCTTCTCCCATTTGGGCAGGCCGACTTCCTTGTTGTAGCGGATGGCGACGATGCCGGCGGCGTTCTCCAGGCCTGCGGCGTTGAGGATCGAGCGACCGGTCGAGCCGGCCGACAGCAGTTGCAGCGGCTTCCAGCCGAGCTCGGCGACTTTGCGGATCGACTGCGACGTCGCCTTGCCGGTGGTGATGTTATAGAAAACATCCGCGCCCGACTTCGAGAGATTGATGAGCTGGGAATTGATCGTCGGATCGGTCAGATCGTAGGTCTGCTCCATGATCACCTGCGCGGTGCCGCCCGCATCGGCCAGCACCTTCTTGAACGGACCGAGGAAGTCGCGGCCGAAATCGTCATTCTGGTAGAGGATGCCGATCTTCGCGTTCGGCTTCACGCCGACGACATGCCGCGCCAGGATGCGCGCCTCGGTCGGATAGAGCGGCAGGCCCGCCATCGTCCATTTGAACTCTTTCGGGTTGTTCCACTTGGACGCGCCGGTGTTGAGCAGGAGCTGCGGCACGCCCTTGGAGTTCAGGTATTTGTGCACGGAGGTCTGCGGCGCGGTGCCGAGCGAGCCGTAGAGCGCGAGCACTTCCTCCTGCTCGACCAGGCGCCGCGTCGCCTCGACGCATTTCGGCGCGCTGTAGGCGTCGTCCATGGTGAGGAACTTGATCTTGCGCCCGTTGATGCCGCCCTTCTCGTTCAGCATCTGGAAATAGGCCTCTCCGATGCGCCCCAGCACGCCGTAGAGCGAGCCGGGGCCGGAATGCGGCACGGTCTGCCCGATCTTGATCTCGGTGTCGCTGGCGCCCGCATCGTATTTTTTCTCCGCGGCCCAGACATACGGCGCGGGCAAGACGGATGCGGCAATGGTGGCGAGCGCGGCGGCGCTGACATCGCGCCGCGATGGATTCTTCGTCATTGTTTGTTTCTCTCCCTGGTGCGCCCATTGTGCTGGCTTCGACCAGCGCGCCGCAAGTAGGAAGTTCGTCGCTTTGCGACGCAATGACGCTCAAATTGCAGGGCGATTAGCGCCTAAACTCAAGTTTTCTCGGCGACGACGACGAGGCCGCGCACCGGCTCGTTGTTCTCGATGCGCGGCGACGCCGGCTCAAGGGTCAGCAGCTCGAGGCCAGCCCTAGCGATCGCGCCGCGGACATATTCCGCCGAATGGGCATAGCGCAGGCCTTCGCCGAGAACGATGCCGCTGCCGTCATGCGTCTCGAGCGTGAAGGCGAGCACGCCACTGGGCGCGAGCACGCGCCTGGCCTCGATCAGCACCGGCGCGAGATCGGAGAGATAGACGAACGCATCCGCGGCAACGACGAGGTTCGCGCTCGCGTCAGCCTTGCCGCGCAGGCCCTCGATCATGTCGGCGGCTTCGAGCTCAGCGTAGAGCTCGGTCGCGCGCGCCTGCTTGATCATGCCGGGCGACAGATCGATGCCGATAAAATGATCGACCTGCTTTGCGAAGGCGGCGGCCGCAAGCCCGGTGCCGCAGCCGAGATCGATGGCGCGCTTGAACAAAGCGGGCTTCTTCGCGGCGACGCGTGCGCCTACCACCGCCTTGAAGATCAGCGACGGCGCGCGGTAGCCGAGATCGTTGATCAGGACGTGCTCGAAGCGCGGCGCATATTGATCGAACAGCGCCTGCACATAGGCCTTGGGCATCTCGGACAATTGCTCGTCGCCGAGGCGGATCAAATGCAAATGGGCGCCATGCTGGTCGTCGGGATCGGACTCGCGCGATTTTCGAAACGCCGCGATGGCCTTGTCGCGCTCGCCGAGCTGGCTGCGGATTTCGCCGAGCGTGAACCAGGCCGAGGTGAAATTTGGCGCGAGCTCGATCGCCTGCTCGATGAGGTCGGCGGCGGCGGGCAGATCGCCCTTGAGCTGGAGGTCGCGCGCGAACTCGAAGCGGCGGTCGGCCATGAGATCGCCGGAGGTCAGAAACAGGCGGAGCGGCATTGGGAACCAGGAAGCGAAGCGGACGGGCGACTCGAAGACGCGGGGTCGCAACCTATATATCAGGCATGCGTCCGCAAGACATCCTGTTGCCAGCTGCTGCCGGCCTGTGCTGCAAGCCCGGCGGCTTTCATATCGACCCTGTCCGACCCGTCGAGCGGGCCGTGATCACCCACGGCCATTCCGACCATGCCCGCGCCGGCCATGGCGCCGTGCTGGCGACGCAGGAAACGCTGGACATGATGCGGCTGCGCCATGGCGAAAACTTCGCGGGATCGACGCAAGCCATCAGCTATGGCGAGGAGATCCGGCTCGGCGACGTCCGTGTCAAATTCCACCCCGCCGGCCATGTGCTCGGTTCGGCGCAGATCGCGGTGACCGCCAAGGATACCTGCATCGTTGCCTCCGGCGACTACAAGGATGCGCCTGATCCGACCTGCACGCCGTTCGAGCTGGTGCCCTGCGACGTCTTCATCACCGAGGCGACTTTTGGACTGCCGGTATTTCGGCACGGCGATGCCGCCGACGAGGTGAAGAAGCTGCTGGCCTCGGTCGCGCTGTTTCCGGAGCGCGCGCATCTCGTCGGCGCCTATTCACTCGGCAAGGCACAGCGCGTGATCGCACTGCTGCGACAGGCCGGCTACGATGCGCCGATCTATCTGCATGGCGCGATGGAGAAAATCACGCACTATTACCAGAGCCGCGGGACCGCGCTTGGCGAACTGCGGCCGGTGATGGGCGTGAAGAAGGCGACGCTGGCCGGCACCATCACGCTGGCGCCGCCGTCGGCGACATCCGATCTCTGGACCCGGCGCTTCCCCGATCCGGTTACCGCGTTCGCATCGGGGTGGATGCGCGTGCGCGCCCGTGCACGGCAGCGCGGCATCGAGCTGCCACTGGTGATCTCCGATCATGCCGATTGGGACGGCCTGACCGCGACGATCGCCGCGACCGGCGCCGGCGAGATCTGGGTCACGCATGGCCAGGAAGATGCGCTGGTACACTGGTGCCAAAGCAAAGGCTTGCGGGCAAAGCCGCTCGATCTCGTCGGCTACGGCGACGAGGAGGAAAGCGAGGCGCCGCTCGCAGACGAGGCCGAAGCATGAACCGCTTCGCCGAACTCTTGGACCGCCTCGCCTATGAGCCCGGCCGCAACAACAAGCTGCGGCTGATCACCGGCTATTTCCGCGAAGTCGGCGATCCCGACCGCGGTTATGCGCTGGCGGCGCTGACCGGCGCGCTCAGCTTCAAGCACGCCAAGCCGGCACTGATCCGCGACCTCATTGCGGCGCAGACCGACCCGGTGCTGTTTGGGTTATCTTATGATTACGTCGGCGACCTCTCGGAGACGGTGGCGCTGATGTGGCCGAAGGCAGCCATGGCCGCCCACAACAACCCCCCGCCGCCAACTCTCACCGAGGTCGTCACCACCCTGCGCACGCTCGGCAAGACCGAGCTGCCAAAACAGCTCGAGCGCTGGCTCGACGAACTCGACGAGACCGGCCGCTGGGCGCTGCTGAAACTCGTCACCGGTGCGCTGCGCATCGGCATCTCCGCGCGGCTGGCAAAGACCGCAGCGGCAGCGCTCGGCGACAAGGATCCGCATGAGGTCGAGCTGATCTGGCCGGGGCTCACGCCGCCCTATCTCGACCTGTTCGCCTGGCTGGAAGGCCGCACCGAGAAGCCGGTCAATCGCGATCCCGCGCCGTTCCGCCCGGTGATGCTGGCGCATGCGATCGAAGATACTGATTTCCAAAGCCTCGACCCCGCCGATTACGTCGCCGAATGGAAATGGGACGGCATTCGCGTGCAGGCGGTGGCCGGCCGTGACGATCGCGGCCACATCACGGCGCGGCTCTATTCGCGCACCGGCGAGGACATCACCGGCAGCTTTCCGGACCTCGTGCCGTCGCTGCGCCTGCCCGGCGCCATCGACGGCGAACTTCTGATCCTGCGGGAGGGTCGCGTGCAGAGTTTCAACGTGCTGCAACAGCGTCTCAACCGCAAATCCGTATCGCCAAAGCTGATCAAGGAATTCCCGATCCACCTGCGCGCCTACGATTTGCTCGGCGACGACGCGAACGATCTGCGCGAGCTGCCGTTCGCGGAGCGGCGCGAACGGCTGGAGGCCTTCATCGGGAAGCTCGACGACCCCCGCATCGATCTCTCGCCCACCGTCCCCTTCGCAAGTTGGGAGGCGCTGACCGCCGCCCGCGCCGATCCGGCGAGCGCGGGCGCCGGCGAGGATGCCGATGCCGTTGAAGGCGTGATGCTGAAGCGGCGCGATGCGCCTTATCTGCCGGGACGACCGAAAGGCCAATGGTGGAAGTGGAAGCGCGATCCGCACATCATCGATGCGGTGCTGATGTATGCCCAGCGCGGCCACGGCAAGCGCTCGTCCTATTATTCCGACTATACGTTTGGCGTCTGGACCGAGGGCGAGAACGGCGACGAGCTGGTGCCGGTCGGCAAGGCCTATTTCGGCTTCACCGACGAGGAGCTGTTGCAGATCGACCGCTTCGTCCGCCGCAACACCACGGAAAAGTTCGGCCCGGTCCGCCACGTCGTGCACGAGGCGGACAAGGGCCTGGTGCTGGAAGTCGCCTTTGAAGGCCTGCAGCGCTCGCCGCGTCACAAATCCGGCATTGCGATGCGCTTTCCCCGTATCAGCCGGCTGCGCTGGGACAAGCCGCCGCGAGAGGCCGACCGGCTGGAAACGCTGGAAAAGATGCTGAAGACGGACGAATCCCTACCAACAATCGAGGTTGCGGCGTCCGCAGGCAGCCATTGACGGGCGAATGCGGGTTCCCCATGTGCCCCGCCGTGACCTATAATCGGGGCGAATCCCCGCAAGGAGTTTTTGCGATGGCCCACGACGTCAGAGATTTGCCGGCCGGCCGCAGTGATGGCCTGAACCGCTTTCTCGGCGGCTCGCCGCTGGCGGTCGCGTTCCGACTGATTCTGCTGTCGGTCCTGGTCGGCGTCGTGCTGGCGGCGATCGGGTTCGATCCCTGGAACATCATCTACAGCATCCGCCTGCTGTTCCAGCGGCTGTGGGATCTCGGCTTCGATGCCGTCAACTGGCTGTGGCGCTACTTCCTGCTCGGCGCGGTCATCGTGATCCCGGTCTGGCTGCTGATGCGCGTCTTCGGCACGCCGCGCGGCCGCTAGCCGAAGAGCGCGCGGGCGATGCAATTGCGCCATGTCGGCGGCGAGGGTGCAATCGGACGGTTGGTTGGGTAGACGCAGCTGATGCACGCGCCCGTTCATCCCAAGGTCGGCTCTCGCCAGGTCTTCGCCATCGCAGGCCCCGCGATGGTCGCGAACCTCACCACGCCACTGATCGGCGTGGTCTCGACCACCGCGATCGGCCGGCTGGACGATGCCGCCCTGCTCGGCGGCGTCGCGATGGCCTCGGTGATCTTCGATTGCCTGTTCTGGCTGTTCGGTTTCCTGCGCATGAGCACGCTCGCCTTCACCGCGCAGGCGCTCGGCGCCGGCGAGACCCGCGAGCTGACCGCTATCCTGATGCGCGGCTTCATCGTCGCGGGGCTGATCGGCGCTGCGCTGATCGCACTGCAATTGCCGCTCGCCGCCGTGCTGTTCGACCTGATGGGCGGCAGCGAGGGCGTCACGCGTGCCGCAAAGACCTATTTCTTGATCCGGATCTGGTCGTCGCCCCTGGCCTTCGCCAATTACGTCATCCTCGGCTGGCTGGTGGGACAAGCCCGCGCCAATCCGGCGCTGCTGCTCCAGATCGTCATCAACCTCATCAACATGTTGGCGACGGTTCTGCTGGTGCTGGTCTACGACACCGGCATCGCGGGCGCGGCGATTGCCGCCCTCTTCTCCGAGACGGTCGGCCTCGTGCTCGGCGTGATCGTCTGCCGGCGCCATGCGGAGGGCGGCTTTGCGGTGCCGTACGCGACGCTGTTCGATCGTGAGAAGCTGATACGGATGCTGGCGGTGAACTCCGACATCATGATCCGCACCGCGGCGCTTATCGCCGTGTTCCTGTTCTTCACCGCCAAGGGCGCACGCGCCGGCGACGTCACGCTGGCGGCGAACTCGGTGCTCAACAATTTCCTGCTGGTCAGCGCCTTCTTCCTCGACGGCCTGGCCAACGCAGCCCAGCAGCTCTGCGGCCGCACCTTTGGTGCACGCGACGCTAAAGGCTTTGCCGATTCGACGCGGCTGGTGCTGCTGTGGGGGCTTGGTTTCGCGCTGGTCGTGTCAGCGCTGTTCGCGCTGTTCGGCCCGGCGCTGATCAATTTCATGACCGCCAGCGAAGACGTCCGCCGGGCCGCGCGCGACTTCCTGGTGTTCATCGTGCTTGCACCGGTGCCCGGCGTGTTCGCCTTCGGCTTCGACGGCATCTATGTCGGCGCGACCTGGGCGCGCGAGATGCGCAATTTGATGCTGGCCTCGCTCGCGATCTTCCTCGGCGTCTGGTGGTCGTTGCAATCGTACGGCAATTCCGGGCTGTGGTGCGCGCTGATCGCGTTCTACGTCGCACGCGGCGGATTGCAGGGCGCGCGCTATCCGGCGCTGTTCCGGGCGACGTTTTCGAAGCCGTAGCCCGGATGGCGCGGAAGCGTAATCCGGGCTCCGCGGACCTGGCTACATCCCCGGCCAGTCTTCCGCCGTCAGCGTGGCGGCGTCGGCGCCGACGATCTCGGAGAGCGAATCGCGGCCGGTGCGCAACAGCGTCGAGGTGAGGTCGCGCTTGATCTCGTCGACGAGGCCGAGGCCCTTGTAGACCAGCGACGAATACAGCTGGATCAGACTGGCGCCGGCGCGGATTTTCGTCAGCGCCGCGCCACCGGAATCGACGCCGCCGACCCCGATCAGCGGGAATGCGCCTTCGACGCGGACATAGGTCTCCGCGACCATGCGGGTCGACAGCCGGAACAGCGGCCGGCCGGACAGGCCGCCCTGCTCCCTGGCGCGCGTCGCCTCGCGCAGCGTGCTCGGCCGCGCGATCGTCGTGTTCGACACGATCATGCCGTCGACCCGGCGCGAGCGCGCGACCTGCACGATGTCGTCCAGCTGAGCGAGGCTTAAGTCCGGCGCGATCTTGAGCAGCACCGGCGTGTCGCCGGCCTTCTGGCGCACCCGCTCGCGCGCATCGATCACCTTTGCCAGAAGTTCGTCGAGCAGCGCGCCTTCCTGCAAGTTACGCAGGCCCGGCGTGTTCGGCGAAGAGACGTTGACGGTGAAATAGCTCGCAACCGGCGCAAAGGTCTCGATCAGCTTGACGTAGTCGGCGACGCGGTCGGGCGAATCCTTGTTGGCGCCGACATTGACGCCGACGAGGCCACCGTTCTGCGCGCGGGCGGCGAGCCGTCGGAGTGCGACTTCGGCGCCGTCATTATTGAAGCCCATGCGGTTGATGACGGCCTCGTCGCGCTCCAGCCGAAACAGCCGCGGTCGTGGATTGCCACTCTGAGGTTTTGGCGTCACCGAGCCGATCTCGACGAAGCCGAAGCCGAGCCGCAGCAGCGCATCCGGCACCTCGGCACTCTTGTCGAAGCCCGCGGCCATGCCGATCGGATTGGGAAAGTTGAGCCCGAAGGCGCGCACCGCGAGCTTGGGATCGTCGGGCCGTGGCTTGCCCGGCGACAGGAAGCGCAGGCCCTGGATCGCCAGGCGATGCGCATCCTCCGGATCGAGCCAGCGCAGCACGGGAAGCGAGAAAGCATCGAACGCGCGGATCACGGGACAAGCTCCGGGGTGTCGTGGCCGCCATCGGCACGGATGTTGAGGTTCATCACCGAGATGACCGCGCCGAGATCGAGCTCGCCATAGAGATGCGGAAACAGCTCGTCGTTGCGCGAGCGCTCCCAGCGCAATGCGCTACCGAGTACCTCATCGTCGACCTCGACCAGGAACAGCGCGCGCTGGCCGAAATAATGCTTTCGCAAGGTCTCCGGAACCTGGGCGGCGGTCGAAAAATGGATGAATCCGTCGCGCGAATCGTCCGCGCTGCCGCGGTAGGCGCCCTGCCGTTCCGCCTCGCGCCAGGCCGAGGCCGGACAGATTTTGTAGATTTTGACCACCGCTTACCGGAGCCCTGTTTTGCCCGCTGAGCTGCTCGTTGAGTTAGCTCATTGAGTTTTTTGGGGTTTTTCGTCTCATGCGGGTCTGAAAACCCGGGCGACCGTAAAGGCCACACCTCCCGAACTCAAGACTTTGCCATCGCCCCTTGCACGGAAAACGGAAAACCGGTTGATTTGAGGATAGTTTTCCTGAGTTGCGACGGGCTGGACCTTCCATGGTCAGACAGGCCAAAGCGCAGAGGATGCTCTCTCACGACCAGATCTGGGTCGCGCTGGATCGGCTGGCGGAGCGTGCCGGCCTGTCGCCGTCGGGGCTTGCCAAGCGCGCCGGGCTCGACCCCACCACTTTCAACAAGTCCAAGCGCATCACCTCCGACGGCCGCGAGCGCTGGCCCTCGACCGAATTGATCGCGAAGGCGCTGGCGGCGGCCGAGTTCGACGATCGACACTTTTGCCAGGCTGATCGGCGACGATTCCGGCGACGGCCGCTCCGTGCCGCTGCTCGGCTTCGCCCAGGCCGGCGCGAGCGGCGCGTTCGACGAATCCGGCTTTCCGTCCGGCAAGGGCTGGACCGAAATCGCCTTCCCGACCGCCGAGGATCAGCACACCTTCGCGCTGGAGATTTCCGGCGACACGATGGCGCCCGCCTATCGCGACCGCGATGTCATCCTGGTCTCGCCGGGCACGCCGGCTCGCAAGGGTGACCGCGTGGTGGTGAAGACGAGGGCGGGCGAGGTAACGATCGCCACGCTGAAGCGCCGCACGGCGAAGGCGCTGGAATTGCAGCCGTTCGGTACGACGCAGGCCGAGAGGACGATAGCGGTGAGCGATGTTGCGTGGATCGCAAGGATCGTGTGGGTCAGCCAGTGAGCCTGCTTCGCTGTCATTCCTCGCGAAAGCGGGTAATCCAGTACGTCGCGGCCCCTCGACTCTATAACTGCTCTCTCTGGAATACTGGATCGTCCGCCCCATTGCGCAATCGCGCACAAGGCGGACGATGACAGCGAGGGTCGCTCTACGCGCTCCGCGCCAGCGCTCCGTCAATCATGTTCACCGCGTTCTGCACGCCATACACCGCGACGAACGAGCCGAAGCGCGGGCCCTTCTCCTGGCCGAGCAGCACCTGGTAGAGCATGTTGAACCAGTCGAGCGTGACGCCAGGACGGCCGTCCTTGCCCTTCTTGACCTGGTCGAGGAACGGCTCGCGACGGCCGATCTCGTAGACGACGTTCTGGATGTCCTCCGCCGAAGATTCCGGCGGCATTTGCGACAGTGCATCGCGCAGATCCTGGAGCGCGGCGCGCTCGGTATCGGTCGGCACGCGGAACTGCTTCGTCGGCGCGACGAAGTCGCGGTAATAGTTGATGGCATAGCCGACCATCGCATCGAGCTTCGGATGCGTCTGCGGCGACACGCCAGGCCGATAGCGGCCGATGAAGCCCCACAGCGTCTCGGCGTTCTCCGCATTCGACGACGACACCAGCGTCAATAGCAGCTGGAACGTGACGGGCATGTCGGCTCTCGGCGGCTGGCCGCTGTGGATGTGCCAGACGGGATTGCCGAGCTGCTGCTTGCCATCCTGCTTGGCAAAGCCGTCAGAGAACTGCTGATAGTCGTCGACGTTGCGCGGGATGACGTCGAAATAGAGCCGCTTCGCCGCCTTCGGCTCGCGATACATGAACAGCGTCAGCGATTCCGGCGAAGCGTAACGCAGCCACTCATCGATGGTGAGGCCATTGCCCTTCGACTTCGAGATCTTCTGGCCCTTCTCGTCGAGGAAGAGCTCGTAGTTGAAACCTTCGGGCGGCGTGCCACCGAGCGCCCTCGCGATCGCGCCTGAGAGCTTCACGGAATCGATCAGGTCCTTGCCGGCCATCTCGTAGTCGACGCCGAGCGCAACCCAGCGCATCGCCCAGTCGGCCTTCCACTGGCACTTGACGTTGCCGCCGGTGACGGGCGTTTCGACTTCCTCGCCACTGTCGGGATCGACATAGGTCACGGTGCCCGCAGTGACGTCGCGGCGGATCATCGGCACCTGGAGCACGATGCCGGTGGTCTTGCTGATCGGGAGGAACGGCGAATAGGTCGCGCGGCGATCCGGTCCCAGCGTCGGCAGGATGATGGCCATGACCTGGTCGTAGGCGGCCAGCATCTTCAGCAGGGTCGCGTCGAAACGGCCGGACTTGTAATAGTCGGTCGAGCTCGCGAACTCGTAGTCAAAGCCGAAATGATCGAGGAAGGCGCGCAGCCGCGCATTGTTGGCGGCGCCGAACGAGGGATGTTCGTTCGAGAAAGGATCCGGCACGGCGGTGAGCGGGCGCCCGAGATATTGCGCCAGCAGATCCTTGTTCGGCACGTTGTCCGGCACCTTGCGGAAGCCGTCCATGTCGTCGGAGAAGGCAAGCAGGCGCGTCTTGATCTTGTCCTCGGTCAGCACGCGGAAGGCATTCCGCACCATCGAGGTGCGCGCGACCTCGCCGAAGGTGCCGATGTGCGGCAGGCCCGACGGACCGTAGCCGGTCTCGAACAGCACTTCGTCCTTCGGGCTTTTTTTCAGCCGCGCGACAATGGCCTTCGCCTGCTCGAACGGCCAGGCGTTGGATTGTTCGGCGAGCGCACGAAGATCGCTCGGGCTCATGCTGGGATCGATAACGGACATCAAGGGGCCTCCGGGCCGCGGAAAATAGCGATTTCCGGGCAGAATGCAATTTTGTGAGGTGCTGTGAGATCCTCACCCTGAGGAGCGCGCCCCTTTGCGCGCGTCTCGAAGGGCGAGGCCACCAGCGGGGCCTTCATTCTTCGAGACGCTTGCTTCGCAAGCTCCTCAGGATGAGGAATTGTCGCCGCAGCGGAACGAGCTAAAACGGGCTCACCGAAAAATACCGCAGCCACAGATCGGTGTAGCGGCCTTTTTCCCAGACACGGAACAGGGCCCAGTTGAGCGCCTGGCGCAGCACGTCGTTGCCCTTGCGCACGGCGATGCCGATGCCCTCGCCGAAGAAGCGGCTCTCGACGAAGGGACCGCCGGAGAAGGCGCAGCAATCGCCGGAATCCGTGCCGTTGATCCAGAACGCCAGCGAGATGGCGTCGCCGAAGATGAAGTCGACCTCACCCTTGCGGAGCGCGGTGCGAAGCACGTCGTCGTTGGGATAGCCGTGCAGCTCGGCGTCCGTGAACATCGCCTTCAGATAGGCCTCATGTGCTGAGCCCGCGATGGCGCCGACTTTTTTGCCTTCGAGATATTCGGGGCGGATCTCCGGCATCACCGCATCCTTGCGCGAGGCGAAGCGCGCCGGCACGCGGTAATAGGGATCGGTGAAATCGACGCGCGCGCGCAGTTGCGGGCTCACCGCCATCGAAGCAATAATGGCATCGCCCCGGTTGGAGGCGAGCGCATCGACCAGCGTCTCGAAACGGCGCATCTGCACGGTGCAGGTCACCTTGATCTCCTCGCACAGCGCGCGGGCGAGATCGACATTGAAGCCGGCCGGATTGCCGTCGGCGCCGGTGTAGTTGAACGGCGGATAATCGGTCTCGGTCAGGAAGCGGATCACGGTCAGGCGCGACAAATCCGGCCGCTCCGGGCGACGGCGGGGGTCCCAGAAGCCGGGCACGGCCTGCGGCGCGGCTTGGGGTACAACCTGCGGCGTGGCCTGGGGTGCTGCGGGGGGCTGCCTGGCCGGGGCCTGGGCGCTCGCGTCCGGCAGGCCTGCGAGCAGGCACGCAGCGACGGCCAGCTCTATCAGCAAGCCACGGGCAGATTTGGACGATTTTGCCTGTTGCGATGGAGCCATCGGCCGAGAATTAACGAATTTCGTTGGGATCGGAAGGCCTTATAGACCATCCGGCCGGGAACGCGAGCGCCGATTGCGGCGACGGTGAAGGTGCGCTCCCTCTCCCGCTTGCGGGAGAGGCGCAGGGGACCTCGCGGCTCGACCGAGTTCTTCTCAGAGATACCGCTTCAGCTCGGTCGCAGCTTCTTCCGGGCTGCGTTTCAGGTTGAACGGCGAAACGAAACGGCCGTCGCGGTCCATCAGATAGATCAGCGCGGTGTGGTCCATGGTGTAGTCGCCGTCCTTCATCGGGACCTTCTTGGCATAGACCCGGTAGGACGTGATCACCTTGGCGGTCTCTGCCGGATCGCCGCTGAGGCCTTCGAGATGAGGATCGAAGCTCGACAGATAATCCTTCATCGTCGCGGGCGTATCGCGCTCGGGATCGACCGAGATGAAGACGGCGTTGACCTTGTCGGCATCCTTGCCCATCGCGCGCAGCACTTCCGACATCTCGAACAGCGAGGTCGGGCAGACGTCGGGGCAATGGGTATAGCCGAAGAAGATCAGGGTCGGCTTGCCCTTGAGGCTCGCGTCGGTGACGGCCTTGCCGTTCTGGTCGGTGAGCTGGAACGGGCCGCCGACCGCGGCCGGCTGCACCACCTTGCTGACCCCGCCCATCGCCCAGAACAGCACGAGCAGACCGACGACGAGGCTTGAGGCGAAGGCGGTTGCAATCACCAACGGGCGGGCGGCGGAGCTCATGAGCGGAACACTTCCTGTCGCGGGTCAGAAGCAGGCGGCAAAGCCGGTCCTGATCATTTCGAAGAACACCTGGCTGCCGTAGTGGAACCAGAGCGTGAGCGCGCCGATCACGACCAGCCCGGCAGCGCCCGCGCCGGCCAGCAGCAGCACGGACGGCATTCGGCCGGCAGTGGGCGAATTGTCCGATACCGGATGGGTGGGGTGCAGTGGTTGAGCCATGACAAATGATCGGGCGGAAGCGCCGGGTTCCCTGCCTTTCAAATAGGCGCTAGCCGGCAGCCGGGCAAGCGCGGCGGGCGGGATGCAGATCACGTGGTGCGGAGGTGCCTTTCTTCCCCCTCTCCCCGTTCTTACGGGGGAGAGGGCTGGGCTGAGTGGCCTCTCTCAGCGTGATGCTGCCGATAGACCTGTACCCCCTCACCCGGATTGCATCTGCTGATGCAATCCAACCTCTCCCGCAAGCGGGAGAGCTGAAGCAAGAGCAGCGAAAGTGCGAGACCTACCTTGACGGCGGCTTGACCGCCGAGGCCTGCGCGTCGAGGTAGCAGGGCTTGTACATGGCCTGGAGCTGCCTGCCCTTCAGGAACAGCATGTGCGGGGTGAGGCCGCCGCGCTGCGAGATCCAGCGCTTCACCTGCGAGGGGTACATCGCGTAGAGCATCTGGGTCGCCTCGGCATTGGTTACGGCGCGACCATTGGTCCCGAAATCCCAGGCGGCGTGGAAGCCGAGCGTCGCGTGCGAGGTGACGCAGATGCGGTCGCGCGGGATGGCGCCGAGAACAATGGTGCAGGCCGAGGCGCAGAGGCCGTCGATGATGACGGTGTCGCCGGACTGGCGCAGGTCCTGGTATTTGTCGACGTAGGTTCCGATCCGGCCACCGCGGTCATCCGCGATCCTGACCACGGCGTGAGAAGTCCCCATTCCGGCGATCAGGACCAGAACCGCCGCAAGCAACCCCGTCAGAAACTTCATTGTCCCCCGCCCCAGTCGAATCCGAATTTGTGTGTCAGGTGGTGATGCGCGCCTAGCGTCTGTCGTAACCGCGGTTTTGTCTAGGCGCGCCGGCTCACTCAAAACAAATTCAAATCCAGTGTTGCGCCCGCGCTGCACTCGGCCGGCCTCAATCCCGAAGTGGAACAAGTTAACGATGTCTTAAGCGACAAGCCCTTGATCTCAGTTGCAACCGCTGGCTTCAATCCGGGCAACTACAGGGGGGAACTCATGACCGAACATTGGGCTGAGCAAGCGGACGTCATTGTCGTCGGCGGAGGACTATCCGGACTGGTCGCGGCGACCGAGATTGCCGACGCCGGCAAGCGCGTGATCGTGGTCGACCAGGAGGGCGAGCAGTCGCTGGGCGGCCAGGCGTTCTGGTCGTTTGGCGGATTGTTTCTGGTGAACTCGCCGGAGCAGCGCCGGCTCGGCATCAAGGACTCCTTCGAGCTTGCGATGCAGGACTGGCTCGGCACCGCCGGCTTCGACCGCGACGAGGATTTCTGGCCGCGCCAATGGGCCGAGGCCTATGTGGCGTTCGCTGCGGGCGAGAAGCGCGACTGGCTGCGCGCGATGGGTCATCGCATCTTCCCCGTGGTCGGCTGGGCCGAGCGCGGCGGCTATGATGCGATGGGCCACGGCAATTCGGTGCCGCGCTTTCACGTCACCTGGGGCACCGGCCCCGGCATCGTCGAGCCGTTCGAGCGCCGCGCGCGCGAAGCGGCCAAAAGTGGCCGGCTGATCTTCAAGTTCCGCCATCGCGTCGATGCGCTCTCCATCACCAACGGCACGGTGGATGGCGTCAGCGGCGTCGTTCTCGCGCCCGACACTATCGAGCGCGGCAAGAGCTCGTCGCGCAATGTCGTCGGCGAATTTGCGCTGAAGGCGCAGGCCGTGATCGTCGCCTCCGGCGGCATCGGCGGCAATCATGATCTGGTGCGGCAGAACTGGCCGAAGCGGCTCGGCGAGCCGCCAAAATTCATGATCTCCGGCGTGCCCGAGCATGTCGACGGCCGCATGATCGGGATCACCGAGAAGGCCGGCGCGCGGCTGATCAACCGCGACCGCATGTGGCATTATGTCGAGGGCATCCAGAACTGGGATCCAATCTGGCCACGCCACGGCATCCGTATCCTGCCCGGCCCCTCCTCGATGTGGTTCGACGCCACCGGCACGCGGCTGCCGGCGCCGCTATTCCCCGGCTCCGACACGCTCGGCCAGCTCGAATACATCATGTCGACCGGCTATGATTATTCCTGGTTCATCCTGACGCAGAGCATCATCAAGAAGGAGTTTGCGCTGTCGGGTTCGGAGCAGAATCCCGATCTCACGGGCAAGAGCTGGCGCATGACCTTGCGCCGCGCCACCAACAAGGGCGCGCCGGCGCCGGTGGAGGCGTTCAAACGCCATGGTGTCGACTTCATCGTGCGCGACAAGATTGAGGATCTCGTTGCCGCGATGAACAAGCTCGCCGGCAACGATCTGCTCAGGCTTGACGAGGTGAGGATGCAGATCGAAGCGCGCGACCGCGAGATCGCCAACCCTTACGTCAAGGATGCGCAGGTGATGAACATCCACAACGCGCGGCGTTACATCGGCGACAAGCTGATCCGCACCGCGTCTCCGCACCGCATCCTCGATCCTGCGCAGGGACCGCTGATCGCGGTCAAGCTGAACATCCTCACCCGCAAGACGCTGGGCGGTTTCGAGACCGATCTCAATTCGCGCGTGTTCGGCGAGGAAGGGCAGATTATTCCTGGCCTCTACGCGGTCGGCGAAGCCGCAGGCTTCGGCGGCGGCGGCGTGCACGGCTATCGCTCGCTGGAAGGCACCTTCCTCGGTGGCTGCCTGTTCTCGGGCCGCAATGCCGGCCGTGCGGCGGCGAAAGCGGTCGGATAGACCATGCGTTGGTGGATGCGCATCGCGGCGTTTGTTGCGGCGCTCGCCACCGCCCCGGCCGTGTCCGCCGATACGATCGACGTCAACGGCGTGCAGCGTTCCTACACCGCGCTACGGCCGGCGAAAAAACCGGCGCCGCTCGTAATCGTGCTGCATGGCAAGACCCAGCGCGGCGCCGACATGATCACGCGGACCGCATGGCCGCAGGTCGCCAAGCGCGAGGGGCTCGCCGTGGTCTTTCCCGATGGGCTCAACCATGCCTGGGCCGATGCGCGGACGAAGGCAGGACCTGAGCTACGCGGACCGCCCGCAGGCACCGATGACGTCGCCTTTATCGCGAAGCTCGTCGAGAAGCTGGTGGCCGATGGCACCGCCGATGCCAAACGCGTCTATGTCACCGGCGTCTCCAACGGCGGCGCCATGGTGATGACGCTGGTTTGCGCCCGCGCCGATCTGTTTGTGCCGGCGCGAGCGTGATCATGAATCTCACCGATGAGGGCGCCGTCACCTGCCATCCGTCGCGGCCGCTGCCGATGCTGATCATGAACGGCACGGCCGACCCGCTGATCCCATACGAAGGTGGACGCGGATCGAGCTATTTTGCCGCAGACGGGTTCTGGTCCACCGAGAAGACCGTGGCGTTCTGGCGCCAGCTCAATGGTTGCGAGGCCGACGACGCAAGCCTGACGGACCTTCCTGACAGAGCGCCCGCAGACCAATCCACGGCCACGCGGATCACATCGCGTTGCCCGCCAGGGCACGACGTCGTGCTCTATCGCGTCAACGATGGCGGCCATCGCATGCCCGGATTTGCTCCGGATGCCCGCTTCCCGAAGGTCGCAACCGGCCTGCTCGGCCCGCAGAACGGCGATATTGACGGCGCCGAGACGATCTGGGCTTTCTTCAGCCAATTTCGTTAAGCGGCGCATGCATCGCTCGTGGCGCATGCGTCGGCGGGGTGGCACGGTTTAATCCGCTGCGCTAGACAGGGCCGCCATTCCCACCAGGAGATCCCCAAATGAGCATTCAGCGTTTTGAATCCGGCCCGCGCATGAGCCAGGTCGTCGTGCACGGCAACACCGTCTATCTCGCCGGTGTCGTCGCCAACAATGCGGCCGGCGAAAGCGTGACCAAGCAGACCCAGGACATCCTGGCGACCATCGACGGCCATCTCGCCAAGGCCGGCACCGACAAGTCGAAGCTGCTGTCGGCCACGATCTACATCACCGACATGAAGACGTTCCAGGAAATGAACGCGGTGTGGGACGGCTGGGTGTCGCCCGGCAACACCCCAGCCCGCGCCACGGTCGAAGCGAAGCTGGCAGCGCCGCAATACACCGTCGAGATCATGGTGACGGCGGCGAAGTAATTTTCGCGAACGATTGGCGCGCGCCGATAACCTACCAGGTAATCGATCGGCGCGCGCAAAACCTTCGATGGAGGGTAAGCGCGCCGCGCTAGTTCGGTAGCAACCGGTACGCAGCCTTCGCATTGACCCCAAACGCCTTCTCTCGCACTTGTGGGCCAAGCTTCGCCAGGCACGCCTCCAGTGCGTTCTTGATCTCGCCGTAGCTGCCCGCCAGCAGACATACCGGCCAGTCGGAGCCGAAGATCAGGCGATCTTCGCCGAAGCAATTTGCTGCGTGCTCGACGAACGGGAACAGCCGTGCCGCGTCCCAGTCGTTCCACTTCGCTTCCGTCGCCAGCCCTGAGATCTTGCACCAGACATTGCCGCAGGCCGCAAGCGCTGCGATGCGATCGGACCATGCGGTGCTTCCGCCATCGGCTATCGGCGGCTTGGCCACGTGATCGAGCACGAAGCGCGCCCGCGGAAAGGCTTTTGCGGTCGCAATCGCGGCGGGCAGTTCGCGCGTGCGGACGAGGAAGTCGTAGGCGAGATCGCGGGCGAACACTGCCGCGAGTCCGCGCTGGACATCCGCGCGCAACAGCCAGTCGGGATCGCACTCGTCATGGACCTGATGGCGAATGCCCACGAGCTTTTCGCCGCCCGACAAGGCGCGCAGGCGATCGAGCGTGTCGCCGAGCGAGGCATCGGTCAGATCGACCCAGCCGACGACACCGATGACAAAGGGCGTGGCATGCGCGATCCGCAAGAACTCCTCGGTCTCCGCCAGCGCGGAGCGGCATTGCACCACGATGCTGGCATCGATGCCGTTCGCTTTCAGCAGCGGAGCGAGATCGGCGGGGCCGAAGGCGCGGCGGATCGACGCCAGTTCAGGTGCGTCCATCCAGGGATAGTCGGCGCGCGCGGGATCCCAGAAATGCTGGTGACCGTCGATGACCATGTCTCACGCTCCGCCGGGCAGCGGCGCCCGCGCGTCGACGAGGTTTTTCGCACGCAGCTCCTGCCAGAAAGCTTGCGGCACAAAGCTCTCCGACATCGCGATGTTGTCGGCGACCTCCGCGGCGTTGCGCGCGCCCAGCACGGCGACCGTCACGGCCGGATGGGCCATGCAGAACTGGAGCGCGGCCGCCTTCAGCTCGGTGCCGTGCTTGCGGCAAAGCTCGTCGAGCGCGATCGCGCGCGCAACGAGCGCCGCGTCGGCGTCCTGATAGTTGAACTTCGCGCTCGTGCGCGGATTGGCCAGGATGCCGCTGTTGTAGATGCCGCCCAGCAGGATGCCGATGTTCTTCGCGGCGCAGACCGGAAACAGCGCATCCAGCGCGCCCTGGTCGAGCAGCGTGTAGCGGCCGGCGAGCAGGAAGCAGTCGACCGGCACGGCTTCCGCAAAGCGGACCAGCATTTCCGACTGGTTCATGCCGGCGCCGATCGCCTCGACCGTGCCGTCTGCGCGCAGGCGCTGCAGCGCGCGGAAGGCCCCAGTGACGGCGTCGTCATAATGATCGTCCGGATCATGCACCAGCAGGACATCGACGCGATCGAGCCCGAGGCGGACGAGGCTCTCCTCGATCGAGCGCATCACGCCGTCATAAGTGAAGTCGAACACCGGCCGCTCGCGCGACGTGCCTTTGTAGTGCTCGTCCTCGGCCGCGGCACCATCAGGCGTGCGCAGGAGGCGACCGACCTTGGTCGATATGGCGTAGGAATCGCGCGGCTGCTGCCGCAGGAAAGCACCCAGCCGCCGTTCCGCCAGGCCAAAGCCGTAAAGCGGCGCGGTATCGTAGAAGCGGATGCCGGCCGACCAGCCACGCGCGAGCGTCGCTTCGGCATCGGCGTCGCTGACCGGAGCAAACAATCCGCCGAGCGGCGCGGTGCCGAGGCCGATCGAGGTGACGTCGAGTGAGCCCAATCGCGACCGTTTCATTCCCATTCCTTCCAGGGGCGGGTATCTCTCCCGCTTGCGAACGCCGCAAACGGGAGAGAGCACAGGAGTGTGGGGCTGGCGACACTCCT
This sequence comes from uncultured Alphaproteobacteria bacterium, assembly GCA_963819355.1. Classification (GTDB taxonomy): domain Bacteria; phylum Pseudomonadota; class Alphaproteobacteria; order Rhizobiales; family Xanthobacteraceae; genus Bradyrhizobium. The sequence continues at coordinate 272,970 of CAWFVZ010000004.1, read as the reverse complement.
ATTTCAACATCTGCTATTTCAACATCTGCGCCACGTTGTCCTTGGTCACGAGATCGAGGCCGGTATAGACGATCTCCGGCACCTTCTCGCCCTTCTTGATGGCGAGCAGCGTGTCCATCGCCTTCTCGCCCATCTCGAACGGACGCTGGCCGACCAGCGCATTGGCATAGCCGTCACGCAGCAGCTCGAGCTGCATCTTGAGCGTGTCGGCGACGACGAGGGTGAACTTGCCGGCTGTCGATGTCCTTCTTGTACCTGGAGGCAAAGGCCTTGAAGCCCTCGGGGGCGAACATCGGCCAGCCGCCGACGGGGACGATCGCGGCGAGGTCGGGCGTCGCGGTGCGCACGTCGGTCATCTGCTGGACCGCGAGCGCTGGGTCGTCGTTGCAGAAGGTCGGAGAGCCCGCGACCTCGGTCCATTTCGATCCCTTCAGCGCCTCGCGGACGCCATCGACGCGCTCGGCGAGGTTCTTGGCACCCGGCCCGCCCGAGACCATGGCGTATTTGCCGCCGTCGGGCCGGAGCTTCAGCAATTGCTTGCCGAGCGCGACGCCGAACTCCTTGTTGTTGGTGCCGATATAGGCGATGCGCTTGGAGCCCGGCGCGTCGGCATCGAAGGTGATGACGGGGATGCCGGCCGCAGTCGCCGCCTCGATCGACTTGGTCATGGCCGCGACGTCGGCGACCGAGATCGCGAGCCCGTCCACCTTCTGGGTGACGAAGTCCTGGATGATCTGCGCCTGCGTCGCCGGCTCATGCTCGATCGGCCCCTTGTAGATGCACTCGATGTTGCCAAGCTCCTTGGCGCGCTTCATGGCAGCCGTCACGCGCAAAGTCGAAGAACGGATTGTTCATCGCCTTGGGCACGATCAGCGAAGCGGTAGTTCGCGGCAAATGCCGGCGTAGCCATCATCGCGACGGCCACGCCGGCAAGAAGAATTTTCCTCATTGTGTCCTCCACCCTTGTTTGGCGCCTATCCTTCGAGATATCGCTCCGGGAAGCGGACAGGCGGCATTTTCGTTGCCTTCCCGGAACGACGTCAGTTCAAATCATCCGCGAGCGGACACGGTCGACCAGCACCGCCAGGATGATGATCACGCCCACCAGCGTCTGCTGCCAGTAGGAATTGACCTGCGCCAGCACGAGGCCGTTGCGGATCACCTCCAGCAGCACGCAGCCGACGATGGCGCCGAGCGGGCCGCCGATGCCGCCGGCGAGATTGGCGCCGCCGATCACGGCGGCCGCGATCACGTTGAGCTCGTAGGACGTCGCCATGTTGGCCGGCGCAGACCCAAGCCAGCCGGAGATGATGATGCCCTGGAGCCCTGCTGCGAGCGCGCAGATCACATAGACCTCGATCTTCACCCGCACGACCGGGATGCCGGTGAGCTCCGCCGCCTTCTCGTTGCCGCCGAGCGCGAAGACGTGGCGACCGAATGAGGTGTGGTGCAGGATCACGGCCATCACGAGAGCGAGGATCACGAGATAGATGAAGGGCACGGGCACGCCGAACACATCGCCCGAGGTCAGCGCGTAGAAATAATCGGCATCCGGGCCCGCCCGGAAAACTGCCGCGACCGTTGGAGACGACATAGCCGAGCCCGCGCACGATGGAGAGCATGCCGAGCGTGGTTACGAAGGGCGACAGGCCCGAGCACGGCGATGCAGAAGCCGTTAACGAGGCCGACGATCAGCGCGACGACGAGCCCCGCCGCGACCGAGACCAGCAGGATCAGGCCGGGGACGTTGGCCAGCACGGTCTTGCCATCGGGCGCCATGTGCACGAACAGCGAGGCGCCGAGCCCGCCGGGCGTCGACAGCTCGGTCATGACCATCGAGGTGATCATGGCCGAGAAGCACATCATCGAGCCGACCGAGAGATCGATGCCGCCGGTGATGATAACGAAGGTGACGCCGAGGGTGGCAATGGCGATGAAGGAAAAATTCTTCGCCACGTTCTGCATGTTGCCTTCGGTGAAGAAATACGGGCTGGCGAAATGCATGATCACCAGCAGCACCGCCAGCGCTATCAGCACATAGCCTGTCTGGGACGCGAAGATGCCGCGCTGCCACCATTTGATCTTGCCGACATTCGAGAAGCTGACCGGAGATTCCAGGGGCATGGCCATCACGCCGCCTCCTTCGCGCCGGTGATGAGGGCGGTGATTTCCTCAGGGGACGTCGTGTCGATCGCCTTGTCGGCCCGTTTCTCGCCGCGGCGCATGACGATGACGCGGTCGCACACCGCGAAGACGTCAGGCATGCGGTGCGAGATCAGCATCACGGCGACGCCCTGCTCCTTCAGCCGGTGGATCAGGCCCAGCACCTGCTCGACCTGGCGGACCGAGATCGCGGCCGTCGGCTCGTCCATCATCACCAGCTTCGCATTGGAAAGCCGCGTCCGCGCGATCGCGACCGCCTGGCGCTGGCCGCCCGACATCTGCTTGACGAGATCATCGGGCCGCGTCTCGGAGCGCAGCTCGCCGAACAATTCAAGCGCGCGCGCCGCCATCGCCTTGTGGTCGAGAAGAGCGAGCGGTCCGAACTTGCGCTTCAGCTCCCGGCCGAGGAACACGTTGGCAGCCGCCGTCAGATTGTCGGCCAGCGCGAGATCCTGATAGACGACCTCGATCCCGACCGCGCGGGCATCGATGGGCCGGCTGAAATGGACCGCGTCGCCGGCAAAGCGGATCTCGCCATGGCTCGGGCGGAAATTGCCGGCGATGATCTTGACCAGCGTCGACTTGCCGGCGCCGTTGTCGCCCATCAGGCCGACCACTTCGCCCGGCAACACCTGCATGTCGACGCCATGCAACGCGCGGATCGCACCGAACTCCTTGCCGATACCGGAGAGTTCGAGGACCGGTGTTGTCTCAGCACTTGCCATCGGCGACCTCGCTCAGACGTAGCGGTTGACCAGTGATTCCAGGTATTCCTGCCGCCCCGAGCGCGGCTGCGGGTCGAAACCGGGACCCAGCGCGCGATCGGCGAGATCGGCGAGCGAACGCTGACCGCCGAGAATGGCCCGGCCCTCAGCGCCGCCCCATCCCTCGTAGCGCGTAGCGAGCGGTGCCGTGAGAACGCCGGCATCGAGCATGTCGGCGGCGGCGATGAACGCCCGTGCGCAGGCATCCATCGAGCCGACATGGGCATGGATGAGGTCGTCGGGATCGATCGACTGACGGCGGATCTTGGCGTCGAAATTGAGCCCGCCCGAGGTGAAGCCGCCACGGTTCAGGATTTCATGGAACACCAGCGCCAGCTCGCCCACGTTCATCGCGAACTGGTCGGTGTCCCAGCCAAGCAGATCGTCGCCGCGGTTGATGTCGAGCGAGCCGAAAACACCGAGGGCCTCGGCGAGCGCGACCTCGTGATGGAAGGAGTGGCCGGCGAGGATGGCATGGTTCTGCTCGATGTTGAGCTTGACGTCCTTCAGCAGGTCATAGCGCGCGAGGAAGCCGTAGCAGGTGGCGACGTCGAAGTCGTATTGATGCTTGGTCGGCTCCTTCGGCTTCGGCTCGATCAGGATCGGGCCCTTGAAGCCTATTTTGTGCTTGTGCTCGACCACGAGCGAGACGAAGCGGCCGAGCTGGTCGAGCTCGCGCCTGAGATCGGTGTTGAGCAGCGTCTCGTAGCCCTCGCGGCCGCCCCACAGCACGTAGTTCTGGCCGCCCAGCCGATGCGTCACCTCCAGCGCGGCGCGGACCTGGCCGGCGGCATAGGTGAAGATCTCGGGATCCGGATTGGTCGCAGCACCCGCCATGTAGCGGCGATGCGTGAACAGGTTGGCGGTGCCCCAGAGCAGGCGGACTTTGGCCGATTCCATCTTCGCTTCGAAGAGATCAGCGATCGCGTTGAGGTTGGCGACGGATTCGGCGAGCGAGGCGCCTTCAGGCGCCGCATCGACGTCGTGGAAGGTGAAGAAGGGCACATCCAGCAAGCGAAACAGCTCGAAGGCCACATCGGCCTTGGCCCGCGCCATCGCCATCGGATCGGAGCCATGGTGCCAGGGCCGCAGGAAGGTCTCGCCGCCGAAGGGATCGCCGCCCGGCCAGCACAGCGAATGCCAGTAACAGACCGCGAAGCGCAAGTGGTCCTCCAGCCTGCGGCCGTGAACCATGCGGTCCTTGTCGTACCAACGGAAGGCGAGCGTGTTTCCTGCATCCTTGCCGCCAAAGGCGACCGGCGTGCTTGCATCGAAGAATTTGGCTGACGCGTTCACTTAGGCGGTCTCCTTCAGCGCGGGATAAAGCTGGCGCCACCGGCGATAGGCGTCGTCATAGGCGGCGGTAACGGATGCGCGCGGCACGAAACTGGCGAGCCGCCGCGGAGGCGTGCAGACCTGCGCCGGATCTTCGCCGGTCGTTGCAAGCCGGCCGAGCCGCGCTGCGCCAAGCGCCGCGCCGACCTCGCCCTCCTCGACACGGTGCACGGGAATGCCGAGCACGTCGGCGCAGATCTGCGCCCAGAGCGGCGAGCGCGATCCGCCACCGACGAGATCGACTTCAGTAATCGGCCCGCTCGCCGCGCTCAGCGCCGCCAGATTGTCGCGCGCGGCGAAGGCGACGCCTTCGAGCACGGCCTGCACGATCGGGTTGCGCCCGGTCGAGCCACGCAGGCCCACGAAGGCGCCGCTTGCGGCGGCGTCGTTGTGCGGCGTGCGCTCGCCGTCGAGATAGGGCAGGAATTTGATTGGGCTCGGGCCATCGACGCGCTCGCCGAGCGGCGCCAGCAGGGCCGCGGCCGGCATCTCCATCACGCCGGCGAGCCAGGCGAGCGAGGCCGCGGCCGACAGCATCACGCCCATCTGGTGCCACAGGCCGGGGAGTGCGTGACAGAACGCGTGCACCGCCGAGGCCGGCGCCGGCGCAAAGCGATCGGTGACGCGAAACAGCACGCCGGAGGTACCGAGCGACAGGAAGGCATCGCCGGGCGCGATCGCGCCCAGCCCGATCGCGCTCGCCGCGTTGTCGCCGGCGCCGCCCGCGACCACGACCTCTTTCGCCATCCCCCAGCGTTGCGCGAATTCGGGCGCAAGCATCGCGCTCACCTCGCTGCCTTCGACGAGGCGCGGCATGTGAAGCAGATCGAGCCCGGTGGCATTGAGCAGCTCCGCCGACCAGCTGCGCCGACCGACATCGAGCCACAGCGTGCCGGCCGCATCCGACATGTCCTCGGCCATCTCGCCGGTGAGGCGGTAGCGCACATAAGCTTTTGGCAGCAGCACCTTGGCGACACGTTCGAAGATGTCGGGCTCGTGCCGCGCCACCCAGAGCAGCTTTGGCGCGGTGAAGCCGGGCATCGCCAGATTGCCTGCGATGGCGTGCAGCGAGGCGCAGCGGCGCTCGAGCTCCATGCATTCGGCATGCGAGCGGCCATCATTCCAGAGGATCGCCGGCCGCAGCGGGCGTCCGTCTGCACCGAGCAGCGTCGCGCCATGCATCTGGCCTGAGAGCCCGATGCCGCGCACCTGCGCGACCTCGCGCGGATGGTGGCGCGCGAGATCATCGACCGCGCCGATCGCCGCATCGACCCAGGAATCGGGATCCTGCTCGGACCACAACGGCGCAAGATGCGACAGCGCAAGCTCGCGGGCCGCCGTCGCGATAATCGCGCCGGCTTCGCTCACGAGCACCGCTTTCACACCGGACGTGCCGATGTCCACTCCGAGATACACGCCTCGTCCTCCCTTGCTGGCCCGGCCGGCGATCTCCGTCGCCTGTTCTGCGGGCCGTCCTCACAAATCCACGCTGCCGCCTAAGGCAGGTTGTCCCGCATCACGATGTCGATCCTGATCTTCTCCTGTTCGCGCAAGATCGGCTCGCCGCGGGCGAGCGCGAGCAGCACGCGCACCGCGGCACGCGCCTCATGTCCCGGATTCTGCGAGATCGCGGCATCCATCGCGCCCTGCAACAACAACCGGCGCGTCAGCGCGGTGATGTCGTGGGCGACGAACACCATTCTCCTGTCGCGGCCGGCCTCGCTCAACGCGCTGGCCACGCCTTGTGTGCCGGCGCCGACGTTATAAAGACCGACAATGTCAGCATGCCTGCCCAACAACCGCGCCAGAAGCCGCTCCGAGCGATCATCCTCGTCGCGCCCTTCCAGCACCGGCAGCACGGCAAGGTCGGGAAATTCCGACGCCATCACCTGATTGAAGCCAAAAATGCGCTCGGCATGATCGCGCAGGCCCTGCGAGCCGGCGACGATCGCGACCTTGCCGGATTTTTCGCCGACCAGCCGCCCGACCAGCGCGCCGGCGGTGCGGCCAGCCGCGATGTTGTCGATGCCGACATAATGGTGGCGTCGTGACGACGGCACGTCCGAGACCAGCGTCACGACCTTGGTGCCGACGTCGACGAGATCGTCGATCGCAGCGCGAACGCCGGGATGATCGAGCGCCACCACCGCAACGCCGTCGCAATCGCCCGACAGCGCCTCGAGCGACGCGGCGAGCACGGACGGATCGAACACGTCGGTTGCGACCATCTCGACACTGATCCGGCGGGCCGAGAGCCAGGCCGACATCTCGCCGAGATAGGCCTCGATCTGCTGCATGAACGGGTTCGGCCCCGACGGCATCACGAAGGCGAAGCGGCGGGCGCGGCCGCGAGCGAGCTCGGCGGCGGCCACATGCGGCTGGAACGCGTTACGCGCGATCGTGTCCTGTACGCGCCGGACCGTGTCCGGCCGCACGCCCGGGCGGTTGTGCAGGACGCGATCGACAGTCGCGAGACTGACACCGGCCTCACGGGCGATGTCCTTCAGCGTCAGCGCGGCGGAAACGGTCTCTTCGGCCATGCCTGCAGGCTAGCAGAGGCACTTTGAGGTACGCAACTCATTTTGAGGGGCCAGACGGTACGTTCGAGCCCCGGTTGCGCGGGGCCGTGGCCTCAGGCGCCGCTCAGATCAAGTGTCAGGAACAGACTGTTGGGGTCCTCGGTATAGCCCTCGAACGGGCCGCACGGCTCGAAGCCGTGGGCATGGTAGAGCGCGTGCGCCGGCTTGAAATAGTCCCACGAGCCGGTCTCGAGGCTCAGACGCTTCATGTCACGCCTGCGCGCCTCGGCAATGATGTGGCAGAGCATAAGGCCACCAAAGCCGCGGCGGCGCGTGGTCTGGACCGTGTGCATCGACTTCACCTCGCCGTGGCCGGCGGAGAGCGTCTTCAGCGCGCCGGTCGCGACCAGCGTCTCGCCGTCCCAGCCGGTCCAGAACGTGACGTCGCTTGCGCGCAACCCGGAGAGATCAAGCGCATGCGCGCTGCCCGGGGCTGTCTGCGCCCGCGCCGCCGTGACGTGGTGGTCGAGCAGCGCGACGACGCGCGGATCGAAGGTGTCGCCAATGAGGATCTGCATCGTCACGGTCTCACGTCAAGGATTCGCTTGGCTTGCAAGCCGCTTCTGCATGAAGACGAGGTCGAGCCAGCGGCCGAACTTGCAGCCGACCTCCGGCATGCGGCCGACCTCGGCAAAGCCGAGCGAGGCATGCAGGCCGATCGAGCCGGCATTGGCGGCCTCGATCCCGGCGATCATGGCATGCTTATTGAGCATCGTGGCGCGCTCGATCAGCGCGGCCAGCAGGCTGTGGCCGATGCCCGCCCGATGATGCCGCTCGTCGACATAGACCGAATTCTCCACCGTGTGGCGATAGCCGGGAAAGGGACGGAAATCGCCGAACGAGGCGAAGCCGACGACATCCCTGCCCTTCATCGCGACCAGCACCGGATAGCCCGCCTGCTGCCGCTCGGTAATCCAGTTGCGCCGCGATGCGAGATCGGCCGGCCCGTCGGTCCAGACCGCCGTGGTGTTGATCGCGGCGAAATTGTAGATGGCGAGGATATCCTCGGCATCCTCCAGCGTTGCATCCCGTACGATCAGCGACATCACATTTTCCCGTAAGATGTGCCGCGCCGCGTGATGATGACGTAGCGCGCGTCCTGCTTGGTTTCGTTCTCGAAGGTGACCGCGCGCATGACGTCGAAGTCGAGACAGTCGCCTTCGCGCAGGCGCACCGTCTTGGCGTCGATATGCACACAGACCGCTCCCTCCAGCATCAGGAGCTGCTGGGTGAAGGCGTTGCGGCCCCAGGGGCTGTAGGACACCCGCGCACCGGCCGGCAGATCGACGACGATGATCTCGATGCCGCTCGCCGCATCGGCTGGAGAGGCATGACGCCGCCGATAGCCGCTGTCGGGATCGCGCCATTGCGGCTGATCGGCAAGCCGCGTCAGCCGCTCCGGCGGCTTCTCCGAGAGCGCGACGACGTCGCTGAGCGAAACATCGAGGGCAACACAAAGCTTGCTCAGCAGCGCAGCCGTGGCACTGCTCTGCGCACGCTCCACGCGCCCGATCATGGCTCGGCTGACACCGGAGCGCGCTGCAAGTTCGTTCAAGGTCATGCCGACCTGCGTCCTCAGCGTCTTCAATCGGCGACCGATCGCGCGGTCGAGCTTTTGCTGGTCCATTTTTTCGCAGGCCCTGGTCTTCACCCGAATTGCCCGACACGAGGACCGCACCTGCCGGGCGATGAGGGAGCTTAGCCGGGAAAGCGGCAAATGCCGGGAGCAAGGGGCTAATATATTAGAATCTTCGACGGCGCGCCATCATCGCGCAAGCGCTGCCTTCGGCGAGGCTATCGGCTTTCTTACGCCGCGCAGCGTCGGGAATTTGAAGCCGATGGAATCACCGCCCTCGCGATTCGACCGTCGCATTCGGCCAGCGGCAGGCACTTGCGAGTTTGGTGCGGACGACATCGATGCCGGCGAGGTCGAAGATCGCACCGGCGTTGCGGCCAGTGCCGTCGGTTACGGCAATCGACGTCGTTCCGCCGCCCAGCGCGCGCACGACCTCGACCGGGTCCTCCCGCATGGTGGCCGTGCGACCGTCGGCTGCCAATCGCCAGCGCATTGGTCTTGCCGCAGCTTGATCGGACGCGATGGTGACCTCGACGTCCCCACCGCGCAAGGCGCGCCAGACGCCATTGGCGCCGAGCGACATCTCGGTCTGCTGGTTCAGGCAACGCAGCACGAGGATCCCAGGCGCATCGGCTGCGACCGGGGCGAGCGCGTACAATTTGGCGACGAAAAGCGGAGAGAAGTCCCTTGGAGATGTGGTCTCGCTGATCAGCCAGTTCTTGGCGATTGGACGTCCCGCGCTTGTGTCGTCCCGACGGGGCTGGATCGACGGAGGTAGCGGCGACTCCGGTGCGGCAGGCCCCGGCGGCGTACGGGCGCTCGGCTTGGAAGGCGTATCGCCCGGCTGTCGGACCTCGTCCTTGTTGTCCCTGTTCGCGAACAAATTATCAAGGCACTGCTTCTCTGCACTGTGCGCCCTCAGCCTGCATTGGAGACGGGTCGTGCTGTCGTCGCTCGCCTGATCGCAGGTGGCTTCCGCTGCGCGCGACTGGGCGAAGCACTCGTCGAGGCCCCTCAGCGTGCTGGATGCGGATTGACCGTGAGCTTCCGCGATCCCCAGGCTGGCGAACAGGACGGCGGCGAGCCGCCTCATGGACGTCCCGTCCGATTGGCGATCCGGGGATCTTGCCAGCTCTCAGCCGCCTTCAGGCGCTGCAGACCGGGGACACTGGCAGCGGGATTGGCATCCTTCCATTTCGGGTCGAAGCCGGACGCACGCAACTGGTCGAGCCTGCCGAACAGCTCGTTCACGAAAGCCGTGACGCGGTCATAGCGTGGGGATCCGGGATTCCAGTTATAGGCGACCAGCACTGTCGGCACCGCGATCGTCTCGATATCGTGCCCTGCCTGCACCAGCGCGGGGTAGTCCGCCGGCGTCAGCGAGGCCGGCACGTAATAGTCGGCCAGCTTGGGACCCCACGGCACCGGCAGGAACTTGAAGCCGTCGTCCCATTTGCGCTTGACGAATGCGTCCACCGGCTTCGACGTCACGAAAACCACAGCTGCCATGTCGCCTTTGCGCATCTGCTCCAGCGCGGCCGGGTGAGGCACGAAGGTCTTCTCCACCTCGATGCCGAGACGACTGAAGATGAGTGGACCCGAATAGGCGGCGGCGGTCCCTTGCGTGTTGAAGTTCACCTTCTTGCCCGCGAGGTCGGCGAGCGAGTTGATCTCGGGACGCACGAAGATATGCAGCTCGGACGGGAACAAATTCATCACATGCACGATGCGCTTTCCGATCTCGGGCACCTGCGCGCGATACTCGTCGAGCGAATCGCTGTTGATGATCGCGATGTCGATCCCCTTCAGATAGAGCAGGTCGTTGACGTTCTCGGTCGGTCCGCGCGTCACGACCGGAAGCACGTGCACCTTTCCGCTATCGTTGACCACGCGCGAGATCTCCGTGGCGAAGCGGAGCGGTGCGCCTTCAAGGAGGCCGGCAGCGAGTCCGACCGTGCCTGCATTGATGCGATCTCTCACATCCCCTTCTGCCGTCCGCGGTTGAGCGGCCGGTACAATACGGCTCCCGCGCTTGGGCGCAGACGCGGCCGGTTCTGCGGATCGTTTGTCGCCGCCGGCCACGGCGGCGGTTTGGGCAGAAGCGGGCAGCGCGAGCAGCGACAGGACCAGCACGAACAGCAGCTTGCGCATCAACGCGGCCTCCCATCGTTCCAATCGTCTATGGCCGGACGTAGCTCCAGCCCTTCTCCTGCAGCTCCATCATGCGTACGACCCCCGAGGGGACCATCGAGGCCTCGGGCACCAATTCGAGCTGCTTGCCCTCCTTTTTTTCCATCCCTTCCCTGGTGACGCCACATGCGGCGAAGCGAACCTTGTTCGGAAAGGCGATATCCGTCATGGCGTGAATACGATCTGCGACCGGCGTGGTGTCCTTGCGCAGCATGTGCAGTCCCGGACCGAACGCCACGATCTCGACATCGGCCTCTTCACCCTTCTTGCGATAGTAGTCGAGCACGTTGGTGGCGTTGTTCAGCGCCAAATTCATCACGGCTGGATCATTCTGGTTGACCTGAATCACAAGCCGATGCGGCGCCGGCTTGGCCGGACGCGCCGCGGCCTGCCGCTTCGGGATCATGGCGTGCGCCGAGATCCCGGAGGCCTGCTGCATCGAGGTCATGGGATACGCCGGGCTCAGTGCGAAAGTCGCAAGAAGGACTGCGGCGATATGGATTCGTGCATCGGGCATGGGCCATCTCCCGTCCGCGCCTTGCGAGCAAAGCATGAACTTCGGGCATGCCCCTCGACAGCCTGCAGTTCGTGCTAAGCCCAATGGATTAAGCGAAAGGAGCGTCGGCTCAACCTGCCGCTGCGCCGCGGTTGATCGTCAAAGCGAAATTTCAAGACCTGAAAGCATCAGAGCGATCGTGCCGCGGTCAGGGATTTGGAGCGGGCGAAGGGAATCGAAGCCTCTTATGCAGCTTGGGAAGCTAAGCGTCTTCGAGACAATTCAAGGACTTAGCTCCAAAACCAGTCCTGTCGACCTTCAATCTCATCAGTCGGTTACGCCGGAATTGCAAAACGCACAACCCTTGCGAAACCGAACGGAGGGACAATGAACGCTCAGCCCAAGCTCGACTGGTCCTCTTTGATTCCGATCCCGCGACAGGTGATTTTGACCTGAGCCGGCCTTCGTTTCGTCAGGCTGCCCGCACTGAGTTGAGGAACTTGCCGAGCTCGAGCTTGAGGCGGTTGCTGTCGCCGGACAGCGATTGTGCGGCGGAGAGAACCTGCGATGACGCCGATCCGGTCTCGCTGGCGCCGTGCTGCACGTCGATAATGTTGGAAGAAACCTGCTGCGTGCCCTGCGCGGCCTGCTGCACGTTGCGGGAAATTTCTTGCGTCGCAGCACCCTGCTGTTCCACCGCCGCCGCGATTGTCGACGATATCTCGGACAGTGTTTCAATGGTGCCGGCAATTTCCTTGATGGCGTTCACTGACTCCTGCGTCGCCGACTGGATAGCGCCGATCTGCTGGCCGATCTCGCCGGTCGCCTTCGCGGTCTGTTCGGCCAGCGCCTTCACCTCGGATGCCACGACTGCAAAGCCCCGACCGGCCTCGCCGGCGCGCGCCGCCTCGATGGTGGCGTTGAGCGCCAGCAGATTGGTCTGTCCGGCGATGGTGCTGATCAGTTCGACCACATCCCCGATTCGGCTTGCGGCCTTCGACAACTCGCCAACGCGGTCGTTGACGGCACGGGCCTGATCAACCGCGCCGCCGGCCATCCGTGCCGATTCCATGACCTGGCGGCCAATCTCGCTAACGGAAGACGCCATTTCCTCGGTGGCGGAAGCCACCGACTGCACGTTGCAGGAGGCGTCCTTGGAAGCGGTTACGACCGTCGATGTCAATTCCCCGGAGCGGGCTGCGGTCGCTGCCAGCGCATCAGCGGAGGCTTCAAGTTCAGTTGCCGCTGAGGATACGGTTTCGACAATCTCGCCAACCGCGCTTTCGAAGCCGTCGGCCAGCCGGGCCATGTCCAGCTTGCGCCGGGTTTCGGAACGTCGCTCCGTCGCCTTGATTTCCTCGCGGTCATGGCGGACGATCGCCTGCACCGTCTGCAAATTGCGCAGCGCCACGCCGAGTTCATCGTCGCGCTCGACCAGAATGCGGTTGTCAAGCTTGCCCTGGCTGATGTTGGCCATCGCGCCATTGAGCCGCCCAAGCGGTCGGGCAATGGCCCGGATGGTTTGCCTGCCAAGGAATCCACCCACCAGCAGGCCTATGGCCAGGACAGCGGCCGCAATCCCTATCGCAATCGTGTATCGACGCACCGCGATGTCGTATTCCGCTTTGGCTATCCCGACCTGGATCGCTACAAGCTTGTCCAGATCCCGCTTGGCCGATACGAACAGGTCACTCGACAGAATGCGGCCAGCTTCTTCATATTTGCGATCATTTAGCAGTGCGAGTGCGGGCTTGACGGCGTTCTCGACATAATTCTTGCGCGCCAGGACGAAGCTGTCGGCCACACTCTTCTCCTCCGCCGTGAAGTAGGTCGCCGTGTAATCCATCCAGATCCTGGAGATAGCCTCGATGTTGGCGGCAACCCTGCCGGCGACATCGCCGATCGGCTTTCCGGCGACGCCTTTTGCGGCGGCGTCATACTGCGCGATGGTATTGTCTTTCATGCGATCGTTGATCTCGAACAGCTGCGCTAGCGGTACCGCGCGGTCCTCGTAGATCGATTTCAGCCGCGCGTTGCTGTCGCGCGTCGACAGGATGCCGATCAGCCCGATCGCCAGCATGAAAAGCCCCAGTGTCGCCACGAGCGTGATCAGCCGCGCATTCAGCGTGCCGGTGAACATGGCGAGGCGGTCCAGCGGCGAGTTGCGGCGGATAACGCCGGCGTCGACCCTGTAGCCCTGGGCCTTTTTCGCGCGCAGCAGCGCGTAGACCTGTTCGGCTTCCGCTCGCTGATCGGCGGGCAACTTGGTCCGGATCGACGTATGGCCCGTAACCTTGCCGTCCTTCCGGATCGGAGAGGCCGTCGCCAGCACCCAGTAGAAGTCGCCATTCTTGCGACGGTTCTTCACCGCACCGGCCCACGGCTTGCCTGCTTCCAGCGTGTCCCACAGATTCTGGAAGGCTTCCGGCGGCATATCCGGATGGCGGACGATGTTATGCGGCTGCCCCATCAGTTCGGCTTCCGTGAATCCGGATGCTGCTACGAACTGGTCATTGAAATATGTCAGTCTTCCTTTGGTGTCCGTTTCCGAGACGATCAGGGTGTCATCGTGGATCGGATACTCGACCGTCGTGACAGGAAAATTCGCGCGCAATTTCGTATCTCCGAGGAGCGGGTCCAAGCGTGTTCGGATCCGGGCAGCCGTGCCTTTCAACGCGAACGCCACGCATTGGCACGGAAAATACGGTTCTAGCTGCGCAAAAGAGTTAATTTCAAACCGCGTAGAATTACTGGGGCTTGAGCGTATCGCGATAGGTTGTCCGGCATTCTTCGAAGCGATAGTCGCCGCGCATTGCCCGCACTTTCGGAAGCGGCGACGAGCAACGGTTTCGGCAGCTCATTCAACAGGGCCAGGATCGACGCTGGCATGTTGGATCGCGATCCGAATTTCAATGATCTTCGGGGAACTGCGGCGACGAATTCACCGCCGGCTTCACCATGCGTGAAATCGCTGAAACGCTCGCGCGGGAGGAGGAGTCTGTCGAGAAGATCATCCGCCGTTACGTCGATCGCGCGGCTGCCATCACGTTGAGGATCAAGAAGCTGGAGGCCAAAGAACCGTCTCGCCGATTTCGGCTTAGATTGGAGCGGGCGAAGGGAATCGAACCCTCGTATGCAGCTTGGGAAGCTGCCGTTCTACCATTGAACTACGCCCGCGGATGCGCGGTAGCCCACGCCTATCCTGATTAGCCGAGACGGCGCTTCCCGCCAAGCGGTTTGGCGCGCCCCGCCTGACGGTTGTCAACATCCTGGTAAGATTCCAGGTGCGCCGGATTGTGGCAGTGTTATGATTGCCGCGGGTTGAGGAATGTACAGCGTTTGGGGCGTGCGCATGGTGGGGCGTGCTTACGCGATATTCGACACGGCCATAGGCCGTTGCGCGATCGTCTGGAGCAATTCCGGCGTGGTGGCCGTGCAATTGCCGGAGGCGCGGGAGATCGACACCCGCCGCCGGATCTTTCAGGCCCATCCCGAGGCGCGCGAGCAGCCACTTCCGCTCAATGCAGAGCTTGCGATCGAAGGCATCGTGACCTTGCTGCAAGGCAGCGATCCCGATTTTTCCGACGTCAGCCTCGATGCCGGCAGCGTGCCTGCCTTCAACCGGCGGGTCTACGAATACGCCTGCACCATCCCGCGCGGGGAAACGCGCACCTATCACGAGATCGCCAAGGCGCTGGGCGCCTCCGGCGCCGCGCATTCGGTAGCGCTGGCGATCTCGCGAAATCCCTACATGATCATCGTGCCTTGCCACCGGGTGCTGGAGGCCGGCAGCTATGCCGACCGGATCTCGCCCTATGGCGGGGTGATCTCCAAGCGGCGGCTATTGTCGCTGGAGGGCGCCCATCCGATCGCCAGCAAGACGCTGTTCGAGGTGCTGCTGCCCGTTGCCCCGCCGCGCTCACCCACCTAGATAGGTGGGATGGACGCGACAAGGCTGCTGACGTCACAAGCGATGACGGTCTCCGAGTTTCGCTGCGAGGCGGGACCGGACGACAAGCCGTTTGCCGAATGCCGCATCGACCATTCCATCGCCTATGTCCGCTCAGGGAGCTTTGGCTGCCATTGCCGCGCCGGCTTCTTTGAGCTGGTGGCGGGCTCGCTGCTGGTCGGTGCACCCGGCGACGAATACACCTGCACGCATGAGCATGTCAGCGGCGACGTCTGCCTGTCGTTCTTCTTCGGCGAGGATCTGGTCGACGCGCTGGGCGGGCGGCGCGAGGTCTGGCGGATCGGCGCGACGCCGCCGCTGCCCGAGCTGATGGTGCTGGGCGAACTTGCGCAAGCGGCAGCAGATGGCAACAGCGATCTCGGCCTCGACGAGGTCGGCCAAATTCTTGCGAGCCGTTTCGTCGATGTGGTCTCGGGCAAGCTGCGCAAGCCGGCCACGCCGACGGCGCGCGACCGCCGCCGCGCGGTCGAGGCCGCGCTGTGGATCGACGACAACTCCCATGCCGAGATCGATCTGGAACAGGCTGCGCGCCTGGCAGATTTGAGCCCGTTCCATTTCCTGCGGCTGTTTTCCAACGTGCTCGGCGTCACCCCGCATCAATATCTGGTGCGCTCGCGGCTGCGGCACGCGGCGCGCCTGCTTGCCGAGGACGACATCGCGGTCACCGACATCGCCTATGACGTCGGCTTCGGCGATCTCTCCAACTTCGTCCGCACCTTCCATCGCGCCGCTGGCGTGTCGCCGACGAAGTTCCGCCAGGCCTCAAAGGGTGAGCGCAAAATTCTCCAAGAGCAGCTTGCCCTCAACTGACTAGGGTCGTCTCCGGCGCGCGCCACAAGCGGCGCGCTTTGCAATGGAGACGACCATGTACGACCATATCGGACTGCGCGTTGCCGACCTCGACGCCGCCACGCGTTTCTACACTGCGGTGCTGGCGCCGCTCGGTTACGTTCTTTGCTCGAGCGGCGACGGCTATGCCGGCTTCGGACCGAAGGGTGAGCCGGCGCTCTGGCTGCATCTCAACAAGGGACGGAAGGCCGACGGCGCCCATATCGCTTTTCGCGCCGGGGATCATGACGCGGTGAAGGCGTTTCACAGCGAGGGCCTGAAGAGCGGCGGCCATGACAATGGCGGCGCCGGCCCGCGCAAGGATTACAGCCCGACCTACTATGCGGCGTTCCTGATCGATCCCGATGGCAACAATATCGAGGCGATTTGCGTGTGAGCTTTCGCCGTGGCCTCCGTCATTGCGAGGAGACTTGCGACGAAGAAATCCAGACTGTCTGTGCGGAAACATCTCTGGATTGCTTCGCTTCCGCCTTCGCGCTGCGAGCTTCGGCGGACAAGCGCTGGCAATGACGGTGTTTGTGGCGACACCTTCAATCGAAATCAAGGACACTCCCCCAATGGCCTCCATCCATAACGACACTTCCCTCCCCGTCCCCGCCCGCGACGTTTGGGATGCGGTGCGCGATTTCGGCGCGCTGCACCAGCGGCTGGTGCCGGGCTTCGTCACGACCTGCACGCTTGACGGCGACACGCGCATCGTCACGTTCGCAAACGGCTCCGTCGCGCGCGAGGTGATGGTCGACTGCGACGATGCACGGCAGCGGCTGGTCTACGCGATCGACAATGAACGGCTGAAGCATTACAGCGCCTCGGTGCAAGTGATCGCCGAGGGCGAGACAAGCTGCCGTCTGGTCTGGATCATCGACATGCTACCGAACGAGCTGGCGCCTTATGTCCAAGGACAGACCAGGGAAGCGGTGATCGCGATGCGCAAGGCGTTTCCGGCTACCGCCTAGCGTTTTATTTGAGCATGATCTTTTCGGAAAACCGCTGCATGCTTTTCCGGATCGTGCTCGCGCCTGCGTGATCTTTCTCACAGAGCTTTCCCCTCCTCAGCCGTAACCATGGTCGCGTGCGTCCGGTTGGCATCGCTCTCCCGGCGGTGCCACGCACGCGAGGAGCATGCCATGAGAGGTGCGGACAAGGTGATCTGCCAGGCAGCCGCCGTGCTGCTGCTGCTTTCGGTCGCGAGCTCGCCGGCCAAGGCCCAGTTTCTCGGCGGCGGAGGCGGTGCCGGCGGCGAAGACATGATGACCCAGATGGCGCCAATGCTGGAGATGATGAAGGCGAAGATGGGCAAGCGCCGCTTCGCCATGATGATGCAGACCATGGGCCCGATGATGAGCCGCATGATGGAGAACGGCGGCGGGCTCGGCGGCATGATGGGCGGTGGTGGCATGGGCGGCGGCGATGCCATGGGCATGCTGGGCGGCGCCGGTGGCGGCGACATGATGGCGATGATCCCGCAGTTGATGCGGCTTGCCAGTGTTGGCGGCGGTGGCGGCCACCGCCGCCACAAGCATCGCTAGTCGAGCAGCCGAAAGAGCCGGCCTGATCGCCGGCTTGGTCTCGCGCGGTCCCCAGCGCGTCAGCACCACGCTGGAGCATGACAGCAGGCCAAGCACGACCATCGAGCTTGCAGCCAACCAGAAGAAGCTTTGCGCGGTGGCGTCATGCGTCGACAGCCACCAGCCGCAGCTCGCGATGTAGATCAGACGCGCGGTCTGCGCCAGTACCGGGCCGATCACCTTGGCCGCTCCTTGCGACGAGAAGTACATCGTCGAGGCAAGGCCGATGAAGGCGTAGAACGGCGCCACCGTCGACAGATATTGATGGCTGGTCGCGCGCACCGTGGCGCTGTCGGTGAATATGTTGACCCAGAGGTCGGGGAACAGCGCGACGAGGCACGCCGGTGCGCCGACGGCCACGAAAGCGCTCGCGCCAGCGATCCATGCGATGCGCCGGGCGCGCGCGATGCGGCCGGCGCCGACCGCCATGCCGATCATCGGCACCGAGGCGATGCCGAACGAGAACGCGATCGAGGTCAACAAAAATTCGAGCCGCGCGCCGATGCCGTAGCCGGCGAGGATCGCGGTGCCGAATTTCGCCAGCATATGGGTGAAGATCGAGATCGTCAGCACCGATTGCAGCGGCGAGAAGCAGGCGATGGCGCCGACCTTCAGGATATCGAAGAACATCACCCATTGGATGCGAAGCCCGCGCAGCTTCGGCACGACGCGGGCGCGGCCGGAGAACAAATACCAGCCCATCACGCAGATGTTCATGGAATAGGCGATCAGCGCACCGGCCGCGACGCCGCGCATGCCGAGTTGCGGCACGGGCCCGAGCCCGAGGCCCAGCGTGCCGCCGAGCACGATCTGCCAGACCGCGGAGTTGAGGATCAAGAGCGAGGGCAGCTTCATGTTGCCGGTGCCGCGCAGCACGCCGGCCATGGTGTTGAGCAGCCATGGCAGCACGGCACCGCCAAAAAACACCTGGGTGTAGGCGATCGCATGCGCCAATACATCGCCTCGGCCGCCGAGCATCTCGAGCACCTTGGGCCCGAAGATCAGCATTCCCAGCATGAAGACGAGGCCGAAGGTGATGCCAATCAGGAGCGCATGCGCCGCAAGCGTGCCAGCACGCTCGCGATCGCCGGCACCAAGCGCGCGTGCGATGGCTGAAGCCACAGCGCCGCCCATTGCGCCGCCCGACATCGTCATGGTCAGGATCACGGTCGGAAACACCAGCGCCATCGCGGCCAGCGCCTCCACACCAAGACGCCCGATATAGGAGGTCTCCGCGATCACCACGCAGGTGCCAGCCGACAGCGCGACCACGTTCGGCCACGCGAGCCCGAGCAGCGTGCGCAGGATCGGGCCGTCGGTCAGCGCGCTTCGCACCGGCCGCGGAGGCGGCGGCAGCGGACGTTCTTGTTCATCGACCGGGATTTCGGCGATGTCGGACATTTCCTCTCCCGGGCACAAGCGCCGTTTGCGGCGCGGCAATGACTGGGTGTGCCAATGATTTGTTCGCGCAAAAGGCGCGGCGAGCCGCTTGTTAGCACGGCAACCGGCGATTCCTCCTGCGCCGGGCGCAGGCGTGCCCTGCGGCAGCGCATTTCAGTGGGTGGAATTACCCGATCGTCCAAACCAGTGGCGGCCGACCGCCTGCGGCCGGGCGCATGTGCACGCCGATATGCCGGCCGCAGCCCGCAGCCAGTCCCTCGAAAAGTCCCTCCAGCACCTTGGCATAGGCGCGGTGATAGTCGGCGACGTCGTCCATCAGCTTCCAGCTCTGCTGGCAGATTTCGAAGGTGCTTTCGGATTGCGCCGTCTCGGCCGCATCGTCCTGCGCGGCGAACAGCGCGTTGAGGAACGATGCAAACTCGCGCGCACCGCCGCGCGTCGCGGACAGTGCCGCTGCGACCTCATCGAAATATTGCATGCCGATCAGCTTACCGGTGAGGTGCAAGAGATAGCTCGCATCTTCCGGCCCGAACAGTTGCACCATCACCGGCGCCGCGGTGCGCACATATTCCATGGCGTAGTTGCGATAGGCCTTTTCCAGCCGCGGCTTCGGCCAGCTTGCAACAGGCAATGCCGGCGCGGTCTTCGCATCGAACAGCGGCGCTTCGAGGTGCCGCGCGAACACCAGGCGCTGGTCGAGCTCGAGCGGATGGTCGTATTGATGATAATAGCCTTCGAGCCCGTCCTGGCCATCGACGCTCTGCTTGGTGCAGACGAAGCCGAGCCTGATATCACCGAGTGCGACGCCGTTGTTGGCGTGCCAGCCGCGCAGCATCGCGCGCGAGACCTCGCCGGGCACGCCGCAGATCGCGGTGCCCTTCCAGATCCAGCGCGGCGGCGGATAGCGGATCCAGGCCTTGGCGTCGCTCTCATACATGTATTCGACATGCACGCCGCCGATCCAGTTGGAGAGGTAGTGGTATTGCGCAGCCGCCACCGCCGGCGGCAGATGGCTGAGCCCGAGCTTTTCCAGCCCCGGCAGGAAACGCTCCTGCTGCTGGCGTCGAAACACGCGGAAGACGAATTCGGCAGCATCCGCCGTGCCGCGGCGCGTGACGACGGTGAGGATCAGACCGGTGAAATAGGCATGGTAGAGGTCGGCGACCGCGCGCCAACGTTTCCATTGAGCTTCTTGTGTGCCGTCTGATGCGGTCATCGTTTGCTCCCGATCGTTGTTTCGCGGGAGTGTGTCACTGCCCCCAGTGACAGGCAACATGACACGCGTGCAAGGGCCCCGCGCGGCGACCCATCAATTCCGCATCACGAATTTTGCGCAGCCTTGGCGGCGCGCTCGCGCTCGACGCGCTCGGTCACGTCGCGCGCCATCGCGACCGACCCGAGCACGTTGCCGCCAGCATCACGCACCAACGCGAAGGTCATCTCGATGTAGAGCTTGCGCCCGCTCTTGTGCAGCGCGCGGGTCAGCGTCGGCCGGCCCGCAAGCTTCATCGCGCCGCTGGCGAGCGCGGCCTCAAAGCCCTTCCAGTGCGCAGCGCGCAGATGTTCGGGGATGATCAGATCGAGATTCTGGCCGAGCGCGCCTTCTGCCGTGAAGCCGAACAGCGCGGTGGATGCGCGATTCCAGCGCGTGATCGTGCCGGAGCGATCCGAATAGATCAGCGCGTCGGCGGCGTCGTTGAGGATGTTTGCGTCGAGTTGGAATGGATCGGTCATGTCGCCACCTCGTAGCCCGGACGGAGCGCAGCGTAATCCGGGATCGTGCCACAAGTGAGCGTTCCCGGATTTCGCTTCGCTCCACCCGGGCTACAGGATCGGGCTACACCCGAAAATGCTTCGATAGTTTGAGGCCCTGCGCCTGGTAGTTGGAACCGATGCGCTGGCCGTACATGGCGTCGGGGCGCGACAGCATCTTTTCGTAGACAAGGCGGCCGACGATCTGGCCGTGCTCGAGGATGAAGGGCACTTCGCGCGAGCGCACTTCCAGCACGGCGCGCGAGCCCTGCCCGCCGGCACCGGCATAGCCGAAGCCCGGATCGAAAAAGCCGGCATAGTGCACGCGGAATTCGCCGACCAGCGGATCGAACGGCACCATCTCCGCGGCGTAATCGGGCGGCACCTGCACGGCTTCCTTCGAAGCGAGGATGTAGAACTCGCCGGGATCGAGGATCAGGCTGCCGTCGGGGCGCGCCGAGATCGGCTCCCAGAAATCTTGCACCGAATAGCCCGAGCGACGATCGACGTCGATGACGCCGGTGTGGCGCTTGGCGCGGTAGCCGACGAAGCCCGAGCCATTCTCGCCGGACAGATCAACCGAGACGGCGACGCCGCCGGCGAGATCGGCATCGTCGATATCGACGAGGCGCTCGGACGCATGCAACGCGTCGAGCTCGTCGGCATTGAGGATGGCGTCACCGGTGCGGAAGCGCACCTGCGACAGCCGCGAGCCCTCGCTGACCAGCACCGGAAATGTCTTCGGGCTGATCTCGGCATAAAGCGGGCCGTGATAGCCGGCGCCGATCATGTCGAAGCGGCGGGTGCCATCGGCGATGACGCGGGTGAAGACGTCGAGACGGCCGGTGGAGCTCTTCGGGTTCGCGGCCGCGACGATCTCCGGCGGCAGCGCGAGGCTTTCGAGCAGCGGCACGATGTAGACGCAGTTGGTCTCCAGCACCGCGCCGTCGGCGAGGCTGAACTCGTGCAGCTTCAATTCGTCGATACGTTCGGCGACGGTGGCGCCGGGGCCGGGCAGGAAGCTCGCACGCACGCGATAGGCGATGTCGCCGAGGCGAAGGTCGAGGCTCGCCGGCTGGATCTGGCTTTCGACGAAGTCGTAGGCGGGCAGGATGAGGCCCGCCTCCGCCATCGCCGCGATCATGCGGTCGGGCAGGATACCATTGGCGTCGGCAGCGACCGTGAACGTCAAACGGGGGTCCTCGTCAGGGGGCAATTGCATCCGCACATGCGGAAAATACAGCCTTTTACGGCTATCCGATGGACGCCTTGACGAAAAGGGCATTGCGGAATATGAGCATGACTTATCCCGTGGTGATTTGAGCCGGCCGGCTTGCAGCCACGTTAAATAAGTCGCTAAACAGGCCGGGGACCTCTGTGATCCCGGCCCGTGGAGATATCCAGGCCGGTTTTTTTGTGACCATTTTCGATGGTCACGCAGGAGGTCCTATGTCGAAGTCCCCGGCGTCCACCGCCCACTACCGTCCCGAAACCCGCCTGGTTCATTCCGGCACCCTGCGCTCGCAATATGGCGAGACGTCGGAGTCGCTGTTCCTGACCCAGGGCTACGTCTACAACAGCGCCGAGGAGTGCGAGGCGCGGTTCAAGGGCGAGGACCCCGGCTTCATCTATTCGCGCTACTCCAACCCGACCATCGCGATGTTCGAGCGCCGCATGATCGAGCTCGAGGGCGCCGAGGCCGCCCGCTCGGCCGCAACCGGCATGGCCGCGGTGACGACCGCGATCCTGGCGCCGCTGAAAGCCGGCGATCATGTCGTGGCTTCGAAGGCGCTGTTCGGCTCGTGTCTCTACGTCGTTCAGGATCTGCTGCCGCGCTACGGCATCGAGACCACGCTGGTCGATGGCTTCGATCTCGACCAGTGGCAGCGCGCGCTGAAGCCGAACACCAAGACGTTCTTCCTGGAAAGCCCGACCAATCCGACGCTCGACGTGCTCGACATTCCCGCGATCGCCGAGATCGCACACAGCGGCGGCGCGCGGCTCGTCGTCGACAACGTGTTCGCAACGCCGATCTGGCAGAGCCCGCTCGCGCTCGGTGCCGACGTCGTGGTTTACTCCGCGACCAAGCACATCGACGGCCAGGGCCGCTGTCTCGGCGGAGTCATCCTCTCGTCGGAAGCCTTCATCGCCGAGCACATCCACAATTTCATGCGCCAGACCGGCCCATCGATCTCGCCGTTCAACGCCTGGATTCTGCTCAAGGGTCTCGAGACTCTCGGCGTGCGCGTGCGCGCGCAGACGGAGACCGCGGCGTGCATCGCCGACGTGCTGGCGAGCCATCCAAAGATTTCGCGATTGATTTATCCCGGTCGCGCCGATCATCCGCAGGCGGCTCTCGTGAAAAAGCAGATGCGCGGCGGCTCGACGCTGGTCGGCTTCGAGGTGAAGGGCGGCAAGCAGGGTGCGTTCCGCGTGCTCAACGAACTCAAGCTCGCAAAAATCTCCAACAATCTCGGCGACGCCAAGAGCCTCGTCACGCATCCGGCGACGACGACGCATCAGCGCCTGAAGCCGGAAGACCGTGCCGCGCTCGGCATCAGCGAGGGATTCATTCGCTTCTCGGCGGGGCTCGAGCATGCCGATGACCTGATCGAGGACATCACGGCGGCGCTGGAGAAGGCGTGAGGTTCACTGTCGTCCCGGCGAAGGCCGGGACGACAACTCACATCGGCCGATAGGTCCGCACATCCGCGGGCACGTTGACGCCGAGCTTGATCTGGCCGACGGAGCGGATGATATCGTCGCCGAGGAGCTGGGCGAAGCAGGCGTAGCCCCAATCGTTCATGTGCAGGCCGTCGGCGATCACAAAACCCTCGACCGGGATCGCCTGCTTCTCGTGCCAGTCGCGCATCACCTCGAAGCGCGGGAAGATGCCGACGTGACGGAGCTCGGCGACCTTGCCGAGCAGCTGCACCATCCTGCTCGCGCTCTCGGCGCGCTGCGTGACTTGCGGCGAATATTGCGGATCGACCAGCACGACATCGGCGTCGCCTGCGGCCTGGATGCGGGTGATGCCGTCCTCGACCATCTTGGCGGTATCGCCGGGATCGAGGTTGCGCAGCACGGCATTGGTGCCGACCTGCCAGATCACGAGATCCGGATGCACGTCGATCACCTCCTTCTGGAGGCGCTTCATCATCTCGGGCGCGTCCTCGCCGCCGATGCCGGCATTGATGACGGTGATGTCGGCGGTCGGATATTGCCGGCGCAGCTGCGTGGCGAGACGGTTCGGATAGTTGAAGTCGGGCGAGCTCGCGCCATAGCCCGCAGTCGACGACGAGCCGAACGCGACGATCACGACCGGCTTGCCGGTGACGAGCTTGTTCGCGACATGCGGCAGCGAGCCCATCGCCTTGGCGCCGCCCTTCGGCGGCAGGCAGGGCACGCGGCTGAAAATGCCGCCGGCGGATTTGGCGACCTGCTTCACCTTGTCGATGGCGCGCGAGGCGAGACCGCGCTGGTCGGCGGACGGCTGGCTGGTCGCGGCAACCGTGGTCTGGGACGGTGATGCGGGCGCGGGATTAGCGGCCTGCTGCGGAGCGGGCGTCGCCTGGGCTGCTTGAGCGTGAGCAGGTGCCTGCGACGCAGGCGTCAGCATCAGCAGCACCGCCGCTGCGGGCGCGGCCAGCCATGTCGACAGGCAAAAAGGGCGGATAGAACTCATTAACGCTAGACCTCAATTTTGCTGCTGGGGCGGTCCCAGATGGGCAGCGTCGATCACGAACTGTGCCAACGCCCGGCCAAGGCAATCATGGACCTGCTTCGCAAGCTCAGGGCCGCGGGACGGGCTGAACAGGTCGAACTGACCCTGATCATTCCATTGCCGCATCATTGCGAAACGGTCGAACAGCGGGACATCATGCTCCTGCGCCACCACCCGCATATTGTCGAGATAGGGCGGCGCCGAGATCATGGTTTCGGTACGCGGGCTGTACTGCAAATTCATCAAGACCACGTCAGCCCCTGCATTTTGCAGTGCAGTAACCCCTTCGGTCACGGCGCCGCGGAAATCGTCGGGATCGATGGAGCGGATAGCATCCACGGTCCCGGTCTGCCAGATGACCAAAGTAGGTGCTTTTGCTTCCATCAGCTTAACGAAGGTTCCGGCGGCTTCCTCTGCCGTCTTCTTGCTCTGTATTTCTACGGAGACGTGCACCGCCTCCGAAGGCGGCAGCTTGTCCTTCAAAATGGCCTGCATGCGCGCCGGATAGGAGCTGTCCTCCGAGGATGGAATGGTGGTGGAGCGGCTGCCGATCACCAGGATCTCGAGCGGTTTGCCGGCCTTGACGGTATCGGCGACCTTGTGGAGCTCGCTTTCGGTGGAGAGCAGATAGGACGGCAATTCGCAGGCTGCGGGGGCCGCAGGCGCAGCATCGCCCGCGCGCGCCGGTGGCGGCGCGGCGAGGCCACCGCACAGCAGGATCAGGCTCAGGAAAACCTTCGCCTTCATCAGCCCCCTCCCGCCATATCGGCGTTGCCGACGGCGATTTTGGTTTTCGCACCGCTCTTGTCAGCTACGCGCTTGTACCACGAAATCACCCAGGCCACCGCCCACATGATCAGGATTCCGGAGAGACTAATCAGCGCATACATGGCTGGCGCCCCGGAAACCTCGGCCAGGATGAAATGGCCGGCAAAGGCCAGGAAGACGCCGAGGCAAAAGATCTCCAGCGAATGCTGGCCGCACAGGATCAGTGGCCGCAGCCAGGGCGATTTCAGGCCCGGCCACTCCCGTGGCAGGAAGCGCACGGTGAGCGCCGCCAGCGCCAGGAAATGCGTGAAGCGCAACACGTCAAGGTCGGTCTTGTCGATCGGATACATCCATTGCTCGAGCCGCTTCGGCATGAAGTGCGAGAGCTGCGGCACGTACCAGGTCAGCGTCACGCAGAACGCCGCGGCCAGATAAGCGATCGAGATCCACATCGTCACGGGCGAAGCCAGAATGCGCGACATGCGTCGCGCGCCTCCGAGCGCGCACCATGCTCCGAACACGAAAAGCAATTGCCAGGCGAGCGGATTGAACGCCCAGAACCCGTTCGGATAGGCCGAGAGGTAAAGGTCGTATTGCCAGGTGACGGCGTAGAGCAGCACCGAGAAGCCGAGCGTGACGTCGGGCTTCCACTTCATCGACCACAGGATCAGGGGCAGCGCCAGCATCAGCACGATATAGAGCGGCAGCACGTCCATGTTGACGGGACGGAAGCGCAACAGCAGCGCCTGCACGATGGTGACATCGGGCTGCTTGAGGAAATCCATGATGCCCATCTCTTCGGTGTAGAGCGGGTTCTCGAAGCTGGTCGCGACGTAGGAGATTTCGGCGAGGAAGATCGTGAACAGGAAGACGTGGGCGACATAGATCTGCCAGACCCGCCGCAGGATGCGCGCGGTGGCGATCACGACGCCGGACTCCAGCATCGCGCGGCCGTAGACGAAGGCGGCGGTGTAGCCGGAGATGAAGATGAAGATCTCGGTGGCGTCGCTGAAGCCGTAATTGCGGATCGTGAACCAGGTCAACAGATTCGGCGGCAGATGGTCGATGAAGATCAGCCACAGCGCCAGGCCGCGGAACAGGTCGAGCCTGAGCTCGCGCTCGCCGATGGCGGGCAGCGTGATCGCCGGCGCGGCGGCGCGCGGCTTGGCATTCGCTGTTCCCGCGAGCGGCGATCCCGTCACTTGATCGGCAATGGTCATCGAGGCCAAAAACCCTTCCGCAAATCGCGACGTATGAGGAGTGTACCGGTCCGGTCGCCGCCTCGCAAAGCGGCCGGATCACATCCGGGTGTACTTCCCTGCCAATTCTGGCGGCACGATGTCGCGAAAGCCGCCTGCGGCGTTTGGTTCCCGGCCAGGATTTCGTTATGATGGCAATCATGTACCGCGCCGTGACCCGCCAGATCGAAGTGACAGTCGAGCCGAACTTTGTTCCGGAGCAGTCGTCGGCCGACCGCTCGCACTATTTCTGGTCCTACACCGTCGTCATCACCAATTCCGGCGACGAGACCGTGCAGCTCAAGACGCGGCACTGGATCATCACCGACGCCTCCGGCCGGCAGCAGGAGGTCAGGGGCGAAGGCGTGGTCGGCGAGCAGCCGACCCTGGCCCCCGGCGAGCGCTTCGAATACACCTCCGGCGTCCCGCTCTCGACCGCCTCCGGCTTCATGACCGGCCGCTACCAGATGGTCAGCGAAAGCGGCGAACGCTTCGAGATCGACGTGCCGACCTTCTCGCTCGACAGCCCGGACAACAAGCGGGTTTTGAATTAGCGCTGCCGTGGGGCCGTAGGGTAGGTTAGCCGAAGGCGTGACGCACCGCTTCTGTTTTTACGCGGAAGCCAAAGAGGTGGGTTACGCTACCGCTAACCCACCCTACGACTTCCGGGTTCTTGGCAAGCCGCCTCCCCAACCTCGTCCAGACTGCCAGCGCGGAAAGATTCTGGATTGCTTCGCTGCGCTCGCAATGACGGAGAACGGAGAGCCTACGCGTCCTCGACGCCCGCCTCATCCGGCGTGAACTGGTACACCGACGAGCAGAACTCACAGGTGACGACGACCTTGTCGTCCTTGACCATGGCGGCGCGATCATCGGGCGAGAAGCTCTTCAGCATGGCGCCGACCGCGTCGCGCGAGCAGGAGCATCGCGCTTTCAAAACCAGCGGATTGAACACGCGCACGCCGCGCTCGTGGAACAGGCGGTAGAGCAGCCGTTCGCCGGAGAGATCGGGATCGATCAGTTCGACGTCCTCGACGGTTTCGATCAGCGAGCGCGCCTCGACCCAGGCATCGTCTTCGGCGACGCTGTGCACCTCGATGCCTTCCGGCGCATCGCCGGGATGCAGATCGGCCTGCCGCGCGCGCTCCGGCGCCTTCGGCAGGAATTGCATCAGCATGCCGCCGGCGCGCCAGCGATGCTTGCCGCCGTCGCTCGAGCGCCACTCCTCGCCGACCGCAAGGCGGACGCGCGTCGGGATCTGTTCGGAGCGCAGGAAATATTCGTGGGCGGCGTCTTCCAGGCTGCCGCCGTCGAGCGCGACCAGGCCCTGATAGCGGCTCATGTCGGGGCCCTGGTCGATGGTCATGGCGAGATGGCCGCGGCCGAGCAGCGTGCCGGAATCCCTGGCGTCGCCGACGCGCGCGGCGTCAAAGCGTGCATAAGCGCGCAGGCGGTCCGGCGCATTGTAGTCCACCACCAGGAACGACACCGGACCGTCGGTCTGGGTCTGGAGGATGAAGCGACCCTCGAATTTCAACGCCGAGCCGAGCAGCGTCGTCAGCACGATGGCTTCGCCCAGCAGCTTGCCCACGGCGGCGGGATAGTCGTGCTTGGTCAGGATCTCGTCGAGCGCGGGCCCGAGCCGCACCAGCCGCCCGCGCACGTCGAGCGCGTCGACCTCGTAGGGCAGCACGGCGTCATCGATCGGAACCGCGGATGGCGCACGAACCGGGCCCTCGGGGCCGGTTTTCATATCGGGGGATTGGGAAACCATGGCGCATTATCTGGGGTCAGAGGGCGGAAATGGAAGAGGCGTGGGGCTGCATCCGGAATGCAGTTAGATTGCACACAGCACCGCAAATTCAGTGTCGTCCCGGGGCGCGCGAAGCGCGAGTCCGGGACGACGATCGTGTGTGCGGTGACCACGGGGCCTTCAGCGCGCGTTACTTCACCGCGTCAAAGCACCAGGCCAGAATGCCCTTCTGCGCATGCAGGCGGTTTTCGGCCTCGTCGAACACGACCGATTGGGGGCCGTCGATCACCTCGTCGGTGACCTCCTCGCCGCGATGGGCGGGCAAGCAGTGCATGAACAGCGCGTCGGGCTTTGCCAATGACATCAGCTTGGAATTGACCTGATAGGGCTTGAGCACGTTGTGGCGGTGCTCGCCTTCCTTGTCGCCCATCGACACCCAAGTGTCGGTGACGACGCAATCGGCGCCGTGCACGGCGGCCTCAGGATCGGTGCCGAGCACGATCGGCGCGCCGGTGGCCTTGATGAAGTCGCGCATCACCTTCCTCGGTGCGAGCTCCGGCGGCGTCGCGACGTTGAGCTTGAACTTGAAGCGCTCGGCCGCGTGCGCCCAGGACGCCAGCACGTTGTTGTCGTCGCCGGTCCAGGCCACCGTCTTGCCTTCGATCGGGCCGCGATGTTCCTCGAAGGTCATGAGGTCGGCCATCACCTGGCAGGGATGCGAGCGCCGCGTCAGACCGTTGATCACGGGCACGGTCGCGTACGCTGCAAGCTCCAGCAGCGCCTCATGATTGAGGATGCGGATCATGATGGCGTCGACATAGCGCGACAGCACGCGCGCGGTATCGGCAATGGTCTCGCCGCGGCCGAGCTGCATCTCGGCACCGGTGAGCATGATGGGCTCGCCGCCGAGCTGGCGCATGGCGACGTCGAACGAGACGCGCGTCCGCGTCGACGGGCGCTCGAAAATCATCGCCAGCGTCTTGCCTTCGAGCGGCCTGACCGGTTGATGCGCCTTCTGCTTCGCCTTCATGGCGGAGGACGCCGCGAGCATGCTCTTGAGCTCCGACAGCGGCAGCTCGTTGATGTCGAGGAAGTGCTTTGGAGTTTTATTGGGGGACTTGCTCATCAGCTTGCCGCCCGCTTGTTGCCGGACAACGCGGCGCAGGCGCGCTCGAGCCGGCCGACGCTGTCCTCGATCTCGGCTTCAGTGACGATCAAGGGCGGCAGGAAGCGCACGACATTGTCGCCAGCGCCGACGGTGAGCAGCTTTTCATTGCGCAGCGCTGCGACCAGATCGCCCGACGGCACCACGGCCTTGATGCCTACCAGGAGGCCCTCACCGCGGACTTCGCTGA
The DNA here is from genome assembly GCA_963819355.1 of uncultured Alphaproteobacteria bacterium. Taxonomy (GTDB): domain Bacteria; phylum Pseudomonadota; class Alphaproteobacteria; order Rhizobiales; family Xanthobacteraceae; genus Bradyrhizobium. Next base: position 243,489 of record CAWFVZ010000004.1, on the reverse strand, counting down.
CGACATCAGGGTGACGGTCGATCACGGAGGCGAGCTTTTGCTTCAAGAGCAGCGACATCTTCTGCACGTGGTCGAAGAAGCCGGGCTTGAGCATGACGTCGAGCACGGCGTTGGCAGCCGAGATCGCGAGCGGATTGCCGCCGAAGGTCGAACCATGCGAGCCGGGCGTCATGCCGGAGGCCGCGTCCGCGGTCGCAAGGCAGGCGCCGATCGGAAAGCCGCCGCCGAGCGCCTTGGCGAGCGACATCACGTCCGGCGTGACGCCGAAACGGCGATACGCGAACAGATCACCGGTGCGGCCCATACCGGTCTGCACCTCGTCGAATGCGAGCAGCAAGCCCTTCTCATCGCAGAGCTGACGCAGCGCCTTGAGGAACGCCGGCGTTGCCGAACGCACGCCGCCCTCGCCCTGGATCGGCTCGATCAGGATGCCGGCGGTCTGCGGGCCGATCGCCTTCTTCACGGCGTCGAGGTCGCCATGCGGGACCTGGTCGAAACCGTCCATCGGGGGACCGAAGCCCTCGAGATATTTAGCCGAGCCCGTCGCAGCCAGCGTCGCCAGCGTGCGGCCGTGGAAGGCGCCCTCGAAGGTGATCATGCGATAGCGATCGGGATGGCCCTTCATGGCCTGATAGCGACGTACGACCTTGATGACGCATTCCAGCGCTTCCGCACCGGAATTGCAGAAGAACACGAAGTCCGCAAAGCTCTCGTTGCAGAGGCGGGCGGCGAGCTTCTCGCCATCCGGGCTCTGAAACAGGTTCGACATGTGCCAGAGTTTTGTCGCCTGCTCCTGCAGCGCCTTGACCAGCGCCGGATGGGCATGGCCAAGCGCATTCACCGCCACGCCCGAGGTGAAATCGAGATAGCGGTCGCCGTTGGTCGCGATCAGCCAGACGCCCTCACCGCGCTCGAAACCGATGTCGGCCCTGGCGAAAACGGGGAGCAAATGCGGCGCTGCGCTGTTGGTCATGACGGTCTCTTGGATGTTTCGGACGGCCTGAACGTGCGTTGCGCAGCGCATCATTGGTCCGGAAAACGAAACGTGCCGCCTTTTAAGGGCGGCACGCGTGACTATCTTATGCCTGACGCCACGGGTGTCAATGCCGCCCGGAAAGCCCCGCGAAACGCCGATTCCGTAGTCTTGCGGTGCCAAATTTGCAAGTTTTGGCCACGGAACATGTGGAAGCGAGTCGGCGGACTCTTGCGCGTGAGTCACGCCATATTGTAGCGTTTGGCTTGTCAGATACGACATCTCGTGCAGCGGTTCTGATCTCTAAGTCCTCATGTACCGGCGTAAACGTTCGGGCGCTCTAGGCGTGCCCGGCGAGCCTTAAGGGATTCTGACGGCACGGGTTTTTCGAAGCTTAGGCATTCGCCGCGAGGCGCCAGGAATGGCAGCCGCACGGCGAGGGAAAGGGTGCAATGACGGTTTTGACCTGGTCCGACGATCGCGTCGAGCAGTTGAAAAAGCTCTGGGAGGCCGGACTTTCGGCCAGCCAGATTGCGGCCGAGCTCGGCAATGTGACCCGCAACGCAGTGATCGGCAAGGTGCACAGGCTCGGCCTGTCCGGCCGCGCCAAGAGCCCGTCTTCGGCAGCTCCCCGACCGCGCAAGGTGCGTCCCGCGCAGCATATGATGCGGGTGAGCCGCCCCATTGCGCGCGGCAACACCGCGCTGGCGCAGGCCTTCGAGGTCGAGGTCGAGGCCGAGCCGGTCACCTACGACAACGTGGTGCCGATGAGCCAGCGGCTGTCGCTGCTCGAACTGAACGAGGCGACCTGCCACTGGCCGGTCGGCGATCCCTCGAGCCCGGATTTCTTCTTCTGCGGCGGCAAGGCGCTCTCCGGCCTGCCCTATTGCGCCCAGCACTCGCGGGTTGCGTACCAGCCGGCGTCGGATCGCCGCCGCGCGCCGGTGAAGCCGGGTCCGCGCTAAGCCCATCCGCGCTGACGCCAGGTCGTCACGTGAAAGCGGCTCAACAAATCGATGTCATCCCGGCGAAGGTCGGGACGACGGTGCAGATTGTGGCGACAGCTTGCTAAATCACGTCAGCAAAGATCGCACCTGCCCAGCTACGACGCCTGCTCCACCTTCGCAAACCGATCATCGAGCGCATAGCCGGCGCCGCGCACGGTGCGGATCGGGTCCTGCTCGCGGCCGAGATTGAGCAGCTTGCGCAGGCGGCCGATATGCACGTCGACGGTGCGCTCGTCGATGTAGATGTCGCGGCCCCAGACGCTGTCGAGCAGCTGCTCGCGCGAGAATACGCGGCCGGGATGCTCCAGGAAAAACTCGAGCAGGCGATATTCGGTCGGGCCGAGATCGATCGGCCGGCCCGAGCGCGCCACGCGGCGCTTTTCACGGTCGAGCTCGATGTCGCCAAAAGCCAGCACCGTGGCGAGCCGCTCGGGGCTTGCGCGCCTGAGCAGTCCCTTCACGCGTGCCAACAGCTCGGGCACCGAGAACGGCTTGACGATGTAGTCGTCGGCGCCGGTCGCCAATCCCCGCACCCGCTCGCTTTCCTCGCCGCGCGCGGTGAGCATGATGATCGGCAGCTGCTTGGTGTCGGACCGCGCACGCAGCCGCCGGCACAGCTCGATGCCGGACAGGCCCGGCAGCATCCAGTCGAGCACGATCAGATCGGGGATGTGCTCCTTGAGACGGGTGTCGGCGTCGTCGCCGCGCATCACCGTCTCGACGTCATAGCCGTCGCCTTCGAGGTTGTAGCGGAGAAGCTCGGTGAGAGCTTCCTCGTCCTCAACCACCATAATGCGTGCGCCCATGGGGTCGTCGCTCCTTAAGGATTCAAGTATTCGGGACCGTCGTGGCGAAGGTCGTCATGTCGCCCTTCGGGCGCTTGTCGGTCATCGCCTGACCTTCAATCATGTAGAACACGGTTTCGGCGATGTTGGTGGCATGATCGCCGATCCGCTCGATGTTCTTGGCGCAGAACATCAGATGGATGCAGAACGAGATGTTGCGCGGATCCTCCATCATGTAGGTAAGGAGCTCGCGGAACAGCGAGGTGCAGATGGCGTCGACTTCCTCGTCGCCCTTCCACACCGCCATCGCCGCCGGCAGATCATGCGCGGCATAGGCGTCCAGCACCGACTTGACCTGCTGCTGCACGAGGTCGGTCATGTGCTCGAGGCCGCGGAACAGCTTGAGCGGATGAAAATCCGTCTCCAGTGCCGCGACGCGCTTGCCCATGTTCTTGGCGAGGTCGCCGATGCGTTCGAGATCGGTCGCAACGCGCATGGCGCCGACGATCTCGCGCAAATCGACTGCCATCGGCTGACGGCGGGCGATGGTGAGCACGGCGCGCTCCTCGATGCGCTTCTGGAGCGCGTCGATCTCGACGTCGGTTGCGACCACGCGCTGGCCGAGCGCGACGTCGCGCCGGATCAGCGCATCGACGGAATCGACGATCAAGCGCTCGGCAATCCCGCCCATCTCGGCGACCAGGCGAGTGAGTTCCTGGAGGTCGGTGTCGAAGGCCTTTGCAGTATGTTCAGAACCCATATCCCGTCTCCTCAGCCGAACCGGCCGGTGATGTAATCCTGCGTGCGCCGGTCGGTCGGCGATGTGAAGATCTTGCTGGTGTCGTCGAACTCGATCAGCTCGCCGAGATACATGAAGGCGGTCTTGTCGGAAACGCGCGCCGCCTGCTGCATGTTGTGGGTGACGATCGCGATCGTGTAGCTCTCGGAGAGCTCCTGGATCAGCTCCTCGACCTTGGCGGTCGAGATCGGATCGAGCGCCGAGCAGGGCTCGTCGAACAGGATTACCTCGGGCCGCACCGCGACCGTGCGGGCGATGCAGAGGCGCTGCTGCTGGCCGCCGGAGAGCGACAGGCCGGAGGCGTTGAGCTTGTCCTTGACCTCGTTCCACAGCGCGCCGCCGCGCAGCGCCTTCTCGACGCGGCCGTCCATCTCGGACTTCGAGATCTTCTCATAGAGCCGGATGCCGAAGGCGATGTTCTCGTAGATCGTCATCGGGAACGGGGTCGGCTTCTGGAACACCATGCCGACGCGGGCGCGCAGCAGATTGAGGTCGAGCTTGGGGTCGAGGATGTTGGTCTGGTCGAGCATGAGCTGACCGGTGACGCGCTGGCCCGGATAGAGGTCGTACATCCGGTTGAAGACGCGCAGCAGGGTCGACTTGCCGCAGCCCGACGGGCCGATGAACGCCGTGACGCGGTTGGTGCCGAGCGCCAGATTGATGTTCTTCAGCGCGTGGTGCTCGCCGTAATAGAAATTGAGGTTGCGCACGGTCACCTTGGCCGGCGCCTCCGGCAGCACCGGCGCCTGGGGCAGGCCGCCGGCGGCGCTCATCGATACGGAAAGATCACTCATTTTGCGGTCCTCTCGGCGCCAAGGATGCGCGCGCCAATATTAAGAGCAAGAACGGTCAGGGTGATGAGCAGTGCTCCGCTCCAGGCCAACTGCTTCCAGTAGGCGTAGGGGCTCTGCACGAAGTTGTTGATGGTAACCGGCAGGTTCGCCATCGTCTTGTTCAGGCTCAGGCTGAAGAACTGGTTCGACAGCGCGGTGAACAGCAGCGGCGCGGTTTCACCGGCGACGCGGGCGGTGGCGAGCAGCACGCCGGTGATGAGACCGGAACGGGCAGAACGGTAAGCGATCCGCTTGATCACCAGCGAGCGCGGCAGGCCGAGCGCCGAGGCCGCCTCGCGCAGCGCGTTCGGCACCAAGAGCAGCATGTCCTCGGTCGTGCGCAGCACCACCGGGATCACGATCACGGCCAGCGCAAGACAGCCGGCGAGCGCCGAGAAGCTGCGCATCGGCACCACCACCGCGCCATAGACGAACAGGCCGATGATGATCGAGGGTGCCGAGAGCAGGATGTCGTTGATGAACCGGATCACCGAGGTCAGCTTGTCGTTGCGGCCGTATTCGGCGAGATAGGTGCCGGCGAACATGCCGAGCGGCGCGCCGATGCCGACGCCGAGCACGGTCATGATCAGCGAGCCGACGATGGCGTTGAGCAGGCCGCCCTCGTTCGATCCGGGCGGCGGCGTATTCTCGGTGAAGAGCTGCACGTTAAGTCCGGCGACGCCGTTGTAGAGCAGCGTGACCAGAATCAGCGCAAGCCAGGTGACGCCGAAGGCGGCAGCCGCCATGCACAGTCCGCGAACGACGATGTCCTTGCGGCGGCGGCGTGAATAGATCGGGTTCATGGCGCTAGTTCCCCGCCTTTTTTTCCAGCCGCATCAGCATCAGCCGCGCCGCCGCGAGCACGAAGAACGTGAGCGCGAACAGCAGCAGGCCGAGCAGGATCAGGCCGGACTGATGCAGGCCGTCGCTTTCGGCAAATTCGGATGCGATCGCCGCCGAGATCGTGGTGCCCGGCGCGAAGATGGAGGACGAGATCCGGAACGAGTTGCCGATGATGAAAGTCACCGCCATGGTCTCGCCGAGCGCGCGGCCCAGCGCCAGCATGACGCCGCCGATGACGCCGACGCGGGTGTAGGGGATCACCACGCTGCGCACGACCTCCCAGGTGGTGCAGCCGACGCCGTAGGCGGCCTCTTTCAGCACCGGCGGTACCGTCTTGAACACGTCGACCGAGATCGAGGTGATGAACGGCAGCACCATGATCGCGAGGATCAGCCCGGCGTTGAACAGGCTGAGATAGGACGGGGGACCGCCGAAGATCGCGCCCAGCACGGGGACGCCGTCGAAGATCTTGATCATGAAGGGCTGGAAGGTGTTGGCCAGGAACGGGCCGAGCACGAAGAAGCCCCACATGCCGTAGATGATCGAGGGGATGCCGGCGAGCAACTCCACCGCCATGCCGATCGGGCGGCGCAGCCATTGCGGGCAGAGCTCGGTCAGGAAGATCGCAATGCCCAGACCGACCGGAATGGCGATCAGCATCGCGATGAAAGAGGTGACGAGCGTGCCGTACATCGGTCCTAGCGCGCCGAGCACGGGTGGATCGGCCGATGGCGCCCAGCGCTGCGTCCACAGGAACGCGAAGCCGTATTCCTTCATCGCCGGGAAGGCGCCGACGATCAGCGACAGGATGATGCCGCCGAGGATGAGAAGCACCGAGATCGCGCTGAGCCGCGTGATCCAGTAGAAGGTGACGTCGCCGAGCTTGAATGCGCTCAAGGCCTTGGCGCGATCATACGGTCCGGCGTCGTCGACGATATCGCTCTGAACGGCCATCTCTGCCACGCCGATCCCCTGTACCAATTTATATACGCTTGTTGTCGGTCCGGCACCCCGGATGCCGCGCGACGCCGATCCGGGGCCGAAATCGTGTGGGTCGCGGCGCGCCCTGGAAGGCCGCGCCGCGACTGGTGAGAAAGAGCTTAGCTCTTGATCTCGGACGCCCAGGTCTTCTCGATCAGCTGGACCACGGGGTCCGGCATCGGGATGTAGTCGAGCTCTTCAGCCGCCTTGCCGCCGTTCTTGAAGGCCCAGCGGAAGAACTTGATGGCTTCCTGCGAGGCCGCCTTGTCGGTGGCATCCTTGTGCATGAGGATGAAGGTCGCCGCCGTGATCGGCCAGGACTTGTCGCCGGGCTGGTCGGTCAGGATGACGTAGTAGCCCGGAGCCTTGGCCCAGTCGGCGTTGGAGGCGGCCGCCTGGAAGGCTTCGACCGTCGGCTGCACCGGCTTGCCGGCCTTGTTGACGAGACCGGTGTAGGTCAGCTTGTTCTGCTTGGCATAGGCGTACTCGACATAGCCGATCGAGTTCTTGGTCTGGCCGATGTTGCCCGACACGCCTTCATTGCCCTTGGCGCCGACGCCGACCGGCCACTCGACGGCGGTGCCCTCGCCGACCTTGGACTTCCAGTCCGCGCTGGCCTTGGAGAGGTAGTTGGTGAAGTTGAAGGTGGTGCCCGAACCGTCCGAGCGGCGGACCACGGTGATCGCATCCGACGGCAGCTTCACGTTCGGATTGAGCTTCTTGATCGCGGCATCATCCCACTTGGTGATCTTGCCGAGATAGATGCTGGCCAGCGTCTCGCCGTCGAACATCAGCTCGCCGGGCTTCACGCCCTCGATGTTGACCACGGGAACGATGGCGCCCATCACCATCGGCCACTGAACGAGGCCGTCCTTTTCGAGCTGCTCGGCCTTGAGCGGCGCGTCGCTGGCGCCGAAGGTCACGGTCTTGGCCTGGATCTGCTTGATGCCACCGCCGGAACCGATCGACTGGTAGTTCAGACCGTTGCCGGTGTCCTTCTTGTAGGCGTCAGCCCACTTGGAATAGATCGGGAACGGGAACGTGGCACCGGCACCCGTGATGTCGGCGGCAAAGGCCACCGTCGTCGATGCGGCGACCAAGCCAGCAGCGACGATCGTTTTGATAAAATTCATGCTGGTCTCCATACAGGGGAGCGAAGCGCCATCAGCACCCGATCGCGCTCCCCGTGCCGTCCCTTTAGGAGCGGTCGGCTGTGCTTTTACGAAGCTTTCGTGACAGTCGGATGACAGCATCAAGCGATTGAAATCGCTTTGATTTCAGGCCGGAACCGCAGGCTTCGGCTGGGGAAAACAGGCGGTGAAAGTGGCCCCCTGTTTGGGCACGCTTTCGATCAAAAGCCGTCCGCGATGGCGGTTAAGGATATGTTTCACCAGCGATAATCCGAGCCCGGTTCCGCCCTGCGAGCGGCTGTCGCCGACGTCAACCCGGTAGAACCGCTCGGTCAGCCGCGGCAGGTGCTCGGGCGCGATGCCGGGTCCGAAATCGCGCACCAGGACGCGGATTTCCTGAGTTCCATCAGTCGCCGGACTCGCGGTCAGCGACACGATGACGCGGCCGCCGGAGGCGCCGTATTTGAGCGCGTTCTCGATCAGATTTTCGAACAGGCGCAGCAGCTCCTCGCGGTCGCCCGCGATCATCACCGGCGCTTCCGGCAAATGGGTCTCGACCTCGACCTGACGTTCCCGCGCCAGGGGCTCGAGCCCGTCGGCGACCTGCAAGATGATCGGCAGCAGGTCGACGAGGGTATCCGGCCGCACATGCGCCGACAGTTCCACCCGCGACAGCGACAGCAAATCGTCGATCAGGCGTGCCATGCGGGTGGCCTGGTTGTGCATGATGCCGAGGAAGCGCTCTCGCGCCTTGGGATCTTCCTTGGCCTGGCCCTGGAGCGTGTCGATGAAGCCGGACAGCGCAGCCAGCGGCGTGCGCAATTCATGGCTGGCATTGGCGACGAAGTCGGCGCGCATCTCCTCGACCCGGCGCAGCGGAGTCTGGTCGTGGAAGGTCATCAGCATGCACTTGTCGGCGCCGCCGAAGGTGGTCGGCACCGGCACCGGCGTGATGGTCAGTTCCATCCAGCGATCGACCGGCACATGGTCGAGATAGGTCGTGCGCCGCGGTTCGGTGGTCGCAATGGATTCGCGCAGCGCCGTGATAATCTCGGGCGAGCGTAGCGCGAACTGGGCGAGCTCGTTCCGGCGCAGCGCCGGCGCGAGCTGGGCGGCGGCGGCATTGAGGTGAATGACGCGGCCGGCGCGGTCGAGCAGCACGGCCGGATCCGGCATGCCGGCGACGACAGCTGCGACCGCGGCGCTCTCGACCGGATTGACGCGGCGGGTGTCCTCGCGCGAGGCCGCGGTATCATGCAGCCGCCAGGGGATCAGCGCCGCGGCCGCGATGCAGAGGAACACCGTCACCGCCCGCATCACCGACAATTCGCCAAGCGAGACCACCACCGACAGCGCCAGCGCCGCGGCGATCAGGATGATGGTCGAGTGCCGCAGCCGGTCGGACCAGGGCTGGGCGGAGGGAGACGATGGGGCGTCAATCGCCATCGGGGCGGGCTTCTCCTAAAAGCTTGACCCAAACACTTGCGCCGGTCAGGCGCCGTTGTCGCTGCGCTCTCTCACATAGGCGGCTTCACGCGCCGGGCCTGGATCGAGCTTGAGCGCCGCCTGTTGCAGGCGTTTCGATCGGGCGCCCATTATAACCTCGCGAAACGTCAGCAAGATTACAGATATGACGAAGGGCGACAGATAATAGAGAACCCGGAACAGCAGCATGCCGCCCAGCAACTCCTCGCGGTCCATCTGCCAAAGGCCGACCAGCATGGCGGCGTCGAACACCCCGAGCCCGCCCGGCGAATGGCTGGCGAAGCCGAGCAGCGTCGCCGAGACGAAGATCACCGCGACCACGACGAAGCCGAGATTGGGCTCGTCGGGGACCAGTACGTACATCGCGAGCGCGCAGAAGCCGAGATCGATGATGCCGATCGCAATCTGGAGCAGCGTCAGCGGGCCGCCCGGCAGCACCACGGTCCAGGGGCCGCGTCCAACCGCCCGCGGCTGGGTCCAGACCCAGACCACATAGCCGACCAGCGCCGCGAGGATCATCATCGCCGCCGTCCGGTTCAGCCAGGGCGGCAGTTGGTCGATCGCGGCGGCCGCCTCCGGATGGTAGGAGATGCCGAGGCCCAGCACGGCGGCATTGCCGAGCCAGAAGGTCAATCCGGCGAGGAAGCAGATCTTGGCGACGTCGATCGCGTTCAGGCCATAGGCCGAATAGATGCGGTAGCGCACCGCGCCACCGGTGAAGACGCTGGCACCGACATTGTGGCCGATCGAATAGCTGGTGAAGGCCGCGAGCGCGTTGACGCGATATGGCACGTGGGACTGGCCGATCGCGCGCACGGCGAACAGATCGTAGAAGGTCAGCGTGAAATAGCCCGCGGCCACGAACAGCGCCGCCATCGCAATCTGGCTCGGCTCGGTGCTCTTGATCGCTTCGATCACCTCGTTGACGTCGATGCCGCGCAGCATATGGTAGAGCACATAGCAAGCGACCCCGATGACCGCGACGCTGATCACAACTCCAAGCTTATGCAGGATTTGCTTGTGGCGCAGAAACGACATCGCCCTGCGTATGGCTTCCAGCATCTAGACCTCGAACAACGCTTCAGCGGCCAGGCTGGCCGGCGAACAGGCGGACGACGCACAGGCACTCAACGAACCCTGACCGCCGGCTCCGGCCTCGCGCATGCCCCCCACCCCTCCACTAGCGCGTTTTGCGGCGGAGTGGAATTCGCTAACGTGAACAAAATCACGTGCCTTCAATATTTTAGGCAGGCTTGCGGGCTCAGGATGCACGGTTTGGCGCTTTCGGCGGCAAGGCTGACGCGAATCTCCATGGCAATCCTGCGCAGAGGCCATGAAGTTTTGATGATTTCGGCTGCACAATGTTCCGTCACGCCTTAAGCCGAAATCAATCTATGGGCCGCGGCCCCCTGTTGAAAGAGGGGGCGGCCCAATCATTCCAGACCGATTTTCCGATATGCCGAAGGTGCACGGCGCTCCAGGCCGACCCGAAGTGCCCGGCCTTCATGATTCGAGGATGGGTTACACGCCCGCGAACCGTCCCGAGATTTAAGCCGCCGGCTGGCTGCGCGAGACCACCCGGTCGCGCAGCCACGCGCCGATGGTGCAGCCGACGAGGTAGCAGGCGAACATGACCAGGCCGAGGTCGAGCCAGTAGCCGAAGCGACCGGGAACGACATGCGCGAACGAGGCCGCGACCAGGCCGGCGACGAGCAGGGCGAGCCAGCGCGCGGTCACCTTCGAGGTGCCGTTGCCGCGCTGGACCACCGAGATCCAGCCCATGCAAAAGCCCAGCAGCAGCGAACCGATCAGCCAGCCCATATGAAATGAGACGAGATAGGGCATCGTCACCTCACCAGAAATTCGATGCGGCGGTTCTGCGCCTTGCCATCGTCGGTGTCGTTGCCAGCGACCGGCTGGGTGCTGCCATAGCCGACTGCAGTGAAACGGTCGGCCGGCAGGCCGGCCTTGACCAGATAGTCGATCACCGCCTGCGCGCGTTTCTCGGAGAGCGCCTGGTTGAAAGCATCCTCGCCGTCGGAATCGGTGTGGCCCGCGACCTCGATATTGCTGGTGGGGCAGCGCAGCGCCGTCTCGATCAGATGGTCGAGAATGCCGGCGGAATCAGGATCGATGTCGGCGCGCTTGGGCTCGAAGCGGATCTTGCCCTTGGCCAAGAGCTCCGAGAACAATTGCTGGCAGACGGTGCCATCGACCGGGCCCGCCGCAGGCTTCACCGTGATCTCCGGCTTGTACTGCCAATTCTTTGGAAAATCCTTGCCGAGACCTGCGCGAATGTCGTTGGCGGCACCTTCGTAGAGCGCATCGCCGGACAGCTTCACCTCGCGATCGGACACGACGAGTGTGCCGGTGGACAGCCGCGACAGCGCACCGAGCGCTGCGACCGCCGCCGTGTTGAAGGAGCCGGGCGCGCCGACGCTGGCCTTGAGATTGTCGACGACCTTCTCGGTGAAGAATTTTCGCGTCGCGCTCGTGGCAACGGTCGCATGCACGTTGTTGTCGGGCACGTAGCCGGTCAGCGTCACGGTGGCCGCGACCGGATCCTTGTAGGCCTGGAAGATGTAGGGCGGCGCCTTGATCTCGTTGGCGGCGATTGAGAAGCCCTCGGGCAGGTTCTTCAGTGCGGCTGCGATCGCCTCGCGGCCGCCGAGATCGCGCGCCATGCCAGACAGATTGACCTTGGTGTCGGAGATCGTGATCTTGCCGTCCTTCAGCTTGCCGATCTGGTCGAGCAGCAGCATGGCCGCGGCCTCGAAACGCGCCGGCGCACCGCGCGCCAGCCCCATCTGATCGGCCACCTCGACGCCACCGACCTCCTTGCGCGCGGCCTCGGTCAGCCGCGCCTTCATCGACGGCAGCGGCGCGGAGCCCGACAGCGTCACCCGCACCACGTCGCGCTCGGCGTTCCAGACGAAGGGCTTGGCTTCGGGAGCAAGGCGGGTCTGGTCGTCGACCAGCCGCACGCCGGGAACCGTCTCGACCGTCGTCACCGCGTCGCGGCGCCCCTCCTCGGAGAAGGCATCCGCGGCCAGGCTAACGTCACGGCCGTCCACCGCGATCCGGGTCTTGTCCAGGACGGTGTCCTTGAGCGCGGCCGAGCTGCGAGCCGACAGGTCGGCCTCGACCGGCAAAGTGTTATTCCAGGCCGCAAATCCCCACATGACGGCCAGGGGGATCAACCCCAGCCACCATTTGCCGGCCCACCTGAAAAGCTTCTGCATTCGACGACCCGACCTCTGGAACCGGAGACAAAACAAACCCTTGGCAGGCTGTCAAACCGGAAATGGTGCCCTCGCGAGGGCTGCGCGGGGACAATTGGAATAACTTTTTCTTCAAGGGTCACACCCTAAGTTGAAGGCGGAATGCCCGGGGGGCGGCCAGGGGTCATGAAACAACTTCGTAACAACGTCATCCGCGCCGGGCTGGGAGCACTTTATTTCAGCGGGGCGCACCATCTGCTGCGTCCGCTGCTGTCGGGCGTCGGCGCCATTTTCATGCTGCACCATGTGCGGCCGGCCCGTGAGGGCGCGTTCCAGCCGAACCGACATCTCGAGGTCACCCCGGATTTCCTGCGCGAGACCCTGCGCCATTTGCGCTCGCGCGAGATCGACATCGTCAGTATGGACGAGTTGCACGAACGGCTGGTGCAGGGCCGGTTCGCCCGCCGCTTCGCGGCCTTCACCCTCGATGACGGCTACCGTGACAATCAGGACCATGCCCTGCCGGTGCTGCGCGAATTTGACGCGCCCGCGACGATCTATGTCGCCAGCGACTTCGCCGAGGGCACCGGACGGCTGTGGTGGGCCGCACTGGAGGCCGTCATCGCCAACACCGAGCAGGTCGACGTGCAGATCGGCCATTCCGCGCTTCGGCTCGATGCAACCTCGCCGGCCGCGAAGCAGGCGGCATTCGACCGCCTGCACGACTGGCTACGCGCGCTGCCGAGCGAGCACGATCTGAAGCGCGAGATCGAGGCGCTCTGCACGAAATACGACGTCGACATGGCCGCGCTGTGCTGCAGCCTCTGCCTGTCCTGGGACGAGATGAAGAAGCTCGCCGCCGATCCGCTGATCACGATCGGCGCCCACAGCATCAGCCATTGCAATCTCGCCAGGCAGAGCGCGGAGATCGCCGCGCAGGAGATGACGGTGAGCCGCGTGCGGATCGAGCACGCGCTGGAGCGCCCGGTGCGGCACTTCGCCTACCCCTATGGCGACCGCGAGGCAGCGGGGATGCGCGAATTCGCGCTGGCTTCGGCGGCTGGCTTCAAGACCGCGGTGACGACACGGCCCGGCATGCTGTTTGCCGAGAACGCCGGCCACATGACCGCGCTGCCGCGCGTCTCGCTCAACGGCAATTACCAGGACGCGCGCATTCTGCCGGTGCTGACCTCGGGCGCGGCGACCGCGATGTGGAACGGCTTCCGCCGGTTTGCTGCGGCTTGATCCATCCGCGCACTCCACCCACATCCTGAGGAGCACTCCCAGGGAGCGTGCCTCAGGTTGAGGGCGGAGCCGGCGACGATACGATTGACTCCCCTCCCTTCCCCGCTCAAAACGTCGCCAAACCAAGGGAGGCACCATGTTCAACGATCTGTTCTCGCTCAAAGGCCGCGTCGCGCTCGTGACCGGCGGCTCGCGTGGCATCGGCAAGATGATCGCGGCGGGCTTCCTCGCGCAAGGCGCGGCGAAGGTCTACATCACTGCGCGCAAGGCGGGGCCGTGCGAAGCGACGGCGAAAGAGCTGTCGAGCCAATATGACGGGGAGTGCATCGCGCTGCCGATCGACATCTCGACCGTCGAAGGCTGCGACAAGCTCGCTGGCGAAATCATCAAGCTGGAGCCGAAGCTCGACATCCTCGTCAACAATGCGGGCGCTGCCTGGGGCGCAGAGTTCGACGAATTCCCGGAGAGCGGCTGGGACAAGGTGATGGACCTCAACGTCAAGTCGCTGTTCTTCCTGACCAAGGCGCTGGCGAAACCGCTGCGCGCGGCAGCGTCGCACGAGCGGCCCGCCAAGGTCATCAACATCGCCTCGGTCGACGGCATTTTCGTCAATCCGGGCGAGACCTACTCCTATGCTGCCAGCAAGGCGGCCGTGATCCATCTGACGCGGCGCATGGCGACGAAGCTGATCAAGGACAGCATCAACGTCACCGCAATCGCGCCGGGCGCGTTCAAGTCCGACATGAACCGCGCCGCGCGCGACCATTCGGACGACGTCGCCAAGCGCATTCCGGCGCGGCGTATCGGAACCGACGAGGACATGGCGGGCGTGGCGATCTATCTCGCCTCGCGCGCGGGCGATTACGTGGTGGGCAACACCATCGCGGTGGATGGCGGCGTGGTGTACGCCAATGCCGGACTGGAGATTGCGGGGTAGACCTCGGACTTGGACAACGCGGTCGTCCCACTCTGACGTCGTCCCGGCGAAAGCCGGGATCCGTATCGCGGAATCTATCGATTGTGGTTGGTAGGAGTACCGAGCGACGAAACTTCGCCAAACTGTTCCCTGTGGTTATGGGTCCCGGCCTTCGCCGGGACGACAGGGAAAATGTGGCTCGGCGCCGCGCTCGCTAGCAGCCCTACGACTCGATCTTCACGTACTCGAAATCACCCGGCTTGTTGTCGATGCCGACTTTCGGCGGCGAGATCCAGGAGGCGAACTGGCCGGTCTCGGTGACGGGCTGCATCAGCGAGGTGATGAAGTCGCCGTCGGCGATCGAGGGCAGCCAATCATCCTTGCGCTTGGCCCAGGTGGCGTCGTCGATCAAAAGACCGTCCGGCGTCGCATGGATGCCCTTGAACTCGCCGATGTGGCGATGGAAGGCGACGTTGGGCAGCTTGAGCTGGAAGTCGTAGCCCGCGGTCGAGATCACCTTGTTCCAGCGCAGCATGCCCTTGACGCAATCCTGGCTGTAATCGTCGCGCAGGCGCATGTTGAGCGCGGTCAGCGCCGGCTCGTCGACCAACTTGATCTCGCCGTCGATGAACTTCAGCACCGGATAGGTGGCGTTCTTGAGCTGGTGATCGTCCTCGATCTGGGTCTCGTGATAGCGGCCCTTGATGCCGGTGTTGAAGGCGTTGGCCGCGTTGGTCGAGACCTCCGAGCCGAACAGGTCAAGCGACAAGGTATAGTGCAGGTTCAGCTTCTTCTGGATGGTCGGCAGGTCGATCACGCCGAGCGCACGGACTTTGGCGACCTCGGTCGGATCAGTGATGCCGGCTTCGCTTCATCGCATCGCAGGTGCGCTGCACAACGCGGGTGATGCCGGTCTCGCCGACGAACATGTGATGAGCTTCCTCGGTCAGCATGAAGCGGCAGGTGCGCGACAACGGATCGAAGCCCGACTGCGCCAGCGAGTGCAGCTGCATCTTGCCGTCGCGATCGGTGAAGTAGGTGAACATGAAGAACGACAGCCAGTCCGGCGTCGCTTCGTTGAAGGCCCCGAGCATGCGCGGCGAATCGGCATCGCCGGAGCGGCGGCGCAACAAATCGTCCGCCTCCTCGCGACCGTCACGGCCAAAGTACTTTTGCAGCAGGTAGACCATCGCCCAGAGATGGCGGCCTTCCTCGACATTGACCTGGAACAGATTGCGCATGTCGTAGAGCGAGGGCGCGGTCTTGCCGAGGTGGCGCTGCTGCTCGACTGAAGCGGGCTCGGTGTCGCCCTGGATCACGATCAGGCGGCGCAGCATGGCGCGATACTCGCCCGGGACTTCCTGCCAGGCCGGCTCGCCAAGATGCTCGCCGAACGGCACGACGCGATTCTCTTCCTGCGGCGCAAGCAGGATGCCCCAGCGATAATCGGGCATGCGGACATAGTCGAACTTGGCCCAGCCACGCGGATCGACCGAGTAGGCGGTGCGCAGGTACACCAGCGATTCCTGGAAACCTTCCGGCCCCATGTCGCTCCACCAGTCCATGTAGCCGGGATGCCAGCCTTCCAGCGCTTTGAGCACCTGGCGGTCCTCGGCGAGATTCACGTTGTTCGGAATCTTGGTCGAGTAGTCGACGTTCATGATGTTCATGTTCATGGCCGTGCTTCTCCCTAAACTCTCGTCATATCGAATTTCGGCTTCTGTCCGCTGCCGTAGCGGCGCAGCGCGCCTTCTTCACCGACCGCGTTGGGGCGCTGGAAGATCCAGTTCTGCCAGGCGGTCAGGCGCGAAAAGATTTTCGATTCCATCGTCTCCGGACCAACGAAGCGCAGGCTCGCTTCCATGCCGGTGAGGCTGTCGGGCGAGAAGCTCGCACGTTCCTCCAGGAACACGCGGACCTCGTCGTCCCAGTCAATGTCGTCGAGCGCGAAGGTGACGAGGCCGAGTTCTTCGGCCGCCTCGGCGTCGAGGCTGGTGCCGACGGTGTCTTCCGCGCGGCTCACATCGGACGGATCGGCCTGGAAGCGCGATTGCAGCCGCGTCAGCCCATGGCTCATCGGATACGGCCCGAAATTCATGGCGGAGAGCTCGATCGACGGCGGCGGACGGTTGTCGCCCTGGCGCGTGCCGATCAGCATGTAGGAGCGGTCGGCCGCGAAGACGAGCTCGGCAAGCGTGCCGGCAAAGCAGGAGCCGGGCTCGACCAGCGTCACCAGCGTGCGCGAGGTGACATCGATACGCTTCAACACGCGCTTCCAGTAATGGCGGATCTCGTTGACCAGCCAATGCGCCTTGTTGGCTTCGAGGAAGGCGTCGGACGCCAGCACATGGGCGCGGTCGCCGTAGCTCTTGAACACCAGCATCGCGATCTCGAGCTCGTTGATGCGCAGATGCAGGATGGCGTCGTCGAGCTCGCGCGCGACCTGCAACGACCAGAACGCGGCGCCCTGCGCCATCATGCCGTCGATGTCGGCCGGCGGCGCCGTCTCCGGCGCCTTGATCGAGATGGTGGCGATGCGCGCGGCGCGGTCGATGTCGACGGTGACGAAGCCGTAGCGGATGCTGGTCGCGTCAATCGTCCGCTTGAGCGGGGTGAGCGCAATGCCCTTGCCGCTGCCAGCGCGCTTCGAGGCGGCCGCGAACTCCCTGGCCCGCTCGGTGATCTTGGCTTCCAGCTTGGAATTCGGCGCGATCTCGTCGACGAGACGCCACTGCACGGCGCGCTTGCCCTTCACGCCTTCCTCGATGGTGCAGAAGAAGTCGGCGTGGTCGCGGCGCACCTTGCGCTTGTCGACGACGCGGGTGAGGCCGCCGGTGCCCGGCAGCACCGCAAGCAGCGGGACTTCGGGCAGCGCCACGGCAGACGCACCGTCATCGGCGAGAATGATGTGGTCGGTCGCAAGCGCGAGCTCATAGCCGCCGCCGGCGGCCGAGCCGTTCACCACGGTGATGAAGCGCTGGCCGGAATTCTCCGACGAATCCTCCATGCCGTTGCGGGTCTCGTTGGTGAATTTGCAGAAATTGACCTTGTGGGCGTGGGTCGAGCCCGCGAGCATGCGGATGTTGGCGCCGGCGCAGAACACGCGGTTCTTGGCCGAGCGCATCACCACGACCTTCACCTCCGGGTGCTCGAAGCGCAGCCGCTGCACGACATCCGCAAGCTCGATGTCGACGCCGAGGTCGTAGGAATTGAGCTTGAGCAGATAGCCCTCGAACAGGCCGCCATTTTCGTCAACATCCATGGTCAGCGTCGCGACGTCACCGTCAACCGCAAGCTTCCAGTGCCTGTAGCGGGACGGCTCGGTCTGGAAATCGATGAATGTCGCACCGCCTGCGAGGCGCCGATCTTCCCCGGCCATGGGCCACCCTTGAGCTTGATTATGGATTTCGGTGCTAACCGTTAGATGCACAATAGTGCATATTTTCGAGCGAGTCTAGTCCATAACGGACCAGGGCATGCACTTTGTTTCATGATGACTACTGGGACCGCACGATGGCGCTGAGCGCGATCCAGTCGGCCTTGGTGAGCTGGGCCCGGCCGAGCTTGGCCTGGAGCAAGGCCGTCAAGGCCGGAATCGGAAAGCTCTCGACAAAGCCGTCGCCGGCCGGCGCTGCCTTGCGCGAGGTCAACGTCCGCAACACCCCAAGCGCGTCCCCGAACAGGCGTGCGGCCGAATGCGCCTTCTGCATGCGCAGCCGCAAATTCGCATTGGCGGTGTGGATACAGGCCCGCAGCAAAATGCGCTCGCGGCCGCCCTGAGGCGCTGCGGCCCACACCGCTTCCAGCACCTCCTGCGATTCCCAGAAATAGCCGCGGTCGTTGAGCGCGAGCCCGTAGCGCAGCGCCGGATGGCGCGCCGGCACGTAGCCGCGGAAGGCCGGGGGCACCAGCGCCTTGGCCATGGCGAGCGTCTGATAATCGGCGGCGGCCTCCGTTGCCTCGCCCGGCACATAGGCCCATTGCGGCCATGGCAGCGGGCCGCTCACATGCGGTGGCACATTCATTGATGTGCCTCCGCAGGATCATGCGGCGCGCCCCCCGAGTCCCTGATCGTCGCGCAGGGCCGTTCTTGCAAATTGCTCAATCGCGTCAAGCGTCGCCTCCGGCGCTTCACGATGCGGGGAATGACCCGCGTCTGAAATAATTTTCAAATCTACCGGACAATAACACTCTTCCTGCGCAATTTCGACCTGACGCAGTGTCCCATATTGGTCATTCTTGCCTTGCACGACCAAGACAGGAACGCGGATGTAGGCCAGATATTCCGAGATGTCCCAGTCGCGGAATTTCGGATCGAGCCAGGCGCCGTTCCAGCCGTAGAAGGCGTTGCCGACATCCTTGTGCCAGCGGGCGAGCTTTGCCTTCAGGTCAGTGGTCTCGTAGCTCGTCTTGATCGCGGCGATCGACTTCACCGAGATGTCCTCGACGATGAAATGCGGCGCGATCAGCGCGATGCCTTGCAGACGATGGTCCTGGCGCGAACCGGCATAGATCGCCGCGATCGAGGCGCCGTCGGAATGGCCGAGCAGCAGGCCACGCTTGAAGGGAATTGCGTCGAGCACTTTCGGCAGCACGTCGAGCGCCTCGCGCTGCATGTAGTCGAGCGGACGCGGCAGCTCGACCGGGCTCGACTGGCCGTAGCCCGCCCGCGAATAGACGAAGATGCCCGCGCCGGTCGCCTCTCGGAGCTTTTCCGGGAAGTCGTTCCAGAGACCGACCGAGCCGAGGCCTTCATGCAGCATCACGATGGTCGGTGCATCGGCGCTCTCGGGCGCAAGCCATTTGTATTCGAGGCTGGTGCCGCCGATGCTGAGAAAGCCCGTGGGTGTGAGGGTCATTGCTGGAATTCTCATTCCTGGTGGGAGATGCCCGCCCTCCCCTGGAGGGGGAGGGTGCGCAGCTGCGTATGCGGCGGCCATGGTCTGCACGCTCAATTCGCCCCGTCCCGCAATTTGAACCGCTGGATCTTGCCCGTCGCAGTCTTCGGCAGCGAATCCACCACGTCGATCCAGCGCGGATATTTCCACGGGCCGATCTTCTGCTTGACGTGCTCCTTCAGCATCTCCTGCAAATCCGTCGTCTTCACGCCGGGGCGCAGCACGACGAAAGCTTTCGGCTTCAAGAGGCCTTCCGGATCGGCCTCGGGCACGACGGCGGCCTCCAGCACGGCGGGATGCGTGATCAGCGCGCTCTCGACCTCGAAGGGCGAGACCCAGATGCCGGAGACCTTGAACATGTCGTCGGCGCGACCGCAGAAGGTGTAGCGGCCCTCGCCGTCGCGGACATATTTGTCGCCGGTCCGCGTCCACGGGCCCTCAAACGTGCGGCGGCTCTTGTGGCGCTGGTTCCAGTAGCCTTCGCCGGCGGAGGGCGCATCGACCAGCAGCTCGCCGACCTCGCCATCGGCCACGTCCTGGCCGGCCTCGTTGACCAGCCGCACCGCGTAGCCGGGCACTGGTTTGCCGGAGGAGCCGTATTTGATGTCGCCGGGCGCGTTCGACAGGAAGATGTGCAAGAGCTCGGTCGAGCCGACGCCGTCAAGGATGTCGACGCCGAAGCGCCCTTTCCAGCTATTGCCAACGGATTCCGGCAGTGCCTCGCCGGCCGAGGTGCAGATCCGCAGCGACTTGCCGCCGCGCTCGCTCTTCATCGTCTCGTCGTTCAGCATTGCCGCGAACAGCGTCGGCACACCGTAGAAGATCGACGGGTTGTACCGCTTCATCAGATCGAACATGCGCGCGGGCGTCGGGCGCTCGCTGTTCAAAATCGTGGTGGCGCCGACCGACATCGGGAAGGTCAGCGCATTGCCGAGACCGTAGGCGAAGAACAGCTTTGCGGCGGAGAGGCCGATGTCGTTCTCGCGGATGCCGAGCACCTGCTTCGCATAGGTGTCGGCCGTCGCTTGCGGGCTGGAATGCAGATGCCGCACGCCCTTCGGCATGCCGGTCGAGCCGGACGAATACAGCCAGAACGCCGGCTCGTCGGGATGCGTCGCAGCGGTGGTGAATTGATCGGTCTCGCGCGCGAGCTCTTCGGTGAGCTGCTTGTGGCCGTTCATCTTGCCGCCTGACACCACGACATGCTCGAGATCGGGCATGCGGCCGACCACGTCCTTGATGACTGGATAGAGCGCTTCCGACACAAACAGCACGCGCGCGCGGCAATCGGCGAGGATGTAGGCGTATTGATCGGCGGTGAGCAGCGTGTTGAGCGGCACCGGCACGATGCCGGCGCGGATCGCGCCCAGAAACACGATCGGGAAATCGACCGTGTCCAGCATGATCATCGCCACGCGCTCTTCGCGGCGGACGCCGAGTCGGCGCAGCATGTTGGCGGCGCGGCGGCTCTCGCGCTGGAGCTCGCGATAGGTGAGTCGCGAGACGGTGTCGTCGAACACGACCTTGTTGCCGCGGCCCTCCTCGACGTTGCGGTCGAGCAGCCAGGTCACCGCGTTATAGGATCCCTCGCTCACGGACGTCTCCCCCGAATTTAGAATTATAATTCATAGAAAGACACTGTGACAGCTTGCTGTCAATGCCAGCAGGCACTATGTTTCATTAAAATGCGCCGCAGGACATCCGTTAAAGAAGAACTCATGACCGACAGTCCCGACGCCGAATCCCGCTTTCTCGAACAGCTTGGCCAGCGCGTGCGCAACATGCGCGCGCTGCGCGGCATGTCGCGCAAAGTGCTCGCCAGGGTATCAGGAATTTCGGAGCGCTACATCGCGCAGCTCGAAAGCGGCAAGGGCAACGTCTCCATCGTGCTGTTGCGCCGCGTCTCGGACGCGATGGGCGCACATCTCGAAGATTTGCTGCCCTCGGCCGACCCGACGCCGGACTGGCAGATGTTTCGCGACCTGCTGCGCAAGGCGACGCCTGCGCAGATCGCGCAAGCAAAAGATCTGCTCGCCGGCGGCAGCGCCTCGGCGCCGCGACGCGCGCCGTTCTGCGGCATCGCGCTGATCGGTTTGCGCGGCGCCGGCAAATCCACGCTCGGCAGAATGCTGGCGAAGAAGATCGGCTGGAGCTTTGTCGAGCTCAACAAGGAAGTGGAGCAGCAGAACGGGCTCTCGGTCGCCGAAATCATCGCGCTCTACGGCCAGGAAGGCTTTCGCCGCATGGAGCAGGCCGCACTGCAGCAGTTGCTCGCGCGCAACGAGCTGATGGTGCTGGCGACCGGCGGCGGCATCGTCTCGGAACCTTTGACCTTCGACCAGATCCTGTCGTCGTTCTACACGATCTGGCTGAAGGCCGAGCCCGAGGAGCACATGGCCCGCGTGCGCCGCCAGGGCGATCTCCGCCCGATGGCCGACGACCGCTCCGCAATGGCGGAGCTGCGCAACATTCTGCTCAGCCGCGAGCCGCTGTA
Source organism: uncultured Alphaproteobacteria bacterium (assembly GCA_963819355.1). Taxonomy (GTDB): domain Bacteria; phylum Pseudomonadota; class Alphaproteobacteria; order Rhizobiales; family Xanthobacteraceae; genus Bradyrhizobium. Next base: position 221,879 of record CAWFVZ010000004.1, on the reverse strand, counting down.
TGCGCGCGCGACGGCGGTGGTGGATACGGCGGGGCTGAGCGTCGATGCTGCGGCTGCGCGGCTGATCGATGCGGTGCGGCCGGTGCTGCAAAACGAGGCGCGCAGCTTCGGGCTGCGCAGCGTGGCGCTGTAGGCCAGGACCGCGAGATGACCGACAGCGACGTCGCGGCTTCCATGTTCGAGCGGATCGGCGGCAGTGCCACGATCGACCGGCTTGTCGACCGCTTCTACGAGCGCATGGACACGCTGCCGGAAGCGAACACCATCCGCGCGATGCATGCGGACGACCTTGGCCTGATCAGGGACGTGCTGAAGCGCTATCTCACCGAATGGACTGGCGGCCCGAAACTCTACTCGGTCGAGAAGGGCCATCCGCGGCTGCGGCAGCGGCACATCGGCTTTGCCATCGGCGATGCCGAGCGCGATGCCTGGCTCATGTGCATGCGCGGCGCGCTGGAGGAGACAGTCGCCGACGCCACCGCGCGGCAGGATCTCGACAAGGCGCTGTCCGGCCTCGCCGACTGGATGCGCAACCGGCAGTGAGTATGCCGTCACACGATTTGAGTTCCGCGCAAATCACCTGCTATGCTCAAGGCATGACCGAGCCGCTGCCCGACACCATCCGCCGCCTCTACACCGATCCCGCCGAGTACATCGACAGCGATCATCCCGCCGTGCAGCAATTCGCCGAAGCCGCCGTGCGTGCGGACGCGAGCGCGCGCGAGAAGGCGAGCGTGCTCTACAAGACGGTGCGCGACGGCATCCGCTACAATCCTTATGTCAGCATGCGCGTCGCCGAGACATTCCGCGCCTCGAGCGTGCTTGCCGCGGGGCAAGGCTACTGCGTCGGCAAGGCCGCGCTCTATGCCGCCGTCTGCCGCGTTCACGGCATTCCCGCCCGCGTCGGCTTCGCGGACGTGAAGAACCACCTCACCACCGACAAGCTGCGCGCGAGCATGGGCACGGACATCTTCACCTGGCATGGCTTTACCGAGGTTTATGTTGACGGCGCCTGGCGCAAGGCGACGCCGACCTTCAACGACACGCTCTGTGCCAAGGTCGGCGTGGCACCGCTCGATTTCGACGGCCACACTGACGCGCTGCTGCACCCCTTCGACGGCGCGGGGCGCGCCTACATGCAATATGTCAACGACCGCGGCACTTATCACGACGTGCCGGCAAAATTCCTGATGCGCGAGATGGCGCGCGATTACGCCAACATGCAGGGCGAGGATCTGACCGGACGCGACATGGAGCGCGAGGCGGCGGAGCGGTAGCGGGCACGATGCCGCAGCGCGGATGAGCGACTTGCCTGCCGTACCGCTAGACCGACATAATTCGGATGCTGGTAGGGCGGCGAGCAATCCCGTCAGTAATTCGGATGCTGGTAGGGCGGCGAGCGGTCCCCCCAGTCGAATTCATCGCCATCGAACTCGCAGGGGCCGCTGCTCAATTGCTCCGGCGTCAACTCGACCTGGAAGGCCTGCCGTCTCGGATCATATTTCAGTGCGCTCCACTGCAGAGGATAATGGTGGTTGGTGGCGAACAGCCCGCCGGTCTTGATCACGGCGTAGGCGACCGTTCCGCTCATCTTGTCGAGCATCAACCGCTCGATCGTGCCGAGCTTCGTGCCGTCGCGCCCATAGACAGCGACGTGCTCCACGCGATCACTGGGAACCATGGTGTGTTGCATGGCGTGCTCCCTCGTCTTGTGTGGGGCGTATTATAATCCTGTAGCCCAGACGGGCGAAGCGACATCTGGGGGCCCTTGCGATGCTTTCTCCGGGGCGTCGCTTTCCGCTTTCGCTCTCTGAGCTACGGCGGACAAGTCGTTCACCCGGGCTACGAGGCTACGGCTCAACGGCTACAGCAATTGCGACCGCACCGCCTCCGCACTCTCCCGCAGCAGCGGGAGGAACCGCTCGATCAATTCCTGTGCCGGCACGCGATCGACATGGGCGCCCATATTAATGGCAGCAACGATCACATCGTCGTAGCGGCGCATGGGGACGGAGATCGAACGGAAATGCGGCTCGGCCTCGCGGTCAACAAGGGAAAAGCCCCGCGCGCGGTCGGCGGCGATGCGTGCGAGCAGCGCCTTTGGATCGGTCACCGTCTGCGGCGTCAGCGCTTCGCGTTTCATTTTCTTCAAGCGCGCAGCGAGCTCCGCATCGTCGAGCTGGCCGAGCATGGCGCGGCCAACCGAGGTGCAGAAGGCCGGCAGGCGATAGCCGATTTCTAGTCCGCCCGAGAACATCCGCGCTGGGCTGCTGCGCGCGATGAACACGACTTCATCGCCGTCAAGCACCGCAAGCGACGAGATCTCGTTTGCTCCAGTCGCGACGCGATCGAGCACCGGTTGCAGGACGGTGACGAGCTGGTTCGAGCGCAGATAGGATGCGGCGAGCGTCAGTACATGTGGCGTCAGCGAGAACAGCTTGCCGTCGCCGCTGACGAAGCCGCCGCGCTGGAGCGTGAACAGCATGCGTCGCGCGGTGGCGCGCGGCAGATCGGCGGCACGGGCGAGATCGCTCAACGTCATCGGACCTGTCGTCGTGCCGAAGCACTGCAGTAGGCGCAGGCCGCGATCGAGGCTTTCGACCCAATCCGTCGCGCGCTCATCGGTCTCGCTCCGCTTCAGCTTGGGCATGAGTTCGGGAATGTCCTGCAAAATAGTGCTTGCTGCCGTTGCGAGGCATGTCATAATTCGCCCATTCGTTCAATAGACGAACAAGCCGTCTCTCCAGAAAAAGCGTTTTCCAGAAAAAGGACGCGAACGCCATGATGAGCCAGGAGCAGAACGACCTGATCACCCGCACCGGGCCGACGGACCCCTGCGGAAAGCTGATGCGGAGCTATTGGCAGCCGGCGGCGCTGGTCGATGAGCTCGAAGGCGCGCGGCCGATCCGCCCCGTCAAACTGCTGGGCGAAAACCTGGTGCTGTTCCGCGACGAGACCGGGCGCTACGGCCTGATCGATCGGCACTGCGCGCATCGCGGCGCCGACCTCGCCTTTGGACGGCTCGAGCATGGCGGGCTGCGCTGCGCCTTCCATGGCTGGCTGTTCGATGCGACCGGCCAGTGCATCGAGACGCCGGCCGAGCCGAAGGATTCAAAGCTTTGCCAGAACATCCGCCAGCGCTCCTACCCCGTGGCGGAGAAGAGCGGCATCCTCTGGGCCTATCTCGGCGAAGGCGAGCCGCCGGCATTTCCGGAGATCGACTGCTTCGTCGCACCCGGCACACACAGCTTCGCGTTCAAGGGCCACATGGCCTGCAACTGGCTCCAGGCGCTCGAAGTCGGCATCGATCCCGCGCACGCCTCCTATCTGCATCGCTTCTTCGAGGACGAGGACACATCCACCGCCTACGGCAAACAGTTCCGCGGCGCATCGGCCGGCAGTGACCTGCCGATGACGAAGATCCTGCGCGAACATGATCGCCCGATCATCAATGTCGAGCACACCGAGTATGGGCTCCGGCTGATCGCGCTGCGCGAGATCGACGAGGAGCGGACGCATGTGCGCGTCACCAACCAGCTCTTCCCGCACGGCTTCGTCATTCCCATGAGCACGGAAATGACGATCACGCAGTGGCACGTGCCGGTCGACGACGAGAACTGCTACTGGTACGCGATCTTCACCAGCTATGCGAACCCGGTCGACAAGACAAAGATGCGCGACCAGCGGCTCGAGCTCTATGAGCTGCCGGACTACAAATCGCGCAAGAACAGCAGCAACGATTACGGCTTCGATCCGCACGAGCAGCAGACCGCGACCTACACCGGCATGGGCAACGACATCAACGTGCACGACCAGTGGGCGGTGGAGTCGATGGGCGCGATCCAGGACCGTACCAAGGAGCATCTCGGCCAGAGCGACAAGGCGATCGTGCAATATCGCCGGATGCTGCGGCAGGAGATCGAGAAGGTCGCGGGCGGCGAGAAGCCGATGCTGTTCCTTGACGAAGCCAATGCACGCAGCATCCAGGGCCCGGCGACGATGGACGGCATCGGGCCGACGCGCGGCTGGGAAACCTACTGGATGGAAGTCGACGTCAAGCGCCGCCGCGGTGCGCCCTGGACCGCGCCGGTGCCGAAGGAGATCGCGGACAATGTGCATCGGCTGACGGCGGCGGAGTGAAGGTGACGGCCTATCCTGTCGTTGCGAGCGCAGCGAAGCCATCCAGTCTGTCACCGCTGACGCATTTCTGGATGGCTTCGCTGCGCTCGCAATGACGGGGGATGTGGCGCATGCTTCGCGCCTCACGACTGGAGGAATAGCAAAGTGACTTTCGTCGCGCGTCATGCGCTGTGGTCGGATGAGCAGAAGGACGCGGCGGCGCGCATGCGCCGCGTCGTCGAGGACAAGAACCTCGAAGTCATTCGCCTCGCTTTCCCGGACCAGCACGGCATCTTGCGCGGCAAGACCATCATCGCCGCCGAAGCGATCGCGTCGCTGGAGAGCGGCTGCTCCATCACCACGACCATGCTGGCCAAGGACACCTCGCACCGCACGGTGTTTCCGGTGTTCACCGCCGGCGGCGGGTTCGGCATGAAGGAGATGGAGGGTGCGGCCGACGTGCTGATGGTCGCCGATCCCACCACGTTTCGCGTGTTGCCATGGGCGCCGGCCACGGGCTGGGTGCTGTGCGATCTCTATTTCAATGACGGCCGTCCCGTGCCGTTCGCGACGCGCGGGATCTATCGCAAGGCACTCGAAGAGCTCGGAAGCCGCGGCTACGATTTCGTCGCCGGCCTCGAGGTCGAATTCCACATCTTCAAGCTCGACAATCCGCATATGCGTGCGGAGGATGCCGGCCAGCCCGGCACGCCGCCCTCGGTGAGCCTGCTCAGCCAAGGCTATCAGTACCTCACCGAGCAGCGCTTCGATCAGATGGAGCCGGTGCTGGAAATCCTGCGGCGCGACATCGTCGCACTCGGGCTGCCCTTGCGCTCGGTCGAGGTCGAGTTCGGTCCGAGCCAGTGCGAGTTCACCTTCGCGCCGAAGCAGGGGCTCGAACCGGCCGACAACATGATGCTGTTCCGGAGTGCTGTGAAGCAGATCGCGCACCGCCATGGCTATCACGCCACCTTCATGTGCCGGCCGAAACTGCCGAACACGTTTGCGAGCGGCTGGCACCTGCACCAGTCGGTCGTCTCGCGCGCGGGCGGTGAGAACCAGTTCATGGCGAAGGAAGGCAGCGGGGCCCTCAGCCAGTTTGGCCGCTCCTATCTCGCAGGGCTGCTCGACCACGCCCGTGCGGCAACCGTATTCACCACGCCAACCATCAACGGCTATAAGCGCTACCGCTCCTATTCGCTGGCGCCCGACCGCGCGATCTGGGGCCGCGACAATCGCGGCGTGATGATCCGCGTGCTGGGCGGCGCCGGCGATGCCGCCACGCGCCTGGAAAACCGCGTCGGCGAGCCCGCGGCCAATCCCTATCTCTACATGGCTTCGCAGATCCTCTCAGGGCTCGACGGCGTCGACCGCAAGCTCGATCCCGGCCCGTCCGCGGACACGCCCTACGAGACCCACGCGCCGCTACTGCCGAAGTCCCTGCGCGACGCGGTCAGCGCGCTCAAGGACGATCCGTTCTTCCGCGAAAAGCTGGGTGCCGAGTTCGTGGACTATTACACCCACATCAAGAACGCCGAGATCGATCGCTTCCTCGCCGAGGTGACCGATTGGGAGCACCGCGAATATTTCGAGATATTCTGAGCGCGCTCCGTTAGGGCGTCTTCGGCTTCTGCCTGAGGTAGAAATAGGTCGGCAGAAGACCGAGCGCGACGAGCGCGACCATCACCCACCATCCGCGCTGAAATGCGATGAGGCGCTCCGGCAGCGATGCAGGCGTGCCGATGATGGCCACGAAGATCGCAACGCCGACCGCGAGCGAGGCCTGGCGGATCATGTTGATCACGCCGGAGCCGGTCGCGAACGAAGACGGCGGCAATCCGGCGGCACTGACGCCCATCAAGGTCGGGAAGGTCAAGCCGACGCCGATGCCGGTCGGGATCATGCCCATGATCACGAACGCCGTGCTCGGCTCGGGACCAATCAGCGTTGCCCAGGCGACCAGGCCGGCGGCGAAGACCACGATGCCAGCTGTGACGACAAGTGCGGCGCCGAAACGCGCGATCAGCCGTCCTGCGAACAGCAGCGAGGTGATCGGCACCATCAGCGGCCCGGGCGCAATCGCAAGGCCCGTCTGCAACGCCGACCATCCCCACCCGGTCTGCTCCCACAAAGCGACCGAGAGCAGCATGGCGCCAAAGGCGGCCGAGTAAGGCGCCATCACCAGGGCAGCCCCGGTGAATTGGCGAATACGAAACAGCGCCGGATCGACGAAGGGATTCTCCAGGCGAAGGCAGCGCCAGACAAACACGGCCAGCAGGATCGCGGCGGCGGCGAAACTGTAGCCGATGGCCGGCGCGCGCAGTCCCCAGTCACTGACCTTGACGATGGCGAAGACGAGCGCGCCGATGCCGCCCGTCACCAGCACGGCGTCGAGGAGTTTCGGGCGAGGTGCATCATGGCCCTCAATTTCCGGAAGCTTCCACCAGCCGATCACCATGGCGGCAAGACCGATCGGAACGTTGACGAAGAATATCCAGCGCCAGTTGACGGCAACGAGCACGCCGCCGACGACCGGTCCGAGCGCGGCGGCAAGGCCGCCGATCGCGGTCCAGGTCCGCACCGCGCCGCCCCGCTTCTCCGGTGCGAACACCGCCAGTAGCAAGCCGAGCGAGGTCGGCGTCATCAGCGCGGCGCCAGCGGCCTGGACCAGGCGAAACGCGGTGAGCATTGCGACATCGTTGGCGGCAGCGCAGGCCGCGGACGCTGCGGTGAAAAGTCCGACACCGAGCAGGAAGCTGAGGTTCCTGCGATGTCGTTCGGCCAGCCGTCCGAAGAACACCAGCAGCGCCGCATAAGCGATGGCGTAGCCGTTCAACACCCACGACATGTCGTCGAGGGAAGCGTCCTTGAAGTCTCGGCCGATATTGGGAAGCGCGACGTTGACGATGAAGAGGTCGAGATTGGCAAGGCAAATGCCGACGCACACGATCGCCAGCACGGTGTTGGGCGAAGTCGCCCGGCGAGGCTTCGGCGGCTGCGAGAGATCATCGAGCGGCACTGCGCGGGCAAACGTGCCGCGTTCAATACTGTTCATTTGCTACACCTTTTCGTGATGCAATTCGCCTCGCTCGGGGATCAGCGACGGATCGCCGGCGATGCCGGCCAGAACACTTCGCAACTCGGCCGCGGCGCGCTTGCCGAATCCGTCCTCGAATTTCTCCTGCGCCGCGCGCCACAGCGGCTGCGCGTCGGCAAGGCGTGCGCGCCCTGTCCGAGTCAGCTTGACCCGGCGGCTTCGGCGATCGACCTCATCCCGCTCCAGCGTGACCAGACCGTCGCGCTGGAGCGGGCGCAGGTTCTGGCCGATGGTCGACTGGTCCATGACCAGCGCTTCAGCAAGGTCGCCGATCGAAGGCGCAGCGTCCCCGCGGCGATGGATCTCGATCAGGAGCGCGAACTGCGTCGAACGAAGCCCCGAAGGCTCCAGCGCAGCGTCGTAGAACAGCGTCATGTGCCGCGCCGCCTTACGCAGGGCGGCGCAATTGCAGCGATTCCGCTCCATGACAGGAAGCTCTTGCTCGGCCATCACGCCCTCTTTGTCGGGATATCCCGATATATCAAATGCAGGGATACCCCGATATTGTCTCGACGTCAACCGGAGAGGCTTCCGACTCTGCGGGGCACGCCTCACAGCCCTGTGAGGCGACTTCGTCCGGCCTGTTCCGACGACACCACCTGGTCCCGGACGAAGCCATTTCGGTCATCCCGCGAAAAACGCCGGAAAGACGCGAGGCGTATTGTGATTTCCGATGATCAACAATGGAGTTAGGTCATGTTGGGTCGATTGTTCAGCCTGATTTATCGCCTGTCCTGTCGGACCACCCTGGTCGAGATCGGCGTGCATCGGCTCGCCCGCTAACAGTGCACAAATCAGGTCAGGCGGATTGGCCAGATGAAGGGGGTTTCGATGCGCGAGCTCATCCTGATCGCGACGATGTCCCTGCTGGCGAGCCAAGCCTATGCCGGCGGCCCGCGCAGCCTGAGCCTGGCTACGACCGATGCAAGCCAGCCGGCAGCCGAGCAGCCGGCCACAGCGGCGGCGCCACAGGTCACGCAGGCTCCGCCGGCTACACCGCCGGCGAATGTCCAGACGGCAACCACCACATCCGCTTCAACTGCGGCGACAGTGCCAGCCGTAACGCCCGCCCCGACCACCGCGGCGCCGGCTGCCGGCACGGCCGAAACAATCAAGCCGAGACACCACCAACCATCGACCGAAGCGCGCGTGATCCGCGAATTGTATCGGCACGGGATTTATTGGTGAGAGGACGCAGCTCTCGCCTCCGTCATTGCGATCGCAGCGAAAGCAATCCAAACTCCCGCCGCGGAAAAATTCTGGATTGCTTCGCTGCGCTCGCGATAACGATGCCGCTAGAGCCGGGCGTTTAGATCCCCAAATATTTGTGCTGCAGGTCCGGCTCGGCCATCAGCTGGTCCGATGTCCCGCTCCACACGGTCTTGCCGCGCTCGATGATGGTGTGGCGGTCGCAGATGCGAGCGAGCTGGTCGACATTCTTGTCGACGACCAGGATCGACTGGCCCCGGCTCTTCAAGAGCGACAGGCAGTGCCAGATTTCTTCGCGGATCAAGGGCGCGAGACCCTCGGTCGCTTCGTCCAGGATCAGGAGTTTTGGATTGGTCATCAACGCGCGGCCAATGGCGAGCATCTGCTGCTCGCCGCCGGAGAGCTGGTTGCCCATGTTCGAGGCCCGCTCGGCAAGCCGCGGGAACAGCACGTAGATCGCAGCAAGCGACCAGGGATTGGCGCTGCCGAAGCGGTCGGCGGCGGCCGCGACGAGATTCTCGCGCACGGTGAGGTTCGGGAAGATCTGGCGTCCCTCAGGGACCAGCCCGACGCCCAGCTGGGCGATCCGGTACGACGGCAGCTGCCGCACCTCCGCGCCCGCAAAACGGATCGTGCCGGCGCGCGCCGGCGTCAGGCCCATGATCGAGCGGATGGTGGTGGTCTTGCCCATGCCGTTGCGGCCCATCAGCGAGACCATTTCGCCGGGCTTGATCGACAGCGATATGCCGAACAGCACTTGCGAAAGGCCGTAGCAGGTCTCGATGCCGTCGACCTCGAGCAGCGTGTCAGCCATGATGCGTCACCACATGCTGATCGCCGAGATAAGCGCGCTTGACGTCCTCGTTGGCGCGAATTGCGGCCGGATCGCCGGAGGCGATGACGCGGCCATAGACCAGCACCGAAATGCGGTCGGCGAGCGCGAACACCGCCGGCATGTCGTGCTCGACCAGCACGATCGAGACTTCCTTGCGCAGTTCCTGAAGCAGCTTCACCATGCGCTGGGCTTCGGTGACACCGAGGCCCGCCATCGGCTCGTCGAGCAGCAACAGTTTTGGTTGGCTTGCGAGCGCGACCGCAAGCTCGAGCTCACGCCGCTCGCCATGGCTGAGCCTGCTCACCACGACATCGGCGCGATGCAACAGGCCGACGCGGTCGAGCGCCGCATGCGCGGCATCGCGCAGGCCCTTCTCCTTGCGCGCATTGGCAAGGAAGCGGAATGAGTGGCCGGCATGCGCTTGCGCTGCCAGCGCGACATTGTCTGCGGCGGTGAAGTCGGGAAGCAGCGAGGTGATCTGGAACGAGCGCGCCAGGCCCAGCGCGCAGCGGCGATAGGCCGGCAGGTAAGTGATATCGCGGCCACCGAGCGAAACGCTGCCGGAATGCGGCTCGAGATGTCCGGTGAGCTGGCTGATCAGCGTGGTCTTGCCGGCGCCGTTCGGACCGATGATGGCGTGCAGCTCGCCCGCCGCGACATCGAGCGAGACGTTATCCGTGGCGGTGATGCCGCCGAAGCGGCGCACCAGCTTTTCGACGCGGAGCAGCGGTTCAGCCACGGTTGAGCCTCCCGAGCAGACCCATGATGCCACCGCGGCCGAACAGCACGATCAGCAGCAAGAGTGGCCCCATGATCAGCGCCCAATATTCGGTGATCTGCGACAGGAACTCTTCCAGCAGCAGATAGACCACCGCGCCCATCACCGGGCCGAACAGGGTGCCCATGCCCCCCAGGATCACCATCACCATGAGGTCGCCGGAGCGGGTCCAATACATCACCGCCGGGCTGATGAAATCTGTGTTGTTGGCGAGCAGCACGCCGGCAAGGCCGCACATCATGCCGGAGATCACGAAGCAGACGAGCTGATAGCGTTTTGCCGGAAAGCCGATCGCCTGCATGCGCTGCTCGTTGGAGCGCAGGCCCTGCACGACGAGGCCGAAACGCGAATTGACGATGCGCCAGATCAGGAAGAGGACCGCGAACAGGCAGGCGAGACAGAGATAGTAGAACTGCGTGCGGTTCGACAGGTTGATCAGCCCGGAGAAGTCGCTGCGCTTGTAGATCGTAAGGCCATCGTCACCGCCGTAACGCGCCAGGCCCGAGGCGACGTAATAGGCCATCTGCGCAAATGCCAGCGTGATCATGATGAAATAGACGCCGCGGGTGCGCAGCGAGAGCGCGCCGATCACGAGCGCGTAAGTTGCGGAGGCCGCAAGCGCGACCGGAAACTGGATGAAGCCGGAGCCTGTGCCTTCCTGCGCGAGCATGCCGACGGCATAACCGCCGATGCCGAGATAGGCGGCATGGCCAAAGCTCATCATGCCGCCATAGCCCATCATGAGGTTGAGGCTCGCGGCCGCCAACGCCAGGATCACGACACGCGTGAACAGCGTCAGGATGAAGATGTTGCCGGACAGCTGCGAATAGAGCGGCAGCAGCACGAGGCCGGCCAGCATCAGGGCCGTGACGGCCTTGCTCACAGTGAAAGCCTTCATCGACGGTTGGCCGGAAACAGGCCCTCCGGCCGCACCACCAGCACGATCGCCATCAGCAGGTAGATCAGCATGGAGGACAGTGCGGGTGCGGCGGTGGAGGCGGCGGCGCCGCTCAGCACCTGCCGCAGCAGGTTCGGCAGGAAGGCGCGGCCGAGCGTGTCGATCATCCCGACAAAGATCGCGGCGAGGAAGGCGCCGCGGATCGAGCCGATGCCACCGATCACGATGATGACGAAGGCGAGGATCAGGATGTTCTCGCCCATGCCGATCTGCACGGTCAGGATCGGCGCCTGCATCAGCCCGGCTAGGCCGGCGAGCGCGGCACCAAGACCGAATACCAGCGTGTAGAGTAGCTTGATGTTGATGCCGAGCGCGCCGATCATCTCGCGGTTGGAGGCGCCGGCCCGGATCAGCATGCCGATACGGGTGCGCATCACGCCGAGATAGAGCAGCAGCGCGACAAGCAACGCAACGACGATGATGGCAAGGCGATAGGCCGGATAATGAATGCCGGGCAGGATCGGCACCGGCACCGTGAGCCAGGCCGGCAGTTGCAGCGCGAGGCCCGCAGGCCCCCAGATCAGCCGCACCGCTTCGTTGAAGAACAGGATCAGGCCGAAGGTCGCGAGCACGTGGTCGAGATGGTCGCGGCCGTAGAGATGTCTCAGCGCCACCACTTCGAGCACGATTCCGAGGATCAGCGTTGCGCCGAGGCCGAGCAGCGCACCAAGGATGAAGCTGCCGGTCCACGCCGCGAAGGTCGCGGCGAAGTAGGCACCCATCATGTAGAGCGAGCCGTGCGCGAGGTTGACGAGATCCATGATCCCGAACACCAGCGTCAGGCCGGCGGCGAGCAGGAACAGCAGCAGGCCGAACTGCAATCCGTTCAAGAACTGTTCGACGACGAGCAGCATCAAAACTCTTTCAGGCGCACGCAGCCGCGCGCCGATGTTCGAACACAGTCGCCATCAGTGAAAGAGCTCCCCCTGCCTCTTCAAGGCCGAAAAATGGGTAATGGCAGTATCGTTCCGAGGCAAGAGCGATTCCGCGCCAGACATGCACTTTGTTGCATCTTGGCGGGCGCGGTCGAATACGCCTGCCCGCACTCTTGCCTGCCCGCGCCCTTGCAAGAAGGCTGCCGCGCAGAATGGGTCAGCCTGCCGCACCCAAACGAAGACCCTCCCCCGTTGCCGGGGAGAGGGTGCGCGCGAGGTCGGATTGGGAGACGGGTAGGTCTAGTGCGATGTGATCCGGTGGGGCAGATCGTCCGCCTCGGCGAGTTCGCTGTTGGCGGTCGAGGCCTCCAGCGCGGCCATCCGGAACAGGTAGGCAAGCGTCGCCAACCCGGTGTCTTCCGCCATCTGCGCGAGCTCGAGCGCCATGTCGGACATGTAGCCGAGATTCTCGTCCTTGGTTAGCGCCATGATTTGGCTGTCTCGCATCATGTTCGACATCTCAGGCGCTCTTTCGTTGCGCGGCGGTGCGGCCGCAGAGGTTGGCACGGGCGATGCAATCGAGACGCGGTCCGTCCTGATGGACGACGTTCTTCATGCCGATACGGTCGCGCACGACGTTAAGCGACTCCTGGCGGACCTCGATGGTCGCGGCCATGATCCAGGAGTCCTCGACCTGCGCCGGCAATCCCAGCGGCGTGACGACGAAGCCGATGTCGTGGAAGCGCGGCAGCCACCAGGTCTCCATGACCAGGCAGAGCCGCTCGATGCCCTGATCGAGGCAAAACTCCTGCGCCGCCGCCATCAGTTGCAGATTGAACGCGCCGTCGCGGCGCTCGCGGGTCACGAAGAAGCGCGACCATTCCCAGATCTGCGGATCGGCCGGGCAGCCCCGCACCGCGGCGAGGTGGGGGAAGACCTCGCTCATCATGGTCGGTTTGGTGGTCGGGTACAGGCGACAGCCGCCGAGCACGCGGCGGTTCCCAAGGGCCAGCAAATAGATCGCGTCCTCATTGTCATAGGCGTCGATCTCGCGGCCGTCGGGCTTGCGCAACGCCTCCCATTTCCGCTCTTCGACGAAAATCTCGTGGCGCATCCGAAAATGTTGATCGAGGACGTCTTCGTAGAGGTGCCGGTTGACGGCAGAAATCACATGAATCATGAACTCCCCCATGGCTTGAAATGGGGCAGCCTCGGCGAAAACGGCCAAATCGACCATTGGGAAATTTCCCAGTAGGCGAGCATTTCAGGGATTGATGATTCTTTGGCGGATCGCGATCGCGACCGCATGCGTCCGGTTGACGGCGCCGAGCTTGCGCGCAGCGGTTGCAAGATGCTCTTCCGCGGTGCGCTGCGTGATGTTCAGGATCTCACCGATCTCCCACGCGGACTTGCCTTGCGACGCCCAGGCGATCACCTCGCGCTCGCGCGGAGTCAGGCGCGCCGGCGGATGCGGCGACGGCGCGAGCAGGCGGCGAATATGATCGAAGCCGTACATCGCGATCAGGTGCAGTGCCGGCTTGCTGCGGGCATTGAGATCGAGATGAACGCCGCCCAGCGAAACGCCGGCCTCATAGCCGGTCAAGCCGTGGATCGGCACGACGAAACCGCGCGACATGCGGAAATCGGCGGCGCGCCGCATCACCTCCACCGCGCCCGGCTCGAGCTCCTCGTCGTAAGGCGCTTCCGACCATTCGAACGGATTGACCGTGTGCCGGCACTTCCGGATCACGGGATCGACGCGGTCGTAGCTCTTTTCGGTGTAAAGGCTGAACCACTCCGCGGGCCATTTCTTGGCCAGCACCATCTGGGAAAAACGCTGATCGGGATTCGGCAATCCGGTGACGATGATGTGCTCGAAGCCATAGCGGCCGAACGCAGTGGTAAGCGCATCCATAGCATCCGGAACCTTGGCATAGGCTCCCAGCGCTTCGATGAAGTCCAGCGCTTCCCGGCCATAATCCACGGCGGACATCGGTGCGTTCCCTGACCCTCACCGTTCCGCATAGCATGTCTTTGGGGGCTGCCTCAATTCGCCGCGTCCGTATTTTCCCGGTGTGGCGTTGGCACCAAAAAATGAATCTACTTGTGGAGGAAGTGACGTCAAGTTACACCTAAGGCGTCTAGAGCGGGAAAGCCACGATGGAAGACGAGAACATCGCCCTCAACAGCGTGCTCGGCCTGGAATTGAACCGCGTGTTTTTCGCCGTCCGCGATATTGCAAACAAGCAGAAGATCATCGAGTTCGCGCGCGACGTGCTGCAAAGCGAGTGCGAGGAGCAGCCCGGCAGCGCGTCGCCGGAGGGACCGGCGAGCTGAAGCGAGCAGGTGCAGCAAACGCGGGCGTGAATGTTCACCCGGGGCGCGGCGACCTTCGATTCGCACGCGTTCACATCGGCAGGCATTTGCCGCTGGATGACAACACAGCAATCATGAGATGATCGTGCCCCGCGATCTATCCCGGATTCCTGCTCATGATGACGCTGCGCCAGGTTGAAGTGATCCGTGCCGTGATGGTGACGGGCACCATTGGCGGCGCGGCGAAACTCTTGAACGTGTCCGCACCCGGCATCAGCCGGCTCGTCAAATACACCGAGCGCTCGCTCGGCATCCGCTTCTTCCAGCGCCAGAACGGACGTTACTTCCCGACGCCGGAAGCCGAGAACATCTTCGAGCAGATCAACGGCGTCTACAAGAAGGTCGACGACCTCTCCGAGATCATCTCCAAGATCGGACGCGGCGGGTTGTCCGAGCTGCGCATCGGTTCGGTGCCGAGCATCTCGCAGGTGATGGTGCCGCGCGCGATCGAGCGCGTCCGGCGCCGCTATCCCGATCTCGGCATCGACATCAACATCCTCAAGCTCGAGGAAGCCATCGACTATCTGCTGCTCGGCCGCGGCGAGTGCGTGGCGATGAGCTACCGGCTCGAACATTCCGGGCTCGATTTCATGCCGCTGGCCTCGGGCGAGCTGTACTGCATCGTGCCGCCCGGCCACGAGCTTGCCGGCCGCAAGCAGGTCTCGGCCGCCGAGATCACCCGCTATCCGCTGATCGGCATCGATCCCAACGATCCCTACGGCCGGATCATGGCCGAGATCTTCGCCCGTCACCGGCTCGACTACAATATCACCATCCGCGCCCGCTTCGGCACCACGGTCTGCGCGCTGGTGAAGGCAGGGCTCGGCATCGCCGTCATCGACCAGTTCACGGTGGCCCATGGCGGCTATCCCGGGATCGAGCTGATCAAGATCACCGAGCCGACGCGGTTCGACACCTACATCGCGGTGAAGCGCGGCGCGCCGCTGTCGCTCCACGTCGAATATTTCATCGAGTCCCTGCGCGCCGAGATGCGTGCGGTCGAGCCGTCCCGCGGCAACGGCAAGGCCGTCTCGGGGCGCGGACGGAAGAAATAACATTATGTTAGGTTTATGGGATAAATGGGTAATTGTGTTAGGCGAGGGAAAGACTATCGTCCCACTTGGAATTGCGCGGATTTCCTCGCTAATGGCCGGACATCAACGCGCCTCACGAAACGATAGTGGATCATGTCTAGCCGCGGACCTGCTGCCCCCAAAAAGCTCCTGACCGGCCTGATCGGCGCGCCGATCGCCCATTCCGCCTCGCCTGCGATGCATGAGCGCGCCGCCGAGGCGCTCGGCCTGCGCGGCCATTACCAGCTCATCGAAGTCGCCGGCGCGGATGCGACCGGTCTCAGCATGATGCTCGAGGGCGTGCGGCGGCTCGGCTTTGCCGGCGTCAACGTCACGTTTCCCTACAAGGAGGCCGTCGTGCCGCTGCTCGACGAGCTGGCGCCGGGCGCGGCCGCCATGGGCGCCGTCAATACCGTGGTCGTGAAGGACGGCCGGCTGATCGGCCACAACACCGACACCACGGGCTTTGCCCGTGCGGTGAAGCCGCTGCTGGCGCCGTCTGGAAATGCAGTTGCGGTGATCGGCACCGGCGGCGTCGGCAAGGCGATCGCCTTTGCGCTGGCGAGCCAGAAGGTGGCCGACATCCGCATCTTCGACAGCGAACCGGAACGCGCCCAAAAACTCGCCGCGCTGCTTGCCACGCATGGCGGCGCGAGGGTGGCCGCAAGCGTCGAGGACGCGCTCGAGGGCGCAACCGGCCTCGTCAACGGCACGCCGGTCGGCATGCTGCCGAACCGGGGCACGCCGGTGCCGGCGGCGCTGCTGCACGACAAAATGTGGGTCGCGGACGCCGTCTATTCGCCGCTGATCACGCCGCTTCTCGCGGCGGCACAGGCCAAGGGCGCGCAGATCATGACCGGGCGGGAGCTCGCGATCTATCAGGCGGCGGACGCCTTCGAATTGTTCACGGGCCTTGCCCCATCGACGGAAGTCATGGGTGAGGCATTTGACGAGGTGATGGCGGCACGAAGCGCAGCCTATCACGCAACCTAACCGAAGCGGCCGGACACAAGGCCGCGGACAACATCAGAACAAATGGGAGGAGAGACGATGAAATCGACCCTACTGGCGGGCGCCCTGCTTGCCTTCGCGACTGCAACCAGCGTCCACGCGCAGGCAATCAAGCTCGCCGACGTCGCCGAGCTTTCCGGCGGCGGCGCCACCGTCGGCACCAACTGGAAGAACGGGATCGATCTCGCGATCGAGGAGATTAACGCCAAGGGCGGCGTGCTCGGCCGCAAGCTTGAAGTCACCCACGCCGACTCGCAGTCCAACCCCGGCGTCGCCCGCGCGCAGGTACAGAAGGCGCTCGACGCCGAGCCCTATGTGCTGCTCGGACCCGGCTATTCCGGTTCGGTGAAGGTCACGGCCCCGCTCGCCGCCGAGGCCGGCATCGCACAGATCATGGGCGGCGAAGCCGCTGAGCTGACGCAGGCCGGCAACAAGTTCCTGTTCCGCACCTCGTTCGGCCAGCAGTCCTCAATGCCGAAGGTCGCAAAGTACATCCATGACGACATGAAGGCGAAATCGGTCGCGGTGGTCTGGGTCAACAACGACTTCGGCCGCGGCGGACGCGACGTCGTCGTCAAGGAGCTCGACCGGCTCGGTTCCAAGGTCGTCGCCGACCTCTCGACCGAAGCAGGCCAGGCCGACTTCGCCGCCGACGTCGGCAAGATCAAGGCCGCCAATCCCGATGCGGTGTTCGTCTATCTCAACGAAGAAGAGAGCGCGCGCATCCTGAAAGAGCTGAAGCGCCAGGGCGTCACCGCGCCGCTGATGGGCGAGACCACGCTGATCGGCCAGAAGGTGATCGAGCTCGCCGGTGATGCCGCCAACGGTGCGCGCGGCCATGTCGGCCTCACCACGGATGCGCCGGTCGACCTGATCAAGACGTTCCGCGACAAATTTGCGAAGAAGTACAATTACGTGCCCGACCATAACGGATTGAAGGGCTACCTCGCCGTCTACATGGTGAAGGCCACCACCGAGAAGATGGGCAAGGTCGATTCCAAGGCGTTCGCCGACACGCTGCACGGACTGACGATCAAGGCCGCGGATGAGCCGGGCATTTTGATGGATGTCACCTTCAGCGAGACCGGCGACATCGATCGTCAGAGCTTTCTGGTCGAGGTGGTCGAAGGCAAGCAGGTGGTGAAGCAGGTACTGCCGAAGGTGAAGTGAGACTCTGACCTCCTCCCTCGCCCCGCTCTTCGCAGGGGGGAGGGAGTGATAGATCTGAACTTGTGTCGACCTAATTCCATCGGGCTCTAACGATTAAAGAGAACCCATGTCCAATCTGTTCGATCTTCTGGTCGCGGGACTGGCCACTGGCGCGATCTATGCGCTGGTCGCGGTCGGCTTCACGCTGTTGTGGCAGACCTCGCAGACCATCAATTTCGCGCAGGGCGAGTTCGTGATGCTGCCGGCGTTTTTGATGCTGGCGGCGATGCATGCCGGCGCTCCGTTCTGGCTCGCGATCATCCTCGGTATTTTGCTGTCTATGATCCTGCTCGGGCTCGCCTTCAAGATGCTGCTGGTCGATCCGATGATGCGCCATGGCGTGCTGCCGCTGGCAATCGCGACCATGGCGCTGGCGATCGGGATCAAGGAGGCCGTGAAGCAGTTCTTCAGCGCGGAGGCCTCACCTTTCCCGTCGATCGTGCCGACCGGCGACATCTCCATCCTCGGCCACGCAGTGTCGCTGCAAAGCATCGGCGTGCTCGTCGTCGCCATCCTTGCCGTCTTCGGTCTCACCACGCTGCTCAACCGCACCACGCTTGGCCACCAGATGCAGGCCGCGGCGCAGAACCCGACGGTCGCGCGCATCATCGGCGTGCCGGTCGAGCGGATGATCCTGCTGACCTTCCTGATCAACGCCTTCTTGGTCGCGCTGGCCTCGCTGCTGATCACGCCGATCTATCTGGCAAAATTCTCCTCCGGCGAGGTGCTCGGCCAGGCCGCCTTCATCGCGGCGATCGTCGGCGGCTTCAACCAGGTACGCGGCGCCATTGCCGGCGGCCTCCTGATCGGCGTGCTCGACAATCTCGCGGCGTCCTATGTCTCGACCCAATATCGAGCCGCCGTGCCGCTGATCTTCCTGATCGTCGTCATCCTGTTCCGGCCGCAAGGACTGCTCGGCCGCGCCGAGGAGCGCACGGTATGAGTGGCTTCGCCAAACCCCTGAAGATCGCGCTCGGCCTCATCGTCATCGCCGGCCTGATCGTCGTTCCCATGAACTTCAACCGCTACGGCCTGTTCATCCTGAGCCAGTGGGCGGTGATGACCATCGCCGCGATGGGCCTCAACCTCACGCTCGGCTATGCCGGTCAGGTCTCCCTGGCGCAAGGCGCCTTCGTCGGCATCGGCGCCTATGCGGCGGCGATCATGACGACGCATGGCTGGCCGCTGCCGGCAGCCATTGTCGTCGCAATCATCCTGAGCTTCGCGGTCGGCTGGGTGCTCGGCTATCCCGCGCTGCGGGTACAGCACCACTACCTCGCTTTCGTCACGCTCGCCTTCTCGACGCTGGCCTTCCTGGTGTTCCGCAACGAGAGCTGGCTTACCGGCGGCATCTACGGCATCTCCAACATTCCGCGACCGCACTTCTTCGGTATCGCGACCAACAAGCCGCTGCCGTTCTATTATGTCTGCCTCGGCGCGCTCGCGATCGTCTCACTCGCGGTGTGGTGGCTGATCCGCTCGCCCTGGGGCCGCGCTTTCATGGCACTGCGCGAGAATCCGACTGCGCGCGCAGTCGCTCGGCATCGACACGCGTCGCTACACGCTGATGGCGTTTGCGATCGGTTCGGCGCTCGGCGGCATCGCCGGCGCACTCTATGCCCCGCTGACGCAATATATCGATCCCGTGCCGTTCAACCTGTCGCTCTCGCTCGATCTGCTGATGATGGTCATCGTCGGCGGCGCCGGCTTCTATCTTGGCCCCTTCCTCGGTGCGATGATCGCGGTGCTGCTGCCGGAATGGCTGCGCTTCACCGAAGGCTATTATTTGATGCTGTACGCGATCGCGGTGATGGGACTTCTGATCTGGTCGCCGACGGGCATTTTGGGTATCCTCGATCGCTACATGGCCGAACGCCGCACCAAAGCAGCCTCCGCGCTGCGCGCCGTCGCAAAGTCCCGGCTGGAGACGGCACAATGAGTGCGGTGCTCGAAGTCACTGACATCAAGAAAAGCTTTGGCGGCATCACCGCCGTCGACGGCGTCTCCTTCGACGTCCGCGAGGGCGAGATCCTTGGCCTGATCGGGCCGAACGGCTGCGGCAAGTCGACCCTGTTCAACTGCATTCTCGGTCAGCTCACGCCGACCGGCGGCGAGGTCAAGCTCGACGGCAAGGTCGTCACGGGCCTGCGCCCCGCCGAACTCAACAAGCTTGGCGTCAGCCGTACCTTCCAGCTCTTGCAGGTGTTCCCCAAACTCTCGGTGCGCGAGAACCTGATCCTCGCCGGCCAGGAGCATCAGGGCAACATGGCTTCGCGCCTGGTCGGCCGCTCCGATGCCGGGTTGACCGAGACCGCCAACCAGATGATCGGCTTCTTCAAGCTCGACCATCTCGCCGCCGAGCCGGCCGGCGGCCTCTCCTACGGCCAGCAAAAGCTGCTCGATGCCGCTATGGCCTTCATGGGCGGACCACGCCTGGTGCTGCTCGACGAGCCTGCCGGCGGCGTCAATCCGTCGATGCTGTCGGACCTGAAGGAGCGCCTGGTCGCAATCAACCGCGAGAAGAACGCCACCTTCGTCGTGATCGAGCACAACATGGAATTCGTGATGTCGCTGTGCTCGCGCGTGATCGTGATGGCGGAAGGCAAGGTGCTGGCGATGGGCCGGCCGGACGAAGTGCGCAAGAACCCCGCCGTCATCGAAGCCTATCTCGGACATTAGGGAGAGCGAGCCATGAGCGACACGATCCTCTCGGTTCACAATCTCGTCGGCGGCTACGGCAAGATGACGATCCTGAACGGCACCACATTCGCGGTGCCGCAGGCCTCCATCACCACCATCATCGGCCCCAATGGCGCCGGCAAGTCCACTGTGTTCAAGGCGATCTTCGGCCTGCTCAAGCTGCGCGAGGGCAAGATCAGCTTTGCCGGCCGCGACGTCACCAATCTGAGCCAGCGCGCGCTGCTCAATGCCGGCATCTGCTACGTGCCGCAGGGCCGCAACATTTTTCCCGAGCTGTCGGTGCGCCATAACGTCGAGCTCGGTGGCGTCGCCGCCGGCAAGGGCATCGATCTGCCCAAGCGGATCGAGGCCGCGCTCGACCTGTTTCCGGCGCTGCGGCGCAAATCGGCGCAGCAGGCCTCCACGCTCTCGGGCGGCGAGCAGAAGCAGCTCGAAATCGCGCGCTCGCTGCTGCTCGAACCAAAACTCGTGCTGATCGACGAGCCCTCGATCGGTCTGTCGCCGCTGATGGTGCAGCAGACCTTCGACATTCTCAAATCCCTGCGCGACCGTGGCGTTACTATTCTGATGATCGAGCAGAACGCGCGCTCGGCGCTGGAGATCTCCGATTTCGGCATCGTGCTCGAGCTCGGCCAGACCCGCATGTTCGACGGCGCGAAGCGCATTCTGAACGACCCGCGCATCGGCCAGCTTTTCCTCGGCGGCGCCATGGAGGAGAGCGCGGCATGAGCGCGCCAATGCGCATCGCCGTTGCCGGCGCCGGCCAGATCGGCCGCCGCCATGTCGAACTGATCGACTCCTCCGGGGATTGCGTGCTGGCGGGGATCGCCGATCCCTCCCCCACCGCGAAAGAGTTTGCGGAGACGCACGGTGCAAGCTGGTTCGCAGACCATCGCGCGCTGCTGGCGCAGGAGAAGCCAGACGGGCTGATCATTGCCTCGCCGAACGCACTGCATCTCCAGATGGCGCTCGACTGTGCGCAAGCCGGCGTACCGGCGCTGATCGAGAAGCCGGTGACCGACACGGTCGCGGCCGCGCAACGGCTGTGCGCGACGATCAAGCGGACCGGCGTGGCGATGCTGGTCGGCCATCATCGCCGACACAATTCCATCATCAAGTCCGCGCGAGAGACAGTCGCCACCGGCAAGCTCGGCCAGCTCACCGCCGTCGTCGGGCTGTGGCTGCTCAAGAAGCCCGACGACTATTTCGATATTTCGTGGCGGCGGGAGCAGGGCGGCGGGCCGCTGCTGATCAATCTGATCCATGACATCGACAATCTCCGTTTCATTTGCGGCGAGATCACCGAGGTGCAGGCGCTGACGTCGAACAGGGTTCGCGGCTTCGCCGTCGAGGACACTGCCGCGCTCCTGATGCGCTTCGCCAATGGCGCGCTGGGAACGATGACCGTGTCGGATGCGACGCCCGCACCGTGGAGCTGGGAGCTGGCTTCGGGTGAGAACCCCGCCTATCCCAAGCAAGACCAGCCCTGTTACATCTTCTCCGGCACCGAAGGATCCCTGTCGGTGCCGACGATGGAGCTGTGGTTCTACACGCAACAGCCCGGCTGGCACGCGCCGCTGTCGCACGAGACCGTCGTACCGCAGCCCTTTGATCCGCTGGCGGAGCAGCTCCGGCATTTCTGCGCGGTCATTGCGGGCCGAGAACAACCGCTGGTCCCGGTCGAAGATGCGATGGGAACGCTCGCGGTCGTCGAAGCCGTCAGCGAGGCCGCGCGCACGGGCCAGACAATCTCACCAGGGCGAATTCTTGGAGCAGGCAGCATGAACAAGCGCTCGATCGCGACCGTTTCGCTCTCAGGGGCTCTCGACGAAAAGCTTCGCGCCATCGCATCCGCCGGATTCGAGGCGGTCGAGATCTTCGAGAACGACCTGTTGTCGTTCGGTGCAGGCCCACGCGACATCGCAAAGCTCTGCCGCGATCTCAATCTCGAGATCTGTGCGTTCCAGCCGTTCCGCGATTTCGAGGGCATGCCGGAGCCGCAGCGTACGCGCAATTTTGCCCGTGCCGAGCGGAAATTCGACCTGATGCAGGAGCTTGGCACCGATCTGCTGCTGATCTGCTCCAACGTCTCGCCCGCCTCGCTCGGCGGCATCGACCGCGCGGCGGACGATTTTCGCGAGCTCGGCGATCGCGCGGCCAAGCGTGGCTTGCGCGTCGGGTACGAGGCGCTTGCCTGGGGACGGCACGTCAATGACTATCGCGACGCCTGGGAGATCGTGCGGCGCGCCGATCATCCGGCGATCGGCGTCATCCTCGACAGTTTTCATGCACTCGCCCCGGGCTTTCCAGTTCGCGCGATGGCCTCGATCCCCGGCAACAAGATCTTTCTGGTGCAGCTTGCCGATGCGCCAAAACTCGAGCTCGACATCCTGTCGTGGAGCCGGCACTTCCGCTCCTTCCCCGGCCAGGGCGATCTGCCGGTCGGCGAATTCATGCAGGCGATCGCGGCGACCGACTATGCCGGTCCGTGGTCGCTGGAGATCTTCAACGACCAGTTCCGCGCCGGCTCAGCCGCGCAGACTGCGGTCGACGGCCTGCGCTCGCTGATCCTGTTGCAGGACCAGCTCGCCCCGGATTGGCCAAAGCTCGTCGGCGAGCCGCTGGCGCCGAAGGCCAAGAGTGGCGGTACGGGGTTCATCGAATTTGCCGTCAACGAGACCAAGGCCGGCGAGCTCGCGCATCTGCTCTCGCAGCTCGGCTTCCGCAGGACCGGCAAGCATCGCAGCAAGGCGGTCGAGCGCTGGTCACAGGGCAAGGTCGAGCTCGTGATCAATTGCGAGACCGACGGCTTTGCGCATTCGCATTACGTCACGCACGGCCCGGGCGTCTGCGCCATCGCGCTGGATGTCGACAATGCCGGCCTCGCCATGCAGCGCGCTGAGACGTTGAAAGCACGCACGTTCTATCAGCCGGTCGGTCCGGGCGAACTCGAGATCCCCGCGATCCACGGCGTCGGCGGCAGCCTTCTTTATTTCCTCGACCAGGCCGGCAAGAACTGGGACACAGATTTCGAAGCCGTTGCGAGCGATGCGGGCGCGGACGCCCTGCTCGCGGTCGATCACATCGCGCAGTCGATGCCGTATGACGAAATGCTGTCCTGGCTGTTGTTCTACACCGGCATTCTCGACCTGACGCGGTTGCCACAGATGGAAATCGCCGATCCCAGAGGCCTCGTGCAGAGCCAGGCCGTCATCAACGGCGATCGAAGCCTGCGCTTCGTGCTCAACGGCTCATCGGCCAACCGCACGCTGCCGGCGCGCTTCATCTCGGAGTTCTTCGGCTCCGGCGTGCAGCACATCGCGTTCTCGTGCCAGGACATCTTTGCGACGGTCGCCGCGATGCGCGCCCGCGGCGCGGACTTCCTGGATATTCCCGACAACTATTACGATGACATCGAAGCGAAGTACGATCTTGCGCCCGACGTCATGGCGAAACTTCGCGCCAATCACATCCTCTACGACCGCGAGGGCGACGGCGAGTTCTTCCAGGTCTACACCCACATTTTCGACGAGCGGTTCTTCTTCGAGATCGTCGAGCGGAAGAGCTATCAGGGATTTGGCGCGGCGAACGCCGGGATCAGGCTTGCGGCGCAGTCGCGTGAAGTGCGGCCCGTAAGCATGCCAAGGGTGTGACGCTATTCCCCCTCTCCCCCTGTGGGAGAGGGTGGCATAGGCGGCCTTCGGCCGCCGTCGTTAAGACGCCGATGCCTTGCATCGGTTATGGCGTAGCGGTGAGACGGGTGAGGGGCCGCTCTCAGCGCGCACACGTCACGCAGAGAGCCCGCGGAAACAACCCCTCATCCGGCGCTTCGCGCCACCTCCTCCCACAAGGGGAGAAGGCGCAGCATGCATTGTAGCCGCGTTCAGCTCACTTCATCGTGCACTTGTCGTGGAAGCGATCCTGGTCGTTCTCGACGATGGTGGCGACGGTCTTCAGTGACAGCTGGCCTTCGCCGTCCTTGACCACGTCCTGGAGATAGAAGCTCTGCACCGGGACGTGGTTGTTGCCGTACTTGAATGGACCGCGCAGCGACTTGAAGTTGGCCTTCTCCATCTCGGCCTTCATCGCGTCCTTCTTGCTGGTGTCGCCCTTCACCGCGACGATCGCGCTGTTGATGAGCTGCGCCGCGTCATAGGCTTGCGCGCCGTAATAGGTCGGGCGCAGGCCGGTGTATTTCTTGCGGTACTCGGCGACGAAGCGCTTGTTCTGCTCGTTGGGGAGGTCGTTCACCCATTCCTGCGCGCCGGGAACGCCGAGCGCATTCTCCTTCTGGAGCGGCAGCGACAGCTCGTCGACGGTGAACGCCGTATAGAGCGGCATCGTGCTCTTCAGGCCGGCCTGGGCATATTGGTTGAGGAACTGCACGCCGGCCGCACCGGGATAGAACACGAAGATCGACTCCGCGCCCGAGGCGCGCGCCTTGGAGAGCTCCGCGGAGAAGTCGAGCTGGCTCGGCCACACCGTGTATTCCTCGCCCTTGACCTCGCCCTTGAACGTGCTCTTCACGCCGGCGAGCATGTCCTTGCCGGCCGCGTAGTTCGGCCCGATCAGGAACACGCTCTTGACGCCCTTCTGGTTCATGTAGAGGCCCATGGCGGCCGGGGTCTGGTCGTTCTGCCAGGAGGTCGAGAACACGTAAGGCGAGCACAATTCACCCGCGATCTGCGACGGGCCCGCATTGGCCGCGATCAGGAAGGTCTGCGAGTTCGACCGCGGTCTTCAGCGAAGCCAGCAGCACGTTCGACCAGATGTAGCCGACGATGAAGTCGACCTTGTCGGACTGCACCAGTTTCTCGGTCTTCTGCTTGCCGACATCCGGCTTCTGCCCGTCGTCCTCGTAGATCACCTCGACCGGCTTGCCGTCCATCTTGCGGCCCAAATGGTCGAGCGCGAGCTCGAAGGAGTTGCGCATGTCGTTGCCGATCACGGCGGTCGGGCCGCTGAAGGTCGAGACAAAACCGATCTTGATGGTGTCGCCGGCGAATGCCGGGCTTGCCAGAACCAGCGCCACTGCGCCCGCCAGCCAGAATGCCGTCCTCATAACCACTCCCCTCCTTATTATTGATCCCGGAAACGGGGTGATCGCCGCCCCGGGCCAGTCTCACTAGAGCGCGAAATTTGTCGAGCCGCCAATGGCTCAGCGCCTGCCCCTGCACCATATTTCGCGCCAAACGGGGATGGCAAGAAATATAATTCTACTCATTTCGGCCAAGGTCTGGTCCAAGGCCGCGGCGCTTTTTCGCGAGCTTCGATACACCCGGCCTATCTCCCGATTGATGACGGCTATTGGACTGCGGCGCCCAATCCGCCCTTAAATGCAGGAAGCAGAGGACAGCGAGATTCGAGGACGCATCATGGCCGCAACTCCCCATCGCGTCGTCATCGTCGGAGCCGGCTTCGGCGGCCTGGAGACGACCCACCGGCTCGCGGGCAGCCCGGTCGAGATCACGCTGATCGACCGCCGCAACCATCATCTGTTTCAGCCACTGCTCTATCAGGTCGCAACCGCCTCGCTCGCCACCAGTGAGATCGCCTGGCCGGTCCGCCATCTCATGCGCGACCGGCGCGAGGTGACGACGCTGTTTGCAACGGTGAACGGCGTCGATGCCGGCAGGCGCGCGGTGCAGCTCGATGACGGCAGCGAGGTGACTTACGACACGCTGGTGCTCGCGACCGGCGCGCGGCACGCTTATTTCGGCCATGACGAATGGGAGCAGTTCGCGCCCGGCCTGAAGACGCTGGAAGATGCGACCACGCTGCGCCGGCATATCCTGGTGGCGTTCGAGCGCGCCGAGCGCGAGACCGATCCGGCGAAGCGCGCGGCGCGGCTGACCTTCGTGATCGTCGGCGCCGGTCCCACCGGCGTCGAGCTCGCCGGCACCATCGCGGAGATGGCGCACCACACCCTGCCCGGCGACTTTCGCAACATCGATACGACCAAGGCGCGCGTGGTGCTGATCGAGGCGGGCCCGCGCGTGCTGGCCGGCTTTCCCGACGACCTCTCGGCCTACGCGCAGGCCTCGCTGGAAAAGATCGGCGTCGAGGTCGTGCTGGGGCAGGCCGTCACCGAGATCAATCGAGAGGGCGTCGTGTTCGGCGGCAAGCTGCTCGAGGCAAAAACACGAATCTGGGCCGCCGGCGTGCGCGCCTCGCCCGCCGCGGAGTGGCTGGGCGCACCGGCCGATCGCGCCGGGCGCGTGCAGGTCGAAGCCGACCTGACAATTCCCGGCCATTCCGAGATCTTCGCGATTGGCGACACCGTGAACATCAACGCCTGGGAGGGCAAGCCGGTGCCCGGCATCGCGCCGGCCGCGAAGCAGCAGGGGAAGCATGTCGCCGAGACCATCAAGGCGCGCCTGCGCGGTGAGACCGTGGGAGCGTTCCGTTACAAGCACGCCGGTAGCCTTGCGCAGATCGGCAAGCGGCTCGCGGTGATCGATTTCGGCAGCATCAAGCTGCGCGGCACCGTTGCGTGGTGGATCTGGGGCATCGCCCACATCTACTTCCTGATCGGGCTGCGCCATCGCCTCAGCGTTGCGCTCAGCTGGCTCTGGATCTACGCCCGCGACCAGCGCGCCGCGAGGTTGATCACGCAAGGCAGCAGCAAGGTGGTGGGGTGAGGATAGTCTCGCGCGGCGCGGCATGAATAGCGCCGGCTCTACAGCGCACCACTACGTGCTACACTGTGTCCGGGGCGCGAGACAGAACCGATCCGGATAGCGGCATTTCAACCAGCGCAGCCAATCCACTCACCCGACGCATCAGCATTCAGCCGCGCGACCGCATCTGCGCGCCGCGTCAGTACCGCGCGCTGGTTGATGTAGCCCTTGTCGGTGATCTCGCCGCCGTCGACCGACGGCGGCTCGGCGAGCAGCAGCGCACGCGTGGCGTGGCCGGAGGAATTGGCGCCCTGCTGCTTCAATTTTGCGAGGCCCTGCGCGATCGTGGTCCTGACCTTGCCGTGCGACAGCACATCATTCACATCAGCCGTGTCGGGCAGGCTGGCATGCGCACGGCAAGCGGCGACGTTCGGAAAGACGAGGAAGCGCACCTCGTCGCCGCCGTGGCCAGTCACGACGATATCCTGCGCCAGCGGCGCCAGCGCTGAGATGCCGGCGACGCGTAGCGTGCCGACGCTGACCCAGGTGCCGGAATTGAGCTTGAAGTCTTCCGCGACACGGCCATCGAAGAACAGGCCGCGCTCCGGCCGTTCAGCATCGGCGAGCTTCACGGCGTCGCCGATGAGATAAAAGCCCTCTTCGTCAAAGGCCTGCCTGGTCAGCTCCGGCGCCTTCCAGTAGCCCGGCGTGACGTTGGGTCCGCGCACGCGCACCTCCAGCTTGTCGCCGGCGGCAACAAGCTTCAATTCGGTCCCGGGAATCGGCACGCCGATATTGCCGGAGCGTTCCGCAAGGAAATGGCAATCGGTTGCGAGTGGCGCGGTCTCGGTCGAGCCCCAGGCAGAGACCATCGGCAGCGGGCGGCCGACCGCCTCGACGGACTGCTGTTCGAGAGCGTCCCAGAGATTCTGCGGCAGCGCCGCGCCGGCATAGAAGGCGAACTTGACCTCGCCGAAGAAGCGGCGGCGCAACTCCCCGTCGCCACGTAGCGCCGCGATCAGCATGTCGAAGCCGCGCGGCACATTGAAATAGACCGTCGGCATCACGCTTTTCAAATTGGCAAGCGACGTCGCAAACAGGCCGGGCGCGGGCTTGCCGCCATCGATATAGAGCGAGCCGCCATTGCGCAGCACGAGATTGAAATTATGGTTGGCCCCGAAGGTATGGCTCCAGGGCAGCCAGTCGAGAATGACGAGATCGCCGTGGTCCCGCTCCAGAAAGGTCCACGTCTGCGCCTTGGCCTGCTGGCTCGAGGTCAGCATGCGCTGGGTGTTGATGACCGCCTTGGGCGTGCCGGTTGAGCCCGAGGTGAACAGGAATTTCGCGATCGTGTCCGGCGTTACCGCAGCGAATGCTTCTGCGACATCGGGCGCTTCATGCGTTGCCGCAATCGCGCGGAAGGCCAACACGTCGGCATCATCACCATTGCCGCTGATGATCTGTGCATCGTGCAGCGGCTTGATCGCGGCCAGCGCCGCAGCAAATGGCGTCGTCGCGGCGACATAGATCGCGCCTGGCTCCAGCAGCGCGATCATGCTCTTGAGCTTGTCGAAGTCTCTCGACATCAGCGAATAGGCCGGGGAAATCGCCGCTGAGGGCACACCGACATGCTGGGCGGCAAGCGCGAGCAGCGCGTGGTCGATGCTGTTGTCGGAGAGGATCACCAGCGGGCGTTCGGCACTGAGGCCCTGCGCGAGGATCCAGGACGCAGCCCCACGCACCTGCCGCAGCGCCTCCGCGTAGGTGACGGTGGTCCAGGGCGCATCCGTGTTGCCGCGCTCGGCGAGGAAAATCGTATCTGGCGTCAGCCGCGCCCATTGCTCCAGCCAGTCGCCGATGCAGCGCGCGCTATCGCGCAGCGGCTCGGGCGAACGCAGCACGATGCTGCCGTCGTCGCGATGCTCGGCGACGGTCTTCGGCGTTGCGAACAGGCTCGAAGCGTCGCCGCGCGTGGCGGTTGTCATGGTTTCCTCCTCGCCCGACCCGGGATCGGCGGCAGCCTCGTTCCGGGCTGCCTTGACCATAATGTTGGGCACGGCAATTGTTGTCGTCAACAACAATCTTCCGCTTGGGCCGTCGAGGCGCTATCGTTGCACGGCAGGAGACCCGATATGACGACCAGCGCAGCCCAGGCTTCGCCACGCAAACGCGCCGGCAACGGTGCGGCGCGGCGGATCGACGCGGACGAGATCGGGCTCGATGCGCTGGTCGGCCACGCCGGCTATGCGGTGCGGCGCTTCCAGATCTGGATCTTCCAGGATTTCATCAAGACGCTCGGCGACGTCGACATAAGGCCGACGCAATATTCGGTGCTGACGGTGATCGGCGCCAATCCTGGCCTCTCGCAAATGGCGGTTGCAAAACGCCTCGGCATCGAGCGCGCCCGGCTGGTGCATCTGCTCGACAGCCTCGAGCAGCGCAAGTTCGTGAAGCGGGTCAAGTCGAAGGCGGACCGGCGCTCGCATGCGCTGCACCTCACGGCGCCGGGCGAGACGGCACTGGCCAAGTTCAAGCGGCTCGCCGCCGAGCACGAGCGGCATGTCGAGGAGAAGATTGGGAAGGCGAACCGGGAGCGGCTGCTCCAGATCCTGGCTGGCTTCACCTGATCCTGTCTGCACATGATTTGGGCAGCTGCCCGGAACGGGACTTCGGCACGGCGGCCCAATCAATAATCGAAATATCACCCAACCCACTGATTGCTCGATAATATCCGGGGCATCGCGCCTGCCCGGATAATGTACACAATGGCACATCGCTTGCTTCATTCCGGATGAAGACATGATGCCGGAGTTTTGTCGCCATGGGGGCTGAGCAGCCAGAGACGATCGCCGCGATTGTGGCCGCGCATCGCGCGGGCACGCTCACGCCGGCGCAGACGGTCGCGCGCAGCTATCAGCGCATCCGCGACCACAACGACCCCGCGGTCTTCATCAGCCTGCGCGACGAGAAGGACGCGATCGCGGAAGCCGAGAAGCTCGCCGTGCGCGCGGATGCCGCCGGCCTGCCGCTCTACGGCGTGCCGGTCGCGGTGAAGGACAATATCGACGCGCTGGGCTTTCCGACCACAGCGGCCTGCCCGGCTTTCTCCTACACGCCGACGCATGACTCCACCGCGGTAGAGCGCCTGCGTGCTGCCGGCGCCATCATCATCGGCAAGACCAACCTCGACCAGTTCGCAACCGGCCTCGTCGGCGTACGCTCGCCCTATGGCATTCCCAGAAATTCGATCCGCGAGGATCTGATCCCCGGCGGATCGAGCTCGGGCTCGGCGACGGCCGTCGGCGCGGGCATCGTGCCATTGTCGCTCGGCACCGACACCGCGGGCAGCGGCCGCGTGCCGGCGATGCTCAACAACATCGTCGGGCTGAAGCCGAGCCTCGGCATGATCTCGACCGCAGGCCTCGTGCCGGCCTGCCGCACACTCGATTGCATCTCGGTATTCGCGTTGACAGTCGACGACGCTACGCTCGCACTGTCCGTGATGGCGGGCCCCGACCAGGCCGATCCGTTCTCGCGCGACCGGCCGCTTGGCGCGATCACGCCGTTCCCGGCAACCATCCGCCTCGGCGTGCCGCGCAACGGGCAGCTGATCTTCTTCGGGGACAAGAAGGCGGAAGCCGCCTACAGCGAAGCCTTGAAGCGCTGGACATCACTTGGCGCAACGCTGGTCGAGTTCGACCTCGAGCCGTTCTACGAGACGGCGCGGCTGCTTTATGAGGGGCCGTGGGTCGCCGAGCGCTATCTGGTGATCCGCAATCTGCTCGCCTCCGCACCTGACACGATCCATCCGGTGACGCGCGAGATCACCGCGGCGGGCGCGCGGCTGACCGCGGCGGAAACCTTCTCCGCGCTCTACCGCTTGCAGGGCCTGCGCAAGATCGCCGAGCGAAATTTTGCGAACATCGACGCACTGGTGCTACCGACGGCACCGACGGCGTACACGACCGCGCAGGTGCTGGCCAATCCGATCGAGCTCAACAGCCGGCTCGGCACCTACACCAACTTTGTGAATCTGCTCGATCTCTGCGGTCTCGCCGTGCCGGCATCGATGCGCGCCGACGGCATTCCGTTCGGCATCACACTGCTCGCGCCCGCGGGACGCGACGCGCTGCTTGCGAGCATTGGGCGCGTGTTCCATGCGGATACCAAGCTGACCGTCGGCGCGAAGGGCGTGGCGCAGCCTGCGCTGACGCAGCTTGCGACAAGCGCGGTCGACGAGATTCCAATCGCCGTGGTCGGCGCGCATCTCTCCGGCATGGCGCTGAACGGCGAATTGAAGGCGCTGAACGGAAAGCTGATCGAGGCGGCCAAGACGGCGCCGGATTACAAGCTCTATGCGCTACACACCACGCCGCCGAAGCCCGGTTTGCTGCGCGTCGAGACCGGCAAGGGCGCATCGATCGAGCTGGAGATATGGTCGCTGTCGCCGTCAGCCTTCGGCAAATTCGTGAATGCGATTCCTGCGCCGATGGCGATCGGTACGGTGCGGCTCTCGGATGGCCGCAGCGTGAAGGGGTTTCTCGTCGAGCCCGAGGTGCTGGGCGAAGCTCGCGACATCACGGCGTATGGTGGCTGGCGGAAATTTATGGCGGAAGCCGCGACGGCGTGAGTTTCGTAGGGATCAGACCGACACCGCGTAGATCTCATACTCCCCGCGCACCAGCTCGATATGCGCGCGCATGGCGGCCGCGGCGCCCTGCTTGTCGCCGCGCATGATGGCGACGACGACGCGGTCATGCTCGGCCTGCGATTTGGCGAGACGGCCGAGGTTGCGGAACTGGGCGCGGCGGAACGGCTGCACGCGCACGCGCGTCGCCAGCGTGATCTCGGCGATGTAACCGTTCTGCGAGCCGGCATAGATCGTGTTGTGAAAGCGCTCGTTGACCTCGTGGAAGCGATCGGGATTGCCGGCGTAGCTCAACACCCGCAGCTCTTCGTGGATCGCCTCCAGGCCGTGACGCTCTGAGGCGGACATGCGCTCGGCAGCAAGGCCGGCGCACAGCGCCTCCAGTTCGGCCATCGCCTCGAACATGCTCTTCAGCCGCTCGATCGAGGGCTGCGCAACGACCGCGCCGCGATGAGGCCGTGCCTCGACCAGGCCGCTCGCCACCAGCTGGCGCAACGCTTCGCGCACCGGCGTGCGCGAGACGCTGAAGCGCCGCGCGATGTCGGTCTCGTCCAGCGGCGCGCCGGGGGCCAGGGTTCCACGCACGATCTCGTCGGCAAGCTGAAGGCGCAATTCCTCGGCGCGCGTGACCTTGTGCACGCTGGGCTGTGCCCGGTCGACGCGCGGTACCACCGGATCGGCCGGCAGTGTCCCGGGCGGAAAGTCGTCAAGCGTCATACGGTCAGGTCTCTTTCGACTCGTCGATAATGCTGACATGGGCAGCGACGACGCGCCAGCCCTCCGGGAAGCGAATCCAGGTCTGCATCTGCCGGCCGACCCTGCCCGGCGCGGTGTCGCGATAGAACAAGGTGGAGGCCACCGCCGTATCGCGGCCATAGCTGGTGATCACGGTCTTTGCGGTGCGGCGGTTGAGCCCGACCGGCGAACGGCCGGCGCGGAAGCCTGAGATCGCCCCGTAGCCATAGAGGTTCTCACCGATGCCGTAGCGCAGCGTGCGGGGATCGTTGCGGAAGAGTTCGCCGAGCACGGCGACGTCGTTGGTGATCAGCGCCTGCTCGTAGCGATCGAACGCGGCCTTCACTTCCGCGATCACGTCGGGGAGATCGATCTCCATCTCAAAATCCTCTTGGCGCGGGCGCGGCCGCGACACCCATTTTTTCCAACGCGTGCGCGACGCGCAGCGCGATATCCTCGCGCCAAGGCGCGGCGATGATCTGCACGCCGATCGGCAGCGGCTCGAGCGGCACGGGCACCGCAACCACCGGCAAGCCGATGAATGAGATCGGCTGGGTGTGGATGCCGATATTGGCGCGCACCGGCAGCTCCACGCCGTCGAGGATGAAATTCACCTGGCCGAGCTTCGGCGCGGTGCAGGGTGTTGCCGGCGCGATCAGCACGTCGACCGATTTGAAAATCTCGCCGAATTGCGCGCGATACCAGCGGCGGAATTTCTGCGCGCGATCGACCAGCGGCGCCGGCACCATGGCGCCCGCGATCAGCCGGTCGCGCACGGCCGGATCGAAATCGTTCGGCCGCTTGCGCAGGCGATCAAGATGCAGCGAAGCGCCTTCTGTGGTGCTGATGACGTAAGCCGCCGCACGGGCGCGCGCGGCTTCGGGGACATCGACGACCTGCGTCGCGCCAAGCGCCTTGGCGACACGGCTGACGGCTTCGACAGCTTCCGGAAACACGTTCTTCTGGAAGTAGCCCCCGGCGATCGCGATCCGCAGGTCCGAAACCGGATTGGCGAGCAGCGGCGCCGTCGGCTCCAGACCGCGTGTTGTGGTGCAGGCGGCATCGTCGGCATCCGGCCCCTGCATCGCGTCATAGGCGAGCGCGAGATCGGCGACGGAGCGCGCGAACGGACCGAGGTGATCGAGGCTCGCGACGAACGGAAACGAGCGCGCGCGCGACAGCCGGCCATAGGTCGGCTTCAGACCGAAGATGCCGCAAAAGGACGACGGCACGCGGATCGAGCCGTTCGTGTCGGAGCCTAAAGCAATCGGCACCAGCGCGCCGCCGACGGCGCTGCCGGAGCCGCCGGAGGAGCCGCCGCTCATCCGGGTCGTGTCATGCGGGTTGCGCGAGGGACCGTCGTGGACGTTCTCGCCGGTGAAGTCGTAGGCGTATTCGCCCATGTTGAGCGCGCCGACGAGCACCGCGCCGGCGGCTTCCATGCGCTCGATCAAAGTCGCATCGCGCTTGGCCGGCGCGAGGTCGCGATTGATCTTCGAGCCGGCCCGCGTCGACAGGCCGGCGACGTCGAACAGGTTCTTCACCGCGAAGGGCACGCCGGCGAGCGGGCCGACCGTCTTGCCGGCCGCGATGTCGGCATCGATCGCGCGCGCCTTGGTGCGGGCGCGATCGGCGGTGACGTCAGTGAAGGCATTGAGGACGGTGTCGCGCTGCTTGATGCGCGCGAGGGCTGCTTCAGTGGCATCGAGCGCGGACAATTTTCCGCCGGCCACCGCCTTGGCGATCTCGGAAGCCGTCATCTCTGGCTTGGTGGTCATGGTGGCGTCAGACTGTAAAAACCGGCGCCGGCTCGGTCTCGTCCGGCAGCGCGAATTCGTCAACAAGGCGGGCGAGCCGCAGCGAGACTTCGAGGTTGGCACGAACCGCCGGCCTCCAGGCGTCCTCGACCGGCAGCGCAATCGCTTTGGAAACGGCGTCGATGTAGTCGTCCAATGGTTCGGCGGCCATCACTCTCTCAAACTATCTCGCGTCGTCAGTGAACAGGCAACGGCGGATGCGGGATCGCCGTCAACAGCTCCTTGGTGTAGTCGTCCTGCGGATCGCTCAAAACCCTCTCGGAAGAGCCTTCCTCGACGATCCGTCCCGTCCGCATCACAATGACACGATCGCACAGCAAGCGCACTACATTCAAATCATGCGAGACGAACAGATAGCTCATACCTAGCCGTGCTTTCAGGTCCTGGAGCAGGTTGAGGACCACGGCCTGGACCGAGACGTCCAGCGCCGCCGTCGGCTCGTCCAGGATGACGAGTTTGGGATGCAGGGCAATCGCCCGGGCGATGCCGACGCGGGCCTTCTGGCCGCCGGACAATTGGTGCGGAAAGCGATCCAGCAGGTCGAGCGGCAGCCCGACCATGGTCGCCAGCTCCTCGCAGCGGGCGCGGAGCGCGTCGCGGCCCCTGACGTCGCCGAGCTGCATGATGGGGTCGGCGATGGCGCGCACGGCCGTGAAGCGCGGGTTGAGGCTGTCGGTCGGATCCTGGAACACCATCTGGATGCGGCTGCGCTGCGGCAGCCGGGCAAAGGAGGCAGGCTGAATGGCGCCGATATCCTCGCCGTCGAACTGGATCAGGCCCGAGGTCTGGTCGAGCAGACGCATCACCATCATCGACGTGGTCGATTTGCCGCAGCCGGATTTGCCGACCAGGCCGACGCTCTCGCCATGGCCGATCGAGAAGCTGATGCCGTCAACCGCGCGGAAGACATCCGGCTCGACCGGCGGCTTGCGGCCAAAGAGCTTTCCGAGCGTGGCTGTGGCACCCTGGCGGGGATATTCCTTGATGAGCTTTTCGATGAGCAGAAGAGGCTTCTGGTCGGCTGCGGCGGTCGGAGCGGCTTCCGCGGGCGCGGCGCTCGTGGTCGCGGCGCCCTCGTCCTCCGGCAGCAGCTCGCGCAGCGACACGCCGAGCCGCGGCGTCGCGCGCATCAGCTTTTTCGTATAGGGGTGCTGCGGGTTGGCGAAGATGTCGGCGGCCTTGGCGGTCTCGACCACCCGGCCCTTCTCCATCACCACGACACGGTCGCAATAGGCGGCAGCCAAACCGAGATCATGCGTGATCAGAATGGTCGACATCGCCTTGCGCTTGGTCAGTTCGACGATCAGGTCCATCACCGCCTTCTGCGTGGTGACGTCGAGACCGGTGGTCGGCTCATCCGCGATCAGCAACTGCGGATTGCAGGCGAGCGCGAGCGCGATGACGACGCGCTGGCACATGCCCCCCGAAAGCTCGAACGGATAGGCATGGTAGCGCTCGCGCGGGCGGGCGATCTTGACCTGCTCCAGCGCCTCGATCGCCTTTTCGCCGTGGTCCGAAACCATGGCCTGCTGCACATGGGTGCGCAGCACGTCCTCGATCTGGTCGCCGACTTTGCGGATCGGGTTCAGTGCCGCCCGCGGGTTCTGGAAGATCATCGAGACTTCGCGGCCGCGCAGATCGCGCATCTGGTCTTCGGTCGCGGCCTTGACGTCGATGCCGGAGAACATCACCGAGCCTTCGGCGATCTTGCCGGCGCGGTCGAGGATGCGCATCACGGCATAGGAGGTCACCGACTTGCCCGAGCCGGACTCGCCGACGATCGCGAGCGTCTCGCCCTTGGCCACGGAGATGTTGACGTGCTGCACCGCCTTGACGATGCCGCGGCGGGTATTGAATTCGACGGTGAGGTCCTGGACGTCGAGCAGCGGCTGCCGGGCGGTCATGACCGGTTCCCACTCAATATGCGCGAAAACAACCCCATGCACAGTAGAAGGGGGTTGGAATCATTGGATAATTTTCGCAGAAAACTTGCCATCACGTCCTCCGCTGCGGGTCGACGATGTCGCGCAGGCCGTCGCCGAGGAGGTTGAAGCAGAACACGGCGATCATCAGAGCGAGGCCGGGGAACAGCGCGATCCACCATTCGCCTGACACCATGAAGCCTGCGCCCTCGGCGACCATGATGCCCCATTCGGCGGTCGGCGGCCGGACGCCGAGGCCGATGAAGGAGAGGCCGGCGGCGTTCAGGATGGCGTAGCCCATGGTCAGCGACATCTGCACGATCATGATCGGCATGATGTTCGGCAGGATATGCACCAGCAGGATGCGGAATTCGCCGTTGCCCGACAGCCGCGCCGCCTGCACGAAGCCGGCGTTGCGGCGCACATTGGCCTCGGCGCGCGCGACGCGGGCATAGAGCGGGAAGTTCACGATCGCCGTCGCCAGAATGATGTTCTGGACGGTGTTGCCGAGCGCTGCGACGATGCCCATCGCCAGCACGAACAGCGGAAACGCCATGATGGTGTCGGCGATGCGGCCGACGATGCGATCGGTCCAGCCACCGAAATAGCCGGCGGCGATGCCGGCGAGCCCGCCCATCAGGAACACCAGCACGACGGAGGCGACTGCGATGAAGGTATCGAGCCGCGTCGCCACCACGACGCGGCTGAAGATGTCACGGCCCAATTGGTCGGTGCCGAACCAGTGCGCGGCCGAGGGTGACTTCAACGCAGCTGCGGTGTCGGAGGCGAGCGGATCATACGGCACCACATAGGGGCCGAAGATTGCCGCGACGAGGATCACGATCAGCAGCCCGAAGGCAAAGCCGGTGACCTTGTTCTCGCCGAGAACGTAGCGGGTCTGTTCGAGGATTGCGGCGAGTCCCGACGTCCGCGCGGGACCGACAGGTTCAACGGCAGGCGCAACAGAGCTCATGGTCTAGCCCTCCAACCGCACGCGTGGATCGATCACGCCATAGAGAATGTCGATCACGAGATTGAGCAGCACGTACATCACCGCCATGGTCAGCACGAAGCCCTGCACCGGCGCGAAGTCCGACGAGATCAGCGCTTCCACCGCGTAGGAGCCGATGCCGGGCCAGGCGAACACTTTTTCCACCAGCACGTTGGCACCGAGCAGGAACGAAAACACCATGCTGAGCGTGGTGATGACCGGCAGCATCGCGTTGCGGAAGGCGTAGGTGACGATGACCGTCGCCGGCGACAGGCCGCTGGCGCGCGCGGTGCGAACGAACTCCGACGACAGCACCGCCAGCATCGAGGCGCGCGTCATGCGCGCGATCGGCGCCAGCGAGAAGATCGCAAGCGTGGTCGCAGGCAGGATCAGCTGGCTCAGCGCGGAGCGAAACGCCTCGAAATCGCGCGCGATCAAAGTGTCGATCAGATAGAAGCCGGTCACCGTCGGTGGCGCACTGTAGAAAACGTCGAGCCGGCCGAGCGGCGCGGGTGACCAGCCGAGCCGGAAATAGAAGAAATAGACCAGCACCAGGCCGGTGAAGAACACCGGCAGCGAAACGCCGGCCGTCGTCGTCACCCGACAGAGATGGTCGATCCATGATCCCGGTCGCGTCGCCGCCAGCACGCCGAGCGGAATCGCGATCACGATCGAGACGACGAGGCCGATCAATGTCAGTTCAGCGGAGGCCGGCAGCCGGTTGCGGATCTCGGCCGCGACCGGCTGGCCGGTCGTGAGCGAGTTGCCGAAATCGCCATGCGCGAGATCGTTGGTGTAACGGAAGAACTGCTCGATCAGCGGCTTGTCGAGGCCGAGCTTCTTGCGGATCTGCTCGACCGCTTCCTTGGTCGCGGCGGGCCCGGCGAAGTAAGCCGCCGGATCACCCGGCAGCGCGCGCGTCAGCAGGAAGGTGACGATGACGACCCCGATCAGCGACGGAATCGCGAACATCAGTCGCTTGCCGATCATGGTCAGCATGCGGTGCTCCTCATGCGGGTTGAATGAATCCGACCAGAGGCGCAGTCATGACGCCTCACCCCTTCGCCATCGCACGATAATCGAGGCGGCGGTGGAACCAGTACTGGTAGCCGCTGATGCTCTTCTGCATCGCGACGTTGACGAAGGGCTGGTACAGCGGGATGCGCGGGACGTCGGCGTAGGCGAGGTCGACAAAGCCCTTCACGTCGGTGTCGTAGGTCGCCATGTCGCCGGTCGCAGCCGCGGTGCGCGCGCCGTCGATGAGCTTGTCCATCTCCGCCGACTTGTAGCTCATGGTGTTGAAGACGGAATTGTTGCCGTGATAGCACCAGTAGAAGAAGTATTCGGGGTAATCGAGCCAGCCCGAGAACACGTTGGTGAAGAGCGGCATTTCCTTCTTGTTCAACTCGGTGCGCCAGTTGGCGCCGGGCACCTTGTTGATGGTGGTCTTGATGCCGATCTGGGCGAGGCTCTCCTGCACCAGCACGCAGAGCGGCTCGTTGACGCCGGCGAAATTGAGGTCGAACGAGATCGTGGTCTCGAAACCGCTGGCGAGGCCTGCTTCCGCCATCAGCGCCTTCGCCTTCTCCATGTCGGTGTTGTATTTGTGCGGCTGCGGCCAGGCGACTTCGGTCGGCTTGTCCTTGGCGGCGCCGAACATGGGGTTCGCCAGCCCGAACATCACGGCGTCCATGATCTTCTGGTAGGGCAGCGCGTAGGCGACTGCCTGGCGGACTTTCGGATTGTCGAACGGCGGCTTGGTGACGTTCATGCCGATGTACTGGATGCCGTTGGAGAACGGCAACGACACCACGTTGAGCTTGCCGCTCGCCTTCATCTCCTGGAAATCCTTGTTCGGGAGTTCGTAGGAAATGTCGGCGTCACCGCGCTCGAGCAGCGCGCGGCGGTTGCCGGCCTGCGGCACCATGCGCCAGATCACGCGCTTGATCTTCGGCAGCGGACCGCAGGCCCAATCCTCGTTGCGCTCCATGATCACTTCGGTGCCGGCGGTCCACTTCGTCACCTTGTAGGCGCCGGAACCCGCGGTCTGCTGCTTCGTGAATTCGAGTCCCCAGGGATCCTTCTCGTTTGCGTTCTTCTTCACGAGCTCGGAGTTGACGATGCAGGGCACGATGACCGCGAGATCGGGGACCGTCAGCCTGTCCTTCTTCAGGAAGTCGACGCGCACGGTGTGGTCGTCGATGACGACGAACTGCTCCGGCTTGGTCAGCGAGCCCGCGCTCATCTGGAAGGTCGGGAAGCCGCCGACGCTGACCGCACGATCGAGCGACCACTTCACGTCCTTGGCGGTGACGGGCGTGCCGTCGTGGAATTTGGCGTTCTTGCGCAGCTTGAACGTGACCGACATGTCGTCGATCTTGAACTCCTCGGCGAGCTCGGGCTTGAACTTGTCGCGGTCGTAGTAGGGCACGCCGCCGGGGCCGCTCTTCATCTCGTGGCTGATCAGCCGGTCGTAGCAATTCCAGGACACTTCATAGCCGGGCACGTTGGTGCCGACGCCGTGGATGTCGAGATTGTTGGGGCCGCCTTCCGAGACGATCAGCAGCGTCTCCGAGCGCGCATCGGCCTTGGCCGAGGAGACCAGCGACGGTACGGCCGGAAGCGCCGCGCCGGCGGCCAATCCGGAGACGGACTTGAGGAAATCGCGGCGCTTCATGGGGATGCTCCAACTCAAAAAAGTTTCTGGTTGGAACTGGATTCGCAAGGTTCGTGCCAGAGCTTAATGATGCATTACCCGCAGCTTAAGCTACTGATATCACGTATGGAATCTTAGAACTTGATAGTGGAATACCAACGCTCAGCGTTGCATACAAAGATATTCATTTGCACATAAAATAGACAGAGTTTGGCAATCGCTTATTTGATGGGCGCGGGATAACAGGTCCTGGATCTGCGCTCCGCTTGTCCAGGACGACGGTGTTGGTTGGAGCACGAGCTATCAGCTCGCCCAGATCAGGTCCTGAAGCTCGACCAGATCGCTCACCTTCTCCTGCCAGCCCTCGATGCAGATGTGGCTGTTGAGATCGCTGGCCTGGTGCAGCAGCATCAAGGCCATCAACCGACGCTTGAGCGCGTAGTCCAGCTTTTCGTAGCCAAAACCTCCGAGCAGGCTGCGCACCCGGCCCGACCGGCCGGCCGCCATGAACGCGCTCGGGCCGAGCAGATCGTAGTCGCGCCAACCCGCGCGCACATCGCCGAAGTCGAACAGGCCCGCGAGCGACCAGTCGTCGTCGTGACAGGCCAGCAAAAAGTTCTCCGGAATGTATTCGCCGATCAGGATCACCGGCGGCGCATCCATCGGAATGAGTTTTGCCGCATCGCGCAGGAGATCATCGAGGCCGGCGAGGAATTTCGGCGCAAGGCCGAGGCGCTCGTGCCGCGCCCTGCAGCCCTGCATCTGGGTGCGCATGAAGTCGTTCCAGCGCGGCTCGATCTGCTCGAGCGGGCCGAGCGGCGCGCGCTGCACGGCCGCAATGGTCTCGCCGATCTGGCCCAGCACGCGCTCCTTCTGCGCTTCCGGCAATGACGGCCAGACCTCCGAGCCGAGTGTGCCGGCGAGGCGCGTGAGGACGAGATAGGGCCAACCATCGCGCTCTCCTTCCGCGACAATCTCCGGGATCGGCAGATGAAGCCGGCCCTTGAGCTGCGTCAGCGAACCGCGCTCGGAGACGAATTGCGCACGCAGCAGCGGCGGGAAGATTTTCAGGATCAGACGATCGCCGAACCCGACGACCAGATTGGTGCCGGTCGAAAACGCATGCGGCGAGCGGATATCGAGGCCATGGCTGCGCGCGATGTCGAGCGCGACCGGCAACCATCGTGACCGGTCGGCACGCAAGGTGCGATAAGCTTCCAAGTTCGTCGAAGCCAACAGCCCCCAAGTCCCGGTCGCCCCCGGCAATAGCGTCTCTTCCATCAAAGCGCCCGGCTCCGCCCGGTCCTACTCCAGCACATCCTTGACGCTGCTCTTGATGGTCGAGGGGACTGCATGTTCGGGGATTTCGATCGTCTGGGCGCCGCGCGTGATCCGGTAACTGAACGCGTCGGCCTGCCCCGAACGCGACGCGGGAACTTTCTTCGGATCGGCAAACAGCGACTCCACCGTTTTCTGATCGGCGAGCGACAGATCCGACAATGCCACTTCACCCCGGCTCTTGAGATGAGGGCCGCCGAAGCCGGCGACCCCGCCTACGCGCTCGATCTTCAAACGATCCACGCTGTCACCCTTTCGCGGCGTGCTGCACCGATTACAGCCCCACCTTCGTCCACCCCGCATTGACGGCAGCGGAGACGGCGGGCGCGTTCGGATACATTGTATGCGCCACCTGACGGGTCCGGGCGGCAAATGCCTTCATCGTCATGTTCGGCGTCGGGCCGAAGCCCGTCAGCGAACGATACCACACTTGCCCGATCTGGGCCCAACTATTACCGCCGAGCGTCACGCAAGCCGTGCAGAATGCAAGATTGGGTGGCCCGCTTGCATAGTGCGGATCCATGCCCGGCGTGATCTGGGAATATTTGGTCGGTTGCGGCGCAAGGCAGTGCTTGGCTGCGGGATCAGCCATGTCGCGCAGGCAGGTGAACCCCTTCTTCTTCGAAGCAGCCCCCATGATGTCGCGTCCGATCAGCCAGTCCGCCTTCTTGACGTTTTGCTTGGCTTCCCACTGCCGGAACATCGAGCCGAAGCAATCCGAGATGCTCTCGTTCAGGCCGCCGGCATCGCCGCTATAGACGAGTTGCAGACTGTGCTGGGTCACACCATGGGTCAATTCATGACCGATGACGTCGTTGCCCCTGGTGAAATCGACGAAGATGCTGCCGTCACCGTCGCCATAGAGCATTTGCGACCCGTTCCACATCGCGTTGTTGTAATTGTCGCCGAAGTGAACCGACGACATCATGGTCATGCCGTGATCGTCGATCGAATTCCGGTTGAAGACCTCCTGGTAGAACTTTGCCACCTTGCCGGTCTGGTTGAAGCTGCGCTTGACGGAGCCGTCCGACGTCGTCTTCGGTTTCGGGACGGGCGTACCTGGCAGTGTTTGCGTGTGCTTGCAGTCGTAGACCGTGACTGACGGAGTTGCGGCAAGCGTGACCAACCCACCGGCACGCGTCGCAGCGACGCTCGTGAACTTCGCGGCCTGCGTCCGCAATTCGCGCAGTTCATGACTGATCTGGACCGTGTCGACCATCCGCTTGCGGACCGAGGCCGAGAGCTTCTTGTCCTGGGAGAGCCTGGTCAGAACGTCATTCGGGATGATGAAACATGAGCAGGGCATTGTAGCCTCCAATACGATTTTTCGAAAACTGAAAAGGATGAAACAACTACAAGAGCGTTGCCGCCGGCTCGGGCGACACGCTTTCGAGATTATTGCAGGCGCACGGGCCGTTGCGTGTGAACTCGCACACATCTTTCAGGTTGTGTGACGGCCGATTGAATTCGCCGGTGAACAGGCGTCACGCCTCGCGCGCGAGCGGCGTCGTTGCTACCGGTCCGGGCTGGCGCGCTCGAACTGGCGCAGCAGCTTGTTGCCGCGCTCCACCGCGGAATCGAGCGCGGCTTGCGCGCTCTTGTGGCCGGCGAAGGCCTGCTCCAGCTCCTCCTCGATCGTCCCGCGGATCAGGTTGAAGGAGCCGAGCCGGATGCCCTTCGAATTCTCGGTCGGCGGATGCAGCGTGATCTCCTCGAACGAGATCGCCGAGCCCGGGGTGCGCTCGTAGAAGCCCTGCGCGCGTGTCAGCTCGTAGGCGGCGCGGGTGACCGGCAGGTAGCCGGTGTTCTGGTGCCAGGCGGCCTGGACACCGGGCTGCGACAGATAGGCGAAGAACCGCGCCACGCCCTTGTATTCCTCGCGCGGCCGGTCGCGCAGCACCCACAGCGTGGCACCGCCGATGA
Organism: uncultured Alphaproteobacteria bacterium; assembly: GCA_963819355.1. Lineage (GTDB taxonomy): Bacteria > Pseudomonadota > Alphaproteobacteria > Rhizobiales > Xanthobacteraceae > Bradyrhizobium. The sequence continues at coordinate 178,989 of CAWFVZ010000004.1, read as the reverse complement.
TGGAATTCTGCGGCGCGCCCTTCACGTCGGGCCAGTACGGCATCATGCCGTAGCCGATCTCGAATTTCGAGTTCGCCTTGATGTCGGCGCGCGTCGCCGAGGAGCCGATGAAGATGCCGCATTGGCCGTTCTGGAAGCGCGGCTCGGCCGCCTGCCCGCGGCCGCTATAGTCGAACAGTTTTGTCTTCTGCCATTCGGCCAGCTGGGCGATGTGGTTGACAACGACCGGGTTGTTGATGGTCAGCCCGGCATCGAGCCCGGCAAAGCCGTTGGCGCGGGTGGCGAGCGGCAGATTGTGGAACGCCGAGAGATTCTCGATATGGATCCAGGACGGCCAGGAGGTGGTGAATCCGCAGACGGCGCCGCGGTCGCGCAGGCGCTTTGCAGCAGCACCGAGCTCGGGCCACGTCCTTGGCGGCGCCTCCGGATCGAGCCCGGCGTCGCGGAACATGGTCTTGTTGTAATAGAGGATCGGCGTCGACGAGTTGAACGGAAAGGACAACAGATTGCCGGCGGCGTCGGTGTAATAGCCTGAGACCGCCGGAAGATAGTCGTCGAGCGAGAACGGCTCGCCCATGTCGCGCATCATGCTGTACACCGGATAGATCGCGCCCTTGGCCGCGGTCATGGTGGCGGTGGCGACCTCGTTGACCTGAACGATTGCGGGCTGGCTGCGCGAGCGGAAGGCGAAGATCGCGGCCGTCACGGTCTCGGTGTAAGTGCCTTTGTAGCTCGGCACGATGCGGTAATCGGACTGCGAGGCGTTGAAGTCGGAGGTGAGCTTTTCGAGCTGCTTGCCGAGCTCGCCCGACATGGCGTGCCACAGCGCGATGTCGGTGGCGGCGCGCGCCTCGCAGGTCAATGCGAGGGCCACGGCGGCGGCGGCGAGCTGCAAAAGGCGCAATGCTGAAGTCACGATGGCTCTTCCCGTCTCGCGCGGCAAAAGGCGACTATACCCTGCTTAAGGCGCGGCATTGGCGGTTTCAACCAGGAATGAAGGCCGGTCGCGCCGCGCAATCGCGCCCTAGGTGTGGAGCCTCAAGAGGTTGTCCTTGGTCAAACCGAGCCTGCTGATCGGCGTTTGAGATTTTATACCACCGTGGGGTCGGTGCCAGTTGTATTGGTGCAGCCAGATCGGCAGCTCTTGGGCGCGCCGATCTGATGTTGGATAGGCTTGGGCATAGGCCCACTCCCGAAGCGCGGTCTGAATGAAGCGCTCGGCCTTTCCGTTTGTTCTGGGCGTGTAGGGCTTGGTGCGGATGTGCTTGATGCCCAAGTCCCGGCAAGCGTCGCGGAAGGCGAATGCCTGGTAGCAGCTGCCATTGTCGGTCATAACGCGCGTGACGGTGACGCCGAGGCTTTTGTAATAGGCCACAGCCGCCTTGAGAAAGGGAACAGCGCTGTTCGCTGTCTCGTCGGGCTTGATCTCGGAGAAGGCGACGCGGGAATGGTCGTCAATGCAGACGTGGACGAAATCCCAGCCGGCACCGCGGCTCTTGTTCGGACTGGTCCGATCGCCGGTGATGCGGTGGCCGACACGCTCGAAACGCCCGAGCTTTTTGATGTCGATGTGAATGATCTCGCCAGGGTTCTCGCGCTCATAGCGGCGTTCCGGCTCGGCCGGCTCCAGATCGCGTATCCGGTTTAGTCCCAGGCGGCGCAGGACACGGCTAACAGTGGCCGGTGATACCTCGACCTCGACCGCGATTTGCTTGCCGGTGTGGCGCTGCCGGCGCAACGTCTCGATGGCCGTGCACGTGGCTGGCGGAGTTTGGCTTGGCAATGAATGGGGTCTGGAGGAGCGATCACGCAATCCTTCCACACCTTCTGCGCGGAACCGCTTGACCCATTTGGCGACGGTCTTCGGCGTCGTGTTGAACTGGTAGGCCGCGTCCGCTTTGCTCAGCCCACCCTCCACCACGCTTCGGACCATCGCCTCTCGACCTTTGGGCGTCAGAGGCGCATTCTTATGGGTGTTCATCTGGTCTCTCCTTGGAACACTCAAGCTTCGCAACCTCAGCTTCCTCGGTTCAGACCAGATGGACAACCTCCTGAAAGACCACACCTAGGGCGGGGCGGGATGACCTTCCCTTTACTATCTGCTAGATTGCATTGAACCTTTTGCTCCCGCCATAGACTCCCTCTCCGAGGGGATGAGTGTGCCAGTGCTGAACCGTGCCGAACTCTCGCGGGCCGGGGTGATTTTCGTCGCGCTTCTGCTCGCCATCTGCGCGACGGGCGCCGTTGCGCGCGAATTCCGCGCCGCCGACACCCAGGCCGAGGATTATCCGACCGTCCAGGCGCTGCGTTACATGGGCGCGCTGATCGCCGAGCGCAGCGGCAGCCGGCACGAGATCAAGGTGTTTCACTCCCGCCAGCTCGGCGAGGAGATGGAGACGATCGCGCAGACCCGCGCCGGCGCGATCGACCTCAACCGGACCAATGTGGCGCTGATCGGCAATTTCGTCCCGGCGATGAACGTGCTCGCCATGCCGTTCCTGTTCCGATCCATCGAGCACATGCAGAAAGTGCTGGACGGGCCGATCGGCAGCGAGATCCTGAACAGCTTCGAGCCCTACGGTTTCGTCGGGCTCGCCTTCTACGATTCCGGGGCGCGTTCGATCTACAACGGCATCCGCCCGGTCAAGAGCGTCGCAGATCTCAAGGGCCTGCGGATCCGGGTGCAGCAGTCGGAGTTGATGTCGGAGATGATCCGCTCGCTCGGCGCCGTGCCGGTCGAGCTGCCCTATGGGCAGGTGCTCACGGGGCTTGCGACCCACCTGATCGACGGCGCCGAGAACAACTGGCCATCTTTCGTGACGACGGACCATTACAAATATGCCGGCTACCTTGCGCTGACCGAGCACACGATGAGCCCGGAGGTGCTGGTGATCTCGCTGAAGGCCTGGCGCAGCCTGTCGGGGGACGACCAGCAGATCTTCCGGGAGGCCGCGGCTCGCTCCAGCAACTTCATGCGCGAGAAATGGCGCGACCTCGAGGAGCAGTCACAGCGCAAGGCAGAAGCCGCCGGCGTCACCGTCGTCAGGGACATCGACCGCAAGCCGTTCGAGGACGCGGTGGCTGCGATCTACGCCAGGGCCGCTCGCGATCCCGCCGCGGCCGCGCTGATCGAACGCATTCGCAAGGTGGAGTAAAGCTGCTTGGCTGCACCCGGACACAGCGAGCTCGCAGACAGGCCGCCCGGCCCGATCGGGCGGCTGCGCGTGCGTCTCGTCGGCGTGCTGCGGGCAGTGCCGATCCGCTGGCGCATCCTGTCGATCGCGGCGCTGAACTCCGCCGTGGTGATCGTGCTGGTGGCGATGATCTGGAACGGCACGCAGGTGCTGGGCTCGGCCTGGGGCGACGTGCGCCAGGTGCGCGAGTCCGACCGGATTTTGGCGCTGCTCGAAAGCGAGACCGGGCGGCTCCAGAACCTGATCCACCGCTACATCAACCAGCCGAGCCCGGACCTGTTCGCCGAGATCCTGCTGCTGCGCGAGGCCGTGCTGGGCACGCTGACCGACCGCGCCGCCAAGGACCCGATGCTGGCGGGCTCGGTCGAGGAGCTGGAGCGCACCACCGACCGCTTCCTCAACGGGTTCGGCGAGCTGCGCAGCGTGCAAGCGACCATCGCCAAGACCTATGAGGAGCAGGTGCAGGGCCCGGCCAAGGACATGGCGGGCCTCTATTCCATCATCGAAGGCGCCACCGGCCATCGCGACGCGCTGATCTGGCCCTCGCTCGGCAAGTCGCGCGAGGCCTTCACGGCGATGCTGGTCGCGGCCAATTCCTATTACCTGTCGCTGTCGCCAGGCGCGGCCGAGGAAGCGCGCCGCAACACCGAGACCATCGAGACCACCATTCCGGTGATGATCGATCTCGCCGACAACGACCTCCAGCGCATGGCGCTGCAGAAGCTCTCGACCCGCACCATGGCGTTGCGCGAGGGCTTTGCAAAACTCTCCGAGCAGCTGACGAGCCGCACCGAATTGCTGCGCAACACCATCGACGCCAGCCAGGCCGAGGCGATCGGCGCCATCGACGACCTCTCGACCAAGATGCGCCAGCGCGAGCAGAAAGCGCAGGAGACCTTTGACCGCACGCTGGCCGACATTTCACGGCGGGTGTTGTCCATCGCGGTGATCTTCCTCGGCATCATCCTCACCGCCGGCGTGCTGATCGCGCTGTCGATCCGGCTGCCGCTACAGCAGATCATGGCCGCGATGCGCGCGATCACGCTCGGCGATCTTGACCGCGCGGTGCAGGGTACCAAGGCGCGCGACGAGGTCGGCGCCATGGCGCGCGCGGTGGAAGTGTTCCGCGAGAACGCGATCGCGAAGCGCCAGACCGAGGACGAGCTGCGTGCGTCGAAGGAAAAGGCCGAGAGCGCGCTGCTCGAGCTCAACACCGCGCAGCAAAATCTGATCGATGCCGAACGGCTCGCGGCGCTCGGTGGCCTCGTCGCCGGCGTCGCGCATGAGGTCAACAACCCGATCGGCATCAGCCTGACCGTTGCCTCGAGCTTTGCCCGTCGCAGTGAGATTTTCGAGGCCCAGCTCAAGGGCGACAGCGGCCTGCGCCGCTCGCAGCTGGAAGAATTCGTCCAGTCCTCGCGCGACGCCTCGCAGCAGCTGGTCGCCAACCTCACCCGCGCCGGCGAATTGATCCAGTCGTTCAAGCAGGTCGCGGTCGACCGCTCCCATACCGAGCGCCGGCAATTCTCATTGAGCGAAGCCACCGACCAGATCATCGCGAGCCTGCGTCCCGTTCTGAAGCGCTCGCCGATCACGCTGAAGGTCGACGTGCCCGAGGGGCTGCTGCTCGACGGCTATCCCGGCTCCTATGGCCAGATCCTGACCAACCTCTTCCTCAATGCCGCCAACCACGCCTTTGCCGGCGGCCGCGCCGGCACCATCACGATCTCGGCGCGACCGCGCGGCACCGAGGATATCGAGATCATCTTCGCCGATGACGGCGCCGGCATGACCCCCGACGTGCAGCGCCAGGCCTTTGACCCATTCTTTACCACCCGGCGCAATGAAGGTGGCACGGGACTCGGGCTTCATATCGTCTATAACCTCGTCACCCAGCAGCTCGGCGGGCGGATGATGCTGGAATCCAAGCTGGGACAAGGCACTACTTTTCGGATTATCATGCCGCGGATCGCCAAGGGCGGCGCGCAAAGCACAGAAAGCGACGGGACTTCGCAATGGCCGAACAGGACGATGTCCTCCACCTGATCGACGATACCGGTACCGCGTCGGAGGATATTGACGCCCGGAAATGGAAGATCGCCGTCATCGACGACGATCCGGCCGTGCATGACGGCACCCGCTTCGCGCTGTCCGACTACAGCCTGAACGGCCAGGGGCTGGAGATCCTTTCCGCCCGTTCCGCGGCGGAAGGTCGCGAGCTGATGGCCGCGCATAGCGACATTGCCGCGGTGCTGCTCGACGTCATCATGGAGACCGACGTCGCTGGCCTCGAACTCGTCGAATTCATCCGCAACGAACTCAAGAACGAGACCGTGCGCATCATCCTGCGCACCGGACAGCCCGGCCAGGCGCCGGAGCGGCGCGTGATCGTGCAGTACGACATCAACGACTACAAGGCCAAGACCGAGCTCACCGCCGACAAGCTGTTCACCTCGCTGACCGCGGCGCTGCGCTCCTACCAGCAGCTCGAGCGCATGGTGCAGACACGGCGCGGGCTCGAGATCATCATCGACGCCGCCTCCACGCTGTACGACTTCAAGTCGATGCAGCGGCTCGCCGAGGGCGTGCTGACCCAGCTCGCCTCGCTGCTCAACGTCGATTGCGCCGGCATACTGGTTTTGCGCGACAATGGCGGCGTCGATCCCGAGCTCTCGGTGCTTGCGGGGAGCGGCTGCTACAGCCGCTTCATCGGCACGACCTCGTCGAAAGCGCTCGACCCCGATCTGCGCGCGCTGGTGGAGGACGCCTTCCAGCGCCGCAAGAACGAATTCGCCGACCATCGCAGCGTGATTTACCTGCGCACCGGTAGCGGCCGAGAGGTCGTGGTGCTGCTGCAGGCCGAACGCGAGCTGTCCGAGACCGACCGCTCGCTGGTCGAGATTTTCTCCAGCCGGCTCTCGATCGCGTTCGACAACGTCATCCTCTACCAGCAGCTCCAGGACGCCAACACGCAGCTGGAAGACCGCGTCGCCCAGCGCACCCGCGCGCTGATGCAGGCCAACCGCCGCCTGTCGGCGCAATGGCTGCGGCTGCAGCGCGCCAACGGCTTCAAGAACGAGATTCTGGGCACGGTTGCGCACGACCTGAAGAACCCGCTCGGCGTCATTCTCGGCCGCACCGAGATGCTGAAAGAGCTGATCTCCACCGGCGCCTCGGCAAGCGGCGTGGTCGCCCAGGTCGACCACATCCGCGATGCCACCAAGCGGCTGACCACGATGGTCGACCATCTGATCTCGGACGCGATGGCCGATGCCTTCGACATCACCATCCGCCGCGAGCCGGTCGACGTCGCCGCCCTGGTCAAGGAGGTCGCGGAGGCCAACCAGCCGCTCGCGGTCAACAAGCAGCAGGCGATCAGCGTCACCGCGCCGGCCAACATCGTCACCATGTGCGACACCGACCGCATCCGCGAGGCGATCGACAATCTCATCAGCAACGCCATCAAATACTCACCGATCGCCGGCAGGATCACTGTCGCGGTCACGCATGAGGGCAACGACACCATCATCCGCGTCAGCGACCAGGGCGCCGGCCTGTCGCCGGAGGATCTCGGCCGCCTGTTCGGCCGGTTCCAGCGGCTGTCGGCCAAACCGACCGCGGGCGAGAGCTCGACGGGGCTTGGGCTTTCCATCGTCAAGCGTATTATCGACATGCATGGCGGCGAGGTGAGGGCCGAGAGCGACGGTCCCAACAAGGGATCGACCTTCACCATCACCCTGCCCGCGACCGAAATGCCGTGATTTGAGTGCCGAGATCAGCAAAATTCTGAAGTGACATGACCCAAAGCCAGCACATCATGATCGTCGATGACGAGGCCCCGGCCCGGGAGATGGTCGGCGATTACCTCAAGATGCACGGCTTCACCGTGACGCTGTGCGACGGCGGCAAGTCCTTGCGCGCCGCGATCGACGGCAGCATGCCCGACCTCGTCGTGCTCGACCTCAACATGCCCGAGGAGGACGGCCTCTCGATCATCCGCGACCTCAAGAGCCGCATCAACGTGCCGGTGATCATGCTCACGGCGACCGCGAGCCCGATCGACCGCGTCGTCGGCCTCGAACTCGGCGCCGACGATTACGTGGCAAAGCCGTGCGAGCTGCGCGAATTGATGGCGCGTATCCGCTCGGTGCTGCGGCGGAGCACGCCGCTCAAGGTCGCCGCGTCTGAAGCGGCGTCTGCGAAATCCGACAAGGATCAGCTGGTGCGCTTCGGCACCAAATGGCTCGATCTCGAAGCGCAGGCCCTGCGCGACGACGAGGGCAACGAGCACCCGCTGACCGCCTCCGAGTTCGGGCTCTTGAAAGTGTTTGCGGCCAATCCGAAGCGCGTGCTGTCGCGCGAGCGCCTGCTCGAATTGGCCAATGCGCGCGACGCCGAAGCCTTCGACCGTGCCGTCGACCTGCGCATCATGCGCATCCGCCGCAAGATCGAGCCCGATCCGACAAAACCCGCCGTGATCCGCACCATCCGCGGCGGCGGCTATCTGTTCTCGCCGGCGGGCGAGAAGGCGTAGGACTTCCAGTGTCGTCCTGGCGAAGGCCAGGACGACATCAAGATTGAAGCCCGCGAGAACGCAAAAGCCGGACATCCGTTCCCGGCCCCCACTGCCCGCCCCGCAACCCCCATCCCCGTATTTTCCGTACATTGAAATTATTGGCTTTTCTGCCCCGAATGTTTCGTCGCGTTTGGTCCGACGAAACAATTTGGCGGCGCACGAAACCATTTTCCGCTTTTGGTGCAGACGTCCCGAAACGTTGGCTCATTAACACTTTGGTCCAAGGAAACGCCGCCCGGTCGCGGCGCTACGGGGAGCTAAGTCAATGCCGAACGTCATCGCCATCAACGCCCAGGCCAGCCAGGGCATCATCGCCGCTCAGGCGACCTCGGACGACATGCTTCTTGAAAGCATTGCCGACGGCAACCGGACGTCCATGCACATTCTCTATTGCCGTCACAACGTGCGCGTCTATCGCTTCATCCTGCGCATCGTGCGCGATGCCACCACCGCGGAAGACCTCGTCAGCCAGGTTTTCCTCGATGTCTGGCGGACCGCCGGCCAGTTCCAGGGCCGCTCGCAGGTTTCGACCTGGCTGCTCTCGATCGCCCGCTTCAAGGCGCTGACCGCGATGCGCCAGCGCCGATTCGAGGACATCGACCAGGAAGACGTGCGCCAGATCCCGGATGGCTGCGATACGCCCGAGACCTCGCTCGACCGCAGCGACACCAGCGCGATCCTGCGCGCCTGCGTCGCAAAGCTGTCGCCCGCACATCGCGAGATCATTACCCTCGTCTACTACCATGAGAAGTCGGTGGAGGAGGTCGGACAGATCATCGGCATCCCCCAGAGCACGGTGAAGACCCGGATGTTCTACGCCCGCAAGCAACTGGCCGATTTGCTTAAGGGTTGTGGCGTCGACCGCTTCGCTGCCTGAAAACCAATGATTTCAACCGGATAGGACCGGATTTCCGGCCCCATCCCGGGACACGAAAGCGTTACCGCCGACGAAACAATTGAAACAAACCACAACATCAGGCGGAAAAACTTCGTCCCTATAAAGCTCACATACGTTTTGCTTAATCCTCCCAAGGACCTCCAACGACCCGGACGGGATGCCCCCCTCCGGGTCGTTTTGTGTTTGGGGGGTAGGTGTCTCCGTGGGCTCCCGCCTCCCCCGCAAGCGGGAGAGGGGGCGCACCGTCCGCGCCATCGGCAGCCTCACCCCGTCACGAGCGCGTGACACCACGTAACGACTGACGCATCCGTCCCGAACAACCCTCGTGACACCATTCACGAGTGGCCCGATGCTTGAACTCACCTTTGCTCTCCTGGCCGGCATCCTCACCATCGCCGCGCCGTGCACGCTGCCGATGTTACCGATCCTGCTCGGCGCCTCGATCGGGCACACCTCGCATCTGCGCCCCGCGATGATCGCGCTCGGCTTCGTCGTCTCGTTCTCCGCAGTCGCATTGCTGCTCGGCGCGCTCACGCGCCTGTTCGATTTCGATCCGAATGTGCTGCGCGAGGCAGCGGCGATCCTGCTGCTCGGCTTCGGCCTGTTGATGCTGTGGCCGGCGCCGTTCGAATGGCTGTCGATCCGGCTCAATGGCTGGCTCGATCTTGGCGCCGCCGGCGGCGTGCAGCGCGAGGGCGCGCTCGGTGGTCTCGTGCTCGGCACCACGCTTGGCCTGGTCTGGACGCCCTGTGCCGGCCCCGTGCTGGGCTCGATCCTGACGCTGGTCGCGACCTCGAAGAATCTGGCCTGGGCCGGCACGCTGCTGGTCGCCTACGCGATCGGCGCAGCGATCCCGATGCTGGCGATCGCTTATGGCGGACAGGCCGCGACCACGCGCGTGCGCAGCCTCGCCCGCATCTCGCCGCGCCTGCAGCAGGGCTTTGGCGTGGTCGTGATCGCCTTCGCGGTTGCCGCCTATTTCCAATACGACACGCTGATCGTGGCGTGGCTCACCGGATTCTACCCCACCGGCCAGATCGGCTTGTGATCACTTCGCATCTCAACGGAGGACGCTTCCATGACTTTCAAACTGCTCGCCGTCTCTACCGCACTGATCGGCTTCGCCGTGACCGGCGCCGTCATCCCCGGCATCTGCGACGAAGCTTCACGCGCGGCGCCGATCACCGTCGCCGCCGCTGCCCAAGGGACCGCGCCCGACTTCGCCGGCATCAGCAACTGGTTCAACTCGAAGCCGCTGAACATCGCCGACCTGCGCGGCAAGGTCGTGCTGGTCGACTTCTGGACCTATGGCTGCGTCAACTGCGTCAACACCCTGCCGCATGTCACCGACCTCTACGCCAAGTACAAAGACAAGGGCCTCGTCGTGGTCGGCGTGCACACGCCGGAATTCCCGTTCGAGCGCTCCGCGTCCAACGTTCAGGCCGCGCTGAAGCGCCACGGCATCACCTATCCGGTGGCGCAGGACAACGACTTCCCGGACCTGGAACGCCTACCGCAACCAATATTGGCCGGCGCAATACATCATCGACCAGAATGGCAAGATCGTGTTCCAGCACGAAGGCGAAGGCCGTTACGACGAGATCGACCGCACCGTGGCGCGGCTGCTGAACGCCAGCAGCTGACACTGCAGGCGGCGGCTTTGCGTTGCTGCTTGACTCCACGGACCCGTCCGTGGAGGTTCGCTGCCGACGCAATCAGCCGCCCGAAATGGACGACGCGACCACCAGCAACGACATCCGCCTTCGCGAAGGCTCCTCGATCGCGCAACGGCTGGTCATGGCCGGCTCTGCGGCGGCCGTTGCGCTTTGCTTCACGCCGGGCTTGTTCACGCACGATGCCCTGGAAGTGATCATATCCGTGGCCGCACTGCTGGTTGGCGCGGCGTTCGTCGGGGCCGTCATGTTTACGCCGGCGGTGGTGTGGATCATCACGCCGGATGAAATCCTGATCGGGCAGCAGCGTCCGTTCGGGAAGCTCCAGACCAGGATCGTCAGAAGGGACGACATCACCGGATTGCAGGTTCCCGGCAGCAAGGCCGCCAAAGCGCGCTTTCAGCTGGCCTTCACGCTGGCCTCCGGGGAGCGCCTGACGTCACCGCCGATCTCCGACGTCACGCATGTGCATGAAACGGTGGCCCGGATCGCCGCACAATTCGACGTTCCCGACGTCGAGGCGCCGGTCAATCCGCTCGATGCCAGCAATCCCGAGATGCGCCTTGGCGAACCCGTCGAGCCGTTTTCCGGGAGGGACATTCGGATCGCGGCCTTGATCGTCGTCGCACTGAGCGTCGCACCCTACGCCTACAGGCTCTGGCGTGGTCTGCCACCCAACCTGGTCGACATCATGCTGCTGCCGCTTGGCGTGATCGCCGCGTTCGCGGTTTACAGATTCGCCAACCTCTTGACCGGCGCCTTCTGGATCATCCGGCAAGGAGATATTCGCGTCGAACGCCTCTCGGGCGGCGGCAAGCTGCGCACGGACCACATCGAAGGGCACGACGTGAAGGCGATCACAGTCGAGCGCCGCGGCCGGTCCGAGGAGGAGCACTGCATCGTCGTGATCCGATTGCAGTCTGGACAACGATTTCGCAGCCCCCGCATCGGCTCGAGGCTTGAGGCCCGCGCCGTGGGGGCCGAGATCGTCCGGCGGCTCGGGATCGGGGCTGAGAGCAACCAGATTTAGCATCGGTGCATGTTGGCGCAGATGATTTGGCCGCGGGCTCGATCGGCCTCTCCCGCTTGCGGGAGAGGCCGACACGCTCGAAGAGCGCGGCGGGTGAGGGAGAGCGCACCGACTTCGCAGCAATATTGGGGTTTTTGCGCCATCCCCTGTTTGTGGCGTTGCCCGGCCCCGTCAAAAAACCAAAGCATTCTCGTGACATACCAGCCGGGCGCGCCATCAACTTGCCATGAAGCTGCCCCTGAGTTCAGATGGTTCCTAACGATATGCGCTGTGGCAGCGGGGAGAGCTTGAAATGACGGATTTTCGTCGCCTGACCGGGGCGTTTGTGGCTGCGATCGGCCTGATCCTGTCAGCTCCGCACGCCTTCGCCCAGCAGCCCGACCGCGGCGACGAGCCCGGCCTGGTCGCCGACGACGCCTACCAGCTCGATCCGGAGTGGCAGAAGCAGGTCGTTTACTACCGCACGACCGAAACGCCGGGCACCATCATCATCTCGACCACCGAACGCCATCTATATCTGGTCCAGCCCGGTGGGCGTGCGATCCGCTATGGCATCGGCGTCGGCCGTGACGGCTTCCAGTGGCAGGGGCTGGTGAACATCACCAACAAGAAGGAGTGGCCGGACTGGACGCCGCCTCCCGAGATGATCCAGCGCCAGCCCTATCTGCCGCGCTTCATGGCCGGCGGCCCCGGCAATCCGCTCGGTGCCCGCGCCATGTATCTGGGCACCACGGTCTACCGCATCCACGGCACCAACCGGCCCGACACGATCGGCACCAAGGTGTCCTCGGGCTGCTTCCGTCTCGTCAACCACGACGTCGCCGATCTCTATGACCGCGTCCCGGTCGGGACCAAGGTGGTCATCCGGCAGAAGCCCGAACTCTAAGGTTATCGTTTGAGCATGATCCGGAAACCGCTTCGCACGTTTCCGGATCATGCTTCCCTCCTACGCTAAAATTCCTTTTCCCGATTATTTCGAGAGAGCAACATGATGCGCACATTTCGAGGCGGCCTGCTGATCGGGCTCGCGGTCGCCGTGCTGGTTGGCGTCCTGGCGGTGATCTACGAGTTCTACGACACCCGCACGCTGAAGCGCACCGTGCGCCGCGGCGAGGTGCTGTGCGGCGTCAACAAGGGCCTGCCGGGCTTCTCGATCCCCGACGACAAGGGCAACTGGACCGGCTTCGACGTCGATTTCTGCCGCGCGGTGGCGTCCGCGATCTTCGACGACCCGAGCAAGGCGCGCTTCGTGCCGCTCGACGCCAGCGAGCGCTTTAAGGAATTGCAGAGCCGCAAGGTCGACATCCTCTCGCGCAACTCGACCTGGAGCATGTCGCGCGAGCTCGACTACGATCTCTACTTCCCGGCCGTGGCCTATTACGACGGCGAAGGTTTCATGGTGCCGCGCTCCCGCAACAAGGAGACGTCGCTGGACCTCGCCGACAGCAAGGTCTGCGTGCAGGCCGGCACCACGACGCTGCTCAACCTCTCCGACTACTTCCGTGCCAACAACATGAAGTATGAAGAGTTGAAGTTCGACAAGCTGGAAGACGTGGTGAAGGCTTACGACACCGGCAAGTGCGACACGCTCACCGCCGACGTCTCGCAGCTCTATGCGCTGCGGCTGAACATGTCCAAGCCCGGCGACCACATGATCCTGCCGGACGTGATCTCGAAGGAGCCGCTCGCGCCCGTCGTGCGCCAGCGCGACGACGACTGGATGATGATCGTGAAGTGGACGCTCTACGCGATGATCAACGCCGAAGAGCTCGGCGTCTCCTCGGAGAACATCGACGAGGCCCTGAAGTCGAAGAAGCCGGAAGTGATGCGGCTGGTCGGCACCGAGGGCAATTACGGCGAGCAGCTCGGCCTGACCAAGGACTGGGTCGTCCGCATCATCCGCCACGTCGGCAATTACGGCGAGATGTACGAGCGCAATATCGGCGAGAAGTCGAAGCTGAAGATCCCGCGCGGCATGAACCAGCTGTGGAACGCGGGTGGCGTGCAGTACGCGCCGCCGATGCGGTAAGCCCCGCCTGTCTCTCCTGTGTCGTCCCGGCCTAGTGCGCAGTTGCGCACTAGGCCGGGACGACACCTGCTATTGAGGCGTCACTGTGCCCCGCCTCAATACCCCCGCGCCCGGGCCAGCTGCTCGGTGTGGTAGTTCGCATCCCCAAACAGCTCCTCGCAGACCCGCGCGCGCTTCATGAAGAAGCCGATGTCGAACTGGTCGGTCATGCCCATGCCGCCATGCATCTGCACGCCTTCCTGCACCGCCCGAGTGGCGGTGGTGCCGGCGCGGGCTTTTGCCACGGCGACGGCCGAGGCGGCCTTGGCGACATCGGCATCCAGCGCCTGCAGCGCCTTCATCGTGGCGGCGCGGGTGATCTCGATGTCGACATAGAGCTCGGCGGCGCGGTGCTGCAACGCCTGGAATTCGCCGATCAGCTTGCCGAACTGCTTTCGGTTCTTCAGGTACTCGACGGTGCGGTTGAAGACCTCGTCGCTCAGGCCCACCATTTCGGCGGCGACCGCGCCGCGGCCGATATCGAGCACGCCATCGAGCAGAGCCGCACCCTGATCGACCTCGCCGAGCACGCTGTCGGCATTGACCTCGACATTGGCGAGCTCAATCCGCGCCGCATTGTGCGCATCGACCATGATGGTGCGCTCGATTGCGACGCCCTTGGCCCTGGGGTTGACCAGGAACAGCGTCAAGCCGTCGCGCTCACCGGCGGAGCCCGCAGTGCGTGCGGCGACGATGAAGAGATCGGCGACGTGGCCGTCAACGACCAGCGCCTTGGCGCCCGAGAGTTTAAAGCCGTTGCCGGCGCGCACGGCCTGCAGGTTCGTCTGCAGCGGACGATGCTTCGCGCCCTCGTCGATCGCGAGCGTCGCGAGCAGCGAACCGTTGGAAATTTTCGGCAGATACTCGGATTTCTGCGCGGCATTGCCGCCACGGTTCAGCGCCGAAGCCGCGACCACGCTGGTGGCGAGGAACGGCGACGGCATCAAGGTGCGGCCGATCTCCTCCATAACGACGCCGGCCTCCATGAAACCAAGGCCGCTGCCGCCGAACTCTTCCGGCACCAGGAGGCCGGCAAAGCCCATCTCGGCGAAGGAGTGCCACAGCTCCTTGGAGAAGCCGGTGGGGTCTTTGCTATCGCGCAAGCCGCGCAGGTGCGACACCGGCGCCTTGTCGCTGATCAGCCCGCGCGCGCTGTCGCGGAGCATCGATTGTTCTTCGGTGAGGACGAGAGCCATGGTGGTGTTTCCGATCAACGTTCTATTTATTGCTCGTCATTCCGGGATGCGCCGAAGGCGCAGGCCCGGAATCCATAATCCCGATTCGTAGTTATGGATTCCGGGCTCACGACTTCGTCGCGCCCCGGAATGACGTGTGGCTAGGATATTGCCTCACGCCCCCGGCAGATCGAGGATGCGCTTGGCGACGATGCCGAGCATCACCTCGGTGGTGCCGCCCTCGATCGAGTTGGCCTTGGTGCGCAGCCAGGCGCGCGGACGGGCGCCTTGCCTGGAGCGCTCGCTCTCCCATTCCAGCGCATCGACGCCGCCGGCCGACATCAGGATCTCGTAGCGGCGCTTGTTGAGCTCGGTGCCGTAATATTTCATCGCGGATGAGAACGCAGGATGCGCCTGTCCGGCCTTGGCGAGATCCACGGCGCGCTCGGCGCAGGCCGCAAGCGCTGCTTCATCGACGTCGAAGCTGGCGATCCGGCCACGCAGCATCGAATCATCGAGCCTCCCTTGCGCATCGGAACCGACGGAGTCAGCCGCGATCTGGCCGAGTGGGCGGCCGACGCCGCGCTCGCCCATGCCCGAGATCATCGCGCGCTCGTGCTGGAGCAGATATTTCGCGACGTCCCAGCCACGATTGACGGTGCCGACCACATGCGATTTCGGCACACGGACGCCGTCGAAGAAGGTCTCGCAGAACGGTGAGTAGCCGGAGATCAAGAGGATCGGCTTGGTCGTCACGCCCTTCGAGGTCATGTCGAACAGGATGAAGCTGATGCCGTCGTGCTTCTTCGCGGCGGGATCGGTGCGGACCAGACAGAAGATCCAGTCGGCATAGTTGGCGTAGGACGTCCAGATTTTCGAGCCGGTGATGACGAAATCGTCGCCATCGCTCTCGGCGCGGGTCTGGAGCGAGGCGAGATCGGAGCCGGCGTTCGGCTCGGAATAGCCCTGGCACCAGCGGATCAGGCCCGCCGCGATCTTTGGCAGATGCTCTTTCTTCTGCACATCGTTGCCGTATTTCAGCAGCGCCGGCCCGAGCATCCAGATGCCGAAGCTCGACAGCGGTGGACGCGCGCCGATCTTCGCCATCTCGACGCGCAGCACCTTGTGCTCGGCAGCGCTCAGGCCGCCGCCGCCAAATTCCTTCGGCCAGTCCGGCACGGTCCAGCCCTTGTCGCGCATGCGCTCGAACCAGATGCGCTGCGGCTCGGACGAGAATTTTGCGTTGCGGCCGCCCCAGAACACGTCGGCATCGGAAGTCGCGGGCTTGCGCATTTCCGGCGGGCAGTTGGCTTCCAGCCAGGCGCGCGTCTCGTTGCGGAATTGTTCGAGATCGGCTGTCTCAGTTTCGCTTCATGGTCGTTTCCATCAATCGCAATCGACTTGTTGGACGCGACTCTGGGCCATCGCACTGCGGAATTCAACCACTTCCGTGTCACGCATTCCGCTATAGTCGCCACCACGGCGGTGCTTGAAAACAAAGAGGAAACGAGAATGCGCCTGAAACTTCTTTCGCCTGGCGAAATGAATGAGAGCCAGCGGCAGACCTATGACGAGTCGATTGCCGGCAAACGCGGCAAGCCGCCGGCGCCGATGATGGCGTGGCTCAACAGTCCCGACATGGCCCGTCACGCCACGCGGCTTGGCGAGGTCCTGCGCTACGATACGATATTCCCCGCCAAGCTCTCGGAGATCGCGATCCTGGTGACGGCGCGGCACTGGACCGCGCAGTACGAATGGTATGCGCATAAGCGCCTCGCGCTTGCGGGCGGCATGGATCCAAACATCATCGACGCCATCCGCGACCGCCGCACGCCGGAGTTCGACGATCCGGTGGCCAAGATGATCTACGATGTGGCGAAATCGCTGCACGAGGGCCACGGCGTCGAGAAGGGCCTCTATGACGACGCGGTGAAGCTGCTCGGCGAGCGCGGCGTGGTCGAGGTGATCGGGCTGTGCGGCTATTACACGATGGTGTCGATGACGCTGAACACGTTCGCGTTCGAGCTGCCGGAGGGCGAGGTGCCGGAGCTGTCATAGTTTCGCATCCGGAAACGCTGGGTTTCGGGATAGGACCGTAGCGCTGTCCCGAAGCCGGGCCTATCTGGAGTTCACCAACGGAGCAGCCACATGTCGCAGAGCCAAGCCGTCGCCGCCGGCACACGGATCGGCCACGTCCACCTCAAGGTCGCCGATCTCGATCGCGCGCTCGGCTTCTATTGCGGCGTGCTCGGCTTCGAGCTGATGCAGCGGATGGGCTCGGGTGCGGCCTTCATCTCCGCCGGCGGCTATCACCACCACATCGGGCTCAACACCTGGGAGAGCAAGGGCGGCTCGCCGCCGCCACCGGGCACGACCGGGCTGTTCCACACCGCGATCCTCTATCCGACACGCCCTGCGCTCGCGGATGCGCTGCACCGTGTGCTCTCCGCCGGCATTGTGCTGGATGGCGCCAGCGACCACGGCGTGTCCGAGGCGCTGTATCTGCGCGATCCGGATGAGAATGGCGTGGAGCTGTATTGGGACAAGCCGAAAGAGCAATGGCCGTTGGGGACCGATGGCAAGCTGGCGATGTTCACGAAGCGGCTGGATGTCGAGGGGTTATTGAAGCAGCGGGAGGCGTAAGCTCCGCTCTCGCCTCGTCATTGCGCGCGCAGCGAAGCAATGACGGAGCTTGTTGGGGCGCCGTCGCTCACCCTCACGCGTCTGGTTGTCGTCCCCGCACCATGATCAGCGCCGCAGCGGTCACCTCCAGCGCAATGCACAGATAGAACGGCAGCGCATAGCCGCCGGAGAAATCGCGCAGGAAGCCGACGACCCCGGGCCCAAACGCATACGTCACCTGGTTGATCGCGGTGTTGAGGCTGATCAGCACGCCGAACGAGGCGGAGTCGAATTCCCGCTGCACGATCAGCGACGGCAGGGTGATGAGATTGCCGACCGAAAAACCAAACACCGCGCAGGCCGCGATCAGCACGTAATCATCGTGCAGATTGATCACGACGCACAGCGCGGCGGCCTGGCTCAGGAACGACAGCGCTGACGCAAGCCGCTGGTTGAGGCGGTCGATCACCATCGAGAACAGGACACGGCCGATCACCGCCATCGCCGTCAGCACCGCGACCGCCACGGCCGCACGTTCGCGCCCGATGATGGGATCGAGGTACGAGATCAGGTGGACGATGAAGCCGACCTGCGCGAACAACACCAGCGCGAAGGCGATCGTCACCGTGAGGAAGCCGACATCGCGCAGCGCCCATGCGCGGATCTGCGTCGATGATTGCGGCCTGGCCTTGGCCGCCCCATGCCAGCCATGGAGATCGGGCGGGCGGCCGACGACGAGCAGGATCACCGGCACGAGCAGCACCAGCATGGCGCCAGCGGTGGTGAACATCGCGCTCGCAAAGCCGACATGACTGATCATCGTCACCAGCAGCGGCACGCCGACGATGCCGCCAAAGCTCGCGCCGTTCAGCGCCAGGCTGATCGCCATGCCGCGCTTCTGGTCGAACCAGAGGCTGATCGTGTTGGTGATCATGGCCAGACTGGTGCCGGCCCAGCCGAAGGCGAGCACGGCGTCGGCGAGATAAAGCTGCCAGGGCTCGCGCACGGCACCGATCGCGACCGCGGCGGCCGACATCGCCAGCGTGCCGGCTATCAGGCAAAGACGCGGGCCATATTTTCGGACGGCTTCGCCGACGAAGACGACGAGCAGCGCGCCGAACAGATAGAAGAACGTGGTGCCCGATGAGATCAGCGAGGTCGGCCAGCCCCGCGCGCGCTGGAGCTCGGCGACATAGACGCTCTGGCCGTAGAAGCCGAGCCCCCAGCCGAAGGTCGCGAGCAGGAAGCAGACCGCAACGATGCGCCAGCCTTCGTAGCGGAGCGAGGATTCGTCGATCGGGGACGTGTGTCGGGGATTGTCGAGCATTGGCGCTTCTCCTTCGCGTCCCCCGCATTGTGATTTTCTGTCCATGACGACCATCATGTAACGATGCAGGAGCAGAAAATCACTTCGACAGCGGTCGAAGTATCAACGTTGCTGACAGCCTCCTGCCAACTCAGATCGCGTCCGGGAACTCGCCCTCCGCCGCGTCCAGCCGTGCCGTGCGGCGGCGGCGGGCAAAGGAGGCGAGCGAGAGCACCGCGAGGCCGAGCACAACAGGCGGGAACACCACCATGTTCACGGCGGACCAGCCATAATTGGCAAGCAGCTGACCGGACGAGAACGAACCGATCGCCATCATGCCGAACACCAGGAAATCGTTGAAGGCCTGCACCTTGTTGCGCTCCTGCGGCCGGTGCGTCTCCAGCACCAGCGCGGAGGCGCCAATGAAGGAGAAATTCCAGCCGACACCGAGCATAATCAGCGTCGTCCAGAAATGCATCGCGGTGATGCCGGAAAGGCCGATGGTGGCCGCGCCGGCCTCGAGCAGCAGGCCTGCCGCGACGATT
The DNA here is from genome assembly GCA_963819355.1 of uncultured Alphaproteobacteria bacterium. Lineage (GTDB taxonomy): Bacteria > Pseudomonadota > Alphaproteobacteria > Rhizobiales > Xanthobacteraceae > Bradyrhizobium. The sequence continues at coordinate 159,902 of CAWFVZ010000004.1, read as the reverse complement.
CTGGGCGCGCCGAAGCGGGCGATCAGTGCGCCCGTGAAGAAGCTCGGCCCGTACATGGCGACGATGTGCCATTGAATGCCGAAATTGGAATCGCTGAGGCTCAGGCCGCACATCTTCATGGCGAGCGGCGCCGAGGTCATCACCAGATTCATCATGGGATAGGAGATCACGCCGCACAGCGCGGCTGCGATGAAGCGCGGCCGGCTCACGATCGTGAGCAGCGGCCGGCCGCCATGGAGATCGGCCGGGGCCGGCTTCGGCATGTCGACGCCGGCAACAATGCCCATGGCGACCAGCGCGACGGCGGCCTGCACCAGGAAGCTGAAGGCAAACAGATAAGGCGACCAGACGTCCATGGTCCATTGCACGAGCTGCGGACCGAGCACGCCGGCGAACACGCCGCCCGCCATCACCCACGACACCGCCTTGGGCCGGTACGCCGTGCTGGCGCCGTCGGCCGCGGCGAAGCGATAGGACTGCGCCACCGCGCCATAGAGGCCGCCGAGGAAGGTCGCGAGACAAAACAGCGGGAACGAGGCGTGCAGGATCGCAAACGAGCCGAGCAGGCCGGTGAGCACACCGCAACTGGTACCGACGATAAAAGCGGCGCGACGGCCGAAGCGGCGCGAGATCGCACCGGTCGGCAGCGTGCCCGCGGCCAGCCCAACCACATACATCGAGATCGGCACTGTCGCGAACGACATGTCGGGTGCGAGCGTGGCGCCGACAATCGCTCCGGTCGCAAAGATCACCGCCGAATTGGCGCCGGTCAGCGCCTGCGCCGCGGCAAGACGCACCACATTGGCACGCACGCGGACGTCGTCGGCGATTTCGTCGGCAGAGGTCACATCGATCATCGGCACTTCCGCCCAAGGGGCTTGTTGATTCCCGGCACTATGGAGGGATGGACAGAGCCGGGCAACAGGCGCAAACGGGCGCAGGCCATGTCTCCGACGCAACCGGACGATTGATACCGGGCCGTGCTCTTGACGGCTTGCGCTCGATCAAATCCTATCCGCCGCGATCTTCAGGGAGTTTCGTTCATGTCCGTCGACGACCGGCCTACGCTCAGCGCTCCCGACGACGATCCTTGGCTCTGGCTGGAAGAGATCGAAGGCACGCAGGCGCTCGATTTCGTCGCGCGGCAGAATCGGCTGACGCTGGATCAATTCGGCGGAGCGGCGTTCGAACGCGACCGCGATACGCTTGCGGCGATCTACGATCGTCCGGACAACATCCCCTATGTCGGCCGGCGCGGCGCCCATCTCCACAATCTCTGGAAAGACGCCACTAATCCGCGCGGCCTGTGGCGGCGGACCACGCTCGCGGAGTTTCGTAAGTCCGATCCGGCGTGGGAAATCATGCTGGATATCGACGAGCTCGCCGCGAGCGAAGGCGAAGACTGGCTGCTGAGCTCGATCAGCTCGCAGCCGGGAAGCTCGCGGGCCATCTTGAGCCTGTCGCGCGGCGGCAGCGACGCCGTCACCTTGCGTGAATTCGACGCGGATACGAAGAGCTTTGTCGCCGACGGCTTTACGCTGCCGGAAGCCAAGGGCGGCGTCGATTGGCTCGATCCGGACACGCTGCTGCTGTCCAGCGCCTATGGCGATGACATGGTAACGAGCTCCGGATATGCGAGGACCGTTCGCCTGTGGCGGCGTGGCGAGAGCGTGGATCGGGCGCAAGTGATCCTCGAGACCACGGCCGATCATATGGGGATCTTTGGCGGCGCGGACGATACCGGCGCGAAGCCGCGCGCCTGGATCATCGACCAGATCGACTTCTTCAATTACGGCATCTGGCTGCGCGACGAAGCCGGCACCACGACGAAGCTCGATCTGCCGACCGGCATCTGGATGCAGGCGCACGGCGACTGGTTCGCGGTGAAGCTGCGCACGGCCTGGTCGGTCGAAGGACGGACCTATGCCGCCGACGCCGTGCTCGGCATTTCGCTCTCGGCATTCCTCGCCGGCGGCCGCGACTTCACGCTACTGTTCGAACCCGGACCGCGACGTGCGCTGCAGGGCTTTTTCTGGGCTGCGGGCAGACTGGTGCTATCGATCCTCGACGAGCTGAAGCCGCGCTTCGAGATCTGCACGCCATCCGCCGCGGGCTGGAGCCGCGAGACGCTCGGCGGTCTTCCCGAGATCGGCGTCGTCGACGTCTGGCCGCTCGATCGCCATCCGTCCGAAAGCAATGGCGACCTGCTTGCCAATGTGCAGGACCCGCTCACGCCACCGTCGCTGCTGCTGATCGAGCGCGGCGTCGAAAGTCCGACCGTGCTGAAACAGGCGCCAAAGACATTCACCGCCGACGGCCTCGTCGTGACGCAGCATGAGGCGATCTCGAGCGACGGCGAGCGCATTCCCTACGTGCAGACCGGTCCCGCGACCGAGACCGGCGATGCGCCGGTCTATATGAGCGCGTATGGCGGCTTCGGACTTGCCGTGAAACCGCAATACAATTCGTCGCTCGGCAAGCTCTGGCTGGAGCGCGGCGGCACCACGGTGCAGGCGAATTTGCGCGGCGGCGGCGAGTTCGGCACGCGCTGGCACGATGCCGGCCGTTTCGCCGGCAAGAAACTGTCGCATGATGATTTCGCAGCCGTCGCCGCCGATCTCGTTCGCCGCGGCGTGACGCAGCCAAAACGCATCGCCGCGCAAGGCGGATCGAACGGCGGCATCCTCATCACCAACATGTTGACCCGCTATCCCGAGCGTTTCGGCGCGCTGTTCTGCACCATCCCGCTGATCGACATGCGCCGCTACACGAAACTGCTCGCGGGCGCGAGCTGGATCGCGGAATATGGCGACCCCGACAAGCCCGACGAGTGGGAGTGGCTGAAAACCTATTCCGCCTATCACAACGCAAAACCCGGCCAAGCCTATCCGCCGATCCTGATCGCCACGACGCGACGCGACGACCGCGTCCATCCCGGTCACGCACGCAAGATGGCGGCAAAGCTCCAGGCGATGGGCTATGAGGCCTGGTTCTACGAGCCGGAAGCGGGCGGCCACGGCTACGGCAAGGACAACAAGGAGCGCGCCGGCTTCGAGGTGCTCGGCTTCCAGTTCCTGAAGGACAAGATCGGCTGGGGCAACGGTGAGGCGTGAGGCAGCGCACCGCCTTCGTGGCTTAGCGCGCAAACACCAGCGTCAGATTGTTGGCGGGCATGTCGATGGTATCGACGAGGCCGAGCCCCACCGCCCGCGCCAGCGTCTCGACGTCGCCGACGTCGCGCACGCCCCATTCGGGATTGCCTTCGCGCAACGAGGTGTCGAACACGGCGTTGCTGAGTGCTGTGTGCTTGCCGCCGCGCTTGAACGGGCCGTAGAGGAACAGTTCGCCGTCGGCGCGCAGATAACGGCCGGCGCCGGCAAACAGGCCCTCGGCCACGGTCCAGGGCGCAATATGGATGACATTGGCGCAGAACACCGCCGCAAGATTGTTCGGCCCCTGCCCGCTCTTCATCTCCGGGCACCAGTCGGGATCGGATAGATCGATCCGCAGGGGGCTGCGGATGTTTTGCAGGCCCGAATGCACGCGCCAGGCCTCGATGCTCTTCACGTGGCGCTGGTTGAGGTCGCTCGGCCACCAGACCAGGTCAGGCGTATGACGGGCAAAATGGACCACGTGCTGGCCGGTTCCACTGCCGACCTCGACCACGTTGCCCGACCGTCCGGCGAGATGTTTTTCGAGCGCCGCCCAGAGCGTCTCGTGATTGCGATGGAACGCCGGCGCGTCGAGACGGCCGTCAGATTCGACCCTCCCGCCGTCCCTGCCAAATTCAACGACATATTCAGCCAATTGATGTCCCCGGAAAATGAGAAAGCAGACGAAAAACGCAACAAGGGCCAAACGCCCCGAACAAGCGCCGGTCAAAGCCGGCTTGATGAACGATCTATCTCTTCAGTTGCAATGCGGAAGATATTAACGCCATTTTGCGGCCTGCATAGTCTTGATTGTCACGGCATGCCCTTTGTGCTTTTGAACACTATCTTTTGCAGACACATAAGCCTCGGAACGACGCCTTGACCGCCTTTCCTCGCAAGCCCGCCCTGCTCCTCGCGCTGGTCGTCCTCACGGGCCTCGCCGCGCGCCCGGCGTGGGCGCAGTCCGCAATCGCCGAGGGCCAAAAGCTCGCCTTCGACCGCGGCAAGGGCAATTGCCTGACCTGCCACGTCATCAAGGGCGGCGATTTGCCGGGCACGATCGGGCCGGAGCTGAAGGACATCAAGGCCAGGTACCCCGACCGCAATGAGCTGGTCGCGATCCTGTTCGACGAGACCAAGCGCAACCCGCGGACCATGATGCCGCCGTTCGGCCGCAACCGGCTTTTGACCGACCAGGAAATCGGCGCGATCGTTGATTTCCTGCAGACGTTGTAACGGTGGGCCCAGGAGACTTCAGATGACGACACACACCGGCCCTCGTCCGACGCGGCGCCTGATCCTTCAGGGCGCGGCCTCGGTCGCGCTGATCGGCCTCGGCAACCTGCCGTTCGCGCCCGCGCGTGCCGCGGCCAACGACAAATATCCGGAAGAGGCGTTCAAGCAGAAGAGCGAGGCCGACGCGATCAAGGCGCTCTACGGCAAGACCGCCGAGCCGTCTGACAAGGTCAAGCTCGATGCGCCCGAGATCGCCGAGAATGGCGGCGTGGTGCCGATCTCGGTGACGACGACGCTGGACAAGGTCACCTCGATCTCGTTCTTCGTGGCCGAGAACCCGAATGCGCTCGCGGCTTCCTACAAGATCCCGGACGGCACGGTGCCGAGCGTCGCCAACCGCTTGAAGATGGCCAAGACCACCAACGTGGTCGCGATCGTCGAGGCCGACGGCAAGCTTTTCAGCGCGACCAGGGAAGTGAAAGTCACCGTCGGCGGCTGCGGCGGCTAGGAGAATCGAGATGGCATCAAGCATTCGCGTCCGCGCCACCGCCAACGGCGACATCACCGAGGTACAGGCGCTGATCCAGCACCCCATGGATTCCGGCTTCGTCAAGGATGCCAAGGGTGATCTGATCCCGCCGCATTTCATTCAGGAGCTGAAATTCACATGTAACGGCAAGGAGGTGTTCGTTGCCGATTGGGGACCGGCGGTCTCCAAGGACCCCTACGTCAAGTTCAGCTTCAAGGGCGCCAAGAAGGGCGACGACCTCAAGATCTCCTGGACCGACAACAAGGGTGCGTCGGACGAGACCACCGCGAAGATTGCTTGATGAAGGCCCGCATCTCCCTCCTGCTTGGCTCGTTGAGCGCCGCGCTCGTCGCGCTTGCGCTCGCGTCTCCGCGCGTGATCGCGGCCGACAAGATCGATCCCGCCGCCGATGCAAAAGCGTTCCAGAATTTCTTCTTCCAGAAATTTCCGAACGTGAAGCACGAGGATTTCGTCAACGGTCCTTATTCCATGAACGAGGACATGAAGCGGCAGTGGCAGGAGAAGGAAGAATTTCCGCCCTACGAGTTCGCGCTCGACGCCGGCAAGACGATGTTCGCGACGGCGTTCAAGAACGGCAAGACCTATGCCGACTGTTTCCCGAACGGCGGCATCGGCATTCGCCAGAACTACCCCTATTTCGATACGAAGGAGGGCAAGGTCGTCACGCTGGAGCTCGCGCTCAACCGCTGCCGCGAAGCCAATGGCGAGGCGCCCTATTCCTACGTCAAGGACGAGATGGCCTCGCTCACGGCCTACATGGCCTTCACCTCGCGCGGCAAGCCGATGGACATCAAGCTTCCCGACGATCCCCGCGCGCTCGCAGCGTTCGAGAACGGCAAGCGCTATTTCTACACCCGTCGCGGCCAGATGAATTTCTCCTGCGCAAGCTGCCACGTGCAGAGCCCGGGTGAGCGCATCCGCGCCGAGATCCTGGCGCCCGCGCTCGGCATTCTGAACGCGATGCCAATCTACCGCTCCGAATGGAGCGGCATGGGCACGACCAGCCGCCGCTTCATCACCTGCAACAGCCAGACCCGCGCGGTTCCGCTGGAGCCGCAGGCCGACGAATATCGCGACGTCGAATACTTCCTGTCCTACGTCGCCAACGGCCTGCCCATTTCCGGCCCGGGAGCGCGGCCATGAAGCGGTCACTTCCTCTCACCATGCTGCTCGTCTTGAGCCTCGCGCCAGCGGCGCGCGCGGCAACCGAAGCGGATTACAAGGCGGCCTATGCTGCCGCGGAGACCGCGTCCAAGGAGGCAGCCGGCATGCGTAATCAATGGACCACGACCGTCTCGACTTTAGCGGCCGCTAAAAAGGCCGCCGATGGCGGCGATTTCGACCGGGCCGTCGCCGCAGCCAAGGAGGCCGAGGCGCTCGCGGGGGCCTCGATCTTCCAGGCCACGTCCGAAAAAGAGGCCTGGAAGGCCATGGAAATCCGCTAGACTAAAGCGCGATGGAACCGTCGAACTGCCAAGAATAGGCGCGGAGAAATTTGGGATGGCGATCCGCCGCCGCGACTTTTTGAAGAGCACAGCCGTCGCAACCGCATCGCTTGCACTGCCGCGGCTCGCGCGCGGCACCGAAACCGCGAGCATTTACGACATCGAGCGCTTCGGCAACGCGCGAATCCTGCACCTCACCGACACGCACGCGCAGCTCAACCCGGTCTATTTCCGCGAGCCCAGCGTCAATATCGGTGTCGGTGAGATGGCGGGACAGCCGCCGCATCTGGTCGGCCGCGCCTTCCTGGAGCGCTTTGGCATCCGGCCCGACAGTGCCGATGCCTATGCTTTCACCTGTTTCGAGTTCGAAAAGTCCGCCGGCCGTTTCGGCAAGCTCGGTGGCTTCGCCCATCTGAAGACGCTGATCGACCGTCTCCGCGGCGACGTCGGCGAGAAGCACGCCATGCTGCTCGATGGCGGCGATCTTTGGCAGGGCACAGGCCTCGCCAACATCATGCAAGGCCGCGACATGGTCGAGGTCGCCAATCTGCTCGGCATCGAGGCGATGACCGGGCACTGGGAATTCACCTATGGCGAGCAGGCGTTGCGCGACAATCTCGACCGCTTCAAGGGCGAGTTTCTGGCGCAGAACGTCTTCCTGACCGAGGAAGCCGCGTTCAACGATGCCAGCGCCTTCGACAAGGCCACGGGCCGCGTGTTCAAGCCGTCAACGATCAGGGAGCTCGGCGGCTATCGCGTCGCGATCGTCGGCCAGGCCTTTCCTTACGTGCCGATCGCACACCCAAAACGGTTCACGCCGGACTGGACCTTCGGCATTCGCGAGCAGGAACTGCAGAAGCATGTCGACGCACTGCGCGGCACCGACAAGGTCGATGCGGTCATTCTGCTGTCGCACAACGGCATGGACGTCGACCTCAAGCTCGCGAGCCGCGTCACCGGCATCGACATCATCCTCGGCGGTCATACCCATGACGCCGTGCCGCAGCCGATTGCCGTGAAGAACGCGAGCGGCACGACGCTGGTCACCAATGCCGGCTCCAACGGAAAATTTCTGGGAGTGCTCGATCTCGCGCTCGACAAAGGCAAGGTCAGCGACGTCAAATATCATCTGCTGCCGGTCTATTCCGAGCTGCTGAAGCCAGATCCGGCGATGGCCGAGCTGATCGGCCGGCTGCGCGCGCCGTACGTGACGGACTGGTCGGAAAAGATCGCAACGCCGGACCGCCTGCTCTATCGCCGCGGCAATTTCTCCGGCCCCGTCGACGAGCTGATCTGTAGCGCGCTGCGCACCGAGCTCGATGCCGAGATCGCGCTGTCGCCGGGCTTCCGCTGGGGCCTCACCGCTCTGTCCGGCCAGCCGCTGACCATGGAAGATGTGCTGGCGGAAACCGCGATCACCTATCCCGAGACCTATGTGCAGGAGATGACGGGCGCAGAGATCAAGGACGTGCTGGAAGACATCTGCGACAATCTCTTCAACGCCGATCCCTATTACCAGCAGGGCGGCGACATGGTGCGCGCGGGCGGCCTCGGTTACACCTGCACGCCGACGGCTGCGACCGGCAACCGCATCTCGGAACTCAAGCTCGGCAACGGCAAGGCGCTGGTCGCGAACCACCGCTACAAGGTCGCAGGCTGGGCCTCCGTCAACGGCCAGCTAGGCCCGCCGGTGTGGGACGTCGTCGGCAAATATCTGCGCTCCGGCCGGATGCTGCCGGAGCGGCTCGGCTCCGGCGTCACGCTGAAGGGCGTCGACGGCAACCCAGGCATTTCAGGACAGGGATGACGCATTCGCGACTCTTTCGCGCAACGTTGCTGTCGCTGCTCGCCTGGGCGGCGATGCCGATCGCCTTGAACCAGAAGGTTTGGGCCCAGCAGGTCCCGCTCCAGGACAAGCCGTTTGCGGAGCACAAGATCGTGCTCCAGCTCTCGGACGGCGATGCCAGGAAGCAGGCGCTGGTGTTGAGCGTCGCCAACAATCTCCTGAAAGCCTACGATCCCGACAAGGTCGCGATCGAGGTCGTGGCCTTCGGTCCCGGCATCGATCTCCTGCTCGCCGGCAGCGAGCGCCGCAAGCAGGTCGAAAGCCTGATCGCCCAGGGCGTCCGCTTCGACATCTGCCTCAACACCGTCGACACCGTCGAGCGGGAGACGGGGAAGCGGCCGGAGTTCATTCCAGCTGCGACGCCGGTGCAGGTGGGGGTCGGGCAAATCCTGTTTCTGGCGGAGAATGGGTACACACTGGTGAGGCCGTAGTCTCAGCCGCACCCTCCGATGTCGTCCTCCTCGCAATAAAAATCTTCTAATTTTTCTTATTTCAACAGCACATTGCTTCTCTTCTTGGTCCCCGGCGTAGTAGAATCCTCGAAATCACTCCACGCCGGGGTCCTGCCATGATCTTCCGCCAGCTCTTCGACAGTGTTTCGGGCACCTATAGCTACGTCCTTGCGAGCCGCCCCGGCGGGGAGGCGCTGATCCTCGATCCCGTGCTGGAGAAGGTCGACCGCTATTGCCAATTGCTCCGCGAGCTCGACCTCAAGCTGGTCAAGGCCGTCGATACCCATCTGCATGCCGACCACGTCACCGGCCTCGGCGAGCTGCGTGACCGTACCCATTGCATGACCGTTATGGGCGATCAGACCAAGGCCGACGTGGTGGCCATGAGAGTCGCCGACGGCGACAAGGTGACGATCGAGGGCCTGTCGCTCGACGTGATGTATACGCCGGGCCACACCGACGATTCCTATTCCTATCTGATGGGCGATCGCGTCTTCACCGGCGACACACTTCTGATCCGGGGCACCGGCCGCACCGACTTCCAGAACGGCTCGTCGCGCGCGCAATACGATTCGATCTTCAATCGCCTGCTCAAGCTGCCGGACGAGACGATGGTGTTCCCGGCGCATGACTACAAGGGCGACACCGTCTCCACCATCGGCGAGGAGAAGCGCTACAACCCGCGGCTGCAGGTGCGCTCGGTCGACGAATATATCGAGCTGATGGCGAATTTGAAGCTGCCCAATCCGAAGATGATGGACGTGGCGGTGCCGGCCAACATGCACGTCGGCCTGCATCAGGACGAGCTGGAGAAAGAGGGCCGCGCGCTCAGCGCGGTCGAGGCGATCCGCTCGCTCGGCCGGCCCGATATCCTGCTGGTCGATCTGCGCGAGGGCAATGAGCGCGCCAAGCACGGCATGCTCGAAGGCGCGCTGCACACGCCCTATCCATCGGTCGAAGAGAGCCTCAAGCCCGGCGGCATGCTGCGCGAGGTTGCCGCTGCCACCGGCCGCCGCGTCGTGTTCTTCTGCGCGTTCGGCGAGCGGTCCGCGATGGCGGTGGCTGCGGCCAAGGAGGCAGGGCTCAGCAACACCGCCCACATCGCCGGCGGTATCGATGCCTGGAAAAAGGCGGGCGGGCCGATCGTGCAAGGCTGAGCACTTCGTCTCAGCCTTGAGATAAGTCAGGAACCGCGGATCGTTTGCCGGTAGACTTGGATGCAGCGTCACCATCCGGGATCAGCCATGGCCAAGACCGCCAAGCCAAGCGAGCCGCCGAAGACGAAGACCGTGAACGACAAGGCGAAGGAGCCTCCGCAGCTGCGCGATACCGACGATGACTACGAAGACGGCGACATCGCCACGCCGAAGCGTGACCGTTATGGCAATGATGACGAGCCGTTGTGAGGTCGCTCGGAGCCATTATTGAGCGCGAGCTCTAACCCCGCTTTCCGCCGTCGTCCCGGCGAAGGCCGGGACGACTGAAACGCCCCCACCCGCGCTACCTGCCATGCGCCCGCGTTCATGGACAAATAACCGCTGTCCCCGATAGTTTGCGCGCCCGAAGGGAGTGAAACGGAACAGCAATGGTCGACGTTCTCGCCGCACCGCAACAAGACAAGGCGGACAGCGCGCTGCGCACGCTGACCGGGATCTCGATCGCGCATTGGGTCAGCCATTTCCATCTGCTGGTCCTGCCGATGCTGTTCCCGTTCCTCAAAGGACACCTCGGTGTCGGCTATGTCGAGCTCGGCTTCGCACTGACCGTATCTGCTGTCGTCTCCGGGCTGACGCAGGCGCCGACCGGCTATCTCGTCGACCACTTTGGCGCGCGCAAGATCCTGCTCGGCGGACTGACGCTGGGCGGGCTCGCGCTGATCATGCTGGGCCTGCATCTGAGCTACACCTCGCTGATCGCCTGCGCCGTGCTGCTCGGGCTCGCGAACAGCGTCTATCACCCGGCCGATTACGCCATCCTGGCCGAGCACATGGACGAAGCGCGGATGGGCCGCGCCTTCTCGATCCACACCTTTGCCGGCTATCTCGGCGGCGCCGTTGCGCCGGTGATCGTTGCCACGCTGATCACGGTGTCCGGCGGGGTCGGCGCGCTGATCGCGTCGGGCGCGATCGGCGTGCTGGTGGCGCTGCTGCTGCTGGCGATGAACATTCCCGATGCCGGCGCGCATAAGGCAAAGCCGGGCAACGCAAACATGCCGAAGCAGGCCGTCATCACGCCGGCACTGGTCACGCTGACCGCGCTCTTCATGCTGCTCAGCCTGTCTGTTGCCGGGATCAACAATTTTGGCGTGGTGGCGCTGATGAGCGGCTACGGCGCGACCTACTCCGCCGCCAATGTCGCGCTGACCGCGTTCCTTGGTTCCAGCGCCGCCGGCGTGCTCGCGGGCGGCTTCCTCGCCGACCACACCGAGCGCCACGGCTATGTCGCCGCCGCCTGCTTTGCCGCGAATGCGGCCATCGTGCTGCTGATCGCGCTGGTCACGCTGCCCGGCTGGGCCTTGACCGCCACGATGGCAACCGCGGGTTTCCTCTCCGGCGTGATCGCGCCGTCGCGGGACATGCTGGTGCGCAATGCGGCGCCTCCGGGTGCAGCGGGGCGCGCCTTCGGCATCGTCTCCACCGGCTTCAATCTTGGCGGCATCGTCAGCCCGCTGCTGTTCGGCTGGATCATGGACCAGAGCGCGCCGCATTGGGTGTTCGGCGCCTCCGTGATCTTCATGGTCGCGACGGTCGTGCTATCGCCATTCACGGAACGGAAGCCGCAAGCCAAGGCGTAGCTACAAGTTCAGAGTCGTCCCGGCCTGGTGCGCAATTGCGCACGGGGGCCGGGACGACGGATAGAAACAACAAAAAACGGGAAGAAACACCATGAGCCCCCCTGATCTCGTGATCCGCGGCGGCACCGTCGCGGATGGCTGCGGCGGCGCGCTGTTCGAGGCTGACGTCGCCATCACCGGCGGCCGGATCAGCGAGGTCGGCAAGGTCGCGGCCAAGGGAGCCGAGGAGATCGACGCGCGCGGCAAGCTGGTGACGCCGGGCTTCGTCGACGTTCACACCCATTACGACGGCCAGGTTACCTGGAGCCAGGACATTACGCCGTCGTCGCAGAACGGCGTCACCACCGCGATCATGGGCAATTGCGGCGTCGGCTTTGCACCGTGCAAGCCGGCCGATCACACCCGCCTGATCCAGCTCATGGAAGGCGTCGAGGATATTCCGGAGCCGGTGCTGAGCGCCGGCATTCCCTGGGCCTGGGAGAGCTTTCCGGACTACATGGACTGGCTGTCGAAACGGGATTTCGACATCGACGTCGGCGCGCAACTGCCGCACGCCGCGTTGCGGGTCTATGTCATGGGCGAACGCGGTGCGCGCCGCGATCCCTCGACGGCGGAAGACAACGCGGCGATGGCAAAGCTCGCGGGCGAGGCGGTGCGTGCCGGCGCGCTCGGCTTCTCGACCTCGCGCACACTCAACCACCGCACCTCGACCGGCGATTTCACGCCGACCTTGAAGGCCGGCGAGGACGAGCTCACCGCGATTGCGGGCGCGATGCACAGCCAGGGCCGCAGCGTGCTGCAATTCGTGCTCGACCTCTCCACCATCCACGAAGACCTGCCGATGATGCTGCGGGTGGCGGACAGCACAAAGTGCCCGATCTCGTTCTCGATCACGCAGAACGACAAGGCGCCGCAGCGCTGGCGCCAGACGCTGGACGAGATCAACGCGGCGGCGAAGCGCGGCCTCTCCATCACCGCGCAGATCGCGGCGCGCCCCGTCGGCCTGCTGCTCGGGCTCGAGCTGTCGCGCAATCCGTTCCAGACCCATCCGAGCTACAAGGCGATCGCGCATCTGCCGCTCAGGGAGCGACTGGCGCGACTGCATCAGCCGGACGTGCGCAAAGCGATCCTGAGCGAGACGGCGACCTCGACCGACGATCCGCTGTTCTTCCGTCCCAACTACGACAAGATGTTCCTGCTCGGCGATCCCCCCGATTACGAGCAGCCGCCGGAGAACGCGCTGGGTCCGCAGGCGCGCAAGCAGGGCCGCCAGCCGGAAGAGCTCGCTTACGACGCGATGTTGTCGGACGAGGGGCGCGGCATGCTCTATGTGCCCTTCCTCAACTATGCCGACGGCAATCTCGATGCGACGCGCGAGATGCTGATCGATCCGCAGTCTGTTCCCGGCCTCTCCGATGGCGGCGCCCATTGCGGCATCATCTGCGATGCGAGCTTCCCGACCTATCTGCTGACGCACTGGACCCGCGACCGCAGGCGCGGCGAGAAGCTCACGATCCCGTTCGTGGTCGCGGCGCAATCGCGCAAGACCGCCCTCTCAGTCGGCCTCACCGATCGCGGGCTTATTGCCGCCGGCTACAAGGCCGACGTCAATGTGATCGACTACGACCGGCTGCATCTGCATCCACCGAAGGTGCATTACGATTTGCCGGTCGGCGGGCGGCGGTTGTTACAGGATGTCGACGGCTATGAGGCGACGATCGTCTCGGGCGTGGTGACGCGGCGGCAGGGCGAAGCCACGGGACGCCGGCCGGGGAAGTTGATCCGGGGCGCGCAGGGAGTTAACTAAGCGCGTCCACACATTCAGTGTCGTCCCGGCGAAGGCCGGGACGACAATTGTGGTTGCGGCGGACGCCGCCCCCTTACATCGGCGACACCGCGCCCTTCAGTTGGGCTGACCGCGGAGCCACACCACGCGTCAGCCTGGCCTTTTCCGTGTTCGGCCAGAGCAGCAGCAGACCGATGAGACCCGAACCAACCATCACCACCGCGTTGATGGTGAAGCCGGTCATGTAGCCGTCGACCATGTTGCCGGCGCGCTGGATCACGGTGCCCATCACGTTCGGCGCGATGATGCCTGAGAGCGTGTAGAGCGCACCGTAGATCGCGATGACCGCGCCGCGCTGCGAGGCCGGCGTGAACTCGCCGAGCATCGGCGGGCAGACGACATAGATCGCACCGCACAAGCCGGAGCCGGCCACGAGCAGCGCGATCTGAAGGCCCGCGCCCGCGACATGCGGCATCGTCGCCAGGATCAGGCCGCCGATGATCAGCGGCACCGAGCCAAGCACGCCGCGCGAGATCCGCGTGGTGTAGCCGCGCGCCATCATCACCTGCGAGATCCAGCCCGTCAGGATCACGATGGTTGCGCCGAACACCCAGGGCAGGATCGAGATGTAGCCAGCCTGCTGCTGCGAGAAGCCGAGACCCGTGACGATGAACGCGGTGAACCATGTCAGTCCGAGCGACAGCGCCCAATAAGCGCCGAAGGTCGCGATCACGCAGCCGAGGAAGGTGCGCGAGGTCAGGAGCTGGATGTAGGGAATTTTCGGCTCATTGGCAGCCAGCGCCTGCGTGTCCTCGAGCGGGCCTTCCTTGCCGAGCGTCAACCAGGCACAGACCCAGATCAGGCCGACGATTCCGAGCGCGCCGAAGGCATAGTGCCAGGAGTGATTGACGATGACCCAGTTCAGCGCCGGCACGGCCAGGATGACGCCGAAGGCCGAACCCTGCGACAGGATCGCGGTCGGCAGCGTGCGCTTCTCGTCCGGGAACCACTTGTAGATCGCATGCGCGGCGACCGAGAAGGCTGGGCCTTCGCCCGCGCCCAGCACGATGCGGCAGATCAGCAGCGTGGTGAAGGAGACGCTGCCGACCATCGGAAACTGCGCCAGTGCCCAGATCACCGCCAAGGTTAGCAGCACCCAGCGCGTCGCCACCTTGTTGACGATGAAGCCGACCACGATGGCCGAGATCGAGAACAGGAAGAAGAACGAAGACCCGAGCAAACCGAACTGCTCCGGCTGGAGCTTCAGATCGGTCATGATCGGCACGGCGGCAAGGCCGACGACGATCTTGTCGGCGAAGTTCACGACCATGAAGAGAAAGAGGAGAAACGTGACGGTCCAGGCGCCCTTTGGCGTTTCTTTGGACGTCCCTGCCGTCTTACCCGCCGCGGACGGCGTTCCCTGAGCGCTCATCAATCTCCCCGTATGTCCTTTTGGCACTTTTATGATTTGGCCGTTGCCGGAGCTAACAACGGCTTCAACGACAACGCAACCCCGGCATTTCCACGTCAGCTGTGCTACGCAGCATTTCCGTTAATTTCGTCCGGCGCCATTCATCGTGCTGAGTATCCGAAACCTCTCCAAAACCTTCGTCGCGGCCGGTGAGCTCGTGCATGTGCTGCGCGGCGTCGACCTCGACCTCAAGGCCGGCGAGCGCGTCGCACTGACCGGCGAATCCGGCAGCGGCAAGAGCACGCTGCTGCACCTGATCGCGGGGCTCGACGCCGCCGATGGCGGCTCGATCCGCCTGGAGGACATCGAGGTCACCAAGCTGCCGGATTCGGGCCGCGCCGCGCTCAGACGGGACCGGGTCGGCCTGGTTTTTCAGCAGTTCAACCTGATCCCGAGCCTGTCGGTCGCGGACAATCTGGTCTTTCAGGCGCGCATCGCCGGGCGGCATGACGCCGTCTGGACCAAGGAGCTGGTCGAGCGGCTCGGGCTCGGTAGCCTGCTCAAGCGTTATCCAGAGCAATTATCAGGCGGCCAGCAGCAGCGCGTCGCGATCGGCCGGGCGCTGGCGACCAGGCCATCGCTGCTGCTCGCGGACGAGCCGACCGGCAATCTGGATGAGGCCACCGCCGACGACGTGCTGGCACTGACGCGCGACCTCGTCGCGCGCAGCGGCTGCGGCTTCCTGATGGTGACGCACAGCCTGCATCTGGCCGGCACGCTTGACCGTCACATCGTTCTCCATGCAGGGCGGATCGCATGAGGCGCGCACTGTGGGTGTTGGCGGTGCTGCTCAGCCATTGGCGGCGGCACAGGATGCAGTTCGCAACGCTGCTGATCGGTCTGATCGCGGCGACCGCGCTGTGGAGCGGCGTGCAGGCGATCAACCAGCAGGCCCGCAGCGCCTATGACCGCGCGGCCGCGACCTTCGGCGGCGTCCGCACCGCCATGCTGGTCGCACCAAACGCGCCGACGTTTTCGCAAGACCTGTTCGTGAAGCTGAGGCGCGCGGGCTGGCCGGTCTCGCCAGTGCTGGAAGGCCGGGTTCAGATCAACGGGCGTTCGATGCGGCTGCTCGGCATCGAGCCGGTGACGCTGCCGGCAGATGTCGGAAATGCGCCGCGCCTCGGTGCTGCCGATCTGACCCACTTCGTTGCCGCGCCCGGCCAGACGCTGGTGGCGCGGGAGACGCTGACCGATTTGCACGAGCAGGACGGCGCGACGCCTTCGATCAGCAGCGGCGCAAAGCTGCCGCCGCTGCACGCGCAGCCACAGCTCGTGCCCGACGTGCTGGTGGTCGATATCGGCGTGGCGCAGCTTCTGCTGAACAAGCCGGATCAGCTGTCGCGCCTTTTGATCGGCAAGCCGAAGGGCAAGCCCGCGCCGCTTCAAGGCGTGGTCGGCGACCAATTGCAACGAGTCGAGCCAACCGCCGAGACCGAGCTGGAACGCCTGACCGACAGTTTCCATCTCAACCTCACCGCCTTCGGCCTGCTGTCGTTCTTCGTCGGTCTCTTCATCGTCAACTCGGCCGTCGGGCTCGCCTTCGAGCAGCGACTGCCGATGTTGCGGACATTGCGGGCCTGCGGCGCCTCGGCGCGGCTGGTCAACACTGTGCTGGTGGTCGAGCTGGTGGCACTGGCGCTGATCGCGGGCCTGATCGGGCTCGTCTGCGGCTATGTCATCGCGGCTGCGCTGTTGCCCGACGTCGCGGCGTCGCTGCGCGGGCTCTATGGCGCGCAGATCCCGGGGCAACTTACACTCCAGCCTGAATGGTGGCTCGCCGGCATCGGCATCAGCATTGCCGGCGCGATCATCGCGGCAGCGACCAGCCTGATCAAGGCTGTCAGGATGCCGGTGCTGACCACCGCGCAGCCGCACGCCTGGCAGCAGCGGCAGCGCCGCTGGCTGATCCTGCAAAGTCTTGCGGCCTGCGCCGTATTCGCGGTCGCACTGCTGCTCCTCCATTACGGACAATCGCTGATCGCGGGGTTTGGCTTGCTGGCGGCGTTGATGCTCGGCGCAGCCTTGATCCTGCCGGCCTTGCTCGAGATCCTCCTGCTCGCGGGCCAGCGTTTTGCGCGCGGGCCGCTGGCGCTGTGGTTCTGGGCGGACAGCCGGCAGCAGCTCTCGGGATTGTCGCTGGCGCTGATGGCGCTGCTGCTCGCGCTTGCCGTCAATGTCGGTGTCTCCACCATGGTGGAAACGTTCAGCCGCACCTTTGTCAGCTGGCTCAATGGGCGGCTCGCGGCCGACGTCTACATCAGCGCCTCCGACAATGCCCACGGCGTTGCGATCCGCAACTGGCTGAAAGAGCGCGGCGATGTGCAGGCGATCCTCTCGGGCGGGCGGGCCGAAACGCAAGTTCAAGGACAGCCGGTGGAATTGCTCGGCCTGCCCGATCACGCGCTGTACCGCGAGCGCTGGCCGCTGCTGGAGACCGCGCCGCGCGCCTGGACCCAGCTCGTGCCCGGCAATGCCGCCTTCATCAGCGAGCAGCTGAGCCGACAGCTGAACGTCCGCGTCGGCGATGTCATCGAGGTGCCAGCGCCAGGCGGGACCTGGGAGCTCGACATCGTCGGCATCTATGCCGACTACGGCAATCCGAAGGGCCAGCTCGCCGTCAACGTCGCGGCGCTGATCCGCCAGTTTCCGCAGACGCCGCAGACGCGGATCGGGCTCATCGTTCCGCGCGACAAGATTCCGGGCTTGATCGCAGCACTGCAAAAGCAGTTTGCGCTCGACGACCGCAGTGTCGCGGACCAGGCGACGGTGAAGGCGGAATCGATCCGCATCTTCAACCGCACCTTTGCGGTGACCTCCGCGCTGAACGCCTTCACGCTCGGCGTCGCCGGCATCGCGCTGCTGACCAGCCTGCTGACGCTGGCGAACTCGCGGCTGCCGCAGCTGGCGCCGCTCTGGGCGATCGGCATCACCCGGCCGCGCCTTGCTGCGATCGAGCTGACCAAGACGCTGTCGGTCGCGCTGTTCACGTCGCTGCTCGCCGTGCCGCTCGGGCTGTTGGTGGCGTGGTGCCTGATCGCGATCGTGAACGTCAAGGCGTTCGGCTGGCGGCTGCCATTCCACGTGTTTCCGCTGCAACTGGTCGAGCTGGTCGCCGTCGCGCTGATCGCCTCGCTGATTGCTGCGCTGCTGCCCGTCTTGCGGCTGGCGCGGATGCAGCCGGCAAGCCTCGTCAAGGTGTTTGCCAATGAGCGCTGACAAACTCTCGCGGCGTGTCTTCGCCGGCGGCCTCGCCGCGCTCGCGCTCGCGCGCCGCGCAAATGCACAGGGCTATGCAGGGCTCGGCGAGACCGCTGACGGCTATGCGAAGGTGACGCCGGGAAAGACGTTCACCTTCCCCACCGATCACGGGCCGCATCCGGAGTTTCGCATCGAGTGGTGGTATCTGACGGCAAATCTCGTCGACAGCAGCGGCGCGGCTTGCGGGTTGCAATGGACGCTGTTCCGGCAGGCAGCGCAGCCGGGACCACAGGGCGAGGGCTGGGCCAATCAGCAGATCTGGATGGCGCATGCCGCGGTGACCCGCGCTGATACCCACCGTTTCAACGAACTGTTTTCACGCGGGGGAATCGGACAGGCCGGCGTCGAAGCAAAACCGTTTGCGGCCTGGATCGACGATTGGGAGATGAAGGGTTTTGAGCGCACCGACGATCGCACCTTGTCGCCGGTGACCCTGAAGGCGTCCGGCACCGATTTCAGCTATGCCCTGACGCTGGAAGCCGATCGTCCGGTCGTGCTGCAAGGCGATGGCGGTTACAGCCGCAAATCCGAGCGCGGGCAAGCCTCCTACTATTACAGCCAGCCATTCTACCCCGCGCGCGGCACGCTCATCATCGACGACAAGCCGGTCGAGGTGTCCGGCCAGGCCTGGATGGACCGGGAATGGAGCAGCCAGCCGCTCGACGCCGACCAGATCGGCTGGGACTGGCTGTCGCTGCATCTCACCTCCGGCGACAAGCTGATGCTGTACCGGCTGCGCCAGAAGGACGGCAAGGACTATCCGTTCGGCAACTGGATCAGCGCCGACGGCCATACGCTGATGATTGCGGGCAGCGACATCCAGATGACTCCGAAGGCGACGGCGGAAGTGGCAGGCCGCAAGCTGCCGGTGGAATGGCAAATCGCGATCCCGTCCCGGTCCTTCTCGATTACCTGCAAGCCGCTCAATCCAAAGGCCTGGATGGGGACCGGCTTCTCCTATTGGGAAGGACCGATCAGCTTTGCCGGCACGCATGACGGCGTTGGCTATCTCGAGCTGACCGGCTATTAAACCGCAGCCTCTTCAAAGGGATTTGCCATGTACCACCTCACCGCCCTCGTCACGCTGCTGGCGATCCTGTTTTTCTGCTTCACCTGCGTGAACGTCTCGCTATCGCGCGCCAAGACCGGCATCAAGGTGCCGGCGATGTCGGGCCATCCGGATTTCGAGCGCGCGTTCCGCATCCAGATGAATACGCTGGAGTGGATGCCGATCTTCCTGCCGTCGCTGTGGCTGTTTGCGGTCTATATCAGCGACCCGATTGCGGCGGCGATCGGCGCGGTCTGGATCATCGGCCGCATCGTGTATTTCATCGGCTATTCGAAGGCGGCAGCAAAGCGCGGCCCCGGCTTCGCAATCCAGGGCATCGCCGCCATCGCGCTGTGGGCCGGTGCGCTGGGGGCGGTGGTGTTGCGGCTGGTGTGAGGCAACTGCGCCTCCACACATTCCGCCGTCGTCCCGGCGAAGGCCAGGACGACATCGGAGTTTGTGGCGCCAGCGCCGGCCTATCCCCCTACTTCGTCAGCGGGCAGCCGCTTTCCTTGGCGGTGAAGAACGCCTTGTCGCCGGGGACGGTCGCGAGCTGCTTGTAATAGTCCCAGGGCTTCTTCGAACTCCGACGGCTTCTTGACCTCGAACAGATACATGTCGTGGACCATGCGGCCGTTCTCCAGCACCTTGCCCTTGGCGAAGGCGTCGTCGACCGGCAGCTCCTTCAGTTTCTTGGCGACTGCATCGCTGTCCTTGGTGCCGGCGGCCTTCACCGCCTTCAGATAGCTCAGCGTCGCCGAATAGGTGCCGGCGTGGATCATGCTCGGCATCCGGCCGGTGCGCTTGAAGAAGCGCTCGGAGAAGGCGCGCGTGGTGTCGTCATGGTCCCAGTAGAAGCCTTCGGTCAGCACCAGGCCTTGCGCGGCCTGCAAGCCGAGGCCATTCACCTCGGCGAGCGTCATCAGGAGGCCCGCGAGCTTCTGGCCACCCTGGACGATACCGAATTCGGCGGCCTGCTTGATCGAGTTGGTGGTGTCCTGCCCGGCATTGGCGAGGCCGACGATCTTCGCCTTCGAGCTCTGCGCCTGCAGCAGGAACGAGGAGAAATCCGACGAGTTGAGGGGAACGCGGACCGAGCCCAGCACCTTGCCGCCATTGGCAGTGACGATCTCGCTGGTGTCCTTCTCCAGCGCGTAGCCGAAGGCGTAGTCGGCGGTGAGGAAGAACCAGCTGTCGCCGCCGGCCTTGGTCAGCGCGCCGCCGGTGCCGACCGCGAGCGCATGGGTATCGAAGGCCCAGTGGAAGCCGTAGGGCGAGCACGCCGCACCGGTGATGCTCGACGTGGCCGCACCGACGACGATGTCGATCTTCTTCTTTTCCTTCGACAGGTCCTGCACGGCCAGCGCCACCGAAGACGTCGTCAGCTCCGTGATCATGTCGACATTGTCGGCGTCATACCAGCGGCGCGCGATGGAGGTGGCGAGATCGGGCTTGTTCTGGTGATCGGCGGTGATCATCTCGACCTTCTGGCCGAGCACCTCGCCGCCAAAATCCTCGATCGCCATCCTGGCGGCTTCGACCGAATATTTGCCGCCGTAATCGGCATAGACGCCGGACTGGTCGTTGAGGATGCCGATCTTGACGCCTTGCGCGGAGGCCGGCGCGGCCAGCAACACGGCCGACGTTGCGACAGCGGCCAAAAGTGCTGATTTCATCTGTTATCTCCCAGCAGTTTCTATTTTGAAATCGCGCGGAGTGTAGTGAAGAAGACTGCCGCTGCCCATCGATTTTGCGTAGGCCGTTAGTATGGAGGTGGGCCTGCGAAAATGGTGCCGTCCCGGCGAAGGCCGGGACGACACCGAGGTTGTTGATGCGCCAATGACCACACTGACGCTCGTCAGCCCACGACCTCGGGCTTCTTCTCGTTCCGCCCCTCGGCCAGGTTCCGCACCACCACATAGAAGATCGGCGTGAACAGGAGTCCGAACAGCGTGACGCCGATCATGCCGAAGAAGACGGCGACCCCGACGGCTTGCCGCATCTCCGAGCCCGAGCCACTTGAGATCACCAGCGGCAACACGCCGAGGATGAAGGCGAACGACGTCATCAGGATCGGCCGCAGGCGCAGCCGGCAGGCGTCGATCACGGCCTCCAGCCGCGGCTTGCCGTCTTTCTCGATGTCGCGCGCGAATTCGACGATCAGGATCGCGTTCTTTGCCGCCAATCCCACCAGCACGACGAAGCCGATCTGGGTGAGGATGTTGACGTCCTGGCCCATGATGCGCACGCCGATGGTGGCAGCTAACAGGCACATTGGGACGATCAGGATCACCGCGAACGGCAGGGTCCAGCTGCCATATTGCGCGGCGAGCACGAGATAGACAAACAGCACGCAGATCGGGAACACGTAGAGGCCGGCATTGCCGCCGGTGACCTGCTGATAGGACAGGTCAGTCCATTCGAAGGTGAAGCCGCTCGGCAAGGTATCGTCCGCGAGCTTCTTGATGGTGTTGAGCGCGGTGGTCGAGCTGGTGCCCGGCGCCGGCTCGCCCTGCAATTCGGACGCCGCATAGAGATTGTAGCGCGCGACGCGATCCGGCCCCGAGACATCCCTGAAGTCGACCACGCTGCCGAGCATCACCATGTCGCCGGAGGCGTTGCGCGTGCGCAGCCGCGCAAGGTCGCTCGGCTCTTTCCGGAACGGGAAATCGGCCTGCGCGGTGACGTGATAGGTGCGGCCGAACAAATTGAAGTCGTTGACATAGGTCGATCCGAAATAGGTCTGGATCGTGTCGTTGATGCCAGCGATGGGCACGCCGAGCTTCTGCGCCTTGGTGCGGTCGATGTCGACGAAGAGCTGTGGCGTGTTGGCCGAGAATGGCGAGAACACCGAGGTCAGGGTCGGCGCCTTGCGCGCGGCCGCGACGAGCTCGTCGGTCGCGGATGCAAGCAATTCCGGACCGCGGCCCTGGCGGTCCTGGATGCGGATGGTGAAGCCGCCGCCGGTGCCGATGCCGGGCACGGCCGGCGGCGGAATGACGATGATGAACGCGCCCTGGATCGCGGCGAGACGCTTGCGCAGCTCGGCGGTGATCGCGTTCGCGGACAGGCCTTTCTTTATCCGCGCCTCGGGCTCGTCGAACACCGGGAACAGCGCAGCCGCGTTGCCGGCCTGGGTGCGCGTGGCGCCGGAGAAGCCGGCGAAGGCGGCGACGCGGACGATGCCCGGCGTATCCAGCGAGATCCGCTCGATCTCGCGCACGACTTCGGTGGTGCGCGCCAGCGACGCCGCGCCCGGCAATTGCACGGAGATGATGACGTAGCCGCGATCCTGCGCGGGAATGAAGCCCTGCGACGTGGTCCCGATCAGCCAGCCGGCGCTACCAACCAGCACGACATAGATCAGGATCATCACCACCGAGTGCCGGATCACGAAATTGGCGGCGCCGGCATAGCCGTGCGCGAGCCGGTCGAACACACGGTTGAAGGCACCCGTGAACGCGTTCCAGCCGCGTGCCAGGATATTCCAGCGCGCCGGCGGCCGCTTCTCTTCGTGCGGGACGAGGAGAAGCGAGGCCAGCGCCGGTGACAGCGTCAGCGAGCAGAAGCAGGAGATCGCGGTCGCGACCGCAATCGTGACGGCGAATTGCTGGAAAAACTGCCCGGAAATGCCACCCAGAAATGCGGTCGGGACGAACACCGAGCACAGCACCAGCGCAATCGAGACCAGCGCGCCGCCAACCTCCTCCATGGTTTTCAGTGCAGCGTCGCGCCGGCTCAGGCCATGCTCGAGATGCCGCTCGACATTCTCGACCACGACGATGGCGTCGTCGACCACGATGCCGACGGCGAGCACGAGGCCGAACAGCGTCAGATTGTTGATGGAGAAGCCGAGCGCGGCCATCACCGCGAAGGTGCCGACCAGCGAGACCGGGATCGCAATGATCGGAATGATCGCAGGTCGCCAACCCTGGAGGAACACCAGCACCACGACGACCACGAGCAGCATGGCCTCGTAGATGGTCTTGATCAGCTCGTGGACGGACTGCGCGATGAACTCGGTCGGGTTGTAGCCGATATTGTAGTCGAGGCCCTTCGGGAAGCTCGCCTTGAGCTTGACCATCGTATCGGAGATGTTCTTCGCGGTCGCAAGCGCGTTCGACCCCGGCCGCTGCGTCACCAGCATGGCGACCGCCGATTTGCGCAGCAGGAAGCTGTTGGTCGAGTAGGCCAGCGCGCCGAGCTCGATGCGGGCGACGTCGCGCAGGCGCACCGTGCGGCCGTCGGAGCCGGCCTTGATCAGGATGTCCTCGAACTGCTTCTGGTCCTTCAGGCGCCCGGTGAAAACGAGATTCGGCTGGAAGGCGCGGTCAGCAATCGGCGGCTCGGCGATCTGGCCGCCCGCGATCTGGACGTTCTGTGCGCGGATCGCCGCCAGCACTTCGGTCGAGGTCAGGCCGAGATTGGCGATGCGGTCAGGGTCGAGCCAGAGCCGCATCGAGTAATCGCGTGCGCCAAAGATCTGGATGTCGCCGACTCCGTCGATCCGCAGCAGCTGGTCGCGGACCTGGAGCAGCGCGTAGTTGGAAATGTAGAGCTGGTCGAAGGTGTCGTCGGGCGACAGCATGAACACGACCATCAGGATGTCGGGCGAGTTCTTGCGGGTGACGACGCCGTTGCGCTGCACCTCGTCCGGCAGTTGCGGCTGTGCGATTGCGACGCGGTTCTGGACCAGCACCTGGGCCTTATCGAGGTCGGTGCCGAGCTTGAATGTGACGGTGATGGTGAGCTGGCCGTTCGAGGTCGCCTGGCTATAGAGGTACAGCATGTCCTCGACGCCGTTGATCTGCTGCTCGATCGGAGCGGCAACGGTGTCAGACACGGTTTGCGCCGAGGCGCCCGGATATTGCGTGGTGACGACGACGGTCGGCGGCACCACCTGCGGATATTCGGAGATCGGCAGTGTGGTGTAGGCGAGCGCGCCGACGATCAGCAGCACGATCGACAGCACCATCGCCAGGATGGGCTGGTTGATGGAGAGACGGCCAAGATTCATGACTTGTCACCAGGCTTGCCACCGGCCGGCGCTTGCGCGGGAGACGGGGCAACTTTGGCGCCGACGCGAGCGCGCTGGATGCCGTTGACGATGACACGATCCTCCGCCTTCAACCCTTCGCGGATCACGCGCAGGCCGTCATCCAAGGGACCGAGCACCACGGGGCGTGCCTCCACGGTGTCGTCCGGCTTCACCACGAACACGATCTTGCGCGACTGGTCGGTCGCGACAGCAACGTCCGGAATCAGCAGCGCCTCGTAGGGCGCGCTGCCGATCAGGCGGACGCGGCCGAACTGGCCGGGCAGGATCGAGAGATCCGTGTTCTTGACGACGGCGCGGCTGCGCAGTGTGCCCGTAGAGACATCGAGGCGGTTGTCAAGGAAGTTGATGGCGCCATCATGCGACGGCTTGGTCTCGCCGGCCAGCGTCACCTGCACCGGGTTCGCGGTATCGCGCGAGCTCGGACGGCGGCCTTCGAACCAGAGCTTGCTGTATTTGATGAACGTCGTCTCATCCATGTCGAAATAGACGTAGATCGGATCGAGCGAGACGATCGAGGTCAGCAGCGTCGAAGCGCCTGTGTCGCTGCCCTGCACGAGGTTGCCGGGGCTGACGAGATGGCGGCTGACGCGGCCGGTGAGCGGCGCGGTCACATGCGTGAATTCGATATTGAGCCGGGCGGCCTTCAGCGCGCCTTCGGCCTGCGTCTCGGCGGCGTGCGCGGCCTGCAGGGCCTGGCGGCGCTGGTCGACGACCTGCTCGGAGACCGCGCTGGTCTGGACCAGGTTCAGGCCGCGGTCGAGCTCACGCTTGGCAAGCTCCACCTTGGCGCGCGCGTCGGAGAGCTGGCCGTCGGCCTGCTCGGCCACCGCCTCGAACGGGCGCGGATCGATGACATAGAGCAGGTCGCCGGCATGCACGATCGCGCCGTCCTGGAACTCGACGGAGTTGACGAAGCCGCCGACGCGGGGGCGCACCTGCACCTCCTCGACCGCCTCGAAGCGGCCGGTGAACTCGTCCCAATCGGTGACGGTGCGCTTGACCGGCTGGGCCACGGTCACCGGCGGAGGCGGCGGTGCGGCCGCTTGCGAGGTCGGCTGTCCGCAACCGGTGAGCGCGAGTGCCGCGGCGAGAAGGCCGGCGATTGCGCCGTGTCGAAGCCGAACGAGATCGTGCTTTTTGACAAACTGCTCGCTTCCGTCCGGTCCGTTCATCCCAGGTCCTCGCATAAAAGCCGCAGAAATAGCAGGGTACGCGCCTACCCGCGGGCGATACAAGATGGGTCGCCATGATGAAATCTTCAAGACGGCAGCGCGCGCAATGCTCGGGCGGATGCACTAGCCGGATGACGGGTTGACACAGGAACGTGGCCAACTGCGCCTGAGCCGCATTTAAGGCGTTACCCTCCCCTGGAGGGGAGGGTAAGAGTTGCCCCAGCGTCTTCGCACATGACGGGTGCGGCGGGCTCGGCTAGATTACCCCTGCAAAAACAAGATGAATTGTCCTGGGAGGACAGAGGTGCATCAGGGACGTGTCGTTTACGGCGCGATCGAAGAGGTGGTGTTCGGCCATCCTGCGGCCGAGGCCATCGTCGCGCAGATGGACCGGCTGGGGACGCACCGGGCTTTCCTGATGGTATCCGGCACGCTGAAGCGAGAGACCGATGAAATCGAGAAGATCAAACAGGCTTTGGGCGCGCGCTGCGCGGGCCTGTTCGATGCCATGCCGGCGCATACGCCGCGCGAGGCGGTGATCGCGGCAACCAATGCGGCGCGCGAGGCCGGCGCCGACCTGATCGTCACGGTCGGCGGCGGCTCGATCACCGACGGCGCCAAGGCGGTGCAGCTGTGCCTTGCCAACGGCATCGACGATGTCGACGGCATCGAGCGCATCCGCGTCCACAAGGGCGTCGCGCCCGACATGAATGCGCCGAGCGTGCGCCAGATCAGTGTGCCGACCACGATCGCCGGCGGCGAGTTCAGTTCGATTGCCGGCGTAACCGACCGCAGCACGCATGTGAAGCAGATGCTGCGGCATCCGCTGACGGTGCCACGCGCGACCATCCTCGATCCCGCCATCACCGTGCATACGCCGGAATGGCTGTTTCTCTCCACCGGCATCCGCGCCGTCGACCATTGCGTCGAGGCGATCTGCTCGCGCGAGACGCATCCTTACGCCGACGCCCAATCGGTGAAGGGCCTCGCCATGCTCGCCGACGCGCTGCCGCGCGTGAAGGCCGACCCTGCCGATCTCTCCGCGCGGATGGACGCGCAGATCGGTACCTGGCTGTCGATGGGCGCGCTCGCGGCCGGCGTGCCGATGGGCGCGAGCCACGGCATCGGCTATGTGCTGGGCGCTGCGTTCGACGTGCCACACGGCTACACCTCCTGCATCATGCTGCCGGCGGTGATGCGCTGGAACGCGCGCGACAATGCCGAGCGCCAGATGGTCGTCGCGGCCGCGATGGGCTTTCCCAGCCACAATGCCGCCGACGTGCTCGATGCCTTTATCCGCGCCCTCGGCATGCCACGCAGCCTCGCCGATGTCCGCGTCGCGCCCGAGCATTTCGACGCCATCGCGGAAGCTGCGATGCGCACGCCCTGGGTGCCGCGCAATCCGCGCAAGATCGAGGGCCCGGCGCAAGTGCGCGAAATCCTGCTTCTCGCCGCATAACCCCCAAGCCGGAGGATTGATGTACCCAGGTCAGCATGCCCGTCTACGCCCGCTGCAACCCGCCTTCATCATGGCTGCGACGGGAGAGACCGTCACCTATCGCGAGCTCGATGCGCGCAGCAATCGGCTGGCGCATCTGTTCCGCAAGCAGGGATTGAAGCGGCTCGATCACTATTCGATCTTCATGGAGAATAATTCCCGTTATCTCGAAGCCTGCGGCGCGGGCGAGCGATCCGGACTCTATTACACCTGCATCAACTCCTTCCTCACCGCGGGCGAGCTCGCTTATCTCCTCGTCAACAGCCGGTCCAAAATCCTGATTACGTCGGTGGCCAAGCTCGACATCGCCCGCGAGGCGATCCAGGCCTGTCCCGACGTCAAGCTCTGCATCGTCGCCGACGGCCCCGGCGAGAGCGACCGTATCGTCGGGCTTGCAGAGGTGACGGCCAATCTGCCGAAGACGTCGATCGCAGACGAATGGCTCGGCACCGCGATGCTGTATTCATCGGGCACGACAGGACGACCGAAGGGCATCTTGCGGCCGCTCCCGGAAGAGCCGCCAAAGCACAATCTGCCGCTGTTCGATTTCCTGACCAAGCTGTGGCACTACCGCGAGGGCATGGTCTACCTCTCGCCAGCGCCGCTCTATCACTCCGCGCCGCAGGCCGCGGTCAATCTCACGATCCGCATGGGCGGCACCGTGGTGATCATGGAGAATTTCGATCCCGAGCGTTATCTCCAACTCGTGCCGCAATGGGGCATCACCCACAGCCAGCTCGTGCCGACGATGTTTTCGCGGATGCTGAAGCTGCCGGAAGAGGTCCGCAGCCGCTACGATTTGTCCTCGCTGGAGATCGCGATCCATGCTGCAGCGCCCTGCCCGGCGCTGGTGAAGGACGACATGATCAAATGGTGGGGACCGATCATCCACGAATATTATGGCGCGACCGAAGGTCTCGGCTTCACCGCGTGCAACAGCGAGGAGTGGCTCGCCCATCGCGGCACCGTGGGCAAGGTGCTGCTCGGCGACCTCCACATTCTCGATGAAAACATGCAGCCGTGTCCGACCGGCACGCCCGGCCAGGTCTGGTTCAAGACGGGATCGCCGTTCGAATATTTCAACGACCCGGAGAAGACCAGGGAGGCGCGCTCGGCCGACGGCAGCATGAGCACCGTCGGCGATGTCGGCTATATCGACGAGGACCGCTTCCTCTACCTCACCGACCGCGCCACCTTCATGATCATCTCGGGAGGGGTGAATATCTATCCGCAGGAATGCGAGAATCTGCTGATTACCCATCCGAAGGTCGCGGACGCCGCCGTGTTCGGCGTGCCCAACACCGATCTCGGCGAAGAAGTGAAGGCTGTGGTGCAGCCGATGCCGGGCGTGATGCCGGGCGTGGCGCTCGCCGAAGAGCTGATCGCCTTCTGCAGCGCGTCGCTGTCGCGGCAGAAGGTACCGCGCTCGGTCGATTTCGAGCAGGAGCTGCCGCGGCTGCCGACGGGGAAATTGTACAAGCGGCTGCTGCGGGACCGGTATTGGGGGAACAAGTCGTCGCGGATCGTGTGACCCGCTCCCCTGCGGCCTTCCGTCATCCGAATTGCCGAGAGCGTCACAGCCCTTGCCGGTTGCCTCACCGCGCACGCGTCGCTATCGTGCTGACAAACAGGCCACAAATGGCCGATGTCCAGGGAGGACCGAGGATGCGGAGCGTGCGGGCGCTCGCCGCGATGGCGGCGCTATCTTTGCTTGCGTTTTCGACCACGACAATCGCCGGCGAGCCCAAGCAGGGCGGAATCTTGCGAATGTATCACCGCGACAGCCCCGGCAACGCCTCGATCCATGAAGGCGCGACCTATTCGCTCAACGTCCCCTTCATGCCTGTTTTCAACAACCTCGTCATCTACAAGCAGGACGTGGCGCAAAACAGCATCGACACCATCGTCCCGGAGCTCGCCGAGAGCTGGGCCTGGGTCAACGACAACAAGACGCTGACCTTCAAGCTGCGGCAGGGCGTCAAATGGCACGACGGCAAGCCGTTCACCTCGGCGGACGTGAAATGCACCTTCGACATGCTGATGGGCAAGTCGCAGCAGAAGTTCCGGCAGAACCCGCGCAAATCCTGGTACGATCAGGTCAACGATCTCACAACTAACGGCGATTTCGAGGTCTCCTTCAACCTGAAGCGGCCGCAGCCGTCGCTGCTGGCGCTGCTCGCCTCGGGCTATACGCCGGTCTATCCCTGCCACGTCTCGCCAGGCGACATGCGCACGCATCCGATCGGCACCGGCCCGTTCAAATTCGTCGAGTTCAAGACCAATGAATCGATCAAGCTGACCCGCAATACCGATTATTGGCGCAAGGGCCGGCCCTATCTCGACGGCATCGAATTCACCATCATCCCGAACCGCTCGACCGCGATCCTCGCCTTCGTCGCCGGCAAGTTCGACATGACCTTCCCCACGCACATCACAGTCCCGCTGGTGAAGGATATCAAGTCGCAGGCACCGAACGCGACCTGCGAGATCGCGTCGACCAACGTCTCGACCAACATCATCGTCAATTCGACAGCGCCGCCGTTCGACAACCTCGACATCCGCCGTGCCATGGCGCTGGCGCTCGACCGCAAGGCGTTCGTCTCGATTCTCTTCGAGGGTCAGGCCGACATCGGCGGCACCATGCAGCCGGCGCCGGCTGGCCTCTGGGCAATGCCCAAGGAGATGCTTGAGAGCATTCCGGGCTACGGCCCCGATGTGAACGCCAATCGCGAGGAAGCACGCAAGCTGATGCAGAAGGCGGGCTATGGCCCGGACAAGCATCTTTCAGTGAAAGTTTCGACCCGCAACATCAACGACTATCGTGACCCTGCCGTAATTCTCATCGATCAACTCAAGAGCATCTATATCGACGGCGAGCTCGACGTGGTGGAGACCGCGAACTGGTTCCCGAAAGTCGCGCGCAAGGACTACATGCTCGGGCTCAACCTGACCGGCAATGCCGTCGACGACCCCGATCAATCCTTCTACGAAAATTATTCCTGCGGCTCCGAGCGCAACTACACCAATTATTGCAACAAGGAGATCGAAAAACTGTTCGACGTGCAGTCGCAGGAGATCGACGTCAACAAGCGCAAGAAGCTGGTCTGGGAGATCGACAAGAAGCTGCAGGAAGACGTCGCACGCCCCATCATTTTCCATAGCCGGACCGGCACCTGCTGGCAGCCTTACGTCAAGGGCATTACCATCATGGTGAACAGCTCCTACAATGGCTACCGTTACGAGGATGTGTGGCTGGACAAGTAGCGCGGTCGAAGCAGACGAGCTGAACAGGAGGGCGCGCGAATGTTTGCCTATCTGGTGCGGCGCCTGTTCCTGATGCTCGTGACCCTGTTCGGGATCTCGATCGTCATCTTCTTCCTGCTGCGCGTCGTGCCCGGCAATATCGTCGACATCCTGTTCGCCGCCGCCGGCTACGTCGATCCCGCCGACAAGGCCGGCCTGGAGAAGGAGCTCGGCCTCGACCAGCCACTGGTCGTGCAATATCTGCACTGGATCAGCGGCTTTCTGCGCGGCGATCTCGGCTACTCCTATGTCTCCGAGAAGCCGGCGCTCCAGGAGATCCTGCCGCGAATTCCAATCACGGCGCGGCTTGCCGGGCTCGCTCTGCTGTTTTCGGCCTCGATCGGAATTCCGCTCGGCGTAATCAGCGCGGTGAACCAGGGCAGCCGGCTCGACTACGCGCTGCGCGTCGTCAGCCTCAGCGGCCTGTCGCTGCCATCGTTCTGGCTGGGACTGCTGGTCCTCACCGCCTCGGTCTCGCTGTTCGGCCAGATGCCGATATTCAATCCCGATCCGCAGAGCTTTGGCGAGGCGTTCGCGACCTATTGCATTCCGGCGATGGTCGTCGGCTTCCGCAGTTCGGCGCTGACCATGCGCATCACGCGCTCCTCGATGCTGGAGGTGCTGCGCCAGGATTATATCCGCACCGCGCGCGCGAAGGGCGCCTCCGACGCCGCCGTGAACTATCAGCATGCGCTCAAGAACGCGATTTTGCCCGTCATCACCGTGATCGGCATCGAGGCGGCTTTCCTGATCGGCGGCCTCATTGTTACGGAGACCGTGTTCAACATTCCCGGCGTCGCGCGCTTCCTGGTCGAGGCGATCCGCTGGCGCGATTATCCGATCGTGCAGAACCTCGTGATGCTGATTGCGGTCGTGGTCGTGAGCGCGAATTTCATCGTCGACATGCTGTACGCGGTGTTCGATCCGCGCATCCGATACACGGACTAGGAGAGCTGTTTGGCCGCGATCGACTATGAGGTTGAGCTGAGACGCGCCGGGGCAAATGCCACCGACGGATGGCGGCGCGTGCTGTTCCTGGCGCAACGGCACGTGCTGGGTGCGGCCGGGCTCGTCATCATGATCGTGTTCGTGTTCACCGCGATCTTTGCCGACTTCATCGCACGCTATGATCCTTTGACGATCGACTCCGCTCGCGCGCTGGCGCGTCCGAGCCTGGCGCACTGGATGGGCACGGATTCCTTCGGCCGCGACGTGTTCAGCCGCATCATCCATGGCGCGCGGATCTCGCTTGCGGTCGGGATCGGCTCGACCGCGCTCGGCGGCTCGATCGGCGTCATCGTCGGGCTGACCTCCGGCTATCTCTCCGGCTGGGTCGACCTCGTATTCCAGCGCGTTTCCGACATTCTCCAGGCGTTGCCGCTGCTGGTACTGGCCCTGATCATGACGGCGGCACTCGGTCCGTCCCTGCCGAATGTGATCATCGCCATCGCCATTCCGCTGATCCCGACGGTGTCGCGCGTCATCCGCGCCAACACGCTGGCGCTGCGCGAACTACCCTTTATTGAAGCCGCCAAGTCGATCGGCATGAGCGAAGTGCGCATCGCGCTCCGCCACGTGCTGCCGAACACGCTGGCGCCGCTGATCGTGCTGGCAACCGCCCAGCTCGGCTCGACCATCCTCACCGAAGCCTCACTCTCCTTCCTCGGCCTCGGCATTCCCGAACCATACCCGTCCTGGGGCCGCATGCTGTCGGAATCCGCGGCCGAATACGTCCGCACCGCGCCGTGGCTGGTGATTTTCCCCGGCATCGCCATCAGTCTCGCAGTGTTCGGCGCCAATCTATTCGGTGACGCCTTGCGCGACATCCTCGATCCCCGGCAGCGCGGCTGATGACAGACACACCCGATCTCGTGCTCGAGGTGAAAAACCTGAAGACGGTGTTCTTCACGAACTCCGGCCTGTTCAAGGCGGTCGACGACATCTCGTTCACCGTGAAGCGCGGCGAGACGCTGGCGATCGTCGGCGAATCCGGTTGTGGCAAGAGCGTCACCGCGCTGTCGCTGATGCGACTGGTGCCGGATCCCCCCGGCCGCATCGTCGGCGGCTCCATTACGCTCGAAGGCACCGATCTGCTCGCGCTCAACGAAGCGGAGATGCGCAAAATCCGGGGCAATCGCATCTCCATGATCTTCCAGGAGCCGATGACCTCGCTCAATCCGGTGATGCGGATCGGCGACCAGATCGTCGAGGCCGTGCGGCTGCACCGGGCGATGCCGGCCAGAGAGGCGCGCGACATCGCGGTCGAGATGCTGCGCCTGGTGCGAATTCCCGAACCAGCGCGGCGCGCGCGGGAATATCCGCACCAGCTCTCCGGCGGTATGCGCCAGCGCGCGATGATCGCGATGGCGCTGGCGTGCCGGCCGGCGCTGCTGATCGCGGACGAGCCGACCACCGCGCTCGACGTCACCATCCAGGCGCAGATCCTGGCGCTGATCCTCGATCTTCAGAAGGAGCTCGGCACCGGCCTCGTGCTGATCACGCACGATCTCGGCGTGGTCGCGCAGACCGCGCAACGCGTGATCGTGATGTATGCGGGCCGGAAGGTCGAGGAGGCCAGTGTCGAGGCGCTGTTCGCGTCGCCAAAGCATCCCTACACGCGCGGGCTGATGGCTTCGATCCCGGCGGTGCCGGCGCCCGGCGTCGCGGCGCAGGCGCGGCTCAACGAAATTCCCGGCACCGTGCCGTCGCTGGTACGGCTGCCGCAGGGCTGCGCCTTCGCACCGCGCTGCAAGCTCGCCGTGACGCGCTGCCAGGATCAATATCCGCCGCTCGCCGATTGGGGCGGCGGCCATCTCGCCGCCTGCTGGCGCGCGGCTGAAGTGGCGGAGGTGGCATGACCGAGGCGCTGCTCGAAGTCACCGACCTCAAGAAGCATTATCCGGTGCGCGCGGGCGTGCTGCGCCGCCAGGTCGGCACCGTGCATGCAGTCGATGGCGTCTCCTTTTCACTCGGCACCGGCGAGACGCTCGGCCTCGTCGGCGAATCCGGTTGCGGCAAGTCGACGGTGGCACGCAGCGTATTGCGGCTGGTCGAGCCGAGCTCGGGCCAGATCCGTCTCGACGGCGAAGACATCACGCATCTGTCCAAGGCGGCGCTGCGGCTGCATCGTCGCTCGATGCAGATCGTGTTCCAGGACCCCTTTGCCTCGCTCAATCCGCGCATGACGGCGGGCGATATCGTCGGCGAACCGCTGGTCGTGCACGGGCTCGCGACCGGCAAAGCGCTGGAGGCGCATGTTGCAAAGCTGTTCGAGCAGGTGGGATTGCGGCCCGACCAGATGCGGAATTTCCCGCACCAATTCTCGGGCGGCCAGCGCCAGCGCATCTGCATCGCGCGGGCGCTCGCGCTTGAACCGCGCCTCATCGTCTGCGACGAGCCGGTGTCGGCGCTCGACGTCTCGATCCAGGCGCAGGTGATCAATCTGCTGATCGATTTGCAGCGCCAGCACGGCTTCTCCTACCTCTTTATCGCGCATGACCTCGCCGTGGTCGCCCATATCAGCCACCGCGTCGCGGTGATGTATCTGGGCCGTATCGTCGAGATCGCCGGCAAGGACGAGCTGTTCCGCAACCCCCGCCATCCCTACACGCAGGCCCTGCTCGCATCGGTGCCGGTCGCCAATCCGCTCGCAAGGAAGCTCGTGCCGCTGGTGGACGGCGACGTGCCGAGCCCGGTCAACCCGCCTTCGGGATGCGCGTTTCATACCCGTTGCCGGTTTGCGATGGAACGATGCAAGATGGAGCGGCCGGCGCTGGTGAACGCAGGCGACGGGCATCAGGTGGCGTGCCTGCTCAATGAGGGGACGGGACGGGACCAGTAGGTCCTAACGTCCGGATCACCGGCCATGCCGCCAGGGCAGCGGCCAGATGCTTGAGCGTGTGACCCGAGACAATATGCCCTGTCGCTTCGAACACGATCACGTCGCCCAGCTCGAAAAGCTTGGCCAGCACGTAAAAGAAAATCACGCCGCCGAGCGGCACGCCAAGCGCACCAGACCGGGGCCGCGTCAACGCTAAGCCCACAGCCAACGCCATGCCACCAAACTGCACGACCGCCCAGGGCGTAAGGTTCTCGCGTGCCACCCAGGCCGCGAGCAGCCCCGCGGCCGTCATCAGCACCACCACGGCCTGACCGGCGCGCGCGCTGATGCGCTCGCCGACCGCGATGCCGAGAAAGCCCGCGAACGCCACCGCCATGCCGAGACGATCGGCCACGAGCCGCTGCGGCGCGTCGGGGTCCAGATGATAGAAGCTCGAGCCTACGCAAGTGAGGATCAGTCCCGCAAAGAGCCAGCTCGCCCCGACCGGCGCATCAATGCGGCCGCGCAGTCGCGCCAGGCCCCAGACGCCCATCGCCAGAAAGGAAAGATTGCTCAGCACGTCGCCAGCGTTGGGCAGGCCCAGCCAAATGCGGGTATCGACGAAATGCGGCGTGTGCCACGCGGTGGCGGGTAGCGCAGGCGCCAGGAGCGCCGCCAGCGCCATGACGAACAGCACGCCGCTCAGACAGTTTTCGCGAACTTGTGGTGCGGCGAACGAGAACGGGCGGGATCCTGACGGGAGCATGGCATCGGGCCCCCGGGCCTGGTCATGTGCGCGCAGCATGCAGGGCTCCACGATTGAACAATGTTCAATATAGATAGACTTAAAGTGAACATTGTTCAATAATAATTATACCCGCGTCCGCTCTGGCGAAATCCCATTGAAATCATTGGAATTATGAACGAAATGGAGGTCAAACAACGCGGCGGGTTGAGTTCGAGGCAGTATCTCCGTCGCAATGACGACGTGAGTGGCTAACCTGCCCCGATCTCCGCCACGATCCGCCCCGTCGTCACCTGCTCGCCCTCGGTGACGTCGATCGCGGCGACGACGCCGTCAATGCCCGCCTTGTGGACGTGCTCCATCTTCATCGCCTCCAGCGTCATCACCGGCTGGCCGGCGCTGACGCGGTCGCCCGGCTTGACCAGCACGGCGACGACGCGGCCGTTCATGGCGGCCCGGACTTTGCCGTCGCCGCCGTTGGTTGCGGCGGCCTTGGGCGCAGCGTGGGTGAGGTCGATCACCGCAAGCGGGATGCCGCGATATAGCGAGATAGAGCCGATCGCCGTCACGCAGGAACTTTGCGCTGTCCGTGACGCCGTCATGACGGAAACGGGTGGCGCCGGAATCGAGCTGGTCGATCTCGAACTTGTCCTGACGGCCATCGACGGCAACGGTGTAGCTGCCATCGCGTTCCCGCGTGACTTCGAGTTCATGTCCGTGGCCGGCGATGTCGATCTTCACAGGCAGAGGGAACGTTGCCGCGAGGCTTCGTCCACTGCGCCACGACGGTGCCTTCGGGTTGGTGACGTAGAGCAGAAGACCCGCGAGCGCGGCGCCGAATGCGGCGTCCGCCCGCGGCGCCAACAACTCGTCGCGATGCGTGCCGATAAAGGCCGTCGTTGCATCGCCCTTGGCAAAGCCGGGGTGACGCAGGCAAGACATCAGGAAGGCCTGGTTGGTGGTGACGCCCAAGGCCGTGAGATGCTCCAGGCCGACGATCAGCCGCCCCCTCGCCTCCTCGCGCGTCGCGCCATGGCTGATCACCTTCGCGATCATGGAATCGTAGAATGGCGGGATTTCCGAACCCGATTGCAGCGCGTGCTCGACGCGTAGGCAGTCCGGTACCTGCCAGAGCGCCATGCGGCCTGACTGCGGCATGAAATCATGCGCGGCATCCTCCGAGCACAGCCGCACCTCGATGGCGTGGCCTGCGAAGCGGATATCCTGCTGCTTCACCGGCAATTGCTCGCCGCGCGCGACGCGCAGTTGCATTTCGACGAGATCGAGCCCGGTGATCGCTTCGGTGACGGGATGCTCGACCTGGAGCCGCGTGTTCATCTCCATGAAGTAGAATTCGCCGCTCGCATCGAGCAGGAATTCAAGCGTGCCCGCGCCCTCATAACGCAGCGCCTTCACCGCCGCGACGGCAACCTCGCCCATCCTCGCACGCAACTCCGGCGTCACGGCCGGCGACGGCGCTTCCTCGATCAGCTTCTGGTGCCGCCGCTGCACCGAGCAGTCGCGCTCGCCGAGATGGATGGCATTGCCGTGGCTGTCGCCGAACACCTGAATTTCGATGTGCCGGGGATTTTGAATTGCGCGCTCGAGGATTACGGTGGGATCGCCGAACGCGGCCTTCGCCTCCGACCGTGCGCTACGCAGCGCATCCGGGAACGACGCGGCGTCGGCTACGAGCCTCATACCGCGGCCACCGCCACCAGCGACCGCCTTGATCATCACGGGGAAGCCGATCTGTTTGGCTTCCGCGAGCATGACCTCGTCGCCCTGATCGGCGCCTTGATAGCCGGGCACACAGGGCACACCGGCCTTCTTCATGATCTCCTTGGCGCCGGCCTTGTTGCCCATCGCCTCGATCGCCTGCGGCGACGGGCCGATGAAGACCAGGCCGGCGTCCTTGCAGGCCTGCGCAAAGTCCTCGTTCTCGGCAAGGAAGCCATAGCCGGGATGCACGGCATCCGCGCCGCTCGCCTTCGCCGCGGCGATGATTGCGGGGATGTTGAGATAGGATTGCGCCGGCAGCGCTTCGCCGATGCGCACGGCCTGATCGGCCTCGCGCACATGGAGCGCATCGCGATCCGCATCCGAATAGACGGCGACGACGCCGAGGCCAAGCTGCCGCGCACTGCGTATCACCCGGAGCGCGATCTCGCCGCGATTGGCAATCAAGACCTTGAAGAACGGTCGGTGCTGCACTGATCCGTTCCTCATGGGCGGGCCACCGAAAACTGCATGCGCTGGGGTGTTCGCGCATCACCC
Source organism: uncultured Alphaproteobacteria bacterium (assembly GCA_963819355.1). Lineage (GTDB taxonomy): Bacteria > Pseudomonadota > Alphaproteobacteria > Rhizobiales > Xanthobacteraceae > Bradyrhizobium. The sequence continues at coordinate 122,987 of CAWFVZ010000004.1, read as the reverse complement.
TCGCGGCAGATCGCGAGCACCTCCGACAGCACCGCGCGGGTATCGCGCGGATCGATCACGCCGTCGTCGAGCACGCGCGCGCTGGTCGAGAACACGTCCATCTGGCCATCGAACACGCCGACGATCTGCGCCTTCATGGCATCCAGCTTCTCCTTCTCGATCGGCTTGCCGCGGCGCGCGGCGGCGGCTTCGGTCACGATCGCCATGGTCTCGGCCGCCTGCTCGCCGCCCATCACGGCGGTTTTGGCGTTCGGCCAGGAGAAGCAGAAGCGCGGATGGAAGCCGCGCCCGCACATGCCGTAATTGCCGGCGCCGAACGAGGCGCCGCAATAGATCGTGATCTGCGGCACGGTGGCCGAGGTCACCGCCTGGATCATCTTCGAGCCGTGCTTGATCATGCCGGCTTCTTCATAGGCCTTGCCGACCATGTAGCCCGTGGTGTTGTTGAGATAGAGGATCGGCGTGCGGGTCTGGCAGCAGGCCTGAATGAAGTGCGTCGCCTTGTTGGCGCCGGCGGGATCGAGCGGGCCATTGTTGGTGATGATGCCGATCGCCTGGCCCTCGATACGGGCATGACCACAGACAGTGGCCGGGCCATAGTTCGGCGCCATCTCGGTGAAATCGGAATCGTCGACGATGCGCGCGATCACCTGCTTCATATCCACGGAGCGCTTGTGGTCCATCGGCATGATGCCGAGCAGCTCGTCCTGATCGTAACGCGGCGGCTTGAATTGCGGAGCTCGCCCTGCCCGGCCGCTCCCATTCCAGCGCCGCCATGATCTCGCGCGCGATGCGAAGTGCGTCGCGGTCGTCCTCGGCGAGGTAATCGCCGAGACCGGAAACCTGCGTATGCATCTCGGCGCCCCCGAGCTCTTCCTCGGTCGCGACCTCGCCGGTTGCAGCTTTCAGCAGCGGCGGCCCGGCAAGGAAGGCGCGGGTGCGGCCGCGCACCATGACGATGTAGTCGGAGAGACCGGTCTGATAGGCGCCGCCGGCGGTGGACGAGCCGTGCGTGACGGTGACGACCGGTAGTCCCGCCGCCGACAGCAGCGCGAGGTTACGAAAGATGTTGCCGCCTCGAACGAAATCCTCGACGCGGTAGCGAAGCAGATTGGCGCCGGCGCTTTCGACGAGCTGGACGTAAGGCAGCTTGTTCTCCAGCGCGAGCTCCTGCACCCGCAGCGTCTTGTCGAGACCGTAGGGCTGCAGCGCGCCGGCATCGATGCCGGAATCATTGGCGCTGACCATGCAGCGGATGCCCGAGACGTAGCCGATGCCGGCGATGACGCCGCCGCCAGGAACGCTCTTGGCCAGATCGGGCACGTCGAACATGTAACCTGCAAGCGTGGACAACTCGATGAAGGGTGCGCCGGGATCGAGCACCAGCGCGACACGCTCGCGCGGCAGCAGCTGGCCGCGCTTATGGAAGCGGTCTTTTGCTGCCGCCGACGCCGCACGCGTGCGCTCTTCGAGCGCGCGCATGCGGTCGATCAGCGCGACCATGCCGTCGCGATTGGCGTGGTAGGCGGTGCTGCCGGGGGAAATGGTGTTTTCGAGAATGGACATAGTCTTTCCCAGTTGTCATTCCGGGGCGCGACAAAGTCGCGAGCCCGGAATCCATAACCACCAGTCGGGAGCATGGATTCCAGGCCTGGCCCTTCGGGCCGTCCCGGAATGACGAGTGTTGCTACCGATTCGTCCCAAAGATCTTCCGCGCCTCGGCTGGGCTCGCGATCTCGCGGCCCGCACGGCGGGCGCAGGCGGCGATGGCTTCGATCAGCTGGCCGTTCGACGTCACTTTCTTGCCATCGGCGAGATAGAACGTGTCCTCGAGACCGGTGCGCAGATGACCGCCGAGCTCGGCGCAACGCTGGTGCAGCGGCCAGATTTCTTCGCGACCGATCGCGGTGACCTGCCAATGCGCCTCAGACCGCTTCAGCTTGATCAGGATCGGCAACAGATCGGGATCGGACGGCATGCCGGAGGCGACGCCCATCACAAAATTATATTCGAGCGGGCCCTTGTACATGCCGACCTGGGTGTACATGCCGACGCAGCGGACGATGCCGACGTCAAAACATTCGAACTCGGGGATGGTACCGACCGCGTTCATGACGTCGAGATAGTCCTTCACCTTCTCGACCGCGTTGTCGAACATCATCGGCGGCCAGGCCCAGCTGTTGTCGGCCTTCACCTTCAGATAATTCAGCGAACCGGCGTTGCAGGCGGCGATCTCAGGCTTGGTCTCGCGGATGCAATCGAGCGCGCCAGAGTAGTTCGGGCCCGATACACCCGAAGTGTGGTTGATGATGACGCCGGGGCAGGCTTCGCGGATTGCCTGCTGGATTTCCTTGCTGACGGCTACCTCCCAGGACGGTAGATGCCCCTTGTTCGGCGCCTGTTGACGCAGATGGATGTGCATGATGCTGGCGCCCGCATCGAACGCAGCTTTGGCCTCGCGCGCCATCTGCTCGGGCGTGACCGGCACGTTGTGCTGCTTCGGGTCGGTGAGCACGCCGTTCAGCGCGCAGGTGATGACGGCCTTGTCGCTCATGCCACTAATGTCTCGCACGTTGAGAATTCAACGCTTGCGATCATGTGACGCGCGACATGCGGCTTCTTGCGCGGAGAAGCTGAAAAAAGGCGAGAAGCCTCAGGGTGGGTTAGCCAAAGGAGTAACCCACCACTTCTGTCTCTGCGGAAATTAAAGAGGTGAGTTGCGCTAGCGGACTGCGCTTCGCGCGGCCGCGAGCTAACCCGCCCTACGAAGGGCCTAGCTCGCTTCAGCCAGCCTCACCGTCTCGGTGCTGCGATAGATCGCAAGGTCGCGCGAGCCGACGAAGATCGCGCGCGGCTTGAGGCCATAGAAACGGCGGATCGAATGGCTGAAATGGGTCGAGTCGGGATAGCCGATGTCCTGCGCGAGATGGGCGAGGTTGAGGTCCTGATTGGCGAAGTGCAGCAAATGCCGCGCGCGCTTCCAGGCGCGGAAGGAGCGGAACGAGATGCCGGTCTCTTCCTTGAACAGATGCAGGAAGCGCGAGGCGGAGAGCCGCGCTTCGGCCGCGCATGTATCCGCCGTTAGCGGCTCGCCGGAGAAGCGCTCGATGCGGGCGACCGCGCGCGTCACGCGCGGATCGAGCACGCGGCGCGGCAGCGCCTCGCCAAAGCACATCTCGTCGAATTCGGCGGTGTTGATGTCGCCATAGCGGCGCTGACGCAGCAGCGCGTAGGCGGCGAGGATTTTGCGGGCATAGGCAGCCCGGTCGGGTCCCATCAGCCGCTGGGCCAAGGCCTCCAGCACGCCATCCGGGATGCTTTCCGGCTCGAGCGTGACGCTGATTGCGGTACGGTAGTCGCTGGCAATGGAATGCCGCTGGTTCGGCAGGGTGATGAACAGCTCGCCGGTGGCGAGGACATCGTCGATCGTCAGGTGCAGGCTGCCCTTCACCGCGACATAGACATGGCAGCAGCCTGGGGTCCGCTTGCGAGGCCGGCCGAGCAGGCCTGCATAGAATACCCGCTCCGGCGTGATCAGCATCAGATGGTCGGATTCGCGACCTTTATCTTCCATTGGGATCCTCCTCGCGCGGCTCTCAGGCCGCTGCGGACGGAGGTCACCTTAGCGGAAATTTGGGCGCTGTCACGACGGGATAGCGCTGTCATCGAGCGCAAAACATTACCAGTTCAGGACGGCGACACGCGCGTCCGGAACCGTCATGAGACAATAGTCCCATCCTTCTCCGACTTACGCCCTCACACGCGGCGCAATATTCTGCTCGGCGCCAGCCTTCTGCTCCGCAGCAACCGCGCGCTTGAAACCGTCGCGCTGCTGCAGGCGCGCCCAATAGGCTGCGACATTCGGCCCAAAATCCTTGGCGAGGCCGATGTTACTCGCCAGGCGAAGCGCGTAACCGATGACAATGTCAGCGGCGGTGAAGCGGCCGGCGCACAAGGTTTCGGCATTCGCAGTCGCTGCCTCAACGGCACGCAGTCGCCCCAGGAACCATTTTGCGTAGTCGGTGGCGACCTGCGGATTGCGGCGCTCCTCCGGCTCGAGCTGGGTGTAGCGGAGCACCAGCGTTTGCGGGAAGGTTAACGTGGCGTCGCTGAAATACATCCAGTTCAGGAAGGCGCCATAGGCGGGATCTTCCGGCCCGACCATCAGCGGCGTCGGCCCGTGCTTGATACCGAGATAGTGGCAGATGCCGGAGGACTCCGTCATCTTCGTCTCGCCATCGACCATGAAGGGAATCGTGCCCAATGGATTGAGCGCGAGGTATTCCTTGGCGAAGACCCGCGGCGGGAACGGCAGCATCTTCAGCTCATAAGTCAGCCCCATCTCCTCCAGCATCCAGAGCGGGCGGAACGAGCGCGCGGCGTCGCAGTGATAGAGCGTGATCATGAGGTCTCCCCTTTGCTGCCGGGCAGCGTGCCCATCATCTTGCACAGGACCATCAGCATGACCTCGTCGGCGCCGCCGCCGATCGAGGTCAGGCGGCTGTCGCGATAGGCGCGGCTGACCGGCGTCTCGTTGGTAAAGCCCATTCCGCCCCAGATATTGCAAGCAGGCGTCGGTGAGCTCGCGGCCGAGCCGACCGGCTTTCAGCTTGGCCATGGTCGCAAGCTTGGTCACATCCTCGCCCGCCACCAGCGCCTCGGCCGCGCGATAGATCAACGCGCGCAGCAGCTCGACCTCGGTCTGCATCTCCGCAAGCTTGAAGTGCACGACCTGGTTGTCGAGGATCGACTTCCCGAAGGCTTTGCGGTTGCGGGTGTATTCGATGGTCTCGTTGATGATGTATTCATGCGCCTTCAGGCAGGCGGCCGCGCCCCAGAGCCGCTCCTCCTGGAACTGGATCATCTGGTAGGTGAAACCTTTGCCCTCCTCGCCGATCCGGTTGCGCTTGGGCACGCGGACATTGTCGAAGAAGATCTGCGCGGTGTCGGACGAGCGCATGCCCATCTTGTCGAGTTTTCGCGCAACCGTGACGCCCTTGCTCTTCATGGGCACGCAGATCAGCGACTTGTTGCGATGAACGGGGCCTTCGCCGGTGTTGGCGAGCAGGCAGATCCAATCGGCTTGCGTCCCGTTGGTGATCCACATCTTGCCACCGGTGATGACGTAATCGTCGCCGTCGGAGCGTGCGCTGGTCTTGATCGAGGCCACGTCCGAGCCTGCGCCGGGCTCGGAGACGCCGATGCAGGCGACATAGTCGCCGGAGATCGAGGGCGCCAGAAATTCGCGTCGCACCCCGTCCGAGCCAAACCGCGCCAGCGCCGGCGTCGCCATGTCGGTCTGCACCCCGATCGCCATCGGCACGCCACCGCAGGTAATCGCGCCAAGCTCCTCCGCCATCATCAGCGCATAGGAATAGTCGAGGCCCGAACCGCCGAACTCGACCGGCTTGTTCAATCCGAGGAAGCCGAGGCTTCCCATCTTCTTGAACAGCTCGTGGGCCGGGAAGATGTCGGCCTTCTCCCACTCATCGACATGAGGATTGATCTCGTTGGCGATGAATTTTTGCAGGGAACGGCGGATGTCGTCGTGGTCGGCGGTGAACAGCATCGTCTCTTTCGGGCTCCAATCATCTCGTCATTCCGGGGCATCGCGCAGCGATGAGCCCGGAATGACCGTGGGCTCACAACCCCATCTGCCGGCTGGCCAGATCCTTCATGATCTCCTCGGTGCCGCCGCCGATGGCGTTGACCTTGACCTCGCGGTAGATGCGCTCGGCCTTGATGCCGCGCATGAAGCCGGCGCCGCCGAAAATCTGCACGGCTTCCGAGGCGCAGAACGCCATGGTCTGTGTCGCCTGGTTCTTCATCATGCAGATTTCCGCAACCGGGCTCTCGCCCTGCTCGAGCCGCCAGGCCAGCATTTCCAGCATCGCTTGCGATGCCGCGACCTTCTGCGCCATGTCGACGATCTTGTGACGGATGACCTGGTGCTGGGCGAGCGGCTTGCCGAACGTCTTGCGCTCCCTGGCATAGGCGATCGCCTCGTCGAGACAGACGCGTGCGAAGGCGGTGCAGCCCGCCGCCATGCCCATGCGCTCGCTGTTGAAATTCTGCATGATGATCTTGAAGCCCTGGCCTTCCTCGCCGATCAGGTTTTCGGCGGGCACGCGGCACTCGTCGAAATGCAAGGTCGCGGTGTCGGAGGCCCACCAGCCCATCTTCTTCAGCTTGGTGCGCGACAGGCCGGGCGTGCTGCCCTCGACCAGGAGCAGGCTGACGCCGCCGGCGCCCTCGCCGCCGGTGCGCACTGCAACGGTCAGATAGTCGGCGCGCATCCCGAGGTGATGAAGGTCTTCTCGCCGCTCACGACGTAGTGATCGCCGTCGCGCCGCGCCTTGGTGCAGAGGTTCGCGACATCCGAGCCGCCGCCCGGCTCGGTGATCGCGAGCGCGGAGATTTTTTCGCCTGACAGCACCTGCGGCAGCACGCGTGCCTTAACCTCGGGGCGCGCCGCGCGCGCGATCGGCGGCGAGCCGATGGTGTGGCTCATCAGGCTGGCACTGACGCCGCCGGCACCGGCTCGCGCCAGCTCCTGGCTCGCCACGATCTTCATGAATTGGTCGGCGGCGATCCCGCCATATTCCTCGGGGAATCCCAGCCCCAACAGGCCGATCTCGGCCGCCTTGCGATAGAGCGCGCGCGGAAATTCACCTGCCTCATCCCATTCATGGGCGAAAGGCTCGATTTCCTTGTCGACGAAGCGGCGCATCGAGTCGCGGAAGGCGTCATGCTCTGCGGTATAGAATGGGCTTTTCATCGCGCCTTCGCCTTCGACAACTTCGTCTCGTTCCACCATGGCCGGAACATTGACGGCTCACTTGCGCGGAGTGGCTGACGGGAACGCCGCTTCGGACGGGCCAAAGCCCTAGCAACTCAACGCAAGACGGTTTTCGCCCCTCGCAGGCCAACTCCAAATCAAAAAAGACGTGCTGCACAAAACTCCGGCTGGCCTCCCAGGGCCACGCCGGGCATGGTGCACGGCAATAAAAATGCAGGCGGCACAAGACCGCCGAGGGAGGGATTGTTGGCCGTTCGTTACTACGACTGGATCGCCCATCATGGCCGCCGCACGCCCGGCAAGGTCGCGGCCATCGACCTCGCGAGCGAGCGCCGCTTCACCTATTCGGACCTCGATGCACGAATCTCGCGCCTCGCCTCGTTCTTCCGCCACACGCTGAAAGTCTCGCGCGGTGACCGCGTCGCGGTGCTGGCGCTGAACACGACCGATACGCTGGAGGTGCAGTTCGCGTGCGGGCGGCTCGGCGCTGTCTTCGTGCCGCTCAACACCCGCCTCACCGTTCCCGAGCTGCAGTTCATCACCGGCGACTGCGCGCCGAAGGTGATGATCCACGACACCGATCTCGCCGAGGCGGCGCTCGCTGTCGCAAAACTCTGCAACGTCGCGACGAGCCTGCTGCTCGGCCCCGGCGGCGCCTATGAGGCCGGCATCGCAGCCGCCAAGCCGCTCGACCGCGCCGAGGAAGTCACGCTCGATGACGTCTCGACCATCATGTACACGTCGGGCACCACGGGGCATCCGAAGGGCGCGACCATCACCCACGGCATGACCTTCTGGAATTGCGTCAATCTCGGCGGCCCCGCGTGCATCGGGCCGTCCTCGGTGCTGCTCACCGTGCTGCCGCTGTTCCACACCGGCGGGCTGAATTGCTACACCAATCCCGTGCTGCATGCCGGCGGCACCGTGATGATCATGCGCGCCTTCGATCCCGGCACGGCGCTCGGCCTGATCAACGATCCCGCGCGGGGCATCAACGTGTTCTTCGGCGTACCCGCGATCTACCAGTTCATGGCGCAGCACCCGGCCTTCGCGACCACCGATCTCGGCCGGCTGATCGTCGGCGGTGTCGGCGGCGCACCGATGCCGGTGCCGCTGCTGAAAGTCTGGGAAGCGCGCGGCGTCGCGCTCCAGCAGGGCTACGGCATGACCGAGACGTCGCCGGCCGTGCTGGTGCTCGACCGCGAGGATGCGGCGCGGAAAGCGGGCTCCGCCGGCAAGCCGGTGCTGCACACCGAGGTGCGCATCGTGCGGCCCGACGGCAGCGACGCCGAAATCGGCGAGCTCGGCGAGCTCTGGGTCAAGGGCCCGAACATCACGCCCGGCTACTGGAACAGGCCGGAGGCGAACAAGACGTCCTTCACCGACGGCTGGCTGCACACGGGCGATGCGACGCGTGTCGACGAGGAGGGCTTCTACTACATCGTCGACCGCTGGAAGGACATGTACATTTCCGGCGGCGAGAACGTCTATCCGGCCGAAGTGGAGAACGTCCTGCACCAGCTCACCGAAATCGCGGAAGCCGCCGTGATCGGCATGTCCGATCCACAATGGGGCGAGGTGGGCCTCGCCATCGTCGCGGTCAAGCCGGGCCAGCGGCTGACCGAGGCCGAAATCTTCGCGCATTGCGCGGCCAATCTCGCGCGCTTCAAATGCCCGCGCCAGGTCCGCTTCGTCGATGCGCTGCCGCGCAACGCCACCGGCAAGATCCACAAGCCGACCTTGCGCAAGGAATTCTCGGTCGCTTCCGAGGTCGACAAGAAAGTCGACAACGCCTGACCAAAGCGCCCCCTCTTTGGGCGCTTCTTTGTTTCTGACGTGCCTGTCTCCAACCAAGAAACCCAAGGAAATTTTATGAAGAGGAAACTCTCCCTGCTTGCGGCCACGGCCGCGCTGACATTGCTCACGGCCGAGGGCGCTTACGCCCAGAAGACGTACGACACCGGCGTCACCGACACCGAGATCAAGATCGGCAATGTCGAGGCCTATTGGGGCCGGCTTCCGCCTATGGCGTCATCGGCAAGACCGAGGAAGCCTATTTCAAGATGATCAACGACCAGGGCGGCATCAACGGCCGCAAGATCAACTGGATCTCATATGATGACGGCTACTCGCCGCCGAAGACCGTGGAGCAGATCCGCAAGCTGATCGAGAGCGACGAGGTGTTCCTGGTGTTCAACGCGCTGGGCACGCCGACGCAGACCGCCGTGCAGAAATATCACAACTCGAAGAAGGTGCCGCAGCTCTTCCTCGCCACCGGCGCCAGCAAGTGGAACGATCCGCACAACTTCCCCTGGACCATGGGTTTCCAGCCGAGCTACCGGGTCGAGGCGCGGATCTTCGCCAAGTATATTCTGAAAGAGAAGCCGGACGCGAAGGTTGCGATCTTCTATGCCAACGACGATTTCGGCAAAGACTACCTCGCCGGCATCAAGGACGTGTTCGGAGACAAGGCCTCGAAGCTGATCGTGGCCGAAGAGAGCTACGAGACCTCGGAGCCGTCGATCGATGCCCATATCGTCAAGCTCAAGGGCACCGGCGCCGACACCTTCGTCAACATCTCGACCCCGAAATTCGCGGCTCAAGCCATCAAGAAGATCGCGGAGCTGGACTGGAAGCCGATGCACCTGATGACGGACGTCTCGGTTTCGATCGGTGCGGTGATGAAGCCGGCCGGCCTCGAGGCCTCCGAAGGCGTACTCTCGGCCGGTTACCTCAAGGATGCGTCGGATCCGCAGTGGAAGGACGATGCCGGCATGAAGAAATTCATGGTCTTCATCGACAAGTATATGCCCGGCGCGAACATTTCGGACGCCAATCTGGTTTACGCCTATGCCGCAGCCCAGACCATGGTGCAGGTGCTGAAGCAGGCGGGCGACAATCTGACCCGCGAGAACGTGATGAAACAGGCCGCCAGCCTGAAAGACTTCGTCCCCGACACGCTGATCCCGGGGATCACGGTCAACACCTCGTCCACCGACTTCGCGCCGATCGAGCAGCTCAAGATGTGGCGGTTCAAGAGCGGCCAGTGGGAGCTGTTCGGCCCCATCATCAGCGCCGAGCCGAGCGGCTAGTTCGCGACGACTGGCACAGACCTCATCGAAATAGCGGCCGAAAGGCCGCTATTTTTTCATGTGTGGCGCCAAGGCGAACTAAGCCGGCAGGAAGAGTGCGAACGATTCGTCGACCGTGCGGCGCAGGTGATCGCGATAGAGTGCATGGTTGGCCTCACCAGGCGCGATCCGTCCCAGCGACGGCTTCGGGACGTTCCCGAGCGGCACATAGGCGATCGGCGCCGCAATCGGCGTCAGCTGCGAGCCCGAGCCGGCACGCAGCGTCGAGATGATGCCGTACATCTCGCCGGCCACCGTCGGCCGCGACACCGTGATGACGCGATGCTGGCCGTGCTTGTTGATGACGAGGTAGATGAAGCCGGATTGATGCGGCACCGCAACTTCACCGGTGTGCTCATAGGCGGCATCGGTCCGCTCGCCCTCGCGGAAGACCAGCGACGAGACCTTCGGCTCCCAGACGATCTCGGTGCGATAGGCGAAGATCGCATCCTTGTCGCCGAAGGACGGCCGCAGCGTGATGTAGACATCCTCAAGCCAGCTCACCGCGCGATGCGAATAGGAGCCGAGGCTGTCGGGGGCGACATCGTTTGCGGCCGGAGGCGTCACCACGACTGCGCTTTTGCGCAGCGAGACGCCCAGCGCCTGCTCCAGCCGGACCGTGGTTGCCAGCGTGAACGGACGGCGACCGCCGAGCGCCTTCTCCAGCGTCGACAGGCTGAGCTTGGCCTGCTCGGCCAGCGCCTGCCGCGAGATCCGGCGCCTGGCGATTTCCTCGCGGATCGTCTCCGCGACCTCGCGGCTTTGCTCGTCCGAAAGCTGCCCGTCGTTGATTTTATCCGGCGTCTGCATCGTTAACCCTGCTCCACGGCCGCCAGTCTAGCAGGGCGGACAAGTCAGCACAAAACCGGACATGGCCGCCTGAGCGACGGCCCGCCCAGGCCGGCCGCGGCGGAACATTGCCGATCATTCTGCTCGCGAGATCCACCCTCCCGACGGATGCTCGACATCGTCAAACACCCTTCGGGAGCAGGCCAAATGGACAATTGCGACGCGGTCGACAGCAACGAGCACCCCTGGCTCGGCAGGCTGATCAAGCTCGGACTGTTTCTACTGGTGCAGGGCGTTGCCGTGCTGCTGGTCAGCTTCGTGGCCCTGCTGGTGAGCTTCGAGCCGGGCTGGTCGGCGACGACGGAGCAGGCAAGCCTGCTTCAGCCCGGCGATGTCCGTTCCGGCACTCTCCTCCTGAAGGAGGACGGCGCCACTACCGAAGCCATCCGCCTCGGGATCGACGTCGACATCACGGTGTCCGGCCCGACGCTGCGCACCCGCGTCACGCAGGTCTTCCGCAACCCGACCAAGGACTGGGTCGAGGCAACCTACGTCTATCCGCTGGCCACCGACGGCGCGGTCGACACGCTAAAGATGGTGGTCGGCGACCGCGTCATCGTCGGCGACATCAAGGAACGGCAGCAGGCACGAATCCTCTACGAGCAGGCACGCCGCGCCGGACAGAAGGCCGCGCTCACCGAACAGGAGCGGCCCAACATCTTCACCAACTCGGTCGCCAATATCGGTCCCGGCGAAACCGTGCTGGTGCAGATCGAATATCAGGAGCCGGTGCATCAATCCGGCAACGAATATTCGCTGCGCGTGCCGCTCGTCGTCGGGCCGCGTTACAATCCGGCACCGATCGTGCAGAGCGTCGACTTCCGCAAGGACGGCTCCGGCTGGGGCGCGACCAATTCAGACCCGGTGCCGGACCGTGACCGCATCGCGCCGCCGGTGCTCGACCCCGCCAAGAACCCGCCGGTCAATCCGACCAGCATCACGGTGCACCTGAAGGCCGGATTCGCACTCGGCGAGGTGAAGAGCCACCATCACAACGTCAGGATCGAGAGCCCGGACAGACACGACGCGTGACATCACGCTCACCGACGGCACCGTGCCCGCTGATCGCGATTTCGAACTGACCTGGAAGCCGGCCGCGGCGAAGGCCCCATCGGTCGGCCTGTTTCGCGAGCATGTCGGCGATGCCGATTATTTGCTCGCCTTCGTCACCCCGCCCGCCGCCGAACAAGCAACGCAGAAGCCGCTGCCGCGCGAAGTGGTGTTCGTGATCGACAATTCGGGTTCGATGGGCGGCACCTCGATCGAGCAGGCCAAGGCGAGCCTTCTCTATGCGCTCGGCCGGCTCCAGCCGAACGACCGCTTCAACGTGATCCGTTTCGACGACACCATGGACGTGCTGTTTCCGACATCGGTGCCGGCCGACGCAGCGCATATCGGTGAGGCGACCTCGTTCGTAAGCGCACTACAAGCACGCGGCGGCACAGAAATGGTGCCGGCCATGCGTGCGGCACTGACCGACAAGCTCGGCGAGACCGGCATGGTTCGCCAAATCGTGTTCCTCACCGACGGTGCGATCGGAAACGAGCAACAATTGTTCGAGACAATTACGGCAATGCGCGGCCGCTCGCGCATCTTCATGGTCGGCATCGGCTCTGCACCCAACACCTATCTGATGACACGCGCCTCCGAGCTCGGTCGCGGTGCCTTCACCCATATCGGCTCGGTCGAGCAGGTCGAGGAGCGCATGCGCGGTCTGTTCGCCAAGCTGGAGAATCCCGCCGTGACCGGCCTCACCGCAAAATTCTCCGAGGCCAAGGCCGACGTCACGCCCGCGATCATCCCCGACGTCTATCGCGACGAGCCGCTGGTGCTGGCAGCAAAGCTCGACAAGCTCGCAGGCTCGCTCGAAATCAAGGGACGCGTCGGCGACCGCCCGTGGTCGGTCACGCTGCCGCTGCAAAATGCTGCCGAAGGCAAGGGCCTGTCGAAGCTCTGGGCAAAGCGCAAGATCGAAGATGCCGAAGTGGCGCGCACCCTGCGCGAGATGACGCCGGAGGATACCGACAAGACAATCCTCGCGCTGGCGCTCGACCATCAGATCGTCACGCGGCTGACCAGCCTCGTTGCGGTCGACAAGACGCCGAGCCGCCCCGAGGGCGAGCCGCTGAAGCTCAGCGACCTGCCGATCAACCTGCCGGCCGGCTGGGATTTTGCAAAAGTCTTTGGCGAACAACCGCAACAGGTGCCGACACAGTTGCGCGAACGCCGCGCCGATGCAGGCCAGCCCGCTGCCAGGCGGCCGGCACCTGTCGCGCCCGATGCGATCCGCCTGCCCAAGACCGCAACCTCGGCCGAGCTCAAGATGATCGCAGGCCTGATCCTGATCGTGCTCGCCCTGATCCTGTTCGTGTTCAACCGGCGTCAGCCCTTGCTCACTGACGCCGCTTGAGAGAGGAGCCCCCCGAACTCCTCTTCCTTAGCGCGCGCGGCCGCCCGTCCCCATCCCAACGGCCGCGCGCGCCTTTTTTCCTCTCGACTGCCTCCGCGGAAAGACTCTGGATTGCTTCGCCGCGCTTGCAATGACGAATGTGGAAACAATGCCCCGCCTTATCTCCCCCCTCGTTCTAGCGCTCGTCGGCGCGATCCTGTTCGGTGACGGCGCCTACATCCACGCCAAGGCCTGGATCGCGCAGGTGCTGCTGGATCGCGCGTTCGACAGGAGCATTGCAACGGGACAGGCGGTCAAGCCATGGTCCTGGGCCGATACCTGGCCTGTGGCGCGGATCGAGGTGAAACGGATCGGCGCCAGCGCCATCGTGCTTGAGGGGACGAGCGGCCAGGCGCTTGCTTTTGGGCCCGGCCACATCAACCGAACGGTCGATGCCGGCGAACGCGGAATTGCTGTATATGCCGCACATCGCGACACGCATTTCCGTTTCTTGCGTGATGTTGCCATCGGCGATGTGATCGAGGTCACGCGCACCGACGGCCAGCACTTTCGCTATCGCGCGGATGCCTCAAGCGTGGTCCGTTTCGACGCCTCGGGGATCGATCCAGCAACGCCGGATTTTGAACTGGTGTTAACAACTTGCTGGCCATTCGATGCCGTCACGCCCGGTCCCGAGCGTTACATTCTTCATGCCACGCTGATTGGAGCCAGCGTCTAGGCTGTCCGCCGCACCTTCTCAAACCGTGCAAAAAAGCCGCAGCCAGCAACTGGCCCATCACTATGGCTGCAAATGAGGCGTCTTGCGATACTGAGGGGATGACGCGAGCCGACAATTGAATGCGCCGCGTGCGATCCACTGCGCATTCCGCCATGCGGCATGCAGCCCTGCTGGTTGCCACTCCACGCAACTCGCCATACAACCACGTGACGCACCACCAAGAAGAATAAAAGGTGAGGTCTCGCCATGGAAGCCCAGGTCTCTAAAGACGAGGTCTCTGCCGCGTCGGTTCCTGCCCGCCCATGGTCGCCGCCGCCGGATGCCAGCGACATCGTCAAGGGCATCCACGCCATGCTGCATCCGCAAAATATCGTGCTGGTAGGCGCGACCGACAAGCCGGGCAACTATGCCGAGCGCATCTGGAACAATCTGGTCAAATACGGCTTCGAGGGCGGGCTCTATCCGGTCAACGCCAAGCGCGAAAGCATCTGGGGCGTGCCCTGCTACAAGGATTTTGCGAGCCTCCCCGAGAAACCCGATCACGTGCTGGTGCTGGTGCCCGCACGCTTTGCCGTGCAAGTGATCCGCGACGCCGCCGCCGCCGGCGCGCGGTCGGCCACCATCGTTACCTCGGGCTTCAGCGAGTTGCAGGATGAGGAGAGCCAGAAGCTCGCCGCCGAACTGCAACAGGCCGTGCGCGAGACGGGCCTCGCCGTCACGGGCCCGAACTGCCTCGGAAACCTGAGCGCCGGTGAGAAGCTGTTCACGAATATCGACGACCGCATCGTCACCATGGAACAGGGTGCGGTGGCGATTGCCGGGCAATCCGGCGCCATCGTCATGGCGATCCGCCAGGCGCTGGAGGATCGCGGCGTCGGTGTCGGCTACATGGTGACGACCGGCAACGAGACCGGACTCGAGACGCCGGACCTGATGCGCTATTTCGCCGAGGATCCGAGCATCAAAGTGATCGTGGTCTATCTCGAAGGCGTGCGCAGCACCAAGGCGTTTCGCAGCGCCTGCAAGGCCGCGCGTGCCGCGAGCAAGCCCGTGATCGCGCTCAAGCTCGGATCATCGGAGGGTGGCCGCGCCGCCGCGATGGCGCACACCGGCGCGCTGGCGGGCTCGATCGAGACGTTCGACGCGATTGCGACCCGCGAAGGCGTGATCCGCGTCGGTGGGCTCGACGAGCTGATCGAGACCACCGAATGCTTCGTCCACGCTGCGGTGCCCAAGGGCGACCGGCTTGCGGCGGTCACGCTCTCCGGCGGCAAGCGCGGCATGCTGATCGACGCCTTCCACGCCGCGGGCCTGAACTTCGCGCCGCTCAGCCCGCATGTCAGTCGCGAACTGGCAAAGATGCTCGGCCCGGGCTCGATCGTCGGCAATCCGCTCGATGCCGGCTTTGCGGCGGTGGTCGATCCCTCCGTCTACATGAAGTCGATCAAGCTGATGATCGACGATCCCGACATCGACATCGTCATCGTCGATGCCGAGCTACCAAAGGCAGCGCATGAGCTGCGCGAACGCAATTTGCGCATCGTCGACGGGATGGCGAGCCGGGCCTCAAAACCCGTGATCTATATCAGCGCGATGTCGATCGGCTTCACCGAGTTCACCAAGGGCTTGCGCAAGTCGCTGCCGCATCTCGCGGTGATGCAGGGCTTGGACCGCGCGGTGACCGCGATCAAATCGCTGCTCGCCTATGCCAGGCTGCGCAAGGAGGTGCCTGACATCGTCTCGAGCTCGAAGCCCACCGCGCGCGCCGTGCTGGAGAAGGCGCTAGCGTCGGCAAGCGGCGCTGCGCTCGACGAGGTCGCCTCGAAGAAGCTCCTCAAGGCATACGGCATCCCGGTCTCGAAGGAAGGAATCGCGCAGACGGCTGCGCAAGCCGTGAAGATCGCCAAGCAGGTCGGTTATCCCGTCGTGGCCAAGCTCGTCAGCGCCGAGATTTTGCACAAATCCGACATTGGCGGCGTGGTGCTGAACCTCAACAGCGCAGCCGAGGTGAAGAAGGCCTTCTCCGACATCACCGCGCGGGTGAAGAAGCTGAAGGGCAAGCCGAGGCTCGATGGCATCCTGATCGCGCAGCAAGTCAAGGCCGACCTCGAGCTCGTGCTCGGCGCGTCGCTCGACGCCGAGATGGGGCCGGTCGTGCTGTTCGGCACCGGCGGCGTCGACATCGAGCTGATGAAGGACGTGGCGCTGGCCGGCGCGCCGCTGGACGAAGCCGAGGCGCGGCTTTTGATCGGCCGCACCAAGGCCGGCATCAAGATGCGCGGCTATCGCGGCAAGCCGGCGTTGCACGAGGCCTCCGCCGTCAAGGCATTGGTCGGCCTGTCCAACCTGATCGCGGATGCCGGCGACCGGATCGCCTCGATCGACATCAATCCGTTCCTGATCAACGCCAGGACCGGCGTCGCCGTCGATGCGCTGATTGTGCTGAACAATGCTGCCGCCAAGCAGGCGGCGGGTCATTGATGTCGCGTAGGGCGGATTAGCGCAGCGTAATCCGCCAGTTTATGCCTCGGAGAGAGACCGTGGCGGGTTACGCTTCGCTAACCCGCCCTGCTTACCATCGCGGCTCCTTCCAACTTCCCCGCTTTGGTCGTAGAATCCAACCCGCATGGCACGCGCGAGCAATCTGGTGATCGGAACGGCGACGCTGGCGGTGATCGCCATGGCGTTCGGCGGCCTGCTCGGCGTGCAGAAATGGCGCAGCATCCAGAGCCGCAGCCAGTTGCGCGTCGTGTTCGAAGGCGGTTCCGCGAGCGGCCTGCGCCGCGGCGGCCCGGTCAATTTCGACGGCGTGCCCGCCGGCCAGATCCTGTCGATCAAGCTCGACAATCCGCGCAAGGTGGTGGCGCTGGTGATGCTCGACAATGCCGCGCCGATCCGCAAGGACACGGTGGCCGGCATCGAGTTCCAGGGGCTCACCGGGGTCGCCGCGGTCTCGCTGATCGGCGGTGCCCCCTCCGCGCCGCCGGTGCCGATTGATTCGGACGGCATCCCCGTGCTGACCGCCGATCTCAGCGATGCCGAAACGATCGTCGACTCGCTGCACAGCGTCGATCGCACGATCGTCAACAACGCCCCCGCGATCAGGGACGGCCTGCGTACGTTCGAAGACTATACCGCCGACCTGAGGAGCAAGGGCGCCGAGATCGACTCGGTGATGGCCAAGGTCGACAGTGCGTTTGCGGGCTTCGACAAGGCGGTCACGAAGATCGAGGGCGCGGTGCCGGGCTTTGTCGATGGCAAGGCCGACGAACTGTTCGAAAAGGTCAAGGGGCTGCGCGAGCTCGCCGACACCATGAAGAAGAAATCGGCAAGCTTCCTCGAGGACACCCGCCGCTCGCTGCTCGATGTCAGTGAAGCCGCCAACAAGATGAGCGGGACGCCCACGCCTACCGCCGCCCCGCGTCCGCCGCGCAAGCCAACGCAACAGAAGCGGTAGAGCCTACCAAGTGTAGCGCACGACGCCCTTGCCGGCGTAGGAGCGCGTGACGTTCGAGAACTCGCCCTCGAAGGTTGCCGACGCGGACCAGCCGTTCAGCCAGTTCATCTGCACCGAGGCCGCGGTCAGCGCGGAATCGCGCGCCTGCGCCGCACCGTTCACGACGAAGGCTGATCCCGGCAGCGTCTGGAACACCGCGCCGACGGTTCGGTCCGGGTTGAAATCATGCGCCCAGGCCGTACGGCCGCGCAGCGTCACCACGCCGCCGGCAGCCGCAAACGATCTGTCAGCGCGCAGGCCGAGCTCGGTGCGGGTGCTGGTCACGTCCTTGGCGGCGTAATTGAGTGCGAAGGCGTTGTTGCCGACCACGGCGAACTCGGAATAGCTCGGCAGGCTGAACAGGGTGGACTGGAGCGCGGCATAGGGCGTCAGCCCGACCCACTGCGTTGCCTGGCGATAGCCGCCCTCGATGCGGCCTGAGACGGCATTGGCATTGAACTGCGCGCGCAGCTGATCGACGCCGGAAACTGTGACGATACGATTCGTTGTGACGTCCTGCCAGCCATAGGCCAGCGCGGCCGTGATATAGGCTGGCCCCATCGTATGACGCACGAAAGCGCCAGCCTGGAACAGGTCCGAGCGGCCCCAGCCCAGTCCATTGACATTGAAACCGGTGCCGCCGCCGGCAAGCGCAAAGCCAGCGATCGTCGACGGCGAGAAGCGATAGTCGAGGCCGACCGCGGTACCATAGACGCTGCTGGTGGTGTTGTTGGCGCCGAGGGCCGTGTTGCCGTCGGTGCTCTGCGAACCACCGTAGCCAGCCGCCCACACATCCCAGCGCTGCTCGAACGCCGTGGGCGGCGCCTTGCGATAGATCGAGGCGAAGGCGTCGCTGGGGCGCTTGCCTGATGCGGCGTAGGCGGTCGCGCTGGCCTCATCGGCGTAAGGCGCAGCGCCGGGCGTGCCGCTGCGCCCCGAGCCGAACACGTCGGTCAACAGGCTCATGAACAGGTTCATCGCATTGAACGTCGTCTGCTGCGATCCCGTTGCGGATTCGCCGGAGGCCTGCGTGAGGCCGGCGGGCGAAAGGTTCGTGAAGGCCGCGTTGATACCGCCGTTGGCATTGAAGAAATTGACCAGCGTATTGGCGACGGCTGTCTGGTTGACATTGAGGGGCGACGTCGCGCCGTAGCCGAGCGTGAGGCTCAGGTAGACGTTGTTGTCGTCGTAACTGAGGTTGCCAATCAGATTTGCCGCGCCGAGCACGCCGGCCCCACTGAAGGTGTCAATGCGCCCGCCCGCTGCGGTCAGGATGGTGTATTGCTTCGCGACCATGGAGCCAGGTGCCACGCTCACCCCGACGGATCCGGCGAGTGTCGCGGTGCCGGTCACGTTGGCGACGGTCGATGTCGTGCTGTTGATGCCAACAAGATAGAGCGCGCCGGACTGGAAGACGAGATTGCCGGACACGGCCATTGACGTCCCCGACGTACCATTGCCGGGTGAGAAAATTCCGCCATTGGCGATCATGGTATTGCCGACGGTGCCGACACCGGTCAGCGCACCGCCGGCGTTCACCGTGGTCAGGCTCGACGACGCAATCGAGCCGTCGACTTGGAGCACACCGCCGTTCACCGCGGTCGTGCCCGTGTAAACATTGGTGCCGGACAGGATCACCGTTCCGCTGCCGACCTTTTCGAGCGAGCCCGCCCCCGGTCCACAGCCGCAGGAATTGGCGATGACGCCGCTCACCTCGGTCGAAAGATTGTTGCTGCCGACCACGAGCGTGTTGCCGGCGCCGATCAGGTAGGTGCCCGAGCCCGCGATCGATCCGGCGCTGACGCGCCCGTCGCCGTTCGGTCCGGTGGTGCCGGAAAAGTCGACGACGCCGGTCCCGTTGGTGATGAATTGCGCGTTGCCACCCGTTGCGGCCACGAAGAACAGCGTCTCACCGCTGTTGAGTGTTGTGATGGTGGCGTTGCCAGCGGTGCTATTGTCGGCGAACACCGTTATGCCAGAGGACCTGTTGGTGATACTGGCGTTGGCCGCGGTGCTGGTATTACTGAAGATTGTCACGCCGCCCGTGCGATTGACGATCGTGGCGCTACCCGCGCTACTGTTGTCGAAAAATTCGGTGCCGCCGCCGTTCTTGTTGGTGATCGCGATCGTGGCGGCGGACGTCGCATTGTTGAACGTCGTCAGGCCGCCATCGTTGGTGAGCGAGGTGATGCCGGTGGTATTGGCATTGACGACGTTGAACAGCCCCTCGTTCGTGATGTCTCCGACCATCGACCCCGTGTGCGTGGCGTCGCCTAGCTGGAGCGTGCCGCAAAAGCAGATCGTGGTGCCGCCGCTATAGGTGTTGGTACCCGCGAGAATCAGAACACCACCACCGGCCGAATCCAGCACGGTGAGTTTGCCGGCTCCCACACCATCACTGATGTTGCCCCCGATCGTCAGCGCGACGCCGTTGGCGTCGATCGCGCCGCCGGCCAGCGTGTTGTTGATCTTGAAATTGTTCAAGATGGTGATGTCGGTGGTGCCGTCGGTCTGAAACAGGCCGCCGTTGAGTGTTACAGTGCCACTCGACACCGAGGAGTTGCTCGTGATTTGCAACGTCCCCGCCGTGATGGTCGTCCCGCCAAAATAGGCATTTGCCGCGCCCAGCACCGTGGTCCCGGAGCCCATTTGCACGACATCTCCGTTCCCGCTGATGACCGCGCTGAACGTCAAGTTGTCCGAGCGATTGAAGGCCAGCGTTCCGCTATTGTTGACCGTGCTGGATCCGATGTTCCCACTGGTCCCGCCATTGCCGAGTTGCAAGGTGCCTGCGGCGATCACTGTAACGTCGGAATAGGTGTTGTCTGCCGTCAGCGTCAGCGCGCCAGCGCCGAACTTGTAGACACCGCCATTGCCGCTGATCACGCCGTCGAAGACGATGTCGTTCGATCGGTTGAATCCGAGCAGGCCATTGTTCAGGACGTTGCCGACAATGCTGCCGCTGGTACCTCCGCCCGCACCATTGCCTAGCAGCAATGTGCCCGACGATATCGTCGTACCGCCGGTATAGGTGTTGTTTGCAGTCAGAACGGTGAAGCCCGCGAACGGTGCATTCTGAACGGTCACAGAGCCGCTGCCGGAAATCGCACCGTCAACGACCAGGACGTCGGATCGGGAGAAGACCAGCGCGCCATTGTTCAGCACATTGCCGACGATGGAGCCGGTGGTGCCGCCGTTGCCGATTTGCAGCGTGCCCGCGCTGATCGTGGTGCCGCCGGTGTAGGTATTGGCCCCGGTCAGGATCAGCGTGCTGGATCCCGCCTGACGTAGCTGAACACCCGCCACCGCCTCGCCGAGGTTGTTCGCGATGGAGATCGTCTGGCCAGCGTTGGCATTGTTGGTGATGCCACCACTCGCGCCAACCTGGCTGAAGGTCACGGCACCTCCACTGATCGTATAGGACTGCGAATTGGTGCTGAAAGTCCAGGAATCCGGTGACACGGGACCGGTCACGACAGATACGGATCCAGTCGCACCGAAAATTGCCGCCTGCCCCGCGGATGATGGCGGCGCTCCGACAGGCGGATTGGACCAATTGGTAACCAGTTGATAGTCGGTCGTGGCGCTTGAGCTGCCGGTGCCTCCCCACGTATAGCTTTGCGCGTCTGCGGCCGTGCCAAATCCAAGACAAGCTATCGTAGTCGTCACCAAAATGAGCGCAAAAGCAGCGCCACTTCCGCCCAGCCGATCGCGTTCGCCAGCTCGCAACTGAATTGGCACGCCACGCCCCCAACGCCATTTGCGCCTTGCGGCGCTCCCGGACGATGGTTAGCACGTCGTGTTCCGTAGTTTTGCGGGCATGTTTCAGGATTTCGCCGTGTTGCCCGGAAAACGGGAACTTTCAGGCCCGGTGTTGTACCCGCGCAACGCTTGTTCGGCCGCCCTTCGCAACCAGAGCACGATTCCGCCCGCCCCGGGCAGGCGGTACTTCAATAATTGCTCGGCGCGGCCTCGTTCGGAATGCCGTCAATCGGGCATTCGGCCGTGCCCGGTGTCGAGCGCGTCATCGCCTCGACCATGTCGCGCGTACCTTCCGGATCGGCGATCCAGTTCTTGTAGAAATCATAGGGACAGGCCGCGACGCCGCGCGGGCTTTCGCCGGAATTGATCATGCCGGTGTAGCCGCGGTGGACCAGCTTGTAGAGATGGTTCTGCGACTGGCCGTTGCGGCGCGCATCGCGGATCAAATGTTTCGACAGCTGCGCATATTGGATGCCGTAATCCTCCTCGCCGCACTCGCCGAGCGTGCGGCCATCGAAGCCGATGATCGCGGAGTGGCCGAAATAGGAATAGACGCCGTCGAAGCCGGCGGCGTTGGCGACCGCGACATAGACGTTGTTGGCCCACGCCATCGCCTTGGAGATCAGGATCTGCTGCTCCTTGGCCGGATACATGTAGCCCTGGCAGCGCACGATCAGCTCGGCGCCCTTCATGGCGCAGTCGCGCCAGATCTCAGGAAAATTGCCGTCGTCGCAGATGATCAGGCTGACCTTCATGCCCTTCGGGCCATCGGAGACATAGGTGCAATTGCCGGGATACCAGCCCTCGATCGGCACCCACGGCATGATCTTGCGGTATTTCTGCACGATCTCACCCCTGTCGTTCATCAGGATCAGGGTGTTGTAGGGGGCCTTGTGCGGATGCTCTTCGTGGCGCTCGCCGGTGAGCGAGAACACGCCCCACACTTTAGCCTTGCGGCAGGCTTCGGCAAAAATCGCGGTCTCTTCGCCGGGCACTGCGGAGGCGGTCTCGTACATCTCCTTGGAGTCGTACATGATGCCTTGCGTGGAGTATTCCGGGAAGATCACCAGGTCCATGCCGGGCAGGCCGGCCTTCATGCCCACCAGCATGTCGGCGATCTTGCGGGCGTTGTCGAGCACCTCGGCCTTGGTGTGCAGGCGGGGCATCTTGTAGTTGACCACCGCGACGCCGACGGTGTCGTTGCTGCTGGAAATATCGCCGTGAAGCATCTTGAGCGCTCCTGTGCCTTATTTGTTTGAGGTTGCCGCGTGGCGTTAGTGGCTGATCATCCAGGGCCGCGCGGTGGGAAAGCCCTTGGCGCCGCTCTTGCTCTTGGTCATCAGCCGCGCCGGCTTCGTCTTGTCCGCCGAGCCCTTGTCCTTGACCGTCTTGCCCGACGAGCAGCAGCCGCAGCCGGGGCCATGCGAGGCCCTGTATTGCGCCAGCGTCTGCGGCGCGTGCGTGCTGCGCTCGTTGACGGCGTGCGCCTTGCGCGTCTCGGACGGCATGCAAAAGAAGTTCGGCGCGGTCAGGATCACGCGCGGCGCCATCGTCTCGCAGTGCGGACAGGATTGCGGATCATCGCATTCCGCCATCGGGCGCAGATCCTTGAACGGACCGCAGTCGTCACAGAGATATTCATAGACCGGCATCGCAGCATCCCTACGCTATTGCCTGTTCAACACGTCCGGCGGCGGATGCGGGGCGGCAAACGAGCGCCGTCCCGCATCCCGTCGCGCAGGGATTATTTGTCCGGCGAGATCGGCATCTGGATATCGCCGGTGATGTGCTTGATGGGTCCGGCCGCCGACGGCATCACGTCGAAGTCGAAGATTTCGGTCGGCAGCCACAGCGTGGCGCAGGCGTTGGGCACGTCGACCACGCCGGAGATGTGGCCCTGGCACGGTGCGGTGCCGAGGATCGAATAGGCCTGGGCGCCGGAGTAGCCGAACTTCTTCAGGTACTCGATGGCGTTGAGGCAGGCCTGACGATAGGCGATGTGGACGTCGAGATAGTGCTGCTTGCCTTGCTCGTCGACCGAGATGCCCTCGAAGATCAGATAATCCTTGTAGTTCGGCGTGATCGGCGACGGCTTGAAGATCGGGTTCTTGATGCCGTACTTCGCCATGCCGTCCTTGATCACCTCGACCTTGAGATGCAGCCAGCCGGCCATTTCGATCGCGCCGCAGAAAGTGATCTCGCCGTCGCCCTGGCTGAAATGCAGATCGCCCATCGAGAGACCGGCGCCGGGCACATAGACCGGGAAGTAGATCTTCGAGCCACGCGACAGATCCTTGATGTCGCAATTGCCGCCATGCTCGCGCGGCGGCACGGTGCGAGCACCTTCCGCGCCGATCTTGGCCTTGACGTCGCCCTTGGCGCGGCCGCCATGGGCGGTCGCAGCGAACGGAGGATTGGCGAGGCCGGGCACGCGGGTCGGGTTGGTCGAAATCAGCTCGGCCTCGCGCTTGTTCCAGGTGTCCAGCATCTTGGGATCGGGCAGACAGCCGATCAGGCCGGGATGAATCAGGCCGGCGAAATTGACGCCAGGCACGTGGCGCGACGAGGTGTAGAGGCCCTTGATGTCCCAGATCGACTTCTGCGCCAGCGGGAAATGATCGGTGAGGAAGCCGCCGCCATTCTGCTTGGAGAAGAAGCCGTTGAAGCCCCACAGGCTCTCCTTCATCGGGCCGACGTCGAGCAGATCGACGACGAGGAGGTCGCCGGGCTCGGCGCCCTTGACGCCGATCGGGCCGGAGAGGAAGTGCACGATCGACAGATCAATGTCGCGCACGTCGTCGGCGGAATCGTTGTTCTTGATGAAGCCGCCGGTCCAGTCATAGGTCTCGATGATGAAATCGTCGCCAGGATTGACCCATGCCACGATCGGAATGTCGGGGTGCCAGCGGTTGTGCACCATGTCATTATCGTAAGCCGACTTGGTGAGATCGACCTTGATCAGTGTCTCTGGCATCGAGAAGCTCCCCTTTTTCACGGTTGGTTAGACGGACAGATATTTCGAGACCTGCGCGGCATCGACGCTGTCGCGCGGGTCGTCACGCACGATCTCGCCGTTCTCGATCACCAGCACGCGGTCGGCGATATCGAGCGCGAAGCTCAGGACCTGCTCGGACACGACGATCGAGAGTCCCTTTTCGTCCCGAATGCGCTTCAGCGTGCGCGCCATCTCCTTGATGATCGACGGCTGGATGCCTTCCGTCGGCTCGTCCAGCAGCAGCACCTTCGGCTTGGTCGCGAGTGCGCGTGCGATTGCGAGCTGCTGCTGCTGGCCACCGGACAGATTGCCGCCGCGACGGCCCTTCATCTCCAGCAGCACCGGGAATAACTCGTAGATGTCGGCAGGCACCTCGGTCCCGCCGGAGACGACGAGGCCGGTCTCGATGTTCTCCTTCACCGTCATGGTCGAGAAGATCATGCGGCCCTGCGGCACATAGGCGAGGCCCTTGGCGACGCGTTCATAGCTCGGCAGGCCGCCGAGCTCGGCGCCGTCCATGGTCACCGAGCCACTTTTCGCCGGCAGGATGCCCATCAGCGATTTCATCAGCGTGGTCTTGCCCATGCCGTTGCGACCCATGATCGCGACGATCTCGTTCGCCGCGACCTTGACGTTAAGCCCGTGCAGCACCTCGCTCTGGCCGTAGGCGACGTGAAGATCGGAAATTGCCAGCATCGAGATTCTCCTCAATGGCCCAAATAGACTTCGATGACCTTGGGATCGTTCTGCACCTTCTCCATGGTCCCCTCGGAGAGGATCTGGCCCTGGTGCAGCACGGTGACCTTGTGGGCGATGTCCTCGACGAACTTCATGTCGTGCTCGATCACCAGCACCGACCGATTCTTGATGATGCGGTTGAGAAGCTCGGCGGTCTTGGTACGTTCGGACACGCTCATGCCGGCGACGGGCTCGTCGAGCATCAGAAGGTCCGGATCCTGGATCAGCAGCATGCCGATCTCGAGCCACTGCTTCTGGCCGTGGCTGAGCAGATCGGCGCTCATGTTCAGCCGGTCCTTCAGGAAGATCATTTCGGCGACTTCATGCACGCGGTCGCGCACGGCAGCGTCGCGGGTGAAGGTCAGTGCGCCGAACACGGAGCGGCCGCGCGGGTAGGAGATCTCGAGATTCTCGAACACCGTGAGGTCGTCGTAGATCGACGGGTTCTGGAATTTGCGGCCGACCCCGGTCTTGACGATCTCGTTTTCCTTCATCCGGGTCAGCTCCTTGCCGCGAAACTGGATCGAGCCCGAAGTTGCTTTGGTCTTGCCGCAGATCAGGTCGAGCACGGTGGTCTTGCCGGCGCCGTTGGGACCGATGATGACGCGGATCTCGTTCTCATCCACATAGAACGAGAGATCGTTGACCGCCTTGAACCCGTCGAACGACACCGTAAGTGCTTCGACCGCGAGCAGGAATTCCTTGGGCTGGTGACCTACGAGCATGATGATCTCCTCACTCCGCCGGGGCGCCGTCGGCGACCGAGCTGTCGGTCCAGCCATCGGGTTTTGGTTTGCGCGACGAGATCAGGCGGTCGATGCGCGGCTGCACATAGTCGCTCCAGATCCCGGCAAGGCCATTCGGGAAGGCGAGGACCACGGCGATGAACAAGCCGCCCAGTCCGAACAGCCACAATTCGGGAAAGGATTCCGACAGGCTGGTCTTGGCGAAATTGACCAGCAGCGTGCCGTAGACCGCACCGAGGATCGACAGCCGGCCGCCGACCGCGGTGTAGATCACCATTTCGATCGACGGCACGATGCCGACGAAGGACGGTGACATGAAGCCGACATTGAGTGCGAACATGGCGCCGCCGATCGCAGCGAATACGGCGGCGATGCAGAAGGCGAAGATCTTGAAATTCGCGACGCTATAGCCAGAGAAGCGGACACGGTCCTCCTTCTCCCGCATCGCGACCAGGATGCGCCCGAGCTTGGAGTGGCGGACGAACTGCGCGATCATGATGCAGACGAACAGGCATCCGACCTCGAAGAAGTACAGAACGATCTTGGCGTGATCAGGCCGAATGTCCCATCCCTTCAGCGTCCGCAGATCGGTCATGCCGTTGATGCCGCCGGTGTAGCCTTGCTGGCCCACGATCAGGATGGTGAGGATGGCCGCGACCGCCTGGGTGATGATGGCGAAGTAAGTACCGCCGACCCGGCGCTTGAACATCGCGGTGCCGATGATCAGGGCGAAGATGCCGGGCACCAGGATGATGGCGGCGATGGTGAAGGTGAGGCTGTGAAACGGCTTCCAGAACAGCGGCAGCGAAGTGATCTGATTCCAGTCCATGAAATCGGGAATGCCCGGGGTCGACTGGATCTTGGTGTTCTCGGGGCTGGAGGCTTCCAGCTTGAGGAACATCGCCATGCAGTAGCCGCCGAGCCCGAAGAACACGCCCTGGCCGAGGCTGAGAATGCCGCCATAACCCCAGCAGATCACCAGGCCGAGCGCGACGAAGGCATAGGTCAGATATTTGGCCACCAGATTGAGCCTGAAGACGTCGAGCGTGAGCGGCAACACCACCACCAGGAAGACGGCGAGCAACAGAATTCCGATCAACTCCGATCGATTGAAGAAGCGATTGTCGGTCATTGCATCAGCCTTCCGTTTCTCACTTGCGGACCTTGAGGGCGAACAGCCCTTGCGGCCGCAGCATCAGGATTCCGACAACGGCGAGCAGCGTCAGCACCTTGGCCATCGAGCCCGACATGAAGAACTCGAGGGTTGATTGCGTCTGCGAGATCGAGAAGGCCGAGGCGATGGTGCCGAGCAGGCTCGCGGCGCCGCCGAACACGACCACCAGGAATGTATCGACGATGTAGAGCTGGCCGGAGGTCGGGCCGGTCGAGCCGATCATCGTGAAGGCGCTGCCGGCGACACCGGCGATGCCGCAGCCGAGACCATAGGTATAGCGATCGACTTTTTCGGTGTTGATGCCGACCGCGCCCGCCATGATGCGGTTCTGCACCACGGCACGCACCTGACGGCCCCAGCGCGATTTGTACATCACGTAGGCGACACAGACGGTGATCAGGACGGTGAGGCACATCACGAAGACGCCGTTGATCGGCACCTCGATGCTGTCGGTCACGTGCAACGATCCGAGCATCCACTGCGGCAGCTCAACGCCGACCTCGCGCGCACCGAACACGGAACGATAGGCCTGCTGCAAAATCAGACTGAGCCCCCAGGTCGCGAGCAGCGTGTCGAGCGGGCGCTTGTAGAGGTGCCGTATCAGCACCCATTCCACCAGCATTCCCAGCGCACCTGATGCGACAAAGGCCAGGATCATCGCGAGGAAGAAGTAGCCGCTGAACAGGCTCGGCAAATAGGATTGGAAGAAATTCGAGGTCATCCAGGTGACATAGGCCCCGAGGATCATGAACTCGCCATGGGCCATGTTGATGACGCCCATCTGGCCGAAGATGATCGCAAGACCGAGCGCCATCAGGACGTAGACCGAGAACAGGATCAGCCCTGCAAAGCCCTGCATGACGAAGATTGAGCCAAGGTCACCAAGCGAATAGTCGCCGAACATCGATGTCCTCCGTCGGGGATAAGGTCCCGCGTCGCGAGCAAATTCGCGACGCGGGGGTCTTGGGCGTGGATTTGCTGTCCACGCCAGGGAGCGGCTTGGTCTTGAGGGAAACCGCGGCGGACGCCGCGCTTCTTACTGGTAGCCGGTTTTACTGGTAGCCTTTGGGGAACGGATCCGGCTCGACGAGATCGGCGGTCTCGTAGATCAACTCGAACTGGCCATCGAGCTTGGCGCGTCCCACCCGGGTCTTCGACCAGAGGTGATGATTTTCGTGGATGCGCACATAGCCTTCCGGAGCACCCTTGAACTCGACGCCCGGTGAGGCCGCCGCGATCTTGTCGACGTCGAAGGAGCCGGCCTTCTCCACGGTCAACTTCCACAGCCACGGGCCGAGATAGGCAGCCTGGGTGACGTCTCCGATGACGGTCTTCTCGCCCCACATCTTCTTGAACGCCGGCACGAAGGCCTTGTTGTTGGGATTGTCGAGCGACTGGAAGTACTTCATGCAGGCATAGGCCCCCGCGATGTTCTCACCGCCGATGCCGTCGATCTCATCCTCGGTCACCGAGATCGTCAGCAGCGCCTGCTTGGAGAGGTCGATGCCGGCGGCCTTGAGCTGCTTGTAGAACGCGACGTTCGATCCGCCGACGACGTCCGTGAAGATCACGTCGGGCTTGGTCAGCTTGATCTTGTTGATGACCGAGTTGAACTGGGTGTTGCCGAGCGGATAATACTCCTCGCCGACGACCTTGCCCTTCAGCACGTTCTCGACGTGCTTGCGCGCGATCTTGTTCGAGGTGCGCGGCCAGATGTAGTCGGAGCCGATGAAGAAGAACGACTTCGCGCCCTTCTCCTTCGCGATCCAGTTCAGGCCGGCGAGAATCTGCTGGGTCGCCTCCTGGCCGGTGTAGATCACGTTCTTGGACTGCTCGAGGCCTTCGTAGAAGGTCGGGTAATAGAGCATGCCGTTGTACTGCTCGACGACCGGCAGCACCGCCTTGCGCGAGGCCGAGGTCCAGCAACCCATGATCGCCGCGACCTTGTCGTTGACCAGCAGCTTCTTGGCCTTCTCCGCAAAGGTCGGCCAGTCGCTGGCGCCGTCTTCCTGGATGAACTTGATCTTGCGGCCAAGCACGCCGCCGGCGGCGTTGATCTGCTCGATGGCAAGCTTTTCGGCTTCGATCGAGCCGGTCTCGGAGATGGCCATGGTGCCGGTCGCCGAATGCAGGATGCCGACCGTCACCTCGGTGTCGGTGACCGCGAGGCCCGTGGTATTGATCGCCGATGTCGCCGGGGCCTGCGCAAAGGACGCCCGCGGCAGCATTGCGATGGCGGGCACGGCTGCCATTCCCATCAATAGTTTGCGCCGGAGCGGCGACAATAGGCCCTTGGTTTCTTCGTCTGACATGAGCACCCCACTTGTTGTTCGAGGACACGCGATTGGCCCGGTGAGGATGGCTCGAATTTGTGCACTGCAAGCATACGCAAGATCGCGTATACTGCACCGCAAAATACCGACGTAGGCTTTTGGTACGGGATTTGCGAGTTCACGAGAGGTTTGGACGAGTTCGGGAGTGGGGTTAAGTGGCAGGGCGGCAGCGAATAGACCGCGTCAGGCGCCAGTACAACCAATGGGTCGCCAACCAGACGCTGGAAGACTACGCGCTGCGCTTCACCGCCAAGAGCGCGCGCCGCTGGTCCGCCGCCCGCGTTGCCAACACCGCGCTGGGCGCGATCTCGTTCCTGGCGATGGAGGCGATCGGCGGCACCATCACCCTCAACTACGGCGTCACCAACGCCACCGCCGCGATCCTCGTCGTCTCGCGCCATCATCTTCTGCTGCGGCGTGCCGATTGCCTATTATGCCGCCAAATGCGGCATCGATATTGACCTGCTCACCCGCGGCGCCGGCTTCGGCTATATCGGCTCGACCATCACCTCGCTGATCTACGCCTCCTTCACCTTCATCTTCTTTGCGATCGAAGCCGTGATCCTGGCGTCCGCGCTCGAGATGTGCTTCGGGATTCCGCGCCCGGTCGGCTATCTCATCAGCGCCGTCGTGATCATCCCGCTGGTGGCCTACGGCATCACGCTGATCAGCCGCTTCCAGCTCTGGACGCAGCCGCTGTGGATCGTGCTGCACATCATGCCGTTCGCGGCGATCGCCTGGGCCAACCCGCACTCCTTTACGGAGTGGCGCAAGTTTTCGGGCGAGCACGGCGACCTCAACGGACATTTCGATCTGTTGCTGTTCGGTGTGGCGGCCTCGGTCGTGTTCTCGCTGGTGGCGCAGATCGGCGAGCAGGTCGACTTCCTGCGATTTTTGCCGCGCGACCGCCGCACCTCGCAAGGCGTCGTGGTGGATCGCGCTGCATGAGCGCAGGTCCCGGCTGGATCGTGCTCGGCGCGCTGAAGCTTCTGGCCGGTTCGTTCCTCGCCTTCTTCGCGCTCAGCCACGGCGTGCCGCCCGAGGAGGCGGCCGAGCCGGCGCATATGTATCTCGAAGCATTTCGATACGTACTGTCCCAGCCCGACCTCGCGCTGGCGCTGACCGGAACTTTCGTGATCCTGTCGCAGGTCAAGATCAACGTCACCAACGCCTATGCCGGCTCGATCGCCTGGTCGAACTTCTTCTCGCGCCTGACCCACAGCCATCCCGGCCGCGTGGTCTGGCTGGTCTTCAACGTCATCGTGGCGCTGCTGTTGATGGAGATCGGCGTCTACAAGGCGCTGGAGCAGACGCTGGCGCTCTATTCCAACGTCGCGATCGCCTGGGTCGGCGCGCTGGTCGCCGATCTCGTCATCAACAAGCCGCTTGGATTGCGGCCGCCGCAAATCGAGTTCAAGCGCGCGCATCTCTACGACATCAATCCGGTCGGCGTGGGCGCGATGACCATCGCGACCGTTGTCTCCATCAGTGCCTTTTACGGCCTGTTCGGGCCGACCGCGAAGGCGCTGTCGGCCTTCATCGCGCTTGCGGCCGCCTTCATCGCCGCACCGCTGATTGCCTGGGCTCACCGACGGCAAATACTACATCGCGCGCAAACCGAAGCGGAGCTGGCAGAACATCGAAGCGATCCAGTGCTGTATCTGCGAGCACTCGTTTCGAGCCGGAAGACATGGCCTCCTGCCCCGCTTACGCCGGGCCGATCTGCTCGTTGTGCTGTTCGCTCGACGCACGCTGCCACGACCTCTGCAAGCCGCACGCGCGGATCGCAGACGCAATTCTCCGAGACGCTCGGCAAGATCCTGCCGCAGCCGATCTATCAGCGGATCAACTCGCAGTTCGGCCACTATATCGGCGTGTTCGTCGTCTCCGCCGGCCTCGTCGCGCTGGTGCTCGGGCTGATCTATCTCCAGACCTCGGCGAGCGTGCATGGCGAGAACATGCTCGTCTCCAACGTGCTGTGGAAGGTGTTCTTCTCGCTCAGCATCATCATCGGCGTGGTCGCCTGGCTGTTCGTGCTGGCGCAGCAGAGCCGCCGCGCCGCAGAGGCCGAGACGCGGCGGCAGACCACGCTGCTGATCCAGGAGATCGACGCGCACAAGCGCACCGACGCCGAGCTCCAGCGCGCCAAGGAGGTCGCCGAATCCGCCAACCTCGCCAAGAGCCGCTATGTCGTCGGCCTGAGCCATGAACTGCGCTCGCCGCTGAACGCGATCAGCGGCTATGCGCAACTTCTCGAGCAGGATTCGACGTTAAACACCAAGCCGCGCGACCAGGTCCGCGTCGTCCGCCGCAGCGCCGATCACCTCTCCGGCCTGATCGACGGCATTCTGGATATTTCCAAGATCGAGGCGGGGCGGCTGTATCTGTCGCGCGACGAAGTGCGGCTTAGCGAATTCCTCGATCAACTCGTCGGCATGTTCCGGCTCCAGGCCGCGCGCCAAGGGCATCGACTTCGTGTTCAGGCGCCCGGCCACATTGCCGACGGTGGTCTATGCCGACGAGAAGCGGCTGCGTCAGGTCCTGATCAACCTCCTCTCCAACGCCATCAAGTTCACCCAGACCGGCAGCGTGCAGTTCATCGTGCACTATCGCAGTCCCGTCGCCGAATTCGAGGTGACCGATACCGGCCCCGGCATCCAGGGCGACGATCTCGAACGCATCTTCGCGCCGTTCGAGCGCGGCGCGCTCGGGGTCTCGCAGCCGCAGACCGGCACGGGACTGGGACTCACCATCAGCCGGCTGCTCGCCGGCGTGATGGGCGGCGACATCAAGGTCGCCAGCACGGTTGGCCGCGGCAGCACCTTCAAGGTCAAGATGCTGCTGTCGGAGGTCACCAACCCGAGGCGGCATTGCGCCGGTGGAGGCGCCGGTCTCCGGCTATCAGGGCGCACGCAAGACCATCCTCGTCACCGACGATGATCCCGTGCATCGCGATCTCCTGCGCGAAGTACTGGCGCCGCTCGGCTTCATCCTGCTCAGCGCCGCCGACGGACCGGGCTGCCTCGCGCTGGCGCAGCATTGCCGGCCCGATCTGTTCCTGCTCGACATCTCGATGCCAGGCATGGACGGCTGGACCGTGGCGGAGTCGCTGCGTACGAACGGCCATCACCAGGCACGCATCCTGATGGTATCGGCGAGCGCGCTGGAGGCTCACGGCACGCCGCTGGCACAGCCCTTCCACGACGGCTATCTGATGAAGCCGATCGATATTCCGCGGCTGCTGGAGACCATCCGCCAGTTGCTCAAGATCGAATGGCAATACGGCTCGGACGAGATCACCGCGCCGCTATGGCGGCCCGAGAGCGGCTCGCGGCCACCGGTCAGGCATATCGAGGCGCTGATCGGGCTCGGCCAGATCGGCTACGTCAAGGGCATCCAGCTGAAGCTGGACGAGATCGGCAGCGAATATCCCGAGCATGCCGACTTCGTCGCGCAGATGCGATCGCTGGTCGATCGCTTCGATCTCGACCAGTACATGACCACATTGAAAACACTGCATGCTTATGAGCATTGAGACCGAAAAAGCGCGACGTCGCGCTCGTTGTCGACGACTCCCCGGAGACGCTGCGGCTGCTCACGGATGCGCTCGACGGCGCAGGGATGACCGTGATGGTGGCACTCGACGGCGCAGCCGCCATGCGCATCGTCGACCAGATCACGCCCGACATCGTGCTGCTCGACGCCGTGATGCCCGGGCTGGACGGGTTCGAGACCTGCCGCCGGCTCAAGCGCGATGCGGGCCTTGCCAATGTTCCCGTGATCTTCATGACGGGCCTGGCCGAGACCGAGCACATCGTGCGCGGGCTGGACGCCGGCGGCGTCGACTATGTGACCAAGCCGATCGTGATCGAGGAGATGCTGGCGCGCATCCGCGTCCATCTCGGCAATGCGCGGCTGACCCAGAGCGCGCGCGCAGCCCTCGACGTCTCCGGCCGCTTCCTGTTCGCGGTCAACCGCCAGGGCAAACTGCTCTGGGCGACGCCGCAGGCGCAGAAGCTACTGGCCGATTATCACGGCGCGCAGGCCGACGACGACTTCGTCCTGCCGCCATCACTGCTGCAATGGCTGGAGCAGGCGAAGGGCAAGGGCAGCTCGAAGTCTCAGGCGGCCTCCTTGCCCGACAATCCGCAACTGCGGTTCTATTACATGGGCGAAACCGCGCCGAACGAGTTCCTGCTGCGGCTGTCCAAGGAGTCCGGCACGCGCTGCCGCCCGAATTCACCAGCGAGCTCGGCCTCACCACCCGCGAAGGCGAAGTGCTGGCCTGGCTCAGCAAGGGCAAGACCAACCGCGACATCGCGCAGATTTTGGGATTGAGCCCGCGCACCGTCGACAAGCATCTGGAGCAGATCTACGCCAAGCTTGGCGTGGAGAACCGGACGGCCGCGGCGGCGATTGCCACGAATGCGACGAGGCGGAATTCGTAGCCAACTGCAGATGAGTTGAGCGCGCAACCAACTGTCGTCCCGGCCGGGCGACCCGGCCATACCACGTTTTCTGGTGCCACCACCAATGCAGAGCCGTGGGTGCCCGGCACAAGCGCGCGGGCCTGCAAGTCACCGACATAAACAAACGCCTTGTCATCCAGATCCGTCTTCGGGATCTCGTCCTTCTCGGTCCAGTAATCCTGGCTGTGCTGCCATTCGGGCTTGTCGCCGCGCTTGGGCAGCAGGTTCATGTCGCGCATGATGTAGCCGGGGTTGAAGTTTTCCGGATCGATCCAGGGCAGGATCGGCATGTTGTGGTCTTCGGCGCGCAGCTCTGACCCGACCTTCTTCGCACCCTTCGCCTTCATGTGGCCGAGCAGCCGGCAGACGAAGTCCGCGACGAGGTCGACGCGCAGCGTCCAGCTGGCGCGGAAATAGCCGAACACCCAGACCATGTTCGGCACGCCCGTGAACATCATGCCGCGATAGGTGACGGTGTCGCCAAACGCGAGCGGCTTGCCGTCGATCTCGAAGGCGATGTCGCCGAGAGCGGCGAGATTGAAGCCGGTCGCGGTGACGATGACGTCGGCTTCGAGCAGCTTGCCCGATTTGAGCTGGATGCCGTTCTCGACGAAACATTCGATCTCATCGGTGACGACGGAGGCCTTGCCGCTGGCGATGCCCTTGAACAGATCGGCATCGGGCACGAAGGCGATACGCTGGCGCCACGGGCGATAGGTCGGTGTGAAATGCGTCTCGACGTCGTAGTCCGGACCGAGCACCGCGCTGATCTGGCCGATCAGCTCCTTCTTCACCTGTTCCGGCTTGGACAAGCAGAGCTTTGTGAACGCATCCTGCTCGAACAGAATCTTGCGGCGAACGATCTCGTGGATCCAGGCTTCGTCGACCTGGAGCCTGCGCAACTCCTCCGCGATCTCGATGGCATTGCGGCCGAGCCGGAAATAAGTCGGCGAGCGCTGCAGCATGGTGACATGCGCGCACTTGTCCGCGATGTTCGGCACCAGCGTCGCCGCGGTCGCGCCCGAGCCGATCACGACGACCTTCTTGCCCGCAAGGTCGATATCATCCGGCCAGGTCTGCGGATGGACGATGCGGCCCTTGAAGCGGTCCGCACCCTTCCATTCCGGCGTGTAGCCTTCCGAATGACGATAGTAGCCCTGGCACATCCAGAGGAAGTTCGCCGTGAAGGTCTTTGCTTCGCCGGTGTCGGTCGTCACCGCCTCGATGGTCCAGAGATTTTGTTCGCTCGACCAGCTCGCCGAATTGATCTGGTGCTTGTAGCGGATGTGCCGGGCGATATCGTTGTCGTCGATCACCTCGTTCATATAGGCGAGGATTTCCTCGGCGGTTGCGATCGGCGGTCCGACCCAGGGCTTGAAACTATAGCCGAAGGTATGGAGGTCGCTGTCGGAGCGGATGCCGGGATAACGATGCGTGGTCCAGGTGCCGCCGAACGTCGCCTGCGTTTCCAGGATGGCGTAGCTCGTGCCCGGAAGCTGTTTTGTGATATGATAGGCGCTGCCGATGCCGGAGATACCGGCGCCGACGATCAGCACGTCGAAATGCTCTGAAGCCTGCTTGGTCGTGGCGTGACTGCGAACAGCGACATTCATTGTTGCTTCTATGCCTTGTCTTTTTCAGGCCACCCTTGATGGGCGACGCGTTTCCTCCGAGACGGGCATGGTCGCCCATCGCGCTTCCACTGCAAAATGACATAGATCAAGTTGCGGTCAAATCACAGCGCCGCACCCCAGCTCCGCGCGGTCTGCAGGATCCAGTCGCGATAGAGCGTGAGCGGCGTGACCCCGGTCAATCCGCCGCAGCCGGCGGCGCCGTTCGGCCCGGTCGACCAGCTGATGACGCCGACGAGCACGGGACCATTCGGCTTGTCCTCGAACACGGGACCGCCGGAATCGCCAGTGCAGGCGCCAATTCCGTCGCGAACACCGTTGGTTACGGGATCGACCAGGCGAATCTGAAGCGTGCCGGGCTGCCCTGTGGCAACAAGGCCGGCAACGCGCGTCGTGCCGCCGCTCTTGCCGTCGCCGCGCACGGCGACGCCAATGCCGGCGATGACGAAGCGGCTGCCGACCTGGATCGGAATATTCGGCAAGCCGACCGGCGCCGTCGATTTTCCCTTGAGTGGAATTTCCAGTTGCAGCAGCGCCACGTCGGCGGTGGCGCGATGCGCCTGCATCGCCTGCATGTTGAAGTTCGGATGGATCGCGACGGTGCGGACGTTCAGCAGTTGCGGCTGGCCGTCGACTCCGCGATCGACAATCTTGTAGTCGGCGCCAGGCTGCACGCAGTGAGCGACCGTCAGCACCAGCTTTGGCGCGATCAGGGTGCCGGTGCAGAAATTGCCGCGCGAACCGACGATAGTGACGACCGCGCGCGCGACACCGTCGGCCTGCGGCGTGCCGCCGCCGACGATGGCGTGAGCGGGCGCGGCGAGCAGCAGCGCGGCCGTCACGAGCGTTGCGAGTTTCTTCATGGGAACATGCTTTGGCGTCAGGATCGATAGAGGCTGGCGAATTGCTTCGGACTGGCCCTTGCCGATAGCGCATGCTAGCCCTCTTGGAAAGGAATTGACGAGGGCAGGACATTGGCGATCGAGGCAGTTATCTTTGATTTCGGCGGCGTGCTGACGAGCTCGCCGTTCGAGGCGTTCGCAAGATTCGAGACGGAACGCGGCCTGCCCATCGACATCATCCGACGCACGAATGCCGCCAATCATCTGGAAAACGCCTGGGCCAAGTTCGAACGCGCCGAGGTCGACGTCGACACGTTCGACAAACTGTTTGCCGAAGAATCACGCGTGCTCGGTGCCGAAGTGCGCGGGCGCGACGTCCTGCCGCTGCTGCAGGGCGATCTGCGACCCGAGATGGTCGAGGCCTTGAAGCGCATCAAGGCGCAATTCAAGACCGGATGCATCACCAACAATTTGCCCGCCAACGCGATCGGCAGCATGACCGGGCGCTCACTCTACGTCGCCGAGGTCATGGTGCTGTTCGATCACGTCATCGAATCCGCCAAGATCGGCCTGCGCAAGCCGGACCCGCGCATCTACAAGATGATGGTCGAGACGCTGACGGTCGACCCGAAGGCTTGCGTCTATCTCGACGACCTCGGAGTCAACCTGAAGCCCGCGCGCGAAATGGGCATGACCACGATCAAGGTCGCCAGCGGCGCGCAGGCGATCGCCGAGCTCGAGGCGGCGACGGGTCTGAAGCTCACTTAGCGACGCTGCCAATCCCTCATCCTGAGGAGTGCGCGTCTCGAAGGATGAAGGCCCCACTGGGGCTCCCCGCCCTTCGAGACGCCGCGCAAGCGCGGCTCCTCGGGGTGAGGGATCAAATACCCTACTTTGCCGCGGCAGCGATCCGCTCGGGGAAGGCGGCGGCGAGTGCGGCGCGGTCGGGCTTCAGCACGCCGCGCTCGGTGATGAGGCCGGTGATGAGCCGCGCCGGCGTCACGTCGAAGGCGTAGTTCGCGACCGGTGAGCCTTCGGGCACGATGCGCACGGTTTCCAGCCGTCCATCCGCGGTGCGGCCGGTCATATCGGTGACCTCCGTGCCGCTGCGCTGCTCGATTGGAATATCCCTGATGCCGTCATCGACCGCGAAATCGATCGTCGGCGACGGCAGCGCGACATAGAACGGCACGTTGTTGTCGTGCGCGGCAAGCGCCTTCAGATAGGTACCGATCTTGTTGCAGACATCGCCATTGGCGGCGACGCGGTCGGTGCCGACGATGGCGAGATCGACCATGCCGTGCTGCATCAGATGGCCGCCGGTGTTGTCGGGAATCACCGTGTGCGGCACGCCGTGATGGCCGAGCTCCCAGGCGGTGAGCGAGGCGCCCTGGTTGCGCGGGCGGGTCTCGTCGACCCAGACATGGACCTTGATGCCACGTTCATGCGCGAGATAGATCGGCGCGGTCGCTGTGCCCCAGTCGACGGTGGCAAGCCAGCCGGCGTTGCAATGGGTCAGCACATTGACCACCTCGCCCGGCTTCTTCTTCGCGACGATTGCCTCGATCAGCGCCAGGCCGTTGCCGGCGATGCCGCGGTTGATCTCGACGTCCTGCTCGACGATCTCGTCGGCGCGCGCATAGGCGGCTTCCGCTCGTTCCACCGGATCGATCGGCGCGAGCGTCGTGCGCATCTCGTCGAGTGCCCATTTCAGATTGATCGCGGTTGGCCGCGCCACGACCAGCGTCTCATAGGCGCGCTTCAGGCCGGCGCCGGAGGCGTCCTCGCGCATCGCGAGCGCCATGCCGTAAGCCGCGGTGGCACCGATCAGCGGCGCACCGCGCACCAGCATATCGCGGATGGCCACCGCCGCTTCTTCGCACGAGGTCAGGCGCGCAACGACGAACTCATGCGGCAGCCGGCGCTGGTCAATCGCCCCGACCGACCATCCGTCGCGCTCGCGCCAGATGCTGCGAAAATGCTTGCCGTCGACCTTCATGGCACTTTGCCTTTCGTCTCAGGCGCGCAGGACACGACCCGCCACGGCATCGAGCTTCTTCAAAAGCTCGGGATCGCGCGCCTCGGGCGCGGTGATCAGCGCGGTGTCAAGCGCGCGGTCCGAGCCGATCGGGCACGGCTCGTGCTCGCGCGGGAACTCTTTTGCCAGCCGCGCCACCAGCGCCTTCGCCTTGTCGGCGTTTGTGGTCAGCACGCGGATGATGTCCTGAACGGTGACCGCATCGTGGTCGGGATGCCAGCAGTCGAAATCCGTCACCATCGCGACGGTGGCGTAGCAGATCTCCGCCTCGCGGGCGAGCTTGGCCTCGGGCATGTTGGTCATGCCGATCACGGAATAGCCAAGAGTCTTGTAGGTCATGCTCTCAGCATAGGTCGAGAACTGCGGCCCCTCCATGCAGACATAGGTGCCGCCGCGGGCGATCGCGATGCCCTCGGCTTCGGCTGCGGCGGCCAGATGGATGCGCAGCCGCGGCGAGACCGGATGCGCCATCGAGACATGCGCGACGCAGCCTCTGCCGAAGAACGAGCTCTCGCGCTTGTGGGTGCGGTCGACGAACTGATCAACGAGGACGAAGGTGCCCGGTGGCATCTCCTCCTTGAAGGAACCGCAGGCCGAGAGCGAGATCAGATCGGTGACGCCGGCGCGCTTCAGCACGTCGATGTTGGCGCGGTAGTTGATGTCGGAGGGCGAGAGCCGATGACCCTTGTCATGGCGCGGCAGGAACACGATCGGAAGACCTGCGATGGCGCCGCGTCGTAGCGGGGCCGACGGTTCGCCCCAGGGGCTCTTGATCACCTCTTCGCGCGCGCCCTCGAGCCCCGGCAGGTCGTAGATGCCGGAGCCGCCGATGATGCCCAATACCGCCTGCGTCATGCCCGTTCCACCCTGTCCGCCACGTGCGACATGGTTAAGCTATGCCAGTTTTGCGGCGGTTTTGGAACGGGGGTGATGGGGCGATGCCGGGAGGCGGGGTGCGTTTAATTAAGCCGCGGTCGCCGGCTGCAGCTGGGTTGCGACCATCCGCTCCAGCGTCTCGATTGACTGGAAATTCTCAGGCGTGATCTCGGACTGCGGGATGGTGAAGTCGAACTCGGCTTCGACGCCCAGCATCAGATTGACCATGTCCATCGAGGTCAGGCCAACGTCGACGAGCTTGGCCTGCGGCGTGACATTGGCGGGCAGCGCATTCTGTTCGAGGATGCCCTTCACCAGCTTGATGATGCGATTGCGCACGTCAGTATCGAAGGCCTGCATCGGCAAATTCCATATGTCATCTTAGGTCGGACCGGACTGCCGACTACGATGGGCAGGGACGGCCGATCCGGCAATGGGCGCGACCATTACTTCGCGTTTCTTAGTAAACGATGACTCAGATTGATTGAAATTCGCGCCTCTTCCAAATTGCTAACGCGATGGGTGGAGTTTCGGCGATGGAAACAACCGGCCCTTAACTGTTCGTTTGGAATTGCGATCCGTTTACCCTGTATTTCATCGACGAATTTGAATTAAATCCGTAGCCTCGTCTCACAAGCAAGGATGGTCGAAGGATCGTTGCACGGCATCGCGAATGATGCCGGCGATCTTGAACGACAAACCGGAGGCGGACGAGCATGAACGTGCGTGAAGCAGTCCTCACTGTCGACGAAGCGCCGACGAGCTTCCTCGAACAGGGCCCCTCGTTGATCGAGCGCACAGCCCGCACCGCCAGCGTGGCCGCAGCCGACGCCGACGGCGTCGATCGCGACGCCCGCTTCCCGCACAAGGCTTTCGATACCGCGCGCGAGCAAAAGCTGCTCGGCGTCATGATCCCGGTCGAGTTAGGCGGCTTGGGTGCCTCGGTCTACGAGGTCACCGACATCTGTTACACGCTCGGACGCGCCTGCGCTTCCACGGCGATGGTCTACGCGATGCATACGACCAAGGTCGCCTGCGTGATCCGGCACGGCCACGGCATTCCCTGGATGGAGACCATGATGCGCCGGGTCGCCCGCGACCAGTGGTTGCTCGCGTCCTCCACCACCGAAGGCCAGAACGGTGGCAACATCCGCGCCAGCGCCGCGGCCGTCGACAACGCCGGC
This sequence comes from uncultured Alphaproteobacteria bacterium, assembly GCA_963819355.1. Classification (GTDB taxonomy): domain Bacteria; phylum Pseudomonadota; class Alphaproteobacteria; order Rhizobiales; family Xanthobacteraceae; genus Bradyrhizobium. The sequence continues at coordinate 82,796 of CAWFVZ010000004.1, read as the reverse complement.
GACACCGTCTCGCTCGTTCGCGACGCCACCGTGATCTCCTACGGCGCCGAGGCTGACGGGCTCGTCACCATCGCCCGCCGCGCGACCGACGCCGCGGCGTCGGACCAGGTGCTGCTGGCGCTCGCCAAGGACGATTATTCACTGAAGCGGACGCTGGGTTGGGAAACGCTCGGCATGCGCGGCACCTGCTCGACCGGCTTCGAACTGAAGGTCGACTGCCCTGCCGACCGCGTCTTCCCGGAGTCCTATGACAAGATCCACGCCCAGACCATGACGCCGTTTGCGCATCTGTGCTGGTCGTCGGCCTGGGCCGGCATTGCGGCCGCCGCCGTGACGCGCGCGCAGGCCTTCGTCCGCAAGGCGGCGCGCAGTTCCGGCGGGCAGATGCCGCCGGCCGCGGCGCATTTCACGGCCGCGAAAATGTCGCTCGCTAAATTGCGCGCGCTGATATCGGCCAATCTCGACGCCTTTGCCCGCGCCGAGCATGACGAGCGTGCGCTGGGCTCGCTCGACTTCCAGTCCTCGATCACGCTGCTGAAAGTGCAGGCCTCCGAGCTTGCGGTCGAGACCGTGATGCATGCGATGCGCACCACCGGCCTCTCCGGCTACCGCAATGATGGCGAGTTCACCATGGGCCGCCACCTGCGCGACGTGCTGTCGTCGCCGATCATGATCAACAATGACCGCATTCTGGCCAATGCCGCAACCTCGACGCTGATGAGCGGCATTCCGGCAAGCCTTCGAGACTAACAAGCCTTCGCGACTGACGTGCCTTCGGCCAAAAAGAATAATTTGCAGATAACAGGAAGTCGAACATGAACATTGCTGTTCTTCCCAATTCACCCGCGACCGCGCCGCAGGCCGTCGATCCGCTCGATCATCTCGCCGACAAGCTGTTCCATCCCATGGGATCGGACGGCGTCTATGCCCGCACCGCGCTCTATGAGGGCGTTGTCGAACGTCTCGCCGCGCTGATCACCGGCAACCGCGAAGCCGGTACCGAGGTGATGCGATTCCCGCCGGTGATGAGCCGCGCCCAGCTGGAAAAATCCGGCTATCTCAAGAGCTTTCCGAACCTGCTCGGCTGCGTCTGCGGCCTGCACGGCACCGAGCGCGAGATCAACGCCGCGGTGAGCCGCTTCGATGCCGGCGGCGACTGGACCAGTTCGCTGTCGCCCGCCGATCTCGTGCTCTCGCCGGCCGCCTGCTACCCCGTCTATCCGATCGCAGCGAGCCGCGGCCAGCTGCCGAAGGGCGGCCTGCGCTTCGACGTCGCCGCCGATTGCTTCCGCCGCGAACCGTCAAAGCATCTCGACCGGCTGCAATCGTTCCGGATGCGCGAATATGTCTGCATCGGCACGCCCGATGACGTCGCCGATTTCCGCGAACGCTGGATGGTGCGTGCGCAGGCGATCGCGACCGATCTCGGCCTGACCTTCCGCGTCGATTATGCCAGCGACCCCTTCTTCGGCCGCGTCGGCCAGATGAAGGCGGTGAGCCAGAAGCAGCAGCAGCTCAAGTTCGAGCTCCTGATCCCGCTGCGCTCGGAAGAGCAGCCGACCGCCTGCATGAGCTTCAACTATCACCGCGAGCATTTCGGCACGACCTGGGGCATCCAGGATACCAATGGCGAACCGGCGCACACCGGCTGCGTCGCCTTCGGCATGGATCGCCTGGCGGTCGCAATGTTCCACACCCACGGCACCGATCTCTCCGCCTGGCCCGCCAAGGTGCGGGACCTTCTGGGCATGCAGCCGCTAGCTCCGGCCGATGCCCACGGCGAAGGCTGGCGCTAAGGTAAGAGGCCGATCATTTCCACGGGTAAGACGAGCGTGATCCACACCAAGGTCCGATGCCGCGAGATCACCGAAGCCGACGTCGACGCGGTCGCGGACCTGTTGACGCGCGGCTTCGTCGGCCGCTCGCGCAACTACTGGATCCAGGGCCTGCGCCGGCAGGCCTTCCGGCCGGTGCCGGAAGGTTATCCGCGCTTCGGCTACATGATCGACGATGACGGCACGCCGGTCGGGGTGCTGCTGCTGATCTACACGACGCGGAAGGACGGCGAAGAGACTGCCATCCACTGCAACCTGTCGAGCTGGTATGTCGAGCCGGCCTACCGTAACTACGCCCCGCTCCTGACCAAGATCGCGCAGCGGCACAAGCACGTCACCTATCTCAACATCAGCCCGGCGGTATGGACCTGGCCGATCATCGAGACGCAGGGTTTTCGAGCCTATTGCCGCGGCCTGTTCTTCTCGGTGCCAGCGCTATCGCGCGCCCCGCGCTGGAGCAAGATCGAGGTCATCTCGCAGCATACCAAGCAGATCGAAGGCCTCACCGAAGCCGAGACCGAGCTGCTGACGCGGCATGCGCGCTACAATTGCCTCAGCCTGGTCTGCCGCACGCCGAAGGGCACCTTCCCCTTCATCCTGCAACCGGTGCGCATCCGCCGCGGTTTCATCGCACCGCCGGCGATGCAGCTGATCTATTGCCGCAGCGCTGCCGAATACGCTGCCTGCGCCGGCCGCATCGGAAGATTGCTGCTGCGGCTCGGCAAGATCTCGGTGATCGTCGATGCCAACGAGCCGATCCCCGGCCTTGTCGGTATTTATACCGAGCGCCGCGGCCGCAAATATTTCAAGGGCCCGCACCGCCCGCGGCTGGGCGATCTCACTGATACCGAGCTCGTGCTTTACGGGCCGTAAGATGTCGTCGTCCCGGCGAAAGCAATTATTGCGCGCTCCGAGACCTCGCATTCGCGCGTTCGTATCACGCACTCTCTCCACCGCCAGTCACCCTCCGTAAACTACAGCGCTTAAGGGAATTTTCCCGCCTCTTCGCTACCCTCGTGTCGAAATTGCCTTGCATTAAGTCTATTGCCGCCGAGATTCCGCTGATCCCATGACGTCGACCGACGACAACAGGCGTGGTGAACGCCGCGGGCAGGGTCCGCAAGCCCTGGTCGCGCTGAGCCAGCTTGCGCTCGACCACATGGAGCAGGGCGTCTGCGTCTACGATGCCGACAACCGGATCGTACTGGTCAACCAGCGCTACCTCACGCTGTTCAACATGTCGGCCGAGATCGTGCGGGTCGGCACGAGCTATCGCGACGTGCTCGCCCATAGCGCCTCGCTGGGCAACTTCCCGCTCAGTGAGCTCGACGCACTCTACACCAGACGCGTGAAGCAGATCGCGGCCGGCCAGCCGTTCCGGACCGAACAAACACTCGCGAGCGGCCTCGTGATGTCGCTTGAGCTGAAGCCGCTCCCCAGCGGCGGCTGGATGACGATCTGCGACGATGTCAGCCGCCTCGCCCGGCTCGAGACTGAGCTGCAACTTCAGACCGAGCGCAGCCAGCACGCGCTCGCCAACATGTCGCACGGCCTCATCATGTATGACGCCGACAGCCGCATCGTCGTCTGCAACGAACGCTTCCTGCAATTCTACAACCTCGACCCCAAGATCGTAAAACCGGGCGTCCTGCACAGCACGGCCATCGACCACTGGCTGTCGCGCGGCAACAGAGCAGACCTGTCCGGAGACGAGTTCCGCGATGCCCGGATAAACGACGTCCGAACCAGGAGCCCGAAAACCGTTCTGGTGACACGCTTTGACGGCCGAAAGGTGCAAGCCGTATCCCGGTTCATGCCCGACGGCGGCTGGGTCACGGTGCATGAAGACGTCACCGAACGGTTGCAGCACGAAGAGACGCTCAAGCAGCAAAACCTCATGCTGGATGCCGCGCTCGAAAATATGGCGCATGGGCTCGCCTTCTACGACAGCGACATGCGCCTTCGTGTCTGCAACACCACCTACCGGACGATCTACCGGCTGTCGCCGGAGGAGACCAGACCCGGCACGCATCTCGCTGAGCTGATCGAGCGCTCGATGGCGAACGGCGCCTTCGCGTCGGACTACAGCCCGCAGCAGATCCTGGAAGCCGCCCGCGCCCGGATCGCAAGCCGCAACTCCTCGCCGATGCGGCGGAGCATGTCGAACAACACCGTGATCTCGGTGCGCTACTGCGCGCTGCCCGAGGGCGGCTTCGTCGCCACCTATGAGGACATCACCGAGCGCGAGCACGCGGTCGAGGAGCTGAGCGAGCAGTATCGCCGCTTCGACGCGGCGCTGAACAACATGAGCCAGGGCCTGTGCATGCTCGATTCGCGCCTGCACGTGATCGTCTGCAACCGCCGCTACATCGAGATGTACGGCCTCTCGCCCGAGATCGTGAAGCCCGGCGTCTCGATGCGCGAGATCATGGAGCATAGCTGCGATCTCGGCATCCATCCGAACACGACCGCCGCCAAGCTCTATGCCGACTATATCGAACGGCTGCGCGAGGGCGAGCACACGCTGCACCACCATTTGAGCGACGGCCGCATCATCAAGCTCAACCACAAGCGGATGGAGCATGGCGGCTGGGTCGTCACCTACGAGGACGTCACCGAGCGTCACAAGGCCCAGGCCCGGGTCGAGCACATGGCGCGACACGATTCGCTTACCGACCTGCCCAACCGCACGCTGTTCCGCGAGAAGATGGGCGAGGGATTGAACCAGGTCGCGATCGCCGGCGGCGCTATGGCCGTGCTGTGCTTCGACCTCGACAATTTCAAGACCGTCAACGACCGGCTCGGCCACGCCGCCGGCGACCGACTGCTGCGCTGGGTCGCGGCGCGGCTGAAGGAGAATGTCGGCGAGCACGACACCGTCGCCCGCCTCGGCGGCGACGAGTTCGCCGTGCTCCAACGCGGACCGCAGCCGCAATCGGCGGAGCAACTCGCACGACGTCTGGTCGAGATCATCGGCCACCCGCCGCCGCTGGAAAGCCAGTCGATCCATATCGGCGTTTCCGTCGGCATCGCGATCGCGCCCGATCACGGGCTCCACGCCGACGAGCTGATGAAATGCGCCGACCTTGCGCTCTACCGGGCCAAAGCCAAGGGCCGCGGCGCCTATCAGCTGTTCGAGCCCGAGATGGAAGAAGAGGCGCGCAGCCGCCACGCGCTGGAGCACGATCTGCGCGGCGCGCTGGAGGCCAACCAATTCCATCTGGTGTTCCAGCCGCAGGTGCGGCTCGACACGACCGAGCTGACCGGCTTCGAGGCGCTGCTGCGCTGGAAGCATCCGTCGCGCGGCCTGGTTTCGCCGGCCGAGTTCATTCCGATCGCCGAAGAAAACGGGCTGATCGTTCCGATCGGGGAATGGGTGTTGCGCACGGCGTGCGCGACGGCGGCGTCGCTGGCCGGACCTTACGATTGCGGTCAATTTGTCACCGGTGCAGTTCCGCTCGCGCGGACTGGTGGCGATGGTCACGAGCGCGCTTGCGGAGGCCGGCCTTCCGCCACAGCGGCTCGAGCTCGAGGTCACCGAGACGGCGCTGCTCGACGACAGCGAAGCGACGATCGAGATCCTGCATCAGCTTCGATCGCTCGGGGTGCGCGTCAGCCTCGACGATTTCGGCGTCGGCTATTCCTCGCTGAGCTATTTGCGCAAATTTCCGTTCGACCGCATCAAGATCGACCGCTCCTTCGTCGGCACGCTCGGCGAAAGCCCGGAAAGCATCGCCATCGTCCGCACCATCGCAAGTCTCGGCGCAGTACTCGGCGTCGAGACCACGGCGGAAGGTGTCGAGACGATCGAGCAGCTCGAGTTCGTCCGCGAATGCGGCTGCACCGCGGTGCAGGGCTATTATTTCGGCAGGCCGTGCCCGGCGGCAGAGGTCGGCCACACCATTGAGCGGCTCAACATGGTCCGGCGAGTGGCGTAACTATCTGCGTGGGGTGGGTTACGCTACGCTAACCCACCCTACGATCCTTACCCCGCGGCCGGCAGCGCGCTGTCCGGCGGCGCGCCCCACGGGCGCTCGGCGGACGCCAGCCCGATCAAGCGGCCCTGGATGTAGTCGCAGCCCCAGTCGCGCAGCATGTTTGCGGCTTCCTCGTCCTGCACCCATTCGGCGACGGTCTTGATGTCGAGGCGGCGGGCGAGGTCGATCAGGGTCTGCACGAAGGCCCGGTCGTCGGCGGAGTGGGTGATGTTCTGCACGAAGGCGCCGTCGATCTTCACGATGTCGACGCCGAGCTTGCGCAAATTGCGGAACGAGGTGTTGCCGGCACCGAAATCGTCGATGGCGATGCGGCTGCCGAAATTCTTGAGGCGACCGACAAAGGCGCGGACGTCATCGATGTCCTGGATCGCGACGGTCTCGGTGATCTCCACGATCAGCCGCTCGGCGACGCCGGGATGCGCACGCATCAGCGATTCGATCCCGGCCCACCAGTCCGGGTCCATCGTCGTGTCCGGCGAGATGTTGAGGCTGAGGCGGATGTCGGGCGCGGCCGCGAGCTCGGCAACCACGAGCTCGAGCACGCGGTGATCGACCAGCCGGATGAGGCCGAGCCGCTCGGCGACCGGAACGATGTCGGGCGCGAGCAGCACCTGGCCGTCGCCCTGGTCCATCCGCACCAGACATTCGTGGAACGCGCCCTCGCGCGAGACGGCCGAGACCACCGGCTCGTAGGCGAGCCTGATGCGGCGCTCGTTCAGCGCGGTGACGATCTCGTCGGTCACGCGGATGTTGACGCGGCGCTGCGCGTCGCGCGCGGCATCCGGACGCCATGCGGCGCACGAGCCGGCGCGGCGGCGCTTGGCGGCATCCAGCGTCTCATGGGCGCGGTTGATCGCCTCGTCGGTGTTGCGGGCATAGCGCGGCAGACTGACCGCGCCGATCGAGACGGTGACCGAGACCGGGCCGGATTTGGTCGGCACCACCTCGTCGCGGATGCCGGTGAGGAAGCGCTCGGCGGCAACATTCATATCATCGACGGTGCAGTTCTTCAGGATCAGGCCGAACTTGTTGCCGGAGAAGCGGCCGAGAACGTCACCACCACGTAAGCGCGCGCGGATGCGCGTGGCGACATCGAGGATCACGGCATCGGCAACGTCGAAGCCGAAGGCATCGTTGACGCGGGCGAGATGATCGATGCCGACCAGCATGAAGGCCGCGGTCGAGCGGAAGCGGGTCGTCTCCTCGATCGCTTCGGCCAGCGCGGCGATCAGATGGGAGCGGTTCAGCTCGCCGGTGAGTGGATCGAGTTCGGGCGAGCTTCGTCAGTTCCTCGTCGCGGGCGTGCCGCTCGTTGTTGATCCGGACGGAGCCGATCGCGCGCACCGGGCGGCCGTCGGCGCCGGCGAACCAGCGGCCGGTCTCCTCGATCCAGACCACGGGATCGGACGCGCTCATGCGCACGCCATATTCGACCCGGTAGGGCGTGCCGTCGGTGCCGTGCACGGCGGAGGTCTGTGCCAGCGCGGCGGTCCGCAGCGACTGCGCGGGCTCGATCAGCCTGGCGAACTCGGTGCCGGTCGCAAGCCGCTCAGTGGGGATGCCGGGGAAGATGGCGCCGGCCTGCTCGCCCCAGACGATGGCGTCGCTGGCGATATCCCAGACGAACACGGCTTGGCCGAGGGCGGCCAGGATCTCGGAGGCTTGCGGCAATGCGGGGGTCAAAAGCGCCTCGTTTCGGGACAGCGGGGGGTCCTGAGCCGGCATAGGATACGGCCAGATTCGTCCCCGACCCTAGGCAAAGTTCATAAACAATTTGGAAACCACGTTCCCAGGGCGCCTTGGAACCAGATAGGCTCGGCCGGCATAGGCCTTGCGAGACCATCACAGGTCCAGCGCGTTTCGTCCCGAAACGCGACAGTTGACCAGCCTACGGTGTTACGATGGTGACGATTGATCAATCCGACGAGGCGGAGCGGATGTTGGGCACCGAAGTGGTGCCGCTGACCCCGACGCCAGAATGGGTCCACAAGGTGATCCCGCTGACGCGCCCCGATCCGAGCTTCGTCACCCAGCTGATCGCCAATGCCGAGCACCTGCCCCAGGCAAGCCGGCTGCGCCGCGGCTCTTCCGAGGACGCGCGAATGGCCTATGGCGGCAAGCGCCAGCTTCCCAGCGTCACCTCACGCACCCGGCAGGTGACATAACGCCGATCAGCACGGCTCTCAGGGTGAGGACCGCCTGCCGTTGCCCGGCTGCAAATGCGGCGAGGGAATTTCCGGTTACGGCGCGATGCCCTGCACAGGTTTCGGCGCGGGGTGATCCATCAGCACGGATTCGGCGACCGATTGCGCTGAGGGCGCGGGTGGCGGTGCGGGCACCGGATCGAGCTTCGGCTCAAACATCGTCTCTTTCGCCGGCGGCTCGTCCTGGCGCTTGGCCTTGCGCGGCACCGCCACGGTCTCGGCGGCGACATAGGCGATGCGGCGGCGCGCGCGTTGGGCGATGCCGCCGAGGAAATCGGCCATCGCGAGCAGCACCAGCAGGAAATAGGTGGAGTTGCCGAATTTGGGCCAGATCACGAATTCGGCGGCGGCCGCGCCGAACAGGATCAGCGACAGCAAATGATCCATCAGGAATTTCGCGCCGGGGCGCGCGCCCTTGACCACTTCGAGCAGCAGCAGCACCACGCCGAGCGCCAGCAGCAGATCGGCAAGCGTGACCGGCCAGGTCTCGCCCGTGATCATCGGCACATTGAACAGCACGTCGGAGAAAGACACGCTGGGCATCAGAAAGGCGATGATGTTGTAGACCGCGAGCGGAATCAGAAGCAGCGGGAAACCGACCATCGGCGGAAGGCCTTCTCGATCAAGATGTCCGGGCAGGACAATGCGGCGGCGAAGCATCAGCTCCGCCGCCGTCACCGTCATATCTCATGGGTTGGCCGAAATCAGGCAGGTCACGTCATCCTGATTGAGGATAACCCTGCCTGAGAAAAGTCTCAGGACTCTTTCTTCTTCAGGACCTGCCGGCCCTTGTACATGCCGGTCTTGAGGTCGAGATGGTGGGGACGACGGAGCTCGCCGGAGTCCTTGTCTTCCACGTAGGTCGGCTTCTTGATGGCGTCTGCCGAGCGGCGCATGCCACGACGCGACGGCGAGGTTTTTCTTCTCGGAACGGCCATTTCAATATCCTCTAGGGATTGGTGTCGATCAGGGCATCGTCCGCGGCGGGACGGCTCAGCACCCAAACGGGGCGAGCGAAATGCCGATCAAGGCCGGGCTTATAAGAGGAAGGCTGGCCGCAAAGCTAGGGTATTGGACCGGAAAATGCGTCCGAAAAGGACCCAAAATCGGCGATTTTCCCGCCAACAGGTCGCAAGCGAGGCGGCCTGCGCCCTTGCCACATAGGTGCCGGCCAGCCGCCGGACGCCCGGTCCCGGGGTTCTGGCGCTGCGTTGACCGGATTCGGCAGGATCGAGGCCAGAAGTGCGGCCTCCCGAGGGGAAAGATTGGCGGCCGATTTGCCGAAGGCATAGGCGCGGCCGCCTCGACCCCAAACTGGCCCTGCGGGCCGAGTTCGGCAATGTTGAGGTAAATCTCCAGGATCCGCGGCTTGGGCAGGACGAAATCGACCCACACTGCCAACGGGAATTCCAGCGCCTTGCGGACGAAATCCCGCCCCTGCCAGAGGAACAGGTTCTTGGCCACCTGCTGGGTGATGGTGGAGGCGCCGCGGAAAGGCGTGCCGTCCTCCTTCGCGTCGTCGATCGCCTCGCGCAGGGCACCCCAGTCGATGCCGTGATGCTTGCAGAAATGGGCGTCCTCGGCCGCCACCACCGCGCGCGGCAAATAGGGCGACATGGCCGCGAGATCGATCCATTGCCGCTGCATCGGCGCGCCGCGCAAGCTTCGCCAGGCCATCAGTGTCGAAACGGGGTGACCGGTGCGGTAGAACGGCGCAATCACGTACGGCGCCAGCAGTGCAACCGCGAGCATCACCAGCAGGATTTTGACGACGCGCAAATCGACCTTTCCGGCGCAAAATGAAACGCAGCCCACGGGCCCGGCATTAAGTCTGTGATAATTCGGGCCTTTTCCAGTACTTTTTAGGCCCTCCAAACGATTGACTGGGGCCGGCTCATAAAGGATTGTCCCGCCGAATTTTAGTTCTGGAGCCTTTCTTGATGACCGGCACGTCCCCGTCCGATTTCGCCAAACGTCTGGACAAGACCGCTGATGACACCGAAGCCCTGCTCGGGCGCCTCCTGGCAGACGACATCCTGCACGATGAGATCGCGCGGCCCAAGCGGCTGATGGACGCAATGCGCTATTCGAGCCTGAACGGCGGCAAGCGACTGCGGCCATTCCTGGTGGTCGAGAGTGCGGCGGTGTTCGGCGTGCCGCGCGAGGCGGCGCTGCTCGCGGGCGCTGCGCTCGAATGCATCCACTGCTATTCGCTGATCCATGACGATCTGCCGGCGATGGACAATTCGGACCTGCGCCGCGGCCGTCCCACTCTGCACAAGCAGACCGATGACGCCACCGCCATCCTCGCCGGTGACGGCTTGCTGACGCTCGCCTTCGACATCATCACCCGCGACGAGATCCATCGCGACGCCGATGTCCGGCTGTTGCTGACGCGCGCACTGGCGCGTTGCGCCGGCATCGGCGGCATGGTCGGCGGCCAGATCCTCGATCTCGCCGGCGAAGGCCGCTTTGGCGACCGCGAGCCGGTCGATGTGGCACGCCTCCAGCAGATGAAGACCGGCGCGCTTCTGCGCTATGGCTGCATCGCCGGCGCGATCCTGGGCCAGGCCTCGCAGAAGGAATATCAGGCGCTCGACGATTACGGCCGCGCGCTCGGTGAGGCCTTCCAGATCGCCGACGATCTGCTCGACGTCGAGGGCGATGCGGCGGCGCTCGGCAAGCCCTCGGGCCAGGACGCAGCGATGGGCAAGACCACTTTCGTTACCCAACTCGGCATCGAGGGCGCCAAGCAGCGCGTGCGCGATCTTTTGGCGCGGGCCGACAGCGCAGTGTCGATCTTCGGCGATCGCGCCGCCGTGCTGCAAGCCGCCGCGCGGTTTGTCGCCGAGCGGAAGAGCTAGCGCGCGTCGATGGCGGTCGACGGCAAAGAAGATCCCGTCCTCGCCCGCTTCCGCCAGATGTCGCGGCCGATGCGGCTGATCTATGCGCGGCCGCGAACCTTCATCTCGCTTGGAGCCGGCATCCTCGCATGCCTGCTTGTGCCGGGCTCACTCCGGCTGACGACGCGGCTTGTGCTCGGCTGGGATACGCTGATCGCGGTCTATCTGGTACTGGTCTATGCGATGATGCTGTGCAACGACCACCAGCATATCCGCCGCGCCGCGGCGATGCAGGACGACGGCCGCTTCGTGATCCTGTTGGTGACGGCGATCGGCGCATTCGCGAGCATCGCAGCGATCGTCGCCGAGCTCGGCGCCCATCGCGGCGCCGCGGAGCTGACCATCGCCATCACCACGATCGCGCTGTCCTGGGCCGCGGTGCACACCACCTTCGCCCTGCATTACGCCCATGATTATTATCGGCATCCACCGGGCGGGTTGCAGTTCCCGAGCGGCGACAAGGAAGACCACGCCGACTATTGGGACTTCGTCTACTTCTCGTTCGTGATCGGCATGACCGCGCAGGTCTCCGACGTCGGCATCACCGACAAGACCATCCGCCGCACCGCGACCGCCCACGGCATCGTCTCGTTCATCTACAACACGGCGTTGTTGGCGCTCACCGTCAACATCGCGGCCAGCGCGATCGCATCGTAGCGGCCTCCGCAGTCGTCGTTCTGGCGAAAGCCAGGACGACCCAGCGGTGAGGCCTCACACCCAACTCAGTTGCACACCTCGACACTGGCCTCGTTTCCGGGGCCGCCACCGCCGTGATATTCAAGATGGCAGCCGCGCTGGACCGGGCGGCAGCTGTAGGCGGTGCATAACACCTGAGGACTGACTGTCGCACGCCCCGCCGCTGCGCCCTTGCCGCCGGCGCCCGCCTGCGCACGCTGACGCGACGGCCGATCCTGCTGTGGACTGTCGTTGCCCTTGGCGATGGTCGCGGGCTTGGCACGCTTCTTCTCGCACTCATTGTCGTCGTTCAGCACGGTGCCGCCGCCGCAGACGATTTTTGTGCACTTGTCGCCATCGGCCTTGAAGCCGTGCTCGCACACCAGCGGGCACACCCGCGAGGGCTTGGCCTTGACCGCGTCGAGCGCATCGGTACTGGCCACCTCCACGTCGAGCTTGGTGCCGGCATACCGGTTGAACTGCGACAGCGAGCGCTGCGAGGTCGCGTTCCAGTTGCCGTCGGCGGAGCCCGAGAAGCAGCCGACGCGGCCGAGTTCAGTCTGGACCGAGCGGCCGAGATCTGCCGGCGCGGTTGCGGGGGTCAGCGAGGCGACGTTGGCGCCGGCGGGGCTGGCCGTGCTGACGGGCCCAGCGCTTGGCGCCGCGGCGGCGAGATTGACACGCTGTTGCTCGGCGGCGGCCGCCTGCTGTTGTGCCTGTTCCTTGGCCTTCTGCGCGGCAAGCCGGGCCTGCTCGGCCGCCTTTGCGTCGGCCGCAGCCTTGGCCTGTGCGTCCTTCTGCGCGCCAAGCGCAGCCAGACGATCACGCTCGGCCTCGGCCTGCTTCGCCTTCTCGATTGCCGCCGTGTGGACCTGCTCGGCCTGCATCTTCTCGAGCTGCAACTTGGCGAGGCTCGCATAGAAGCCGTCGGGGTGCTGGGCGAGGAACGCCTCCCACGCCGGCTTGTTGCCGACCTGGAGCGCGAGCTCATAGTCGCGGCGGATGTCGGCCAGCGGATTCGGCGCGGGCGCCGCCGCGCTCGCCGGCGTCGCCTTGACCGGCACCAGCGGCACGTCCTCGCCGCCGAGCGAACCATAGACGAACGGCTCCTGCTGGTTGCCGGTTGACTTGAGCACGTCGTCACGCACGAAGCCGAAGGCGCGGCGGACGTCGAGGCCCGGCGTCGTCAGATGCTTCGACAGCGCGACCGTGAACGGGCTGTTGGCGCCGTCGCCGTCCTGCGCCATTGAGCCGGCCTTGGCCGAATAGGCGATCAGCGTGTTGGGGCTCGACGGCTCGACCTGGGCCAGCCCGCGGCCGATGCCGCGCGAGGCGACGGTGCGCTTCATGGTTTTGCCGAACGGATTGTCGCGGCAGGCGTCGAGGATGACGAGACGAAGCTGCCTGGCCGGTTCGACCGCGACCAGGATGCGGTCGAGCGACAACGCCTCGTCATAACACGTCGGTGTCGCGCTCGAGCTTGGCGTCGACTGGGATCAGATAGTTCGAGCCTTCGACCTCGATGCCATGGCCAGCGTAATAGACCACCGCGATATCGGCATCGCGGCTCGCATCGGCGAAATCGCGCAGCACGCGCCGCGTGTCCAGCGCCGACAGGTCGCGGCGGGAACTCAACGACGTCGAAGCCGGCATCCTTCAGCGTCTTCGCCATCACCGCACCGTCGTTGACGGGGTTGGTGAGCGACGGCGCGTGCTGATAAGCCGAGTTGGCGAGCACCAGAGCTACGCGCTTCCCGGCGAAGGCGGGCCCGGCGCCGAACATCAGTGCGACGGCGAGGAGAAGCGGGTAAAGTCTGAGCAAATTGCGCATGACACGGCTTCCAAGAGTTTTGGGTGGTTCACACCCCCTGGGATTGCCTTAGCAAGATCCGCCATCCGAGCTTGTGATGGAGGTCACGAAGGCAGTCCGGCCGCATGCCGAGGATCCCCCTTGTTGGTCGCGCCAGGGCGTTGGCGGTTCGCCGGCAGCGGTCCAGGCGGGGCCGGATTCCCGCTAGCCATTTCCGATGTGCCCCCGATACTGCGGCAGATTGTCCGTGATCTCGTGCCACGGCGCCTTGGAGCCCACGAAAATATGGGCGGTCGGCCGGATCGAGGGGGCATCGACCAGGGTTCCCATGGCGATGTGGACCCATTTTCCTTCGCGGACCCGGGAATACAGCAGCGAGCCGCAACTGGCGCAATGCGCGTCATGGGTGGTGTCGTCCCCGTAAATGATCCGCTGGTCCTCGCCCCTGACGAGGCGGAGCTTGCTGTGCTCGATGCCGGCGAACGGCTTGAAGGCGGCGCCGGTGGTGCGGCGGCAGTTCGAGCAGTGGCAGTTCAGCGCATAGGAGAACGCGTCCGCCACCTCGTAGCGGACCGCGCGGCAGTAGCATTCGCCAGCAAGGATGCGAGCATTCGGTTGTTGCGAACCTGTCATGACGGTGCCCCTGCACGAATGGCGGAAGGCACCCATAGCGCAATTTGATGCGCACGACTAAGTTCCGTCGCCGCCATCATGCAAAGGGACGACCCATGAGCCAGAATCGGTCCAGCGTCGAAGCCATCGTGCAATCCTATTTTGACGGACTTTACGAGGGCGACGCCGAAAAGCTCGGCGCCATATTCCATCCGTCCGCCGATCTGCGCTGGGTTGAAAAGGGCGAATTGCAGGTGCTCACCGTGCCGGACTGGCTCGATCGCGTACGCAAGCGCGCCTCCGCCAGGATCGAAGGCAAGCCGCGCGAGGATTTCATCGTCACCATCGACCGTTCGGACGACAAGACCGCCTTCATCAAGGTCAGGTGCCAGCTGCCGCCGCGCTTTTTCACGGATTACCTGGTGGCGATGAAGCTCGCCGACGGCTGGCAGATCGTGTCGAAGTCGTATCGGTACGATCTGAGGGAGTGAGGGGCGGCTCTCGACCTTCTGCTGCCCGAAATTGGACGCACTCACCCCCCAATCTCCGTCATTGCGAGCGCAGCGAAGCGATCGAGAATCTTTCCGCGGAGAGACTCTGGATTGCTTCGTCGCTTCGCTCCTCGCAATGAACGACGCGGATGGGGCGCGCTCTATTCCGATCGACTCCATCCAAGGTCCCCATGCTTCTCGATCGCCGTTCCCTGCTCGCTTCGCTATGCTGGATGGCCGCTTCTCCCGCCCTTGCCGCGGAGGCGCCGCCTGAACTCGAATCCTATGAGCGCGAGAGCGGCGGGCGGATCGGGGTCTATGCGGAAAATCTCGCCACTGGCGCGAAGCTCACCTGGCGGGCTGACGAGCGCTTCGTGATGTGCTCGACATTCAAGGCGTCGCTCGCGGCCTGCGTGCTGGCGCGGATCGATCGCGGCGAGGAACAGCTTGCGAGCATGATCCCTTACGACAAGGCCGATCTGCTGGAGTACGCGCCGGTCGCGAAACAGAACCTCTCGGCCGGCTCAATGTCGGTCGCGGACATGTGCAAGGCGATCGTCGAGCTCAGCGACAACACCTGCGCCAATCTGCTGCTCGCGCGGGTCGGCGGCCCCGCCGCACTGACGGCATTCTGGCGATCGCTCGGCGATACCGCCTCGCGGCTCGACCACAACGAGCCCGAGCTCAACCGATCGCCGCCTGGCGATCCCCATGACACCACGACACCGGCGGCGATGGCGGGCAATCTGCGCCGGCTGGTGACGGGCGAAGCGCTGTCGCCGGCCTCACGGGCCCAGCTCACCGAATGGATGGTGGGCTGCAAGACCGGCGCGAACCGGCTGCGCGGCGGCCTGCCGGCAGGCTGGAAGATCGGCGACAAGACCGGCAACAATGGCAAGGATGCATCGGGCGATATCGCGGTCGCCTGGCCCGAGACGAACACCAAGCCCGATGCGCCGATCCTGATCGCGGCCTATACCCAGGGCGGCACGCCGAATGCGGCACAGATCGAGTCCGTATTCGCTCGCATCGGGCGGATGGTTGCCGAACGGCTGGTGTGAGCCGCGCCGCATTGACCTTGCGGCCGCTTCCGGGTGAAGACAGACCATCATGGAAGCGAAGTTTCAGACCTTTCTCATCCTGCTCGCCGTGCTGGCAGGCACCGCGCTCGTCGCACGCCGCTTCAACATGGCTCCTGCGATTTTGCTGATGCTCTCCGGCATCGGCCTCGCTTTCGTGCCGGGCATGCCGCCGGTGGAACTGCCGCCGGAACTGGTGCTGCTGATGGTGCTGCCGCCGCTGATCTATTCGGCGAGCGTCGCGATGAGCTGGCGCGAGTTCAGGAACAATTTGCGTCCGATCGTGCTGCTCGCGGTCGGCGCCGTGATCTTCACCGCGGCGATGGTGGCGGCTGCGACGCATTACGTGATCGGCCTGCCGTGGAGCATCGGCTTCCTGTTGGGAGCCATCGTCGCGCCGCCCGACGTGGTGGCGCCGCTCGCGATCGCTCGCCGGCTGAACATGCCGCGCCGGCTCCTGGTCATCCTCGAGGGCGAAGGGCTCGCCAACGACGCCACCGCGCTGATCGCCTACCGCTTCGCGCTCGGCGCGATCATGGTCGGGCATCTCTCGCTGCCGCTCGCGGTCGGCGAATTTTCCCTGATCGTCGCCGGCGAGATCGCCTTCGGCATCGGCGTCGGGTGGCTCTCCCTGCGCTTTCGCAAATGGTCCTGCGATCCGCAGGTCGAGCTGACGCTGTCGCTGATCACGCCCTACGTCTCCTACTGGCTGCCCGAGCATGTCGGCGGCTCCGGCGTGATCGCCACCGTCGCCTGCGGCCTCTATGTGAGCTGGAACGGGCCGCTGCTGATTTCGGCGTCGACGCGCCTGCAAGGCATCTTCTTCTGGGACCTCATCATCTATCTGATCGAAGGTCTGTTGTTCCTGCTCACCGGCTTCCAGATGCGCGCGCTCTACGAGAAATCGAAGGCGTTTCCGCTCGACGACATCATGATCGCGACCGCCGTGGTCGTGGTCAGCATCGTTCTGGCGCGCTTCGCCTGGCTCTACCCCGCGACCTATCTGCCGCGGATGCTCAGCAAGTCGCTGCGCGCGCGCGACCCGTCGCCGCCCTGGCAATGGCCGTTCGCGCTCGCGTTCACCGGCGTGCGCGGCGCCGTGTCGCTGGCGGCGGCGCTGGCGCTGCCGTTCACGCTGCCGGCCGGCGAGGCCTTCCCATATCGCGACCTGATCCTGTTCGTCGCCTTCGGCGTCATCTTCATCACGCTGATCGGCGTCGGCCTGACGCTGCCGCCGGTGGTGCGCTGGCTCGGCATTGCGGAAGCCGGCCGCAACGAGCATGTCGCCGAGCACGAGGCCGAGATCGCGGCACGGCGCCAGGCGCTCGACGCCGCGCTGCGCTCGCTCGATGCCTTGACCGAAGAGAAAGACGTGTCGGACGAGGTGATGCGACTGCTGCGTGCCCGCCACGAGATCCGTGTCAACCAGCTTCCGGACTCGCTCGATCCCGCCCACCACGACGTCTCCGCCGCCGGCACCGCGCTGACCCGCGAGTTGATCGTCGCCGAACGCAAATTCATCCACGACCTCCTGCGCGACGGGCAGATCACCGACGAGACGCGGCGAAGGATTGAACGCGACCTGGATCTGGAAGAGGCGAGTCTGGCGAACCGGGAGTATCAGGGGGCGCCGCTGTAGCTTACTACCGCCGCTCGCAAAATACCCGCATGGCCGCGGTCACGGCTGTTGCAATCAGCTCCTGCCGCTCCGGCGAGTTCATCGCCATCTCCTCGTCGCGGTTGATGATGGAGCCGGCCTCCAGCAGGACCGCGGGGCTTCGGGTCTGCGAGAGCACGACGAGCCCGTCATAGCGGTAGACGCCAACATCCTTGTCGAGCAAGGGATGCCGGTAGCGCCCCATCAGCGGCAAGGTGTATTGGGTGGCGTATTGCAGGCCTCCATCCTTCAACTGCTTGCCGAGCAACCGGGCGAATGCGAGGCTGGTGCCGAAGTGCGGATTGCGCTCGGACACGAACAGCGAATGGCCGCCGAAACGGTCGCTGAAATAGCTCCTGGCGCCCTCGAATTCCCATTCCTCGAGCATCTTGTCCGGCACGGAATCGTGGTGGATCGACAGGAAAAAATCGGCATGGGCGGCATTGGCGGTGCCGACGCGCTTGAGCAGGCTTGCCCGCGCCTTGCCGTCGGTCACCAGCACGCGGGTCGCGGCAAAGCCCGCCGACTTCAATCGCTCTCCGATCAGGCGCGCCAGGTGCAGGTTGAAGCCGAATTCCACGTCGTTGCGCGCACTGGTCGCTCCTTGCGCTTCGGAGGTGTGTCCGACATCGAGGATGATCTTGAATTTGCGCGGACCGCATGTCTCCGGGGCTGGCGGCTTGAGTTTGGCCCTTGCGGCCTTCCGCGCTCCGGCCGCTTGGCCATGATCAGCCGAAGACACCAAAAGCGGGATCAGCGCAACAGCGATAGCGGTGGTGATGCGCCACGATATTTTCACACCGGCCTTTCCCCCTTCACCGTCACGCGCGTGCCGGAGCGCGTATGCGGCCAGTAGTCCCACATCGCGCGGTGCTGGGTGCAGCGATTGTCCCAGAAGGCGATGGCGTTCTCGGTCCAGCGGAAGCGGCACTGGAACAGCGGGTTTTCGGCGTGCTGGTAGAGATAGGCGAGCATCGCATCGCTCTCGTCGCGCGGGACGCCGCTGATGTGACGGGTGAAGCCGCGGTTGACGTAGAGCGCCTTCCTGCCCGTGACCGGATGCGTGCGCACCACCGGATGCTCGGCGTTCGGATAGGACGGACGGTCGGCGACGCCGTAATTGGCGTAGAGCCCGCGATAGATCGGTTCGCCGTCGTGCAGCGCGGTCAATCCGTCGAGATAGGCCTTCATCCGATCCGATAGCGCCTCATAGGCCGCGTACATGTTGGCGAACAGCGTGTCCCCGCCGCGCGGCGGGCACTGCTTGATATAGAGGATCGAGCCCATCGGCGGCTCGAGATCGCAGGACACGTCGGAATGCCAGCCTTCGCCATTGGCCCGCGGCGAATTCTTGTCGGCGTAGATCTTCATCAGCGCCGGGTCTTCGTCCTCATGCGGCGCGGCGGGATGAAAATGCAGCTCGCCGAACTTGCGGCCGAAGGCGAGATGCTCTCGCGGCGTGATCTGCTGGTCGCGGAAGAAGATGACGAGATTTTCGGCGAGCGCGCGGTGGACCTCGTCCATCTGCCGGTTGGAGCGCGCGTCGTCGGAGACGAGCTTGCCGATATCAACGCCGGAGATTTCGGCGCCGATGATCGGCGTCAGCTTTTCGACGGCGATGGTCTCGTAGGGAGCGCCGTCCTCAGCCGTGTGGCGATAGCGCGGGCCCTGCTTGCCGGCGAGTGAGCTCATTGCGTGTCTCCCGATCGTTTGATTGGGAGCATCGTAGCAATGTAGGGCGGGTTAGCGAAGCGTAACCCGCCACTTCGCGTCCGCAAAAAATAAGGCGGGTTACGCTATGTGCTAACCCGCCCCACGACTTCGATGTTTGGAGACGGCTACTCAGCCGCGGTCACCGGCACCTTCGCGCCCTGGCCGTAGCGCTGGTCGATATAGTCGATCACCAGCGCCTTGAAGTCGGCAGAGATCGTCGGGCCGCGCAGGGTGCGGAACTTCTTGCCGTCGACGAACACCGGGGCAGCCGGCGCTTCGCCAGTACCGGGCAGCGAGATGCCGATATTGGCATGCTTGGATTCGCCGGGACCGTTGACAATGCAGCCCATCACCGCGACGTTGAGCTCTTCCACGCCCGGATATTTCGTCTTCCAGTTCGGCATCTCGTCACGGATGAATCCCTGGATCGAGCTTGCCAGTTCCTGGAATGTGGTCGAGGTGGTGCGGCCGCAGCCCGGGCACGCCGCAACCAGCGGCACGAAGGTGCGGAAGCCCATAGTCTGCAACAGTTCCTGGCCGACCTGCACTTCACGCGTGCGATCGCCGCCGGGCTCCGGCGTCAGCGAGATGCGGATGGTGTCGCCGATACCCTGCTGCAGCAGGATGCCGAGCGCGGCCGAGGAAGCAACGATGCCCTTGGTGCCCATGCCGGCCTCGGTGAGGCCGAGATGGATGGCGTAATCGGAACGGGACGCGAGGTCCTGGTAGACCGCGATCAGATCCTGCACCGCCGAGACTTTTGCTGAGAGGATGATGCGATCCTTGGGCATGCCGAGCTCTTCGGCGCGCGCGGCCGAGAGCAGGGCCGACTGCACCATGGCCTCACGCGTCACCGCGCGCACGTCGCGCGGATTGGCGGAGGCGGCGTTCTCGTCCATCAGCCTGGTCAGCAGCTCCTGATCGAGCGAGCCCCAATTGGCGCCGATGCGCACCGGCTTGTTGTTCTTGTTCGCGATCTCGATGATGTCGGCGAACTGGGTGTCGCGCTTGTCCTTGAAACCGACATTGCCGGGATTGATGCGGTACTTGGCCAGGGCTTCGGCGCAGGCCGGATAGGCCGCGAGCAGCTTGTGGCCGATATAGTGGAAGTCGCCGATCAAGGGCGTGGTGATGCCGCGCTTGAGCAGGCCGTCGCGGATGTGCGGGACGGCGGCTGCGGCCTCCTCGCGGTCCACGGTGATGCGGACCATTTCGGAGCCGGCGCGCGCGAGCGCTGCGACCTGGGCGATGGTGCCGTCGATATCGGCGGTGTCGGTGTTGGTCATCGACTGCACGACGATCGGCGCACCGCCGCCGACGGCGACGTCGCCGACCTTGACCTGGGTGGTCCGATGACGCGGCGCAGGGCCTGCGACGTCGGAATCGATGGGGTTTTCGAGCTTGTTCATGGGGTCCAAATATCAGGTTTTGGTGACGTTCAGCAATGCATCGCGCGGCGCCCCAGCGGGTTGGTTGGGACGGTTAACCAGAAAAAGCCCAGCAATTACAAGGACGGCCGCGGCCCCGAAAGCCAGACTCAGGTTGTCGTGCATGATGAAATAGCTACCCACCACGCCAAACAAAGGGGTGATGAAGGTAAAAGCGGACAATTTGCTGGCCGAATAGGTCTTCACCAACGCGAACCAAAGCGTGAACGTGGTTCCCACCACCCAGATCGCCTGGAAGGCCATCAGGCCGAGCGACAGCGGCGACGGCGTGTGGGTAATGCTCTCCCCGAACAGCCAGGCGGCCGTGCCGAGGATCGGGATCGAGGTCGCAACCTGATAGCCCAGCGCCTTCTCGGGCGCGGCGAAGCGCAACCGCGTGCCCTTGGCGACCAGCGTGGTCGCGGCCCATAGCGCGGCGCCGGCGACGATCATGAGATCACCCAGCAGGACGTGCGAATCGACATTGGCCTGCGGGACGCCGATCGCAAGGGCGACCCCGGCAAAGCTCACGGCCAGCCCCAGCCATTGCGTGCTGCCAAGACGCTCGCCCAGTACCTGATAGGAGCCGAGAGCGACGAAAAACGGAGCGGTGTAGAGAAACACCACCGCACGCGAGGCGGAGGTGAGGCGCAGGCCCTGGAAAATCAGCACGAATTCGATGCCGAACATCAATCCTGCAATGAGGCCCGGCTTCCACGTACCATCGCGCTCGAAGAATTTGACGCCACGCACGGTGCCGATGATGAACAAGACCGGCAGCGCGCCCATCGAGCGGATCATCGCCTGGAGCATCGGCGGGATATCGGGCAGCACCAGCTTCACTGCGATCTGATTGAAACCCCAGGTCAGGCAGAGCATGAGCATCAGGGCGATGGCGCCGGCACTGAGAGGGCGCGCGGCGGACGATATGGCTTGAGGTGCGGACATGTCTTCCTGGGAGCCGGCTTTCCGCCGTTGTTGATTTAAGAATTGTTCTGACAATGGGTGCAGACGCCCGTGATCTCGACCACGGACAGTTTCGGCGCGAAGCCTGACGCTCGCGCCGCGGCGTTGAGGTCCTTGGCAAAGGACGCTGACGGGATTTCGCCGACCAGGCCGCAGCGCTCGCAGATCAGGAACGCGACCGCCGACGTCGCGTCGTGGTCGTGGGCGGCGCAGGCAAGATAGGCGTTGCGGCTTTCAATGCGATGCACGAGGCCGTTGGCTATCAAAAAATCGAGAGCACGGTAGACCGTGATCGGCGCCGGCCGCGGCATCGACTTGGCGAGTTCGTCGATCACCTCGTAGGCGCCAAGCGGCCGGTGACTGGAGAGCAGCGCGCCCAGCACCTGGCGGCGAATCGGCGTGAATTTCTGCGCCCGCTGCTCGCAAACCGCCTCGGCATGCGCCAGCGCGTCCGCGGTGCAGCGGCCGTGATCATGGTCGGGCGTCGGAAATGCCGGCTTTGCGAGGGTCATGTGGCTGCCTTCTAGCATTTCAGCCAGGGAACCCAAAGCGCGCCCGGCGGGCGGCTGCCAGCCATGCTTTGCTTGCGGGACAGCATCGCGTTAAGCCGCCATGAAATAATCATAAGCTAGCTTATTATAGTCAAGCTCATTGGAGACAGCGTTCATGACCCGCGGGTCTGTCGACCAGAACTTCCTGTTCACGCTCGGTGAACTCTACCGCATGCTGCGCGTCTACGCCGACAAGGAGGCGTCGCGCTTCGGCATCACCCGCGCCCAATGGGCGGTCCTGGCCAAGGTCGAGCGCAGTGAAGGCATGAAGCAGTCGGAACTCGCCGAGCTGCTGGAGATGCAGCCGATCACGCTGACGCGCCTGATCGACAAGCTCTGCGACAGCGACTGGATCGAGCGCCGCAACGACGTCTCGGACCGCCGCGTCAAGCGCCTCTATCTCAAGAAGGCCGGCCGTGCACTGCTCGGCAAGATGAGCGGCCTGAAGTCGGAACTCACGGCGAACGCGCTCGACGGCATCAGCCCGGCGGACGCCCACCGGCTCCTCACCCAACTCGAATCCATCAAAGAAAACGTGCGTACCGCGATCCAGACATCCGGAGCGGAACAAGCGCGTAAGGAGCAGCGCTATGGCTGATCAGGTCCTCAAGTTCCAGCCCGAACAGAAGATCGAGAGCGGCAAGCCGACCAAGAAGGCCGGCACCGATCCGCGCCGCCGCTTCGTTGCGGGCTTGCGGCGCTATCGCCGCTTCCTGCTCATGGTCGTGCTGCCGATCGTCGTCGCCGTGGTCGGTTTCACCTTCTATCTCAATGGCGGTCGCTATGTCGGCACTGACGATGCCTATGTCGGCGCGCAGAAAGTGCTGGTGACGCCCGACATCTCCGGCAAGATCCAGAAGGTCGTCGTGAAGGAAGGCCAGCTCGTCACGCAGGGCGACGAGCTGTTCGAGATCGACCCGGTACCGTTCCGCCTCGCGGCGGACGAGGCCAAGGCCCAGGTCATGCAGGCGCAGACGACCTATGACAACCTCCGCGCCAACATCAAGATCTATGGCGACATGCTCAACCTCGCCCAGCAAGGTATCGATTTGAAGCAGCGCGACGTCGAGCGCAAGCAGGCGCTGGTCAAGAACAGCTTCGGCTCGCAGCTCGACCTCGACAACGCGTCGAACGCGCTGGTGACGTCCGGCTCGATCGCGCAATACGTCAAGCAGCAGATCTCGACGGCCAAGACGCAATTGTTGGGTGACACCGACCTGCCGTTGGAGAAATTCCCGCCTTACGCGCAGGCCAAGTCCAAGCTCGACAACGCCGAGCGCAATCTCGACCACGCTGTGGTGCGGGCGCCGATGGGCGGCGTGGCGACGCAGGTCGAGCAGATCCAGCTCGGCCGTTACGTCTCTGCCGGCATGGCGGTGTTCTCCATCATCGACGTCGCCCATCCCTGGGTCGACGCCAATCCGAAGGAGAGCGACCTCACCCACGTCACCGAGGGACAGTCCGTCACGCTCGAGGTCGACGCATTCCCGAACCATCTCTTCAAGGGCAAGATCGGCTCGCTCTCGCCCGGCACCGGCGCGCAATTCGCGATTCTGCCGCCGCAGAACGCCACCGGCAATTTCGTCAAGGTGGTGCAGCGCGTGCCGATCCGGATCTATTTCGACGAGAGCGACAAATACGTGAAGAAGCTGAAGGCCGGCATGAGCGTCTATGCCACCATCGACACCGGCCACCAGCGCTCGCTCGCCGGCCTGTTCGGATTGTCGGCGACCGCGAGCCAAGACAAAGATTAAGTCAAGGATTGAGACAAGGACTGCTCCCATGTCCGGCTCCAATACCAGCCTGATGGTCCCCGGCCTGCGCCGGAACATGGTGACGATCTGCGCCATGACCGCAACCATCATGCAGGCGCTGGACACCACCATCGCCAACGTCGCGCTGCCCTATATGCAGGGCACGCTGTCGGCCTCGCAAGATCAGATCAACTGGGTGCTGACCTCCTACATCGTCGCCGCCGCGATCATGACCGCGCCGGTGGGCTGGATCTCCAATCGTTTCGGCCGCAAGCGCATCTTCATCATCTGCGCCGCAGGCTTCACCTTTACGTCCGTGCTGTGCGGCCTCGCGCAAGACATCAACCAGATGGTGCTGTTCCGCCTGCTGCAAGGCGTGTTCGGTGCGGCCCTGGTACCGCTGTCGCAGTCGGTCATGCTCGATTATTACACGCTCCAGGAACGCGCCAAGGCGATGTCGATCTGGGGCATGGGCGTGATGATGGGCCCGATCATGGGCCCCTCGCTCGGCGCCTGGCTGACCGAGACCTATTCGTGGCACTGGGTGTTCTTCGTCAATCTGCCGTTCGGCGCGATCACCGTGCTTGGACTCACCATCTTCATGGACGAGACCAAGCAGGACACCAGCCTCAAATTCGACTGGTTCGGCTTCGCGGCGCTGGCGATCGGGATCGGCGCGCTGCAGCTCGCGCTCGACCGCGGCGAGCAACTCGACTGGTTCGAATCCGCAGAGATCCTGACCGAGTTCGCCGTCGCCGCAATTGCCTTCTATTACTTCTTCGCGCACTCATTCACGACCTCACGGCCGTTCATCCAATTCGCGCTGTTCCGGGATCGCAACTTCCTCACCGGCTGCATCTTCATGACGGTGATGGGGCTCGTGCTGTACTCCACCATGGCGCTGGCCTCGCCCTATCTGCAGAACGTCATCGGCTATCCCATCATGACCGCCGGCGGACTGCTGGCGAGCCGCGGCTTCGGCACCTTCTTCGCCATGATGATGGTCGGCCGCATCATGCGCTTCATCGAGGCGCGTACGCTGATCATCTCCGGGCTGACGCTGACGGCGGCGTCGCTGTTCCAGATGACCGGCTGGACCGACCAGACCCAGGTGCCGGAGATCGTCATCGTCAACGTCATCCAGGGCTTCGGCTTCGGCCTCGTCTTCGTGCCGCTCTCGACGGTGGCGTTCATGACGCTGCCAAACCATTTGCGTACCGACGGCACCTCGATGCTGACGCTGCTCCGCAACGTCGCGAGCTCGGTCGGCATCTCCATCGTCATCGCCCAGCTGACCCAGGGCACGCGCAAGACCTACGCAATCCTGTCCGAGCACATCAACCCGTTCAATCACGCACTGCAGATGCCTGACGTGAGCGGCATGATCAATCTGTCGACCGATGCCGGCCGCGCCATGGCCGACAGGATCGTTGGTCTCCAGGCGCAAATCATCGCATTCGCACGCGACTACCAGCTGGTGATGTTCTTTATCCTCTGCACCATCCCGCTGGCGCTGATGATCGGATCGACCAAGGCCATGCTGCGCAAGCAGACGGCAGCGCCGGAACATGCGGTGATGGAATAGTCACTGTCGTTTGGAGTTGGGCAGGAGCGCCAATCTCCGCCGTCGTCCCGGCGAAGGCCGGGACGACAGCGGTTTTGTGGCGCACTACAACAACTCCTCGCACCCCAGATCCTCGACCGCCATCATCACTCGCTCCAGATTATTCCACCAGATCAGCGGCGGGATGTTGATGCTCCACTGCCAGACTGGCTTGGTGATGTGCCACAGCACAGACCGGCGATAGTCCTGGTCGAGCGCGCCGCGGGTGTAGCCGACCACCCCGTGCGCGAGCAGCGTCTCGTGATAGTGATTGAGCAGCTGACGTTCGAGCGCTTGTCGGCGCTCCGGATACCACTGAACCGCCATCATGTAGGCGAGGTCGGCGGGCGGCACATTGATGCGCCACTGGTCGAAGTCGAAGATGCGCACGGTATCGACGACGCCGGCGCGCGGCAGCAGAAAATTCCAGGTATGCGCGTCGCCATGGGTGATGCTGAGATGACGCCTCGAATGGTAGCGCTCGGATAGGTGGGCCGACCGATCGATGAGGCGGCGATAGAGAATACGACGCTCCTCGCTGAGGCGATCGCCGAGCAGATCGGCGAAGCGATCGTAATGGCCGGCGAAGGTCTCCATGTGCTGCGCACTGTCCTCGGCGCTTACCCAGGTGCCGACGGTGTCGCCGAGGCTGGGGTGATCCCACCACGCCGCATGCCAGCGCGCGAGCGTCGTGACGATCGCGATCGCCTGTTCACGCGACGGCGGCAGCGGCCATTGCGTCGCGATCTCATGACTGTCGGTCAGGTCTTCGAGCAGGAGGTGCCAGCTGGGGCCCTCCTCCTCGAAACGTCCGTCGAAACAGCGCGGCGCCAGCCCCCGCGGCATTTTCGGGGCGAGCTTCGTGTAGAAGGCCACCTCGTGCCGACCGCCATGCGCGAGCGTTTTGGCAAAATCGGCATGAGGCGTCTTGAGGATCAGCGACTGCGGTGCGCCCGTGGACTCCCCGACATAGCGCAGGCCGAGCCGGGCAATGTGCGATACGACGGTGTCGCGCTCATCCAGCACCTTCACCTCGCGCACGGCGCCAGCGTCCAGCGCGCCGGCTTTGCGCAACGCAGCCGTGAGGTAACTGGGCTCAGCGACCGCCGGCCGTTGTGAGGATGTCATGAAGCGCCCCCCGGTGCTGCAGCCATACTGCATGATCACACGGGGAAGCGCCAGCCGCATCGGCCGCCTGACGCGGCGGTCCAGCGTCACACGTCGAAAAATACCGTCTCGTCGCCGCCCTGCAGACGCAGGTCGAGCCGATAGACAGGCTTGCCGGCCTCGCGAATGGCGATCAGCGTGACGCGGCGGTCGGCTGGCACCAGTCCCAGCACGGGATCGGCGGCGTTGCCGGCTTCGTCGCTGAAATAGATCCGCGTGTAGAGATGCCGCAACATGCCGCGCCCGAACACCGCCAGAACGACATGCGGCGCCTGCGGCTTGCCGTCGGGATCGGGCACTGCGCCCGGCTTGATGGTGTCGAAGGAATAATGGCCGTCCTTGTCGGTGCCGCAGCGGGCGAAACCGCGGAAGCTGGCGTTCGGCAGCGCGCGCTTGTCCTGCGGATCGGAGAAGCGACCCTGCGCGTCTGCCTGCCAGATCTCCAGCATGGCGTCCGGCACGGCGACGCCGTCGCCGTCAAACACGCGGCCTTCGATACGGACACGGTCGCCAGTGACGTCGGGCGTCAGCGTCGAGTTGGTGAACGCGTCGTTCCAGGCGTAGTCGCCGGTCGGCGTCAGGCCGTATTTGAAGAACGGACCGACCGTCTGCGATGGCGTGATCCCGTTGTCCTGCACGTTAGTGGTTCTCCATGGGGGTGGCATCCTTGCCGCGCAGCACGATGTCGAAGCGGTAGCACAGCGCCCATTCGGGCTTGGTATTCTCCAAGTCGAACGACGAGACCATGCGCATCCGCGCCTTCTCGTCCGGCACCGAGTTGAAGATCGGATCGAACGGGAACAGCGGATCGCCCGGGAAATACATCTGCGTCACCAGGCGCGTGACGAAGGAGTGGCCGAACACCGAGAGATGGATATGCGCGGGACGCCAGGCGTTGTGGTGATTGCCCCAGGGATAGGCACCGGGCTTGATGGTGACGAAGCGATAGTAGCCGAACGCATCACTCTGGGTGCGGCCCGCGCCGGTAAAATTCGGATCGATCGGCGCCGGATGCTGGTCGCGGACATGGACGTAGCGGCCGCAGGCATTGGCCTGCCAGATCTCGACCAGCGAATTCGCCACGCCGCGGCCGTCCTCGTCGCGGACATGGCCGTGCACGATGATGCGCTCGCCGAGCGGCTCGCCCTTGTGCTGGGTGGTGAGGTCGCTGTCGCCGTCACGCACGGTCTCGTGGCCGTAGACCGGTCCGGTCAGTTCCGACAGCGTGTGACGCATCGGGATCAAGGGCTTGGTCGGCGCGCGCTTGATCGAGCTCTTGTATTCGGGCGACAGCGGCAGCGGATGCGCCTTGTTGCTGTCGACGGGATAGATGAATGTCATTGGCGAACTCCTCCCCGGTCATTTTGGTCTAGCCGGTCAACGCTTATGCCAATCATTATAGAATATAACTAATCTAGGGAAGCGGGTTTACTGCCTCCCGCGAACCCGACATCATCCGTCATGAAGCCTTACTTGATCGGCGCACGCGGCAGGACGGCCTCCCCGGCCTCGAGCCGGTAGGTGTGGTCGAGCGAATACCACGGCACAGCGACGTCACGCGCGGTCGGATGTGGCGTCTCGTGGCGCACGAACTTGCCGATCAGCGCTTGTGTCACGCCGAACTGCACGTCGCTGTCGATATGGGGGTCATTGGGATCGTAGACCTGCGAGATCAGTACCTTGAATCCCGGCTTGAAGATCAGGGCGTGCAGATGCGCCGGACGATAGGGGTGGCGGCTCTGCGCCTTCAGCAGTCGGCCAACGACACCGTCGGTCGGAATGGGATAGCCGACCATCATCACCGAGCGAAAGGCGAAACGCCCGTCCTGGTCGGTTAGGAACTTGCCGCGCAGGTTCATGTCGGCCTGCTCGGGGTCCTGGTTCTCATAGAGCCCGACCGGCGAGGCGTGCCAGACGTCGACCTCCGCGCCGGCGACGGGGCGGCCGTCCTTGTCGACGACGTGGCCGTTGACGAACAGCGGCGCGCCCGGCGTCTTGGAGCGGACGATCGATCCGCCATTCTCCACCCGCGGCGAGTTCAACCGCCAGAACGGGCCGAGCAGCGACTGATCGGTTTCGGTGTTGCCCTGATCGCCGTTGTTGAGGAGGCAGACCAGCGGCGAGACGCCCAGCGAGCCCGCCATCAGCACGACTTCATTATGCGTGTCGGTGGTCAGCTTGCCGAGTTCGGCGATAACGGCGGTGGCGTCGCGGAATTCCTTCTCGGTCAGGCGCACGTCACGGACGAAGCCGTGCAGGTGCTTGACCAGCGAGACCATGATCTGCCTCATCCGCGGATCGGACGTCCGCTCCATCACAGCAAGTGCGGCGGCCGTGACGTCGTGCTCGCGCTCGATGATCATGGCACTACTTTCTCCATCTCATTCCGGGATGGTCCGAAGGACCAGACCCGGAATCTCGAGATCCCGGGTTCAGCCCTGTCGGGCTGCCCCGGGATGACGAGACGCTACGCGCCTCGTCAGTTCAGCTTCTCGATCGCGACCGCGACGCCCTGGCCGACGCCGACGCACATGGTGGCCAGCGCGAGCTTGCCGCCGCGCTTCTCCATGCCGTGCACGGCGGTGAGCGCGAGGCGCGCGCCGCTCATGCCGAGGGGATGGCCGAGCGCGATGGCGCCGCCATGCGGATTGACGAAATCGGCATCGTCGGCAACGCCGAGCTGGCGCATGCAGGCGATGCCCTGCGAGGCAAAGGCTTCGTTCAATTCGATCAGGTCGAAGTCGCTGATCTTCTTGCCGAGGCGCTCCATCAGCTTGCGGGTCGCCGGCACCGGGCCAATGCCCATGATGCGCGGCGGCACGCCGGCCGACGCGAGGCCGAGGATGCGCGCGCGCGGCGTCAGGCCGTGCTTCTTCACAGCGGCTTCCGAGGCGAGGATCATCGCGGCGGCGCCGTCATTGACGCCGGAGGCGTTGCCGGCGGTCACCGTGCCGGGATTGCGCACGATCGGCTTCAGTTTCGTCAGGGCTTCGAGCGTGGTCTCCGGGCGCGGATGCTCGTCCTTGTCGACCGTGATCGGGCCGGCCTTGCCGCCGGGAATGGTGATCGGGGTGATCTCTTCGGCGAAATAGCCGGCGGCGATCGCAGCACCCGCGCGCTGCTGCGAGCGGATGGCGAAGGCGTCCTGATCGGCGCGCGAGACCTGGAATTCCTCGGCGACGTTCTCGCCGGTCTCCGGCATCGCATCGACGCCATACTGCGCCTTCAGCAACGGGTTGATGAAGCGCCAGCCGATGGTGGTGTCAAAGATCTCGGCCGAGCGCGAGAAGGCTTCCTGCGCCTTGCCCATCACGAAGGGCGCGCGGGTCATGGATTCGACGCCGCCGGCAATCGCAAGCTCGATCTCGCCGGAGCGGATGGCGCGCCCCGCAGCACCGACCGCATCGAGCCCGGAGGCGCAGAGCCGGTTCAGGGTCTGGCCGGGAACCGAGTCCGGCAGGCCCGCGAGCAGCAGCGCCATGCGCGCGACGTTGCGGTTGTCCTCGCCGGCCTGGTTGGCGCAGCCGAAGAACACCTCATCGACCTGCGACCAGTCGAGCTTGGGGTGCTTGGCCATCAGCGCCTTGATGGGGGCGGCGGCCAGATCGTCGGCGCGCACCTTGGCGAGCGAACCGCCGAAGCGGCCGATCGGGGTCCGGACGGCATCGCAGATAAAGACGTCACGCATCGTTGTTCTCCCTGAATGCCGCGATCCGGCCAGAATTCTTCAATTCCGGCGGAGTTTTAGGAGGGCGCCCGCGGCAGGTCAATTGACGGTTTCGCGCGCGATTTGCAGGGGCGCGGCGTCCGCAGCGCATGCCGCGGTGCGGACAACGTGGAAAACCCGCCCCACTCGCCCAAAGCGGTAGGACCATAGGGCGAAATTTTGTAGTTTGCGCCGCCCATGACCATGCAACAGCCCATTCCCGCGCCAGAACCTGAACCGACGCCCGCACCGCAGGCCGAAGCCGCCGCGCGCGTCACGCCGATGATGGAACAGTACCTTGAGATCAAGGCGGCGCATCAGGGCCTCTTGCTGTTCTACCGGATGGGGGACTTTTACGAGCTGTTCTTCGAGGACGCCGAGATCGCCTCGAAGACGCTCGGCATCGTGCTGACCAAGCGCGGCAAGCATCAGGGTATGGATATCCCGATGTGCGGCGTGCCGGTCGAGCGCTCGGAGGACTATCTGCATCGCCTGATCGGCGCCGGTCACCGGGTCGCGGTGTGCGAGCAGACTGAGGATCCCGCCGCGGCCAAGGCGCGCGGCAACAAGAGCGTGGTGCGCCGCGGCGTGGTGCGGCTGGTCACGCCGGGCACGCTGACCGAAGACACGCTGCTCGACGCCCGCGCCAACAATTATCTGCTGGCGATCGCGCGGGCACGTTCGTCCGCCGGCGGCAACCGCTTTGGCCTCGCCTGGATCGATATATCAACCGCTGAATTCATGGTGCTGGAATGTTCGGGCGGCGAGCTCGCCGCAACGCTGGCCCGCATCAACCCGAACGAGGCGATCGTCGCCGACGCGCTCTACAACGACAGCGAACTCGGACAGACCTTGCGTGAGCTGCCGGCGGTGACGCCGCTGACCCGCGACGTCTTCGACGGCGCTACCGCCGAAAAGCGCCTGTGCGACTATTTCGCGGTCGCGACCATGGACGGTCTCGCACAACTCTCGCGGTTAGAGGCCACTGCTGCGGCCGCCGCCGTCACCTATGTCGACCGCACCCAGGTCGGCAAGCATCCGCCGCTGTCGCCGCCCGCGCGCGAAGCCTCGGGTGCGACCATGGCGATCGATCCGGCCACGCGCGCCAATCTCGAACTGACGCGGACACTCGCAGGCGAACGGCGCGGCTCGCTGCTCGATGCGATCGACTGCACGGTGACATCGGCCGGTTCGCGCTTGCTGGCGCAGCGGCTCGCCGCGCCACTGACCGATGCGGCGGGAATCGCGCGGCGGCTTGATGCCGTCAGCAGCTTCGTTGCGGATTCAGCCGCACGCGAGGACATCCGCAGCATCCTGCGCGGGGCGCCCGACATGTCCCGCGCGCTGGCGAGGCTCTCGGTTGGCCGCGGCGGGCCACGCGATCTCGCCGGCCTGCGCGACGGCATCCTGGCAGCCGACCAGGCGCTGGCCCGACTTGGCGAGCTTGAGCAGCCGCCGCACGAGATCGCGGCCGTAATGGCAGCGTTGCAGCGGCCGTCCCGCGAACTTGCGGCGGAATTCGCCAACGCGCTCGACGAGCAACTCCCCCTGATCAAGCGCGACGGCGGCTTCGTTCGCCAGGGCTACGAGCCCGCGCTCGACGAAACGCGAAATTTGCGCGACGCCTCGCGGCTGGTGGTGGCCTCGATGCAGGCGCGCTACGCCGACAATACCGGCGTCAAAGGCCTCAAGATCCGCCACAACAACGTGCTCGGCTATTTCGTCGAGGTCACGGCCCAGCACGGCGACAAGCTGATGTCGCCGCCGCTGAATGCGACCTTCATCCACCGCCAGACGCTGGCGGGCCAGGTCCGCTTCACCACCTCCGAGCTGGGCGAGATCGAAGCCAAGATCGCCAATGCCGGTGACCGCGCGCTCGGGCTCGAGCTCGAGATCTTCGAGCGACTCTCCGCCAAGGCCCTGGTGATCAGCGACGATTTGCGCGCCGCCGCCCATGCCTTCGCGCTGCTCGACGTTGCGACCTCGCTGGCCAAGCTCGCGATCGACGACAATTATGTGCGGCCGGAAGTGGACTCCTCCCTCGGCTTCGCGATCGAGGCCGGCCGCCATCCCGTGGTCGAACAGGCGCTGAAGCGCAATGGCGAGCCCTTCATCGCCAATGCCTGCGATCTCTCGCCTGGACCAGCGCAAAAATCCGGCCAGCTCTGGCTGCTCACCGGTCCGAACATGGCGGGTAAATCGACCTTCCTGCGCCAGAACGCGCTGATTGCGCTGCTCGCCCAGATCGGCAGCTTCGTGCCGGCCTCGCGCGCGCGGATCGGCATCATCGACCGCCTGTTCTCGCGCGTCGGCGCCGCCGACGATCTCGCGCGCGGCCGCTCGACCTTCATGGTGGAGATGGTCGAGACGGCTGCGATCCTGAACCAGGCCGGCGAGCGCGCGCTCGTCATCCTCGACGAGATCGGCCGCGGCACCGCGACCTTCGACGGTCTCTCGATCGCCTGGGCCGCGATCGAGCACCTGCACGAGAGCAACCGCTGCCGGACACTGTTCGCTACGCACTACCACGAGCTGACCGCACTCTCCGCCAAGCTGCCGCGGATGTTCAACGCCACGGTGCGCGTGAAGGAATGGCAGGGCAATGTCGTGTTCCTGCACGAGGTGCTGCCGGGCTCCGCCGACCGCTCTTACGGCATCCAGGTCGCAAAACTCGCCGGCCTGCCGCCGGCCGTGATCACGCGTGCGAAATCCGTGCTGGCAAAACTCGAGGCCCAGGACCGCGGCCAGACCGCGCGCGCGCTCGCCGACGATCTGCCGCTGTTCGCGGTCCCCTCGCGTGCCGCTGCGGAAGCTGCACCACCGAGCGAGGCCGAGCTGTTGATGGACGCGGTAAAGGCGCTGCACCCCGACGAGATGTCGCCGCGCGAGGCGCTGGATGCGCTCTATGCGCTGAAGGCCAAGCTGCCAAAGCAGTGATCGGTGCCGTAGGATGGGTTAGCGAAGCGTAACCCACCCTACGCATCTACGCCGTCGCCAGCCGCTTCCGTCGCCCATACCACCACAGCGTCAGATTCCACACGATGCAGGTCGCGAGCGCAAGGCTCAAACCGATCGCCGAGCCGAAGTTCTCCGCACCGACATGCACAACCGCGATCGCCACCCCGAATCCGAGCAGGCCCCAGGCGGAATTGGCGAGCACGGCGGCGGTCGGTGGGCCGCCGATGCGCGGATGCAGGATCACCATCATGCTGGAGAACACGACCGGATAGAGCGCGATGATGCCGCTGATGCGCGGGCCGACCCAGCCAGACGTCGAAACGACGATCGCAACGAGCGTTGCGACCAGCGCGGCCCGCATCGGAATGTCATACCAGCGGCGCGCCACCAGCGGCATCTTCACATGGCGATAGCCCGCGAGGAGCGGAATGCAGATGCCGAACGCGACGAAGTTCGCGGCGAGCCCGGCCGCGAGCGTCCAGTCGAACATGCGGATGACCGAGGCAATCGCGATCCAGACCGCGAACGCGCTGCCGCAACTCACCAGCAGCCCGTGCCGCTGCGCCAGCACGACATAGGTGAGACCCATGAAGATCGTCGCAGCGTTCACCGGGAGGCTCGACAGCGCGCCCTGCGCGATGAAGGCGGCGTCATGGTCGATTGCGAGGAAGACGTAGGAGGGGCCAGCCGACACCGGCAAGGTCGCCACCAGCGCGCCGATCACCGGTCCCGAGCGTTCGGTGATGATCGACGCCGACACGACGAACGCCGCCGCGATCGCCATGCGCAGGAGAAGGAAGAGGATGAAGTGGAGGTCGAGGGGCATTTTTTGTCTGTACCCTCCAGGGGAGGGTGCGCGACTCACATCCGCTGCATCGACACCGAAACCTTCGGGCCGTTCTTGATGGTCTGATAGACCACGCAATAGCGCTCGGTGAGTTTCAGCAGCAGATCGAGCTTGTCCTGCGGCGCGTCCGTGTCGACCTCGAAGCGCAGGCGGATCTCGGCGAAGCCGACCGGGGTCTCCTTGTCGACGCCGAGCGTGCCGCGGAAATCGAGATCGCCCTCGGCATAGACGTTACCGGTCTTGAGCGGCACCTCGATCGCGGTCGCGACCGATTTCAGGGTGACGCCGGCGCAGGCGACCAGCGCTTCGAGCAGCATGTCGCCGGAACAGAGCTCGAGGCCGGAGCCGCCGGTGGCCGGATGAAGACCCGCCATCGCGATGGCGCGGCCAGTCTCGACCTTGCAGGCGATGCCTTCGCTGTCGGTCGAACCCTTGGCCTTCAGCGTGATCATCGCGGTCTTGGGATCGGTCTTGTAGCGTTCCTTGATCGGGGCCTGCATCTGGCGCAGTTCTGCGGCGTCCATCTTGTTCTCTCCCGGGAAAATTGCCCTTCGATGTACCGGCTCAGAGGGAAGATGTCACCACCACATGGCCTGACCGGGACCCTGGGTTGCGTCACGGTCGGGCACGCTGCGGTCGAGCGAGCGGTCGAGTGATGTCAGCACACTTCGCTTGAAAGTCTCGAACAGCGGCGAATTTCGGTCTCGCGGCCGCCCCAGATTGATCTCGATCTGGTCGAACAGCCGGCCCGGCCGCGGCCGCATCACCAGCACGCGATCGGCCAGCACCACGGCTTCGTCGACGTCGTGTGTGACGAGGATCAATGTCGGCCGTGTGTCGGCCCAGAGATCGAGCAGATGATCCTGGAGATCCCTGCGGGTGAAGGCGTCAAGCGCGGAGAAAGGCTCGTCGAGCAAGAGCACCTCGGGCTGCGGCACCAGCGCACGGGCGATCGCGACGCGCTGCGCCTGACCGCCGGAAAGCTCGCGCGGCCAGGCTTGCGCCTTGTCGGCGAGGCCGACGCGTTCGAGCGCGCGCGCCACCTTGTCGCGCCGCTCGGCGGCAGGCAGATCGGCGAGACCAAAACCGATATTGTCGGCGACGCTGAGCCAGGGCAGCAGCCGCGGTTCCTGGAAGATGATGCCGATCTTGGCATGCGGCGAGGCGATCGCCTCGTTGTCGAGCGTCACCGTGCCGGAGCTGGCGCGATCGAGGCCGGCGATGGCGCGCAGCAGCGTGGACTTGCCGCAGCCGGAGCCGCCAATGATGGCGAGGATCTCGCCCTGCTTGATCTCGGCCGAGAAGCGCGCCAGCGCCTGCACGCCGTTGGGATAGGTCTTGCTGACCCGATCGAGCGCCAGCATCGCGTTACGCTCCCTTCGCGCGCCCGAAGGCGTCCTGCCAGCGCAGCAAGGGCGCGGCCGCAACCTCGATCAGCCAGTCGGTGAGCTTGCCGAGGATGGCGAAGATCACGATCGCGGCCAGGATCTGGGCGGGCTTGCCGAGCTGCTGGCCGTCGAGCAGGAGATAGCCGAGGCCTTCGGAGGCGCCGATCAGCTCGGCTGCCACCACGAACATCCAGCCGAGGCCGAGACCGACGCGCAAGGACACGACATAGGCCGGCAGCACCGCAGGCAGCAGGATGCGGCGGATCATGGCAGGTCCAGAAAGACGAAAGGTGCGGCCGACCTCGACGATCTTGCGATCGACGATGAGAATCGCGCCCATCACACCGAGATAGACCGGAAAAAACACGCCGACCGCGATCAGCGCGATCTTCGAGGTCTCGAAGATACCGAGCCAGAGGATGAACAGCGGTACCCAGGCGAGCGACGGGATCGCACGCAGCGCCTGTACGGTCGGATCGAGCAGTCGCCGCGCCAGCGACCAGTAGCCGGAGATGGCCCCCAACAGCGTGCCCGCGATGACGCCGAACGCAAAGCCAAGGCCCACACGCCACAGCGTCGCGGCGATGTGACGGATCAGTTCGCCGGAGCGGGCGAGATCAGCGATGGTGGCAAAGACGCGCGACGGTGGCGGCACCAGGCGGCCGTTGGAATAGCCGAGCCAGACAATGAGTTCCCAGCCGAGCCCGAGGATCAGCGGCAGCAGCAGTCCCAGCATCGGCCGCGCATAGCGCGACAGCCGCGAGGGCGCGGTGCCGCTTTCGGCCGGTTCCGAAGATTGTTGCAGGACTGGCGCGTCGGAGATCATGGCCGGTAGGAAGCGCGTCTCATGGCGGAATGCAAGGGCGCGCGACTATGTCCGCCGTCGTCCCGGACAAGCGCAGCGAAGCGGAGCGCCGATCTGGGACCCATAACCACAGGAAGATGCGGTAACGGGGACTCGGAGTTATCGTCTTTGCGCCAAACAACTCCCCGTGGTTATGGGTCCCGGCCTTCGCCGGGACGACGGCGGAGTTTGTTGCGCGCGTGCCTATTCCGCGCCAAACTAATTCGTCGGCAGCGGGACCTGGTCGTCGATCAGGGCATCGAGCGTGGCCTTCACGTCGACCTTGGCGTCGACGACGCCGGCCTGCTGCAAGGCGAGGCCGGCGGCGAGGATCGATTCGCGCTGGGGTGCGCCGATGCGGCTGTGGGTGAGCTCGGTTCGCTCCTTGAGCTGCTTGTCGACGACGGCGTCGGGCAGCTTGGTCACAGCGATGAAGGTCTTCTTCAGATCATCGTAATTCGCCAGCGAATATTTGCGCGCATCTTCGTAAACCGCAAGCACGCGGCGGACGACGTCCGGGTAGTCCTTCAGGAACTGCTCGCGCACATTGAGGATGCCCCAGGTGTTGGCGTCGGCCTTGCGGTAGAACAGCTTCGCGCCCTCTTCCACTTCGGCCTGCGCCATCATCGGATCGAGGCCGGCCCAGGCATCGACATCGCCGCGGATCAGAGCGGTCTTGCCATCGGCATGCTGGAGCAGTACCGGCGTGATGTCCTTTTCGGTCAGGCCTGCGCCGAGCAGCGCGCGCACCAGAAAGATGTGCGGATCGGTGCCGCGCGTCACCGCGACACGCTTGCCCTTGAGGTCTGCGACATCAGCGATCTTGGAATCCTTGCCCGTAACCAGCGCCGTCCATTCAGGACGCGAATAGACATAGATCGACTTGATCGGATTGCCGTTGATCTTGGCCACCAGCGCCGCCGAACCCGCGGTCGAGCCGAAATCGATCGAACCGGCGTTAAGGAATTCCAGCGCCTTGTTCGAGCCGGCCGACTGCACCCAGATGACGCTGATGCCGTCCTTGGCGAACTCCTTCTCCAGCAGCCCCTTCTGCTTCAGCACCATCGACACCGGATTGTAGGTCGCCCAGTCGATGCGGATTTCCTTGAGCGGATCAGCCGCCCTTGCCGCAGGGGTCACAGCGAGCGCCACGGCCCCCGCCAACAGAATGCGTCGTGAAATCCTGATCATGCCCGGCCTCCTCTAAAACTTCATTGTTTTTCAATGAGTTATGTCTGGAGGTCAACGAGAAAATCCCACTCTTGAAAGCGAGCTGCCTGAGAACAATTTTGCCCAAAGCCGGGCTTTTCAAGCATAGAACGACTATTGCCAGAGAATGACGGGTGACAGCGCCAGTCACCTCTTATATCCGGTAAGACATGGACAGCGTCGCGACTGAACACAAGCCAGAGGTGGATGATCGCTTCGACACCGCGCGGATCACCGCCGCGGTCGATGCGCTCGCCGAAAAGCATCAGGGCCGCGAGGACGCGTTCCGCGCCGCGACCGCACAACTGCTCAAGGCCGAACTGATGGCGGCGCGGGACGCCGCGCAAGCGATCCTGTTGAAGGACCGTCACGGCCGGCGCTGCGCCGAGCGGCTGTGCCATGTGCAGGACGAGATCATCCGCATCCTCTATTCGGCCGCCACCCGCCATCTCTACCGCTCGCCGATCCCGAGCGGTGCCGAGCGCATGGCGGTGGTCGCGACCGGCGGCTATGGCCGCGGCCTGATGGCACCCGAGTCCGACATCGATCTGCTCTTCATCCTACCCTACAAGCAGACCGCCTGGGGCGAGCAGGTCGCCGAAGCGATCCTCTATTGCCTCTGGGACATGGGGCTGAAGGTCGGTCACGCCACGCGCTCGGTCGATGAATCGATCCGGCAGGCGCGCGGCGACATGACCATCCGCACCGCGATCCTGGAGACGCGCTTCCTCACCGGAGACCAGCCGCTCTATGACGAGCTGGTCGCGCGCTTCGACAAGGAGGTGGTGCAGGGTACCGCGTCCGAGTTCGTCACCGCCAAGCTCGCTGAGCGCGAGGAGCGGCACCGCCGCGGCGGCCAGTCGCGTTACCTGGTCGAGCCCAACGTCAAGGACGGCAAGGGGGCGCTACGCGACCTGCACACGCTGTTCTGGATCGCGAAATACGTCTATCGCGTGCGCGACAGCGACGAACTGGCCGAGCGCGGCGTGTTCGACGCGCAGGAGTACCGCACTTTCCGCCGCTGCGCCGACTTCCTCTGGTCAGTGCGCTGCAATCTGCATTTCTACTCCGGCCGCGCCGAAGAACGCCTGTCCTTCGACCTCCAGCGCGAAATCGCGATCCGGCTCGGCTACACCTCGCATCCCGGCATGCAGGACGTCGAGCGCTTCATGAAGCACTACTTCCTGGTCGCCAAGGAAGTCGGCAACCTCACCGCCATCCTCTGCGCCAAGCTCGAAGACCAGCAGGCCAAGCCCGCACCGGTGCTGAGCCGGATGATGGCGCGCCTGCGCCCCACTGCCGTGAAGCGGCGCGTGCCCGACAGCGACGACTTCATCGTCGACAACAACCGCATCAACGTCGCCGCGCCCGACGTCTTCAAGCACGACCCGGTCAATCTGATCCGTATCTTCCGTCTGGCGCAGAAGAACAACCTCGCCTTCCATCCGGACGCGATGCGCGACGTGACGCGCTCGCTCGGCCTGATCAACGCTCAGATGCGCGAGAATCCCGAAGCCAATCGGCTGTTCATGGAGATCCTCACCTCCGACAATGCCGAGATCGTGCTGCGGCGGATGAACGAGACCGGGGTGCTCGGCCACTTCATCCGCGCCTTCGGCAAGATCGTCTCGATGATGCAGTTCAACATGTATCATCACTACACCGTCGACGAGCACCTGATCCGCTGCGTCGGCTTCTTGCAGGACATCGAGCGCGGCGGCGTCGAGGAGTTCACGCTTGCGAGCGATCTGATGCGCAAGATCCAGCCCGAGCACCGGTCGGTGATCTACATCGTGACGCTGCTGCACGACATCGCCAAGGGCCGGCCGGAGGATCACTCGATTGCGGGGGCCAAGGTGGCGCGGCGGCTCTGCCCGCGGCTCGGCTTCAGCGCGGCCGACACCGAACTCGTGGCCTGGCTGATCGAGGAACATCTCACCATGTCGACGGTCGCGCAGTCGCGCGACCTCTCCGATCGCAAGACCATCGAGAATTTCGCCGCCGTGGTGCAGTCGGTCGAGCAGATGAAGCTGCTCACCATCTTGACCACCGCCGACATCCGCGGTGTTGGCCCGGGCGTGTGGAACGGCTGGAAGGCGCAGCTGCTGCGCTCGCTTTATTATGAAACCGAGCCGGTACTGACCGGCGGCTTCTCGGAAGTCGATCGCGGCAAGCGCCTCGTGGCCGCGCATGCCGAATTCCGCAGAGCCTTCGCCGAATGGCCGGTGGACGAACTCGATGCCTATATCGGCCGGCACTACCCGGCCTATTGGCTCAAGGTCGAGCTGCCGCGAAAGATCCGTCACGCGCGCTTCGTCCGCTCGAGCGAGCAGGCCGGGCACAAGCTCGCGATCAATGTCGGCTTTGACGAGGTGCGCGGCGTCACCGAGCTCACGATCTTCGCCGCCGACCATCCCTGGCTGTTGTCGATCATCGCCGGCGCCTGTGCCTCGGCCGGCGCCAACATCGTCGACGCGCAGATCTACACCACGACCGACGGCCGCGCCCTGGACACGATCTCGATCTCCCGGGAATACGACCGCGACGAGGACGAGGGCCGGCGCGCCACTCGCATCGGCGAGATGATCGAGGACGTGCTGGAAGGCAAGCTGCGCCTGCCGGAAGTCGTGGCGCGGCGCACCGTGCGCGGCAAGGAGCGGCCCTTCGTGATCGAGCCGGAAGTGACGATCAACAACCAATGGTCCGACCGTTACACCGTGATCGAGGTATCCGGCCTCGACCGCCCCGGCCTGCTGTACGAGCTGACCACCGCGATCTCGAAGCTCAATCTCAACATCGCCTCGGCCCATGTCGCGACCTTCGGCGAGCGCGCGCGCGACGTGTTCTACGTCACCGACCTCCTCGGCGCGCAGATCAACGCGCCGACGCGCCAGTCCGCGATCAAGAGCGCGCTGACCCATGTGATGGCCGCCGACAAGGCGGTCCAGCCGGCGGCGTGAAGGTCCTCAAACCTCCACACCCTCGTGCCGCAACAGCCAGCGCTTGCGCTCGAGGCCGCCGCCATATTTCACCAGCGCGCCATCGGCGCCGATCAGGCGGTGACAGGGCAGCACCACGCTGATCGGGTTGGAACCGTTGGCATGGCCGACGGCGCGAATGGCCTTGGGCATGTCGATCTTTGCGGCGAGCGCGCCGTAGCTCAGTGTGGTCCCGGCGGGAATTTTGGCTAGGGCGGTCCAGACTCTTTGCTGGAACGGTGTCCCGGCGACACG
The DNA here is from genome assembly GCA_963819355.1 of uncultured Alphaproteobacteria bacterium. GTDB lineage: Bacteria > Pseudomonadota > Alphaproteobacteria > Rhizobiales > Xanthobacteraceae > Bradyrhizobium. The sequence continues at coordinate 42,166 of CAWFVZ010000004.1, read as the reverse complement.
CCATGCGATGCCTGAGAGCTGGGCAAGGTCGCCCTCGAAGTAATCCGACAGCGCGGCCTTCATCGCAGCCGGCGCGGCTTGCTCGCGCAGATCCACTGCGCCGTAATGCAGGCGCAACAGCTCGCGCATGCGGTGCTCGTAGTCGTCCCAGTCCAGCGCACGCAACGCGCCCTCGGCATCGGTGACCAGCAACGCAATCCCGATCGGCGTGGTCAGGCGATCGAGGCCGAATCGTTCGGGCGTCTTGGCTGAACGAGCGGGCATTGCGACACCATCACTTCGAAACACGCCATCGCATTTGCCATGGCGGCCATGCTAACGTCCACCCGAAAGCTGACGCTTTGGGGGGAGCTCAACTTGATCTGGATTGCCAATATCCTGGTGGCGCTGGTCGCCGCACTGCACGCCTACTTCCTGATCCTGGAGATGTTCCTCTGGGACAAGCCGCAAGGCTTGAAGGTCTTTCGCAATACGCCGGAGAAGGCCGAGATCACAAAAGTGCTGGCCGCCAATCAGGGACTCTACAACGGCTTCCTGGTCGCCGGCCTGATCTGGGGTTTGGTGCATGGCAACCCGGCCTTCGCCTTCCAGATCAAGGTATTCTTCCTGATCTGTGTGATCGTGGCCGGCGCTTATGGTGCGGCGACCGTCAGCACGCGCATCCTGATCGTGCAAGCGCTGCCGGCGGCGATCGCGCTGGTTGCACTGTTCCTGGCCTGAGACGCTACGGCGCAGCGCCACGATCCTTGCGCGGCACCTCACCTTCCTCCACACTCTTCGGCAGCGATGGCGACCGTTGCAACCAACGGGAAAAGACCGTCGACCGGAAAATTCCGTCAGGAGGAACAACCCAACATGAGCAATCGCAGAGCCTTTATAGCTGCCACGGCGGCGCTCGCCTTCGCGTTCTCCGCCAGCCAAGCCCTCGCCCAGAAGAAATACGACACCGGTGCGAGCGATACCGAGATCAAGATCGGCCAGACCGTGCCGTTCTCCGGCGCCTATTCGGTCTACGCCAATATCGGCAAGACCCAGGCCGCCTACTTCAAGATGATCAACGATCAAGGCGGCATCAATGGCCGCAAGATCAATCTGATCCAGTATGACGACGCCTATTCGCCGCCGAAGACCGTCGAGCAGGTGCGCAAGCTCGTCGAGGGCGACGAAGTCCTGTTCACCTTCCAGATCATTGGCACCGCGGCGAACGCCGCCGTGCAGAAATATCTCAACGGCAAGAAGATCCCGCAGCTCCTCGCCTCGACTGGCGCTGCGCGCTTCAACGATCCGCAGAACTATCCCTGGACCATTGCCTACAATCCCAACTACATCTCCGAGGGACGCATCTACGCCAAGTACATTCTCAAGGAGCATCCGAACGCCAAGATCGGCGTGCTCTACCAGAACGACGATATGGGCCGCGACTATCTTGCCGGCCTGAAGAGCGGCCTCGGCGACAAGGCCGCGAGCATGATCGTCGGCGAAGTCTCCTACGAGGTCACCGATCCGACGGTGGACTCCCAGGTGGTGAAGCTGAAATCGATGGGGACCGACCTGTTCTATGACGCGTCGACGCCGAAATTCGCCGCACAGGCGATCAAGAAGCTGGCCGACCTTGGCTGGACGCCGGTGCACATCCTCGACATCAACGCGAGCCCGATCTCGGCAACACTGAAGCCGGCCGGCCTCGACATCTCCAAGGGCATCATCTCGACACAGTATGGCAAGGAGCCCAGCGACCCACAGTGGAAGGACGATCCCGGCGTGAAGGCCTTCTTCGCGTTCATGGACAAGTATTTCCCTGAAGGCGACAAGCTCAACACGGTCAACACCTATGCCTATTCGGTTGCCGAACTTTTGGTCCAGGTGTTGAAACAATGCGGCGACGACCTGTCGCGCGAGAACGTCATGAGGCAGGTCGCCAACATCAAGGACTTCACCCCAAGCTTCGCGCTGCCCGGCATCAAGATCAACACCGGGCCGAACGACTATCGCGTCAACAAGCAGATGCAGATGATGAAGTTCAACGGCGAACGCTGGGAGCTGTTCGGTCCGATCATCGAGGACTTGGGCCCGGCGGGCTAGCGTCTCGGAGACTTCGTAGGGTGGGTTACGTTCACGAACCCACCCTACGAACTGCGGGCGCTTCCCCGCCTTGCGTTGCAGCAATGGTTCCTCCACACTCGCCTCAGCGATGGCGTCGGACGCGCAGTGCGCCGTCAGACCATCGGCAATAACAAACTGAGGAAATTGCGAATGAGGAATGGAACTCTGCATCTGGCCACGGCAACGGCGCTGACCCTGGCGCTGTCGGTCTCGGCGGCCAATGCCCAGAAGAAATATGATCCGGGCGCCAGCGATACCGAGATCAAGGTCGGCCAGACCATGCCGTTCTCGGGACCGGTGTCGGCCTATGCGTCGATCGGCAAGACCCAGGCCGCCTATTTCAAGATGATCAACGACCAGGGCGGCATCAACGGCCGCAAGATCAATTTGGTCCAGTATGACGACGCCTATTCGCCGCCGAAAGCAGTCGAGCAGGTGCGCAAGCTCGTCGAGAGCGACGAGGTGCTGCTGACCTTCCAGATCATCGGCACGCCCTCGAACGCGGCCGTGCAGAAATATCTTAACGCGAAGAAGGTGCCGCAGCTGTTCGCGGCCACTGGCGCCTCGAGGTTCACCGATCCGAAGAACTTCCCCTGGACGATGGGCTATAACCCCAACTACTTCGTCGAAGGCCGCATCTACGGCCAGTACATTCTGAAGGAGCACCCGAACGCGAAGGTCGGCGTGCTCTACCAGAACGACGACCTCGGCAAGGACTATCTGAACGGCATCAAGGCCGGCCTCGGCGACAAGGCCGCCAAGATGATCGTGACGGAAGCATCCTATGAGGTTTCCGATCCGACAGTCGATTCGCAGATCCTCAAGATCAAGGATGCCGGCGTCGATTTGTTCTTCAGCGCGACCACGCCGAAGCAGGCCGCCCAGGCGATCAAGAAGATCGCCGAGCTCGGCTGGCACCCCGTCCAGATCGTCGACATCAACGCCACTTCGGTCGGCGCGGTGATCAAGCCGGCAGGCCTCGACGCCGCCAAGGGCGTGATCAGCGTCAATTACGGCAAGGACCCGCTCGATCCGACCTGGAAGGACGATGCCGGCCTGAAGCGGTATTTCGACTTCATGGCGAAGTACTATCCGGACGGCGACAAGGACTCGAACTTCAACACCTACGGCTACGGCACCGCCCAGCTTCTGGCCCACGTGCTGCAGCAGTGCGGCGATGACCTGACGCGCGAGAACGTCATGAAGCAGGCGGCGTCACTGAAGGACGTCACGAGCGATATCGCGCTGCCCGGCATCAAGGCCAACACCTCGCCGACCGACTACCGCGTCAACAAGCAGCTTCAGATGATGAAGTTCAACGGCGAACGCTGGGAGCTGTTCGGCCCGATCCTGGAGGACGCGGGTCCGGCGGGTTAGGTTAGGAAACGACTGCCTCAACGCCGTCGTGCCCGGGCTTGTCCCGGGCATGACGGCGTTCAAGCCGGTATCTCCCCGAACGTCTTCCCGGCCGGCAGCACCGCGTGCCGGATCAGCCGCGAATCCTCCACGGCGGCCTGCCGGTGCTTCACCGCTTCGCGATAGACGGGATCGCGGATCATTTCGACGAAGGCGCTAACGCTTGGATATTCGGCGATGAAGCAATGGTCCCAGCGTTCGGACTCGGGGCCGATCAGCATCAACTCGAACCTTCCCTGCCAGACGATGCGGCCGCCGAGGCGCTCGAAGACCGGGCCGCTCTCGCGACCATAGGCCGCATAGGCTTCCGCGCCGCTCGCCTTGCGGCCATCCGGATAGGCCGCCTCTTTGCGCAAGCGCACCAGGTTGAGCATGTGGATCGGACCCGGGCGGTCGTCATCCCGGAATTGCGCGAAGACCTCCTTGGTCGGATCGATATGGCCCATGCGGGTCCCCTCTTCTCTTCCTTATGTGTCCGCGATCCTAGCCCCTCGGCGCCGCTCGCGGAACTGCGGCGGGCGAATGCCGCACCTCCTAATCGCGCGTTAAGTTTTGCGTAACCGGGCCTTAAACAGCCCCCGCTAGCGTGCGGCGGGGCGGGGTGACCGGGCGTTTGCGTATGGGGTCGGGAAAGAAAAAAGGCGGGCGAAAAGAGCCGCTCTTCGGCTTGCCCGCAGCGCTCGCCGATCTGCGCCTGACGGCGGCAGACCGCATTCCCGGCGGCGACGGCAAGCCGAAAAAGTCCGCCAAGCGCAAAAGCGAAACGTCCGACGACGAGCCGGCGCGCGAGCGTAAGGCACCGGCCAGCCGCAGCGGCGCCAGGCGGCGGTCGAAGTCATCCATCGGCGCAGGCCTCGGCCGCCTCGTCTATTGGGGCGCGGTGTTGAGTCTGTGGGGCGTGATCGCCGTGATCGGCGTCGTGGTCTGGGTCGGCGCCCACCTGCCGCCGATCCAGTCGCTGGAGATTCCCAAACGCCCGCCGACGATCCAGATCGTCGGCATGGACGGCAGCATGCTGGCGCAGCGCGGCGAGATGGCCGGCGCCAACGTGTCGCTGAAAGACCTGCCACCCTATCTGCCCAAGGCCTTCATCGCCATCGAGGATCGCCGCTTCTATTCGCATTTCGGCATCGATCCGATCGGCGTCCTGCGCGCGCTCGTCACCAACGTGCTCCATCGCGGCGTGTCGCAGGGCGGCTCGACGCTGACGCAGCAGCTCGCGAAAAATCTGTTCCTGACCCAGGAGCGCACCATGCAGCGCAAGCTGCAGGAAGCGGAGCTCGCGATCTGGCTTGAGCGCAAGCATTCCAAGAACGAGATTCTGGAGCTCTATCTCAACCGCGTCTATTTCGGCTCCGGCGCCTATGGCGTCGAAGCCGCCGCGCAGAAATATTTCGGCAAGCCGGCCAAGAACGTGACGATCGCCGAAGCCGCGATGCTGGCCGGTCTCGTCAAATCACCCTCGCGGCTGGCACCGAACCGCAATCCCGAAGGCGCGGAAGCGCGCGCCAAGATCGTGCTCGCGGCGATGGCGGATGCCAAATTCATCACGGACGCGCAGGCGCAGGCCTCGATCGGCCATCCTTCCTACAATGTGAAGCCGGTCGGCGCCGGCACCGTCAACTACGTCGCCGACTGGATCGGCGAGGTGCTGGACGATCTCGTCGGCCAGATCGACCAGAGCATCAAGGTCGAGACCACGATCGACCCGAAGCTTCAGAGCGTGGCGGAGGCCGCCATCATCGACGAGCTCGCGGCGAAAAGCGTGAAGTTCAATGTCAGCCAGGGCGCGCTGGTGGCGATGACGCCCGACGGCGCGGTGCGCGCCATGGTGGGCGGCCGGAACTATTCCGAGAGCCAGTACAACCGCGCGGTGACTGCCAAGCGCCAGCCGGGCTCGTCGTTCAAGCCGTTCGTCTATCTGACCGCGCTCGAGCAGGGGCTGACGCCCGACACTGTGCGCCAGGACGCGCCGATCGAGGTCAAAGGCTGGAAGCCCGAGAACTACACCCACGAATATTTCGGTTCGGTGACGCTGACCCAGGCGCTGGCGATGTCGCTCAACACGGTCGCCATTCGCCTCGGCCTCGAGGTCGGGCCGAAGAACGTGGTGCGCACCGCGCACCGGCTCGGCATCTCCTCGAAGCTCGAGCCCAACGCCTCGATTGCGCTCGGCACGTCTGAAGTTTCCGTCGTCGAGATGGTCGGCGCCTATGCACCGTTCGCCAATGGTGGCTTCGCAGCCACCCCGCATGTGGTGACGCGGATCAAGACGCTCGACGGCAAGCTGCTCTACATGCGCCCCGCGGACGAGCACAACCAGGTGATCGAACCGCGCTATGTCGGCATGATGAACACGATGATGCGGGAGACGCTGATCTCCGGCACGGCGAAGAAGGCCGAGATCTCCGGCTGGCAGGCAGCCGGCAAGACCGGCACCAGCCAGGATTACCGCGACGCCTGGTTCGTCGGCTACACCGCCAATCTCGTTACCGGCGTCTGGCTCGGCAATGACGACAACTCGCCGACGAGGAAGGCGACCGGCGGCGGCCTGCCGGTGGAAGTCTGGACCCGCTTCATGCGCACCGCGCACGAGGGCGTGCAGGTGGCCGCCTTGCCGAACTTGCAAAACAATTGGGGGCCGGCGAACCTCGTGCAGATATCATCGCAGGTGTCGACGCCGACACAGGCAGCGGCGCCCGGCCCCGCTCCTGCGCCGGTCAGCAATGGCGGCTATCGCTCACCGCCACCGACGCGCGCCAATGCGCGGCCGGAGGCTGCCGCGGGGCTTGATGGATGGCTGATGGACCGGCTGTTCGGCGGAAATCGCTAGCTTCGGCCGGAGGTCGCGGTGACCTCACAACAAAAACCGCGAAAACAACCCCATGCACAGTAGCGGGTGATTGCCGGCGGCATGCTCGGTGGATGGTGGGAAGCGTTTGATACGGCGGGGCAAATCGGGAGCGCCGCGCAATCTTCGCTGTGTGGGACGAGAGTCGCGCGAAACGCGCTGATGTTGCCCCATTCTCAACTGTCATTCCCCGCGCAGGCGGGGAATCCAGTACGCCGCGGCGTCTCGGTTCAATATCAACCGCCTCGGATCGCCCGCCTTCGCAGGCGATGACAGCGTCTGCTGGGCTAGCAGCGAAGCCTTAATCCTCGACCCCGTAACGGTGCAGGTCGTTGCCGTACGTATCGAGCCACTTCTTGGCGCGCTCCATCGACGGGCAGACCTTGCCGCACACGCGCCAGAACCGCGCCGAGTGGTTCATCTCGACGAGATGGGCGACTTCGTGGGCGGCGAGGTAGTCGAGCACGTAGGGCGGCGCGAGGATCAAACGCCAGGAGAACGACAGCGAGCCCGCCGCGGTGCAGGAGCCCCAGCGGCTGGACTGATCGCGGATCGAGAGCCGCTTGACCCTGACACCGAGCTCGGTGGCATAGGCTTCGGCCGAACGCTGAAGATCGCTGCGCGCCTCGCGCTTGAGGAAGTCGTGGACGCGGCGATCGGCATGTTCGACGCCACCGGCGACGCAGAGAATGCGTTCACCGCTGTCGCGCACCTCTGTCCACACCGTGCCGCGCGTGCCGGCACGATGAACGATGCGATGGGGAGCGCCGCGGAGCGGTATCACTGTGCCAGGTTGGAACGGCGCAGCCTTCGGCAACCGACCGAGACGTGCCGCGATCCACGCGCCGTGACGCTGCGCGAAGTCTTTTGCCTCCGCGAGCGTACCTCGCGGCGGCATGGTGAGGATGGCTTCGCGATCGCTCGGATGAATCCGGAGCGTGTAACGGCGCGCGCGGCGATGGCGACGAAGCCTTATCGCGAAATATTGCGACCCATGGGTGATCAGGAGGGTCTTTGGTTCGTGGGGCCGACGATAGAGGAGCGCGCGAGTGGCCATGTCTGTCAGTCCGGGGAGCAAGAGTTCGCCCGGATTCTGCCATAACCACCGCCAGGGAAAGCGCTCGGCGCAAAAACAAATCATTTGCCCAATATACAGGGGTCTGGCGTCCGGGAGACCCTACAGACTGGGGTTGGAACCCGGTTTTTTCGCCCGCGCAGGACGCATGTGGCACCCCCAAGGGGTGAGCAGGGACTCACTCCTATAAAGCTACCTAAATACCTCGAATCCGACGGGAACTGGACCCCGCCGGAGCCTCCGGCGGGGGTCGAATTTTCGACGGGAAAGCCGAAAAACGCGGCTATTCGGCCGCGAGAGCCTGCAACGAAGTTGGATTCGCAGCCGAGACCATGAAGTCGTGGATCCGCGGCACGATTTCCGACTTGAAACGCGATCCGTTGAACACGCCGTAATGGCCGACGCCCTTCTGGACGTAATGAACGCGACGATGATCCGGAATCGCGCTGCACAATCCGTGCGTTGCTTCGGTCTGACCGATGCCCGAGATGTCGTCGTTCTCGCCTTCGACCGTCATCAACGCCACGCGCGTGACCTTCGAGGGATCGACGCGGGTTCCGCGATGGGTCATCTCGCCCTTCGGCAGCGAGTGCTTCACGAACACGGTGTCGACCGTTTGCAGATAATACTCGGCCGAGAGGTCCATCACCGCGAGATATTCGTCATAGAAGTCGCGATGCTTGTCGACGAGGTCGCCGTCGCCCTTCACCAGATTGGCGAACAGCTGCTTGTGCGCATCCATGTGCCGGTCGAGATTCATGCTGATGAAGCCGTTCAGCTGTAAAAATCCCGGATAGACATCGCGCATCACGCCCGGATGCGGGAACGGCACCTTGGTGATGACGTTGTTGCGGAACCAGCCGATGCCGCGCTCCTGAGCGAGGTTGTTCACCGCGGTCGGGTTGCGGCGGGTGTCGATCGGGCCGCCCATCAGCGTCATCGACGTCGGCACGAACGGATCGCGGAGCGCTTCCATGACCGAGACCGCGGCGACGACGGGAACCGAAGGCTGGCACACCGCCATCACATGAGTGTTGCCGCCGAGCACGTGGAGCATCTCGATCACGTAGTCGATATAGTCGTCGAGATCGAAGCGGCCTTCGCTCAAGGGCACCATACGGGCATCGGCCCAATCGGTGATGTAGACCTCATGCGCGGGCAGGAAGGCTTCGACCGTTCCACGCAGCAGCGTCGCATAGTGGCCCGACATCGGCGCGACGATCAGCACGCGCGGCTGCGGGCTGCGCAACGGACGGGTGAACTTGCGATCGAAATAGAGCAGCCGGCCAAACGGCTTTTCCCACACCGAACGAACCTCGACGGGCACGCGGATGCCGTTGACCTCGGTGTCATTGAGACCCCATTCCGGCTTGCCGTAGCGGCGCGTGGTGCGCTCGAACAATTCGCAGGCCGCAGCCACCGACTTCCCGACATCGGTGTGCGACCACGGATTCATCGGATTCTGAAACAGGATCTTGCTGGCATCAGCCACGGCGCGAGCCGGATTGAGCGACGCGTGCGCCATCTCGTACATCCAGTACATCGGCGTCGTCAGTGCCGGACTGCCTTCGGCCGCCAAGGGAGGCGCGCCGCCAAACTCACCAATCGGCATAATCAAATTCCTCTTCGCATCGCAGCATACTGCCGAATGCGTAATATTGCGTCAATGCATCGTCCCGTACATCTACGGAGCGAATACGGCTAAACCAACCTAAATCCACGACAAAGTGACATCATTCACCGCCCGAGAGCAGCGAGCCGTTCTTCCTGGCGCTGCGCAAAAGGGCAAGGAATGCCCCAAAAGATGCAATCAGCAGCACCACGTTGATGGCTAACGCATCGAGCATCAGATCGGTCCTGAAGGTCTGCTCGATCAACAGCGCCCGCATCCCCTCGAACACGTAGGTCGGGGGCAACGACCAGGCGACGTGTTGCAGCCAGGCCGGCAACACGCTCACCGGATAGTAGATGCAGGCGAGCGGCATGATCGCGAACATCAAGGTCCAGACGATGCTCTCGGCGCCGAGCCCGTTTCTGAGCACCAGGCCCGAGACGAAGATGCCGACCGACCAGCTGGTGAAGATCAGATTGCAGAAGAAAGCGATCAGCGGCAGGCCGAGGCTGTAGACATTGAAGTGAAAGAAGATCAGCGCGAGCAGCGTCATCGGAATGACGCCGATCGCGAGCCGGATCAGGCTCATGACCATGAGCGACAGCAGAAACTCGATCGGCTTCAGCGGGCTCATCATGAGGTTGCCGAGGTTGCGCGCCCACATTTCCTCCAGAAAGGAGATGGAGAAGCCGAGCTGCCCGCGGAACAGGATGTCCCAGAGGATGACGGCGCCGATCAGGGTGCCGCCGGCGCGCGCGAAGAAATTGGCGTTCTGCGCGATGTAGAGCTGGAGGAAGCCCCAGGTGATGATCTGGAGCGCCGGCCAGTACAACAGCTCCAGCAGCCGCGGCCAGGACGACATCAGCAAATACCAGTAGCGCAGGATCATCGCGCCGATGCGTTGGACGGAGATGCCGCGGTGGAGGGCGAGCTCGCTCATCGCGCCGCCTCCTCTCTGGCACCGTTGGTCCGGCCACGCGCGACGTCCAGGAACACCTCCTCCAGCGTGGTGCGGTTGTAGCGGGCCATGATGGCGTCGGGCGTGTCGTCGTCCTCGATGCGGCCGCGCTTCATGATGATGACGCGGTCGCAGAGCCGCTCGACTTCGAGCATGTTGTGCGAGGCCAGCAGGATGGTGGCGTCGTTGTCGCGGCGGTAGCGCTCCAGATGCGCCCGCACCCAGTCAGCGGTGTCAGGGTCGAGCGAGGCGGTCGGCTCGTCCAGCAGCAGCAGCTCGGGCTGGTTGATCAGCGCCTTCGCGAGCGCAACACGGGTCTTCTGCCCGGCCGAGAGCTTGCCGTTGGCGCGATCGATGAATTCGGTGAGATCGAGCTCGTCGGCCAGTTTCGCGATGCGGTCGGCGAGATTCCTCACCGCATAGAGCTTGCCGAAGATAGTGAGATTCTGCCGCACCGTGAGCCGCATCGGCATGTCGACATAGGGGCTCTCGAAATTCATCCGTCCCAGCACCGCGGCGCTTTCCTCCGGCATCCGATGCCCGAGCACGCGGACGCGGCCGGAGGTCGGCAGCACCAGCCCCATGATCATCGCGATGGTCGTGGTCTTGCCGGCACCGTTGCCGCCGAGGAGCCCGGTGATGCTGCCGCGCGGCAGCGAGAAGGAAATGCCGTCGACCGCGCGGGTCTGCTTGTAGAGCTTGACCAGCCGATCGACCTCGATAGCCGCAGACAATGTGCTGTCCGCGACAGTCGGCCGACTTGAAGCCTTGGAGTTCTCAGTCATGCTAAAGCCGTTCTTCGGCCATTGCCGCCTAGAGCGCAAGGCTTGATGTCAGGGACTTCTGCCACCATGGAACGTGCGCGCCAGCGTGTTTGTGATCGGACACGCGCACCACTAGATTGGACGAGATGACCGAGACCGCCGCTTCCGACTTCCGTCCTTCGCAACGACACATCCGCCTGGACACCATCCTGCGGCTGCGCTGGCTCGCGGTGCTGGGCCAGCTCGCCGCGATCTTCATCGTGGCGCAGGGGCTGGAGTTCAACGTCGAGATCGTCCCCTGCGTCAGCATCATCGGCCTGTCGGCGGCGCTCAATCTGGCGCTGCAAACCGTGGCCAACCCGATGCAGCGGCTGGAGCCGATCCAGGCGGCCGGGCTGCTGGCATTGAACATCGTGGAACTGGCCGGGCTGTTGTTCTTTACCGGCGGATTGCAGAACCCGTTCTCGTTCCTGTTCCTCGCGCCCGTGCTGATCTCGGCGACCGCCTTGCCGGCCCGGCTGACATTCGCCATCGGCCTTCTGGCCGTGGCCTGCGCCTCGGTCCTGTTCTTCTTTCATCTGCCCCTGCCATGGGACTCGGAAGACCCCGTGGTGCTGCCACCGATCTATCTCGTCGGCGTCTGGCTCTCGATCGTGCTCGCGATCGGTGTGACCAGCCTCTATTCCTTCCAGGTGACCGAAGAGGCACGCAAGCTTGCCGACGCGCTGGCCGCGACCGAACTGGTGCTGACGCGCGAGCAGCATCTGACCCAGCTCGACGGGTTGGCAGCCGCCGCCGCACACGAGCTCGGCACGCCGCTCGCGACCATCTTCCTGATCTCGCGCGAGCTGGAAAAGACGGTGAAGGAGCCGGCCTTTGCCGCCGATCTGAAAACCCTGCGCGAGCAGACGCAGCGCTGTCGCGACATTTTGAGCAAGATCACCCAGCTCTCGTCCAGCGGCGCGCCGTTCGACCGCATGAAGCTGTCTGAGCTGATCGAAGAGGTGGTAGCGCCGCATCGCGATTTTGGCGTCGACATCAAGGTGCGGATCGCGGTGGCAGCCACGGCCGAGCCGGTTGGATCACGCAATCCGGCGGTCCTCTACGGCATCGGCAACATCGTCGAGAACGCCGTCGATTTCGCCAACTCGATGGTGGAGGTGAACGCGTGGTGGAACAATGACACGGTCGAGATCGTGATCTCCGACGACGGCCCGGGCATTCCGCCAGATCTCATGAAGCGGATCGGCGAGCCTTATCTGTCGCGGCGGCGCACCCAGGATGCCGGCGGCGGCCTGGGACTCGGTGTGTTCATCGCCCGCACGCTTCTCGAACGCACCAGCGCCAATGTCTCGTTTACTAATCGGACCTTCCCGGAACACGGTGCAGTGGTACAGATAGCCTGGCCGCGAGAGCGTTTTGAGACTATCGAGACCTTCGAAGAAACAATAGGATAGGCCGCGACCTTGCGTCGCACGAGAGGCCGGATCGACCATTGGCGGCCTTGGCACCGCCCGCTTACGACGCCATATGTGGATGTGCTGCAGAGAGGACAAACCTTGAACGCCATCGCCGAACTGAACGAACAGACCGACCGCTCGCTTCTCATCGTGGAGGACGACAAGCCGTTCCTGGAGCGCTTGTCGCGCGCCATGGAGACGCGCGGCTTTGCGGTGACGTCATGTGACTTCGTCTCGGACGGTCTCGCCCAGATCGGCAAGTCCGCACCCGCTTTCGCCGTGGTCGATTTGCGGCTCGGCGACGGCAATGGTCTCGATGTGGTCTCGGCGCTGAAGAAGAAGCGCCCCGAAGCCCGCGCGATCGTGCTGACCGGCTACGGCAATATCGCCACCGCCGTAACCGCGGTGAAGATGGGCGCGATCGACTATCTCTCGAAGCCCGCGGATGCCGACGACGTCGTCGCCGCGCTGCTCTCGACCAGCACGGACAAATCCGAGCTGCCGGCGAACCCGATGTCGGCCGACCGCGTCCGCTGGGAGCACATCCAGCGCATCTATGAAATGTGCAACCGCAACGTCTCGGAGACGGCGCGCAGGCTCAACATGCACCGCCGTACGTTGCAGCGCATTCTGGCCAAGCGCGCGCCGCGGTAAGTTCCGTAATCCATCTCTTTCACCGTCACCCTGAGGTGCTCGCCTTGCAACGCAAGGCGAGCCTCGAAGGGCGGCGGCCCGGATGCGTCCCGGCCGTCCATCCTGCGAGGCGCGCAAGAGCGCGCACCTCAGGATGACGGGGAGATAGCTTCGCTCTTCGCCGCTACTCCCAAAAATCCGCGTGTCCCTGCGGATCGACCAAGCGGTTGATCCGCAGCGCTGCCGCCATCGCGAAACGCACCGTCATCTGCTTGCGCGTGGCAGCCGCGATCTTGTGCTCGGGCGCCTCGCAATGCAGATGCGCGCCATAGGCGTCCGCGATGATCAGGCCGGTGCCTTCCGGAAAAATCTCGCAAGGCAGGTCCTGCGTGAAGGCGAAGAACAGCCGGTCGCAATGAGCGCGGTATTCATGCCATTTCTGGTCGGCGCGCAGATCCTCCACCGACGACTTGATCTCGACGATCCAGATCTCACCGCGCTCGTTCAAGGCCACGAGATCAGCGCGCCGGCCTGACGGGAGCGGCAACTCGCTGATGCAGGTGAACCCGAGGGAGCGTAAGAGCCGCGCCGTGCCGCGCGCGATCGCCAGCGCCGTCTCTGATTGACGACGGTCCGGCGGCGGCACGAGGGCTATGTTGCGGGCGGGGTTGTCCATGGGACGATCCTAGCCGATTCCGTCGCGCCCGTCATTCCGGGGCGCGCCACTTGGCTCGAGCCCGGGATCCATAACCACAGAGAGGAGTTGCCGGAGCGAGCGGGCAACTCCGAGTCATCGCAAAACCACTCCCTGTGGTTATGGGTCTCGGGCTCGCGCTTCGCGCGCCCCGGGACGACGGCAACAGCGGGAACCTCCCCCTCCCCTCGCACTTATCACGCAGCCGCCGAAGGTCGCGGGCGGACCGAACAGGGCTGGCCCGATATGATCGACGATCTCTGGTACAAGAACGGCGTGATCTATTGCCTCTCCGTCGGCACCTATATGGATGCCAATGGCGACGGTGTCGGCGATTTCAAGGGCCTGCTCCGCCGGCTCGATTATCTGCACGGCCTCGGCATCACCACGATCTGGCTGATGCCGTTCCAGACCTCGCCCGGCCGCGACGACGGCTACGACATCGCCGACTATTACAGCGTCGATTCCCGCTACGGCACGCTCGGCGATTTTGTCGAATTCACCCATGGCTGCAAGCAGCGCGGCATCCGAATCATCATCGATCTCGTCGTCAACCACACCTCCGACCAGCATCACTGGTTCAAGGAGGCGCGGCGCGACAAGAACTCGCCCTATCGCGACTGGTATGTCTGGTCCGACAAGAAGCCCGCCAATGCCAACCAGGGCATGGTGTTTCCCGGCGTGCAGAAATCGACCTGGACGCGCGACAAGGAAGCCGGCGCCTGGTTCTTCCACCGCTTCTATGATTTCCAGCCCGATCTGAACACGTCGAACCCGCACGTGCAGGCGGAGATCCTCAAGATCATGGGCTTCTGGATTCAGCTCGGCGTATCGGGCTTCCGGATGGACGCCGTGCCGTTCGTGATCGCGACCAAGGGCGCGAAGGTGAAGAAGCCGGTCGAGCAGTACGACATGCTGCGCGTGTTCCGCGAATTCCTGCAATGGCGGCAGGGCGACGCCATCATCCTCGCCGAAGCCAATGTACTGCCGGAAACCGACATGGAATATTTCGGCGGCGATGGCGATCGCATGCACATGATGTTCAACTTCCACGTCAACCAGCATCTGTTCTATGCGCTGGCGTCCGGCGATTCGCGTCCGCTGGCGAAATCGTTGAAGGCGACCAAGCCGCGGCCGGCCGCGGCGCAATGGGGCCTGTTCCTGCGCAATCACGACGAGCTCGATCTCGGCCGCTTGACCAAGACGCAACGCGATCTCGTGTTCAAACGCTTCGGCCCCGACAAGGACATGCAGCTCTACGACCGCGGCATCCGCCGCCGCTTCGCGCCGATGCTCGGCGGCGACCGCAGGCGGCTCGAGCTTGCCTACAGCTTGATGTGCACGCTGCCGGGAACGCCTGTCATCCGCTACGGCGACGAGATCGCCATGGGTGATGATCTCTCGCTGCCCGAACGCAATTGCGCGCGCACGCCGATGCAATGGTCGACCGAGCCGCAGGGCGGCTTCACCAAGAGCAACAAGCCCGCATCCCCCGTCATCGACAAGGGGCCTTACGGCTTCGAGCATGTCAATGTCGCAAAACAGCGGCGCGATCCCAATTCCATGCTGAACTGGACCGAGCGCATCGTACGCATGCGCAAGGAGGTGCCGGAGATCGGCTGGGGCGATTTCGCCATCATAGCGACGCCCGATCCCGCAATCTTCATCATGCGCTACGACTGGCGCAACAATTCCGTGCTGTTCGTGCACAATCTCGATGAGAAGCCGCGCGAGACAGCGTTCGCGGCGGGGCTGCCGGGAGACGCCGGCGAGCACCTGATCAATTTGCTCGCGGAAAACCACAGCCACGCCGACAAACGCGGCCTGCACCGCATCGTGCTGGAGCCTTATGGCTATCGCTGGTACCGGGTCGGCGGGCTGGATTATCTGCTGAAGCGGAGCGACATCGACGGCGGTACCGTGCGCGGCAACGCGCATCCGGGGTAGTTTCCGTGTCGCCCTGGCGAAAGCCAGGACCACGGCTAATGGTGTGGCGGCGGCGCGATGATCACGCCCTCATTGCCGCGCAGATCCAGCACACCCTCGAGCCTCTCGCCTTCGCGATCCAGAAACGTCGACAGCAATATCTCGCTGCCAAACCGGATATAGCTGGTGGTGACGGCAATCGGCTCTGGGCCGAGATTGAGCACCACGGTCACCGCCTTGTCTTCAGCCTCGCGGCGATAGATCAGGAGATCGCCCTGCGCCGCGATCGGATGATAGTCGCCCGCGACCAGCGGCGGAGAGGCCTTCCGCAACGCAATCAGCCGCTTGTACAGGCTGAGAATCGAGCGCGTATCAGCTTCGAGATTGACGACGTTCTCGTGGATATGATCCTCCGGCAGCGGCAGCCATGGCCTGGCGTCCGAGAAACCGCCGAAGTTGGCGGACATCCCATTGCATCGGTGTGCGGCAGCCATCGCGGCCGACACCGATGCCGGGGACATTTTTCTCGAAGGGATCGCGGACATCCTCGGGCGCGATGGCAAGCTGATGCATGCCGATCTCGTCGCCATAGTAGAGCGTCGGCGTGCCGCGCAGCGTCAGCAGCAGCATGGCGGCGACGCGGGCCTGCTCCGGCCCGACGCGGCTCGCCACGCGCGGACGGTCGTGATTGCCGAGCACCCAGTTCGGCCAGGCGCCCTTCGGCAGCGCCTTCTCGTAGTCGTCGACGATCTTCTCGATCGAGCGCGCGGTCCAGAAGGTCGAGAGCAGCGCGAAGTTGAACGGCATCTGCGCGCCGGTGAGATCGTTGCCGTAATAGGCCATCAGCCGGTGCAGCGGCAGATAGATCTCGCCGATCAGCACGCGGGCGCGATAAGCATCGGTGACGCGCCGCATCTCGGCGATGACGTCATGCACCTCCGGCTGATCGGTGGAATATCGCGTCAGGATTTTTTCGTTGGGCGGCCGGCCTTCGACATAATGCGGGTTCGGCGGGTTGTCACGGAATTCGGCATCCTTGATCAGGTGCCAGATCACGTCGACGCGAAAGCCGTCGACGCCCTTCTCCAGCCAGAACCGCATCACGTCGTAGATCGCGGCGCGGACGTCGGGATTGCGCCAGTTGAGGTCCGGCTGCTGGGCGAGGAAGGCGTGGTAGTAATATTGACCCGTCGCGGCGTCGACTTGCCATGCACTGCCGCCGAATTCGGACAGCCAGTTGTTCGGCGCGCCGCCATCGGGGGCAGGGTCGCGCCAGATGTACCAATCGCGTTTGGGATTGTCGCGCGAGGAGCGGCTCTCGACGAACCAGGGATGCTGATCCGAGGTGTGGTTCGGCACGAGGTCGAGGATCAGCTTCAGGCCGTTGTCATGCGCGGCCGCAAGCAGCGCATCGAAATCCTCCATCGTACCGAACAGCGGCTCGATGCCGGTATAGTCGGAGACGTCGTAGCCGAAATCGGCCATCGGCGAGGGGAAGATCGGCGACAGCCAGATCGCGTCGACGCCGAGCGATTTCACATAAGGCAGCCGCCGCAGGATGCCGGCGAGATCGCCGACGCCGTCACCGTTACTGTCCTGAAAGGAGCGCGGGTAGATCTGATAGAAGATACCGTCGCGCCACCAGTTCTCGTCGCCCTGTGCCATGCCGGAGATACCACCCAAAAACGTGCCCTGAAAATTATCCTCGCGCGAGAGAACGCGGAAGCAACGCCCCGGTTCAAATCAGCAGGCCAATTGGGACGGCGGTGTGACGGCAGGCCGGGCTGTTCCCAGGCCCGGGCACGAATCTTTTGCTTGGCGGCATGGCAAAAATCGGCATTGTGAGGCCATGACCGAGCAAAACGACACCCAAGAACTCCCAGCAAGCCAAGGCCGGCGCGATCATCGTTCCCGTGACGCTGTTCGAGCAGAACTGCACCATCATCTGGGACGAACCCGGCAAGAAGGCCGTGGTGATCGATCCCGGCGGGGACGTGCCGAAGATTTTGGATGCGATCAAGCAGACCGGCGTCACCGTGGAGAAGATCTGGCTGACGCACGGCCATATCGACCACGTCGGCGGCGCGGCCGAGTTGCGCGATGCGCTGAAGGTGCCGATCGAGGGACCGCATCTCGCCGACAAGTACCTGCTCGACAACGTGGTCGAGAGCGGCGCGCGATTCGGCATGACCGGCGGTCGCAATTTTGCGCCGGACCGCTGGCTCGACGAAGGCGACACCGTGTCGATCGGCGGCCTGCAGTTCGACATCTTGCACTGCCCCGGCCACTCGCCCGGCAGTGTGGTGTTCTTCAACAAGGATTTACGTTTTGCCCATGTCGGCGATGTCCTGTTCGCGGGCTCGGTCGGGCGCACCGACCTGCCCGGCGGCAGTCATGCGACGCTGATCAACTCGATCAAGACCAAGCTGCTGCCGCTCGGCGACGACGTCGGCTTCATCTGCGGCCATGGCGCCGGCTCGAGCATCGGCCAGGAACGGATGACCAATCCGTTCATCACCGGCGAGATGTAAGCCTCACTCCGCGGCGTCCGCGAACGCCGCGGGTTCGCCGAGGTTGCGCTCGCCCCATTCGCGGATCGCCGCGACGACCGGCACAAAACTCTTGCCCTTGCGGGTCAGGCGATACTCGACCTTGGGCGGCACCTCGCCAAAATCCTTGCGGTCGATCAGACCGCTTTGCGTCAGCGCTTTCAATTCGCGGCTGAGCACGCGCGGGGTGATCTCGGCACTGCCGGATGTGCCGCGCAACAGGCCGCTCCTGATCTCGCCATAGCGGCGCGGGCCGTCCTTGAGGTCCCAGACGATGCGCAGCTTGTACTTGCCGCTGATCATTTTCTGAAACGCCGCGACCGGACAGGCGCGCGCTGGGGAAACCTTTGCCATGTCGTCTCCTCCCTATGCAGCTTCAGGATAGGAGCAAGGCCGAAAAAGTCCATACTATCAATTTTGTCCATACTTGCAGGGCGGCGCACAAGGCGCAGATGATGGTGCACATGACGAACAGGGAGCGTCACATGAAGCACTTCATGATCCGATACGAATTCAAGAACGGCACGACGGAGGCCTGGCACCAGGAGATCGGTCGCTTCATCAAGGCGATCGACGACGATCCGGAGCTGAAGGGCCGCATCGGCTATCGCTGCATCAAGAACCGCGACGACGGCCACTACTTCCATCTCGCCAGCGTCACGGATGATGCCGCGCAGAAAGCGCTGCAATCGCGCGACTTCTTCAAGCACTATCAGGAGATGACGCGAAAGGTGGCGGGCGGCGAGGTCACGGCGACGCCGATCGAGATGATCGACGCTACAGCTTAAAGCTACTTCATCAATCCCGCGGCCGTCAGCGCGCGCGTGATGATCTGGCCGAGATCGAACCCGCGGGCCTCCTCGCGCTTCGGCTCGGCCGGCTCTTCGGCAACTGCTGCGCGGATCGAGCGGGCGAGATGCGGTGCGGCTGAACGCACGGGCTGCGGCGCGGCAGCAGGCTTTGCAGCCGCCATCTGCGCATCCGGAATCCAGCCGGTGAGACCGAAGAACTTTGCGATGTGGTAGGATGAGGAAATGCCGGCCTCGATCAGGAACGCGCCTTCGACGCCGTAGCGCTGGTCGTTGTCGGCAAGGCCGAGCGGCATGCCGTGCGCCATGCCGGTGATGGCATAGGATTCGACCAGCGTCTCGCCGTCCTTGTTCCACCAGGCCTGGCGCGGATAGCCGTCCACGACCGTCTCAACCATCGGCACAGCCGGCAGATCGTGCAGATCGAGCCACTGCTTGACGATCTCATCGGCATTGCCGGGATTGACGGTGCGGTCGGCGCTGCCGTGCCACACCGAAATCTTCGGCCAGGGCCCGCGATGGTTCGAGGCCCGCCGCACGAGATCGCCGAGCTCGCGCTCGGGCCGCGCCGGGGAATGAAACATGCCGTCCAGCGCCTCGCGCAAATTCGACGCGATGCCGTAAGGCAATCCGGCGATGACCGCACCGGCCGCGAAGACTTCGGGATAGGTCGCAAGCATCACCGAGGTCATGCCGCCGCCGGCGGAGAGGCCGGTGATGAAGATGCGCTTGGGATCGATACGGTGCGTCTCGACCATGTGCGCGATCATCTCGCGGATCGAACGCGCCTCGCCGCTGTCGCGCGCGGTGTCTTCGGCATTGAACCAGTTGAAGCAGGTATTGCCGTTGTTGGCGCGCTGCTGCTCCGGCATCAACAGTGCGAAGCCGTAGTGCCGCGCGAGTGTCGACCATCCCGCGCCGAGGTCGTAGGCCGCCGCGGTCTGGCCACAGCCATGCAGCACGACGACGAGCGCGCGCGGCTTCTGCAATTGCGCCGGCACGAACGCGAACATGCGCAAGCTTCCGGGATTGTCGCCGAAATCTGTGGCTTCTTGCAGCGGGCTGGAGGAATCGGCGCTCCGGCCGAACTCGGCAAGGCGCAGACCGTCCAGCTTTGGCAGCTGTCGCAACAGATCGAGATTTCTAGCGAGCGACACGGCAACTCCTGGCAGGCGACGTTCAACGTTCACCCAAACCAAATAGTTGCTGCAGCGCAAAATAAAAAGGCCGTGTGCTGTCGATCGGCCCGAAAAAGCGGGAAATCCCCGCAATATCCCGCACGTATTAACCGCAATGCCTCAACTTCGTGCAGATGCGCGGCGCATCCACGCCGGAAATGCGGCGCAGATCGTGATTAACGCCGCAAACAACGCGAGCGAGACCGTGAATGCCGCGCGCGATGATTGTAGAGATTCAACTGCAAAGAACACCGCGCCGTTTGCGGCCACTCCGGCCGCATTCCCGATCTGCACCGCCGTACCGTACGTGCCTGAGGCTGTGCCCGCAGCAGCCGGCTTCACTGTCGAGAGGGCCGCACCGGAAAGCTGCGCCATCACCAGTCCCTGGCCGCAGCCGTAGATGATCATGAAGATGATCATGGTGAGCGCAAGCAGGATTGGCGTCGGAGCGTCGACATAGAACGCTACAAGCGCGAGCGGCGGGATCTTCAGGCCTCGCTGCATGAACAGCGTCATGACCAGATAAAACGAGAAATTGGCAACGAAGAAAAAGAACGCTGCGCCAAGGGCGGGCAGGAAGCATCGGCGCGTGGCGCCTCCGGGATTTATTAGCGCGCGACGCTCTCGGATCGGCGTCGTCCGCACGATTGCCTCGGAGGCAGGGCTCGCTGCCTTGGCCCGATTGCTGCATGTCGATTCCCGCTGGTCTTCGTGGGGCTCGGAAGTCTTCCGATGTACGATTACGACATGGTGGTGATCGGCTCGGGCCCATCGGGGCGCCGGGCCGCGGTGCAATGTGCCAAGCTCGGCAAGGCGGTGCTGGTGGTGGAGAAGGGCCGGCGCGTCGGCGGCGTCTCCGTCCATACCGGGACGATTCCCTCAAAGACCCTGCGCGAGACAGTGCTCAACCTGTCCGGCTGGCGCGAGCGCGGCTTCTACGGTCGCTCCTACCGGGTGAAGCAGGACATCGCGGCGAGCGATTTGATGACCCGGCTGCAGAAGACGCTCGACCACGAGGTCGAGGTGCTCGAGCATCAGTTCAGCCGCAATCTGGTGCGGACCGCCAATGGCGAGGCACGGCTGGTCTCGCCGCACGAAATCGAGATCACCAGCTCCATCGGCGAAACCAAGGTGGTGTCGGCCGCCTTCATCCTTATCGCCTGCGGGACGCGCCCGTTCCGCCCCGACTATGTGCCGTTCGACGGCACGACCGTGCTCGACAGCGACGAGATCATCGAGCTGCCAAAACTGCCGCGAAGCCTGGCCGTGATCGGCGCCGGCGTGATCGGCGTCGAATACGCCACCATCTTCAGCGCGCTCGACGTGCCGGTGACGCTGATAGAGCCGCGGCCGACCTTCCTCGATTTCATCGACAAGGAATTGATCGACGAGTTCATGCACGAATTGCGCGACCGCAACGTCGCGCTGCGGCTCGGCGCCAAGGTAAACTCGATCGAGAAGACGGCACAGGGCAGCATCGTGACGCATTTATCCGACGGGCGGCACGTCACCACGGAGATGCTGCTGTTTGCTGCGGGCCGCGTCGGCGCCACCGACCGGCTCAACCTCGAGGCCGCCGGCATCGTGGTCGATCATCGCGGCCGCATCTCGGTCGACCCCGTGACCTTGCAGACCAGCGTGCCGCACATCTATGCGGCCGGTGACGTGATCGGCTTCCCGAGCCTCGCGTCCACCTCGATGGAGCAGGGCCGCGTCGCCGCCTGCCACGCGCTCGGCATGGAGCCGATGGCCCCGCCGGAATTCTTTCCCTACGGCATTTATTCCGTGCCGGAGATTTCGACCGCGGGCCTGACGGAAGAAGAGGTCCGCGCGCGCGGCATTCCCTACGAGGTCGGCATCGCGCGCTTCCGCGAGACCTCGCGCGGCCACATCATGGGGCTGAACAGCGGCATGATGAAGATGATCTTCTCGACCAAGACGCGCCGCCTGCTCGGCGTGCATATTTTGGGCGAAGGCGCCACCGAGCTGATCCATATCGGCCAGGCCGTGCTGAACCTCAAAGGCACAATCGACTATTTCATCCAGAACACATTCAACTATCCGACGCTGGCGGAGGCGTACAAGATCGCCGGCCTCGATGCGTGGAACAGGATGACGCGGTGATCTCACCTCTCCCCGCTTGCGGGGAGAGGGGGAAGAGCGAGCGTCGTCTCGTTCTGCACATAGCTGCATTCCGCTACACGGGACATCGCGCGATTGCCTTCGCCGGCCTCAACACGTAGCCTTCGGGCTTCAACAAACAAAAAACCCAGCCGGAGAGAACGCCATGGCGCGCCTGAAATTCGGAGCCTTCCTTGCCCCGCATCACCCGATCGGGGAGCATCCGATGCTTCAGTTCCGGCGCGATCTCGATCTGGTCGAGCAGCTCGATGCGCTCGGCTATGACGAGTTCTGGTGCGGCGAACATCACTCCTCCGGCTGGGAGATGATTGCCTCGCCCGAGATGTTCCTGGCGGCGGCTGGCGAGCGCACCAAGCGCATCAAGCTCGGCACCGGCGTGGTGTCGCTGCCCTATCACCATCCCTACAATGTCGCGCAGCGCATGGTGCAGCTCGACCACATGACCGGCGGCCGCGCGATCTTCGGCTCCGGCCCCGGCGCCCTTGCATCAGACGCGCACACGCTTGGCATCGATCCGATGACCCAGCGCGATCGCCAGGACGAGGCGATCGCCGTGATCCGCCGCCTCTTCAATGGCGAGCGCGTCACCGCCAAGAGCGACTGGTTCACCATGAACGACGCCGCACTCCAGATCCTGCCGCTGCAGGAAGAAATGCCGTTCGTGGTGGCCTCGCAGATCTCGCCCTCCGGCATGACCCTCGCCGGCAAATACGGCATCGGCATCATCTCGCTGGGCTCGATGACGACGCAGGGGCTGATGTCGCTGCAGCAGCAATGGCAGTTCGCCGAGGATGCCGCCAAGAAGCACGGCACCACGGTCAACCGCGCCGACTGGCGCGTGCTCCTGACCTTTCACATCGCCGAGACCCGCGAGCAGGCGCGCAAGGAAGCCGGCGCCGGGCTGATGCGCTGGCATAACGAATATAATGTCGGCACGCTGCAGCGGCCGGGTCTCACCGCGTTCTCCTCGCCTGACGAGGCCGTGGACAAGACCGCCTTCGTCGAGGGTGCCGCGTCCACCATCGGCACCCCCGATGATCTCGTCAAAACCATCAAGAACGTGATGCAGGTGTCGGGCGGCGTCGGCGCCATCATCGGCTTCGTGCACGACTGGGCCAATCCGGAAGCCACACGCCGGAGCTGGGACATGGTAGCGCGCTACGTGGTGCCGGAGATCAACGGCTATATCGACTCCTTGCGCAAGTCGCAAAAATTCGTGATCGAGAACCGCGCGATCTTCGAACGCGCAGGCCAGGCCGTGATGGCCAAGATCATGCAGAACGAGAAGGCCGCCGAGGCGCTGAAGGTGACCGGCCCCGGCCGGGTCGCGATTCCCGCCGTCAACGCGCCGGATCTGCAAAAGGAAGCGGCGAAGCGATAGGCCTCATCGGCGTTACGCCTGTAGCGACGATCACAAGCAAGAGACATAGGCCCGTGCTATGCTGATCGCACCAGCCTGGCGCGGGCCGCAACAGTCCGCGGTCGCGCGATTTCCGTTCGGTCAGTCAACGGGAGCAATCGTCATGTCGATGCAAAATGGGGCCACGCCTTCGCCCGGCTACATCGCACCCAAGCGCAACCAGCTGACGCATATCCCGGGTGACGAAGGCTGGCCGATCATCGGCAAGACCTTTCAGGTACTCGCCGACCCCAAGGGGCAGATCGAGGCGAGCGGCGCCAAATACGGCCCGGTCTACCGGACCCATATTTTCGGCGAGACCAACGTCGTGCTGCTCGGGCCCGAGGCGAACGAGCTCGTGATGTTCGACAGGCAGGAGCTGTTCTCGTCGACGCATGGCTGGAGCAAGGTACTCGGCCTGCTGTTTCCGCGCGGCCTGATGCTGCTCGATTTCGAGGAGCACCGGCTGCACCGCAAGGCGCTGTCGGTCGCCTTCAAGTCCGGGCCGATGAAGTCCTATCTCGGCGATCTCGACCGCGGCATTTCGGCACGGGTGGCGCAGTGGAAAGCCAAGCCCGGCGAGATGCAGCTTTATCCGGCGATGAAGCAGCTCACCCTCGATCTCGCCGCAGCGTCGTTCCTCGGCGCCGATATCGGCCCGGAGGTCGACGAGATCAACCGCGCCTTCGTCGACATGGTCGCCGCCGCCGTCGCCCCGATCCGCCGTCCGCTGCCTGGCACCCAGATGGCGCGCGGCGTCAACGGGCGCAAGCGCATCGTCGCCTATTTCCGAGAACAGATCCCGCTCCGCCGCGGCAATCACGGCGGCGATGATCTGTTCTCGCATCTCTGCCGCGCCACCCACGAGGACGGCGCGCTGCTGTCCGAGCAGGACATCATCGACCATATGAGCTTCCTGATGATGGCGGCGCACGATACGCTGACCTCGTCGCTGACCTCCTTCATCGGCGAGCTCGCCGCGAATCCGGATTGGCAGAGCAGGCTGCGCGCCGAGGTTCTTGCGCTCGGGCTTGCGCCGGGTGCGCCAAGCAGCTTCGATGATCTCGAAAAGATGCCGCTGTCGGAGATGGCGTTCAAGGAGGCGCTGCGGATCAAACCGCCGGTGCCGTCGATGCCGCGCCGCGCGATGCGCGATTTCACCTTCAAGGGCTTTACGATTCCCGCCGGCACCGCGGTCGGCGTCAATCCGCTCTACACGCACCACATGAAGGACATCTGGCCGGAGCCCGATCGCTTCGATCCCTCGCGCTTCACCGAGGAAGCCCAGCGCAACCGCCACCGCTTCGCCTGGGTGCCGTTCGGCGGCGGCGCGCATATGTGCCTTGGCCTGCACTTCGCCTACATGCAGGCGAAATGTTTTGCGCGGCATTTCTTGCAAAACATCGAGGTGTCGCTGGACGAGGGCTACAAGCCGGACTGGCAGATGTGGCCGATCCCGAAGCCGCGGGATGGGTTGCGGGTGAATGTGAAGGCGATTTAGCGCCGCTCTCTTAGGGAGGGGTTAGCGAAGCGTAACCCACCTCTTTAGTCTCCGCGGTGACAGAAGCGGTGGGTTACGCCTGCGACCGCGCTTCGCGCAGCCGCCGTCTATCCCACCCTACGGCTCCTCCCGCGCAGCTTCTACGCCCCCTGATCGAACGCCTTGCGCAGCGCCACGTAACCCTGCTGCTGCTGGCTCCAGTTGCGGCCACCGGTGATGGCGCCGTCGATGACGAGGTCGTGGCCGTTGATGAAACTGGATTCGTCGCTCGCCAAGAACACTGCGGCGTGCGCGATGTCGTCGGGGATGCCGGCGCGCGGGATCGGCTGCGCGGTCTTGTAGACATCGCGCATCACCGCCGGCGTCTTCTCCGCGGCTTCGGTCGACAGCCCGAGCGCCTTGCCGAAGATGCCGGTCGCGATCGCGCCGGGCGAGATCGAGTTGACGCGCACGTTGGACTCGCCAAGCTCCATCGCCACACATTTGGTGAGATGGATCACCGCCGCCTTGGCCGCGCCGTAGACGACGGATGAGGAGAAGCCGGCGAGGCGGCCGGCGATGCTGCCGTTGTTGATGATGCTGCCGGCCCCCTGCTTCTTCATATAGGGCGCGGCGTGCTTCATGCCGAGCATGACGCTACGCACCAGCGTCGCCATCGCCGCGTCGAAGCGCTCGACCTCGAGGCCTTCGATCCCGCCGGTCTGCGCCGGGCCACCGGCATTGTTGAACAGGCAGTCGATCCGGCCGAACTTTTCCACCGCGAGCGCTATCACCGCCTGCATCTGCGCTTCGACCGTCACGTCCGTCTGACGGAAGATGCAGTTGGCGCCGAGTTGCTTCGCCAGCGCCTCGCCTTCCGGTATGCGCCGGCCCGCGATCACAATTTTGGCACCTTCGGCAACGAAGACTTCTGCGGTACGCAATCCGATGCCGCTCGTTGCCCCCGTGATCACCGCAACCTTGCCGTCCAGCCTGCCCATTGAATGTTCCTGTTTTCCAACGATTTGATGCCGAATGGCGGACACCTGCCGATGCCGTTGCCGCAAAGGTCACTATCCCTGCCCGCTCCGGTCAAGGCAAGCTATGCTTGTGCGGGCGGCATGCGTAACATAATCCCCTGCCACTCGATTTTCGAACGCACATCGCGACTGGGCAGGGCATGGCGAAGCTGATCGACGAATTCCGCAGGGGATGGCAGGGCGCGGCACCGCCGTCGCTCGGCTTGAGCATTGCGTTTGCGGCGGCCTGCGTGCTGGTTGCGACCCTGGCCCGCTGGGGTCTCGCGCATGTGCGCCCTGACGTCTACTTCACCCCGTATTTCCCGGCCGTGTTCTTCGCCGCCGCATTCGGCGGCTTGCGGGTCGGCGTCATCACCGCGCTGGTCGGCGGCGTGCTCGGCGTCGTCCTCAATTTCGGCGACGCTTTTGCCGATCGTGCACGATTTGCGCTGCTCGCGCTCTATTGGGGTGTCTCTGCCCTCACCATCTGGGGCGTCGAGCATTATCGCACGATGCTGACGGAGCAGCGCCGGATTTCCAAGCGCCTGATCGAGGAAGAAGACTATCGCAAGCTGCTGGTTGACGAGCTCCAGCACCGACTGAAGAACAAGCTGTCGACGGTGCATGCCGTGCTGCATCAGGTGCTGCATGACGAACCGCAGGTCTGGTCCCGGATCGATCCGCGGCTGCGGTCGCTGGCCGCGACCGACGATCTGATCTCGCGGATCGACAAGGCCGGCTGCGACATCCGCGACCTGCTGATCTCGGAGCTCGGCCCTTACGGCCATGTCCGCTTCACGCTCAATGGCGACCGGCTGTTCCTGCCGCCGAAGCTCGCGGTCACGCTGTCATTGATGTTTCACGAGCTCGCCACCAATGCCGGCAAATACGGCGCATTTTCCGCGCCGCGCGGATTGTTGCAGGTGTCATGGACCGTCAGCGACGAGCGCTTGACCATCACCTGGGACGAAACCGAGGGGCCGACCATTGACGAAATCTCCGCGCCGGGCTTCGGCACCAAGCTGCTGAAATCCGCGCTGTCCGCCTTCGACGGCAAGACTGAAGTCTCGTATTTGAAGACGGGGCTGCATTGCACCCTGCAATGCCGCATTCCCAGGAGCGAATAGCCGGCGAACAGGCTAGCGGGCAGCCCTCGTTGCAAACGAACGCGGATCGCGCGCTTCGCCGGCGCATTCGCAAGCACCGTTGACCTTCTGTTAATGACGATCGGCAGCGCGCGTCGCAACGTCGCAAGTTTCCCCCAAAGCACCCCCGTATTTCTGTGGACCCCTTAACCAAACCTAAGAGGGAACCGAGCAAGATCGCGCCCATTGCAAATGCGCGCTGAAACAACAAGATTTATGAATTCTATGAACAACAGTAAATATTCCGGCGCGAACGAGACTGAGCTCGGATTTCTCAAGGAAATCGTTAAATTGCTGCCGACCGGCCTGACCGTGCAGGACGCGCAAGGCGAACTTCTCCTGGTTAACGACACCGCGGCCACCCAGCTCGGCATGGACGGCCGCCGGCCGTCGCCCGATCTCGCGCAGCGACGGGATGCCTGCCAGCGGGCGCTGACGGCCGGCCAGGCCGTCGTCACCGAGGAAGCGCTCCACGACGGACCCGCGCGCCAGGTGCTGCTCACTACACATCGTCCGGTCCGCCTCGCCGGACGCGAGTTGCTGATCTCGACCTCCGCAGACATCACCGAGCAGAAGAATTTCGAGGACCAGCTGTTCCGTTCGGCCTATTTCGACGAGCTGACCGGGCTGCCCTCGCGGCGCGTGATCGAGCATCGCGCCAATAGCCTGCTCGCGCGCGACGGCGAACGCTTCGCACTTGCCTTTCTCGACGTCGACAATTTCAAGCACATCAACGACTATTACGGCCACACCGTCGGCGACGCGTTGCTGGTCGAGCTGTCGAAGCGGCTCGGGCGCGACTTGCGCGATTCCGACGTGCTGTCGCGCATCTCCGGCGACGAATTCCTGCTGCTGCTCTCCCCTATCCAGAGCCAGGACGAGGTCGCCGAATTCATGAAATCGGCGCTGGAGCGGCTGACCGCGCCGTTCTTCATCGACAATTCGGAAGTCTTCGCCTCGACCTCTGTCGGCGTCAGCCTCTATCCCGATCATGGCTGTAGCTTCGAGACGCTGCGCCAGAACGCCGACATCGCGATGTACCGCATCAAGAACAACGGCAAGGGATCTGCGGCCTTCTTCGATTCCGGCATGGAGCGCGAGGCGCTGGCGCGCATGAAGATCGAACAGTCGCTGCGGCTTGCGATCCTGGAAAAGCGTTTCTGCTGCGCGTTCCAGTCCAAGGTCGACATCCGCACGCAGGCCGTGAAGGGCATCGAGGCCCTGGTGCGCCTGCGTGACGATGAGGGCGTCATCCAGGCGCCGGGCTCGTTCATCAATCTCGCCACCGAACTGGGGCTGATCGACGAGCTGACGCATCTGGTGCTCGCCGAAATCGTGAAATCGATCGACCTGATCAACGAGACGTTCGGCGCGGAAGCGACCATCAGCATCAACGTCGCCGCCAAGCAGGCCGGCGACCTCGAATTCATGCGCAGCTTTGCGCAGGCCCTGGAAGAGACCGGCTTTCCGCAACGCTTCATGATCGAGGTGACGGAGGATGCCTTCGTCGCCAAGAGCCACTTCCAGTCAGAGATCCTGCCGATGTTCCGCAAACTCGGCGTCGGCATCTCGATCGACGATTTTGGCACCGGCTATTCGTCGCTGTCGGCGCTCGCCGACATCACCGCCGACGAGATCAAGATCGACCGCTCCTTCATCACCGACATCCACAAGCGGCCGCGCAGCCAGGGCATCTTGCGCGCGATCGAATCCTTGAGCGAAGCGCTCGGCATGACGGTGATCGCCGAGGGCATCGAATCCTACGAGGAGCTCGCTTATCTCCAGGCCGCGACCAAGATCCGCTACGCGCAGGGCTATTATTTCGCCCGCCCGATCTTCCTGGAGGAACTGAAGTTCGCCACGCCCTCCTCGAGCGAGGCAAGGGCCAGCGTCGTCAGCCGCCCGATGCAGCAGAACCGGCAAGGCTATTCGCGCGCGAGCGGGTATCGGCGGTAGGGCCTCGCGCCTTCATCTTTAATTTGCAAAGCCTGAGCGACCCGATCCAGGGTGACATCAACACGTGTGCCTGCCGATTTCTTCGGCAGCCGCAATCCGCTTCGGCTCGTCAAGGCAGTGTCATACAAGCCCGTCGCAAGCTCCGCCGGAAGGTGGAATTGCAATGTTTGCACCGTTGTGCAAATCGCTATGGTCAAGGCATTTCAATAGGGAGGGACCATCGTGCGTCGATCACTCATTCTCACAGCAGCTACCCTGGGCCTGGCCGCGGTCACCTCCGCACACGCCGACGACCTCAAGGTCGCGCTGATCTACGGCAAGACCGGTCCGCTGGAAGCCTATGCCAAGCAGACCGAGACTGGCCTGCAGATGGGCTTTGAGTACGCTACCAAGGGCACCATGACGCTCGATGGTCGCAAGATCGTCATCATCACCAAGGACGACCAGGGCAAGCCGGACCTCTCCAAGGCCGCGCTCGCGGAAGCCTATCAGGACGACAAGGCCGACATCGCCATCGGCACGACCTCGTCGGCGGCGGCGCTGGCCATTCTCCCGGTCGCCGAGGAGAACAAGAAGATCCTGATCGTCGAGCCGGCGGTCGCGGACCAGATTACCGGCGAGAAGTGGAATCGCTACATCTTCCGCACCGGGCGCAACTCGTCGCAGGACGCGATCTCGAACGCGGTCGCGATCGGCAAGCAGGGCGTCACGGTTGCGACCCTGGCGCAGGACTACGCCTTCGGCCGCGACGGTGTCGCCGCCTTCAAGGAGGCGCTCGCCAAGACCGGCGCGACGCTCGCCGCCGAAGAATATGCCCCGACCTCCACCACCGACTTCACCGCGGTCGGCCAGCGCCTGTTTGATGCGCTGAAAGATAAGCCGGGCCGCAAGGTGATCTGGGTGATCTGGGCCGGCGCCGGCAATCCGCTGGCCAAGCTCCAGGACATGGACCCGAAGCGCTACGGCATCGAACTCTCGACCGGCGGCAACATCCTGCCGGCGCTCGCCGCCTATAAGGGCCTGCCCGGCATGGAAGGCGCGACCTACTACTACTATGACATCCCGAAGAATCCGGTGAACGACTGGTTCGTCGCAGAGCACCAGAAGCGCTTCAAGGCACCGCCGGACTTCTTCACCGCGGGCGGCTTTGCGGCCGCGATGTCCGTCGTCGCCGCCGTCACCAAGGCCAAGTCGACCGACACCGAGAAGCTGATCACGGCGATGGAAGGCCTGGAGTTCGACACGCCGAAGGGCAAGATGGTGTTCCGCAAAGAGGACCATCAGGCGCTCCAGAGCATGTACCACTTCAAGGTCAAGGTCGATCCGAACGTCGCCTGGGCCGTGCTCGAGCCGGTGCGCGAATTGAAGATCGAGGACATGGACGTTCCCGTCCGCAACAAGCGCTGAGTTCGTTTACTTCACCTCCCCCGCTTGCGGGGGAGGCCGGGTGGGGGCTTTTTCCTCCTTGGGGGCTCTCGATTTGCGGAGACACCCTCTCCCGTAGCCGGTGCTCCGCATCGGCGTCCTTTTCAGGAACGGCGGCCGTAGGCCGCCTATGCCTCCCCGCAAGCGGGGGAGGCAGCGCAGTGTGATCGTGGATACGTCCCAACCCTCATTCGCCAGACTGCTCATGACGCTGACTCTCGAAACCCGCGACCTCACCATCCGCTTCGGCGGTCATGTCGCGGTCAACAACGTCACCTGCAGCTTCCGACCGGGCGAGCTCACCGCCATCGTCGGGCCGAACGGCGCCGGCAAGACCACCTATTTCAATTTGATCTCGGGCCAGCTGCGCGCGTCACACGGCAGCATCCTGTTCGACGGCGCCGATATCACCCAGCAATCCGCGCCGCTGCGCACCCGCGCAGGCCTTGGACGCGCCTTCCAGCTCACCAATCTCTTCCCGAACCTGACGGTGGAAGAGAACGTCCGCCTCGCTGTGCAGGCCGCGAGCGGCACGCACTACGACATGCTGCGGCCCTGGATGGTACGCCGCGATTTGATCGCCCGCGCGGACACCATCCTCGACCAGGTCGCGCTCGGCAATCGCCGCGGCGTGGCGGCGACCGCACTATCGCATGGCGATCAGCGCAAGCTCGAGGTGGCGTTGATGATCGCGCTGGAGCCGAAGGTGTTCATGTTCGACGAGCCGACCGCCGGCATGAGCATCGACGAGGTCCCGGTGGTGCTGAACCTGATCGCGCAGCTCAAGCAGGACAAGAGCAAGATCATTCTCCTCGTCGAGCACAAGATGGACGTGGTGCGCTCGCTCGCCGACCGCATCATCGTGCTGCATAACGGCCAACTTGTTGCGGATGGCCCGCCGGCCGAGGTGATTGCCTCGCCGATCGTGCAGGAAGCCTATCTCGGCGTTGCTCCGAAGAAAGCTGCAGGGAGTGCCGCATGAGCGACCTTCTCGAGCTTTCCGGCGTGCATACCCACATCGGCCGCTATCACATCCTCCAGGGCATCGATCTCGCGGTCCCGCAAGGGCAGGTCACCATGCTGCTCGGCCGCAACGGTGCCGGCAAGACCACGACACTGCGCACCATCATGGGCCTCTGGCAGGCCTCCAGCGGCGAGATCAGCCTCGCCGGCGAGCGCATCGAGAGCCACGCCACACCCGACATCGCGCGGCTTGGCGTCGGCTACGTGCCGGAAAGCATGGCGGTGTTTTCCGACCTCACCGTGAAGGAAAACCTGGTGCTGGCGGCGCGCGACGGGCCGCTCGATGACACGCAACTGGAATGGATTTTTGGCTTCTTTCCGGCGCTGCGCCGGTTCTGGCTGTCACGCGCGGGAAGCCTCTCGGGCGGGCAAAAGCAAATGTTGTCCATCGCCCGCGCGATCATCGAGCCGCGCAAGCTCTTGCTGATCGACGAGCCAACCAAGGGGCTCGCGCCCGCGATCGTGATGGCGCTGATCGAGTGCCTGAAGGAGATCAAGCGCAAGGGCGCGACGATCCTGCTGGTCGAACAGAATTTCTTTGCCGCCCGCGAGCTCGGCGACGTCGTGCTGGTGATGGACAACGGCACCATCGTCCATCGCGGCGAGATGGCGGCCCTGGCCTCCGACGTGCCGCTGCAGGAGCGGCTGCTGGGCCTGAGCCTGGAGGCACACCAGTGACTGAACTCGCCGCAACCGATCCGCTGCCGAAGCCGAAGCGCGACATCGCACCGATCCTGCTGCCGATCGCGCTGGCGCTGGTGACGATTCCCCTGATCGGCTCGCCAAGCACCTGGCTGACGCTGA
The DNA here is from genome assembly GCA_963819355.1 of uncultured Alphaproteobacteria bacterium. Classification (GTDB taxonomy): domain Bacteria; phylum Pseudomonadota; class Alphaproteobacteria; order Rhizobiales; family Xanthobacteraceae; genus Bradyrhizobium. Next base: position 9,745 of record CAWFVZ010000004.1, on the reverse strand, counting down.
CGGCCGCGAGCCTCGCCATGGGCATGATGATCTTCATCATGGCCTCCGGCCTGACGCTGGTGTTCGGCCTGATGGACGTGCTCAATTTCGGCCATGGCGCGTTCATCGCGGTCGGCGCCTATGTCGCGACGCTGGTGTTCGCGCCGTTCGCAGCCTCGGTGCAGGCCGATTCGCTCTGGATCAACCTCGCGGTACTGGCGCCTGCCGCGCTGCTGTCGATGGCCGTGTCCGGCGCACTCGGCCTGGTCGTCGAGCGCGTGCTGATCCTTCCTGTCTATGGCCAGCATCTGAAGCAGATCCTGATGACGACGGGCGGGCTGATCGTGGCCGAGCAGACCCTCTACGCGCTGTGGGGCCCGCAGATCATTCCGATGCCGCTACCGACGTCGCTGCGCGGCTCCTTCATCTTCGGCGACGTCGCGATCGCCAAATACCGAGTGCTGGCAACGCTGATCGGGCTTGCCGTCTTCATCGCGATCCAGCTCGTGCTCAACCGCACCAAGCTTGGCCTGTTGATCCGTGCCGGCGTCGAGAACCGCGAGATGGTCGAGGCGCTCGGCTATCGCATCCGCCGCCTGTTCCTCGGCGTGTTCATGACGGGATCGGCGCTCGCCGGCCTCGGCGGCGTGATGTGGGCGCTCTATCGCGAGCAGGTCCATGCCTCCATGAGCGACGAGCTCACCGTGCTGATCTTCGTCGTCGTCATCATCGGCGGGCTGGGATCGATCGGCGGCTGCTTCATCGGCGCGATTTTGGTAGCGATGGTCGCCAATTACGGCGGCTTCCTGGTGCCGAAACTCGCCCTCGTCTCCAATATCCTGCTGATGGTCGCCATTCTGATGTGGCGGCCGCGCGGCCTCTATGCGGTGACCAGCCGATGATGATCCTGTCGGGCGATCCGCCGCGCAGCCGTGTCCTCACGCTCGTTCTCGTCGTTATCATCCTGGCGCTGGTGGCAACGCCGTTCCTGTTTCCGGGCGCGAAAGCGCTGAACGTCGCGGCCAAGATCTGCGTCTTCGCCGCGCTGGTCGCTTCCTACGACCTGTTGCTCGGCTATACCGGCTCGGTGTCGTTCGCCCACACGATGTTCTATGGCATCGGCAGCTATGCGATCGCGATCGCGCTGTACGGCATGGGTCCGAACTGGGCAGCGGTCGCAACCGGCATCGTGGTCGGCCTGCCGCTCGCCGCGCTGCTCGCGCTTGCGATCGGCCTGTTCTCGCTGCGGGTGGCTGCGATCTTCTTTGCCATGATCACGCTCGCGGTCGCCTCCGCCTTCCAGGTGCTGGCCTCGCAGCTCTCCTGGCTGACCGGCGGCGAAGACGGGCGCAGCTTCCAGCTGCCGGAGCTGCTGCGTCCCGGCACGGTGCTGATCTCCAAAAGCGTCTTTGGCTTCGAGATCAACGGCCGGATCCTGACCTTCTATCTGGTGTTCGCCGTCTCGGCCCTGATGATCCTCGCTTTGTTGCGGGTGGTGAACTCGCCGTTCGGCCGCGTGCTGCAGGCGATCCGGGAGAACCGCTTTCGCGCCGAGGCGCTTGGCTTTCGCACCGTGTTCCACCTGACTTACGCCAACTGCCTCGCCGCGCTGGTCGCTGCCGGCGCCGGCATCCTGAACGCGCTGTGGCTGCGCTATGCCGGCCCGGACACCTCGCTGAGCTTCTCCATCATGCTCGACATTCTGCTGATGGTGGTGATCGGCGGCATGGGCACGATCTACGGCGCGATCATCGGCGCCACGATCTTCATCCTCGCCCAGAACTATTTGCAATCGCTGATGGGCGTCGCCTCCAAGGCGGCATCGGAGGCGGGCCTGCCGCTGCTGCCGGGCCTGTTGCACCCCGACCGCTGGCTGCTATGGCTCGGACTCCTGTTTATTGCCAGCGTCTATTTCTTCCCGACCGGGGTCGTCGGACGGTTGCGCAATGGCGGTCGCGAGAAGAGCGCGGGTGCCTCGCATTAGGCGGCGATTCATGATGCAGCGCAGCGGTTGTTGTGCTCCTCATGCAACCACGGCGCGATTCCCGCCTGGCTGCACGCTGGTGCGACTGCGCAACCGGATTAATCCTTAGGTAACTGGCTTTCCTAAGGTTTGCGCCACCTGTGCATAGTATCCCTGGTCCCCCCAGGGAGGGGGAATGCGCCAGGTCTTCGCAAGGATCGCAGCCGGAATGTCCCTAGCCGCGAAGAACGGCTGGGAGGCCGCGACTCGACGCGGACCGGTGCTGTGGCTGACCCTGTGCGGCGCGCTGCTGGTCGCCGGCATCTTCGCCGTGACCGCCATGGCCGTCGGCGATTTTCGCGAGCGCACGCTGACCAACCGCGAGCGCGAGCTGGCAAACACCGTTCAGCTGATCGCACGCCATTTCGACCAGCAATTCGAGGACGCCGACGTCGTCGCCGCCGATCTGATCGGCCAGATGAACCTGCCGGAGATCACCTCGCCCACGATGTTCCGCGAGCGGATGTCCGGATCCGCCGCAAACCAGATGCTGCGCGGCAAGATCAGCGCGGTATCCTACCTCGGCGACATCGTGATCTACGACGCGGACGGCGACATCATCAACTGGTCGCGCGCCCAGCCGCTGCCCCAGATCAACGTCTCGTCCCGCGCCTATTTCCAGACCTTCAAGTCGAACCCGCGATCCGAGCCGGTGCTGCTGGAATCCGTTCGCAGCTACCTGATCGGCAAATGGACCACGATCGTCGCACGACGGCTGAACATGCCGGACGGCACTTTCCTCGGCGTCATGGTGCGCCGGATCGATCCCGACAATTATCACCGCTATTTCGCCTCCGTCGCGTTCGCCGAAGGCGCGGCCATCTCGCTGTTCGACCGCGAAGGCAAGATGCTGGCACGCTACCCGCATGTCGAAGAGCTGATCGGCAAGAATTTCCGCGACGCGCCGCTGATGCGCAAAATGCTGACCGAAGGTGGCCGGCACACGCTGCGCATCAAAGGCCCGATCGATGGCGAGGACCGGCTCGGCTCCGCGGCCTCGCTCTCGCACTTCCCATTGGTCATCGTCGCGACCAACACCACGAGCGCCGCGCTTGCGGACTGGCGCCACCAAACCGGATTCATGGTCACAACGGCGGCGCTTTCGGCCGCGGTAATCGCGCTGACCCTCTTCCTGATCATTCGCCAGATCAACCGGCAGAACCGCGAGGCCCAGGAACGGATCGAATCGGAGCGGCAGCGCCTCGACACCGCCCTGAATAACATGTCGCAAGGGCTGATCCTGTACGACGCCGCCGGATACATCGTCACCTGCAACCGCCGCTACGCCGACATGTTCGGCTTGTCGACCGAGATCATCAAACCCGGCTGTCACATCCATGAGGCGATGCGCCATCGCAAGGAGCGCGGAGCGTTCAACGGCGACGTCGAGGCGTTTTGCGCCAACGTCATGAGGGTCGTCGCCGAAGGCAAGGTCTCCACAAAGTTGCACGAGTTGCCCAACGGCCGCGCCTTCCAGGTCATCAACACCCCGCTCGCGCAGGGCGGATGGGTCGCCACGATCGAGGAGATCACCGAACGGCGCAATCTGGAGCAGGAACGCGACCGCAACTACACCTTCCTGCGCGAGATCATCGACCATATCCCGTCGCAGATCACGGTGAAGGACGCACGCACGCGGCGCTATCTCCTGGTCAATGGTGTCGCCGAGCAGCAATTCGGCCAGTCGCGCGAACACGTCGTCGGCAGGACCGCCTTCGACATCTTCCCGGAGGCCTCGGCCAGGCTCGTGACCGAAGACGACAGCACGGCGCTGCAATCGGCCAAGGGATTATTCAAGGACGAGCATCCCTGGCAGACCCAGGCCATGGGGCTGCGCTACATTACTTCGACCCGGATCGGCATCCGCGACACCGACGGCGAGCCGCGCTATCTCATTCACGTCGTCGATGACGTCACCGAGCGGCGGCGCGCCGACGAGAAGATCGCGCATATGGCGCATTTCGATGCGCTGACCGACCTGCCGAACCGTGCACTGTTCCGCGAGCAGATCGAGCGCGAGCTGGCGAAGGTCGCCGGCGGCGAGCAGTTCGCACTGCTCTATATCGACGTCGACGAGTTCAAGGGTATCAACGATTCCTCGGCCACCACGTCGGCGACGAGTTGCTGAAGGCGATCGCGGGCCGCATCCGCGGCTGCCTCAAGCCGGGCGATCTGATCGCACGGCTCGGCGGCGACGAATTCGCCGTCATCCAGACCGAGGTCGAGACGTCCGACCGACGTGCTGTCGTTCGTAAGGCGCATCCATGAGGCGATCCGCCGCCCCTACCACTGCCTCGGGCATCAGCTCTCCACCGACGCCAGCATCGGCATCGCGCTGGCGCCGCAGGACGGCACCGATCTCGACCAGCTCTCAAGAACGCCGACCTTGCGATGTACGGCGCCAAGGCGGAAGGGCGAGGCACATACCGCTTCTTCGTGCCCGGAGATGGATGCGTGCGCCAAGGCCCGCCTCACCATGGAGCAGGATCTGCGCCAGGCGCTGGTCGATGGCGGCTTCGAAATCCATTACCAACCGCTGGTCAATCTGCACTCGGGCGAAGTCTCCGGCTGCGAGGCGCTGCTGCGCTGGCGCCATCCCGAGCGCGGCATGGTGTCGCCGGCCGAATTCATTCCGATCGCCGAGGATACCGGCCTGATCAACGAGCTCGGCGACTGGGTGCTGCGCACGGCCTGCAGCGAGGCCGCGACCTGGCCCGCCCACATACGCGTCGCCGTCAACGTCTCGCCGGTGCAGCTCAAATGCGACACGCTGGCGCTGAAGATCGCCAGTGCGCTCGCTGCGTCCGGGCTCGCAGCCGCGGCGGCTGGAGCTCGAGATCACCGAGGCCGTGCTGATCCGCGACGACGAGGCGGCGCTCTCGATCCTGCACCAGCTTCGCTCGATCGGCGTGCGCATCGCGCTCGACGATTTCGGCACCGGCTATTCCTCGCTGAGCTATCTGAAGCGCTTCCCGTTCGACAAGATCAAGATCGACCGCTGCTTCGTCGCCGATATCGCCGATTCCGGCGGCGCGCCCGTGATCGTGCAGGCGGTGGTGAACATCGCCTCCGCCAGCAACATGACAACGGTTGCCGAAGGCGTCGAGACCGAGGCCCAGCGCGAGATGCTGCGCGCGCTCGGCTGCACGGAGATGCAGGGCTATCTGTTCAGCAAACCGAAGCCGGCGGCCGAGGTGCGCAAGCTGTTTGGCCCCGGCGATGCCATGCCTGTGGCGGCGGTCGCCTGAGATGGCAAGGCTCGACAGGACTCCAACCAGGACTCGGCAAAAACCATCGACATCGCGGATTCCTACGCAGTGCGGCTGATGCAGCATCTGGTGGTGCCGACCTTCGTGATCGACCCGAAGCGGCGCGTCGTGATCTGGAATAGGGCCTGCGAGCGGCTGACCGGCGTTGCCGCCTCGGAGGTGATCGGCACCACGAAGCACTGGCAGGCCTTCTACGAGGTCAAGCGCCCCTGTCTCGCCGATCTGGTCGCGCTCGACCGGCCCGAACAGCTGCCGGAGTTCTATTCGGAATATGCGGCGCGCGGCCACAACGGGCTCGGCTTCAGCGCGGAGAACTGGTGCGTGATGCCGAAGCTCGGCAGCCAGCTCTATCTCGCGATCGACGCCGGCCCCATCCACGACGAGGCCGGCAATCTGATCGCCGTGGTGGAGACGCTGCGCGATCTCACCGACCAGAAGCGCGCCGAGACGGCGCTGAAGGAGCTCGCCACCAAGGACGGGCTCACCGGGCTCTCGAACCGCCGCTCGCTTCGACCAGATGCTGATGACCGAATGGGCGCGCGCGCAGCGGACGCAGAAAGCCCTTGGCGCTGCTGTTCGTCGACGTCGATCATTTCAAGCTGTTCAACGACCAGCACGGCCACCAGACCGGCGACGAATGCCTGCGCGCGGTCGCCGCGCGTCGTCAGCCGCCATGCGGTGCGCCCGCTCGACCTGGCCAGCCGCTATGGCGGCGAGGAATTCGCGCTGATCCTGCCCGACTTGAGCTGCGACGATGCCTGCGCCATCGCCGAGGAGATCCGCGGTGCCGTCATGGCCTTGCGGATTGCGCACGGCGCCGATGGGGCCGGCAACCACGTCACCCTCAGTGTCGGTGTCGCCAGTCACATCCCCGGCGAGGCCGACGGCGCCCCCGACCGGCTGCTGGGTGCGGCCGACCAGGCGCTCTATGCCGCCAAGCGGCTCGGCCGCAACCGCGTCGTCTGCGCCGAGCGGGTACTGGCGGAATTCGCCCGGGTTGATCGCGGATCGCCAGACGTTTCAGCCGCCGCTGGCCGCCGGTTCGGCCAGTGTTAAAAAATTCATCTCACCGAAGGTACTATTGCGTTCACGCTCGCAGACCGGCGATGTTGCATCGAAACAACACGTGCATTTTCTTCTCGAAAAGCCGCAATTTCTCGACCGCTCAATTGAATATAGATCAGTCGTCGCCTGGAGCCGTTTCCGCCTTGATGCTTCCTCGTTTGCCGCACAGTGCCTCTCCCTCGTTTGCCGATCCATCAGGAATGGGATCGCAATCTGGTCGCTTGGTTGCCATGTCCACCGGAACGGTCGTCATAGGCTGGTCGGCAATGGCGGCCGAATTCGGCCCGGCCCTCAAAGCCAGCCGCGGATGACCGAAGCAACCGGTTCGTTTCGCGGACGTGTCCACCGCGGGACGCAGCAAATTGGTGGCACCTGCATCGAGCTCGAGGCCGCGGGCGAGATAATCCTGCTCGACCTCGGGCTTCCACTCGATGCCGACGGTGCATCCGAGGACCTTCTTCCGGACGTGTCCGGACTTCGCGTCGGAGATCCGGCCCTGCGTGCGATCGTGCTGTCGCACGGACACGGCGATCACTGGGGATTGCTACCCCTGTGCAGGCCTGATGTCCCTCTCGCCATGGGCTCGGCAACCGCGCGCATCATGCGTGCGGCTGCGCCTTTCGTGCCCAACTTCTTCGTGCCGAATGTCTCGTTCGAACTGATCGATCGCAGGACCTTCGAGATCGGCGCGTTCAGCATCACGCCCTATCTCGTGGATCACTCGGCCTACGACGCCTATGCGCTGCTGATCGAAGCCGCCGGGCGGCGTCTGTTCTATAGTGGCGATATCCGTGCGCATGGTCGCAAGGGCGGCCTCGTTCGAGCGATTGGTCAGCAGCCCACCGCGCGACATCGATACAATGCTGATGGAGGGCTCGAGCCTGGGCCGTCTCGACGAACACACGCAATTCCCGACGGAAGCGGAAATCGAGCTCCGGCTGACCGGGAACTTCAGACAGCCAGGGTTCGTCGTCCTCTCCGCTTCGGCACAGAACATCGATCGCATGGTCAGTATTTACCGCGCCTGCAAGCGCAGCGACCGGACGCTGTTGCTGGACCTCTATGCGATGGAAATATTGCGGGCGACCGGCAATGAACATCTGCCGAACGTCAGCTGGCCCAATATCTCTGTCTATGTGCCGGAGTATCAACGGCGACAGATAGCGAGGAACAAGCGCTTCGATCTGCTGGAGCCGTACAAGTCCGCGCGCATCTACCGCGAGCGCATCACCGAGATCGCCGATCGCACGCGTGATGTTGTTCCGTCCTGCAATGGCGCGCGACGTGGAGGCCGCAAATCTCTGGGATGGTGCCAGGGCGATCTGGTCGCAATGGGACGGATACCTGAAGCACGGCCCGGGAGCCATGCTGAAGGCGTATCTCGCCGCGCGCGGCGTTCCGATCGAGATCATCCACACCTCGGGCCACGCCAGTATCTCGGATCTCAAACGCCTTTCGACCGCGATGCAACCGGGCAAGCTGATTCCGGTTCACACATTCGAAGGCGACAGCTTCTTCAAATATTTCGGCAACGTTACACGACGCAACGATGGTGAATGGTGGGAGGTATAAGATGAGTTTCAAGCGCGGGATCCGTGGGGACAACTTTCGCAAGGCACTTGAGGCACTCGCTCAGCAGGATGGCTGGTGGAAGGACGTCCTCGCCGATCCGTCGCTCTTCATCGGCGTGCGGGACGAATATCTGAACGTCTATTGGCAGGGTCAGTCCATCTTCAAAGTGTCGTTCAAGGGCGGGAAAGTCACCGCGTCGACGCACGAAAAATATCTGCTGAATCCGGATCTGAAGGATCAGGTTTCTTTGATCGAAGGGAAATTCACCTTCGGCAACGCCGAGGAAAGAATGCTGACGCGTGCGTATGAGGGCCCGAAAACCCTGGCTAGGCTCAAAAAGGCGGCATCGCTCTATTCCGGGCGCGAAAAGGAAGGCGTACATGAGATCGCCACGTCCAATCTCTCGGCCGTAGACGTCGAGATTGCGATCAACGCAATCAGTCTTGCTCACGTCGAAAAGAACTTGCCCCGAATGGACCTGGCAAGCCTCGAAAGGGGGAAGGACGGCGTGGATCTGGTGTTCTGGGAGGCCAAGACGTTCGACAATCCCGAGCTGGAGAGCGACAAGATCGTCGACCAGATCAGAGCCTACCGGGCGGTGGTCGATGCCGATCAGGCGGACATCGCCGAAAGCTATGCGTGGATCGCGAAAAACCTGTCTGATATGGCTAAATGGAGCAACGGAGTTCGCGGCGTGGCTCCTGCTATTAACGACGCTGCAACGGGCGCAAGGATCAACGTAAGCAGTTCCAACATTGGCCTGCTGGTTTATGACTTCACGGCACACCAACGCGACCGCAAGGGCGGGGACGGCAAGACGTTGCACGAGACACTGACAGAGTCGTTTACAAGAAACGGCTTGGGGACCGATCGATTCAGATTCAAGGGCAAGGCGAAAGGTCTTACGAATCTGACCGGCGACAAGGGAGGAAATCGCTTGCTTCCCCCAAAGACCACCCCGTGACATTTGCGATCGGCGACGTCCACGGCTGCTTTGAAAAACTGAAGTCGCTTCTGGCTGCTTGCGATGGGATTCGCGGTCGCCGGAGCGCTCAGTTTGTCTTTGTCGGAGACTACATCGACCGGGGGCCCCAAAGCAGAGAAGTCATGGATTTCCTCATTGGCAGCAGCGGAGAACAGGATCGCTCCTTCATTTGCCTTCGAGGCAACCATGAGGACATGCTGCTTCGCGCGGCTGACCCGCAACGCACCGACCGCGACCTCATGAACTGGTGGGGAAACGGCGGCGAACAAGCGCTTGAGAGCTATGGAGTCGATGATCCGATTGACGTTCCGAGCGAGCATCTCGACTGGATACGCACGCTCCCACTCATGAGATTGGAGCACGGACGCCTCTTCGTCCACGCTGGAATAAGACCGAATGTGCCGATTGCGTCGCAATCCGTGCGAGACCTGCTTTGGATCCGGGAACCGTTCCTGTCGTCGGATCAAAACCATGGGCTCCTCATCATCCATGGACATACGCCGATCCGGTCGCAGACACCCGATCTGCGCGCCAATCGGTTGAATCTGGATACCGGCGCCTGCTTTGGCGGCCCGCTCACGGCGGCCATGTTCTCTGCCTCGACAACCGGCCCGTTGCTGTTGTGAACAATTCAGGCGAGGTCTCGCGGCCGGTCGCCCCTCGGGATTGACCAGCAGAATGCGCGCCCGAACCCTGCAGCGAGTCAAGCAATCTCCACCGAAACCAGGGCAAAGCGGAGGTTGCCGACCCCCCGCCAATCGGCTAAATGAACCCTGCTGCACCCGTAGCTCAGCTGGATAGAGCGTTGCCCTCCGAAGGCAAAGGTCACACGTTCGAATCGTGTCGGGTGCG
>CAWFVZ010000003.1:0-5920 GCA_963819355.1 uncultured Alphaproteobacteria bacterium | reverse complement strand
GTCCCGACCGAAGATCGATCGCATCGCGTGCCCATGGCTTATCCGCCGGTTCATCGATCCCGGCGCCGTATTCCTATTCGTTGCGGCGGCCGAAGTCCAAGCTGTGGCCGAGCGGTTCGAGGCGACGCCGTTCGACGTGGAGAACGTGTTCTGGAGCCATCGCGGCGATCTGTGCACCTTCGACGTGATGGTCGAGGAGTTCGGGCTCGCCACGCCGCCCCTGCAACGCCTGGCGACGATGGTGCGCGCCGCCGACACCGGACGACTTGATCTCTCGCCCGAAGCGGCCGGCCTGCTCGCCGCGTCCCTCGGCCTGTCGCGCATGTACGATGACGACCTCGAGCAGTTGAGCGCCGGGATGCTGGTGTACGACGCCTTCTATCGCTGGTGCCGTGACGCCACCAAGGAAACCCACAACTGGCCGACCAACAAGGTCAAGCCGTGACCGGTCCCCACCTGCCCACCGAGAAGGAGAAACCATGAAACCGATAGTAGCACTCATCGCAGTCGAACTCGCCATGTCGTTCACTCTGGCCGCGCGTGCCACCACCGCTGCGGCCCCGGAGCCTTCCACCATGCCGGTGTCAGCTCCGGATGACGGCGCCGGAAACGGTCGCTCCCGCGAGACCTTACGGGGCGTCGTAGCCGCCGTCGACGAACGGAACGACCGGATCACCGTACGACTGCCCTCCGACGCCAGCGCCGATCTGAAGGTGCGCGACGGTCTGCTGTTCAACGCGGTCCGCTACGGCGATCAGGTCGAAGTCACGGTGGAGAACATCGACGGCGCCAGGACCATCGTCGGTCTGACAAAAGATTAAGCGACAGGGCAGGGGCGCACGACGGACGACACGAAACGAACCTTGAAGGAGATGTTACATGCGCAAAACTATTTGGGCCGCGGCGGCGATCGTCGCGACCGTTCTGACCACCGCCGCGAGCGCGCAGAAGATCGACTTGCAGGTATTCGCCGAACCTTTCGTGAGCGCGGCACACGCACAAGACATCGACTGGCAGCAGGTCGACGACGTTTTCGGCCGAAAGCCGGCCGTCGGCGGCGACGTGCGCCGTTACGGCTTTCCGCGCACGGACCTCACGGTGACCTTGGACGGGGTGACGATCAAGCCGGCGTTGGCGCTCGGTGGTTGGGTCGCGTTCAAGCCGATGCACGGCGAAACCATGGTGATGGGCGACCTCGTCCTCCTGGAGAGCGAGATCAACCCCGTCATGCTGAAGATGATCGAAGGCGGCCTCGACATCACCGCCGTGCACAATCATCTGCTGCGCGCAAATCCCGCGACCTTCTACATGCACATCGGCGGCCACGGCGATCCAGCACCATGGCAGCCGTGATCCGTGACGCGCTGGCCGCGAGCAAGACGCCGCTTTCGATGCCGGCCGCCGCCGCTCCGCCTCCCGCAGTCGACCTCGATACCGCGCAGCTCGACCAGATCATGGGCGCCAAAGGGCAGGCCAACGGCGGCGTCTACCAGTTCAATGTGCCGCGCCGCGACCCGGTGAACATGAACGGCATGGCTATGACTCCTCCCGCGCCGCTCGGTGCCGCCATCGGCATCAATTTCCAGCCGACCGGCGGCGGGAAGGCCGCCATCACCGGCGACTTCGTTTTGACCAACGGCGAAGTGAACCCCGTGATCAGGGCGCTGCGCGCAAACGGCATCGATGTCACGGCGGTCCACAGTCACATGCTGGACGAGCAGCCGCGGCTGTTCTTCCTGCATTTCTGGGCGGTCGACGATGCGATGAAACTGGCCAAGGGATTGCGCGCCGCGCTCGACAAGACGGCAAGCGTGAAGAGCTAGTCGTTCGGCGTAACGCGAGAGGTTGTTGCCGTGGGACCTCTCGCGCGCGTGAAGCAGGAGGCCGCGGCGAGCGACAGGCAAGATAACGGCGGGGGCCTCAAATGACGACAACGACAATCATTCCGGAAGGCCGGATCGGCGAATTGGTCCGCTACTTCCTGCGGCTGGGATGTCTGGGCTTTGGCGGTCCGGTTGCGCTGGTTGGTCAGATGGAGCGGGAGCTGGTCAACGACCGCAAATGGCTCACCAAGGAGCAAATGCGCGAAGCCATCGCGATTTGTCAGTCGCTGCCCGGGCCACTCGCCATTCAGGTCGGTGTCTACGTCTCCTACCTGCGAGGCGGCTTCTGGGGCGCCTGGGCCGGCGGTTGGGCCTTCATCCTGCCGAACTTCGTTATTGTCGCTGCGTTGGGCGCGCTCTATGTCTATCTTGGCGACCTCCAGCCGGTCACCGCCATTTTCTATGGCGTCAGCCCGGCCGTCATCGCGCTGATCCTGCATTCCTGCTACCGCCTGGCCAAGCTCGGCATGGAAGACTGGCTGCAATGGGCGATCGCGGCTGTCTGCCTTGCAGTTACGGTTATTCTGCAAGCCGAAGTGGCGCTTCTTTTTATCGGCGCGGGCATCGTCGGCATTCTGTACTACGGCAGCCTGTTTAAGCGAACGCCGCCAGCGCTTTCGGTAACCGTGGCGCCCGTTCTCGCGCAGCTCGCGCCCACTGCTTCGGGCTCGATCCTCGGCAAGCTCCTGCTATTTTTCCTCAAGGCGGGCTCGCTCACCTTCGGCAGCGGCCTGGTCATCGTTCCGTTCCTCGAACAGGGATTGGTTCAGCAGTTCGGCTGGCTCGATCAGCGCCAGTTCCTGATCGCGGTTGCCATCGGCATGATCAGCCCGGGACCGGTTGTGATCACCGCAACCTTTGTCGGTTATCTCGTTGCCGGGTTCTGGGGCTCGTGGTCTCGACCATCGGCATTTTCCTTCCGTCTTTTCTTCTGGTGCTGATCGTCGCGCCGCTGCTCGCTCGTCATCGCAGCAATCCCAACGTGCAGGGATTTGTCAAAGGCGCCTACGCCGCGGCAATTGGAACGATCCTGGGAGCCTGCATCCTGTTGGGACGGATCGCCGTCGGCGATTGGCTCACCGCCCTGATCGGACTGGTCTCGCTCGCGATCCTGTTCCGCTGGAAAGTCAGCAACCCGCTGCTGATTGCCGCGACCGCGGTGGTGGGCCTGATCGCGTTTCCACTGCTGCAGCCCGCTTGGGTTTTGACGAAATTCTAAAAGCGAAATGGGGCGATACCACCGAAGGAGGTCAACATGACCCGAAGAAAGATGTTGCTAATGACTGCCGGCGCGACGGTCCTTGGACTAGCCGCTCTGTAGGCTTCGCTGACCACAACGCCTTCTCGGCTGACGACGAGGATGCATCGCAAGAAGCGCTCATCAAGCTTTTGGACACCGCCAAGATCAACTTACAGCAGGGTCTGACCGCCAGCGAACAGCAGGGGAAGCCGATATCGGCCAAATTCGAGGTCGACGACGGCAAGCTGCAACTTTCGGTCTACATCGCGAAGGAAGGCAACTTTTTCGAGGTGCTGGTCAATCACATGACTGGCAAGATTTTGCGAACCGAGCCCATCACTGAAGGCGACGATCTCTCCGCAGCGAAGGAACAAAATGACGCGATGGCCAATGCGAAAACGTCTCTGAAGGCTGCGGTCGACAAAACGATAGCCGAGTCGGCGAACACCCGAGCTGTAAGCGTCGCGGCCAGTATGAAGGACGGGCATCCGGTCGCCTCGATCGATGTGCTCACTTATAACCAGGTCAGAGCAATCCAGCAGCCGCTGGATTAGTCATGTCCGGAGGCAACTGAACCGATCGCGTCCGCGTTGCGCGCGCGAATGAAGGGATGGTGTGATTGTGTTACCTCGCTTTGGTATAATCGTTACGCTGTTCCTCGCCGCCGAGGTGCTGCCGGGTGTGTGCGGCGCGGTTGCCCAGCCGGCGGAAACGGCGCCGCTCCAGCTCGAAGCGAAAATCCCTCTCGGCAATGTGCACGGGCGCATCGACCACATGGCGGTCGATTTGAAACGGCAGCGGTTGTTCGTGGCCGAATTGGGCAATGACACGTCGGTGTGATCGATCTTGCCAATCACAAATTGCTGCAGACGATCCCAGGACTGAAAGAGCCGCAAGGCGTCGGCTATGAGCCGTCCACTGACATGCTTTACGTCGCCAACGCCGGCGACGGTTCGGTGCGCTTGTTCGAAGGAAACGAATACAAACCGAGAGGCCAGATCGAACTGGGCAGCGACGCGGACAATGTTCGCGTCGACGCCGCGGGCAATCGGATTTTTATCGGCTATGGCAGCGGCGCACTAGCCGTCATCGATCCAGCGACCCGCAGCAAAGTTGGCGATATCCCGGTGAAGGCACACCCCGAAGGCTTTCAGATCGATTCCGGTACCGGGCAAATTTTCGTCAATGTGCCGGATGCCCATGGTATCGCCGTCGTCGACCGCGCCTCGCAAAAACATACCGGTCGATGGCCGATACCGGATCACGGCGCAAACTTCCCGATGGCCCTGGATCCCGTGCGGCGCCAGGTTCTGGTGATCTTCCGGGCGCCCGCCGAGCTTGGCGTCTTCTCCATGACAGGCGGCAAGCTCATCGCGACTGCCGAGACCTGTGGTGACGCCGATGATCTGTTCATCGATGCGAAGCGGGACCGCGTGTATGTCAGTTGCGGGTCCGGCTTTCTCGATGTTTTAGAGGCGAAAGGGACGACCTATCGGCGGACCGCGCGTATCCCGACGGTTTCGGGCGCACGCACGTCGCTGTTCGTCCCCGAACTTGACCGTTTGCTGGTGGCCGTCCGGACGAGCGCGGCCGAGCCGGCAGCCATATGGGTGTTCCGACCGATACCTTGATAGACGCCGATGCCGGGACTGACGCATGCGCGCGAGGCCTCCATTTCGAAGGCGAAAGTTCCTGAAACGCTTAGTGTCAGGAGCATGCGTGGCTTTGGGTCTCGCAGCATGGTCCGACCCCGCTGCCGCCTATCGTCCCTTCGACGGCACCGATGCGGCCGTGGCCGCTCCGGGAGAGATGGAAATCGAGTTGCAACCAGCCGGAGGCTTGCGCGACGAAACCGGGACGTCTCTCATCGCGCCGTCCACGGTCTTCAATTATGGGCTCAGCGAAGGATGGGAGGCCGTGCTGGAAGGACGGGGCCAAACGCCGCTGTCACCTTCGGGTCCCCCCAACCTGACCGCTGCTGGCGCATTCCTCAAACACGTCCTGCAGCCTGGAAGCCTTCAGGATAAGACCGGTCCGAGTATTGCGACCGAATTCGGGGTGCTGTTGCCCGACAGCACCGGCGCTTCCGGCGTCGGAGCCAGTCTCGCCGGCATTGTGTCGCAGCGATGGGACTGGGGCACGATCCACTTGAATGCCGAGACGGCTCTGACCCGCGAGCATCATGCCGACCTGTTTCTTGGCGCCATTATAGAAGGGCCGTCAAAATGGTCTGTACGGCCGGTCGCCGAGTTTTTCGTCGAACAGGCATTCGGCCAATTCAACACGGTATCCGCTTTGGTCGGTCTCATTTGGCAGGTTCGCGACAATCTCAGTTTTGACGTCGGGCTACGTCACGCTATCACGAATGGGCATCAGGTGAACGAATTGCGGGCCGGATTGACGTTCGGCTTTCCCCTTCGACCGCTTGACGGCCCCTCCGCCCGATCTAGATGATTTTAAATTCTGAGATGTCACGCGCACAACAGCGTTCGGCTCCTACCTTGAGTGCACGTGACGGCGAACCGCTGGTTGGTTCGTACTTCCGCTGCCGGTCACGACCGTCAGTGCCTGGACCTGGAGAAAGTATCCGCTGAGCGCGCCGGCAACGAGCCCGACGAGGCTGTGGCCGATCGCGCCGAAGCGGAGGTCGTGCAATGCGCAATGAGCGCCGGCAAAGCCCGCCAAGGTCTGCACGATCAGATTTGCGTGGTCCACTCCATGGCATCCTCGCGCTGGCTCGCCGGTAGTCATCGATGCCGCCGGCGGTCAGCCTTTTCGCTTGGCGGAGGTCTTCCTG
>CAWFVZ010000002.1:0-128337 GCA_963819355.1 uncultured Alphaproteobacteria bacterium | reverse complement strand
GAGAATCTCCTTCTCAGCAAGCATTTTCACCTCAAGGAGCTTCGAAATCTCCTCGTAAATCGCCCACAGCTCTTCCACCGACATCGACGCAAAGTTGGCGTTCGTGATCACAGGAGTCACTCCGACAAGAGCCCTCCCAACCGAAGAAATGAGTGTAATTAAACGAAATTCAATAGGCCAGCGATCCAGGTCACTGGAACTTGAGCCTGCGGACCTAACGGGGCACCCCAAGCGGTCTCACGGTTGCTCAAGAGGCTCCCGGTGGGCGATGCCGGAATGCTGGGCGACATCGAGCGGAATCAGCACGCAGGCTCCCGAGCCTCCTCAAGCGCTGCCGCGACTGACGCCTGAACATCCGTGACGCCTCCTGCGGGGCCAGCTGATCTGCAGCGGCGTCCATCTGAGCATTGTTGTAAGCGAGAACGTGAATTGACTTGGATCAAGTTAGCTCGCCCCCTTGGCACAGTAGGGTTGTGCCGACTTCAAGGAGGTTTCCATGCGCGTTGTGGCGTTGACTATCCTGACGGTAGGTATGGTCTTGGCAGCAGAGCAAGCTCCGGCTCAGACATATGGTTATTCGTCCGCGCCTACCGGGCCTAATAGCTACTGCCTGCAAGGACGCATATGGGGCTATCCCGGCAATTGCCAATTCTCCAGCTACGCCCAATGCATGGCAACCGCGAGCGGTACAAACGCTTATTGCGGGATCAATCCCCAGTACGCGTTCGCGCAACAACGGCGCGGTGCCTATCGCGACCGATACTGAGCGGTGCGGAAGGCCCCGGGCTCCCCCAGAACACCAAGGCCCTCGTCGGTCACCGCCACCACGACAATTTAGGGTTGGGGCATCGCCGCGTGTGCGATTTGCTCACCCATACCTTAGCCCCGGCGAAGCCGCGTTGTTGTGGCATCGCGCTGAACGCAACGTCAGCGAGGGAGGCAGGCGATGGTGTTGTGGCAGCCCGCCGAAAGCACCGCATTGATCTGTTCGCCGAACGCCGATGGGCCGGACCCGAGCCCGGAGTATGTCGTGTGCGCCAATGGCCCGAGCAGATCGATGGGCGCTGGGCGAGATGACGCTCCAGAAGAAGAAAGCCCCGTCATCTCTGACAGGGCTTCCTCAGCTTCAATCTCAGTACATCCGTGAAACTGACGCGTCGTTCGATGTTATAGGGTCTTCAGATTTTCAGCGCTCGTCTTTCCGCGCCTCGGATCAGCCTTGGCCTCGAAGGATACCTTCTGCCCTTCGTCCAATCCATGAAGGCCTGCACGCTCGACCGCGCTAATGTGAACAAATACGTCCGGCCCACCATTGTCCGGCTGAATAAAGCCGAAGCCCTTTTGGCCGTTGAACCACTTCACAACACCAGTAGCCATTTTCCGTCTCCAACGTTCGCAAAATAGGTGTTGCCCACGCACCATGGCCCCACCATCCAACCGTCCATCAAGGGCCTCCGAGACTAGTGGGCCGCCCTGTGCGCTGAAATCAGGACGGCCCGCGCCGACTACTCCAATTGCCCTGCCCCATAGACAGCAGCCGTAATCAGTAGCCTTCGTTGGAGCACTACACCATTACGGTTTTATGACCGCACGACCGCCTCCGGTTGGCTTATAGAGGCCACTGCCCAGCATGTGAGGGAAATGCGGACCCCGCTCTGTGGAGGATCCCCCTTTTGGTCAGCCGGCCCCTTTTCGGTCGATCTCGCGGGTCGATTTCAAGTTCCTTCGCTTAAAGGCTGCTGTTTCCTCCGGGGTCACCGGGGCAGTGTGGCCATTTCCACAAGCTTGCTCGTGCGGCGCGCTCCGAGTGAATCCGGTTTGGCCCCCTCCTGAGGCTCTCAGAAGGCCCTACACGCGAAGGCAGCGTGTCATCAGTTTGTTATGCGTGAGATGTCACCCAAGTGGTGGTGCCGCCACCAAGGTTAGGGCAGCGGTGTCTAGACAGAGAACTGGTGTCCCTCAGTAGGCGCTTGAGGTAGTGCGCCGTTCCGATGAGCCGCGCCAACTCGCAGGGGCGTAGAGCGCCTTCGGAAGTTGACCCCTCTGCTTTGTCCCCGTGACGCCCCTAAGGAATGGCCTCGTTGCTGACGTTGCGCCAGAGGTACGCGTAACCGAAAGCTGCCTCAAACCGAATTGTCTTGCCATCATAAACTCCCTGCAGATTTGGCGATGCGGGGACCTGGTGGCCCACTCACGCCTTCTTTTTTCTTGAGACCAGTGAAGCACGTGGCGACGTGGCGTGCACCTCATTCTGAAGAGGCGACCTCTTTTCTCAACAGTCTGGCCACACCAATCGCAGCACTCGTGACCTTGTTGCAGCCCGAGCAGACGAACACCCGCAAGCCCTCACGCAGTCCGATTGGCGATAGGTCGGCCAGATGGGTCATTGGGGCGCCGCAGGCTTCGCACGCGCAAGCTGGAGCACTTAGCAGTGTGTTGACGGGTAGCGGCATGGCGCCAAATTCGCTCGTGTTCGAACGCGCTGATAGTGTCGATGATCGTGCTCAATGAGGCGTAATGAAGGTAACGAGGTCCGTAAGGTTACGGGGCATCGGCGTACTCGCAGGCCCTATTGTTGGATGCAGACGAACGGCAGCGCTGCATCGGTGACGCACCGAGTATGCTGATAACATGCAACCGGAATGCGACCGGAACGCGAGGCCCTCAACGATCGAAGGAAGTCGTAAGGTCGTTGGGCGAGGTGACCCTGCCCACAGTATCGGGACTTGGACAAAGGAGCCGCCGACGGATGGCTTCCTCAACGAGCGCGAGCGCTTGCTTGGCTTCACGTGCTTCGGCTTCGGCTGCTTGCGCACGGAATTCCACCGCCGTCAGCCTATCTTCGGCAGCTTCGATACGCGATTGAGCCTGCGTTAAAGCCCTAGACGCGGCCTGCAGCTTGCACTCGGCCTCCGCGACGAGTTCAAGTCGTGCCCGCTCGGCAGCTTCGGTTCGAATTTCGGCGAGTTTTAGCCGTTCCATGGCGCTCTTACATAGAGCCTGGGCGCGGGCTTCGGTCTCTTGCGCATGATCCTCCATGCTGCGAAAGACCTCTGCGGCTTGATATACGAGATTGAGAGCTGTCGTACCGTTATCGGGTGCTAAAGGCCGAGCAAAGCTCAGGACGTTCTCGCCCCTGTCGGCTGTTGCCCTCAGATTGCGCTGCGCCATGTAGTTCAGAACCCTTTCGGATGACTACGGGCAATATCATCAACAATTATGGTAAAGGGCGGGTTAAGGCTGCTTCTAGCTCCGGCTCACCGCAGAAGTTCGCTCCCCGCCGAATTTCCTCAGGTGTCGTCCTCAACGCGAAAATACTTGCGGGCCCTAGATGTGCCTGACGCGAGCCGCTCCGGGGGGGCGGCCTACGTGTTTTGGGCCCCGTGCTGGCAACCGTCGTGTCAATTCTCAGAAAGAGGCCGCCGGATTTCGGCTATAACGTTGCAGCGCAACATAGATCTTAATCTTCCCGAGATCCTGCGCGCGCCGTTCGACCAGATGCCATGTCGCGCGCGCGACGAGATAGCTCAGAGCGGCGGTGAGGATATACGCGGCGAGCAGCGACACCAAGCCGTCCGTCAGCGGCCAGACCTGGCGCAGGCCAAGATCACCGCGAAATGCGACAGGTACGTCGAATAGGAGTTGCGGCCGAGCGCCTCGAGCGGCTGCAAGCGGATCGCAAGGCGATGCACCAGAACACAAGTGCGCCGAGCACGAGGTTGATCACGAGACAGTTGAACTCGTGCGACCCGGTGGCGCGGTCAGCGACAACGGGTAGCGCGTCGAAACCGGCGAAGATCGCGGCGTCCGACTTGGCGACGCCGTCACGCAGCGCGAAGAACAGCGCACAGCCGACGAGGCAGATCGGCAACCGGTTCAGGAAGCTGATGTGCAGCGCGTTCCAGACAAAGATGCCATCAGGCGTGTTGTAGCTCGGTCCCTTGCCGTTGACGACGAGGTAGAGCGGGATCGCGAGCCAGAACAGCGGAAGGAACGGGATTGTTGGCGCCGGGGCGACCGAAGCCGTTCGTGGGAGCACGCCCGCACATTACTGTGCGCTCAGTGAAAAGTGTGGGGCAATTCATAGTTAATACTTCAATACCGTGGCGTATATTGTTTGGGCAGCACAACAAGCCTAGTATTCCAGCAGGCAATTCGGGGGCTCGAATAAGACGTGAATGTTCGTTCACAGGACAGCGCATCGCGCGACGACCTGGATTTTCAGGTCGGCTCAAACGCACACAGGACATCCAACATCGTGGCTGATTCCGCACTTCAGGAATTGCGTCCCATCGGGCGCGAGCGGCTGATCGTCGTCGAAGACGATCCCGTGACGCGAACGATGCTGGTCGGTTACTTCAGCGAGAACAATTTCGACGTGGTCGGCGTCGGCACCTGCGCGGAATGCCGCCAGGCGCTGCGCGCGCGCACCGACCTCGTCTTCCTCGACGTGCAGTTGCCCGACGGCGACGGCTTCGAGCTCGCCAAGGAGATCCAGGCGACCAGCAATGCGGGCATCATCTTCGTGACCCGCCGCGACACCGACGTCGATCGTATCCTCGGTCTCGAGATCGCCGGCGATCACTACGTCACCAAGCCGATCAATCTGCGCGACCTGCTGGCGCGCGCGCGCAGCCTGCTGCGGCGGCGCTCGATCGACCGCAAGGCGGCGCGCAACCACAATTCGATCGCCTTCGGCGACTGGATCATCGACCTGACCCGGCGCGAGCTGCTGGGCAGCGACGGCAAGCCGGCGGTACTGACGCGTGCCGAGTTCGACCTGCTCGCCGCGCTCGTCGGCGCGGATGGGAGGCCGCTCAGCCGTGACTATCTGATCGAGGTCGTCAGCAACCGCCAGGCCGAGGTCGACATCCGCACGGTCGATGCGCTGGTGGCGCGGCTGCGCCGCAAGCTCGTCGGCAGCGGCACGCCGGTCATCGCCACCGTAACCGGCGTCGGCTACAAGCTCGCACTCAGCGAACGGCTCTAGCTCAAGCCGTCGTCACCTCGGTTTCGCGCTCATCGCACGCGCGAGCTCTGGTCCGTCGATTTGGGCGGCGCCGGCGAGCTGGTCGTCGACCGCATAGAGCGTGCAGCTCGGCGACCATTTCATGCAGGCCGCGAGCGAATTGCGTTGGGCGTCGTCCGCGGTGTTGCGCCCCGAGCGCCAGCCGTAACCGCCATTGGACGACACCGCAAAGGCCTTGTGCGGCATGGTGCTCGCCAGATAGCGCGAGAATTCGGCTTTCGCTGCGTCATTGAACCGGCTCGGCGGCGGCAGCGGATCGGGCGGGCTCAGCATGTCGTGGCCGAGCCCGCGCTCGCGCAGGAAGGCGTCGACATAGGGCGTCCATTGCGGGCGGGCTACCACGGAATAAAGATAGTGACCGTCATCGCCGTAAGGCGGCGCCGCGATGAACTTTGCGTTGCCGCCACCGGTGCGAAATCCGTCGTAGAACCGGCGCGCCAGATCCGGGCCGAAGAACAGATCGTTGGTCGCATAGACCCATAGCATCGGCACGCGCGAGGTCTTGCCAAAGCTGGCGAAGGCCTGCACCAGGCCGTCCTCATTGCAGACGTTGTCGTCGTCACGCGAGCCGCGGCCGCCGGCGAAGCTGATCGCGGCGACGAGACCGGGCGGCGCCTGCGCGGTCAGCGCGACGGTGGCGAGCCCTCCGGCGGAATGGCCGGCCGCGATCATGCCTGTCGTCGTGACGTCGGCCCTGCGCGCCATCGCATCAATCGCGGCGCGTAAGTCCGCAACCGCAACGGCTGCGGCCGGCAAATAGGCGGCGTTGGCACAGCCGCCGACGCTGTCGACGCGCCCGCCCGGCGAGGTGCCGTAGCCGCGCCGCATCACGATCAGCGCGGCAAAACCGCGCCGGGCATATTCCAGCGCGATGCCGTAATATTTGTGCGCCGACATGGTCGTGCGGTCTTCAAAATTGCGCGGCGAGCCGTGGCTGAGCAGCGCGAGCGGATAGCGCTTTGTCCCCGCCGGACGGACCAGAAACGCCTCCAGCCCCTGCGGTCCGGCCTCCGCCATCGGGATGCGCAGATCCTCGGTGTAGAACTGAGCGGCGAGCGCGCACACCGGCGCGCCGGCGAAGGCGAGGCTGGCGATCAGAACAAACAAGAGCCTGTGAAACCGCGTCATGCCCGACTCGAAGAGCCCCGATCCGAGGGACCATAGCACGATCTCAGGAACGGCCACCCCATCGCGCGTGTTGTGGTTTGGCGCGGGTCCGGCCGATGCTATGGTGTCTCGCACTCTCTACGACAGGACGAGGATATTCCCAGTGGCTGATGTTCATCCCGCGGCGGGCAAACTGGTTTCGCCGGACGCGCTCGCCAACATTCCGCGGCTCGTGACGGCCTATTTCGCCAACAGGCCGGATGCGGCGGACCCAGCGCAGCGGGTTGCGTTCGGGACGTCCGGCCATCGCGGCACATCGCTCAAGAACAGTTTTAACGAGGGGCACATCCTCGCGACCACGCAGGCCATTTGTGACTACAGAAGAGAAAAGGGGCTGACCGGTCCGCTCTTCATCGGCATCGACACCCATGCACTGGCCGAGCCGGCGCTCGCCAGCGCGGTGGAGGTGTTTGCGGCGAATGGCGTCGACATCATGATCGACAAGGACGGCGGTTATACGCCGACGCCGGTGATCTCGCACGCGATCCTGACCTACAACAAGCGCCGCATGTCGGGCCTCGCCGACGGCGTCGTCGTCACGCCCTCGCACAATCCGCCGGAAGATGGCGGCTATAAATACAATCCGCCGCATGGCGGCCCGGCCGATACCGATGTCACGGGCGTCGTCGAGAAGCGCGCCAATGCCTATCTTGCCGACGGTCTGAAGGGCGTGAAGCGCATCGACTATGCCAAGGCGCTGAAATCATCGAACGTCCATGCCTACGACTACATCACGCCCTATGTTGCCGATCTCGGCAATGTCGTCGATCTCGACCTGGTCAAATCCGCTGGCATCAATATCGGCATCGATCCGCTCGGCGGCGCTGCTGTGCATTACTGGCATCCGATCATCGAACGCTACGGATTGAAGGCCACGGTCGTGAACGAGGCGATCGACCCGACCTTCCGCTTCATGACGGTCGACTGGGACGGCAAGATCCGCATGGACTGCTCGTCGCCTTACGCGATGGCCAGCCTGATCGCGATGCGCGACCGCTTCGACGTCGCCTTTGCCAACGACACCGATGCCGATCGCCACGGCATCGTCACGCGCACCGGCGGGTTGATGAATCCGAACCATTATCTGGCGACCGCAATCTCCTATCTGTTCGCGCACCGGCCGAACTGGGGCAAGGACGCCGCGATCGGCAAGACCGTGGTGTCGAGCTCGATCATCGACCGCGTCGCCAAGAAACTCGGCCGCAAGCTGGTCGAGACGCCCGTAGGCTTCAAATGGTTCGTCGATGGCCTCCTCACGGGCGGTTTCGGCTTCGGCGGCGAGGAGAGTGCAGGGGCCTCCTTCCTGCGCCGCGACGGCACGGTGTGGACCACCGACAAGGACGGCATCATTCTCGGCCTGCTCGCCGCCGAAATCATGGCCAAGACCGGCCGCGATCCGAGCCAGCTGTTCAACGACCTCACCGCCGAGCTCGGCGTGCCGCATTACGCACGCATCGACGTCGCCGCCACGACGCCGCAGAAGAGCATTTTGAAGTCCGTCACGCCCGAGCAGCTCGGGCTGAAAGCTCTCGCCGGCGATCCTGTCCGCGCCACGCTGAGCAAGGCGCCCGGCAACGACCAGCCCTTCGGCGGCATCAAGGTCGAGACCGATTTCGGCTGGTTCGCCGCGCGTCCTTCCGGCACCGAGGACGTCTACAAGATCTACGCCGAGAGTTTCCGTGGCACCGACCACCTGAAGCGGATTCAGGAAGAAGCCCAGGCCGGGCTGAAGAAGGCGTTCGGGGCGTAAGGCGCGACCCGGGCGCCGCTCTTGCCCTCCCCCTCCAGGGAGGAGCGTGAATGCTGAGGAAATGCTGTATACACTAGGAGGCATTAAGGTATCCAGATAGGCCAGTTTCGGCTTGAACGATTTTATCTCCCAGTTATTGTATACATAACGTATTCATTTTGGGAGTGAGACTGGTGACGAAACCCTTCCCCATGAACGCCTGGTACGCCGCCGCCTGGGACGCCGAGGTGAAGGCGGCGCTGTTGCCGCGGACGATCTGCGGCAAGCACGTCGTGATGTATCGCAAGGCCGATGGCGCGGTGACCGCGCTGGAGGACGCCTGCTGGCACCGCCTGGTGCCGCTGTCCAAAGGCCGGCTCGAAGGCGACACCGTCGTCTGCGGCTATCACGGCCTGAAATATAACGCGCAGGGGCGCTGCACCTTCATGCCCTCGCAGGAGACCATCAACCCGTCGGCCTGCGTCCGCGCCTATCCCGTGGTCGAGCGTCACCGCTACATCTGGATCTGGATGGGCGACCCCGCGCTCGCCGATCCCGCGCTGGTGCCCGACATGCACTGGAATCACGATCCGGCCTGGGCCGGCGACGGCAAGACCATCCGCGTCAATTGCGACTACCGCCTGGTGCTCGACAATCTCATGGACCTCACCCACGAGACCTTCGTGCACGGCTCTTCGATCGGAAATGATGCGGTCGCCGAAGCGCCGTTCGACGTCACCCATGGCGAGAAGACGGTGACGGTGACGCGCTGGATGCGCGGCATCGAGGCGCCGCCGTTCTGGGCCAAGCAGCTCGGCAAGCCGGGCCTTGTCGACCGTTGGCAGATCATCCGCTTCGAGGCGCCGTGCACCATCGCGATCGACGTCGGCGTGGCGCCGACCGGCACCGGCGCGCCGGAAGGCG
Organism: uncultured Alphaproteobacteria bacterium; assembly: GCA_963819355.1. Classification (GTDB taxonomy): domain Bacteria; phylum Pseudomonadota; class Alphaproteobacteria; order Rhizobiales; family Xanthobacteraceae; genus Bradyrhizobium. Next base: position 119,488 of record CAWFVZ010000002.1, on the reverse strand, counting down.
ACCGCTCGCAGGGTGTCAACGGCTTTGTGCTCAACACCATCACGCCGGAGACCGAGAAGACCTGCCACTATTTCTGGGCCTTCGTCCGCAACTACCAACTCGGCGAGCAGCGTATCACCACCGAGATCCGCGAGGGCGTCTCCGGCATCTTCCACGAGGACGAGCTGATCCTGGAAGCGCAGCAGCGCGCGATGGACGAGAACCCGGATCGCATTTTCTACAATCTCAACATCGACGCGGGCCCGATGTGGACGCGCAAGCTGATCGACAGGATGGTCGCGAAGGAAAACGCGCCGCGGCACCTCCAGGCCGCGGAGTAGGATATGGCCGAGCGTGAGGTCGACCGCTCCGTCTCGCAGACCGTGAAGGCGCAGCTCGCGCTGCGCGACCAGATCCTGTCGGGGTCTCTGCGTCCGGGCGAGCGCATCTCCGAGCTCCAGGCGGTGGAAACGACCGGCGCCTCGCGCACGCCGGTGCGGATGGCGCTGGTGCGGCTGGAGGAGGAAGGGCTGCTGGAGGCGATCCCCTCCGGCGGCTTTATGGTGAAGGCATTCTCCGAGCGCGACATTTCGGATTCCATCGAGCTGCGCGGCACGCTGGAAGGGCTTGCCGCGCGTTTCGCGGCCGAGCGCGGCGTCTCCGCGCGCGAGCTCGAGCCTTTAAAGGAATGTCTCGCGGTGATCGACGAATTGCTGCGCCAGGTGCCGATCTCGATCGAGGCCTTCTCGTCCTATGTCACGCTGAATGCGCGCTTCCATGCCCTGCTCACCGAATTGTCGCGCAGCCCGCCCTTGATCCGGCAGATCGACCGCGCCTCGGCGCTGCCGTTTGCCTCCCCGAGCGGTTTCGTGATGGCGCAATCGGCGCTGCCCGAGGCGCAGCAGATCCTGATCATCGGGCAGGAGCACCACCGCGTCGTGATCGACGCGATCGAGAACCGAGAGGGTGCCCGCGCCGAAGCCGTGATGCGCGAGCACGCCCGGCTTGCCGTGCGCAATCTGCGGCTCGCATTGCGCAACCGCACCCATCTCGACCTCTTGCCGGCGCTCGCGCTGATCAAGACCGCAACCGATTGAGGGGAGTGCCATGCGCTTCATCGAAACCTGGATTCCGGCCACGCTGGTCTCGACCCGCGATCTTTCGCCCGGCATCCGCGAATTCCTGATTCTGCCGGATCAGTTTGACGGCGCCGCCTATCCGGTCGGCAGCCACATCAATGTCAGCGTGGCGATCGACGGCCAGCCCGAGACGCGGTCCTATTCGCTGGTCGGTGAGGCCTCGCCGCGGGGTTTAAGGATCGCGGTGCGCTGCGCCGAGGATTTGCGCGGCGGCTCGCGCTACATGTGGCAGCTCGCGCCGGGCGCGCGGCTCGACATCACGCGGCCGTCGTCGTTGCTCGCGGTCGACTGGACCCGCGAAAACTATTGCCTGATCGCCGGCGGCATCGGCATCACCCCGATCCTCGGCGCGGCGCAGGCGCTGGCGCGCCGCGGGGCTGACGTCGCGCTGCACTATGCCGTGCGCTCGCGCAACGAGGCCGCTTATCTCGACGATCTCTCGGATATGCTCGGTGATCGTCTGGTGGTTCACCCGAGCGATGAAGGCCGGCGGCTCGATCTTGACGGCCTGTTCGCCTCACTGCCACAGGATGCACTCGCGTTGTTCTGCGGCCCGATGCGGATGCTGGACGCCGCCCGCCACGCCTGGATCGGCGCGGGCCATCCGCTTCCCGATCTTCGCTTCGAGACTTTCGGCTCCAGCGGCTCGCTGCCGACCGAGACCTTTCGGGTGCGTCTGAAGGACTCCGGCGTCGAGCTCGAAATCCCGCGCGAGCGCTCGATGCTGGACGTGCTCAATGCCAGCGGTCACGACGTGATGTACGACTGCAAGCGCGGCGAATGCGGCCTCTGCGCCATCGACGTGGTCGATGTCGACGGCGAGATCGACCATCGCGACGTCTTCTTCAGCGACCACCAAAAAGAGAGCAACCAGAAGATCTGCGCCTGCGTTTCGCGCGCCCGCGGCACCATCACCGTGGATACGCTGCTGCGGGCGGATGCGGTCTGACAGGGCCTGGGGCGCGTACTCATACGGTCAGCCCGCGAAGGCATGCCTCGTCCGCTCCGCCCTCGGGAGCGGACGGGTTCAGTTCGCGCAAGCGAGTTGGCTAAGTGCCGATATTGTTGCAAAAGCTGAATGGCTTTCGGAAAAAATGCGAAATATAGCTGTTATATGAATAGCTTATCTTGGCACGCGTCGAGACGCATGTGGTCGAACGCGTGCCTCACTTTGATATTATCCCACGGTTCGCCGCCCGGTCAGAAATTGTATCTCGTTTGCAGTACGGACTGTAGCCATCGACCTTAGAGGATACAACTCGGCCATTTTGGACAAAGCGTCGTATAGCATCCTTACGTGTTCGAGATTATCATTGAGCGCGAAGGTGGCGTACAAGGGGGCCTTGAAGAGCAACATCTCGACAGATGCCAGCAAGATTGGTCCATTTTCTTGGTTGTCTTCACTCACGTTTGCGCGCCCTCGACTTGCTCACCACGTTCTCGTCCGACCTCGGCCAGCACCGCCCTGACCCCGGCGTCTATCTCGGCGACACTACAGATGTGGCAAGTGTTGCGAGACCCGGCTCGGCACGGCCAGCATCCCGGCCCGCACCGTCCGCAACACGCCTGACCACTCGGTCTCGACCTCGGCGCGCCGAGAAGGACGTGCTGGCCGCGATGGTCGCCGGCACCCAGCATTATTTCGCGGCGACCGCCAAAGGGCGACGGGCCAGATCATCCTGCGCGATGGCCCGGCGGTGCTCGGCTGGGAGCGCTGGCGCGAGATCGACGCCAGGCATTTCGGCGGCAAGCTGCCGCGCGCGATCACGGCTGCCATGGAGGCCGGCCTGATCGCGCGGCAGCCGGTCGAGCCGCTGGCGCGGCTGCTGCTCGGCGCGGTGACGGAGGCCGCGGTCGCCTGCGCTGGACGCGCGGATATCGCAAGGGCGGGCGCGGAATATGCCCGTGCGTTCAAGTCGCTGGTCGAGGCGCTGCGTCTGCGCGCATGATCGTGCTAAGTGACGACACTGGAAACGCCAACACCAACAAAAAGAATAGCGCATGAACGCAAATCCCTCCCTCGCGCCGTCCGATCCCGAATTCGACTACATCATCGTCGGCGCCGGCTCGGCCGGCTGCGTGCTCGCCAACCGTCTGTCGGCGAACGGCAAGCACAGTGTGCTGCTGCTCGAGGCCGGCCCGAGGGATTCCAACATCTGGATCCACGTTCCGCTCGGCTACGGAAAATTGTTCAAAGAGAAGACCGTCAACTGGATGTACCAGACCGAGCCGGAGCCCGAGCTGAAGGGACGCCAGGTGTTCCAGCCGCGCGGCAAGACGCTGGGCGGGTCGAGCTCGATCAACGGCCTGCTCTATGTCCGCGGCCAGCACGAGGACTATGACCGCTGGCGTCAGCTCGGCAACACCGGCTGGGGCTATGACGACGTGCTGCCCTATTTCAAGAAGGCCGAGAACCAGTCGCGCGGCGCTGATCAGTATCACGGCACTGGCGGTCCGCTGCCGGTCTCGAACATGGTCATGACCGATCCGTTGTCGAAAGCCTTCATCGACGCCGCGGTCGCGAACGGCTTGCCCTACAATCCCGACTTCAACGGCGCCACGCAGGAGGGCGTCGGCCTGTTTCAGACCACGACGTACAACGGCCGCCGCGCCTCGACATCGGTGGCCTATCTCGGCCCCGCGAAGGCCCGCGGCAATCTCAAGGTCGAGACCGAAGCGCTCGGGCAGCGCGTGCTATTCGAGGGACGCCGCGCTGTCGGCGTCGAATACCGGCAAGGCGCACGGTTGCGCCGCGCCCGTGCGCGCAAGGAGGTCGTGCTGTCGAGCGGCGCCTACAACTCGCCGCAGCTCTTGCAGCTCTCCGGCGTCGGGCCGGCGGATCTGCTGCACAAGCACGGCATCGATGTCGTGCTGGATGCCCAGGGCGTCGGCCACGATCTCCAGGACCACATGCAGGTCCGTATCGTGATGCGCTGCGCACAGAAGGTCACGCTGAACGACACCGTCAACAATCCGATCCGCCGCACGCTGGCCGGCGCCCGCTATGCGCTGTTTCGCCAGGGCTGGCTGACGATCGCGGCGGGCACGGCTGGCGCCTTCTTCAAGACCAATCCGCGGCTGGCCTCGCCCGACATCCAGGTCCACTTCCTGCCGTTCTCGACCGACAAGATGGGCGAGAAGCTGCATGATTTTTCCGGCTTCACCGCATCGGTGTGCCAGCTCCGGCCCGAAAGCCGCGGCTCCTTGCGTATCAAGAGCGCGGACCCGACGGTGCCGCCGGAGATCCGCATCAACTACATGTCGACCGAGACCGACCGCGCCACCAACGTCGAAGGCATCAAGATTCTGCGCAAGATCCTGAATGCGCCGGCGATGAAGCCGTTCGTGGTCGACGAGTATGATCCCGGGGCGAAGGTATCCGCGGATGCAGAGCTGCTGGATTATTGCCGCGAGCGCGGCAGCACCATCTATCATCCGACCTCGACCTGCCGTATGGGCAATGACGCACTCGCGGTGGTCGACCAGCGCCTGAAGGTGAGGGGACTTGAAGGCCTTCGCGTGGTCGACGGTTCGATCATGCCTGACCTTGTGTCGGGTAATACCAATGCGCCGATCATCATGATCGCCGAAAAGGCCTCCGACATGATATTGGAGGATGCGCGGTAAACCCGCGCAAGAAGGAGCATACGGCTTGGTTATTCGACTCAAAATCGGCACGCGCAAGAGCGCGATGGCGTTGGCGCAGACGGAAGAGATCGCGCGCCGCCTGACCGCCGCCATGCCCGATCTCGATGTCGAGATCGTCAAGTTCGACACCACGGGCGATCTCGACCAGACCAGCAAGCTGCTGCCGCATGGCGGCAAGGGCGGCGCCTTCGTGGCGCAGATCCGCGCCGCCGTGCTGTCGGGCGAGCTACAGGCGGCGATGCATTCGCTCAAGGACATGCCCGGCAACGAGGACACGCCGGGCCTCGTCATCGGTGCCACGCTGTCGCGCGATCCGGCCAGCGACGCGCTGGTGCTGCGCGACGGCGTGACGCTTGAGGCGCTGCGCCAGTCGCGCGGCAAGGGGTTTCAAATCGGCACCAACGCCGTCCGTCGCGCGGCCTATGCGCGGCGGTTGTTTCCGGATGTCGAAGTGATCCACTTTCGTGGCGCCGCCGACACGCGCGTGCGAAAACTCGACAATGGCGAGAAGCAGAAGCTGCCGGATGGCGGCGCGGTAGGGCCTGCAGACGCGTTGATCATGGCGCGTTCCGGCCTCGATCGCGTTGGTCTGTCTCATCGCATCGCCTACGAATTCTCCGCAGCCGAGATGCTGCCCGCAGCAGGGCAGGGCATCGTCGCGGTCGAATGCGCCGCGCAGGATTGGCAGACGCGAAGTATCTTGGCCTCGATCGACGATGCCTCCGCGCATGCCTCTGCCGATGCCGAGCGTGAAGTGCTGTGGGTGCTCAACGGCCACTGCAATTCGCCGGTGGCGGGTTTCTCGACCATCGCCGGCGATCAGATGTCGCTCACCGCGTCCGTGCTGGACCTCTCCGGCAACACGATCATCGAAGCCTCGCGCGCAGGCCCTGCCAATCGTCCGCGCGAACTCGGCCGTGCTGTTGGGTTGGATCTGCTGGGTAAGGGCGCTGCCGCGATCATCGAGCGCAGCCGGCCGCGATAGCTGGCTTCGAAGCTCATCGTGCGATCATGCCATCGCGCGCCTGTTTTGCCCGACGTGTCAAAGGTCGTGGTTGCAGGGGCCAAACCCATGCCGGAGGAAATTCCTCAATGATTTGGACTGTGCATGGGGTTGTTTTCGCGGTTTTTTGTTTCCGCCTCCAGCTGCAGGACAAATTATACCAATCCGCTGAGGTGCTGACTTACGACGGGCATTCCCAAATCAGAGGATCGATGATTCACATGGCAACTGGAGGGAGTTGCCATGGGCTAGCCGATTGCGGTTCGAACGGATTTTGCAGCAGTTGAGGTGCGCCGGCTCGCGCGGCGGGCGAAGGACAGCGATCAGGTCCGGCACCTTCTGGCGATCGCTGCGGTGCTCGATCGCGCATCGCGGGCGGAGGCGGCGAAGGTCTGGCGCGGATCGTGGACGAAGGTCCGAGCCCGCCCATCGATGGCGTGGTGCGCTGACGGCAACGATATCCGCGGCGTCATCCGCCCAATTGTCGAGGGCGATGAGGGGTGACATCGATCTGCCGTTTAACGGCTGGGACCCGGCGCGAAGGACGATTCCAAGGCGGTTTCAAGAAATGACCGATTGGCGCGCTAGCCGCCAGTTCGGTGCGATACGCTCATGCAGCATCAAGCTCGACGCTTTGCTGCGACCCCTCCAACTCGGCTTCCAAGTCCAGAACGATATCGTGGAGCAAACGTGCCGCGAGTGGATCGGTGGTCTCCTGTGCCATCACTCGATAGCGAGCGACCTGATGTCTGCGCTCATTCCAACTCTCGCTGTCAGCCATGGTGTTTGTCCCCATGCTCTGCCCCCCAACGGGGCGCATTGGCTCACCCAATTAGGGAATTATTGCGGCGCGGAAATAGGACAGCACTCGAGACGCATCGCCAGCAAAAGGGCTCGGAGCAAATTCGCTTTTGGTGCGGCGTGCCACGGGTGGGCGTGAAGCCAACCGACACTTGTTGATCTGGTTCGCGCTAGCTTATGAGCGCCCGGTAGACCGATGCGCGGCCGCGCCTAAGCGTCTTGGCTATGGCGGACGGTGCCATGCCGTCGGCTTTCATCTGCTTGATCTGGGCCGGATCAATTCGCATCCAACGAGTACGGCTCTGGCGGGGAGATAACGGCTGCCTGTACGTCAGCCAATGCCGCTTGCAGTGCCGCTTCCTTGGTGTGGTCGAGCGAGGTCTTCAACACCGTGCCGCCTTCACCCTTGAGGCCCTCGAGGACCTTGTCTGCGGTTATCTTGCGCACCAGCACGAACAGTGCGGCCGTCCCGGGTTGGATCGCGGCAGCGGTTTCCTTCATCCATTTGTCATCGATGCCGACGTCCGTCAGGTATCCACCCAGAGTGCCTGACGCTGCGCCAAGTGCTGCACCAGCCAAGGGCATCAAGAAGATCAGGCCGATCAGTGCTCCCCAAAAGGTTCCAGAAACAGCACCGGCAGCCGTGGTGTTGAGGAGTTGGTTCAGCTTGATGCGGCCTTGAGCGTCTTTCACCGCGATCACTGCATCGCCAAGCTCAATCAGATACTCCTTCTGCATCGCGAGTAGCTTCTGACGAACTTCTTCCGCCTTCGCCTCGGTCGGAAACGCAATCACGACGAGATCACTCATTGCAGTACTCCCTCTATGCCTGCAAGCCATCGTCGTGTTGAAGACGACCAAGTTAAGGCGAGCATCAGCATGGCTATTAAGTCGACGACTGACCGAGACGCGGGAGATCACCTCGTGCAAGTGGGGCAGGACGATCACCGATGCTGAAGCCCAGCGGTTTCATTTCCCGCCAACGTCTCAGGCGGTCTGTGCGAATTTGATGGTCGAGACAGGCCAATTCCCGTCGTGTCCACGGATAGAGATGCGTAGGCCATGAATTTCGTCGAGCCAAACGCCCTCAACCGTACCGGCCTTGCCGTCGGTAAGGATCACGGCCTTGCCGACAAGCTCAGTCTGGGCTCGCTCGAATTCACCGAGGATCGTGCATGCGTGTTGCTTCACGGCTGGCATGATGGTGTTCCACAAATCGGGAGGATCGTTCGGCGTTGGCTTGTCTCTGAAAGGCGCGGAAGTCGTGACGAACGCGCGGCAAAGGTATGTCCGTTGCGGGGCCGCGCCGCACGTTATCGCCGACCAGCCTCGTGGATCATCTGACGCCATCCTTCCACGGCGCGGACGGGACGGCCTAGATGTGGAATGGCTACTATGAGGGTTGGCGGAGACCAAGCAACGCCTAACTGGCAACACGAACGACCAATGATGCCGCATCAATTCAGTTGGGCTATTGAGAGAAGCTGGGTTTGTCCCAAGAGGACGCAGGGCGCTTTCTGGCGTCTCAGAACGCACCCCCGTCGCATCATCAAAGGCGAGGCCCAGGTCCCCGCCGCCTTCTGCCTGCCGCTGCGTTCCATGATCCACCACGGCGACGAGCCAGTGGTGCCGCGGTGGTCACGGTGGAGGAATTGATGCTTGAAGCCGTGCTGATAGTGTAAGCTACGAAGGTCTGGACAAGCCGGAGGGCGAAACCCTTAAATGACCAAGGCAACAGCAGATATTCGCTCTTTGGCGCGGGCACAGACCGCGCTGGCCATCCGCACGCTGACAGGCGTCTGTGGGTCGAAGGCCGCGCCGGCGGCGGCCCGTGTGTCCGCCGCTCAGGCGTTGCTCGATCGAGGCTGGGCAAGGCCCCGCAGCCCGCACACGGGCGAGGACGACAAGGACATCCGTATCACGCTGCGCCAAATCATCGAGGGGCGGCGACAAGGATTGACGTCGGTGTCCGCCATTCAACGGCTAGCGTGAGCCGCCGGACCGGCGCCGCGGGTGGCGGCATCTCGACGGTCATACCGCAATCGGTCCCGACCGCCCGTGGCGGAGTGATTGGCCGCTAACACTGCTAACACCGCTAACGGAGTTCGGCATCTCGGTGTCAGTCGATACGGTCTATCGAGCCCTCAAGGACCTCGGTTTCTCACACGTCAGTGCCCGGCCGAGAGCGTACAAGCAGGATCCCGAGGCGATCGAGGCATTTAAAAAAAATTCCACGCTCGCGTGGAGGAAATCCGCAGCAGCTTTGCGCCGGACACGCCGGTAGAGGTGTGGTTTCAGATGAGATGCCGGTGGGGCAGAAGAACAAGCTCACCTATCGCTGGGCTAGAAAGGGATCGCGGCCGCGGGCCGCTCACGACCAGCGTACGCAATCGACCTACCTGTTCGGTGCCGTGTGCCCGGAGCTCGGAACCGGCGCGGCACTGGTTCTGCCCTTCTGCAACAGCGAGGCCATGCAGCTTCATCTCAACGAGATTGCAAGCAAGGAGGTCAGCCCTGGCGCCCACGCCATCGTCATCCTCGATCAGGCCGGGTGGCACGGAGCGAAGGAGCTGAAGATCCCGCACAACATCTCGCTGATGCCGCTGCCGCCGCGTTCGCCCGAGCTGAACAGCCAGGAGAATATCTGGCAGTTCATGCGCCAAAATTGGCTGTCAAACCGCGTCTTCAAATCCTATGACAACATCGTCGATCACTGCTGTTACGCCTGGAACACTCTCATCGATCAGCCGTGCAAGATCATGTCAATCGCGCTCCGCGATTGGGCCTACATCGGTCGATCAATTTGAGGATTGGATTAGCCCCGCACGCGCTTCAGCATCCGCTCGACGTGGGCGATCGGCGTCTCCGGCTGGATGCCGTGGCCGAGATTGAAGATCAGCCGTCCTTGCGAAAAGTTCGCCAGCACATTGTCGACCGCGCGGTCGAGCGCGGCGCCGCCGGTGATCAGCACCAGCGGATCGAGATTGCCTTGCACCGCAACTTTGCTTTGCACGCGCTCGCGGATGAAGGCCGGCTCCGCAGTCCAGTCGATGCTGACGCCGTTGACGCCGGTCGCCTCGACATAGCCCGGCAATTGCGCGCCGGCGCCGCGGGGAAAGCCGATGATCTTCGCATCCGGCACCTTGGCGCGCACACCCTCGACGATGCGTCGCGTCGGCTCGATCGACCAGCGCGCGAATTCGACCGGCGGCAGCACGCCCGCCCAGGTGTCGAAGATCTGCAAGACGTCGGCGCCGGCCTCGAGCTGCGCCAGCAGATATTCGATCGAGTTCTCGACCAGCACGTCAATGATTTTCGAAAATGCCTCCGGATGCCGGTAAGCCATTATCCGCGCCGGTGCCTGGTCGGGCGTGCCGTGGCCCGCGACCATGTAGGTCGCAACCGTCCACGGCGCGCCGCAGAAGCCGATCAGCGCGATCTTCGGATCGAGCGCGCCGCGCACGATGCGCAGCGCCTCGAACACCGGCTTGAGCTTGCCGAAGTCAGCGTGTGTGGCCAGCGTCGCGACCTTGGCGGGATCATCCAGCGGCTCGAGCCGCGGACCCTCGCCGACCTCGAAGCGCACGGAGCGGCCGAGCGCATAGGGGATCACCAGGATGTCGGAGAAGATGATCGCCGCATCGAAACCAAACCTGCGGATCGGTTGCAGCGTGACCTCCGCGGCAAGCTCCGGATTGAAGCAGAGGTCGAGGAAGCCGCCGGCCTTGGCGCGCACCTCGCGATATTCCGGCAGGTAGCGGCCGGCCTGCCGCATCATCCACATGGGCGGGATGGTTTGCCGCTGGCCGGACAGCACGTCGGTGAAAGGCTTTGTCTCAGACTGGGGCACGAACGATCCTGACGCAGATTTGAGGTTCCTGATACACCGCCCAGGGCCCGAGCGGAACAGGGGAACCAGCGTAATCGCGCCGCGTTGACCCGCCAATGGAGGAGAAAAAATTCCATGGCCCAGACATTCAATCCGGCGCCGCACGACAAGCACGCCGACAATCTGCGCGAAGCGCTTGCTGCCGACCGTCATGCCAAGCTCGACACCGGGCTGGTTGATACCTTCCCGGCGTCCGACCCCGTGAGCGCCGCCCAGCCGGCGCCATCGAAGGCCGATGCGGATGCCGAAAATCCCTCGCTCTGGGACAGGGTCAAGTCGATCTTCAGGTGAGGCGCCGGGTCGCCGATTTCCGATAGGGTCGATAACGCATTGTTAGCGATCCAGCGACGCTTCAGTCCGTAGGACTACGGGGAAACCCGTATATGCTTGCGAATGTCGGCAAGCGTTTCAGTGTTCAATAACAGAAGCGGCAGAAGTTCCGGTGATCGGAGATGTCTGCCGCGTGAACGCCACCGCACAGGGAGCTGGATGGAGTCGCCTGCCGCTGCGCGCGGCGGCATTCGTCGTGCTCACCTGCGTGGCCATCCTCGGCGTCAGCGGCTGGCGTGAATGGGCTGCACGCGATGCCGTGCTCAAGGGCGCCGAGACAGAGATGGCGAACGTTGCCAGTTCGCTGACGCAGCATGCCGAAGACAGCCTCGACCTGCTCAATTCCGCCGTCGTCGGCGTCGTCAACCGCCTGGAAATGGACGGCACCGATCCCGCCACGATCAACAAGCTGCGTACCCTCCTCGAGGCGCGCAAGAAGGCGATGGAGCGGGTTCACAGTCTCGCCATCATCGATGATCAAGGCAACTGCCTGACCTCGTCGGGGACCATCGCTTCGACGCTCAGCGATGATGCCTTTTTCCGTCATCATCAGCTCTCTCCCCAGCGCGAGGCCAATGTCGGCCGCCCCGTGAAGAGCCTGCTCGATGGCGAATGGGTCGTCACCCTGTCGCGCCGCTTCAACAAACCGGACGGCAGCTTCGGCGGCGTGGTGCTTGCGACCATCAGCTCCAGATATCTGTCGCATTTCTATGAGCAGTTCGAGATCGGCCGCAACAGCTCGGTCACGCTGATGTACGGCGACGGCATGATCATCGCGCGTAACCCGAACAACGAGAAATTCGTCGGCCGCAGCGTTGCCGACACGGCGCTGTTCCGCGATGCCAGCCTGCAACGGCAGAGCGGCGCCTATCAATTCAAGTCGCCGCTGGATGGCACCGATCGCGTCAGCTTCTTCAAGCGCGCTGGCCGTCACCCGCTCGTCCTGCTCGCCACCGTCGACAAGGAGCAACTGCTCGCGCCGTGGCGTGAAGCGGCCATCTCCCGCATGCTCTATGTGCTCGCGCTGGTCATGCTGATCGCGGTCATCGGCGCGGTGCTGGTGCGGCAGTTGCAGCGCGGCCAGCGCATGGCGTCGGCCCTGGTCGAGAAGGAGGCGCATTTCCGCCTGCTCGCGGAAGGCTCCAGCGACATGGTGACCCGCATCGGGCTCGACGAGCGGCTGCGCTACGTCTCGCCGTCGTCGAACCGCCTCGTCGGCTGGCGCGCCAATCAGCTGATCGGCACGGACGCGCTCGCCGGAATCAACCCGGAGGACCGGCCGCGGGTGCAGGCGATCGTCGACGCCATGAAGCGCGGCGACATGGACGAAGCGCGCGTCACCTACCGCAACGTGCACCGGCGGAAGTCCGAGGTCTGGCTGGAATCGACCATGCGGGTGACGCGCAAGGACAACGGCAATGTCGACGGCGTGGTCGCGATCTCACGCGACATCACCGAGCAGAAGAAGCTGGAGACCAGGCTCGAGACGCTGGCGATCGAGGACAGCCTCACCGGGCTTGCCAACCGCCGCCGCTTCGACGAGCGGCTGGACGAGGAATGGGCGCGCGCCTATCGTGATCGCTCCAGCCTCGGCCTGCTGATGATCGATGTCGATCATTTCAAGTCCTACAACGACGAATACGGCCATCCCGCGGGCGACGCCTGCTTGCGCGTGGTCGCCAAGATCATTGCCGCTGAAATGCAGCGGGTCGGCGATCTTGCGGCCCGCTACGGCGGCGAGGAATTCACCATGCTGCTGCCGAACACCGATGCCGCCGGCTGCGCCCGGATCGGCGGGCGGATCCGCAGCGCCGTGCACGATGCAGGCCTGGTTCATGCCTCCAATCCGGCTGCGGCATGCGTCACCGTTTCGGTCGGCGGCGCCGCCTGCCGGCCCTCGTTCGAACGCACCGTGGGGGCGGGATCGCTGGTGGAGGCGGCCGACCGGGCGCTCTATGCCGCCAAGGACGCCGGCCGCGACCGTCTGATGATGTCGGGCGAGGTCATGAACCTGCTTCTCAAGGCGTCTGGCCAGTAGTCCCGCTCAATAATGCGGCGGGCGCTCGTTGATGGCGCCTGGCGCATTCGCCTCGGCCTCCTGCAACCGTTCGCTGAGCTGCGCGAGCTGCCGCGTCAGCGCGTCGACCTGCTTCCATTGCGCGGTGATGGTCTGGTTCAGGGTTTCGATAATGTCGTCCTGATAGGCCAGGCGCGTCTCCAGCGTGTCGATGCGCTCGCTCAGCGCCTTGATCTCATTCGTCACGTGTCGCGTCCTTGTCCCGTTCGCGCAAGCCGGATTCCCGCAAACCATGCCCGAGCGCCACGCGCTCGTCGAACACGAAGCACTCGCCACGCCAGCGGCTTTGCGCCTCCGGCACCTCTTCCAGATACTTCAAAATGCCGCCCTTGAGGTGATAGATCTCGGTAAAGCCGCGCGCGAGCAGATGCGCGCTCGCCTTCTCGCAGCGGATGCCGCCGGTGCAGAACATTGCGATCTTGCGGTGTTGCGCCGGATCGAGCCTCTCGGCGGCAAAATCCTTGAACTGGCCAAAGCTCTTGATGTCGGGATCGACCGCGCCCTCGAACGTGCCCATCGCCACCTCGAAGGCATTGCGGGTGTCGAGCACCAGCGTGTCGGGCGATGCGATCAGCGCATTCCATTCGGCGGCCTCGACGTAAGTGCCGACCTGGCGAGTCGGATCGGCGGCCGCATCGCCAAGCGTGACGATCTCCTTCTTCAGCCGTACCTTGAGCCGGCCGAACGGCATCGCCTCGGAGGTCGAGAACTTCAATTCGAGATTGTCCAGCCTGCCGCCGAACATATCGCCATGCGCGAGCTCATGGGCGAACGCGTCGATCGCCTCGGGCGCGCCCGCGATCGTGCCGTTGATGCCCTCCTGGGCCAGCAGCACGCTGCCTTTCAGGGACAGGCCGGCGCAGAACCCGCGCAGCGGCTCGCGCAGCTCGCGGTAATCGGGCAGGGTGGCGAATTGGTAGAAGGCGCAGACCTTGGTGACCATGGTGGCTCGTTTAGCAGGCGGCCGCCGCCCGGAAAACCCGCATGGCGGGGGCCTGCAAAAGGTCTATACGCCCAACGGATGGCAGCCATTTCTCTGGTATGCCAGCATTGCCCGGGCGGCCTGGAATGTGCCATGAAGGCCCGGTTTTTCCGAGATGGCGCGGGCCGCGCCCAGATACTTAGCCTACACGCCCAAGAGAGCAAGAATTCGATGAGAAACTTCCATTTCCCCGGTAGGTCCACGGTCCACGCCACCAACGCGATGGTCGCGACCTCGCACCCGCAGGCGTCTCTCGCCGCGATCGAGGTGCTGCGCGAGGGCGGCACGGCGGTGGACGCGGCTGTGGCGGGTTCCGCCATGCTCGGCGTGATCGAGCCGCAATCGACCGGCATCGGCGGCGACTGCTTTGCGCTGATCCAGCCGCGCGGCGAGGGCAAGATCATCGCCTATAACGGCTCAGGCCGGGCGCCGAAGGCTGCCAACGCCGACTGGTATCTCGAGCGCAAGATGACGTCCGTGCCGCTGACCTCGGCGCATGCGGTTTCGATCCCCGGCGTGATCGATGCGTTTGCGACCGTGCTGCGCGATCACGGCAAGTTCGGCTTCGACCGGCTGCTTCAGCCCGCGATCAAGGCGGCCGAGGAAGGCTATGTCGTCGCGCCCCGCATCGCCTTTGACTGGAAGAACCAGTTCGAGAAGCTGAAGAACGGGACCAACACCCAGCGTTACCTGTTGCCGGGCGGCAAGCCGCCGGTTGCCGGCGACGTCATCCGTCAAGTCGAGCTCGGCAAGACGCTGCGCGCGATCGCCAAGGACGGACGCGATGCCTTCTACAAGGGCCCGATCGCGGATGACATGGTCGAAACGCTACGCGGAATCGGCGGCCTCCACACGCTTGACGATTTCGCCGCGCACACCACCGAAGTGACGACGCCGATCGGCACCATGTACAAGGCCCATGACGTCTGGCAGTGCCCGCCGAACGGCCCGGGCGTCACCGCGCTGTTGATGCTCAACATCCTGTCACGCTTCGACTTGACCAAGTTCGCGCCGCTCAGCGTCGAGCGCTTCCATCTCGAAGCCGAGGCCGCGCGCATCGCCTACATGAATCGCGAGATGCATGTCGCCGATCCCGCGCATATGAAGATCAACGTCGCCGAGATGCTCGCGAAGGGTTTTGCCGACGAGTACATCAGCAAGATCCGCCTGGATGGCATGCTCGACCTGCCGAATGTCGCGCCGCCGATGAACCCCTCGACCATCTACATCACGGTGGTCGACAAGGACCGCAATGTCTGCTCGTTCATCAATTCGGTCGCGCATTCCTTCGGTTCGGCGATCGTCTCGGACAAGACTGGCGTGCTGTTGCAGAACCGCGCCGGCGGCTTCCGCATCCAGCCGGGCCATCCGAACTGCATCGCCGGCGGCAAGCGGCCATTGCACACGATCATGCCCGGCCTGCTGTCCAAGGGTGGGCGATCCGTCATGCCGTTCGCGGTGATGGGCGGCCAGTACCAGCCGGTCGGCCAGACCCATCTATTGACCAACATCCTCGACTATGGCTGCGACGTGCAGGAGGCGATCGACATGCCGCGCGGCCTGCACTACGAGGGCCAGTATCAGCTCGAGGACAGCGTGCCGGCCGATATCGTCGAAGGCCTGAAGAAGCTCGGCCACAAGACCACCAGCGTGGTCGGCCCGCTCGGCGGCGCGCAGGCGATCTGGATCGACTGGGACAAGGGCACGCTGACCGGCGGTTCCGACCCGCGCAAGGACGGCTGCGCGCTCGGCTATTGAGCGAAGCCCAGAGCTGCAAACGTTACGGCTGGAAACCACATCCTCGTTGCGCTAGACACCTCCCGCCTCAAACGGAAGGTGTCTTATGCAGCGTTTCCAGCGCGTGCTCCTCGCCATCATGTCGGCACTCGCGATCACAATGATCGGCGGCGTGTCCGGCTTCGTTTCCACCACGGCCTCGGCCCAGACCGCAGGAAAGACCATGACCACGACTTCAGGTTTGCAGATTATTGACAGCGTCGTCGGCACCGGTGCCTCGCCGAAGGCGGGGCAGATCTGCGTGATGCACTACACCGGCTGGCTCTACGAGAACGGCCAGAAGGGCAAGAAATTCAACTCGTCCGTCGATCGCAACGAGCCGTTCGAATTCCCCATCGGCAAGGGTCGGGTCATCGGTGGCTGGGACGAGGGCGTTGCCTCGATGAAAGTAGGCGGCAAGCGCACGCTGATCATCCCGCCGCAGCTCGGCTACGGCGCCCGCGGCGCCGGCGGCGTGATCCCGCCGAACGCGACGCTGATGTTCGATGTGGAGTTGCTCGCGGTGAAGTGATCACGGGTCACCGCGCAAACAAAAAGACCGGCCGCGAGGCCGGTCTTTTCATTTTCAGTCTTGCGGACGTTACTCGGCCGCGCGCTTCGCCGCCGCCGCGGCGCGATCGATCGCTTCCTTCGCGGCAGTCCTTGGCGTCGCCCATGGCCTTCTGGCCCTTGCCCTTCACTTCCTGGACCACGCCTTCGCCCTGCAGGCGGTCGGAACCGGTGGCTTCACCGATGCCCTGCTTGGCCTTGCCGATGGCTTCGTTGGCGGTGCCCTTGATCTTGTCGCTCGTGCTACCCATGAAACTCTCCTTCCAGTTTGCTCGGAATAACAACGCCGGGTGGCTATGAGAGTTCCGATTTTGGTATGGCTTGATGTCGCGGCTTTGGGCTAGTTTGCCGCGCGCGGAACCAACAGAAAGCAAGACCAATGACCGGCCATGACCACACGCATTCCCACCATGCACACGATCATGACGATCGCTGGAAACACGACGGCGTGCGGGTCATTCCCGGCAACCAGCTCGATACCAACGTGCCGTCGACGGCAGGCATGGACCGCGCGGCCGCGATCAATTTCGCCCGCGTCGGCGCGCAGAAATTGTGGGCGGGCACCGTCAGCATCAAGCCCGACGCCAAGACCGGCGCGCATCACCACGGCCATCTCGAAAGCGTCATCTATGTGGTGAAGGGCAAGGCGCGGATGCGCTGGGGCGAGAGCCTGCAATTCACCGCGGAGGCCGGCCCCGGCGATTTCATTTTCGTGCCGCCCTACGTGCCGCACCAGGAGATCAACGCCAGCCGTGACGAAGTACTGGAATGCGTGCTGGTGCGCAGCGACGGCGAGGCGGTCGCGATCAATCTCGACATCGAGCCGGTCGAGAAGCCCGAGACCGTGCTGTGGATCGATCCGGTCCATCGGGATCCGAACGAGAAGAAGTAAGGCCGAAGACTGCGGGGTTCGGTGCGACAGAACCCCGCAGCCGGCGGTCGGAAAAATATTTCGGAAGCCGTGTCGGATGGCGGTCCAGCCATCCGTCCTTGGGAAGAACCCCGCCTAAGGAGCTTCCGATGCCCAGGATGATTTTCCTCAATCTGCCGGTGACCGACCTCAAGCGTGCGACCGCCTTTTATGAGGCGATCGGCGCGACCAGGAACCCGCAATTCAGTGACGACACGGCGAGCTGCATGGTCTTTTCCGAGACCATCTACGCGATGCTGACGACCCACGACAAATTTCGTCAGTTCACGCCGAAGCCGATCGCCGATGCAAAGACCTCGAACCAGGCGCTGTTCTGCCTGTCCGCCGATAGCCGGAACGAGGTCGACGATATCGTCGGCAAGGCCGAGGCTGCGGGCGGAGTCGCCGATCCCGGCCCGAAGGACGAATACAGCTTCATGTACGGCCGCAGCTTTGAGGATCCGGATGGTCATATGTGGGGTGTGAACTGGCTGGACATGGCAGCGGTCCCCCCGAAGCCCGCCATGGCGAACGCCTGATTGAAACCTGAAGAGGAGCATTCGCAATGTCCAAGCTCGTGCCCTGCATGTGGTTCAACGGCGATGCCGAGGAAGCCGCGAAGTTCTACGTCTCGCTGGTGCCGAATTCGGCGGTCACGCAACGTTCAGCACAATGTTGCGGACAACCCGTCCGGCAAGGAGGGCTCCGTGCTCGTCGTCGAGTTCACGGTGGCCGGCCAGCCGCTGGTCGCGCTCAACGGCGGCATGAAGGTGGAATATACCCACGCGCTGTCGCTGATGATCCATTGCGACGATCAGGCCCAGGTCGACAGCGTCTGGAATGCGTTCCTGGCCAACGGCGGCAAGGAGCAGCAGTGCGGCTGGATCTATGACCGCTACGGCGTGTCCTGGCAGGTCGTGCCCAAGGTGATGTTCGATTTCCTGTCGAGCCCCGACAAGGCAGCCGCCGCACGCGCGATGCAGGCCATGATGAAAATGGTGAAGCTCGATGTCGAAGTGCTGCGCCGTGCGTTCGAGGGCAAGTCGGCGGCGTAACGCCAGCACAGGTGCCGGTGGGCAAAGGCGCGATAGCGCCGTGCCTACCATCCCGGTCGAGAGAGAGCGGTGGGCACGCTTCCGCTTTGCCCACCCTGCGAGACCGCGCCCGCCGGCTAATAATTGATCCTCAACCCCACGCCGCCATGGACGGTGTTGCCGACCGGCTGCGGGCCCAGCGTGCCGTTGGCGAAGAGGTCCACGATCCAGCCCTTATGCACGCGGAAGCCCAGGCGGCCGCCATATTCGAACCAGCCCTGATTGCCCATCGTCGGCACCACGATGCCGTCGCCGGTCACGGTGGCGACGATGCCGCTATGGCTGGCGAACGACTGCACCCAGCCGCCGTTGATGTTGGTCTCGATGTTGCCGGCGAAGAGATGGGTCCACTGGCCGCCGATCTTGACCAGGCTGGTGCGGTCGGTGGCGGTCGCTATGTTGGCGTCGAACGGATTGAACGCGACCGTGTTGTCCGCATAGCCCGATACGCGCTGCCAGAGCTCCAGACCTCGATGGAGGCTGCGACCTCGTCGCGCGGTGACAATCGGCTCATCCAGCCGGCGCGACCGTAGACCGCGTAGTTCGCGGCGTTGGTCGAGCTGGTCATGCTCACCGGACCGAGGCTGGTGTTGTAGCTGCGGGTGTAGCGCGCCTTCTCCCATGGCGTCAGGATCGTGCCGACGTCGAAGAATGGACGCGACGAGCCCCAGTCGGTGAAGTCATAGACAGCGCGAAGGCGCCGATCGTTGCGCTGGTGATGTTGTAGCCACCCTCGCTGTATTGTGTGTAGGCGAGGCCGGCGAGCAGCGACAGATTGGGCGTCAGCTCCTTGCGGCCATGGATACCGGCCGAGAACGAGCCGGCCGAGCCGAACGCGCTGACGCAGTCGCTGCAATTGACCTGCTCGTTGACCCCAAGCAGCACGTTGCCGAGCACCCGGTTGGTGATCATCTGGTTGAAGCGCTGATTGGCGAGGCCGCCGATCGAGTTGCCGCCGGAATCGGAGCCGGTGGGCGTCGGGCTTGGTGACGGGTAAGGGCTCGGTGACGGGTACGGGCTCGGTGATGGATAGGATCGCGGCTCGCCGCATTCGGTCTCGCAGGTGCTTTCGGCCGCGGCCGGACGGGCACTGAACGCGAACAGTGCAAGCGCGGCCCAAGACACCGGCCAGGACGAGCCTCCTGAAGCCGAGCTTCGCCATCGTCAGCGTCCGCACAGCATGCCGTCGTCATGGACGGCGGGGGCGATGGTCGGCGAGGCTTCGGCATATTGGTTCACGGCGCACAGCCCGGCATTGGCGGCGCAGGCCGCGGCAAAGGTCCAGGGCGGCGTGTTGGTCTTGGTGATGGTGACCTTGCCGCCGGTCGAGGTGATGACCGCGGTGTCGCCGGGCTGGGCGAGCTGAATGCACTGGAAGTTCGGCGTGCAGACGCTGGCCGCGCCCTCCTGAAGCACGACGACGGAGCGGCCGCGCTGGGACAGGATGTCGAGCGTGGTGCCGCGCACGCCGATGGTCGCGAGCGGCGTCGTGATCTTGTAGGCGGTCTTCTCAGAATGTCCGGTGACGAAGCGGAATGCGCCGGTGGTCATGCGGATCGCGACGTCGCGATAGCTGTGCTCGTCGTTGAAGACCGTGCGGTCGAGCTTCAGCGTGGCGCTCGGCCCGAGCGACAGATTGGTGCTGTCGGCCATGACGAAGCGCGCCGCACTGTTGGCGCCGGTCTGCACCGTCTCGTCGCACAGAAGGCTGTCGCCGACATTGATCGGCGTCGTTGCTTGCGGCGACGCGCACCACTTCGTTCTCGACCAGGGCGGCTTCGCCGACGCGGGTCTGGGCCTGCGCGCAAGGCGCCGCGCAGAGTGCGGTCGATAGCAGTGTGGGGAAAAGCAAGAAGCGCAAATTCATTTCGCAGCCGATCGAGGCCCCTTCTCGTACCGGATCGCGCGCACTTGTGTTATGGCGGAATTATCACAAGCGGCGCGAGACGTGCGTTATGCTTAGTGACAGTTGCCGCAGAATGCGTTCAATGCAGAGGCTGAGTTATTTTTTATCCGGGGTGACGCAGATTTGCCGCGCAAAATAGCCCAACAGCAGTCGCTCGAACCACGCGCGGTTCCAAAGGTGTCGCGAAGCGCAGTGATCGCTGTCGCGATCTTCCTGGCTGCGCATCTCGCGTTGCTGATCGGGCTGGCGACGCCGGAAAAATTCGTCTTTGACGAGGTGCATTACGTGCCGGCGGCGCGGCAGATGCTTGGCTCCGCGATGTCGCAGCCGATGCTCAATCCGATGCATCCGCCGCTGGCGAAGGAGCTGATCGCGGCATCGATCGCAGCCTTCGGCGACAATGCGTTGGGCTGGCGCTATCCGGCGTCGCTGTTCGGCGCGCTCGCGATCGTCGCGATCTATCTCTGCGGTCTCGCGCTGTTCGGATCGGAACGGCCTGCGATTGCGGCGGCGCTGATCGCGGCGTTCAACCAGATGCTCTATGTGCAGGCGCGCATCGCGATGCTCGACATCTTTGCGCTCGGATTCGGTCTGCTTGCAATCGCCGCCTTCATGCACGGCTTTCGAAGGGAGCGCCCGCAGGCGCTGTTCGCGCTCGCGGGTAGCCTGTTCGGTCTCGCCGCCGCCTGCAAATGGAGCGGTCTGTTTCCGCTCGGTGTCTGCATCGTCATCGTTGCGGTGGTCGGTCTGATGCAGAGCTGGCACACGCTGTTTGCCGACGCGAAGCCAAGCGACTGGTACCGTCCCGATCTCTGGCCCGCCTTCAGGGCACATCATGCCGCGCTCTGCTTCGCGCTGTTGCCGGCCGTGACCTATCTCGGCGCTTTCGTTCCGCTCTACGGCCTGTCGGTGCCGGATCTGATCGAGGCGCAGCGCCGGATCTTTGCCGACAACACCACCACCGCGATCGCCGGCCACACCTATATGAGCTCATGGCCGTCCTGGCCGTTGCTGGCGCGGCCGGTGTGGTTTCTGTTCGACAAGACGACGGACGACAACGTCGCGGCAATCGTCTTCCTCGGCAATCCGCTGGTAGCGTGGCCGGCGCTGCTCGCGCTCGCCGTGGTGTCGCGCGACTTCATCGTGGCGCGTCGCTGGGACGCGTTCCTGATCGCAGCATTCTATTTCGGCCCGTGGCTCGCCTGGGCGCTGCTGCCGCGCACGCTCGGCTTCATCTATTATTATCTGCCGGCAGCAACAGCGGCCTCGCTCGCGTTGGTCTATGTCTTGCGCCGGGATGGCCTGCCGCGCTGGCTGTTGTGGGCCTATGTCGGCGTCGCCGCGATCGGCTTTGCGGTGATGCTGCCGATTTCGGCGGCCTTCATCGGGACATCGATGCAGACCTTCAATCGGCTGATGCTGTTCCAGAGCTGGATATGAAATCGCCGCCTGCCGGGGTCATGGCAGGCGGCGTGTTTCGTTGCGCGATTAGCTCAGATCATTTGGACGCCGTCTTCGTGTCCATGTTCACGACCTGGACGCGGCGATTGATCGGGTCGGCGCCGTTGGCGGTGTCCTTCAGCTTGGTCTTGCCATAACCGACCGTGACGAGGTCGGTGCCGTTGAGGCCGTAATTCTGCACCAGGTACTTCTTGATGGTGTCGGCGCGCCGTTCCGAGAGTCCCTGATTGTACTCTTCGGTGCCGACCGCATCGGTGTGGCCGGCGACCACGAAGGTCGAGCCCTTCAGCGACGGATCGGACAGTGCCTTGCCGAGCGCCTGCACCGAGGGCACCGAGGTCTTGGCGATGTCGGCCGAGTTGTAGTCGAACTGGATTTCCAGATCGATGTTCGGCTTGGCCGCCGCGAGCTCCGCGATCTGATCGCGTTCGCCCATCGACAGCGAACGGGTCTGCCGGTTGCGCACGGTGTTCAGGAAGGTCGCTTCCTTGGCCTGCGCCGTCGGATCGGCCTGCGGACCGACGGACAGGCCGCGGGTCACGGGCTTCGGCTTCAGTGCATCCAGGATCTGGCTGGACGAGACGTTGTTGTCGCCGGCGAAAGCCAGGCCTGCCGTCATCGACAGCGCGGCCGTAAGGGTGATCGCCTTCAGTCCAAAAAACTTGTTGAAATGGGTCATTGTCGTATCCTCGCGGTGACGCCTGATGGCGATTTGATGCTGCGAGCATAGGGAAGGTTCAAAAGCTCGGATGTGATGCGGGTCACATTCGGCGATGGCCGAAATTCCATTCGCATCATAGCGGCCGCAGCCGGTCAACATCCATGGCATCCTGCTGGCGGCAGTGGCCTGCCACCGGTGCAGCATAAGGCCTGTGTCAGGAAGTAACGCTGTCTCATTCGATCGTCGAAAGCAGCGTGCAAACCTTTCACGTCTTTTCGAATTGGTCTTCCGCAACTCGCTGGACTTCGGGCCGCGGCGGGTACAATCTTCCTGCCATTGCTCGTCACCGGCGGTTATTGCCCGTTGCGTCAGGCGCCGGAAAGTAGCCGTCGCAGCGTCTCTCAGCTCGGTTCGAGCAGCAGAAATCCCCGGGTGATCCAGATCACAGTGCGTCGTTGTGAATTGGATCAGATTGCTCTCATCGGATCGGCTCAGGCTGATCCAAGAGTAGCGAAGAAGTTTGGATCAGGGGAGAATGATCATGCGCTTCTTGATCGCAGCAATTTCAATCGCAGTATTTCTAGTTAGCGGCAACGCTGCTTTCGCCGACAAGCGCGTCGCCTTCGTGGTCGGCAACGCCGCTTACAAGAATGTCCCGCAGCTTCCCAACCCCGCGATCGATTCCAAGGCGATGGCCAGGGTGCTGCGCAATGTCGGCTTCGACGTCGTCGAGGGCTCCAACCTCACCCGCGATGCCATGACTGCAAAGCTCTTGGAGTTTGGCAAGAAGAGCGAAGGCGCCGATGTCGCCGTGTTCTTCTATGCCGGCCACGGGATTGCCGTGAACGGCATCAACTACCTGTTGCCGATCGATGCAGACCTGAAATCCGAGATCGACGTCAAGCTCGGCGCGGCGATCAATGTCGACATCACGCTCGATCAGACCATGGGGGATGCGAAGGTGAAGCTCGTATTCCTGGACGCCTGCCGTGACAACCCGTTCGCGGCAAAGATCCGATCGGCCAAAGCCACCCGCTCTGTCAATGTGCAGACTGGCCTCGCCGAGATGAAGTCGGGCGAGGGCACGCTGATTGCGTTTGCCACCGGCCCCGGCCAGACCGCGCTCGATGGCGAGGCCGGCACCAACAGCCCGTTCACCCGGGCCCTCATCGCCAACATTGCCGAGCCGGGCGTCGAGATCCAACAGGCTATGACCAAGGTTCGCGCCCAGGTCAGTGACGAGACCAGCAAGGGCCAATTGCCCTGGGGACACACCAACCTCACCGGCAGCGTCTATCTCAATCCGGTTGGCGCGTCGGCTACGGCCACGATCGATCCGTCGAACGCGCCGGCCGCGACCAAGCAAGGCTCCGACATCGAGCTCGAGTTCTGGCGCTCGATCAAGGACACCAACAAGGTTGAAGAGCTCAACGCCTATCTCACCAACTATCCGAACGGCACGTTCAAATCGATCGCACTCGCCCGCATCGCGGCGCTACAGGATGGACCGTCCAACACCACCCGCAACCTGTCGGCCGGGATCGATCCCGCGACTTTCACCGAAGAAGCCAACCAGATATCAGAAGACCAGATCGGTCTCGACAAGGGGCAGCGCCGGGACGCGCAGCGCCGCCTCACCGGGCTCGGCTTCGATGTCAAGGTAACCGGGAAGTTCGACGACGAGACCCGTTCCGTGATCAAGCGGTGGCAGTCGGCACGTGGCTATCCCGCCTCCGGTTACCTCAACAAGCTCCAGCACAAGGCTCTGCTATCGGAGATCGTTTCGACCCGCGCGGCCTCCTCCGAGCAGGCAGACGATGAGCCGGCGCGTCGCCGTTCCTCCGGCGGTGGCGGCCGGCGCCATTATAATGGTGGCGGCGGCGCCCCGACGGGCGGCCCCGGCGGTCTGTTCGGCGGCATGATGGGCGGATTGTTCGGTCGCCGCTGAGAGGCAAAGGGCGACGGGGAGGCACGCCGGCCAAGATGGCGGCGAACAAGGAAATGACCATGGCAACATGGACCTGAGCAATGGCGAGATGAAGAGCGCCTGCATGCACGACATGAAGTTGTAAAAGGCGATGATGATGAAGTAGGCCTCGGACCCATCATCCGGCCGCGCTGTCAGCAGATGGCAGCGCGGCTTTTTCTTTGCCGCGCGTCTCTGCCCCGTTCTTTCTCTTGGCGCGAATCCCGCTACATTGCCTTCCGCAATGTCCCGCGCACCCAAACCCCTTCCGCTCCCGACGACACAGGCCCGGCAGATCTGGCTGCGTGCCCAGCGGCTGGACACGCGCGTGCCGTTCGGGGAGGGCGCGACAGCCGTGGCGGACGCGATCGCTCATCTCGGCTATGTGCAGATCGACACCATCAACGTGATCGAGCGCTGCCACCACCACATTCTGTTCAGCCGCATCCCGTCCTATCGCCGCGCTGATCTGCATCATGCCCAGAGCATCGACAAAAGCGTGTTCGAATACTGGACGCATGCGCTGTCCTACGTTCCGTCGAACGATTTTCGCTTCTTCCTGCCGGCGATGCGCGAGCACCGCCGCGAGGGACACAGATGGTATGCGTCGGTAAAGCCGGCCGACACCCGCAAAGTGATGCGGCTGTTACGTGCCGGGCCGCTGACGATCCGCGACATCGAGGACGACGTGCTCACCGAGAAGGAGCATCTCTGGCAAAGCCGCAAGCCCTCCAAGCGCGCGTTGCAGCTCGCCTTCTATACCGGCGTCGCGACCGTCAGCGAGCGCCATGGCATGCTCAAGACCTATGAGCTGATGACGCGACATTTCGGCTGGGACAAGCCGCCGAAGCCGGCGTCCGTGAAGGAGATCACGGCCTATCTGCTCGACCGCGCGCTGCGCTCGCAGGGCATCGTCAGCCTGGATTCAATCTGCCATCTCGACGCTCCGAGCAAGAAGGCCGTCGCAGCCCTGATCGCCTCACGCGTCCGCCGCGGCGAGCTCGTCCCGGTTTCCCTCGACGGCGCCGGCAGGCAGGAGCATTGGGCGCAGCCATCCGCGCTGGAGCCGGGCGAGGTGCCGCCGGATCTCGTCCACATCCTCTCGCCGTTCGATCCGCTGATCATCCAGCGCAAGCGCACCAATCTCATCTTCGGCTACAACCATCTGTTCGAGGCCTATGTGCCGAAGGCCAGGCGCAAGCTCGGCTATTTCGCGCTCCCCGTGCTCGTCGGCGACGAGATCGTCGCGGCGCTCGACCTCAAGACCGACCGGCAGGGCAGGCAACTGCTAATGCAGAAATGGACCTGGCTCGGGCAGGGAAAGAAGACGGCGGGGCGCAAGGAGCTCAAGCAGATGATCGAGGACGAGCTCGATCGCTTCGAGCGTTTTCAATTGGCGGAGTGAGGACCAGCCGATCGATCCAAGCGCCGAACAAAATTCCGATCGCATAAGCGATCAAATTCCACAGCGAGAAGATGCGGCCGAGCAGCAGGGCCCCGGCGGTGGTGAGGCGGAATGCATCGAGCCACGGCGTATGCACCAGCCGGGAGAACTCGACGACGATCGCGATCGCCGTCGCGATGGCCACGAGCTGGCTCCGCGACAGCCGAGGCAGCAAAACCCCGACCAGCAAGAACACCATCGTCGCCCACAGCAGCGAGCCGCCGTACTTCACGACGAAGGCGGGAAGGCCGAACGGAAAGCCGTACCAGCGTAAGCACAGCCCGCAGGCGATCACGGCCAGCGCCAACCCTGCGCGGATCAGTGACCTCAGTCGCTGCGCAAAGGGTTTGACCGGCTGCGCTCCGTGCATTGCTCGGTCCATTGACTCTTCGCCCGCGATGCTGAAAACGGCCTTTTAGCTCACAAAAGCAACAATTCGGGGGACGCCATGAGCCAGACCACGACCTATACCGGTTCCGCGGGGGCCAAGAATACAAACAAGACGGAAATCGAGACCTCGACCATCCGCGCCATCTCCTGGCGCCTGATCCCGTTCCTGGTGCTGGCCTACTTCTTCTCCTATCTCGACCGCGTCAATCTCGGCTTCGCCGCGCTGACCATGAATGCGGAGCTGAAGTTCACGCCGCTGATCTTCGCCTGGGGCGCCGGCATCTTCTTCATCGGCTATTTCATCTTCGAGGTGCCGAGCAATCTGGCGTTGGAAAAGTTCGGTGCCAGCCGCTGGATCGCCCGCATCATGGTGACCTGGGGCATCATCTCGGCGCTGATGGCGCTGGTGAACGGCGTCACCAGCTTCTACGTCCTGCGCTTCCTGCTGGGTGTCGCCGAAGCCGGCTTCTTCCCCGGCATCATCCTCTATCTCACCTATTGGTACCCGGCCGAATATCGCGCCCGCTTCCTTGCGGCCTTCGCGATTGCCGTTCCGATCTCGACCGTGATCGGGGCGCCGGTTTCGGGCCTGTTGCTCGGGCTCGACGGTGCGATGGGCCTGAAGGGTTGGCAGTGGTTGTTCGTTCTCGAAGGCATCCCCTCGGTGCTGCTCGGCATCGTCACCTGGTTCTACCTCACCGACAGGCCGGAGAAGGCGGACTGGCTCTCGGCCGAGCAGAAGGCCTGGCTCGAAGGCCAGGCTTAATTCCGAGATCGCGGTCAAGCAGGCGGCGAAGCATCTGACGCTCGGTGAAGCCCTGTCCTCACCGAAGGTCATTACGCTGAGCCTGATCTATTTCGGCTTCGTCGCCGCGCTCTATGGCATGCAGTTCTGGCTGCCGCAGATCGTCAAGGCGTTCGGCCTGACCAATGCCCAGACCGGCTTCGTCACCGCGATCCCCTATGTTTTCGGCACGGTCGCGATGATCCTGTGGGCGCGGCATTCGGATGCCACGCGCGAGCGCGTGATGCATGTCGGTGCGCCGATGATATTGATCGCGGTCGCGCTCGCCGTCTCCAGCTATATCACCGACCCCACCATGACGATGGTGGCGCTGACCTTCGCCGCGATCGGCGTGTTCTGCGTCTTCGGCGTGTTCTGGACCTTGCCGACCTCGTGGTTGTCGGGCACCGCGGCAGCCGGTGCCATCGCGCTGATCAACTCGATCGGCAATCTCGCCGGCTTCGGCGGGCCGTATCTGATCGGCTGGGTCAAGGAAGCCACTGGCCAGACCTCGACCGGCCTTCTGGTGCTTGCCGTCCTGCCCCTGCTCGCCGGCATCCTGGTGTTCATCGGCGGCCACGAGACCAAGCACGAGTTCGCCGAGCGGGGGCGGTGAGTCAACGTAGCTTCGTAGGTGGGCAAAGGCGCGCTCTCTGCGCGCCGTGCCCGCCACAACTCCCCCGAGCGTGACGTGGTGGTACGCTACGCCTTGGCCACCCTACAATCGCACCTTCCAACGGGCCGCTCCCAATCCTTACCACCCCTTAACGATCACGCTTTCCTGATGACTGACGATTATTGACTTTTATCAGTGATTAGTCGACATTCCTCTCATGCAGACGCAGGAGTGTCCTCCGATGTTCGTTCGGTCAGTTTTGTCCAGCTATTCCAGGCTCTTGGCGGGTGTGTCGCTGGCCCTGATGGCCGCTGCGCTTGGCTGGGTGTAACGATACCGTGGCGCAAAAGGCCGAGCCGCCGCGGCCGGTTCTGGTCGCGACCGCCCATTATGATGCCGAAACCCCGGAGCGCAGCTTTGTCGGCACGGTCAAGCCCCGGATCGAGAGCGATCTCGGTTTCCGTGTCGCCGGCAAGGTCGCAAAACGCCTGGTCGAGGTCGGGCAGACAGTCGAGATCGGCCAGCCGCTGGCGACCCTCGATGAGGTCGATTTGAAGCTCCAGGCCGAGCAGGCCGTCGCCGAGCAGACCGCTTCGACCGGTGTGCTGGCCCAGGCCGCCGCTGCCGAGCAGCGCGCCAAGGATCTGAAGGCCAAGGGCTGGACCACGGATGCGGCGATGGATTCGAGCCGCGCCGCCGCCGATGAGGCCCGCGCGCGTCTGGACCGCGCCGTGCGCTCGGTCGAACTGACCAAGAATTCGCTTTCCTACGCGACGCTCAACGCCGACGCCCGTGGCGTCGTCACCGCGACGCTGATCGAGCCCGGCCAGGTGGTTGCCGCAGGCCAGACTTCGATCCGCGTCGCCCGCTTTGCCGAGAAGGAAGCGGTCGTCGCGATCCCTGAGACGCTGGTCGGACGTGCCAAGTCGGGCGCCGCCAGCGTCACTCTTTGGTCGGAGCCGGGCAAGAAATATGCGGCGAAGCTGCGCGAGATCGCGCCCACCGCGGATTCCGCGACGCGTACGTATCTTGCAAAATTCTCGCTGCCTGAGGCCGACGACAAGGTTTCGCTAGGCATGACCGCGACGCTGACGCTGTCGGACGCAGCCACCGAGCGCGTCGCGCGGCTGCCGCTGTCAGCGCTGTTCAACGAAGGTGGCAAGCCGTCCTTCTACGTCGTCGACGACAATGGCGCGGTCACGCTGAAGCCGGTCGCGGTGAAGTCCTACGACAGCAACGACGTCGTCATCACCAGCGGTGTCGAAGAGGGCGCCAAGATCGTCACGCTTGGCGTGCAGAAGCTCGATCCGAGCCAGAAAGTCCGTATCGTCTCGTCGCTGTCTTTCTGACGAGCATGATCCGGAAAAGTGTGCAGCGGTTTTCCGATCAAGATCATGCTCAGAGAAGCTACCAGTTACGTCGCGTGAGGTGAGTTTCGGCCCGAGCGCAAATGCGAAGGCTGAAGCGGCGAAGCGATCCAGAACCTGCCCAGCCCCCTGGATTGCTTCGCTGCCTCGCGACGACGCCTTGAACAGAGCGGCTGTCTTTTTGGCAATTGGATCGTCTTTTCGGAGAGAGCGATGAAGCGCTTCAACCTTTCGGCCTGGGCCGTCAGCCATCCGACGCTGGTCCTGTTCCTGATGCTCGTGCTCGGCGTCGCCGGCTTCTTCTCCTACCAGAAGCTCGGACGTGCCGAGGATCCGTTCTTCACGGTGAAGGTGGTCAACGTCTCCGTGATCTGGCCGGGCGCGACGGCGCAGGAGATGCAGGCGCAGGTCGCGGACCCCATCGAGAAGAAGATCCAGGAACTGCCTTACTTCGAGAAGGTGCAAACCTATTCCAAGCCTGGCTTCACGGCACTCCAGGTCACCTTCCGCGACTCCACGCCGCCGAAGGACGTGCCTTACCTTTTCTATCTCCTGCGCAAGAAGCTGGTCGACGTGCAGGGCCAGTTGCCCGCAGGCATTCTGGGACCGGTCGTCAATGACGAGTTCTCCGACGTCGATTCCATCCTCTACATGATGACCGGCGACGGCGCCGATTACGCCCAGCTCAAGAAGGTCTCGGAAGGCTTCCGCCAGCGCCTGCTGAAGGTGCCGGGCGTGACCAAGGTCGACGTGTACGGCAACCAGGACGAGCGCATCTTCGTCGAGTTCAGCCACGCCAAGCTCGCCACCCTCGGCATTACACCGCAGGCGCTGTTCGATTCGCTCGCCAAGCAGAACAACGTGACGCCCGCCGGCACGGTCGAGACATCGTCGCAGCGCGTGCCGTTGCGCGTCACCGGCGCACTCGACGGCGCCAAGGCCGTGGCCGAGACCCCGGTCGAGAGCAACGGCCGCGTGTTCCGCTTGGGGGACATCGCCACTGTCACCCATGGCTATGTCGATCCACCAAGCTTCGTCGTGCGCCAGGAAGGCAAGGCCGCGATCGGCATCGGTGTCGTCACCGCCAAGGGTGCCAACATCCTGGAGCTCGGCAAGGAGGTCGAGAAGGCGACGGCTGAATTCATGAAGGCCGTGCCGCAGGGCGTCGACGTCCGGCTCATCGCCGACCAGCCCAAGGTGGTCGAGCACGCCGTCGGCGAGTTCGTGCACTCCTTCATGGAAGCGCTCGTCATCGTGCTGTTTGTCTCCTTCCTGGCGCTCGGTTGGCGCACCGGCATCGTGGTCGCGCTCTCGGTGCCGCTGGTGCTTGGCGATCGTCTTTGTCGTCATGAACACGATGTCGCTCGACCTGCACCGCATCACGCTCGGTGCGCTGATCATCGCGCTCGGCTTGCTCGTCGACGACGCCATCATCGCGGTCGAGATGATGGTGGTGAAGATGGAGCAGGGCTGGGACCGCATGCGCGCCGCGTCCTTTGCCTGGGAATCCACCGCATTTCCGATGCTCACGGGAACGCTGGTCACGGCCGCTGGCTTCCTCCCCATCGGCTTTGCCAATTCCGCGGTCGGTGAGTATGCCGGCAGCATCTTCTGGATCGTGGCGATCGCGCTGGTCGCGTCCTGGTTCGTGGCGGTGATCTTCACGCCCTATATCGGCGTCATGCTGCTGCCCAACATCAAGGTGCATCACAATCACGATCCGCACGCGGTCTACGAGACCCGCATGTATCGCGGCCTGCGCGCCATCGTGCAGTGGTGCGTCAACCATCGCATTACCGTGGTGGTCGCGACCGTCGGCGTGTTCATCGCCTCGATCGTCGGCTTCGGTCATGTTCAGCAGCAGTTCTTCCCGCTCTCCGAGCGGCCCGAGCTGTTCCTCCAGCTGCGCCTGCCTGAGGGCACCGCCTTCAACGTCACCGAGAAGGCGGTGAAGAAGGCCGAGACGCTGCTGAAGGACGACAAGGACATCGAGACCTATACCGCCTATGTCGGCCAGGGCTCGCCGCGCTTCTGGCTCGGCCTCAACCCGCAGCTTCCGAACGAGGCCTTTGCCGAGATCGTCATCGTCGCCAAGGGCGTCGAGGCGCGTGAGCGCGTCAAGGCCAAGATCGAGGGTGCGGCCGCCGACGGCATGCTGACCGAAGCGCGCGTCCGGGTCGATCGCTTCAATTTCGGTCCGCCGGTCGGCTTCCCCGTGCAGTTCCGCGTCATCGGCCCCGACGCCAACAAGGTGCGCGAGATCGCCTACCAGGTTCGCGACGTCATGCGGGAGAACAAGAGCGTCAAGGACGTCCAGCTCGACTGGAACGAGCAGTCGCCGTACCTCAAGCTCGTCGTCGACCAGGATCGCGCCCGCGCGATGGGCCTGACCCCGCAGGACGTCTCGCAGGCGCTGTCGCTGCTGATCTCGGGCGCACAGGTGACGACCGTGCGCGACGGCATCGAGAAGGTCGGCGTGGTGGCCCGTGCGGTCGCCTCCGAACGCCTCGACCTCGGCGGTGTCGGCGATCTCACTATTACCTCGCGCAATGGCGTGGCCGTGCCGCTGCAGCAGATCGCCAAGATCGAGTACGCCCATGAGGAGCCGATCATGTGGCGGCGCAACCGCGACATGGCGATCACCGTGCGCTCCGACGTCGTCGACGGCGTCCAGGCGCCCGACGTCACCGGCCAGATTGCGCCGAAGCTTCAGGTCATCAAGGACCACCTCGAGCCGGCCTACCGCATCGAGCCGGGCGGGGCGTTCGAAGAATCCGCCAAGGGCAACGCCTCGATCTTCATCCTCTTCCCGGTGATGGTCATGGTGATGCTGACGCTGCTGATGATCCAGCTGCAGAGCTTCTCGCGCCTGATCCTGGTGTTCCTGACCGCGCCGCTCGGCATCGTCGGCGCCTCCTTGGGGCTCAACGTCGCCAACGCTCCGTTCGGCTTCGTGGCGCTGCTCGGCCTGATCGCGCTCGCCGGCATGATCATGCGCAACGCGGTCATCCTGGTCGACCAGATCGAGACCGACGTCTCGCATGGTCTTACCCGGCGCGAGGCGATCGTGGAGGCAACCGTCCGCCGAGCGCGCCCGGTGGTGCTGACGGCGCTCGCCGCCATCCTCGCCATGATCCCGCTGTCGCGCTCGGCCTTCTGGGGCCCGATGGCGATCACCATCATGGGCGGATTGTTCGTCGCAACCTTCCTGACGCTCTTGTACCTGCCTGGCCTCTACGCCCTGTGGTTCCGCAAGAGCCTGGACGAGGCGGGCACCCCCGAGCAGCCTGCCGCGCCGCAGCATGGGAGCGATGACGAGCACGCAATTCCGCTTGCTGAAGCGGCTGAATAAATGAGAAGACTATCGACGAACGAGTCCTGACACATGACATTGGTTGCGGAACATATCGAAGGCGACACCCGGGATCGTATCCTCGAGGTGGCCGAGCGGCTGTTCCGCCAGATCGGCTATCAGAAGACCACGGTCGGGGACATCGCCAAAGAGCTCCGGATGAGCCCGGCCAA
Source organism: uncultured Alphaproteobacteria bacterium (assembly GCA_963819355.1). Taxonomy (GTDB): domain Bacteria; phylum Pseudomonadota; class Alphaproteobacteria; order Rhizobiales; family Xanthobacteraceae; genus Bradyrhizobium. Next base: position 87,170 of record CAWFVZ010000002.1, on the reverse strand, counting down.
TGTCTATCGCTTCTTCGAATTCGAAGAAAGCGATCCATCAGGCGGTGGCCCGCTCGCTGATGGGCGAGGTCGAGCTCGAGGCGCAGCGGATCATCGCCCGGCCCGGTCCGGTGCTGGAGCGCTTCCGCGAGCTTCTGACCACCATCCATCGCATGAACACCGAGCGCTATGTCGGCGACAACAAGCTGCACGAGATGGTCGAGATTGCGATGCAGGAGGACTGGGATGTCTGCGTCGCTCATATGGAGTGTATCGCCGGGGTTATCGGCCAGGTGATCGCGCAAGGCGCCGCCTCCGGCGAGTTCGAGGCGCCCGATCTGGAACTCGCCTCCATGTGCGCCTGCACCGCGATGATGCGCTTCTTCCACCCCCAGATGATCGCCCAGTGCGCCACCAAGCCGGGCCCGACCATCGACCAGATGATCGATTTCGTCATCGCGGGTCTGTCCCCGCGCCACTGACGGGGTCGGGAGTTTCCCCTATAGGTAGCTTCGCACTGCCCAGGAAGGGCGGATGGTGGGCAATAACGGACCAACGAACTCCGTCATTGCGATCAGGGGAAAGCCAGCGTGACCGACAAGGACCTCTACTTCTACGAGCCCTCCAAGGGCCACGGCCTCAAGCACGATCCCTTCAATGCCATCATCGCGCCGCGGCCGATCGGCTGGATCTCCTCGCGCGACACCAGGGGCCACGTCAATCTGGCGCCCTACAGCTTCTTCAACGCCTTCTGCTACGTGCCGCCGATCATCGGCTTCTCCTCCACCAACTGGAAGGACACGGTCGAGAACATCCAGCAGACCGGGGAGTTCGTCTGGAATCTGGCCACGATGGATCTCGCCAAGCACATGAACGCGACGGCTGCGCACGTCGCGCCCGAGGTCGACGAGTTCGCGCTCGCCGGCCTGACTGCCGTGCCCGGCAAGCTCGTCAACGTGCCGCGGGTCGGCGAGAGCCCGGTCGCCTTCGAGTGCAAGGTGTCCGACATCGTCCGCCTCAAGGGCGCCGACGGCAAGGAGGCCGACGCCTGGCTGACGCTCGGCGAGGTGGTCGCCGTCCACATCGACAAGGCCATGATCAAGGACGGCGTCTACCAGACCGCCGCCGCCCGCCCGATCGTCCGCGCCGGCCGCCGCGGCGATTATTTCGAGATCAAGCCGGAAAACATGTTCGAGATGGTCCGGCCGGACTGATCCGGGCTACTTCTCTTCTCGTCTTCCGTTCCGCCTTCCGGAACCGCCACCACACCCGGGCCGTTAGCTGGCTCTTGGGCGGCCGCGCCGAGCGCGTTGTCAATTCGCTTCTTTTTGCTCGCGAAGTGTCTCGCCTCCGCCAGCCACTTTCCGCTTCAGCTAACCCGATCACCGCGCCGATGCATGAGGTCCGCCATGAGCTTCCGCCGCGATACCATCACCAAGCCGATCTTCTCCTGGGCGCGCGGCGCGCTGCCGGCGATGTCCGACACCGAGCGCGAGGCGCTGGAGGCCGGTGACGTCTGGTGGGACGCCGACCTCTTCACCGGCAATCCCGACTGGTCGAAGCTCTTGAAGACCCCGCGGCGACGCTGACCGACGAGGAGCAGGCCTTCCTCAACGGCCCGGTCGACCAGCTCTGCGCCATGCTCGACGAGTGGAAGATCTTTTGGGAATGGCGCGACCTGCCGCAGGACGTCGTGGTCCTTCATCAAGCGCGAAGAAATTCTTCGGCATGATCATTCCGAAGGAATTCGGCGGCCTCGGCTTCTCGCCCTACGCCCATTCGGAAGTCGTGCGCAAGATCTCGACCCGCTCGATCGCAGCCGCCGTCACCGTGATGGTGCCGAACTCGCTCGGACCCGGCGAGCTTCTGATGCGCTTCGGCACCAAGGAGCAGCAGGAGCGCTGGCTGCCGCGCCTCGCCGACGGCCGCGACATTCCCTGCTTCGGCCTGACCAGCCCCGAAGCAGGCTCTGACGCCGCCTCGATGATCGACACCGGCATCATCTGCAAGGGCGATTTCGAGGGCCGCGAGGTGTTGGGCCTGAAGCTCAACTGGCACAAGCGCTACATCACGCTCGGTCCCGTCGCGACGCTGCTCGGCCTCGCCTTCAAGGCCTATGATCCCGATCATCTCGTAGGCAATGCAGGACGAGCTTGGCATCAGCGTCGCGCTGATCCCGACCAATCTGCCCGGCGTCGAGATCGGCCATCGCCATCTGCCCTCGATGCAGGTTTTCCAGAACGGCCCGAACTGGGGCCGCGACGTCTTCATTCCGCTCGACTACGTCATCGGCGGCAAGGAGCGGCTCGGGCAGGGCTGGAAGATGCTGATGACCGCGCTCGCCGCCGGCCGCGGCATCTCGCTGCCATCGCTGTCGGCCGCGGGTGCGGCCTATGCCGCGCGCACCACCGGCGCCTATGCCCGCATCCGCGAGCAGTTCGGCATCTCGATCTCCAAATTCGAGGGCGTCGAGGAGCCGCTGGCGCGCATCGTCGCCACCGCCTATCAACTCGATGCGGCGCGGCGGCTGACTTGCGCCGCGCTGAATGCCGGCGTCCATCCCGCCGTCATCTCCGGCATCATGAAGCTGCACGCGACCGAGCGGATGCGGATCGCTGTCGACGACGCCATGGACATCCACGGCGGCAAGGCCGTGATCGACGGTCCGCAAAACTATATCGGCAATCTCCATCGTGCCGTTCCGGTCGGCATCACGGTCGAGGGCGCCAACATCCTCACCCGCAATCTCATCGTGTTCGGGCAGGGCGCCATTCGCGCGCATCCCTATCTGCTCGACGAGATGAACGCGCTTGCCGACACCGACCGCGAGCGTGGCCTCACCGCGTTCGACACGGCGTTCTGGAAACATGTCGGCCACAGCTTCCGGACGCTGTTCCGCGCCTTCGGCCGGAGCTGGACTTTTGGCGCCTTCGCGCTGGCGCCCGATGCCGGCGACGCGGCGCCATTCTATCGCCAGCTGTCGCGCTACTCCGCTGCGTTCGCGCTCTGCGCCGACATGGCGCTGCTCACACTCGGCGGCGCGCTCAAGCGCAAGGAGATGCTGTCGGCGCGCTTCGGCGACATCCTCTCCGAGCTCTATCTGCTCTCGGCCGCGCTGAAACGCTGGCAGGACGAGGGCCGTCAGAAGGAGGACTTTGCCGCGCTGGAATGGTGCATGGCGAGCGGCTTCAGGACCATCGAGAGCCGTCTTGCCGAAATCCTCGCCAACCTGCCGAACCGCTTTGTCGCTGTCATCCTCAAGCTCGTGGTCCAGCCTTTTGGTGCCCGCGTGCTCGGCCCGTCCGACCGCGTCGTGCATCAATGTGCAAGCCTTGTGCTCGAGCCATCAGCGGCGCGCGAGCGGCTCACGCCGGATCTGGCCCATGTCGACGACGACAGCGGCTTCGCCCGGCTGGAGCGCGCGTTCAAGCTGGTCGCGGGGACCGACGCCATCGCCAAGCGCATGCGCGCCGCGCATATAAGCGACTGGAAGGACGCCGTCGGCAAGGGCTTGATCACGCAGGCCGAAGGCGAGCAGCTCGCCGTGGCCCACGAAGCCGTCGCAAAAGTGATCGAGGTCGACGATTTTGCGCCGGAGGTGCTGTCGCCGATTTACAAGAAAACCGGCGACGTGCATCAGTTCTTTCAGGAACTCGGTGAACAGAGGGCGGCGAGCTGATGGCACGACCGGTTTTCATCGTCGACGGCAGCCGGACGCCGTTTCTGAAGGCGCGCTCGGGGCCGGGGCCGTTCACGCCGGTCGATCTCGCCGTGCAATGCGGCCGGCCGCTGCTGGCGCGCCAGCCGTTTTCGCCCACCACCTTTGATCAAGTCATCCTCGGCTGCGTCAACGTGATCGCCGACGAGATGAACCCGGCCCGCGTCGCGGCCCTCCGGCTTGGCATGGGCGAGGACATGGTCGCCTTCACGGTGCAGATCAATTGCGGCTCCGGCATGCAGTCGATCGATACCGCCTACCGCTATATCCGCGAAGGCCATGCCGACATGATCCTCGCTGGCGGCACCGAGGCGCTGAGCCACGCGCCGCTGGTCTGGCCGAATTCCGGCGTGCGCTGGTTCGCAGGCCTCGCCACCGCCAAGGGCGTCGCCGCGAAGCTTGCTGCCGCGTTCAAGCTCCGCCCGCGCTATCTCAAGCCGATTATCGGCCTGGAGCGCGGGCTGACCGATCCTATCACCGAATTGAACATGGGCCAGACCGCCGAGGTCGTCGGCCATCTCTTCGGCATCACGCGTGCACAATCCGATGCCTATGCCGCAGAGAGCCACCGCCGGCTCGCGCATGCGCAGGCGGAGGGTTTTCTGAAGGGCGAGGTCGAGACCGCCTTCTCCCGAGACGGAAAATTCTTCGACCATGATGACGGCGTGCGGCCGGATTCGACGGCCGAGACGCTGGCAAAACTCCGGCCGGTGTTCGAGCGCCCCTGGGGCCAGGTGACCGCCGGCAATTCCTCGCAGATCACCGACGGCGCCTCTTGGGTGATTTTGGCTTCCGACGCGGCGGTCGCAAAGCACAAGCTGACGCCGAAGGCCGTGATCGTCGACAGCAACTGGGCTGCGCTGGATCCGAGCATCATGGGGCTCGGTCCCGTGATGTCGGCCACGCCTCTGCTCCAGCGCAACAGCCTGACCATCCAGGACGTCGAGACCTGGGAGCTGAATGAGGCGTTCGCCACGCAAGTGCTCGGCTGCCTCGCCGCCTGGAACGACGATAAATTCTGCCGCGAGATTCTTGGCCTCGATGGTGCGGCCGGCGAGATCGACCGTGAAAAGCTCAACGCCGATGGCGGCGCCATTTCGCTCGGCCATCCCGTCGGCACCTCCGGCAACCGCATCGTGCTGCATCTCGTCAACGCGATGAAGCGGCTGGGCACGCGGCGCGGTGTTGCCACTGAATGCATCGGCGGCGGGCTCGGGGGCGCCATGCTGATCGAGGCGGTGTGACCATGGATTCGAAGATCATGACCGCGCTCGGCGACCGTGTGCTGACGCTCGGACCGCAACCCGCGGCCGATGGACCATACAAGAACTTCAAGCTCACGCGCGATGCCGACGGCGTCGCCTGGCTACTGTTCGACCGCGCCGACGCCAGCGCCAACACGCTGTCCGCCGACGTGATGGAGGAGTTCGACGCGGTGCTCGCAGCGATCGAGACCGAACGTCCCGCCGGCCTCGTGATCCGCTCCGCAAAACCGTCCGGCTTCATCGCCGGCGCCGACGTCAACGAATTCCGCGGCGCCAGCGATCCCGAGATGGTGGAAACGCGCATCCGTGCCGCGCATGCGGTGGTCGATCATCTGGTGGCGCTGAAGCTGCCGACGGTTGCGGTCATCCACGGCTTCTGCCTCGGTGGCGGACTCGAGGTCGCGCTCGCCTGCCAGTCGCGCATTGCCATCGATGGCGCACGCTTCGGCTTCCCGGAGGTCATGCTGGGCCTGCATCCCGGCCTCGGCGGCACCGCGCGCTTCACCGCACTGGTCAATCCGACCCAGTCGATGGAGCTGATGCTGACCGGCCGCACCATCGATGCGCGCCGCGCCAAATCGCTCGGCCTCGTCGACGCCGTGACGCAGGAGCGCCACGTCCGCAGCGCGGTGAAGGATGTACTGTTCGGCCGGCTGAAGCGGGCGAAGCCCGGCCTTTTGACGCGCGCGGCCAATCTCGGGCTGGTCCGCGGGCTTCTTGCCAAGCGTATGCGCTCCGAGGCGGCGAAGGCCGCGCCCCGTGAGCATTACCCCGCACCTTACGCGCTGATCGATCTCTGGGAGACGCATGGCGGCAACAAGGCCGCGATGCTGAAGGCCGAGCAGGCGTCCTTTGCCAGACTGATGGTGACGCCGACCGCGCAGAATTTGATCCGCGTGTTCTTCCTGCGCGAGCAGATGAAGAAGGCTGCGGGCTCCGGCAGCACCGTCAAGCACGTCCACGTCATCGGCGCCGGCGCCATGGGCGGCGACATCGCCGCCTGGTGCGCGGGGCAGGGGCTGCGCGTCTCGCTGGCCGACATGAAAGCCGAGCCGATCGCGGGCGCGGTGAAGCGCGCCGCCGAGCTCTACGGCAAGATCGTCCGCAGGCCGACCGAGGTGCGCGACGCACTCGATCGCCTGATCCCCGACATGGAGGGCGAGGGCGTCAGCAACGCCGACCTCATCATCGAGGCCGTGCCGGAAAAGCTGGAGCTGAAGCAGAAGGTCTATGCGGGCCTCGAGCCCAAGATGAAACCGGGCGCGATTCTTTCGACCAACACCTCGAGCATTCCGCTCCAGGATCTGCGAACGACGCTGGCGCAGCCGGAGCGGCTGGTTGGCCTGCACTTCTTCAACCCGGTGTCGCGTCTGCAACTGGTCGAGGTGGTCAGCCATGACGGCAACGACGCACAGGTGCTGAAGGAGGCGCTCGCCTTCGTCGGCGCGATCGACCGCCTGCCGCTGTCGGTGAAGAGCTCGCCCGGTTTCCTCGTCAACCGCGCGCTGACGCCCTACATGCTGGAAGCGATGGTGATGCTGGACGAGAAGATCGACCAGCGCCTGATCGACGCGGCGGCCGAACAGTTCGGCATGCCGATGGGACCGATCGAGCTTGCCGACCAGGTTGGGCTCGACATCTGCCTCGACGTCGGCGACATGCTGCGTACCAGGTTTGGCGATCTGCTGCCGCCGACGCCGGTCTGGCTGCGCGAGAAGGTCGCCAAGGGTGAGCTCGGCCGCAAGACCGGCAAGGGCTTTTACACCTGGAAGGACGGCAAGGCAGAGAAGGCGCCGTTATCCGAGACCGGTCCGCGCGTCACTGACCAGATGATTGACCGGCTGGTGCTGCCGATATCCAACGTCTGCGTCGCCGCACTGCGTGAGGGCATTGTCGACGATGCCGATGCGGTCGACGGCGCCATGATCTTCGGCACCGGTTATGCGCCGTTCCGCGGGGGGCCCCTGAACTACGCGCGTGCGCGCGGCGTGGAAAATATCGTATCCACCTTGCGCGCGCTGGCCGAGCAATTCGGCGAGCGGTTTGCGCCCGACCCGGGCTGGGACACTTTCAAGTGAGCAAATTTCAAGTGAGACCTGCATGAACGAACAGGGGAATATCGAGCCGAGCGGCGACCTCTGCATCCGCACGCTGGCGATGCCCGCCGACACCAACGCGAATGGCGATATCTTCGGTGGCTGGCTGCTGAGCCAGATGGATGTCGGCGGCGGCGTGTTCGCCTCCAAGGTCGCGCGGTCGCGCACCGTGACCGTCGCGATCGAGGCGATGAATTTTCGCAAGGCCGTCTATGTCGGCGATCTCGTCTCGGTCTACGCCAACCTCGTGCGCGTTGGTCGCACCTCGCTCACCGTGCATCTCGAAGCCTGGGCGCTGCGGCGAAGGGAGCTGCAGCCGATCCTCGTCACCGACGGCAATTTCACTTACGTCTCAATCGACGATAACGGCCATCCGCAAGCGATCCAGAGAGACGATCCGCCGATTGCGAGCTAATTTCGCGCGACGTTGCGTCCCAGTTCACAAAGATGGCAGCAACGGCCAATCGCGGCGTTCTTGGGTCAACGTGCCGCGGCTTTGCCAAGAACCAGTCATAAAACGGATGAGGTCCCGGCGTACTCAATAGCGCGTCGAATTCGGGGTGGAAACGACCGATTTGCCCTCAGGAACCTTTGGGCGATATTGTCGTTATTTGCCCGCACTGAGGAATGTACGGGCCATGACGGACAGCTACATCATCGAAGTTAATTCAGAGACCGCGGGCATCGTCGTTCGCGGCCATGGAGGCTACTGCTTCTTCGCCTCGTCCCACCAATTCAATCGCCTCGAAGGCCAGCTCTTTCGCAACGCCCGCGAAGCCGAGCGCGCCGCGCGCAAGCTGGTTAACGGTGATGTGAGGGAAGCGGCGTAGCCATCGGCGACGGCAACATGGCCAGCGCCCTCAATGAGCAGGACCCTGCAGCGTGGTTACTGCATCGCTGCGGCAGCGGACGCGACGCTGCAACATCTCGCGCTTTCATCCAGATCCGGCCCGCGAGTGCGGTGCGCGCCGCGCTCGCCGCAATAATTATCGATGCGGCTCCGCACGTTTCGGTAGCAAACTGAACCCCATGCCGGTGACGAGATAGACAGCATCACTTTCATCCACGAGTACGTCGCCGATTGTCATCGTTGTGTGCTGTAGTCCCTTGCTCTGAAGCAAATCGAGCGCTTCACCATTCGGCGACCAATTCTCCGCTCTCATGCGAGACAAAGCATCTTCCTGATTATCCGCTTCGATATCCTTCAAGTGAACATGAGTAGCCGGAAGGCGATCGGGATCGGGCGAGCTTCCAACGATGCCGCGAACAAACGATGGCTTCATATACCAGATTTGATATTTCATCGTGTTCCCCTCTGCGGGTAGGTCGTCATCGTCGTTGGGCTGCCGCTGGTCGACTTGCGGCTGACGATCTTACCATTGCGATTCGTGGTCGTACCGCTGCTGTTCGTCGTCGAGCGACCGACGACGTTGCCGCGCGAGCCGTGCAGCGTGGCGCCGTTGCGCCTGCGCCGCGCAGGTCATCATCGCGCACGTCAGAAGTGACAGCAGGATCTTCGTCGTGGGACTCGTCATTGCGGTGTTGATAGCAGAGGGACGCAAGATTCCATTTCCGTCGTCGTCTCAATCGGTTACATGGAGCCCCATTCTCCCACAGGGGAAGAGGGGAAGAAATGCGCTAGAGCTTCGTCGCGGCGCGCGAGAGCAGCTTCCAGTCGTCGCTCTGCTTCTGCCAGTTCATCAGGATGTGAAGGTTGGTCGGCACTTTTTTCCCATCGGCCGCCATCTCCTGTTCGGCGATCCAGTGGAAGCGCACGATCGCGGCGGGGCCGACGACCTTGATGGTCGGGTCCTTGTAATCGATCGAGAGGAATTTCGATTTGCCGTCGGTGGCGTTGGTGATGAAGGTCGCCTTGTCCTCGACCTTGCCGCTGGAATGGCTGTAGCTCAGGTCGTCCCAGCACAGCGCGCCGAGCGCCTTGGGATCGGCCGCGATCTGAGCGAGGCGGAAGGCCTCGACCTTTTTCGCCACGGCGTCTTCGTCCGCCGAAGCGGCGAGCGCCGGTGTCGTGAGCGCAAGCGCGGAGACGGCAAGAGTCGAGAGAGCCAGGCCTGAGATAGATAGCTCGCGCCGGTTGATCGTCATCGTTTCCTCCTTTTTGATCTTGCAGCGAGTGTTGCAGCCGCGCGCGGCTTTGTCGAGTGTCGCGTGGTCGTCATGCGCATGCGTCATTGCGTGATCGGGGCTGTATTGATACGACTTTCGCATTGATGCGTCGCGCATTCGGGAAAGCACGGAAATGATTGAGGCGATCGGCAGGGAGATGAGCAAGGCGTTGCTGTTCGACATCGACGGCACGCTGGCCAACACCGACCCGCTGCACCTGAAGGCCTTCAATCAGGTGCTTGGCCCCCGCGGCCATGTTTTCGATCACGCGCGCTTCTCGAGGGAGCTGCAAGGCTTCGCCAATGCGTCGATCGGCGAGCGCTTTTTGGCGGCTGAGACATTGCAGCGGCGCGCCGCAATCCTCGGCGAGAAGGAGGAGGTTTTTCGGACGCTCGTGGCCGGACAGATCGAGCCGTTGCCGGGCCTGATGGCGCTGCTCGACCGGGCGGATGCCGCCGGCATTCCCATGGTCGCCGTCACCAACGCGCCGCGTCTCAATGCCGAGCTGCTGTTGTCCGGCCTTGGCATCACGCAGCGATTCAAGGCGATCGTGATCGGCGACGAGCTGCCGCACGGCAAGCCGCATCCGCTGCCCTATCAGGAAGGGTTGCGCTTCGTCGGCGCCAGCGCGGCAGCCTCGATCGCGTTCGAGGACTCCCGCTCCGGCGTGCAATCGGCCGCTGCGGCCGGCATTCCGACCATCGGCATCCGGACCAGCCTCAGCCATGCTGACCTTGTTGGCGCCGGCGCGGCCGCGTCCGCAAGCGCGTTCGACGATCCGGAGTTGCTCGCGCGCCTCGCCGCCGCCATGGCGTGGTGAAGGGCCTCATCCGTTAACCGTGTTCCGCTTGCGCATTGACCGGACGCGCGAACCGCCGCACCATGCATTGCTCTGATTTGAGGCCATTGCCGTGACCGGATTGACCCATCGCCAAGCCGAAATCCTCAACATCGCGCGCGCCTCGGGCCGCGTCATGGTCGAGGAGCTCGCGCGCCGGTTCGAAGTCTCGGCGCAGACCATCCGCAAGGATCTCAACGACCTCTGCGAGCGTCGCTCGCTGACCCGCATCCATGGCGGCGCCATCATCGCCTCCGGCGTCGAAAACCTCGCCTATGAGGCGCGCCGCTTCGTTGCCGCCGACGAGAAGAAGGCCATTGGCGCGGCGGCCGCATCGCTGATTCCGAACGGCTGCTCGCTGTTCATCAACATCGGTACCACGACGGAGGAGGTTGCTAGCGCGCTGACCTCGCATGAGGACCTGCTCGTCATCACCAACAATCTCAACGTTGCGATGCTGCTCTACCGCCATCCCCGCATCGAGGTGGTGGTCGCCGGCGGCACGGTGCGGCGCGCCGACGGTGCCGTGGTCGGCTCGACCGCGACGCAGCTGATCGGCCAGTTCAAGGTCGACTATGCCATCATCGGTGCTTCCGCGATCGACGAGGAGGGCGCGCTGCTCGACTTCGACTATCGCGAGGTCCAGGTGGCGCAAGCCATCATCGCCAACGCCCGCAGCGTTATGCTGGTCGCCGATTCGACGAAGCTCCGCCGCAGCGCGCCGGTGCGTATCGCCCATATCAGCCAGATCCAGACGTTCGTCACCGACCAGGAACTGCCTGAGCGTCTCGCCACCATCTGCCACAGCAAGGGCATCGAGGTGATGGCGGCGATGCCGAAGGGGGCGGCGGATATCGACGACTCCCAAGCCGATACGCAGGATACGGTCGCCGAATCTGCGCCGGTGGTGCGGCTGCGGTAGCACCGCATTTCGCATTTGAACGCTGGGCGATCGCACGACTGTGAGGGGCTGCGCTGAAGCTTCCGCATCGTCATGGCCGGGCTTGTCCCGGCCATCCACGCCTTACTCCAAGATACCGAGAACGTGGGTGGCCAAGCCCGGGCATGACGACCCCCTGTTCGCTCGTCACCCTCTCGAAAAGAGGGGGCGTGACGCAGTGCCTATTATTTCATCGCCATGCCCGCAGAAAAAGTTCCGCTTTCACTTCCTTTCGCCTCTCTTTCATCTTGCTTTCGTTTTTTGCTGTGATCTAATCAAAAACGAAAGTAACCGCTCGATTGAACGGGCGGTCGCCGGGGGATGCGTCTGTTGGAGCGTATTTTCGACCTCGCCATCATTGGAGGCGGTGTTAACGGCTGTGGCATCGCGCGTGACGCGGTGGGCCGCGGCAACACGGTTTTCCTGTGCGAAATGAATGATCTGGCGAGCGGGACGTCGTCCTGGTCGACCAAGCTGGTGCACGGCGGCCTGCGCTATCTCGAATATTACGAGTTCCGGCTGGTCCGCGAGGCGCTGATCGAGCGCGAGATCCTCTGGGGCATCGCGCCCCACATCATCCGCCCGCTGCGTTTCGTTTTGCCGCACCACGCGGGCCTGCGCCCGGCCTGGCTCCTGCGCCTCGGCCTGTTCCTCTACGACCATATCGGCGGCCGCCAATTGCTGCCGGCAACGCGCTCGGTCGATCTTCGACGCGACGAGGTCGGTCGTCCGCTGATCCCGAACCGCTATACCCGCGCGTTCGAATATTCCGACTGCTTCGTCGATGACGCCCGCCTCGTCGTGCTCAATGCGCGCGACGCTGCCGACAAGGGCGCCGAGATCCGCACCCGCACCCGCGCCACCGACATCTGCCAGTCCGATGGGATCTGGACCGTCAGCATGGTCGACACGCTGACGGGCGCGCGCTCGTCGATCCAGGCCCGGGCGCTGGTCAATGCCGGCGGCCCTTGGGTCGAAGAGGTGCTCGGCCGCGGCGCCGGCGTCAATGCGAAAGCAAAAGTGCGCCTGGTGCAGGGCTCGCACATCGTGGTGAGGAAGCTTTACGACCACGACCGCGCCTACATGTTCCAGAATGCCGACGGCCGCATCATCTTCGTCATCCCCTACCAGGACGATTTCACGCTGATCGGAACCACCGATCGCGATTATGACGGCGATCCCTCCAAGGTGAAGGCGACGGCCGAGGAGATCCAATATCTGTGCGCTGCTGCGAGCGAATATCTGGCCAAGCCGGTGACGCCGGAGGACGTGGTCTGGACCTATTCCGGCGTGCGGCCGCTTTATGACGACGGCGCCAGTGAAGCCAAGGCCGCGACCCGCGACTACGTGTTCGAGCTCGACACGCCCGGCGGGGCGCCGCTGCTGTCGATCTATGGCGGCAAGATCACGACCTATCGCCGCCTCGCCGAGGAGGCGCTGGAACGGCTCGCCCCTTATCTTCGCAGTGCGAAAGCGCGCGAAGGCTGGACCGGCAAATGGCCGCTGCCCGGCGGCGACATGGATGTGTCGGCCGTCGATGGCCTGATCGGCGAGCTCCAGCGCGGCTATCCTTTCCTCAGCCATGAGCATGCGCGGCGCCTCGCGCGCGCCTATGGCACCCGCGCGATCAAATTGCTCGGTGACGCAAAATCGACCACCGATCTCGGCCAGGCTTTTGGCGCAACTCTGAGCGAACGCGAGGTTCGCTACCTGATGGCCAATGAATGGGCGGTGACCGCCGAGGATATCGTCTGGCGCCGCTCCAAGCTCGGTCTGCGACTATCTGCCGACGAAATTGCCGCCCTGGACGACTGGATCAGGACCCACGCTGTGCCGCAAAGTCCACTGCTGGAAGCAGGAGGACGCTCATGAGCGTGACACTCGATCACGTGACCCGGACCGTCGACGGGGTCCCGCACATCCGCGACGTCTCGCTGACGCTCGAGAGCGGCACGCTCAACGTGCTGCTCGGGCCGACGCTGTCGGGCAAGACCTCGATCATGCGGCTGCTTGCCGGCCTCGACAAGCCGACCACAGGCAAGCTGCTGGTCAACGGCAATGACGTCACCGGTGTCGACGTGCGCCAGCGTTCGGTCGCGATGGTCTATCAGCAGTTCATCAATTACCCCTCGCTCACGGTCTATGAGAACATTGCTTCGCCGCTGCGCGTGCAGGGCAAGCCGCGCCAGGAGATCGAGACGCGCGTGGCGGAAGCCGCCAGGCTGCTCCGGCTCGAGCCGTTCCTGAAGCGCACGCCGCTCCAGCTTTCCGGCGGCCAGCAGCAGCGCACCGCGATAGCGCGCGCGCTGGTGAAGGGCGCCGATCTCGTGCTGCTCGACGAGCCGCTCGCCAATCTCGACTACAAGCTGCGCGAGGAGCTGCGCACAGAGCTGCCGCGCATCTTCGAGGCGTCCGGCGCAATCTTCGTCTATGCCACCACCGAGCCGACCGAGGCCCTGCTCCTCGGCGGCAACACGGTGTGCATGTGGGAGGGCCGGGCGCTCCAGATCGGTGAGACGCCCAGCGTCTACCGCCGTCCGCAGACGCTGCGCGTCGCACAGGTGTTCTCCGATCCGCCGCTCAATCTCGTCGGCATCGAGAAGAAGAACGGCTCCGTGCAATATGCGGGAGGCATCGCCGCGCCGGCGTCTGGTCTTTATTCCTCTCTCGCCGACGGCGCCTATCGCGTCGGCTTTCGGGCGCACCAGCTTGCACTCGCCAATGGCGAGACTGACCGCCATGCCTTCCATGCCACGGTGACGGTGACCGAGATCACCGGTTCGGAGAGTTTCGTGCATCTGACCCGCGACGGGTCGAACTGGGTTGCGGTGCTGCACGGCGTGCACGAGTTCGAGCCGGGCCAGACCATCGACGCTGTGCTCGATCCCAACGACGTCTTCGTCTTTGACGCGGCCGACCGTCTGGTCGCCGCGCCCGGTCCCACAGCGTTTTCAAGCGAAGTGCCTAGCGGTTCGCGTGAAGAAAACGCTTCAACGAAAAAAACGTGAGGGAGATGCGCCATGGCTCGCATTGACCTCGTCGATCTCGCCCACTCCTACGGCGGCAATGATGCGCCGCAGGATAGCTTTGCACTAAAGCCGGTGACCATGACCTGGCGGCAGGGCGGCGCCTATGCGCTTCTCGGACCGTCCGGTTGCGGCAAGACCACGCTGCTCAACGTCATCTCCGGCATCATCACGCCGTCGCGGGGGAAAATCCTGTTCGACGGCCAGGACATCACACCGCTGTCAACCCAGAAGCGCAACATCGCCCAGGTGTTCCAGTTTCCGGTGATCTACGACACCATGACGGTGGGGCAGAATCTGGCGTTCCCTCTGAAGAACCGCGGCGTGCCGAAAGCGGAGATCGACAAACGCGTCGCCGAGATCGGCCGCCTGCTCGACCTCGAGCCCTATCTGAACCGCAAGGCGACGCGGCTCACGGCCGATGCCAAGCAGAAGATTTCGCTCGGCCGCGGCCTGGTGCGCTCCGACGTTGCCGCCGTCCTGTTCGACGAGCCGCTGACGGTGATCGACCCCGAGCTGAAATGGCAGCTCCGCTCCAAGCTGAAGGCGCTGCATCGCGAGCTCGACCTCACCATGATCTACGTCACCCACGACCAGACCGAAGCGCTGACCTTCGCCGACACCGTTGTCGTCATGCATGACGGCCGCGTGGTGCAGAGCGGTACGCCGGCCGAGCTGTTCGACAAGCCGGCGCACACGTTTGTGGGCTATTTCATCGGCTCGCCCGGCATGAATATCATTCCAGCCGAGGTCAGGGGACGCGACGCGCGGATCGACGGCCATGTCATCGCGCTCAACCGCAGCTATGACACCTTGCCGGCGGGCGCCAAGATCGAGATCGGCGTGCGCCCGGAATTCGTCGAGGTCGTCGCACCCGCGTCCGGCCTGCTCACCGCGAAGATCGAGCGCATCGACGACCTCGGCCGCATTCGCTTCGCGCGCGCCCGCCTCGGCGATGCCAAGCTCGCGGCACGCGCGCCGGCGGGCTTCACCAGCGCGGAAGGCACCGCCGGGCTGAAATTCGATCCGTCGCACATCCACGTCTATGCCGACAGCCTTCTGGTGGAGGGAGCCGCCTGATGGACAAGACCGTCAACCAAAAAGCTTGGTTCCTGGTGCTGCCGGTGTTCCTGGTCGTAGCCTTCTCGGCCGTGCTGCCGCTGATGACGGTGGTGAACTATTCGATGCAGGACACGTTCGGCAACAACCAGTTCTTCTGGAACGGCGTCGGCTGGTTCAAGGAGCTGCTCGATCCCTCGACCGATCTCGGCGGCCGCTTCCTGGCCTCGCTCGGGCGCAATCTGTTCTTCTCGATGGTGATCCTCGCGATCGAGGTGCCGCTCGGCATCGTCGTCGCGCTGTCGATGCCCGCCAGGGCTGGACGGTGGCGGTCTGTCTCGTCACCCTCGCGCTGCCGCTGCTGATTCCGTGGAACGTCGTCGGCACGATCTGGCAGATCTTTGGCCGGCCTGACATCGGGCTGCTCGGCTATGTCCTTAACCACATCGGCCTCGACTATAACTACGTCTCCAACGACATCGACGCCTGGGTCACCGTCATCGTGATGGACGTCTGGCACTGGACCAGCCTCGTTGCGCTGCTCTGCTATGCCGGACTGAAGTCGATCCCGGAGGCCTATTACCAGGCGGCGCAGATCGACGGCGCCTCGCGCTGGGCCGTGTTCAAGGCGATCCAGTTGCCGAAGATGAACCGCGTGCTGCTGATCGCGGTGCTGCTGCGCTTCATGGACAGTTTCATGATCTATACGGAGCCGTTCGTCGTCACCGGCGGCGGACCCGGCAACTCGACCACCTTCGTATCGATCGAGTTGGTCAAGATCGCGCTCGGCCAGTTCGACCTCGGCAAGGCCGCAGCGCTCTCGCTCGTCTACAATCTGATCATCCTGATCGTCTGCTGGATCTTCTACACCGTCATGACCAACGCCGGCGCCGAGCGCAAGCCGCAGGAAGGAGCCGTGTGATGCACTCGATCCCCGGCCGTCGCGTCATCATGGCGCTGTTTTTGATTTTCCTGCTGCTGCCGATCTACTGGCTCGTCAACATGAGCTTCAAGACCAACGCCGAGATCGTCTCGACGATGACGCTGTGGCCGCACGCCCCGACGTTGCAGCACTACAGGCGTATCTTCACCGATGAGAGCTGGTATTCCGGCTACATCAATTCGCTGGAATACGTCGTCCTCAACACTATCATCTCGATTTCGGTGGCGCTGCCCGCGGCCTACGCATTCTCGCGCTACCGCTTCCTCGGCGACAAGCATTTGTTCTTCTGGCTGTTGTCGAACCGGATGGCGCCGGCGGCGGTCTACGCGCTGCCGTTCTTCAACCTCTATTCGGCGATCGGCCTGTTCGATACGCCCTGGGCGGTCGCGCTGGCGCACTGCATCTTCAACGTTCCGCTGGCGGTGTGGATCCTCGAGGGGTTCGTCTCCGGCGTGCCGCGCGAGATAGACGAGACCGCCTTCCTCGACGGCTATTCCTTCCCGCGCTTCTTCATCCGGATCCTGGTGCCCCTGATCGCCAGCGGCATCGGCGTCGCCGCGTTCTTCTGCTTCATGTTCTCCTGGGTCGAGCTGCTGCTTGCGCGCACGCTGACTTCGGTGCAGACCAAGCCGATTGCCGCGATCATGACGCGCACGGTATCGGCGGCCGGCATGGATTGGGGGCTGCTGGCTGCGGCCGGTGTGCTCACCATCATTCCGGGCGCGCTCGTGATCTGGTTCGTCCGCAATTACATCGCGAGCGGTTTCGCGCTCGGCCGGGTGTGAGGGGAGGCTCTTATGGAATCCATCGCATGGATGGCCTGGACGCCCCCGACGGCGATCTTCTTCGCCGCGCTCGCCTGTACGCTTGCGGTCATGACGTACCTTGCGGCGGTCTATCCGGAAGCCGAGCGCGTCGGTGTGCTGCGCATTCCGACCACGCGCGGCGACCGCTTGTTCATCTCGCTGATCACGGCCGCCGTCATCCACCTCTTGTGGATCGCTATCGTCGGTACCGACGCGCTCGCCACGCTGCCGGTCGGTGAGGAGGGTTTTGAAATCTCGAGCCTGTGGCTCGCATCAGGAATTTCGCTGGTCACGGCCGCGCTCATTTTTCGCACGGTCTGAAGCTCGCGAAGGGACGGCCAGATCCGGGACCAACCCGGGCCTGTACAAAAGTTTGTCGCTGCAACGGAGGAAACAACATGCGACGGTCTAGAAGGAAAGGTCCGCTGACCAAGGTCAGCTTGCTGAGCGTATCAAGTGCGGCAGCCATCATTGCGGCAACGTTCGCCGTCTCGGGGCCGGTCCGCGCCGCCGACGACGCCACGATCCAAAAGTGGATTGCGGAATTCCAGCCCTCGACGCTGTCGAAGGACAACCAGAAGAAGGAGCTTGAGTGGTTCGCGAAGGCCGCCGAACCCTTCAAGGGCATGGAGATCAACGTCGTCTCCGAGACTATTGCGACCCACGAATACGAGTTGCAGACGCTGGCCAAGGCGTTCTCCGAGCTCACCGGCATCAAGCTCAAGCACGACATCATCCAGGAAGGTGACGTGGTCGAGAAGCTGCAGACCCAGATGCAGTCCGGCAAGAACGTCTATGACGGCTGGATCAACGACTTCGACCTGATCGGCACCCACTTCCGCTACGGCCAGACCATCGCGCTGTCGGACTACATGACCGGCGAAGGCAAGGACGTCACCGATCCCCAGCTCGACGTCAACGACTTCATCGGCAAGTCGTTCGGCACGGCGCCGGACGGCAAGCTCTACCAGCTGCCCGACCAGCAGTTCGCCAACCTCTACTGGTTCCGCTACGACTGGTTCACCAACCCCGACTACAAGGCCAAGTTCAAGGCCAAGTATGGCTACGAGCTCGGCGTTCCCGTGAACTGGTCGGCCTATGAGGACATCGCCGAGTTCTTCACCAACGACATCAAGGAGATCAACGGCGTCAAGGTCTACGGCCATATGGACTATGGCAAGAAGGACCCCTCGCTCGGATGGCGTTTCACCGACGCCTGGCTCTCGATGGCCGGCAATGGTGACAAGGGCATTCCGAACGGTCTGCCGGTCGACGAGTGGGGCATCCGCATGGAAGGTTGTCGTCCGGTCGGCTCCTCGGTCGAGCGTGGTGGCGATACCAACGGTCCGGCCGCGGTCTACTCGATCACCAAGTACCTCGAGTGGATGAAAAAGTACGCTCCGCCGCAGGCCCAGGGCATGACCTTCTCCGAGTCCGGTCCGGTCCCGGCCCAGGGCAACATCGCCCAGCAGATGTTCTGGTACACCGCCTTCACCGCCGACATGGTGAAGCCGGGCATCGCCGTGATGAACGCGGACGGTACGCCGAAGTGGCGTATGGCTCCTTCGCCGCACGGTTCGTACTGGAAGGAAGGCATGAAGCTCGGCTACCAGGATGCGGGTTCACTCACGCTTCTGAAGTCGACTCCGGCGGACCGCCGCAAGGCAGCCTGGCTGTATCTCCAGTTCATCGTCTCCAAGACGGTGTCCTTGAAGAAGAGCCACGTCGGTCTCACCTTCATCCGTGAATCCGACATCTGGGACAAGTCGTTCACCGAGCGTGCGCCCAAGCTCGGCGGCCTGATCGAGTTCTACCGCTCGCCCGCGCGCGTGCAGTGGACCCCGACCGGCAACAACGTGCCTGACTATCCGAAGCTCGCACAGCTCTGGTGGCAGAACATCGGCGATGCGTCGTCCGGTGCGAAGACGCCGCAAGCTGCGATGGATGCACTTGCCGCAGCGCAAGACTCCGTCATGGAGCGTCTGGAAAAGTCGGGCGTGCAGGGCGCCTGCGGTCCGAAGCTGCACAAGAAGGAGTTGGCCGAGTACTGGTTCGCCAAGGCCCAGAAGGACGGCACCATCGCGCCACAGCGCAAGCTCGCCAACGAGAAGCCGAAGGGCGAGACCGTCGACTACGACACGCTGATCAAGTCGTGGCCGGCAACCCCGCCCAAGCGCGCCTCGCTGCAATAACGCACGTCTCATAACGACGAAAGGCCGGGAGCAATCCCGGCCTTTTTCTTGTGTGCCGAGCATGATCGACAGCTTGGAGGTGGAAGTCTTCTATCCAGCCTGATGGCGGCGAAGGATTACCGAAGCGCAAGGGCGTCGTCGCGAGGCGGGGTCTGAAGGAAGCGTGGAGCAAAGCCGCGGCCCGATGGACAAAAACCGGATAACGAGGCCTACCCGGCCGGACGAGCGAGCAAGCAATCGCGAAGTCCACAGTCATCAACGACCGGGGTGGTAAATTCGGGGAAACGCTGGAAGTGATCGGCTTCAGCGAGAGCCCACCGCGCCAGCGCTCGACTTCCTCCGGGCCGCACCGATCGCCTCTCCGGGGGCCGCCTGTTTGACCGTATGGACGTAGGCGCGGATGTCGGTTGACCCAAACATTTCAATCCAGATCATTTGCATGCCCGATAAAACGATAAGGTAAGGACCCGCTGCTCAAACCAGCGGCCCTTTGGGCTGTGCGAACCCTCCTCGTGACCGCGCTCGGCCCCCTCGGCGTTGCCGGCAATCCGGCTCGGCTCCCGCCATTCGGCTGCCTAGTATCATCCACTGGGCGGAACGAGCGTGGTTGAATACTCCACATGCCCACAGCAACAGCAGCAGACAGAATCTCTGGCTGCGTGATAGATAGGGATCAGGAGCGATCAGTTTCCAACTAACAAGCCGGTTCAACCGGTCCCGCTCCGCGGGTCCATTTCAGTTCTTCTCCACCAAGTGCGACCAGCGCGGCGGGGAGATCAGGCCGAAGTTCGGTCCGGCCAAGATGGGGACGGGCGCCTTCGGGCGGCTTTTTATTTGGTCGCATCTCAGCCCGTCCGGCCTGTCAATTCGATTCTGATGATGGATCAGACGAACCTGAATGCTGATTTCCTTCTCGATTTGCGCGCCAAGCGGCGACAGCTCGCAACGGCAACGATCGCGTCCGCTTTCTGAAGTAATATAATTCGGGTAGTGCGCGCCGATCGTCGTTGTCGTGATTATGATCCCCGTCGTCGTGGTGGAGTGATAGTGCGGCTTGATCCGCCCCACGCATGCCGGCACGGGATTGGGAGCCGCCGCGTCCTCACCAGTCCTCGGGGCTGGGACGCCAGGGGCGGTTCCGACCGCCAGCAACCGGGTCACAATGTTCTGGGTGTCGTCGCAGATCGGGAAGCGATCCCTGAATATCTTACATTGTCTTCAGAAATTCGACCAGCGCCCGCCGCTCCTGAGGCGTCAAAAGGCGCCCGATCACGCCGTTCTTTCCATTATTGAACTCGTGCCCGGTGTTGTAGTTGCCCCGGATCCTCGTATCGAGCTCGAATCCGCCCTCCAACTTGTCATAGCGATATCCGACATTGACCGGGTCATATTCGCGGTTGCCCAGGTAGAATTTCGTCGGCCGCTCGTCGACCGGCGACAACAGGGCATAAAGGTTGGGCACCGAGCCGTTGTGCAGGTACGGCGGCGTTGCCCATATCCCGTCGAGCGGACGCGCCTTGTAGGCCAGTGGAGCCTGGATGCCGTTGTCCCGGTATCCGTTCAGCTCCTCGCGCTTTTCTGGCACAGCCGGTGGTGTCTGGCTGTCATACCAATGCTTGATGGTCTTTTCGCTGACTGCACCGAGCGCTGGGCCGAAACTGTCGTAAGGAATATCGAGCTCCTGCGGAACCCTGACCTTGCGATCGAGCATATCCTGGGCCTGCGCTGGGTCGGTGCCGATATGCGTGATTGGGACTACCTCGACGCGGAGATAACGCTCGCCTGGATAGCGCTCATCCTTCCGATTGTCTGGCAGCAACCAGCGGTCGGACTTCCAGAACTCAGCACCGCTCACTGGCGGCAGGTGGCATTTCTGGCAATGTTCCTTGTAGAGTGCCTCCCCTTGCTCGGCGAGCTTTTTGTCGATTGGAGGAAGCTCGGAAGGCCACTGTGGTGACTTCAATCCGGTGAAGCCTGTGCTTTCATTCGGCTGCTTACCGGCCAGCGATTTCTCAATCCTGTCCAGGTTCATGATTTCGATACCTGAGTTGAATAGGCCCCCCTTCGCGTTTGTCAGATTGATCATCGCGGATACGCCCATGGCTTCACCGGCATTGCGCACCATGGGCTGTTCGATCGATGCGTTGTACTGGACCCAATCGAACCACGAGGCATCCCAGATGCGCGGGAAATGCACGGGCGCTGATGTGGCGGCATAGTTGGCGGGAATCTTGAGGTCGATCGCAAAGACCTCATTGCCGATGCGGTTCAAAGCGTCGAGCCTGCCGAACCCCTCGACTACACTCTGCGGGGCAACCATGGTGTCGAGATCGGCAAGTCCCTTGCCCTGCGCCAGGACCTTGTCGAGTTGCGCGAGCAACCGGCTCTTTTCCACCTCGCTCGGGTCTGCTCCGATCACCTTTTCGGCAAACCGGTCGAAGCGGAAGGGCACAAAGCGCGTGAATGCCAGCGAGAGGCCAAGCGCGGTCCGGAACTTGCCGAGATCCGTGAGTGCTGGGCCGCCGTCGACCAGTAGCTCCGTCCCCTGGTAGGTGAAACGTCCGGTGTGGCACGCCGCGCAGGTCAGCCCGATCCGCGTCATGTCATTGTACGGCGCCCGTGGATTTTTCCAGGGTTGTGCGGTGGCATCGACCATGGCCTTGCCGCGCGCCATACCAATCGGCAATCCGAGCTTTGGATCGGTCGGATCGGGAATGAATCCGAAACGGTCGAGATAAGCGGGGGCGCCCAAAGGTCCCACTGTCGTTAGCGACAATACCGGCTGTTCAAGGGCCACGAACCATTCGTAAGGGATGTGGAAAGTCGCCGTCCCCTGATCGGCGTGGTGAAACCATTCGCGCTTATCCGTCCAGTTCTGTTCGAGCCAGCGGGTCTTTTGGGCGGTTGGATACTCTGGCAACTTCACCCTGATCCCGTCATAGACCTTGGAGCCATAGTGGTAGCCCACAACTCCCGTGATCACGATGACCACGGCAACAGTGACCGAGATGAGCAGCGCCAGAGCGGCGACGATTGAATTCGGTTTCCCAGCCATTTTGTTCTCCTTGGCAGACTGTTGAAGAACTCAGCCGGCGCCCGGCAAAGGCCTTGGCGAAGCCCGGGCACCCTGACCATCGGCCTCCTGATCTCCACATTTGTTGCCGGTCGGTTCTGATTGCGGTGCCAGCCGGGCTGGATCGGCCACAGCGCCGGCTTTAACCGGGCCGGCCCTCGCTGAATTGATCATGAGGCCGTTTCCGCCAAGGTTCGCAACGCAGCGATGCCCGGCAGGAAGAAGTACTCCCCGCCGCGAGTACTCACGAACGCCGGCAGATTGGGCAATCGACGCCGCGGCGCTCCGGCACGCGGGATCGTGAAGCTTCCGCTCCCGTCATTGCCGCCGATCATTGGATCCTTGTCGTTCCCGAGCCCGGCGAAGTCGCCGTCATTGATCCAGACCTTCTGAACGAATTCGAATTGACGGGCGATGTCGGCGTTCACAAGCAACATGATGGCGCCGCGCTCGGCGCCGTCATCGGCCGTGGCATCCGCAGGCAGGCGCGGCCCATAGGGCAAACCCTGGCGCAGCAGCCGATGCCGATGGACGGATGCGCCATTCGGTCCTGTCAGCCCCGAGCGCGGATTGAGGCGCCGCACGTGTGCCCCGATCGGGCAGTTCGTTCCCCGCAAGTCGTCAAGATACGTGAATTGATTATTTCGCATCGGATCTCCGGCGAGCACCAGGTCGTCCTGCCCTGCTGCCAAGGCCAGCGGTGCGCCACTTTGCCAGCGTCCCATCAGCTTCGCCGCCAGCAGCGCGACGTCGACGTCGTCAGTGGCGGAGCGCCGCAGAAAATCCCGGAAAGCCCAGACATGCTGGTGCAGCTTGCGCAACACCACGAAGGCGCCGTTGCCGCTGAGACTTGCCGGGGTGGGCAAGTCAGGGACGGCACCCGTCTCATCAGGCTGCCCGAGTACGAACTCACCAGCCTTCAGGGCTCGCCACCCGCCTGCATCCGGAATGCCCGCGCCGGGCAAGACGGGCTCCCCGCTGCCCTCGATAGCGGGCTGCGTAATTCCGTCACGATAGCCAAAGTGCTCAATTGGGACAGGCCTGCCGTCCGGCCCGGGCAGCAATTCCGCATCGATGGTCGCTGCCGCGGTCAGGCCGCTATCGCGCAAATCAGACAGCAATGCTGTCGAAGCGGCATGACGATCCGCTGCTGTCATCGCACTGACCACGACGAGCGCGTGCACACTCTTGTCGAACGGTGCGTCCCACCGCGCCGGAGCGCTGTCGCCGACATCGCCGAGCCGATCAGCGCGCGCAGCCATTCCTTGCTGGAATTCCTGCGGGAAGCTCTGCAAGCTGGGCTCTGGCGTACCGATCGCCGAGAGACCTTGCCACGAGAGGGCGACGTTGAAACCCAGTGAAGGCGATGCGTCCAGATTTGCCACGGTCGTGCATCGCCCGGCAACGCCACCAAGCCATCGCCGGGCCCGAGCCGGGTCGCTCACGTTCAGCAGATGATAGTGCGCAAACGGGAAGCGATACGGCCGCATCGCTATCCCCTGGATATCGGCCCGATCCAGATCGCCGGCGACGGATTGGGCAGCCATTCCCGTCAACCGATCTGGTCAAGGAACGTGTCGAACTTGGCCTTCCAATCCAGCGCTTTATTGATGTCGGCGACGGTGGAATTCGGATAGGCGCAGTAATAACCGGTGGTCTCGATGGCACTGCCGAGAATGTAATCGCGCAGCTTTGGATAGTCGCGCGCTCCCGGATACCCTTCGCAATGGCCCCAGATCGCGTCGATTCCCTCGGGGGCCCGCTCGGCAAAATCGCGCATATAGTCTTCGACGTCGCCGTCGAAATTCGTTGCAAACAACAAACGCGAGTCATCGTCGAAAATGACCCAACGCACGATATGGATCGTCCCGAGAGAAGCGATCTTGCCGCCGTTTGCAGCGGTTAACCCCTGAAGTGTCTTGCGTAACGCGTCGGCATGACCGGGAACGATCTTCGTAATTGCGGTCAGGGCGCTGATCTTACCCATGGTCAGGACAACTGTCATGGCAATTCCTCCCTGTTGTCCGCCAGAGCCGTTGCGAACGGCTCAATTGCGGTGTGGCTGCATGTATTCCCTCAATTGCTTCACGCCTGTATTCTAACGCGTTTACAACTACAATTTGTGATCTGCTTCACCATCTCCACCGACAATTCCGGCCGTGGTGAGCCACGCCGGGCGAATGCGGCTGCGCCGCCCGGCTGGGCGACCAAGTGCAGGCGCGATCCACAGCGCGGCGTGGCCCTGCCGGGTTGCGTCGTCGCTGACCAGGATGATGGATTCGACATGCGCGTGCGCGATCGGTGTCGTCGCCCGCTTCCCGATGAACCGCGCGCTGGAGCGTGCATGGTCACTGACGTGCGCCGCGTCTGGCTGCACACCTGCACCTTCGATCATCCGTCTGCTGTCGCGTTCTATCAGCGCTCCGGCTTCATCCCGCTTCGCCGCCGCCATCTCTGATTTGCTACGGCGGTCGAGACCGCGATTGCCGAGGGCGCGAGCAGGGACTAACCTCTCAGCGCGGCTGGTCTGACCGCAAGTGGAAAGAGGCAGCGAGCCGCCGCAGCCGAATACCTCATTGGAAGTCTCCATGTCCGACCCCCATATCCGCGACCCCTCGTGGAAAACCGATTTAATCTGGCACTATTTCCACACCGTCACTACGGCGGCCAAGGCGCCCACCTATCGCAAGTTCTACAGCAACCAAGACCCCAGCGACGAATTGGACAACCGCCATCGCGTCTATGAAATGCTGGTGGATGAGCCGCTGCACACCCATCCCACCCTATCGACGACTTCGACGAACGAGTTGATGGAAAACTACAAGAAGAGCAAGCTGCCATGGAACCAGAACAATGACGGTTTCCTCAAGGCGGTGAACAATGAATATTGGTGCGGTTCGATCCTCAAGATTGTGTTCGTCCGCTACATGGGCTGGAAAATGGCCGAACCGACGGCGCGCGACCAGGTGAGCGTGGGACGGGATCCCAGCAAAGCGGTGGACTGGACAATCAAGAATCTCGAAAACAAAGTACCGGTGCGGACCTCCCTCGGCGGCGCCCATTATGTCGGCATCGTCGGCCACCGCACTACGGGGGCCGACAACAAGGTCACCGAGTTTCTCTGCCTCGACCCATGGGCCTATGGCATCGATGGCGGCAATCAGGCCATGAAATATGCCGGTACGTCGACCGCCTTTCTCGGGATCAGCAAACGCGACGGCGCGACATGGACCTATAGCAACAAGGCCGTCGCCTTTGTCGAACGGCCATCCTAGGGAATTATAGCAGCGAGTTACCATCATGCTCGCTCGCCGCCGAGCTGTTTTGGTCGTCTGCGGAATGTGTTTCTGAAACCCACCAAGTGCTGAGTCATCTCGGTCACGAAAAGCTGGGACAACTCGGAAACCTGTCCAGAAACGCAATTGGTCCCATCCGGGACGCGGCCGGGCTGGCGGCGCTCCGGAATCGCTGAACGAGCTGCAACCAGAGTCCGCGCTCGCCTCGTCCTTGACTAAGGACCCCTGTTCCAACGAACGATGCCATGCGCGCTGTCCCTTAAATCAGGAGCGATCCACCGATTCAATCACTCCGGCCGCGTTCGGACAAACGGCTCTTTAACCTTGCGAGGCTGTTCGTTCGGCTCGACCTTTGTCGGGTAATACTCGCCAGCCCAGCTCGGCCGCGACCGCGACGTCGCCTTCGGCTCGTCGGCATGTCCGTGTGCGTTGCCGGCCGCTTGAGCGACATAGTGGACGCCAGGCACGAACACGAAGCTCGGCGGCGCTACGGGCGTCGGCAGCCGCGGCCTGTCCGCGTAAGCCGATTTCAGCATTTTTGATTCCGGATCGAAGATCGCGTGGCTGTCGAACAGCAGCTCGGTCAAGGCCTTCTTCAGCTCGACGCCGAGATCGACCCCGCCATTCGTGAAAGCTTCGAGCTGACCGACGGTCAGGTTCGGTGCCTCCCTATCGATGCCGTTCGGAAGATTGCTGACGAGACTTTTCGCGACAGCCATCGCGCGTGATCAGCGCCGTCACCGGCAATCCGGCTGGCGATGTCGCGGGCCGCATGGCGATTGCTGTCGCGGGTCATGTTGTTGTTAACGTCGCGGGCTAAGAGCGAGAGGGCTCGCTTGCGGCTCTTCTGTTTCAGGGCCTCGCGCAACCGGTCGGCGCCGGTGATTTCAGGTTCGGGCGTGGCTTTTCCGAAGATGCTCATTTGCTTGTCTTCTTGTCGGTTGGAATCTTCATTCGCGCGCCAAGCGCTTGACCTGGTCGTAGGTCGGCCTCCAGATCGTCTGCCGCGCGAGCGCTGTGTGAAGCTGCCAATGCCTGTTCACGGAGCCTTGCACGGTTCCCGAATTAACTCCCAACGCTGACATCAAGCTTAATGGGTGAGTTTTGTTGCGCCGAAGCACGCGCAAGATAATTTGGTTGGCGTGGCCGGTGTGAAATGACGGCGAAGAGCCAAGGCAGCCTTCAACTCATACACCCGACGGGTGCGCCAGCAGCGTGGGCATGGCATTTGTGGAAGTAAGTCATTCCGCGGCGCTCAATTACAGGTCGTCTTGTGCATGAGCGAGTTAGGCGGCGTCACGATGGCGGGCGTCGGATATACAAGAAGTTCGTGAATTACGCGTTGGAGCGCGACGAATGATTGGCAACCGAAATCCTGATCAATCAGAAAGCGCATTCGAGCATCGACCGGTTGAAGTATTGGGCTTTAAAGGCAAGCGTATCGCGAGGAGGCGCGGAGGATGCGGCTCTTATTGACAGCGTGCTTGTTCGGTCTATTGGCTGCGGCCCCAAATTCAGCCGATGCCGAATTTAGAGTTACGATTGAAAAGTGGCCGGCAGATTTGAACACCTTGTCGTGCGACGCCTTCATTAAAACTCCAAACGGAGGTTGGGGTCTGGCGGGAACGATAATTGTAAGATCATTCTCTAATGCTGTTCTGTCGGGAAACACCTACGTGAAGGGCAACGCCGTCGCCGATATCATCGAGAAGAGGTGCGGCAACCCCTTTGACCCGCCCCGATAATACACTTCGACAAGATGGGTGATGCCGCACTTCGCGGATCGCGGCCGTCATCAAGTTTCATCAAGCGCGCCGCAACATCGACGTGCCGGCTGGTGGTGTGGCGGCAAAGGAATCGGTGCGTTCTCTTTGTTGGTGGTGACGAGGTCGATGTTGTCGCCGGCCGCAACCCATTGCACATCTGACCGTCAGAAGAGTTACCGAGGTATGGGGCGCGGCTTTGCATCCGCACCTGGCCTTTGCCACTTCTCCAAGCTCGCGACGACACTTGGAGGACATGCAGATTTCTCCCGTGCTCATATTTGATCGCGTTGAGGATGCGATCAGGTTCCTCGAAACAAGCGGTTAGCTCGTGGCGAGGCTAGGAGCAGCCTCCGCGTGAAGTTTCCGTGCAGCATCATGAACCACGGGGCTTCTCCATATTTCCTATAACGGCTTGAGCTCCCAACTCGAGATGGACATGCTCAATTCGCATGTACTGGCAGCTACCGTTGCGGAGGCACCTCGCCCCGCTTGCGGGGCGAGGGAGAAGAGATCTACTCCGCTGCGTCGGCCGCCTCGAGCGCCGGATAGTCCGTATATCCCTTCGCGCCGCCACCGTAGAACGTGTTCTTGTCCCAATCGTTCAGCGCCGCGCCCTTCTTCAGCCGCTCGACGAGGTCGGGGTTGGAGATGAATGGCTTGCCGAACGCGATCAGATCGGCCGCGTTCGCGTCCAGCACCTTGGTCGCGAGCTCGAAATCGTAGCCGTTGTTGGCCACGTAGGCGCCGGAGAAGCGCTTGCGCAGGCCCGCATAGTCGAACGGCGCGATGTCGCGCGGACCGCCGGTGGCGCCTTCGACGACGTGAATATAGACGAGCTTCAGCGCGTTGAGGCCATCGACGATATGGTCGTACAAGGCTTGCGGGTTCGAATCCGAGATATCGTTCGCCGGCGTCACCGGCGAGATGCGGATACCGGTGCGGTCGGCGCCGGCTTCGGCCACGACGGCCTTGGAGACCTCCAGTGTCAGCCGCGCGCGGTTCTCGATGGAGCCGCCATAGGCGTCGGTGCGCTTGTTGGCGCCGTCCTTGGCGAACTGCTCGAGCAAATAGCCGTTGGCGCCGTGGATCTCGACGCCGTCGAAGCCGGCCTCCAGCGCATTCTTGGTGGCGCGCTTGAAGTCGTCGATGATCCCTGGAATTTCGGAGAGCTCGAGCGCGCGGGGCTCGGAGACGTCGGCGAAGGTGCCGTTGACGAAGGTCTTGCCCTTGGCGCGGATCGCGCTCGGCGCCACCGGGGCTGCGCCATTGGCCTGGAGGTCGACATGGGAGATGCGTCCGACATGCCAGAGCTGGATGAAGATCTTGCCGCCGCGCTGATGCACCTTATCGGTCACCTTGCGCCAGCCAGCGACCTGTTCCTTCGTAGATGCCGGGCGTATCCTGGTATCCTTGGCCCTGCTGCGAGACCTGGCTCGCTTCGGTGATCAGGAGGCCCGCGGAGGCGCGCTGGCCGTAATAGTCGGCGGCGAGCGGGGAGGGTACGAAGGTGCCGGGCGCGGCGCGGTTGCGCGTCAGCGGCGCCATCACAAGGCGGTTGGCCAGCGTGATCGGGCCGAGCTTGTAGGTCTCAAACAATTTGGTCGGCGGCTCATTGGATTGCTTCCGGGGGTTAAGAGGTCGCGGAACACTATGTGCATCGCGGCAATCAGCGCAAGGGACGAGCCATGACGGAAATGCAGGCGTAAGCTTGCGCGGACAGGCGCCCGCGCAGCATAATTCATGTGCATTTTTGACCACGGCGGCGGATTTCCGCTGCCGTGGCCCCTTGCGAACCTAGTTCACGCCGAGGAAGTCGCGCTTGCCGATCTCGACGCCATTGTGACGCATAATGCCGTGGGCGGTCGTGGCGTGGAAATAGAAGTTCGGCAAGCGAGACCGCACTGAAGAACTGCTGGCCCTTGAGCGTCATGGACCGGTCCGGACCCGCCGGGAACGTCACGTCCTTGGTGTCGGCACCTTCGAACTGCTCCGGCTTGTACGATTTGACGTAGTCGATCGTCTTGGCCAGCCGCTGCTTCAGCTCCTCAAACGTCTTTTCCGTGTCGGGTGTCGAGGGCACTTCGCTATGCGTCAGCCGCGCACAGCCTTTGGAGGCGAAATCGCTGGCGAGCTGGATCTGCTTCGACAGCGGCAGCATGTCCGGAAACAGCCGGGAGCCGAGCAGGACGGCCGGGTCGATCTTTTTGGCCGCGCAATGCGCCTCAGCTTTGGTGAGCAGGCCGATCAAGCTGTTCAGCATTTGCAAATAGGCGGGAACGACGGCGTCGTGGAAGGACATGTGATGCTCGCTCGAATGAGGGGTAAATTCAGGAGAAACCTGAGCCACTCACATGGGAGCGTCATGGAAAAATACAATCGCGGGGAAAGCCTGTGCAGTGCGAAAATTCTACCGGATCGTCGCCGGCGGCTGCGCCTGGGCCGTGGCGCCCCGCATTCGCGCGAGCAGTTCCGCGGTCGGCCAGGAATCGGCCGGCAGTCCGTATTTGATCTGCATCGCCTTCACGGCGGCGCGGCTCTGCTGGCCCAGCACGCCGTCGACCTTGCCGACATTGAAACCGGCGCGCACCAGCAATTGCTGCAATTCCTTGAGCTCGTTGAACGGCAATTGCGCCACCGGCGCGCTCGGCTTGCGCATCGGCGCGGCGCCCGCGATGCGCGAGGCGAGGTAGCCCGCAGTGGTCGAATAGATCAGCGAGTTATTCCATTCGGTATAGGCCGCGAAATTCGCATACGCCATGAAGGCCGGCCCGGTCCGTCCCATCGGCAGCAGCACGGAGGCCGGAAGATTGTCGTTGGGCAGCGGCCGGCCGTCGGGATAGGTGACGCCCAGCTGCGCCCATTTCGAGCGCGGCAGCTGCACGCTGAGGTCGGTCTGATCCCATGGCAGGTTTTGCGGTACCTTGATCTCCTCCAGCCACGGCTCGCCGCGCCGCCACTTCAAGCCGTTGGCGATGTAGTTCGCGGTCGAGCCGATCACGTCGTCCTCGCTGCGCAAGAGGTCGCGCCGCCCGTCACCGTCGTAATCGACGGCGTAGTTGACGTAGTGCGTCGGCAGGAACTGCGTCTGGCCGAGTTCGCCGGCCCAGGAGCCGATCATCTCGTCGGGCGTAAGATCGCCGCGGTCGATGACCTTCAGCGCGGCGATGGTCTCGCCCACGAACATCTCCGAGCGCCGGCAGTCATAAGCGAGCGACACCAGCGATTTCAGCGTCGGCAGATTGCCCATGTTGACGCCAAAATCGCTTTCGAGGCCCCAGAACGCGGCGATCACCGCCGGCGGCACGCCGTATTCCTTCTCGGCGCGCGCGAACGCCGCCGCGTGCCGCTTGATCTGCTGCTGGCCGTTCTGCATGCGATAGGGCGCGGCCATGCGGCCGGCAAATTCGGTGAAGAGCTGGCCGAACACGCGCTGACCGCGGTCGCGGTTGACGATGCCCTGGTCGTAGACGAGGTAGGGGCCGGCTTCCGAAAGCGCGCGCTGCGACACGCCAGCGCCAACCGCCTGTTGTTTCACGTCGGCCAGAAAGCGATCGAAGCTTGCGCCATTGTGACACGACGCCGCGCGCGGCGAGGGCGCGGTGGCCTTGGGGGCTGCGGGTTTGGCGGGTGATGGCAGAAACTGGGCAGAGGCGCTTGCGGACAGTGCAACAAGGGCAAAGGCCGCGATCGCAAATCGGGTCTGGAGCATGAGGTTTCCGGTGGGGAGGAGGCGCCTGGATTCGTGACGAAGTTTAATGGAATGATTGCGTTCAAACCAGTGCCGCGGCTCCGCGACGCACCTTGAAACCTTGCACCTGGGCCGGGGTCATTCCTACCTCAATAGCGCCGGCCGGCAATGCCTCCAGCGGCCAGGGCCGGCCCGGGAGACGGCCATGAATTATCTGCGTACCGCAATGCTTCTCGCAGGCCTCACCGCCCTGTTCATGGGCGTGGGCTATCTGATCGGTGGTGCCGCCGGCGCCATGATCGCCCTCGTCATTGCCGCGGCGACCAACCTCTTCACCTACTGGAACTCCGACCGCATGGTGCTCTCGATGTACGGGGCTCATGAGGTCGACCGCGCCAGCGCGCCGGAGCTGGTTGGTCTCGTCGCCGAGCTTGCAGGCCGCGCCGGCCTGCCGATGCCGCGGGTGTTCCTGATGGACGAGCCGCAGCCCAACGCGTTCGCCACGGGGCGCAATCCCGAGAACGCCGCCGTTGCCGTCACCACCGGCCTGATGCGCCAGCTCAGCCGCGAGGAGCTCGCCGGCGTGATCGCTCATGAACTCGCGCACATCAAGCATCACGACACGCTGCTGATGACAATCACCGCGACCATTGCGGGTGCCATCTCCATGCTGGCGCAGTTCGGCATGTTCTTCGGCGGCAACCGTGACAACAACGGCCCCGGCATCGTCGGCTCGATCCTGATGATGATCCTGGCGCCGCTCGGGGCCATGCTGGTGCAGATGGCCATCAGCCGCACCCGCGAATACGCCGCCGACAATCTCGGCGCGCGCATCGCCGGCCAGCCGATGTGGCTTGCCTCGGCGCTGGTGAAGATCGAGAGCGCGGCGCATCAGGTGACGAATGTCGAGGCCGAGCGAAACCCTGCGACCGCGCACATGTTCATCATCAATCCGTTGTCGGGCCACGGCGTCGACAATCTCTTCGCCACCCACCCCTCGACTCAGAACCGTATCGCTGCGCTCCAGCAGTTGGCGGCCGATCTCGGCGCGCACGCCACGCCGTCGGTTGGTGCGAACGAGAACTTTCCCCCGCATGGCCCCTGGGGTCGCTCGTCCTCGCGCGATCCGTCACATGGGCCTTCTCGCGGTCCTTGGGGCTGACGCGGAACCGGCCGGATTTGCTTGCCTTTGTGACCTGGCGCACACAGGCCTGCCCCGGCCGGTGTTAACACCTGATCGAGAGTGTTCCTGCGAAAGGAGATGCGTGGCCGGCCCGGTGCCGGTCACCGTCGACGATGACCAGAGCTGTCGTGCCATTGTTGATCGTCCTGGGCGTGCTCGTTGGGCTGTCCACGCATACGGTCGTGAATTGCGGCGATGAGGACGAGCCCGACGTCTGCTCGGCCGTGATCGGCTTCTCGCCATTCCGCGGCTCGCTGATCGCCTTCGCCTATGAGGGGCGCGGGCAGATCGCGCTGCGCCACGGCGACCACGGCCGGGCGATCGCCGATTTCAACGAGGCCATCCAACTCAATCCCAACCGCGCCTCGCTCTACCGCGACCGCGCGCTGGCCTACCGGCAGAGCGGCGAGCTGGAGCTTGCGATTGCCGATTATGACGAGGCGATCGCGCTCAATCCCAAGTTCGCGGCACCCTATCACGCGCGCGGCCTTGCGCTCGCCGCCAAGGGCGATCTCGACCGCGCCATCCTGAGCTACAGCACCGCCGTCCGCCTCGCCCCGTCGGACGCGCAGGCCCGCCTCGACCGTGGCCTCGCCTTCTTCGCCCGCGGCCAGGCCGACGATGCTCGCGCCGATTTCGAAGCTGCCCTTGCGCTGCCCCCCGGCAAGGACGGCCGGACACGCGACGCCGCGCGCGCCAAGCTTGCCGAGCTTTCGAGCGCGGAGCCGACCCAGGTCTCCATACCGCGGCGGTGACAGGAATTCCTCTCCCCGCAAGCAGGGCGAGGTGAAGGGAACAACTGGCGACTACTTCGCCTTCTTCGCTTTGGCCTTCTTCGCAGCCATCTTCACCGGCTTCTCCTTCGCCGGCTTCTTCTCCGCCTTCACCGCGACGGGCGTGCTGGCCGCGATTCGCATCGCGCGGGCGTAGCTGTCGGCGACGTTGTCGGCCGACATCTGCAGGCGCTTCGCGGCAGCGGTAGCCTGCTCCATGGTGGCCTTGGCCATCATCTTGAAGCGGTCGCCGGTCTCCTTGCCCTTGGCCTTGGCCGCGAGGCCGTTGAAGCGATCCCGCCGCTCCTTGGCGCGGGACATCAGGCCCGTATGCAGCTGTCTGGCCAGTTGCCGGATCACGACATCCAGGTCGGCGTCCGCCATGTCTTCTATCCTCTTCGAAACAGTCCCAATCGATGCGGCGGGACTATGCAGATCGGGCCCCGCCTTGGCAATTCCCAGTCGGGCGTCATCCGCAGCTTCCGGTT
Organism: uncultured Alphaproteobacteria bacterium; assembly: GCA_963819355.1. Taxonomy (GTDB): domain Bacteria; phylum Pseudomonadota; class Alphaproteobacteria; order Rhizobiales; family Xanthobacteraceae; genus Bradyrhizobium. Next base: position 53,914 of record CAWFVZ010000002.1, on the reverse strand, counting down.
TACAAAACAGAAAAGCCGCGCATCCCGCGCGGCTTTTGGCGTTGGTCTGGCGTGAGATGCGCTGCGTCCGCCTTATTTCAACGAGGCGACCGGTCCGTTCGAAGCAGCCGCCGGATCGGGGTCGAAGCCAAACACGCCGACCAGGTATTTGTAATAGTCCGGCATCTTCTCCTTGAGCGCTTCCCGGCTCTTCGGATCGTGGACCTCGCTCCTGCCGGCCAGGAAGATGCTGGCGGTCACCGCAAAGAACTCCATGTGGTTCTTCAGCGCATAGGCTTCCTTGGGCAGGAAATCCTTGGACTTGGCATAGGCGTAATGGCCGATCACGCCCTTGTTGGCGTAGCCGTCGGGCAAGAGCCGCGCGTGATAGGCGTGCAGCATCTCGTGGAGCAGCACGGCCTCTTTCTCGTAACGCATCATGTCCGGCCGCACCATGATCACGCCGAGACCCGAATCGACCGCGAGGTCGACGGCATTCGGATTGGTCCAGCGCTGCTTGTCGTGGTCCCACACCGTCAGTGCGCGGGGCGCGGTGCGCTGGATGTCCGGCGTGACCCGGCCGTAGCACGCAGTCGCAGCGCCTTCGTCGAGGCAGGCCAGCTCGCTTGCGATGATCGGGACGGTATGGAAGAAGCGCAGCACGCGCGGGGAGAAACCGGCAGCCTCGACGAGGTCGATCTGCTGTTTCAGATTGTCGGTGAGCTTGTCGACGTCCTTGCGATCGGAATTCTCCGACACGTCGAACATGTAGCCGCGATAGCTCTGGAAGCCGGGCGCCAGCGCCTTCGCGGCATCGGCGGACGCGACGTCGAGCGAGCCGGCGTTGGATGGATTGGCGAACAGCGCGCCGACAATGGTCGCGGTCAGCAGCAACGCAATGCGCATGATGAACCCCCTGATGTCACTTCGCCCGGCAGGATAGACCGCCGTTGTTTGCGAAAAGTGAGTGGGGCAAGACTAAGGCGCCGATGTTGAGGCGTGCTTAATCGTTGGTTGCAGATCACGGAGGTGGATTAGTCCCGGGTTAACCAAGAAGGGTATCCCCGGTCCGCGCTTCGGCGTAACATCAAGGACGGGCACCAAGCCCACATCGATAGCCGGAGGAGGATGCCATGTATGCCGCCATCCGTCAGGCCAAGGCGAAAAGCGGGAGCGCGGAAGAGCTGGCGCGCCGCATCAAGGACGGCGCCGTTCCGATCATCAGCGATGTCGACGGTTTCAGGGCCTATTACGTGGTCTATGCCGGCGACGACACGGTGACCGCGATTTCGATCTTCGACAAGTTCGAGCAGGCGGAAGAGGCGAACCGGCGTGCGATTGCCTGGATCGAAAAGGATCTGGGCTCGCTGCTGGCGGGGCATGCGAGCGCCGCGGCGGGGCCGGTGATCGTGCATACGCTGGCGTGAGGTAAGTGCGAGCTCTCCCTCCGTGTCGTCCCGGCCTTCGCCGCGACGACAGCGAGGTTGTGGAGCGCGCCTTCCGCCAACACGCAACCGCCCCTCACAACTCCCGCGCGTTCGAAAACGCGAACGAGCTCACCCGCCGCGTCGTCTCGTCCAGGATCAGCGTGCGCGTGATTGGCGGCTCGGCGCGCTGGGCGCAGTTCTCGCGTTCGCAGAGGCGGCAGTTGACGCCGATCGGCGTTCCCTCCGTCTTCTCGAGGTCCATGCCGGCGGCATAGACCAGGCGTGACGCGTGACGGATCTCGCAGCCGAGGCCGATGGCGAAGCGCGGTTGCGGCAGCGGGTGCGGCGCCACCGGTCGGCGCACCATCTGCGCGATGGAGAAATAGCGCGTGCCGTCGGGCAGCTCGATCACCTGCTTCAGGAGGCGATCGGGCGTGTCGAAGGTCGAATGCACGTTCCATAAGGGACACGTGCCACCGAATTTCGAGAACGGAAACGTGCCGGACGAAAAGCGCTTTGACACGTTGCCGGCATTGTCGACGCGCAACAGGAAGAACGGAATGCCGCGCGCGTTCGGCCGTTGCAGCGTGGTAAGCCGATGGCAGACCTGCTCGAAGCCGGAATTGAAGCGCTGCGCCAGCAAATGGATGTCGTAGTTCAGCGCTTCGGCGGCAGCCAGGAACGCCGGGTAGGGCATCATCACGGCGGCGGCAAAATAGTTGCCGAGCGTGATGCGGAACAGACGCCGCGGCGCGTCGTCGAGTGGGCCGGCGCGGCCGATGATGGTCTCGAGATGCTGCGAGCATTCGCCGAGACCAAGCTGGAAGGCGAGCTGGAAGGCGCGGCCGGGCGGATCGACCAGCTCGGAGATCAGGAGCTGGCGGCGATGGCGGTCGAACCGCCGGAGCGTCTCGCGCATCACGTCGACCGGCATGATGCGGGTCTGGATCGAATGTTTTTCGCGCAGGCGCACGGCGAGCGCGGCATAGAGCTCTTCGGCCGGCACGTTCAGCTCGTCGCGAAGAGTCTCCGCAGCCTGCTCGAGTTCCGGAAAGTAATTGCGGTTGGCCTCGATCAGCTCGCGCACGCGCTCGACCGGATTGGCTTCATAGCGCGTGCCGACGTCGCGGTCGGCCATCTGGGCTGCCGCCAGCGTCTCGCCCTGGCGTGCCTCGGTATAGGCGGCATAGAGCCGTTGCAGCGCGTGGGTGACGCCGGGACAGAGTTCGGCGAGGTCGCGCAGCTCCTGCTTGGGGACGTCGATCTGCCGGAACAGCGGATCGGAGAAGATCTCGTTCAGCTCGGCGAAGAAGCGGTCCTCGTCGGCGGTCGCGAGGTCGCGCAGGTCGAGGTCATAGGTTTCGGCCAGCCGCAGCAGGATCTGCGCGGTCACCGGGCGCTGGTTCCGCTCGATCAGATTGATGTAGCTCGGCGAGATCCCGAGCCCCTCCGCGATCTGGGTCTGGGACAGCCCCAATTGCTGCCGGATCCGCCGGAAGCGCGGGCCGACGAACAGTTTTTTCCCGGGCTCGGCGGGCATCTTCACGTCTCCACAGCCACTAAGGGCAGTCTTATTGACCTATATTTTTACAAACTTTACAAAATTACATCTATTACATGTTCTTATGTTACATGACATCACCATTCAAATACAAGGCCTCTATACGAACTTCTCTTTCTCGCGTTTAGCTCATGTCACGCACTTCGCAATGCACTGTCATAAATGTCGAGAGAGAGCACGCACATGAACTATCAGCCCCGTGGCTTGAACACCCTCCAGGGTCCGGCTTCGTATCAGAGCGAAGTTGAGGCGGCCCAGGCGCTCCTCAAGACCCAGCCGACCTGGAACGGCGTCTCTGCCGAGGCCGTGGCGCGCATGCGCATCCAGAACCGCTTCAAGACTGGTCTGGACATCGCCCGCTACACCGCGGCGCTGATGCGCAGCGACATGGCGGCCTATGACGCCGATCCGACCAAGTACACCCAGTCGCTGGGTTGCTGGCACGGCTTCATCGCCCAACAGAAGCTGATATCGGTCAAGAAGCACTTCGGTGGCAAGACCGATCGCCGCTACCTCTATCTCTCCGGCTGGATGATCGCGGCGCTGCGCTCCGAATTCGGACCGCTGCCCGACCAGTCGATGCACGAGAAGACCTCTGTGCCGGCGCTGATCGAGGAGCTCTACACCTTCCTCCGTCAGGCGGATTCCCGCGAGCTCAACGATATCTTCCGTAGCCTCGACAAGGCGCGCAAGGAAGGCGACAAGACCCGCGAGAAGGAGTTGATCGCGAAGATCGACAACTTCCAGACCCACGTCGTGCCCGTCATCGCCGACATCGACGCCGGCTTCGGCAACGCCGAGGCGACCTATCTGCTCGCCAAGAAGATGATCGAAGCCGGCGCCTGCGCCCTCCAGATCGAGAACCAGGTCTCGGACGAGAAGCAGTGCGGTCACCAGGACGGCAAGGTCACCGTGCCGCACGAGGTCTTCCTGGCGAAGATCCGCGCCTGCCGCCATGCGTTCCTCGAGCTCGGCATCGAAGACGGCGTCGTCGTGACCCGCACCGACTCGCTCGGCGCCGGCCTGACGCAGCAGATCGCCGTCAGCCACAAGCCGGGCGACCTCGGCGACCAGTACAACAGCTTCCTCGACTGCGAGGAAGTGACGGCGGAGAACGCCCGCAACGGCGACGTCATCATCAACCGCAACGGCAAGATGCTGCGTCCGAAGCGGCTGCCCTCGAACCTCTACCAGTTCCGCGCCGGCACGGGCGAGGATCGCTGCGTGCTCGACAGCATCACCTCGCTGCAGAACGGCGCCGACCTGCTCTGGATCGAGACCGAGAAGCCGCATATCGAGCAGATCGCCAAGATGGTCGACCGCATTCGCAAGGTCGTTCCGAACGCGAAGCTCGCCTACAACAACTCGCCCTCGTTCAACTGGACGCTCAACTTCCGTTGGCAGGTCTACGACGCGATGAAGGAAGCCGGCAAGGATGTCTCGAAGTACAGCCGCGCCGAGCTGATGAAGCCGGAATATGACGATACGCCGCTGGGCATTGAAGCCGATGAGCGCATCCGCACCTTCCAGGCGGATTCGGCCAAGCGTGCCGGCATCTTCCACCATCTGATCACGCTGCCGACCTATCACACCGCAGCGCTGTCGACCGACAACCTCGCACGCGAGTATTTCGGCGAGCAGGGCATGCTGGGCTACGTCAAGAACGTCCAGCGCCAGGAGATCCGTCAGGGCATCGCCTGCGCCAAGCATCAGAACATGGCCGGCTCCGATATCGGCGACGACCACAAGGAATACTTCGCCGGCGAAGCTGCCCTGAAGGCGGGCGGCGCCCACAACACGATGAACCAGTTCGGCTAACGCACCGCGACAGGAGACTGACAATGACCAGCAGCAATTTCTGGGTGATCGGCGGCGAGTTCGGTTCGATGAACTTCCACAAGCTCGTCGAAGGCTCGGCTCAGGTGCAGGGTCCGTTCAAGACCCGCAAGGAAGCCGAGGATGCCTGGCGCTCGGTTTCGGAAGAGAACCGCCACAAGGCCGGCGTCCGTTTCTCGATCGTGGAAGAGCCGTCGCGGGTCTCGGCCTGACGGCTGCCTGACAAATCCAAGAAGACGTCCAAGGACGGAGGGTCCCATCCGGCGCAAGCCGGGTGGGATCGTCTGTTTTTGGCACACATCAACGGCCTGTTGGCGCCGTAAGTATCTGGAATTATGGGCCCTTTGCGGACGCTGTGGTTGCTGATAGGTTAATGGCGGAAAGTCGAGGACGAGGCCGACCATGTCAGAGCCCGAGACCAGCGGGACCCATCCCAGCCAGCCGCGCCCGGTGCGGCTGCGCGATGCGCTGTTGCGCGCGCGGATCGAGGCTGCCGACCGGACCGGCGTCGTCGTCGATCTCAGGGACGCCGAGGTGGCGCGGCTCGAGATCCTCAACGATGCGCTCGATCCCCTGTTCGCGCAGGTGCCGGATCAGATCGATTTGTTCGACCGCGGTATCAGCCAGGGCGATACGCCGAGGCTCTGGATCGACGTCGTCGCCCACATCATGATGGGGCGCGACAAGCGGCTGTACCGCTTCGTCCAGGACACCCGCTTCGGCCGCATCGTGCTCGCCGAATCGCACGACACCTCCATAATCGTCGAGGCCGTGACCGACTACGTCGCCCGCCGCATGATCGAGCGCGAGCACGCGATGGTGGTCCTGCCCGAGCCGAAGCCGGCGGTCACGGAGCCGCCCCGCCGCTCGCGGATCTGGCCGTTCGTGCTCGGATTCATCCTTGGTGTCGCGGCCTTGTTCGGCGTCGCTGTGCTTGCGGCGTTGCGGAGCTGGTGATTGCTCTCCGTCGTCCGTGCTCGCGCCGACGCGCGCGTCTCAAATCAACCGCGCGCGCTTGATCTCGCGGATCTGCAAGCCATGATCAAGGCTTCGCACGATCTGCTCGCAGCGCCAGCCGGCATTGTCCTTCTCGATCGCAAACAGATTATACGCCGCCGCCGGATAGCGCCCGTGCGCCAGCGCGGAGGCCGACGGCACGCCGATCGAGGGAATGTTGCCGTTGGGGCCTTCGAACCACATCGTCGAATGGATGTGGTCGTGCCCATGCAGGACCAGCTCGACGCCGTGACGCCTGAGCAACGCCAGCAGCGCGGCGGAATCCGTCAGCCGTTTGTGGCGCGCGTTGGACTTCAGGGGATGATGCACCAGCAGCACGCGGAACACGTCCTCGGCTGCGAGCTGGTCGAGCACCCGTTCGAGCGCGTCGAGCTGATCGCGCCCAAGCGTGCCCGTCGCCATCAGGGGCAGCGTGGGCACGGCGCTGGAGAGGCTGATCAGCGCGGCCGGCCCGCGGCGTCGGATGGCGGGAAAGCCGATGCTGCCGTCGTCGCTCGCGAGATAAGGCGCAAAGGTCTCGCCGAAGCGATGCGTGGTGGCGCGGACATAGGCGTCGTGATTGCCGGGAATCGTGGTGACGCGATCGGGCGGGCCGACCCCGTCGAGCCAGGCGCGCGCCGGTGCGAACTCCGCCTCCATCGCCAGATTGACGAGATCGCCGGTCACCGCGATGTGGTCGGGCGCTTGCGCCTTGATGTCGGCGACCAGCGCGTCGAGTACGTCGCGGCGCTGGTATTTGTGGCGGTTGCGCGTCCAGTTGACGTAGCCGAGCGCGCGCTTGCCCGCGAGCTCGATCAGCCGCGGCTTCGGCAGCGGCGGCAGATGTGGGTCGGACAGATGGGCGAGCGTGAAAGGTGCCATGGCGCGCGATTGCCTCGCTATTCGCTTGCTGTAATGGCAAGGTCGCCGACATCGCGCAAGGGACGCCTGCAAGGGTGCTCCAAGAGAGCCTGATGGGGGAACGTCTGGACCAGATCCGACGGAGATTCGAGCCGCTGCTGCGGCGTGTCTTCCACGCCTATTTCCTGCTGGTCCGCGGCATGACGCTCGGCGTCCGCGCCGTGGTGCTCGACGCCGACAACAAGGTGTTTCTGGTCAAGCACAGCTACGTCTCGGGCTGGTATCTGCCGGGCGGCGGCGTCGACTATGGCGAGACCTTGGACCAGGCGATGCGCCGCGAGCTCAAGGAGGAGGGCGATATCGACCTGACGGGAGAGGCCGTGCTGCACGGCATCTTCCTCAACAGCCACATCTCCCGCCGCGACCATGTCGCGGTCTATGTGGTCAGGCATTTCCGGCAGGACCGGTTGCCTGCGCCCAACCGCGAGATCATCGAGTGCGGGTTCTTCGATAGCGCCGCGCTGCCCGAGGGGACCACGCCCGGCACGCGGCTGCGGCTCGCGGAAGTGCTCGGCGGCAAGCCGCTGATGGTGACGTGGCGCTGAGGGTGGGCTGTGCTAGTAACCTACACCAAAGCGCGCCACGGAAACCGGATGAAAATCGCCAAACTCGCCTTCGGCCTGATCTGCCTCGCGATCCTCGCCAGCAACATCGTCACGATGTCGCGCTGGAGCGAGGCGCGCGGGGTCTATGACGACATCTGCTATCTCAGGCAGACGCATCTGTTCGAGCGCTTCGGCGCCGGTGGGCTCGACACCAACGCGGTCAGGAACGACGATCGTTATTTCGAGGGCAAGATGAAGGAGATCGGCTTCGCTGGGTGGAAGGATCCGATCCGCTGGCCCTGCCACTATCCGATGTCGAACGGCAAGGTCGTGATGCAATATCCGCCGGGCACCGGGTTTCTGCTGGCGCTGTTTCCGCAGGGCCACCAGGTGGTGCCGCTCTACATTGCCGCGAGCCTGATCGTGTTCGGCCTCGCGCTATCAGGCATTGTCATGGCGCGCACGCTGCCGTCGATCGTCGGTGCCGGCGTGTTCGGCGCGCTTGCGGTCTATCTCATGGTCAATCCGGCGAAAGCGAGCTATTCGGTGGCGCCGACCATGGCGCTGTGCGCCGTCGCGGGCTTCCTGACGGCGCTGTGGCTGGCCAGAGACAAGCGCAGCGTCTTGCTGATCGCGCTGATCGGCCTCCTGCTCGGTGCGTCCGTCAATTTCAGACTGCCGAATGCCCTGCTCGCGGCCGGCTATTTCCCGTTCCTCGACATTCCCTTCCTGTGGATGCGCTCGCTTGCGACGTTCGTGCAGGGCCTCGCCTTCGGTACCGGCGTGCTCGTCGGCATGGCGCCGACGCTGGCCGCCCAGGCCATCAACGCCGGCAGTGCGCTGGCGACGACCTATGGCAGCGCTGACGTGGTCGCGCCGGGTCTGGACCTCGCCGTGCTCGGCCAGTACCTGCGCGACATGCAGATCGTGCTGATCGTGCTTGCGGTCGGCGCGACGCTCTCGCTGTTATGGTCCGGCGCGGGGCATGTGCGGCAGGCTGCCTTCGTCGTTGCCGGCAACCTCGTCGTCAATCTCGGCTTCTTCCTGAGCCATCCGATCTTCACGCCGTACTACGTCGTGCCGATCGCGATGCTGTCGCTGTGGACGCTGTCGTTTGCCCGGCTCTTGCAGCCGGCCGAGGTGCGGGAGGCTGCATCGGTCCGAGGCGAACCGGCCAGTCTGGGAGCGCTGCCGCGATGACATCGACCCAACCCCGCATCGCCGTGCTGGTGCCCTGCTACAACGAGGAGGCGGCGGTCGCGGCCGTCGTCGCCAATTTCCGCAACGCGCTGCCTGCGGCGGAGATCTATGTCTACGACAACAATTCGCGCGACCGCACCGCTGCCGTCGCGCGTGACGCCGGCGCGATCGTGCGCAGCGAGCGGCGGCAGGGCAAGGGCCATGTCGTGCGCCGCATGTTCGCCGACATCGAGGCCGACATCTACGTGCTGGTCGACGGCGACGCCACTTACGACGCGCCGAGCGCCCCGCGCATGATCGACAAGCTGCTCGACGAGCATCTCGACATGGTGGTCGGGCTCCGCATCGACCAGTCGCAGGCGGCCTACCGCCTCGGCCACCGCACCGGCAATCGGATGCTGACCGGATTCCTGTCGTCGACCTTCGGACAGGAGTTCAAGGACATCCTGTCAGGCTACCGCGTTTTTTCGCGCCGCTTTGTCAAATCCTTTCCCGTCCTTTCCGACGGTTTCGAGATCGAGACCGAGCTCGCCGTCTACGCGCTGGAATTGTCGCTGCCGGTCGCCGAGGTCGAGACGCCCTACTACGCGCGGCCGGAGGGTTCGTTCTCGAAGCTCAACACCTGGCGTGACGGCTTCCGCATTCTCGGCACCATGCTGAAGCTCTACCGCTCGGAGCGGCCGCTGCGCTTCTTCACCGTGATCGGGATCCTGCTGGCACTGGCCGCGATCATCCTTGCGATCCCGATCGTCGTCACCTTCATCGAAACCGGCCTCGTGCCGCGCCTGCCGACCGCCGTGCTGTCGATGGGATTGACGATCATGGCGTTGCTGTCGGTCTCATCGGGGCTCGTGCTCGACACGGTCACGCGGGGGCGGCGGGAGATGAAGATGCTGGCCTATTTGTCCCAGCCGGCGCCGAAAAGGGACCGAAGTTGAGCGCGACGCCCATGGACCTCCACATGCGCAGATGCTACTCCGCTTCCTGCATTGACGCGTTTTCTCAACGCGAACCGGGATCCACTTCGCTCGAAAACGCTATGCTGATATGACCGATCTCTCCGTCACCATCCGTCCTGAAGTCCCGGGCGACGCCCAATCGATCGAGCGGCTGCACGAGCGCACCTTCGGTCCCGGCCGTTTCGTGCTCAGCGCCTATCGCATCCGCGAGCATGTCGACCATCTGCTCGACGTCTCCTTCACCGCCCGCATCGGTACGCTGCTGGTCGGCTCTGTCAGGCAATTGCCGATCCTGATCGGTGAGACGCCGGCGCTGCTGCTTGGACCGCTGACCGTCGAGCCGCCGTTCCGCAGCCGCGGCATCGGCCGCCTGTTGATGGAGCGCGCGGTGAAGGACGCCGGGGACAAAGGTCACCGCCTCGTGCTGCTGGTCGGCGACGAGCCCTATTACAGCCGCGTCGGCTTCAAGCCGGTGCCCAAGGGCCGCGTTACCTTGCCGGGCCCGGTCGATGCCGCGCGCGTCCTGGTGTTCGAGCTGGTCGACGGTGCGTTCGAAGGCGTGTCGGGGGCGGTCGTCCCGGACTGGAGCAAGGCGCGGGGTTAAAGCGCGGCGTGCGCGCCATTGCACTTGAGCACGCCAATTGCCGCCTTCTGGAGTGCCGAAGATGCAAGTCAGGCCCGCTGATGCCAGTGAGATCGATCGTCTCGCGCGCTTGTGGCATGACGTCTGGCACCAGTCGCATGCGTCCTTTGCGCCGCCCGAGCTGATCCGCCTTCGCACGCTTGCGAGCTTTCGCGATCGGCTCGAGGCGGCACTCCCTGAGATCTATGTCGTCGGGCCGGTCGGCGGGCCCCTCGGTCTCTGTGTCCTCAGGGGCGAGGAATTGTACCAGCTCTTCGTGGCGCCCGAAGCGCACGGCTCCGGCGTAGCCGCCGCGCTGATCGCCGACGCGGAGGCACGGCTTGCCGCGCGCGGTGTGGAGACGGCGTGGCTCGCATGCGCGATCGGCAATACGCGCGCTGCGCGATTCTACGAGAAAAGCGGCTGGCGCATGGCTGGCACCTTCGTGATGTTGTCGGAGACCTCGAACGGGCCTTTTCCCGTGGACCAGTGGCGCTACGAGAAGCGGCTCACGCGCTCGACGTGAGCATCAGGCGCGCTTCGGCTCCCTCATTCTGTTAACGGCGAGTCGACGTAAACATAGAGAGCCGCGATCTTGCAGTCGCGCGCGATGACGAAATCCACACCGGTGTAGGCGGGCGCTTCGCCCTTCGGCCCCGATCCCCATGACAGGCGTCCCGAATTGTGCAGGACCTGGGGCGAGCCGTGCGGCGTATAGACAAAATGCGGATGCGTCGCCCGGAGATCGCCGGCGAACTTGTCCAGTGCGTCGTGACCGACGAAGGTGCCGGGCGGCGCGTACAGCACGCAGTCCTCAGTGTAGAGTTCCCGGATTGCGCGCCTTCGGCGCGCCGGATCGCCTTCACCGAAGACATCCTGCAGGTTGCGGTTGAGCAGCGTCTCTATCCCGCTCACATCGGCGCCCACCGATAGCGGGGCGTTGGTCTTGCTGGCCTGTTGGGTCATCGGAGGCTCCTGTCTGTGGAGCGATGATGTGGTTGCTGGCTCAGCGAGCGAAACAGAAATAAAATAATTGAAAGTCATCGTTTCAGTTTTTTGGGACGTGGGCGATGGCCCGCCGCTCCCCGCGTGGCGATCGCGCGTTGGCGCTGATTTTGCCTGACCCCGCAACCGGACGAGGCGTGTCGGGGCCCGCGGGCCCCGACTGAAACGGAAGCCCGCGGCTAGAACTGCTGCGAGACGCCGAAGTAGAAGCCGCGGCGCGGTCCGTATTGCGGGGCGAACACGCCGATGCCGGAGCCGTCGCGGATCTGGTAGATCGTGTCGAACACATTAACCACGTCGAAGCGCAGCGTCGTCGGCTTGTTCGGTGCGACGATGTTGAAGTCATGCGACAGGCCGAGATTCACCTGCGTGTAGCCCGGCAGATGATCGGTGTTGGCAAAGCCCGAGCGCAGGCCGCTGCCATAGATCATCGACACGCTGTAGCGCGTTCCTTCCCAGAGATAGGAGGCGCCGGCCGATGCCGACAGCATCTGGGCGTGGTCGGTGTAGACGTAATGGCCCGCGATATAGGCGAGCTCATCCGCGCCGAACAGATACTGGTTCGAGACGACATTGGTTGCGATCTGCTTGGCCCAGGCCAGATTGGCGTAAGCGCTGAAATTGCCGTTGCGGTAGGTCGATTTGAGCTCGACGCCGACATTCTCGCCGCGATCATAGTTGAAGCCGCTCAGCACATAAGCCGCGCCGAACTGGCCGTCGTCGAGCAGGTCGCGCGCCTTCTTGTAGTAGGCGTCGACGCCGACCTCGAGACCGGGGACCGGATCAATCTTCTGCACCACGCCGATGTCGAACACGTGCGACCGCTCCGGCAGGACCGGGCTGTTCTGCGCGACCTCCGGCGTCTGCGTGTTGGCAGGCGCGCCGGGCGGGGTCACCAGCGCGAGATTGACCGGTGCGGCGATCACCTGTGAGGGCGGGGTGAAGTTGCGCGCATAGCCCGCGTGGAACGTGGTGCCATCGAACGGCTTCCAGGTCAGGCTGACGCGCGGGCTGAGCTGGTTTGCGTCGACATATTGGTACATCTGGTCGAAGCGCAGGCCCGCGTTGAGCGTCAGATTGTTGGTGATCTTCCATTCATCCTGGACGTAGGTCCCGATCAGCCAGCCGGTCTTGGCGCTGGAATCGAACACCGAGAAGGGAGCGTCGATCGTGCCCGCCGTCGGGTCCGCGGGATCGACCAGCGGCAGCACCGTGGTCCCGCTGTTGACCAGCGTTCGCTCCGCGCTCACCGAAAGGCCGAAGCGCAGCGTGTGCGCATAGCCGACGCGCCACGAAATGTCCTGCTGGATGCCGTTGACCACGCTCTGGCGATAGACGTCCGAGGACACACCGTTGAACACGAGATCGCCGACCGGGTCGGGATAGAAGTGCAACTGGCTAGTGCGGTTGAAGTAGGAGGTCTGGGTGTCGAACTCGCCGTTCGATGTCTGGTAGGAGACGACATTGAATTGATTGAACTCGTTCTGGTGCTCGTTGAGCCGGGACGAGTCGAAATTCGAGACGCCGAACGCCGTGAAATTCGGCGTCTGGCCGGGATTGTTCGGAACTTGGAATGTCGCGTTCGACACGCCGCTCATGAAGGTGAGGCGGCTGGTCGGATCGATCATCGTCGAGAGATAGAGAAATCCCTTCTCCTGGTTGGTGCGGTCGTGAATCGCATTGACCGACGGGGTCGGGTTCTCGATGCCGAGATTGTTCTGAAGAAAGCGTCCCGACAGGAAATACTGGGTCTGGCCGGCCGTCCCACCATATTCGACGTTGGTCGAGATGGTGCCGTTGCTGCCGCCATAGACGCCGACGACACCCGAATTGTTGAAGGCGTCGGCCTTGGTCTGGATGTCCAGCACCCCTGCCGTTCGCTGGCCATATTGTGCCGGCAGCGCGCCGGTGAGCAGGCTGAGGCTGCCGACGATGCCGGTGTCGAGAATCTGCCCGAATGCGCCGACGCCGTCGGGAAGCATGACGCCGTTGATGCGATATTGCAGATTGGCGTGCTCGTTGCGGACATGCAGGTCGCCGCTCGCCGCCGAATCCTGCGTGACGCCGGGAAACTGCAGCAGCACCTTGTCGAGCGAGGCATTGGTGCCCTGAGGCAGCGCCTCGATCGCCTGGCGATTGAGCGTATGAGCCGTGGCTCCGCCAGGCGGAAGGACGCTTTGGCGCGCGGCGTCGAGCCGTTCGCTCTGGCCCTCGACCGTGGCCGGCGCGTCGGTCTGCGGCCGTGCCTGCGGGGTTGCACGTCGCTTCTCGACGGCGACGCGAACCTTGGGGCGGCGCGGCGCCTGCGTCCGCTTGGGCGCATCGACCTCGACGCTGGGCAGCGTCGTGACGGTGGGCGTCGTTGCGGTCTGCGCCATGGCGCTGCTACCGAGATGGAACAGCGTGAGTGCGGCGATGCTTGTGCCCGCCAATATTGGTTTGGGAGACCGCATTGTCCTGATTTCCGATCGCACACCGCCGCGCTCGTTTTCGAGGCTTGGCAGGCGGCACGCGCCATCGCTACGCGACGGATCAATTTCGAAAGCCTTGCGGGGTCGGCTTGAACGCACGGCCTAACCCGATGGCAGCTCAATCGATGGGGATCAGGAGGCGGGAGGGGCACGCGGCTGGAAAGCCGTGCTGGCCGATTCCAGATGGATGAATTCGGCATCGGTGGTGCGGTAAAGCAGTTCGACCGCCTGCGGCAACAGCAGCAAGGGCGGCGTCGCGAACATGACCGTGCCGGCCATCGCGACCAAAGCGCAGATCGCGCAATTGTCGTCGCCCGGCTGCTCGCGGTCGGGGGCTGCGGGTGACTTCTTCTGGACCGCGACGCGGTCGATCGAAGCGATCGCGCTGTCGCTCAGCTGAGATTGTGCGAGGGGGGCGGCCTGGGCGAACCAGTGGCTGTGGCCGAACGTCAGTGCGAACTGCACCAGCATCGCGAACATCGCGAGCCGGGCGCCGTGCCTGATATTCGACCGGAACCACTTCATCTGGAAATGCCACCCGCGCATCGCGTGACGCCAATCCCCTGACGTCGCGATGTAATATTGTAACATCGCTCGAACGATGAACGGATGTCAATCGCCGCCGCAGCGGCCCGCGCGGGCCGGCTGCTCGATGTGTCGTTCGTGCAACGATCAGCGTCCTTCGCGGACCCAGGTCGCGGTGAACGCGCCGAGCAGCAGCAGGAGCCCGATCAGCCCGGCGAAGATCGGCAGCACGCCGACGCCCTTCACGACGCTGGCGTCGCGCATTCGCATCCCCATCCAGCCGTCGCCTGCAAATACGCTCGCCGATCGCACCGGGACGATGCGCGGCAGCTCGACACTGGAGCCATCCGCGATCCGCACCGCGTTGCCGCCGGTGGCCTGCGTCAGCGGCTTCAGGGTCTCGGTGGTGGAGGTGACTTCCGAAAACTCCTTCGGATTGGTCGGGCCGACATTGATCAGCGCCTTCAGCGTGCCATCGGTCGCCTGCCACAGGCCGAGCTCGCTGGCCGGCAGGCTGGCGCGCCACTCGCCGGGGTCGCCAGGGCTGAGCGTCAGATCATGCGAGACCCCGGAGGGCGAGGTCACGCTCACCGGCTGGACGCTGTCCGCCATGGTCTGACGCACCACCACGAGATCCTTGCCCTGCACCTGGAGGCGCAGCGCTTCCTCGTCGAGGTCCGGCTGCTTCATCAGCCAGTGCGACATCCGCCGTAAGAGATCGAGATGCGGGCCGCCACCTTCATAGCCGCGCGCCCACAGCCAGATGTGGTCGGACAGCAAGAGCGCGACGCGGCCCTCGCCGAAGCGCGTCAGGAACAATAGCGGCTTGCCGTCCGCGCCCGTCATCACCGGCGGGTTGACGGAATTGCGGGTATCGACGGTGCGGAAGAAGCGGCTCCAGTGCGGCGGCTCGGTTGCCGAGCCTTCCAGCCCGCGCGTCACCGGATGACGTTTGCCGACGTCGGACAGATGCGCATAGAACGGCTTCTCGGTCACACCGACGGGCTCTGCCGGCAGCACCGAATCCAGCGGCGTGCGCCAGATGCTGGTGTTGGAGGCGTAGTCGGGGCCGGCCGAGACCAGCACGGCGCCGCCCGAGCGCACATAGCGCGCGATGTTGTCGAAATAGGCGATCGGAAGCACGCCCTGGCGGGCGTAGCGGTCGAAGATGATCAGCTGGAATTCGTTGATCTTCTGCTGGAACAGCTCGCGGGTCGGAAACGCGATCAGCGACAATTCGTTGATCGGCGTGCCGTCCTGCTTCTCCGGCGGACGCAGAATCGTGAAGTGCACGAGGTCGACGCTGGCGTCGGACTTCAAGAGATTGCGCCAGGTGCGTTCGCCGGAATGCGGCTCGCCGGAGACCAGCAGCACGCGCAGCTTGTCGCGCACGCCGTCGATGGCGACGACGGCGCGGTTGTTCACCGGCGTCAGCTCGCGCTCGAGCGGTGAGGCCTCGATCTCGACGATGTTCGGGCCGGCATGCTTGATCTCGACGTCGACGCTTGCGGTCTGACCGCTCGAGAGCGTGCGCTCGTTGATGACCTCGCCGTCGCGGCGGACCGTCACCTTGGCGCGCTCGCCAGTGACGCCCTGGTCGTCGAGCCGGTAGGTGATGGTCTGGTTCTGGCCGACGATGCCGAAACGGGGCGCTGCCGTGATCGCGATGCGCCGGTCGCGTTCGTCCTTCTGCCCGGTGATCAGCGCATGTATCGGCGCCTGGAAGCCGAGCGCGGCGGCGTTGGCCGGGATGTCGTGAACGCGGCCGTCGGTGATCAGGAACGCGCCGGCGACGCGATCGACCGGCACGTCCGAAAGCGTGGAGGCCAGCGCGCCGAACAGACGGGTGCCGTCGGTCTCGCCGTCGGCCTGTCCGGCATCGACGACGCGCACCTCGAGCCCCTTGATCTTCTTCAGGCTGTCGACCAGCGCCTCCTGGGCCTGCGCGGCCTCCTGGTTGCGCTTGCCGAAATTCTGGCTCGGGCTCTTGTCGACGATCACGGCGGCGATCGAGGTGAGGGGATCGCGATCCTCGCGCGTGAAGGAGGGATTGGCGAGCGCCAGCAGGAACAGCGCAAGTGCTGCCACGCGCACCGCGGTGCCGCGCGCCCGTGCGAGCAGCAGCACGAGCGCGATGACCACGATCGCAGCGAGCGCGATCCACAGGACGATCGTGGGAACCAGCGGCGTGAACGCGATGCCGTAATTCATCTCGGTCCTATTGCCCCAGCCGTTCGATGAGCGCCGGTGCGTGCACCTGGTCGGCCTTGTAGTTGCCGGTCAGCGTGTACATCACGATGTTGACGCCGGCGCGGTAGGCGAATTCGCGTTGGCGCGGCTCGCCCGGGCTCAGCGGCAGCATCGGCTGGCCGTCGGGACGGAGCGCCCAGGCGCCCGCAAGGTCGTTGGAGGTGATGATGATCGGCGAGACGCCGTCGCCGCCGCGCGCGGGCTTCTGCGCGCTCTCGTCGTCGTCCTCGCGCGGTAGCGCTTCGACCCAGGTCTGACCCGAGTTGAAGCGGCCGGGGAAGTCGCGCAGCAGATAGAAGGTCTTGGTCAGCACGTGCTCGCGCGGCACCGGCTCGAGCTCGGGCACGTCGAGCGAGGACAGGATCTCGCGCAAGGCCTGCATGCCCGGCGTCTGCGATGCGCCGTTCTCGCCGGGCGGCGCTTCGACCGCGTCGCGGGTGTCGAAGATCACGGTGCCGCCCTGCTTCATATAGGCGTCGATCCTGTTGATGGCGTCCTGTGGCGGTTTCGGCACGCCCGGCACGATCGGCCAGTAGATCAGCGGGAAGAAGGCGAGCTCGTCGCGCGCGGGGTCGATGCCGACGGGATCGCCGGCCTCGAGCGCGGTGCGCTGCGCCAGGAACAGCGTGAGACCGGACAGGCCCGCCTTGACGATGGAATCGACGTCGGCGTTGCCGGTGACGACATAGGCGAGGCGGGTCTGCGACGTCGACTTCATCGCGAACTCGTCTGCCGTACTGTCGGCGCGCGACGGCGTCGGCGCGAATGACATCAGGCCCGCAAGCACCAGCCCGAGCACGATCATGGCAGGCGCGGCGCGGCGGCGCAGCAGCGCGGCGAGACCGCCGCCGAGCAGGGCTACGATGATGGCGTCGACCAGGAACAGCGCGAGCGACGTCGACAGCAGCCAGCCGCGCAGATCGCGCGGCTCGGCATTGGTGTAGGTGGCGTGCTGGGCGCGCAGCCCCGCGGTGTTGAGGGCTGCGATGCGGTCGGCGGCGGCGAGCGTGTTCACGGCGAGCGGTCCTTCTGCCGGACCGTAGAAGCCGGGCGGATGATCCGGCGTGGCGCGGTCGCGATAATCAGCCGTCAGCGGCTTGGCGGTGGCCGGCGGCGGCCCGAAGGCACCGAAGCCGTCGAGGATGTGCAGCGGCGCCACCGTCTCGGCGGCCACCTCGCCGGCAACACCGGCGCCCGGCTTGGCGGTGTAGCCGGACATGTCGACGATCCGCCGCAGCATTTCGACGAAGGTGCCCGACATCGGCAAATCCGACCAGCGCATGTCGGCGCTGACATGGAACAGGCTGACCAGTCCCTTGCCGCGATGCTCGCCGGTCACGAGCGGCGTGCCGTCTTCAAGCGAGGCCCAGCTCTTGGTGGCGAGCACGGCATCGGGCTCGGCCAGCACCTGCCGGCTCACGGTGACGTCCTTGGGCACGAACACGCCGGCAAACGGGCCGTCGGCCGTGAAGGCGGCAAGATGCTGCGGCTTTTCCCAGGTCAGGCTGCCGCCGAGCGTGCGGCCGCCCTTGCGCAGCTTGACCGGAACGAGATCGTCTTCGGCCTGCGCCAGCCGGGGACCGGCGAATCGCACCAGCACGCCGCCCTGGTCGATCCAGGCGTTGAGACGCTCGCGCAGTTCGGGCGCGACCGTGCCGACATCGGCCAGGATGATCATCGGCAGCTTCTGATCGAGGAACTGGGTGATGCCCTGCTGCGGCGAGCCCTTGTCGGCGAGCCGCACGTCGGCGAACGGCGCCAGCGCGCGGGTGAGGTAGAAGGTCGGCGCCAGCAGCGGCTGCGCGGTCTCGCTGCTCGCACCCGAGACGATGCCGATGGCGCGGCGACGCCAGCGCTTGTCGAGCAGCTGCACCGCGCCGGCCGAACGCTCGCCGGAGATCTCGAGCCGGCTGATGTCGTTGCGCAGCTCGACCGGCAGGTCGAACGCCGCCTCGGTCTCCTTGTCCTGCGGCCCGAAGGTAAAGCGCGCTTCGCCGATCGGCGAGGCCTTCTGGTCCAGCGCCCGCACGGTGCCGGCGGCGATGCCGCTGTCGGTGCGCAGCACCTTCACCGTCATTTTCGCAGCCGCATTCTCCGCCGCGACCAGCGCCAGTGGGGAGGAGGTGCCGCCTTCGAACACCGTCAAGCTGCGATCTCCGACGGTCTTGCCGAGCGCTTGCACGAACTCGTCGCCGCGGCCGGTATCGACGCCGTCGGACAGCCAGGCGATCTCGCAGTCGCCGGTCGCATTCAGGAAACGATCGATCGCGGTCAGGGTCTCAACGCGCTCGATCGAATAGGGCTTTGGCGCGAGCTGGCGCAGCGCAACGCGCGCCGCTCCCGCCGGCATCAGCGTGATGTCACGGTTCGGCTCGGACAGCGGCACCAGCGCGATCGCGCGGCGGTCGTTGTCGGCATTGGCGATCAGCTCGTCGGCGGCCCTGATCCTGATGTCCCAGTTCGACGCGGCGCTCCAGCCGTCGTCGAGCATGATCATCAGCGGCGCCTTGCTGGCGGCGAGGCCGGTCTGCGGATTCCAGATCGGGCCGGCGGCAGCGAAGATCACCAGCGCCGCAGCCAGGAGGCGCAGCGCGGTCAGCCACCATGGCGTCCGCGAGGGCGTCTCTTCCCGCGGCGCGATGTCGAACAGCAGGCGTGTCGGCGGAAATTCGATGCGGCGCGGCCGCGGCGGCATCACGCGCAGCAGCCACCACAGCACCGGCAGGCTGATAAGGCCGATCAGGAGCAGTGGTTCGGTGAAGGCGAGCGGCAATCCCATCATGCGGCCGGCCCCGCCTTGATCGCCGTGGTACGCGCACCCGACTTGCTCACCTGCATGCCGGCATGGAGGAACAGCAGCAGCTCGGCGGCCGAGCGGTCGGTCGCATGCGTCGTGAACAGCCAGTCGAGCTTGTTGGTCTCGGCGCGGATCTGGTCGCGGTGGAGCGCGAGCCGCGCAGTGTAGTCCTGCGCCCAGCTTTCGGCGCGGCCGGCGGTGATCACGCCAAAGCCTTCAGGCTCGACGAACTCGACGCGGCCGGAATAGGGGAACGATT
Source organism: uncultured Alphaproteobacteria bacterium (assembly GCA_963819355.1). GTDB lineage: Bacteria > Pseudomonadota > Alphaproteobacteria > Rhizobiales > Xanthobacteraceae > Bradyrhizobium. The sequence continues at coordinate 34,561 of CAWFVZ010000002.1, read as the reverse complement.
CCTCTGCGGGATCGACGACCTGGACCAGCGTGCCATGCGCGCCCGAGCCGGACAGGCCGGCGAGCGTGGCCTGGATCTCTGATATCGGCGACCAGAAATCCGACAGCACGATCGTTTCGGCCAGCGCCGCAGGCACGAAGGAGGGCGGCAGGCTCAGCCGGTCGGCATCGTCATGCAGCATCGCCTGCGCCATCTTGTCGATGACACTGCGGCTCGCGGTCGGCGCCATCAATCCGGGAATGCCGACGCGTTCACCGCCCGCGACCAGCAGCTCGGCCAACGCGAACGCGACAATCAGCGTGCGCTCCAGCTTGGACTCGCGTGCGGTCTTCGAAGCGAACGCCATCGAAGGCGAGCGGTCGGGCCAGATCCAGACCGTGTGCGAGGCTTCCCATTCAAGCTCGCGGACATAGAGATGGTCGTCACGTGCCGAGCGCCGCCAATCGACGTTCTGCGACGGCTCGCCGGAGACGAAGCGGCGGTATTGCCAGAAATTTTCGCCGGAACCGGCGCGGCGGCGGCCGTGCAGGCCGTGGATGACGTTGGCGGCGATGCGGCGGGCTTCCAGCACCAGGCGCGGCAGCGAAGCGGCGAGCGTACGGCTTTCGCCATCGGCACGTCGGATCGCTACTGTCTCCTTCGCTGTGTGCCCGTTCTCTGCGGCCATCAACCGATCCGTGTCTTCAATTGTTTGATCACGTCCGGAATCGTGCGGCCTTCGGCGCGCGCCTGGAACGTCAATGCCATGCGGTGCTTCAGCACGGGCTCGGCGAGGTCGAGCACGTCGTCGATCGAGGGCGCGAGACGTCCGTCGATCAGCGCGCGGGCACGCACCGCGAGCATCAGGGATTGGCTGGCGCGCGGGCCCGGGCCCCAGGCGATGAACTTGCCGGCCTCGCCGCTGTCCGGTCCCGGACGAGCCGAGCGCACCAGCGACAGAATGGCTTCAACCACGGAATCGCCGACCGGCAGGCGTCGGATCAGCCGCTGCGCCGTGATCAGCGCATCCGCGGTCATCGAGCCCTTGGCCAGCGTCTCTTCGGCGCCGGTGGTCTCGAACAGGATGCGGCGCTCGGCGTCGCGATCGGGATAATCGACGTCGATTTCCATCAGGAAGCGGTCGAGCTGCGCTTCAGGCAGCGGATAGGTGCCTTCCTGCTCCAGCGGGTTCTGCGTTGCGAGCACATGGAACGGCTTGGGCAGATCGTGGCGCGCGCCGGCGACGGTAATGTGTTGCTCCTGCATCGCCTGCAGCAGCGCCGATTGCGTGCGCGGGCTGGCGCGGTTGATCTCGTCGGCCATCAGCAGCTGCGCGAAGATGGGGCCAGCGATGAAACGGAAAGAGCGTTTGCCCGCGTTGCTCTCGTCGAGCACTTCGGCGCCGAGAATATCCGACGGCATCAGGTCGGGAGTAAACTGTACGCGCTTGGCATCGAGACCGAGCGTGACGCCGAGCGTCTCGACCAGCTTGGTCTTGGCGAGGCCGGGCACGCCGATCAGGAGCGCGTGGCCACCGGAGAGGATGGTGACAAGCGTGTTCTCGATTACGCGATCCTGGCCGAAGATGACCGACGCGATCGCGTCCTTCGCCGCGCGCACCTGGCTCGACACCTGCTCGGCCGAACGGACGATGCCGTCTTCGAGCTTCTCGACACTTTCCGCCATCCGTTAGCTCCTTCAGCCTGCGACGCGGCTCTCTTGCGTCGTCAAATCATCGCGTCAATTTGCATCATGGGCCCTATGCTAGACTTGCAGGAAGGCCATGTATTCGTTGAATTAACCTATCCCCACCTTATCGGCTTAGGGTTATGTAGGGCATCACGAAGTGGCGACCTGCACACCGGACTAGTCCGGGGGTGGAACCGAGCACCGATTACAAGGTAGGCCTGCACCAATCGTGCCAAATGACAATCCGAGCGAAATGACAAAGTCAGGGCAAACCATGGCGAACCAAGGGCAGAGCGCCGATCACGGTCTTGAGGGGCTGGCTGCCGCCGCCAAAAGTGCTGCCGGTGCCGAAGGCGTCAAGAAAGGACTGCCTCCGGTGCATCTGTGGAATCCGCCGTTTTGCGGCGATCTCGATATTCGAATCGGCATCGATGGTACATGGTTCTACATGGGCACGCCAATCGGCCGGCCAGCGCTGGTGCGCCTGTTCTCGACGGTCTTGAAGCGCGAAGGCGACAAGCATTTTCTCGTCACGCCTGTGGAGAAGGTCGGCATCCGCGTCGACGACGCGCCGTTCATGGCGGTCGAGATGCAGAAGGACGGCGAGGACAACCATCGCGTGCTGCGATTCCGTACCAATGTCGACGACTGGGTCATTTGCGATGCCGCGCACCGGCTTCGCTTCGAGCAGGCCAAGGACGGCGGGCTGACGCCCTATCTGCACGTCCGCGCCGATCTCTGGGCCAAGGTCACCCGCGCGCTCTACTACGATCTTGTTGACATGGGCGAGGAGCGGATGGTCGATGGCCAGCCGATGTTCGGCGTCGAGTTCGGCCGGCGAATTCTTCGCCATGGCCGACGCGGAGCAGGTGAGGGCCGCGCCTTGAACAAGCCTATCCTGAGCAACGAGCCCGTTGTGGTCGGAGCGGCGGATTTCTTCGCCCGCTCCAGGGCGCGGCTCGGCTTCGACGTTCCGCCCGGGCTCTACGATCCGAACATCGTTCCGGCCTCCGGCGATCCCGGCACCGACAAGATGCTCGAGATCGTCGCGCGGGAGCAGCCGGTGCGGCCGGCCGCAGTCCTGATCGCGGTGGTCGACCATCCCGAACCGACCATCCTGCTGACGCAGCGCTCGGCACATCTCAACGACCACGCCGGCCAGATCGCCTTTCCCGGCGGCAAGATCGACGCGACCGATTCCTCTCCGCTCGACGCGGCGCTGCGCGAGGCCGAGGAGGAGGTCGGGCTGTCGCGCGATTTCGTCGAGCCGATCGGCTATCTCGACCTCTATGGCACCGGCTTCGGTTTCCGTATCCTGCCCACCTTAGCCAGGGTGCGGCCGGGTTTTGCGCTCACGATCAACCATTCCGAGGTTGATGACGCATTCGAAGTGCCGCTATCCTTCCTGATGAACCCGGCGAACCACCAGATGCACAGCAAGGAATTCCGCGGCTTGGAGCGGTTTTACTACGCAATGCCGTTCGCGGAACGCTACATCTGGGGTGCGACGGCCGGAATGCTGCGTGTGTTGTATGAGCGGATCTATTCGTCATGATCCGGCCGGTCCTGACCGAGATCGGAATCTTCCTCATCCCCTTTGCCGTCTATGCGCTGTTCCTGGCCGCCACCCGATCCGGCCTGTTCGTGCAATCGTCCTGGCCGATCACCGTCGTTGCGCGCCTGGTCCTGGCGGCGCTCGTGCTGGTCATCGCGGGCCTGATCGGGCTTGCGCATTTCTCCGGCGCCGCGCCGAACTCGACCTACGTTCCCGCCCATGTCGTGAACGGCACGCTCGTGCCGGGCACGGAAAGATAAGGGCCGGACGATGAGCGCTGAGCCGATCTTTGCCGATGCGCCCTGGCTGACCACAGGCGGGACGGCGCGTGTCCTGCAACTGCTCGGCACGGATGGCGAGGAGGCACGCGTGGTCGGCGGCACCGTGCGCAACGCGCTGCTCGATCTGCCGCCGGGCGACATGGATATCGCGACCACGGCGCGGCCGGAGGAGGTGATACGTCGCGCCAGGAGCGCCGGCATCAAGAGCGTGCCGACCGGCATCGACCACGGCACCGTCACGCTCGTCATCGACAAGCATCCCTACGAAGTCACGACGCTGCGCGAGGACACCGAAACCTTCGGCCGCAAGGCCAAGGTCGCCTTCGGCCGCGACTGGGTGAAGGACGCCGAGCGGCGCGACTTCACGATGAACGGCTTGTCGGTCGATGCGAACGGCGTCGTCTACGACTATGTCGGCGGGATCGCGGATGCGAGAGCGCGGCGCGTACGCTTTATCGGCAATCCCGACCAGCGCATCGCCGAGGATTATCTGCGCATCCTGCGCTTCTTCCGCATCCACGCCGCCTTCGGCGCCGGCGATCCCGACCGCGACGGCTACCTCGCCTGCATCCGTGGACGCGGCGGCCTTGCGAGCCTGTCGGCCGAACGCGTGCGCATGGAGATGCTGAAGCTATTGGTGGCGAACGGCGCATCGCGCGCGGCGCTCGCGATGGTCGATGCCGGATCGCTGCAAGCGCTGATTGGCGGCGTTGCCTATGCCGGGCCGCTGACGGCGATGATTGCGATCGAGCGCGAGCTTGGCCTGCCGGCGAGCGCAACGCGGCGCCTGGCCGCGCTGACGGTGGCCGTGACCGAAGACGCCAAGCGCGTCGCCGCGCGCTTGAGGCTCTCCAATGCCGAAGCCAAGGCGCTGGATTCGATGGGCCATCGCTGGTGGCGCTTCGCCAACAAGGACGAAGCCAATGCGCGGCGGTTGCTCTACCGGCTGGGGCGCGAGCGCTATCTCGATCGTGTGTTGCTGGCCTGGGCGCGGAACGGCGGCGACGTGACCGCGTCGCGCTGGCGCGAGCTCGCCGAACTGCCGCAGCGCTGGACCGCGCCGAAATTCCCGCTTCGCGCCGCCGATTTCATCGCGCGCGGCATGGCCGAGGGGCCTGCGCTCGGGCATGTGTTGACACTTGCCGAGGATGCTTGGCTTGCGGCGGATTTTCCACTAGATGAAGCCGCACTCGCTTCCATCGCCGATCAAGCTGCGGCACGCGCCAGCCGCGATCAGAAAAATTGACCATCGTCTCAGGCTTCGCCGACATCTCGCTTCTCCAGCTCCTGCTGGTCGCGTTGATGGCGTTGTTTGCTTCGATCATCGGTGGTCTGGCCGGCTACGGCACCGGCGCCCTGATGCCGCTGGTGCTGGTGCCGCTGGTCGGCGCCGAGCCCGTGGTGCCGATCATCGCGATCTCCGCGATCTTCACCAATTCGAGCCGCGCGATTGCCTATCTCCGCTATGCCGACCGCCGCCGCGCACTGATCGTGCTCGCCTGCGCGGCGTTGACGACGGCGCTCGGCGCCTATGGTTACACGCGGCTCACCAATTTGGGCGCGGCGCTCGTGATCGGCACCATGCTGATCCTGAGCGTGCCGCTGCGCCGCGTGCTTCGCCGCCGCCAGGTCAAGATCGGCGACGCCGGTCTCGCCGCCGGCTCCGTCGGTTACGGCGTGCTGGTCGGCGGCACCTCCGGCTCCGGTGTGATCCTGCTCTCGCTGCTGATGGCCGCGGGCCTGGAAGGCGCCGCCGTGATCGCGACCGATGCGATGATCTCGCTCGGCACCGGCCTCATCAAGATCTCGGTGTTTGGCCTCGCCGGCGCCGTGACCGCGCAGGTGCTCGCCTTTGCGCTTCTGATCGGCGGGATCGCGATCCCCGGCGCGTTCCTCGCCAGGGCCTTCGTCGAGCGGATGCCGGTGCACATCCACACCGCGATCCTCGACGTCGCCGTCATCACCGGCGGGCTGGTGATGATCTCGGCCGCGGCGAAGCAACTCATCGCGTAGATGCCCCCGGCCCAATTGGCACTCGCGCCTCGACCGCGGAGCGAACCTCGGCCAGGGCGTGTACCGATAGACGTCGGCTCCATGCTTAAACCGGAAGTCGTCCGGCTTAACCCTAATCGGCGACCCAAACCGGAAACCGAACACCTGGCGCGAGGCAATCGGGCGAGGCTGCCATCGCGGCGTGCTCCCGCGCCATTGCGTCAGGCGAATTCAGCGGCGAGGAGGTTGCGAAAATCTACTCGAACCGCGGCGTTGAATATAAGAACAGACGCGACCTCAACCGCGCCATCGGCGACTACGATCAGGCGCTCCGCCTCGATCCGAACTATGTCGAAGCCTACGAGGCGTGGCGCGCGAGAAGAAGCGCAGTCTGCAACAGGCATTGTCCGACTTCGAAGCGTACGCGCAACTCGTTCCATCCGACCCGGACGGCCCAAAGTCGGTGGCGCGCGTGAGGACAGATTTGAGCGCAAGATGACGGGGCTGCGCTGACGGCTTGATGTCTGGGGCGGCCCGAGGCGGACTTAGTCCGAAGGTTCATGACGAGCCGCTGGGCGCAGGTCGGCGCGCGCCGAACGCGTTCACTCTAGGCTCATGCATTGACGGCAAAAAAAAGTATCCAGATCGCTGCGGCGCAAAGTGCGGCTAGCCAAACAATCGAAATCCAAAAAAACACGTCGTTTCGCTTCATCTGCCCCCAACTCCCACCCCAGAGAAAATCCGCCCCGGCTCAAGAGGGAACAGCGAAACGCCGATGTCGTCTGCGTTGAAATGGGTGCACTGCCGCGCCGCCGTCGCGGTGTTGGAGCTTGAGCGCGACCGTACGTCGCCAAAAAGGAACGGCCCCGATCTGAGGGACCGGGGCCGAAGTCTCGGGAGGAAGACTTGGGAGGAATTGGTGTACCGGGGTGGGGGACGACCCTCGGTACGCAAGCATCTAAACTCAGGAACCCGGTCGGGGACAGTTGTCTTCAGGCACATTGTCCTGATGTACAGTGCGGCGTCATGATGGCCTATCCGCGCGAGGAGGGACGGCGCGCGGCCTACTCCTCAAGGTCAAGCAAGAGCGGGGGCGCCCACGGGAACCGAGCCGCTTGTTCAAGTTTGTTGGGTTCCGGTTTTCGCACCGGCAGATGGCGATCAAGCTCGCGCATGATGATCGCGAGTTCCCGCTCAATTTCCAGTTCGCGTTGTTCGCTGATAGGCACGTCACGCTCCTTCAGGTTACGCCCACCGCCATTTGCTACTGCGGATCATTAACCTAGGTAATTGTTCTGTGGGACAACGACCTTTAGTACCATGCCGCCGATCACGGCATCAGGCATCAAGGGTGCCACGAAAACGCCGCCGCCCTATGGAGCGGCTCCATCAGCGACTTCGCCGAGAATGGCTTTGCGAAATAGGCGAGGCACCCAGATTCTTCGCTTACTCCGACAACTATCTCATCGACGTGAGATTTGGCGTTATCGTCGACGTCGTGGCTTCCCGCGCCATTCGCCAGGCCGAGGTCCGGGAATTGCGAGCGTCGCTAGAACATCCCGTTCGTATTGGCGGCGGTTTCGGGGACGGGTTGGCGCACGTCCCAATGTTCGACGATCTTGCCGTGTTCAAGCCGGAAGATTTCCACGATCGCCAGCCCCAATTCTTCGGGCTGAAGCTTGACGTGGACATGCAGTATCACGAAGTCACCGTCGGCGAAGACGCGTTTGACGTCGCTGCGAAGTCCGGAGAATTGCTTTTTCAGGTCCTGCAACAACGAGCGAAATCCCTCGATCCCATCCTTGCTCCTGGGATTGTGCTGGATGAAATGCGGCCCGAAATGGGCCGCGGCTTCGTCGATGTTCGACCGGTTCAAGGCCGCATCGTAGAACGCCAGGACGGTCCGTTTGTTAGCCTCGCGGACATCGTCGGCGGCGTGCGCCGGCGTGGCGCCGGCGGCCGCTGCTGCCGCCAAGCTAAAACCGAAGGCTCTTCGATCAGTCATCATCTATCTCTCCCTTGTTCATTCATGGCGACCTTCTATTGTGGACCATGTAGTCCATAATTTGACAAAAAAATTATGCGAGGGCCTTCATGATCGTTGCGAGAGTCTTCGTTCGTGCATCCACTGCGATATTGGCGCGGCCAAGAACCTGCAGCCCGTAGAGATTTGCGACGAGAAAGGTAGACAGCACGCGCGCATCGGCATCCGCATCGAACTGTCCGGCTTCCTGCCCCCGTACGATCGTGTCTCGGTAGGCTTCCTCGAATTGCTCCAGCCCGCGCCGAACGCGCATGCGCACGAGTTGATCATGTCCGCCTCGTTCGATCGCGCAAACCTGAAGAAAGCAGGTTTTAGAGGCGGGTTGGAACCCGAGGATCTTTTCGAAGCTCCTGATAATCGCTGCGCGGGGTGGTCCACGCCGCAAATCGTCGATGTTTGCTTGCAGTACGGTCTCGATGTAGCGGTCGAGACACGCCAGGAGCATTTCGTGCTTGCTGCCGAATGCACCGTAGAAGCTGCTTTTGCTGAGACCCACTTCGCTAAGCAACCCATCGAGCGAAGTTGCCTCATAGCCGCCGCGCCAAAATAGCTGAAGCGCGCCATCCAGGACCTGCTCGTAGTCAAATTCTCTCAGGCGCGCCATTTTGTTTCGGGACCGATTAGTCCATAATGTGATATCGCGACGGGCTGGAGAAGTCAACCTGATCTGAGAGGATCGTTGCGAAGCAGTTCAGCCGCCGATCGACCGACGCAGTCTGAGCCTGGGGAAGTCAATGAGCGACACAACGATAATCCGGTCACGGGGCGAACCATTTTATCGTACCGGGAACACGATCTGGCGCTTCAAAAAACCCGTAGCTCTACACCAATGTCTTTTTATTGCGAGTGCAGCAGCCATCGGCCTCTACCCGGTTGGCGCATGCTGGCGGCTCTACGGCTTGTACAAGGAGGCTACGAGCAGGCAGCGAAGATGGGCTTTTGTGGTTCTCGTTCTGTGTGCAAGGCGCTCGTCCTATGGATTGTGTTCATCGTGCTTCTTGGCGTCATTCTGAACAAGCCGTCGCGTGGCTGAGCAACCGCTCGGACAATCCGGGATTCCGTCGCCTTATGGGCGACATCGAATGATGTCCGCTATTGCGCCCTTATTGGCGGACAAGCGGACATCACGTGGAGCCGAGGACTCCGATCTCATCTAATTGTGACGCGGCCTTAGCCGCGCCTACTCGTCGTCTTCGTCCTCGTCGTCCTCGTCTTCGTCCTCGTCGTCAATTTCCAGGCGTTCGAGCGTGGCCAGCGGCAGCGTCTCGCGGAACAGATCGCCTTCCGAGCCCATCCAGAGGCAGAGGATGTCGTCGCCTTTCACCTCCGCGACGGTCAGCGGCTGGCCGCCGGATTTCAGCATCACGACGTCGCCGGTTTTCAGTTCCATGGATGGTCCTTTCGGGTTGATCGACGAGAGGGAAGGCTAGCAACCCGTCATGACACGCCGATCACGGGCTGCGTGACCCGTGAATTTGCGTCGGCTTGCGTAGACTGCGCGAAACGTCGATGGCAGAGGTTCGAGTGGGGGATCGCTCGATGGTCGCCCAAGGACCATTCCGTCCCAGGCGCGGCGATCGTGACATGATGCGCCTGTTTTGCCCGACGCGTCAAATGATTTCGTAAAATCAGCAGTTCGTTTGCGTTTGCGGCAAGCCGTTGAAATTGCAGCAGCCGGCTACTGTGCATGGGGTTGTTTTCGATATCTTGTGGTCGCGCCCTGGCTAGACCTGGTGCGGCACCAGTTCGGTCAGCGAGCGGATGATGCGGTCGGGCTTGACGGTCGAGCCTTCGGGCAGGCCGTCGCCATGCACGTCGATCCAGATCGCATAGATGCCGAGGCGCTGCGGCGTCACGACTTCCCATTCCAGATTGTCGCCGATCATCCAGGTGTCTTTCGCGGTGACGCCGAGCGCCTCCATCGCGTGCAGATAGGCGCGCTCCTCGGGCTTGCCGAAACCGTGCTCGCCCTCGATCTGGATGTGGTCGAAGCGATGGGTCAGCTCGAAGCGCTCGACCTTGGCACGCTGCATGTCGGCGGCGCCGTTGGTGACCAGCGCGAGCTTGATGCCGTGTGCCTTGAACGCGTCGATCGCATCATGTGCGCCCGGAAAAACGAAGATCGCTTCTTCGCGATAGGTGGTGAAGCGGTCGGCGAGGCGATTGGCGAGTTCGTCGGAGAGGGCGCGATGGCCGCAGGCTTCGAGCGCGGCGAAGCCGCCTCGCACCGTGAGCCGCCGCGCCTCGCCAAGCTTCATCCGCCAGATCGGCTCCGCAGTCGACCAGAACTGCCGCGCATAGGCCAGCACCGCGGTTGCGACCTGCTGCGGCGGCAGCGGCGCGAGCTCCTCGGCAAATTCGCTGGCGATCGTGTTCCAGGCGATCTCGGGCCGGCCATAGGCCGACAGGATGGTGTCGTCCATGTCGATCAGCATGGCGCGCGGCAGCGGCTTGATTGCGGGCTTCATCGTCATCATGGCCATTTCACCTCCGGCGGCAGCGACGACAGGATCGAATCCACATTGCCGCCGGTCTTGAGTCCGAAGATGGTGCCGCGGTCGTAGAGCAGGTTGAATTCGACGTAGCGGCCGCGCCGGATCAATTGCTCCTCGCGATCAGCAACCGTCCATGCGGTCGCGAAATTGCGCCGCACCAGCTCGGGATAGATCTTCCGGAAGGCGCGGCCGACATCTTGCGTGAAGGCGAGGTCGGCGTCCCAGTCACCGCTGTCGTGCCAGTCGTAGAAGATGCCGCCGATGCCGCGCGCCTCTTTCCGGTGCGGCAAATAGAAATACTCGTCACACCACTTCTTGTACTTGTCGTAATCGGCAACGCCGTTGGGCTGGTCGCAGGCCTCCTTCATCGCGGCGTGGAAGGCGAGCGTGTCCGCGTCCTCCTGCGTGCGCCGGCGATCGAGCACCGGCGTGAGATCGGCGCCGCCGCCGAACCACGCCTTGGTGGTGACGACGAAGCGCGTGTTCATGTGCACGGCCGGCACGTGCGGATTGCGCAGATGCGCGATCAGCGAGATGCCGGAGGCCCAGAACCGCGGGTCTTCGGCCGCGCCCGGAATCTGCGCACGAAACTCGGGCGCGAATTCGCCATGCACGGTCGAGCAGTGCACGCCGACCTTCTCGAACAGGCGGCCGGACATCATCGACATCACGCCGCCCCCGCCGGCGGCGCCGCTGTGATCAGTGCGCTGCCAGGGCGTGCGCGCGAAGCGGCCGGCCTCGCCGGGATAGAGGCTTTGCGGCGCGTCATCCTCCAGCCGCTCGAAGCTCGCGCAGATGTCGTCGCGCAAATGCTCAAACCAGGCTGCGGGCGCGCGTCTTGCGGTCTTCGATCAGATTGGGGTCCATCGTAGATGTCATGCGTGTCAGCCCCTGCGGACCGTAATAGGTGCAGCTCTCGTTGCAACTGTCGCGGTGGATGCTGACGCGGGTCAGCTTGCCGATATGCGCGAGCCGCTCCCAGACGAAGCGCGACAGGTTTTCCAGCGTCGGCATTCCCAGCGCCTCGATCTTGTTGAGAAACTTGTGGTCGAGCATCACGCGCACGTCCTCGATGGCGCGCTGGACGAGGCCGAGATCGATCACCATGCCGGTCGCAGGGTCCGGCGTGCCGCGGACCGTGACCTCGGCGCGGAACGAGTGGCCGTGGATCTCTTCGCTCGCCGCGCCAAAGGTCGTTCCCGACAGCGAATGCGCCGCCTCGAAGCGGAACGATTTCGTCAATTCCCACATCTGTCCGTCAACCAATCCTATCTGATGCCGAGCGATTTATGTGTCTGCACGCTGAGCCGCCATTGCGGGTGGTGCAGGCAATAGTCGATAGCGCGCGCGGTGTTTTGGGCGACCTCGGGCCCGTCCATCGGCTGGAGCGAGAAGCGCTCGAAGGCGAGGCCCTCGAAAACCTCGGGCGCCGCGAGGGCCTGCGGATAGACCAGCTTCAGCTCATGGCCATGGCGCAGGACCAACTCGCTGCCGCCCTTCGGGCTGACGCAGATCCAGTCGAGCCCCTCCGGTGGGGCAACCGTGCCGTTGGTCTCGACGCCGATCTCGAAGCCGCGGGCATGGAGCGCATCGACCAGGGCCGCATCGACCTGGAGCAGCGGCTCGCCGCCGGTTAGCACCACGTAGCGGTTGGCGGCCGTTGCTGTCCATTGCGCGGCGATGGTGTCGGCGAGTTCCATGGCCGAGGCGTAGCGGCCGCCGAGCGTGCCGTCGGTGCCGACGAAATCCGTGTCGCAGAATTTGCAGGTCGCATCGTTGCGGTCGGCCTCGCGGCCGCTCCAGAGGTTGCAGCCGGCAAAACGGCAGAACACGGACGCACGCCCGGCATGGGCGCCTTCGCCTTGCAGGGTCAGGAAGATTTCCTTGACCGCGTAACTCAATGGTCTCTCCTCAACACATCAAACTTGCGGGTTTCGGACCTGCCGCAGCGCTTCGCCCGCGGCCATCGCCGCGGTCATGGCGACATTGAGCGACCGCAATCCCGGGGTGATCGGGATCACCAGCCGCGCATCCGCGGCCTCGACCACCGCGTCGGTGACGCCCGCGCTCTCGCGCCCGAATAGCAGGATGTCCGACGTCTGGTAACGGAAATCGCGGTAGTCGGTAGCGGCTTTGGTGGTGAACAGCAGCAGGCGGTAGCCTTGTGCCGCGCGCCAGTCCTCGAATTTCGACCAGGAATTGTGGCGGGTGATGCTGACATGGTCGAGGTAGTCCATTCCCGCCCGACGGAAATGCCGGTCGGAGACCGGGAAGCCGGCAGGTTCGATGATATGGGCGGCGATGCCCAGACAGGCGCACAGCCTGAGAATCGTGCCGGTGTTCTGGGGGATGTCGGGTTGAAAAAGCGCGATCTGCATGGGCGGTGACTGGTTGGTTGTGGGCCGGAAATGTCTCAATAAAACATCGCTAGCCGCGGATTTCGTGCATTGCACGCTCCCGCGCCGTTAGCGGGCTTGCGCTCGCCCGGCAAGGGTGCCAATAGAACGATTTTGGACTGCTGTTTTCGCCTTGTTTTGGTGGGGACAAGTGAAGTTCTGCCGCCGCGGGGGGGCCGCGGGCGCCGGCAGACTGTTCTGGGGACCTTGGGGGCCCCTGGAGCGGTTCCGCCGACAGCATAAGAAGAAAGGGTTGGAATTGTGACGACAGCGTCTTCGGCGGACCATCCGACACGCCGTGATTTCTTATTCGTTGCAACGGGGGCTGCCGCAGCAGTAGGGGGCGCAGTCGCACTCTGGCCCTTCATCTCCCAAATGAATCCGGACGCCTCGACCATCGCCGCCGGTGCGCCGATCGAGGTCGATCTGAGCCCGGTCGCCGAGGGGCAGGACATCAAGGTGTTCTGGCGTGGCAAGCCGATCTATATCAGCCACCGTACCAAGAAGCAGATCGACGAGGCGCGCGCCGTCAACGTGGCGAGCCTGCCCGATCCGCAGACCGACGAGGCCCGGGTCAAATCCGGCCATGACCAGTGGCTGGTCGTGATCGGCATCTGCACCCATCTCGGCTGCATCCCGATCGCTCATGAAGGCAATTACGACGGGTTCTTCTGCCCCTGCCATGGTTCGCAGTACGATTTGTCCGGCCGCATCCGCCAGGGGCCCGCGCCCGCGAACCTGCCGGTGCCGCCGTACCAGTTCGTTTCCGACACCAAAATCCAGATCGGCTGAGCTTCGGACCCGCGTCCGAAGCTTCGCGCCGTCTCGTCGTTTTATTTCCTCAGGATCGCATCATGAGCGGACCATCCGACTACCAGCCGAGCAATCCGGCCCTGCAATGGATCGAGCGACGTCTGCCGATCCTGGGTCTCATGCATTCTTCGTTCGTCGTTTATCCCACCCCGCGTAATTTGAACTACTGGTGGACGTTCGGCGCCATCCTCTCCTTCATGCTCGGGATGCAGATCCTGACCGGCGTGGTCCTGGCGATGCACTACACGCCGCATGCCGATCTCGCCTTCAAGTCGGTCGAGCTTTTGGTCCGTGACGTCAATTACGGCTGGCTGCTGCGCAACATGCATGCCTGCGGCGCGTCGATGTTCTTCTTCGCGGTCTATGTCCACATGCTGCGCGGCCTTTACTACGGCTCCTACAAAGAGCCGCGCGAGGTGCTGTGGATCCTCGGCGTCATCATCTATCTCCTGATGATGGCAACGGGCTTCATGGGCTACGTGCTGCCGTGGGGCCAGATGAGCTTCTGGGGCGCCACCGTCATCACCAATCTGTTCTCCGCCATTCCCTATGTCGGCGAGAGCATCGTGACGCTGTTGTGGGGCGGCTATTCGGTCGGCAACCCGACGCTGAACCGCTTCTTCTCGCTGCACTACCTGCTGCCGTTCCTGATCGCGGGCGTCGTCGTGCTCCACGTCTGGGCGCTGCACGTCGCCGGCCAGAACAATCCGGACGGCGTCGAGCCGAAGACGGAAAAGGACACGGTGCCGTTCACGCCGCATGCGACCATCAAGGACGGCTTCGGCGTCGCCTGCTTCCTGCTGCTCTACGCCTGGTTCATCTTCTACATGCCGAACTATCTCGGCGACGCCGACAATTACATTCCGGCGAACCCGGGCGTGACGCCGCCGCACATCGTGCCGGAATGGTATTACCTGCCGTTCTACGCGATCCTGCGCTCGATCCCGAACAAGCTCGCGGGCGTGATCGGGATGTTCTCGGCGATCATCATCCTGTGCTTCCTGCCCTGGCTCGATGCCGCCAAGACCAAATCGTCGAAGTACCGTCCGCTGGCCAAGCAGTTCTTCTGGATCTTCGTCGCGGTCTGCATCCTGCTCGGCTATCTCGGCGCGCAGCCGCCGGAAGGCATCTACGTGATCGCCGGCCGGGTCCTGACGGTCTGCTACTTCGCCTATTTCCTGATCGTGCTGCCGCTGCTCGCGCGCATCGAGACGCCGCGGCCGGTGCCGAACTCGATCTCGGAGGCGATCCTCGCCAAGAGCGGCAAGGCAGTGGCCTCCATCGCGGTCGCGCTCGTCGCCGCCGGCGCGCTGTTCCTCGGCAGCTTGCAGGATGCGCGCGCCGAGGAGGGCGGCACCAAGCCGCCGGGCAACAAATGGTCGTTCGCCGGTCCCTTCGGCAAGTACGACCGCGGCGCGCTCCAGCGCGGCCTGAAGGTCTACAAGGAGGTCTGCGCCAACTGCCACGGCCTGTCCTACATCGCTTTCCGCAATCTCGGAGATGCCGGCGGCCCCGGCTATTCGGTGGCGCAGGTGGCGGCGTTTGCTTCCGACTACAAGATCAAGGACGGCCCGAACGACGCCGGCGACATGTTCGAACGTCCGGGCCGGGCAGCCGACTACTTCCCCTCGCCATTCCCGAACGAGCAGGCCGCGCGCGCAGCGAACGGTGGTGCGGCGCCGCCGGACCTGTCGCTGATCACCAAGGCGCGTTCCTACGGCCGCGGCTTCCCGATGTTCCTGGTCGACTTCTTCAGCCAGTACCAGGAGCAGGGCCCGGACTATGTCGCGGCGGTGCTCGAGGGCTTTGAGGACAAGGTGCCGGAAGGCGTCACCATCCCGGAGGGCTCGTACTACAACAAGTACTTCCCCGGCCACGCCATCAAGATGCCGAAGCCGCTCAGCGACGGCCAGGTGACCTATGACGACGGCTCGCCGGCCACCGTTGCGCAATACACCAAGGACGTCACCACGTTCCTGATGTGGACCGCCGAGCCGCACATGGAAGCGCGCAAGCGCCTCGGCTTCCAGGTCTTCGTCTTCCTGATCATCTTCGCGTTCCTGATGTACTTCACCAAGAAGAAGGTCTGGGCCAGCTCGCACTGAGCGGCTTGAGGCGAGACAAGAATGAAAAGCCCCCGCGAGGGGGCTTTTTGTTGGCTCGCCGTCATTCGGGCTCGCGCTATCGCGCGCCCCGGAATGACGAGAGAGTGGATTGCGCCGCGCGCTCCCAGCGGCCAAAATACCGCCAACCATTCCCCAGAAACGCGTCGGAGGACACCATGGGAACCGCAATCACCTTCAAACGCCCGGACGGCAAGGACGCCTCGGGCTATCTCGCCAACGCCGCGCGCGGCAACGCGCCGGGCGTGGTCGTGATCCAGGAATGGTGGGGGCTGTCGGACCAGATCAAGGGCCTGTGCGACCGCTTTGCGCTCGCCGGCTTCGATGCGCTCGCGCCCGATCTCTACAAGGGCAAGGTGGTGCCGTATCACGACACGGATGCGGCCGGCAAAGAGATGAACTCGCTCGATTTCATGGACGCCACCACGCAGACGGTGCGCGGCGCCACGCAATATCTGTCGCGCAACGGCGGCAAGGTCGGCCTGACCGGCTTCTGTCTCGGTGGCGCCGTGACGATCATCGGCTCGGTGCATGTGCCGGAGCTCGCCGCCGGCGTCGTGTTCTACGGCATCCCGCCGGAGCAGGCCGCCAAGCCCGCCGACATCAAGATTCCGCTCCAGGCCCATTTCGCCAACAAGGACGATTGGTGCACGCCTGACCTGGTCAACGGCTTCGAGAAAGCCATGAAGGCCGCCGGCAAGTCGCTGGAGCTGTTCCGCTATGACGCCGAGCACGCCTTCGTCAACGAGCAGCGCCAGGCCGTGCACGACCGCGAAGCCGCCGAACTCGCTTGGGGCAGGGCGACGGAGTTTTTCCGGAAGCATTTGGGGTAACAGCCATCGTCCGGGTCGCGGGGGGCCGCCCTTGACGCCGCCCCCGCGCCATGGTGAGTATCCGCCCCATGAGCACCGCCGTCCGCCCAACCCGTCTTTGGTGGCGCACCTCCTAAAGAGGTGGCCGGTGCGATTTTCCTTTCCCAAATCGTCTGAGGTCGCCCACGCAGTGCGGCGGCCTGATCGTTTGTCCTGTGTGGCGTTCCCTCGGCAAGTTTCGTAAGAGGACCCCATGAACAGGACTGTCTTTGCCCTCCCGGCCAGAAGCGACTATGTGACCCGCTCAGGTCTCGCGATCACGCGCGTGGCGGAGCAGTTTACCGGCGGCGCCAACAGGCTCGACGATCTCGTCAGCCTGCTCGACCGCCGACGCGGCGTGGTGCTGTCGTCGGGCACGACCGTGCCGGGTCGTTATGAGAGCTTTGACCTCGGCTTCTCCGATCCGCCGCTCAAGCTTGAGACCGTTGGCGTCAATTTCAAGCTGGAAGCGCTCAATGAACGCGGGCAGGTGCTGATCGCCTTCCTCGCCGATGTCCTGCGCGAGCCCTGCGTGGTGATCGCCGAGAAGACCGCCATGCGCCTGTCCGGCCACATCATCCGGGGTGATGCCCCGATCGAGGAAGACCAGCGCACGCGGCGCGCCAGCGTGATGTCGCTGGTGCGCGATCTCGTCGCCGCCTTCTCCGCCAACGACGACGGGCTGCTCGGCCTGTTCGGTGCCTTCGCCTACGACCTCGTGTTCCAGATCGAGGACCTCGTGCAGAAGCGTCCGCGCGAGCAGGACCAGCGGGACATCGTGCTCTATGTCCCCGATCGCTTGCTGGCCTATGATCGCGCCACCGGCCGCGGCGTGGTGCTGAGTTACGATTTCACGTGGAAGGGCAAGTCCACCGAAGGCCTGTCGCGCGAGACGGCTGACAGTCCGTATCAGAAGACGCCGCGCCAGGGCTTTGCCGATCACGCCCCCGGCGAATATCAGGCCACCGTCGAGACCGCGCGCGCCGCCTTTGCGCGTGGCGATCTCTTTGAAGCCGTGCCGGGCCAGCTTTTCGCCGAGCCCTGCGACCGCTCGCCGGCCGAAGTCTTCCAGCGCCTTTGCATCATCAATCCGTCGCCCTATGGCGCGCTGATGAATCTCGGCGACGGCGAGTTTCTGGTGTCGGCCTCGCCAGAGATGTTCGTGCGCTCGGACGGACGCCGCGTCGAGACCTGCCCGATCTCCGGCACCATCGCGCGCGGCACCGATGCGATCGGCGATGCCGAGCAGATCCGCCAGCTCCTGAACTCGGAGAAGGATGAGTTCGAGCTCAACATGTGCACCGACGTCGATCGCAACGACAAGGCGCGTGTCTGCGTGCCCGGCACGATCAAGGTGCTGGCGCGCCGGCAGATCGAGACCTACTCAAAGCTGTTCCATACCGTCGATCATGTCGAGGGCATGCTGCGTCCCGGCTTCGACGCGCTCGATGCATTCCTCACCCATGCCTGGGCCGTCACCGTCACCGGCGCGCCGAAGCTGTGGGCGATGCAGTTCGTCGAGGACCACGAACGCTCGCCGCGGCGCTGGTACGCCGGCGCGATCGGCGCGGTGAATTTCGACGGCAGCATCAACACCGGCCTTACCATCCGTACCATCCGCATGAAGGATGGTCTTGCCGAGGTGCGTGTCGGCGCGACCTGCCTGTTTGACTTCTGATCCGGCCGCGGAAGATCGCGAATGCCAGGTCAAGGCGGCGGCGCTGTTCCAGGCGCTGCGCGGCGATCCGCCGAAGCCGCTGTCGGCCTTTGCGCCCGATGCCACCGGTTCGGGCAAGCGGGTGCTGCTGATCGACCACGACGACAGCTTCGTCCACATGCTCGCCGATTATTTCCGCCAGGTCGGCGCCAGCGTCACAGTGGTCCGCTATGTGCATGCGCTCGACATGCTCAAGCAGAAGAGGTGGGATTTGCTGGTGCTGTCGCCAGGCCCGGGCCGCCCGGAGGATTTCGGGATCAAGACGACCATCGCTGCGGCGCTGGAGAACAAGCTGCCGGTGTTCGGCGTCTGCCTCGGCGTGCAGGCGATCGGTGAATATTTTGGCGGCGAGCTT
Source organism: uncultured Alphaproteobacteria bacterium (assembly GCA_963819355.1). Lineage (GTDB taxonomy): Bacteria > Pseudomonadota > Alphaproteobacteria > Rhizobiales > Xanthobacteraceae > Bradyrhizobium. The sequence goes on along the minus strand of CAWFVZ010000002.1, from coordinate 16,271 downwards.
GGGCAATTGACGCATCCCGCGCACGGCCGGCCATCGCGGGTCCAGGTGCGCGGCGGGCGCTTGATGCGCAATCTGCCGAACGAGATCGTCATCGGCCGCTATCATTCGCTCTATGTCGAGCGTGACAGCATGCCCGAGGTCTTGTCCGTCACCGCCAGCACCGAGGACGGTGTCGCCATGGCGCTCGAGCACAAGACGCTGCCGGTCGGCGGCGTGCAGTTCCATCCGGAATTGCTGATGTCACTTGGCAATGAGGTGGGACTACGTATCGTTGAGAATGCGTTCCGGCTGGATGTGCCGGTCAATTGAGAGACACCCATGAATTTTGACCACGATCTGAAGGCGAGCGTCCGCACGATCCCCGACTATCCCAAGCCGGGGATCATGTTCCGCGACATCACGACCTTGCTCGCGGACGCGCGCGCGTTCCGCCGCGCGGTCGACGAACTCGTCAATCCCTGGGCCGGCAACAAGATCGACAAGGTCGCCGGCATGGAGGCGCGCGGCTTCATCATCGGCGGTGCGGTGGCGCATCAGGTCTCGGCCGGCTTCGTGCCGATCCGCAAGAAAGGCAAGCTGCCGCATACCACCGTGCGCATCGCCTATTCGCTGGAATACGGCATCGACGAGATGGAGATGCATGTCGACGCGATCCAGCCCGGCGAGCGCGTCATCCTGGTCGACGACCTCATCGCCACCGGCGGCACCGCGGAGGGCGCGGTGAAGCTGCTGCGACAGATCGGCGCCAATGTCGTCGCCGCCTGCTTCATCATCGACCTGCCCGAGCTCGGAGGCGCCGCCAAGCTGCGCGCCATGGACGTGCCGGTGCGCACGTTGATGACGTTCGAGGGGCATTGAGTTTTTGCCGCGGCGGTTGTCAGATCGCCTCGGCCTTCAGCTCGGCCCGCCAATGCAGCGCGCGTTCCTTCAGAAGCGCGTTCCTGACATAGCCGCTCTCCTCATCCTCCAGACGCTCGCATTCGCCAAACGTCAGGCCCGCCTCGCCATGCGTGTTCCATGCCGTCTGGAGACTGCGGCAGGTGTGGCTGCCCTGGCGCAGCGAGAACCAGATCCGGTTCTGGATCGTCTCCAGGTTCGGGGCCTGGCCGACCCACACCTCGCCCGACGCCGCGCAGCGGACGACGTAGATGCCCGCAATGGTCTTCCGCTCCTTGTAGGCGGCGATGGCTGCTTTCCGGTCGATGTTCACGGGGAGGGGCCCCTTGCTGAGGACGTTGATGGGCGTCTTCAATAAGCCAGGCTCGCCTCCGCAGTCAATATTATCCGGGTAATAATTTTGACCTAGGACGATTGCAGGATCAGGCTGAGCTCAAGCTCGCGAAAGGCGAGGTAATTTCGCCGGGTCCATTGGTGCAACTCGGTCGACGAGTCTTTCTCCTGGCGCAGATAGCCGGTGAAGGAGAAGTTCAGCCGGTCGATATAGGTCTTGAGGAAACCGGGCAGCGCCGGCAGGCGGAACAGCCGGCCGCCTTCCATCGCGGGCGGCAGCTCGCCGCGGATAATGAACTCATTATCGACGGTGATCAGGTTCATCCTTGGGATCTGCTGGCGCAACATCTCGTGGGCGCGGGCCGAGACGCGGTCGGTGTCGGCGACGAACAGGATCACCGGCGCGACATGGCGGCGCGCCGCCTCCTTGAGCAGGCCGATCTCGTCGGTCATCTTGAAGAACTCGTCGAAGGCGTGGAAGCCGAGGTCAATCACCTTGGCGAGCCCGTCATCGATGATGACGCGGTCCATCAGCTGCATCTTGCCGTAGGTGTCGATCACGTCAGCGGTCTCGGTGATCTTCGGCAGATAATCGAGCAGCGACGGCTCCTTCAGATTGACGTCGAAGGCGGTGACGTTGCCGTTCTTGAGCAGCAGGAATTCGCTCAAAAGCCGCGCCAGCAGCGTCTTGCCGACCTGCGGGCGGGGCGAACAGATGATGTAGAGGGGCGTCGCGGGCATCACGGGCTATTATCTGGGCGAACGCACCGCTCAATCCAGCTGTATCCGTCGGACTCCGTAACTATTTTTCGCTGCGGGCGCCGGGCTTGGAGCCGACAATGTCGGTCAGGTGGATGCGGTCGAACTCGCTCCAGACGTTTGCGAGCCAGTGCCGGACATAACCGCGCAGCACGAACGAATAGTTCGCGGCCTCGTCGTTGATGCCCTTGTTGGCGACGAATTTCAGGAACGGAACGGAGGACACCTCGACCTGCTCATAGGCCATTTCGTTGAGCTTGGGGATGGTCAGCTCGGTCGCATCCTTGATGCGGTGAAAGTACGAATTGTAGGTCGCCTGGTCCCACTGAAAGAACTGGGTATCGTTGATGAAGTTCTTCACCAGGAAATATTTCGCGCCGGTCATGAAGCCCGCAGTTTCGGCGATCTCGTCCAGCGAGGCGATCGAGGGGCCCAGGATGTGGAACACCGCGAAGGTGATCTGGCCGGCCTTGGCGGCGTCGAGGAAGCCGATGTCGCGCAGCGAGGCCAGAGCCGGCGAGAGCAGGCCGGCGCGAACGTCGATCACGGTGACTGACGGGCTTGTCGCATTGAGCGTATCGAAGATCTTCATCTGATCGGCCGTCGTCGTCATGTCGACGATCTCGGTGATGTCAGGATGAAAACGCTTCAGCGTTCCGCGCGGCGACTCCGTGTCGAAGGCGCGCGTCGGCACGTTGTTGGCGGAAAAATAATCGAGCAGGGTGCGCGACACCGTGGTCTTGCCGACCCCGCCCTTGTCTGCGCCCACCACAACCACTGCCGGCTTTGCCATTGCTGTCCCCTAACGCGCGCCCCCGATCGCGAGATCGCAATCGGCCGGGCCCCAAATCGATGTCCCGAGTCTCCTGTTGGGCGCGAACATGGCAGAAACAAGGGAGAATTCAAATCCTCGGGCTTCGCTTGCGGCAATTCCCGAGGTTTTTCCCGATCGCAGTGAAACCGGCCCAAGGCGCGGCATATTGCACGCTCAGTGGCGGCCCCAAGGACCCATGGGACGGACGATGGGATTGCCCAACAGATTGCCGGCGGCGGTTCCGGAAGCGCTCGGCGTGGGGACGGGCGGTGGCGTCGCCCGGCCGGCTGCATCGCTCCACGGACCCTGCGGCAGTGGCGGCGGAGCCTCCTGCTGCTCGGTCTCGGGCTCTTCCGCGGTGGGCTGTTCCGTTTCGTCGGCGGGCGGCGGCAGCGGGCCGGGATCATGGCCGCCAGCGAACTTGACCAGCGCGTCGACGCGGGACTGCACCGAGGGGTGGGTCGCGAATAAATCGGAAAAGCCTTCGCGCGGATTGTCCAGGCAGAGCTCCATCACCGCGGAGGTCGCACCCGGCAATTCGCCGCGGCCTTCGATCTTGCGCAGTGCCGAGATCATGGCATCGGGACTTTTGGTCAGCTCGACCGAGCCGGCATCGGCCAGATATTCGCGCGAGCGCGACAGCGCGAGCTTGACCACCTGCGACACCAGCCAGGCCACCACGATCAGCACGACCGCGATGATGATGACCACGATTGCGCCGCCGCCGGAGCTCTTGCTGTCGCTCGACGACGAGGACGAGCGCGACGACGAGGAAGAGCCCGACGACCACGAGCCGCCGGAGCTCCAGCTCAAATTGGTGAACAGGCGGAAGAACAATTCGCCGAAGAAGCCGACCACCCCGGCGATGATGACGGCGACCACCATCAGCTGCACGTCGCCGTTCTTGATATGGGTGAGTTCGTGGCCCAGCACCGCCTCGATCTCCTGGTCGTTCAACGCTTTCAGGAGGCCCGTGGTGACGGTCACCGCATATTGCCGCGGATTGAGCCCGGTCGCGAACGCGTTCAGCGCCGGGCTTTCCATGATCTTCAGCTTCGGCATGGTGATGCCGCGCGAGATGCAGAGATTTTCGAGGAGATTATAGAGCCGCGGCTCCTCCTGCCGGGTGACGTCGTGGCCGCCGGTCACCGCATCGATCATCGACTGGTGGAAGAAATAGGCGATCACGATCCAGGCGATTGCCGCAAGCGTCGCGATGGGCGCGGCCTTGAGCAGGTCGGCGAAGGCACGGCTCAGATAATAGGCGACGGTCTCGTTGCCGTCGGTGACGACCTCGGCGACCAGCGCGCCGGCATAAACCAGCACATAGACCAGCGCGAACAGGCCGGCGAGCAGCAGCATCGAACGAAACTTGTTCGTGGCGATGTGCGTATAGAGACCATACGCGGCCATGACGCGTTGCCCTGCTGGCCTATCGGCTCAACTCAGAACTTCACCTGAGGCGCGGCCTCGACTTCGGTGCGGCTCGCGCCCAGATCGAAGAAGTCCTTCTTGGTGAAGCCGAACATGCCGGCGAACAAAGCGGCGGGCATCTGCTGAATGCCGGTGTTGTATTCCTGGACCGCGTTGTTGAAGAAGCGGCGGCTCGCCGCGATCTTGTTTTCGAGGTCGGAGAGCTCGCTGGCTAGCTGCTGGAAATTGGCATTGGCCTTGAGGTCGGGATAGGCCTCGGACAGCGCGATCAGGCGGCCGAGCGCGCCGGAGAGCTGGTTCTCTGCGGCGGACACCTGCGTCGGACCCTGCGCCGACATCGCCGAATTGCGCGCCTTGATGACGTCGTCGAGCGTGCCGCGTTCATGGGACGCATAGCCCTTCACCGTCTCGACCAGGTTCGGGACCAGATCGTGGCGCTGCTTGAGCTGCACGTCGACATCGGCAAAGGCCTGGCCGACGCGCTGGCCCAGTGCCACCAGACGATTGTAGGCGCTGAAGGCGAACAGCACGAGGACGACGATAACGCCGAGAACGATCCAGCCGGTCGACATGGAGAACTCCTGAAGGGGGAAGAAGGCGGGCAGCGTAACCCAAAACGGGGCCGGGGGAGAGCCCGGCGCGGAGGGAAGGTAAGGCTTGGTCGAATGGAGAGCCATCCGAGTTCAAGGGAAAAGCGGGTAACGAGGTTAACTTTCGGCCACGATCGCGTCGCCCCAGCGCCAGCGCCGGGCGTCCGCATAGGCGGCCTTGTCGCGGCGGGGCACCCTTGCGAGCGCGACGCTGTCCTCGGTGCAGAGCTTCGCCGTGATCTCGGCCTTGCCGACATCCGGCGGTGCCAGCACGCGCGAGGCGCGCGCTGCGGGCGGCGTGCGGGTCAGCGCCATGTAGATGAAGCGTTCGTCCTCGAACGGCACGTCGGCGCCCTTGATCTGGCGATGCGCCTGCGAGCGCGGCAGGCGCTGGGAGAAATGGCACCAATCGGGCGCGGCGAGCGGGCAGGGCTTTTCGTGCGGGCAGGGCGCGGCAACGTGGGCGCCCGCCGTGATCAGTTGCTGGCGCAGCGCAATGATGCGTGAATAACCGGCCGGCGTGCCGGGTTCGATCACGACCAGCGCATGACGCGCCTTCGCCCACATGGCATCAACGAGCTTGCGCTGATCGCTCTCGCCGAGCTCGCCGATGATGTAGCTCGCGACGACGAGATCGGCTTGCGAGGCCTCGGCGAGGTTGGCGCCGGCGTCGCCCGGCAGATAACGGCAATCCGCCAGCCGGGTGCTGTCACGTGCGAGCTCGAGCGCCAGCCGGCTGAGAGTGGCATTGGCGTCGAGCAGGGTGAAGTCCTGCAGCGAGGAGAAGGCCTCCGCGGCGGCCCAGCTTGCGGTGCCCGGACCCGCGCCGACGTCGAGCAGCGTTTCCGGGGCGAAGTCCGGAGCGATCTCGGCCAGTGCGTTCAGGCTCGCGGTCACGGCTGCGTAGGTCGCCGGCATCCGCGCCAGCGCATAGGCGAGCGCGTCGGCTTCGGACTTGATCGTCCCCGAGCCGCCGCCGGTCCGATAGGTGTTCGAGATTTTCTGTGAGCGCTGCGCCGCGTCGGTGCGCGAAAAGCCCTGGAGCTTTGCGTTGAGGGCGGCCTTTAGCTCAGCGGGGAGAGTTGGTGAGATCATTTTCGCTCACCGTCATCCCGGGGCGCGACGAAGTCGCGAACCATGATGCGCAATTGCGCATCTGAGGATCTGGAGCTCGTGGCGCGAGATTCCGGGTTCCCGCGTCGCGAGCCCCGGAATGACGCGAATGTCGTCACGCCACGTTCTGGTCGAGGATGTCCACCGCTTCTGACAGGCTCACCGAGACGAGCTGGGAGACGCCGCGCTCGGCCATGGTGACGCCGAACAAGCGGTTCATCCGCGCCATCGTGATCGGATTGTGCGTGATGATGACGAAGCGCGTGTCGGTCGAGCCGGTCATCTCGTGCAGCAGGTTGCAGTACCGTTCGACGTTGTGGTCGTCGAGCGGCGCGTCGACTTCGTCCAGCACGCAAATCGGCGACGGATTGGTGAGGAACACCGCGAAGATCAGCGCCATCGCGGTCAGCGCCTGCTCGCCGCCAGAGAGCAGCGACAGCGTCTGCGGCTTCTTGCCCGGCGGCTTGGCGATGATCTCGAGGCCGGCTTCCAGCGGATCGTCGCTCTCAATCAGGTGCAGTGCGGCCTCGCCGCCGCCGAACAGCTCGACGAACAGGCGCTTGAAGTGGTTGTTGACGACCTCGAACGAGGTCAGGAGGCGTTCACGGGCTTCCTTGTTGAGGCTCTGGATGCCCTGGCGCAGCCGCTTGATGGCTTCGACGAGATCGTCGCGCTCGGTCGTAAGGCCAGTGTGCTGGGTCTCGACCTCGCGCAGCTCCTCCTCGGCGCGCAGGTTGACCGCGCCCAGGCGCTCGCGGTCGCGGCGCATCTTTTCGAGGTCTTCCTCGATGTCGTGCAGCGGCGGCAGCTCCGCGCCGGGTTCGATCTCGGCGAGGCCGGCGACGGCCTGCGGCTCGACTTCGAGCATGTCGCGGATTTCGCGCTCGATGTCTTCGAGCCGGCGCCGCGCGCCTTCCATGCGCTCCTCGGCGCGGGCCGTGGCTTCGCGGGAGCTGGAGAGCGCTTCGAGCGTCAGTTTCGCGACGCGATCGGTCTCGGCCATCGCGGTCTCCGCGGCGGCGAGCGCGTCGGCGGCCATGCGGCGGTCGTTCTCCGCATATTCGATCTCGGTGATCAGCGCGCTGCGTTTTTCGGCGAACACGGCGGGCGCGTTTTCGAGATCGCTGCGCTCGATCGAGACTTCTGTGATGCGGGTCTGGATGGTGTCGATGTGGGAGGCCGCGCTCTCCTTGCGGCTCTGCCACTCGGTGCGTTCGGCGAGGATCGCCTGGACGCGGCGGTCGGCAAGCTCGGCCTCGCGCGCCAGCGCCTGCGCCTCGGCGCGGACCTGGGCGGCCATGCGGCGATGGCCTTCGATGTCGCTGCGGACCGCAGCGAGACGGGTCTCGGTGTCCTCGCTCGACGGCAGCTCGGCGATGCCGGCCTCGGCATATTCGTAGGCGGCCTCGGCCTCGGCGCGGTCGGCGGCGAGACGGCTGTGCGCTTCCGACAGCGTCGCCTTGCGCGCGGCGTGGCGGCTGATCTCGCGCTCGGCCGTCGCGTGACGCTCACGCGCGACGTTCAGCTCGCGCTGCGCGGCACGCCAGGATTCGCGGCTGGCACCTTCGGTGCTGGCCGCCATCTGCAGCTCGGACTCGGCATTCTCAAGCGCCTGGCGATTGATCTGCGCGTCGATGCGGGCCTGCTCCAGCTCGTTCTCGATGTCGACAAGACGGGCGCGCTCGGCGAGACGCCGGGCGGCACCGGTCGGGGCGTGAGCTGCGGCCACAAAGCCGTCCCAGCGCCAGACGTCGCCCTCGGGCGAGACCAGCCGCTGGCCGGTCTTGAGCTGCGAGACCAGCTCGGCGCCGCGCTCGCGCGGCACCACGCCGATCTGCGCCAGGCGGCGGCCCAGCTCGGCCGGCGCCTGCACGTGATTGGCGAGCGGCACGACGCCCTCGGGTAATTCCGGATCGCCGTCGGTGACGCCGGCATTGGTCCAGCGCATCGGCGCCGACGGATCAACCGGCGCGTCGAGATCGTCGCCGAGCGCAGCGCCGATCGCCTTTTCAAAACCCTTGTCGACGGTGATGCCGTCGATGATCGGCGGCCAGAGATTCTTGGTCTCGCCGTTGACGATCTTGGAGATCGTGCGCGCCTCGGTATCGAGCCGCTGCACGCGCTTGTCGGCTTCGACGAGCGGCGAGCGCGAGGATTCCAGCGTCTGGCGGGCGGCGATGTGGGCCGCTTCGCTCGCCTGCGCCGCGGCTTCCGAGGCTGCCAGCGTCTGCTCGGCGGTCTCGACCGTCGCGATCAGCTCGTCGAGATCGCCGAAGCCGCCGGTTTCGTCCGCGAGTTTCTGCTCTTCGGCCGCAACATTCGCGATCTCCTGGTCGAGCCGGGCGAGCTTGTCGCGATGGGTGCGAACATTGGCTTCGAGTTGATTGCGCTTGGCGGTGAGGTCGGCGAGCGCGGTGGTGAGCTCGGCGAACTGGCCTTCGGCTTCGGTCAACACCGCCTCGGCTTCGCTGACGCGCTCATCGACGCCCGAGCGTTTCTCGACGCGCGACTTGATCTCTTCCTTCAGCTCGGAATCTTCGGTGTCGAGCCGCTGCAGTGCGACGTCGGCATCCATGGTCTGCTGCTGGGCGCGCGAGATGTCGCCTTCGAACTGGGCGAGGCGGCGCTCGAGCTCGGCGACACGCTCCTTGGCGCGCTCCTCCTCGCGGTCGAGCAGCTCGCGCGCGTTGGTGAGGCGCTGAAGGCCTGCCGCGGCGCGCGCTTCGGCATCGCGCAGCGCCGGCATTTCGGCGGCGCGGATCGCCTGGATGCGGGCGGCCTCGGCCTGGTGCAGGGTGCGCTCGGCCATCTCGCGGACCGCGAGATCATGGGTCTGGCCGGATTCGTCGACGTCGGCATGGGCGCCGATCCAGCGCAGGTGGAACAGCGTCGCTTCGGCCTTGCGGACCTTGGCCGCGACTTCGCGATAGCGCACCGCCTGGCGGGCCTGCTTCTTCAGGCCTTCCATCTGGCCCGCGAGTTGCCCGATCACGTCCTCGACGCGGGTAAGGTTGGTTTCAGCAGCCTTCAGCCGCAGCTCGGCTTCGTGGCGGCGGGCGTGCAGACCGGCGACGCCGGCGGCGTCTTCCAGCACGCGGCGACGCTGCTCGGGCTTGGCCTGGATGATCTCGCCGATCTTGCCCTGGTGGACGAGGGCCGGCGAGCGCGCGCCGGTAGCGGCATCGGCGAACAGGATCTGCACGTCGCGGGCGCGCACGTCGCGGCCGTTGATGCGATAGACCGAGCCGGCCTCGCGCTCGATGCGGCGGGAGATTTCGAGAAGCTGGCTGTCGTTCATCGCCGCCGGCGCAGTGCGATCGGCATTGTCAATCGTCATCGTCACTTCGGCGTGGTTGCGCGCGGGACGGTTGCCGGAGCCCGCGAAGATCACCGCATCCATGTCGGCAGCGCGCAGCGATTTGTACGAGGTCTCACCCATCGCCCAACGCAGCGCCTCGACGAGATTCGACTTGCCGCAGCCGTTGGGACCGACCACTCCGGTCAGGCCGGGCTCGATGACGAAGTCCGTGGGCTCAACGAAGGACTTGAAGCCGTGTAGGCGCAGGCGGGTGATTTTCATAAGCACGCATCTCTGTTGGCAGGTGCGAATCCCCTGCCGGGACAATACCATGGAAGGCAATGTCACTCTCTGGGTGAGTCGCGCGGGGCGGCTCATGCGGCTGGACAATGGCCGCGGTGCGCCGCGAGGGCAACCTGCGAAAGCCGCTTTTCCCAAGGGATTTATGCCGGGAAAGATACGGCTTTTGAGATACGAATTCAGGATCTTGACGAGCGAATCAGCTCTTCAGCAGCGGATTGATCTTCTTGGCGAATTCCTCGAACGAGGTCTCGCCCTTGATCTTCTCGCCGTTGATGAAGAACGTCGGCGTCGAATTCGACCTTCAGAACGTCGCTCGCATATTTCTGGTCGGCGGCGATCTTGTCGAGCAGCGCTTGGTCCTTCAGGCAGGCTTCCACCTGCTGCTGGGTGAGGCCGGCCTGCTTGCCGATCCGCGTCAGGGTCTCGGTGGTGTTCTTCACCACCCAGTCGCTCTGCTGGCGGAACAGCATGTCGGTCACCGCGAAGTATTTCGGCGCGTCGCCATTGGCGATACAGCGCGACAGCATCGAGCCGGCGGCGGCTTTGATGTCGAGCGGGAACTCGCGGAAGATGTAACGCACCTTGCCGGTGTCGATGTATTCCGACTTGATCTTGGGGAACACCTGCTCGTTGAAGACCGCGCAATGTGGGCACGTCATCGAGGCGAATTCGGTGATGGTGACGGCGGCGTCCTTCGGGCCGAGCGCCATGTCGGGCAGCGACACAGGCTTGGCGACATCGCCGGCGGCCTGCGCCATTGCTTCGGAGATGAACCGCAGCGGCGAGAGCCCGGCAAGCGCGGCAAGCCCGGTCAGCGACAGCATCGTGGTGAAGGCGCGGCGGGTGATGATCAAGGTCGGCTCCCGAATTGGCGTGGTCTCGCCCCGAGGATCAAGGTTCCCGGGTGGCCTGTCGCTAGCTTGAAACGTGGTTTGAGGCAATGGCGAGCGACAAGGACGGGTCCAGATTAGCCGCGGAATGAGGCTCAATTTCGCTTGATGGCGGCCCCGAGCCGCGCCAGCGCCGTCTTCAATTCTTCATCTTCGATGTCGCCCAGGCCCTCCGCCACCTTGGCAACGGCCTTGGGGTCCGGCGGGCCGGGCCTCACAGGGCGCCGGGGGCGCGACAGGGGAGCCTGTCGGAAGGCGAGCTTGCCAACTGCACTCCAGCCGAAGAAGCGGTTGACCCGCTCCAGGATCACGTCGGCGGAGTGCTGGATCTCCAGCGCCATCGGCCCCTCGACCCGCAGCACCAGCGTCGCCGGCTCCTGTGGCTGGCCTTCGACCGGCCGCGGCCATTGCATCTTCAGCGGCTCGGCATGGGCCGCGATCTCGGGCCCGGCAATCTGCGCCCACCGCGTCACCAGCTCACGCGCCGCAAAGCCCTGCTTGGCATAGGCCTCGGCGAAGACGTCGTTGAGCAGGAGCGAAAGCGGCTTGGCGCTAATGGGGCCGGGTTTGGGAGGGAATTTGGACATGGGGCCTTATAACACTCCAAGGCACGGTCCGCAGATTCTCGCCGTCAGGGCCGGGCTGTCCCGACCATCCACGTCGCGAAGAAAGACGTGGATGTCCGCGACAAACGCGGGCATGACGTGGAGGGAGCGGCGTGATGCCGCTACAGTGAGCGAGCATGAGCTCCAAATCCGCTCTGAAGGCGAAATCGGAACCTACTCAGCGGGAGAACTCGGCGCGCCCGCGGCGCTACTCGCCTGGTACGACCGCCACCGTCGCCGATTGCCCTGGCGAGCGGCACCCGGCGAGACATCGGATCCCTACCGCGTCTGGCTGTCGGAAATCATGCTCCAGCAGACCACGGTGAAGGCGGTCGGGCCTTATTCGAAAAATTCGTCGCCCGCTGGCCGGATGTCACGGCGCTCGGCCGGGACTTGCAGGACGACGTGCTGCGGATGTGGGCCGGGCTCGGCTATTACTCGCGCGCGCGCAACCTCTATGCCTGTGCGGTGGCGGTGACGCGCGACCATGGCGGGGTGTTCCCCGACACCGAGGAAGGCCTGCGCGCGCTGCCGGGGATCGGGCCCTACACGGCGGCCGCGATTGCGGCGATCGCCTTCGACCGCCGGACCATGCCGGTCGACGGCAATATCGAGCGCGTGGTGTCGCGCCTGTTCGCGGTCGAGGAGGAGTTGCCGCAAGCAAAGCCGCGGATCCAGCAGTTGGCGGCGATGCTGCTCGCCGACACGCGCGCGGGCGATAGCGCACAGGCGCTGATGGATCTGGGCGCCTCGATCTGCACGCCGAAAAAGCCGGCCTGCTCGCTGTGTCCGCTCAACGAGGATTGCGCGGCGCGCGCGCTAGGCACGCAGGAGAGCTTTCCGCGCAAGGCGCCGAAGAAGAGCGGAACGTTGCGGCGCGGCGCCGCCTTCGTTGTCACCCGCGGCGATGAGTTGCTCGTCCGTACCCGGCCCGAAAAAGGTCTCCTCGGCGGCATGACGGAAGTGCCGGGCTCGGATTGGCTTGCCGGCCAGGACGATGCCAAGGCAAAGCAGCAGGCGCCGGACATGAAGAGACTGTCGCGCTGGCAGCGCAAGGTGGGCGTCGTTACCCACGTCTTCACGCATTTTCCGCTGGAGCTGGTGGTCTACACCGCGAAGGCCGAAGCCCGCATGCGCCCGCCCGAACGCATGCGCTGGGTGCCGCTCGCGACCCTTGCCGGCGAAGCGCTGCCTAACGTCATGCGCAAGGTGATCGCGAAGTGCTGGGATGACGGCTTCGTATGCCAGAGAGGCAAGACAGTCGATGAACGCGCCGCTTCCTGCCGACACGACAACGGGTTTCGCCCGCTCGGAGGATGGAACGCGGATCGGCTATCGCCGCATGGGGCGCGGGCCCGGTCTTGTCCTCCTGCACGGCGGGTTGCAGAGCAGCGGCAGCTTCACCCGTCTCGGGGAGGCGCTCAGTGACGCCTTCACGATCTATATTCCAGACCGTCGTGGCCGCGGTCTCAGTGGGCCGCATGGCGACGGCTATTCCATGAACAAGGAGGTCGAGGATCTCCAGGCGCTGCTCGATCATGCCAGCGCGCACAGCGTCTTCGCATTGAGTTCAGGCGCCCTGATCACGCTGCAATGCGCGCTGATATCTCCTTCGCTCCATCGCATCGCCGTTTATGAGCCACCGCTCGACCTCGGCTCTCGGCCGTCGCCGCTCGATTGGACATCCCACTACGAGAAAGAACTTGCTGGCGGCAATCTGGCCGGGGCAATGGCTGCCATGATCAAGGGAACTGGAGATCGGGAATTCCTGACCTCGCTCCCGTTGTTCGTTCTTCGATCCATCTTCGGCTTCGCGATCCGGCATCAGCCGCCGGGCGATGATGATCAGCCATCTCTGGCGGCCCTCATTCCCACCATGCATTTCGACATCAAGTTGATTGCCGAGATGGCTGGCCGGCTCGAAAGCTTCAGAGCGCTTCGGAAAGAGACGCTTCTGCTGAGCGGCACGAAGAGCGCAACGTATCTGACCGCGGCAGTTGATGCGCTGAGCGCCACGCTGCCGAATTGCAAGCGGAGCGAATTTCCGGGGCTTGGTCATATCGCGGCCGACAACCACGGTATGCCGTTGCGCGTGGCGGCTACGTTACGACGCTACTTCGCCTGACGAATGCCTCACGCTGCGCGCGCGGCGCGCTGGTTCTCCGCCGGCATCAGGAAGGTGCGATTGCGCCCCGTCTTCTTGGCGACATAGAGGCCCTGGTCGGCGCGCTCGATGACGTCCTGCACGGCGCGGTCGCTCTCGTCGAACGGTGCGAGCCCCGACCGAGACCGTGACGGGGATGACGGTGTCGCCATGCGCTGCGGCGTCGCGGCTGCTGACACCAGGCTGTCAGCAGGCCTGGTTTATCCGTCGATGGTAACGGAGGTTCCGCATGGTCAAGACCGCGCTCGACAACTTCAAGAGGCCCCCCTGCGCCGAGCTATTGGGATGGCGCCTGCTCGACGCCCGCCCTGCGGACGGCTGGATCAAGCTCGGCTTCGAGGGCAAGCCGGAGTTCTGCAACCCCGCCGGTTTCATCCAGGGCGGTCTGCTTTCGGCCATGCTCGACGACACGATGGGGCCTGCGGTCCTCGTGATGAGCGAAGGCCGGCTCTACACCACCACCATCAGCATGACCGTGAATTTTCTCAGCCCCGCAAAGCCCGGCCCGATCATCGCGGAAGCCACGGTAACGCAGCTCGGCAAGACGATTGCGTTCGTCGAGGCCAAGCTGATGGCGGAGGATGGCACCGTGCTGGCTACGGCAACGGCGAGCGAACGGTTGCTGGAAGCGGCGAGGGTGGTGCCTGCGAGCGGGGCGAGGTGAAGGGCAGCCCGCGGCTCGCTGATCAACTGGCGCGCTTCGCATCCCCGCTCACTATCGGCGGCTTCGCGTTCAGCGCCTCGACCTGGAACCCCGCGACGCGCTTGTAGTTCGCCGCGATTGCCTCCGAGCTCGTCGGGGCCGACAGCACGTCGTCGAGACCGTGTAGCCGTTCGGCGCACGATCCTCGACGAGCTGCATTGGCAGCTCCGGGCCCATTGCCGCGGTTGAGCGTTCACGATCTCGGCGGTGGCGGGCCGCCGGATCGGCTTCGTAGGCCGCCAGTGCCCTTGCGTCGTGCCGGCGCCAACATCTGCCGGCCAGCGCGCGGGCGTCGATGATGGCCTGCGTCGCGCCGTTCGAGCCGATCGGATACATCGGGTGCGCCGCGTCGCCGATCAGCGTCACGCGGCCGAAGGTCCAGCGGGACAACGGATCGCGGTCGACCATCGGATACTCATAGGCGTGGGGGCAGTTTTTGATCAGGCCGGGCACGTCGAGCCAGTCGAACCGCCAGTCCTCGAACGGGCAGGATCTCCTCGATCTTGCGCCGTCGCGTTCTAGTCCTCGCGCGGCCTTGATCGGTCGGCGTCTGTGGCGCTCGCCGATCCAGTTGATCAGCGCCTCGCCCGACGCATCCTGCTCCCTCGAGATTGGATAGCCGACGAACTTCTGCCGCGAGTGTCCGGCCATGATCATCGTGCGGCCGGGGGAAGGCTTCGGCCGGCGGAGACGGCGCGCCACATCGTGAGGCCGTTCCATTTTGGCATGCCTTCCTGGGATAGAGCTTGTGGCGCACCGCCGAATGGATTCCGTCGGCGGCGATCAGCATCGCGCCTTCGTAAGTCCCGGCCGTTTGCCGGTCGCCCGTCGATGAAATCGGCGCGGACACCGTCCGCCGTCTCGGTCCAGCCGGTCAGATGGTGGCGGTGAGATGTTCTCGCGGCCGAGCCGCTCGAGCGCCGTGTCGAGCAGCAGCTTCTGCAGCGGCCGCGATGTATGGAGATCTGCGGCCAGCTGTAGCCGGCTGCGAGCCCGCGCGGCTCCCACCAGATCGGCTTGCCGTGCTTGGAGAATAGCCGAGCTCGCGGCTGCGCACGCCGCTGGCGTCGAGCTCGCCCATCAGCCCGAGCTCGATCAGCTCGCGCACCGCATGCGGCAGCACGTTGATGCCCACGCCGAGCGGCTTCAGCTCGGCGACGCTCTCGACCACTCGACGGGAACCCCGCCCGTGCAGGCTGAGCGCAGTCGTAAGCCCGCCGATGCCTGCCCCGCGATGAGTACCGTCATGACAAAACCCCTCCACTCGCTGGCGTCTTGGCATAGGCGGGCAGCGGTGGGCAACTGCGAAGAGCAATGCCGTACTATGGACCTCGGGGGCCCACAGCCGTTAATTTCCAGTTTTCCCATGAGGTCCGACATGCTCAAGCTCTACTACGCAACCGGCACCTGCGCGCTCGCCACCTACATGACCCTGGAGGAGGCCGGCGCCGATTACACGCGCCGAACGGCGCGACTTCAAGGCGAATCAGCAGAACAGCCCGGACTATCTCGCGATCATCGAAGGGCCGCGTGCCGGCCCTGGTGACCGATCGCGGCGTCCTCACCGAGACGCCTGCGATGCTGGCCTACATCGCGCAAACCTTCCCCAAGGCGAAGCTCGCGCCGCTCGACGATCCCTTCGCCTTCGCCCAGGTGCAATCGTTCAACTCCTATCTCTGCTCGACCGCGCACATCAACCATGCCCACAAGATGCGCGGTGCGCGCTGGGCGACGCAGGAGAGTTCGTTCGCCGACATGAAGGCGATGGTCCCAAAGACCATGGGCGCCTGCTTCTCCCTGATCGAACAGAAGATGTTCAGGGGACCGTGGGTGATGGGCGATCAGTTCACGATCTGCGACCCCTACCTCCATACGCTTTCGCACTGGCTGGAGGGCGACAGCGTCGACATCAATGCCACGCCGAGGATCGCCGATCATTTCAAACGCATGTCGGACCGCCCCGCCGTGCGCAAGGTGATGGACGCGCAGAAGGCGTGAGGTCTTGAGGGGCGCAGGCTTGGGGATCGCAGGCCGGCTAACCGGCCTTACGAAGCTAGGGCGGGGTGGCCCATAATTCACGCGCTCCGACCGGCTCTATCCGATAACCATGCTGTTTCAAAATGGACGGCGCCTGTTCGAAGGCTCCGTCGTGCAGGGCGAGGAAGATCGTGCTCTGTGCTCGGACAAGAGCCGCGCCGCACCTGTGAGAGCCAGCGTCTCGGCGCCCTCGATATCCATCTTGATCAAGTCCGGGGTCGGAAAGTCGTCGAGCCGGACCGTCCTGACCGGCGTTCCGGTTTCTGAAATCTTCCCCATGTAGCCGTATTTGCCGGCATCATCGTTGGTATGGAAAAACGCCTCGCCGACC
>CAWFVZ010000001.1:0-42720 GCA_963819355.1 uncultured Alphaproteobacteria bacterium | reverse complement strand
GTCAATCCTCGATTTGCATACGGATGGCAAGCGCACGGCCCGCGAGCTTACCAGGTGCGGTGATCGTTCCGGCACAGATACGAAGTGCCGCCCGGCCGCGACCAGATTGACCCGCCTGCGCCGCGCGATCTCTGATTCCGTGCGGACGGCCATGAAAAAGCCCCGGACGATGCCGGGGCTTGAAGTTTGCTGGAGATAAAAGGTTAGATCAGTATTTCCCGCCGGTCGTGCCCGCCCAGTTGAACCGGTAGTTGATGCGCGCCGTGACCAGATCGACGCCCTCATGGATCGAATTGGTGCGGAATACGCTGCCGGCCGGGATACCCGCCAGGACACCCGCCGATGTGAAGGTGACGCCGTGGTTACCCATGAAAAGGTGATCGTACTCGACCGCAACTGACCAGTTCGGCGCGAATCCGAATTCCAGGCCGGTTCCGACGGTACCACCCCAGCGCGTGTCGCTCACGGAATTGAACAGCGCGCCTGTGGCGGTCACCGTGCCTTGGAATTTGTCGTCGGTCACGGCCGCGCCGCCCTTCACATACCAAAGCACGTTATTCCAGGCATAGCCGATCTGGCCGGTGAACAGGCCGAACGCCTGGAGCTTGGAATTGTTGGTCCAGGCCGGAACGAAAAGGCTGACATTAGATGCCGTCAAATCGGCCCAGTCGCCCTGCGCTTCCAGACCGAATACCCAGCCGGCGCTCTGCCAACGGTATCCGAACTGACCGCCAACCACCCCGCCGCTCGCATTGTGACAACCTTCACGGAAGGCGGTGACAGGTACCCGGAAGCTCGTGACGTCCCAGCAATTGTGGCTCCAGCCCCCGCCGCCGTTGGCGCCGATGTAGAAGCCACTCCAATCGTAGACGGCAACAACCGGTGGTGGCGCCTTGTAAACCGGGGCAAGATCTGCGGCCGACGCTGGAGCGGCCATGCCCAATGCTACTAAACCAACTGTCGCCAATAAAAATTTCTTCATCGCGTTTCTCCATCCCCGTCGCTTCTCGATCTACCTGAAGCGATAGATGCACTCGCGACCACCAATGATGTTGCTGCAGAGCTGCGCTTGATTTGAAATTCCACCTGAATGGTACGCGATTTGACCCCGAAATCATGTACCTCAAATGCAACGGACGACTTTTAGAATATGTTCGAAGAATGACCGGTTTAAGCTTTCTTTTTAGGTCAGGTCTGCTGAACTAATTAGGATGACGTCCGTTCAAATACCCGCAAGCCTGCTCTTGCGTGGTTAAAACATTGTTGATGGGGATCGTGGCCTGACGGGCTTGAGGCATTCTGCATCGCCTCTTTAGCTCACCCTCTCGCGAGCTCACCCTCTCGCGGCGACCCGTTCGATGCTCCTTCGCATCCGTTGCTAATAAACGGATGGCGCCCGCACCCGGACGCTTGGCGCTTGGGCGCCCGGGTGCGGGCAGCGGATCAAAGCCGCGGTCTGGTCAGGAAGGAATCCTGACTGCCGGTGGCGCCATTCGACGCGGCCGCGACGATCTGACCGGGATCGGCCCGGCCGGAGTTGCCGGCCAGATGCTGGTTGAGAAGCGCAAAGCTCTGGTTTGCCAGGGACGATGCGGTCGGCGTGGTCCGGCCGCTGGCAATCCAGTCGTGATGGTCCAATTCGTTCGGCCTGACGCCCTGCAAATCGATGGTTTCGGTACCGGCTTGCAACAGCGTTCCGCCGTGATGGTCAGATGATTTCCTGACGTCGTTGGCATTGGAGATTTGCAGCTTGTCCGCGTTCGGATCGAAGTCGGTGACAACTACCGAGTTGTGCCGCCCCGTGATGTCGTCAAGGTTGATCACAAAGGTGTCGGCGCCACCGCCACCGGTCATGGTCATGCGGCCGCTCGCCGCCACCAGCGTATCATCCAGGCTCCCGCCGGTCAGGGTGTCCTTGCCGGTTGATCCGACCACCAGCTGCGCCATGCCAGCGGCCGCCTCTTGTCCGGTCGGATCGACGCCGCCCAGGGTGCCGCTGTGCCGCTCGGTAGCAACGAAAGCATCGCTCTGCATGGCCGTGGTATCGGTGTTGCGCAGGATCAAGTCCGACAGCGTCGTGTGCTTGATCGCATTGAGGGTCCGCCTGTCGAAGTTCTCGTTCTCGAAATAGTACCGATCGCCGTCGCGCAATGCCGTGAACTGATCGCCGATGATCTTGCCGAAGGTGGGTCCGATGACGGCTCCCTTGGCATGATCCTCCGCCAATCCACCGGCCCACAAATCGACGGCGTTAATCGAGCCATAGGCCTTCTTGAACGCCGCTGCCGTCTGCGGATCGGAGCTGAGCTGATCGAAGCTGGTGTATGGGGCGAGCCCCAGCGCCTTCCGGGTCTGGTTCAGCGTACCCAGCCCGAGATCACGGCCGCGCTGGATATTGATCGCCGCGAGATCCATGCCGTCAGGAGGATCGGTCAGGAAGTTCCGCAAGCTGTTTACAATGCGGGAGTCCAGCGGGTTAGCCAGGTCTCCCGACAGATGACGAAGCAAGCCATCGGCACCCGTCGCATCGAACTTGGCCGTGCCTTCAAAGAACGATTCCGCCAGCGTCTGCTCCGACGTGAAGGCGCCGATATTGCTGATGGCGCTGATTTCGTCGGAGACGATGGAGTGACCGAAGCGATAGGCGGCGCCGGCAAACTCTTCGGTGATGCGCGGATCAACCGAAGGATCATAGCCGTGGTAAGGCTTGATCGCGTCCTCACCCAACAGATGCGGCAGGAATTCGCTGTAGGTGATGTTGACCATCTCCGCCGTGGTGATGGCTTTGGCCGTCTCGTACAGCCGGTCGCCGCTCCAGTTCGGATGCTCCTCGTGCAGTCGATCGACCTGATAATTGTGCTCGCGCACGAACAAGACCTGCAGGGACGTCAGATCGGGGTTCTCCTGCGCCCGGATATCGCCGGCCGCAAAGGCCGGACCCTGAGCGGTATCGACGACGGGCAGATTGTCGCCCTCCGACATCTTCATATGACCGTCGGCGGTCCGCAGGCTCGCTGCGGTAGCGGGGTCGGATCCGTATATCTGTGATCCATCCAGCCAACCCGTGACCGTATTGATGGCGGTGGCGGGATGTCCGGGAACGCCGGTCGCGGGATCGATACCTACCCGCGTCAATGGAATGCTGCCGCTCAAAAACTGGTCGTCCGCCGGAACCGGGATCGAGATGTCCTTGGTCGTGTCTGACTTTTCCAGGTCCAGGTCGTGATCGATGAACTGGCCCCAGGCATACATCATGCCTGATAGCGCGACACCGTTGTCGTCAGTCAAATGCGGGCCGTCCGCTCCGGTGTCCGGCTGGGCCGCGACGATGTTGCTGATCTCGCGGGGATTCGGCCCCGCTGTCATTTTATCGAACCCGTCGGCGAAATGCGCCGGACCCACCCGGCCAAAGTCGGTGTTAGCCTGATTCAAGGTGGGATCGGCAAGATTGTTGTTGGAGCCGTCGAGGGTACGGAAGTCGAGGGTGCGGAAATTCAGTGCCATGGCTCACCTGCCCTAGAGAGTGTATGGCCCCAGCTCCCCTCTATTGCCCGCTCCGAGAATGACGCTTTGATGATCCATTGTGACGTTGAGGTGATACTTGCATGACGATATTGTTTCATGAGGACAGTATCGCGCCGCTCAAAGCGCACGCCATCAACACCCGATTACGCCCGACGGCCTTCGCGATCCGCTAACAGCACATTTCGGATGTCCTGAGAGGGGCCACAGACTTCCGCTTGTTCCGCGAACCGAACATGGATTCTTGACCTTGGCTTACAGCCGCTTCCACTGCCGAACGACGATCTGGAACTCGTCCTCGTAGACAATCTTTCCCGGATTCTTCGATCTGAGGAGGCGCACTGCAATGCCGTGCTCCCTGAGGAGAGCCACGATCTCCCACATTTTCCTGATTGATGGTTCGGCCGTGTCCTTGAACCAACAAACCGCATCCGCCCCCCAGTCGCTCGTCGAGAATGGCGGACACGGAAGATGAGCGTTCAGCCACGTCGACGCGTCCTCAAAGCCGGCCTGTTGATAGGAAGCGAGTTGCCCCTTATCGCGCAGCACCACCGCCTCGGTGATGATACCCGTCAGCCAACGATGTTTTTCACCATCAGTGCCGACTACAAAGCGGATAAACATGCCAGGCCGCGTCTGCGCCCGGAAACAAGCCGGCCATCCATTCGAAGAATGCTGCCTGGTCATTTCAGAACGTCCGGTCGACCAACCGGCTTCGCTCTCGCGTCGAGATACTTCAGAATGCGACGCACGACGAAGGAAATCATGGCGAGTAGCACCACGATATCCGGTACCAAGACGCTTCCGAAGACAACGCCGAGAACGTGCCACGCGTTGACTTCTTCACGACGACGGACAGGCAAGCCATTGATGAAGCGCGGTGTCGTAAAGGTCGCGTCGTCACCGATTGTGCGTGGCTCTGAATTTCGCGTCGCGGATTCCATGGCTGTCAATCTAACATGGGTTTTGCTCGAGATATCTCACAACTACGAAAATCTGGAAAATCGCTCTCGATCCCACGCGTCGAATAGATAAAGTTTGATCCAAAAGCCGGGCGATGCCCACTCCGGCACTTCAAAGCAGCCATCAGCCAAATGTATCGCTTCACGCGCCTGGAGCGGGATCGCACCGCGGCCGGCTTCCGCCGACAGCACACCTCTACCTTCCTCTGGGATTGCGTTCCTCGCCTGCGTAGCCGTGTCGCGGGGCACACTGGAGGCCGCACTGCCGAAGCGGCGTTTTGCACCGCGCGGTCCCTTTTCGGACTCAAAATTGCCTGCAACTCAATCGACGCTGTTCATCGAGAAAGGCGGGGGGTGTCCTAATTTCGGAGCTTGCCATGAGTATCGGGTCGCATGATAAGCAAGACCGCCTGCTTCGGGGCGCCGACAATGTCCTGCCATTGCCACATCGGGATGATGACGAATTCTTCGACGTTCTTGGTCCCGCGTTGCAAGAAGTTGCCGAACTTCAAGCAGATAAATCTCCACATCGGGAAGCCGACCTTCTGCGGCTGCTTGAGGAGAACGCGTGGCTTCGAAAGCTGACGGTTCAGCTATCGAACCTGCTCGGAGACCTCCCTCCCTTCTCATTCCCGGGCGAGCCCGTCAGGCGGGCGGATGAGACCTTACCTGATCGGTCGCTACGGAGACGAGCACGCACCGGCTGAGCCCACGCGACCGCCCGTATTTGTCGGTAGTGCCTCTCACCCGGAGTGAGCGGCCAGTTCAGGAGCCGTGCTGTTTCAGTTTAAGGTCGCCGCTGACCGAGCCGCCATCCGCGATCGATGTCGTTTATTGCCACTTTTGAGATATGCCGCTTGTATCGAGCGGTGTCCGCCTTTGGGGGTAACCCGCAAGACATTTGCTCAGGCTGAGTTCTCCCGGATTTGACCCAACTCGGACGCCGCCGACCGCCTGTCACCGGTTTGCTTCCCCACCTGACCCGACCGGCTGTACGGACGCCGGCAGATTAGTTAGCTTGAGCGTATTGGCGGCGCGCGAGCGAAGTAATAGGGTTCCCGGGCGGCAACTACATCACGGAGAAGATATCGACTAGGGCTGAACGGCAACCAGACAAGGGAGGATCGCGATGTTCTTCTTTCAAGAAGGCTTCACCTATCGAAATTTCCTGATGGATATGATTGCGGTATTCGCATTTGTCGTGTGGTTCTGGCTTCTCGTTGTCATCTACGGCGACCTGTTCCGGCGTCACGACATCTCCGGTTGGGGCAAGGCGCTATGGGTGCTGGTGCTGATTTTATTCTCCTGCCTGGGCATCTTTGCCTACCTGGTCACCCAAGGGAGAGGCATGGCCGAGCGTAACGCTCAGCAGGCCCAGCAGGCCCGCGATGACTTGCGACGGATGGTCGGCTTTAGCGTCGCGGACGAAATCACCAAGCTTGATCAGCTCAAGAAGTCGGGATCGATAAGCGACATCGAGTACGGACGTCTTCGCGCCAAGCTGGTCTAGGTGGACCTGGTCGTTCATCGATCGGCGAAGACGAGTTGGTGACCAACTTCAGGATCGAAGGCGCTCGGCCTCGCCGTGCCGCCTTCGCTGCTCGCCCGCGACGAGGTGATCGAATGAAGCAAGCTTCGAGCGACCGACGACCGATCCATCATTCGCCGGTTTTCTGGATCGGCATGGCCTTGTGCCTGGCGGCGATCGCAATCTATCTGTGGTCCGACGACCTCTTGTGGCGGCCGGCATCGGTCCCATGATGAAGAACTGCACGGTTCTCCCATAGGCACCTTTGAGACATGCCGACTGTATCGAGCGATGCCCTCTTTTGAGTGTAACCCCGAAGACAATTTGCTCAGGCTGAGTTCTTCTCAGGTTGCCCCAACTCGAACGTCGCCGGATCAAGGCGCGCCCGCGACCCATTTCGAGCCCTGGATTTCTCGGTTGGGATGCTCCCTTCCGGGCCTGAGGTCGATCATGAGGCGGCGCGATTTCATCACGTTTCTCAGCGGAGCGGCGGCGGTATGGCCGCTTAGAAGCCTCGCGCAGCAGCCACAAAAAGTGCCTAGAATTGGCGTTCTCACGACGGCCTCGCCTCCCGGATCGCCGTACACACAAGCATTCATTCGAGGGCTCGCCGATCTAGGCCGCGTCGAAGGTCGCAACATTACCATTGAGTGGCGATGGGGCCGTGGCTCAACGGAACGATTCCCCGAGTACGCAGCCGAGGTCGTGGGTTTGGAGGTGGATGTTATCTTGGCGGCGAATAGTCCGGCGGGTTTGGCCGCCAAGAACGCGACCACGACGATTCCCATCGTTATTGCGACGATGGAGGACCCGGTGCAGCAACGCTTCGCCACAAGCCTCGCTCACCCGGGAGGCAACATTACGGGGCTCAGCCTGCAGTCGCCAGACTTGCAGGGCAAGCGTCTTCAGCTATTCAAGGAGGCACTTCCAACCCTCGCCCAGGTAGCGGTTCTCATCGATGCCGCTGGTCGCCCGCATGCGCGAGAGACCGACATGAAATCCGCCGAGACGACAGCCCACGCGCTGAATATGGAGCTTGAGCCGGTGGTCGAGGTCCAACGCCTCGAGGAGATCGCAGGAGCGTTCGCCATGCTCGCCAAAGAGGCTGCCGTGGACGGTGTGCTCGTTATGGGCGGCACGATGGTGTTCGCAAACCGAGCGGAACTGGCGAGGCAAGCGCTCAAGATCCCTTTGATGTGCGGTTTGCGCGAGGAAGCGGAGGCCGGTTGCCTCATGTCCTATGGCCCAAAACTTACTGTGCTTTTTCGTCGCGCCGCCGTGCTTGTCGACAAAATCCTCAAGGGGGTCGCGCCGGCGGAACTCCCCGTCGAACAGCCGACAACGTTTGAGTTCGTCGTGAATTGCAAGACCGCGAAAGCGCTTGGCCTGACCATTGCTCCGCATGTGCTGGCCATAGCTGACGAGGTGATTGAATAGGACTTTCCGCGCCGGCCCGCTACGCGTGGCCGCCGTCAGGAAAAACGACGTAGCGCCCTGCCCTGCGCAAACGGCGTCCGGGTACAGGATCGACTGCGACGCAGCTCCTTCTTGTCGGCGTCGGTGACGCCGACAGCAGGCACGGCCTTTGGGTACGACAGCGTCGCGCAGGCACGGCCGGGTTTTGACGGTCGCACCATGGTAGCAGCGCGGCGCGACTGGCGCCGCGCCGATTTTCCCTGCGTGCTAGTGACGTGTAGAGTGCAGGGCGAAGGTGGTTCGGGTCATCCTGGCCACGAAGCCTTCGAGATACACAACTCTCTGCGTGGCCAATTCGCTGTGGAGTTCGTGAATTGTCCGCGACGCGGCAAAAGCGGTCTCGAACGCCTGCTTCGCGAATTCTGTCTGAACCTCAAGCGCCTTGTCGAGTGACCGCGCGGCCGCGAGCTTCTCCAGAAAGGACCAGGTGAGTTCGACCGATTTGCCGGTGTAGGCGCCATAGGCATTGGCGATCGTTGCAATGCTGACCGCCACGGGCTCCGCCGATACGGCAGGGACGGCTGATACAGCAGGAACGATATCCGTCGCGGACGATTCAGGTGGAGATATCTCCATCTCAAGCGGAGAGATCTCCATCGACGCGACCGGTGCGCTGATCTGTTCTTCGGCGTGCTGCAACTGATACGGCTTGGGCTCCGCTTCGAGGTCTTGTGGCTCGCCCGCTTGCTTCCGCGTCTCAGCCTTCCTGCCCTGCCGCTCTGTCTTTCCCTTGCGCTGGCTGGACTTCCCGATCCCCTTACTCCCACCCGCATTTAGCATCGAGTTCGCTCCGGATTTGAAGGATAAATCAAACCGCAACCCTCCCTGCTGTTTGCGCTAGATTCGCGGTTGCGCCTTGTTCCTCGCGTGGCAGTCATGTGTTTACATTTGGAAGAACAACTCCGGCGCGTATCTCGCGCGCTGGTTGTCGATGCGGAGACGGCACAGCCTTTTGCTTTCAGCCGCGGCGACGACTCCTTTGCCAGCTCATCGGCTCCGCCGGGCGCTTGTGACAACTTCAAAGCGCGCGGGGAGATTCTACTCCGTGCCGGCAGCAGGGACTTTTCCGTCGTTTAGATGACCGGAGTCCGCCGTGAAACACCACTGCTGCATCAGGTTCTGAAAATTAACTACTTATTAACCCTACGGTCGCCTAATGCGAATGGTTGGGAGGGAATGAGACTCACCATGTCGGCGCCTGCGACGCGAACGAAGTCGATGCCTTTGTCGGCCGATCCTGCCATTTCGTCCGAATAAAAGGCTGCCAGTTTGCGTCACCGCTGTCCTACGCGGAGCAAAAAATGTTCGGAGAGAACGACTTAGTGGACAATCTCAGCCGCGATCTCGATCGCGTGCGCGGAAAGCGCGACGCACTTGCCTCCGATGTCACGACACTGACGGCTCAGATCGCCGAAATCGAAGCCCGCCTTGCTGAAGAAAAAAAGCGGCGGGAACGCAGTCATGTGTTGGGCGAAATCGAAGCCATAAAAAAACGAATCATACGCGCGGCCGGCGCGTTTGCACCTGCCGTCGGCGAGTTGTGCGAGGCGGCAGGGATGGCGGCGGCAGTCGTCCCCGAAGCGCGCGAGCTTGACAGCTTCTTGTCATCCGTCGCGGCCGAGGTCGAAACCGTCGTCGAACCCCTGTTGCGCGAACTGGACCGACGCGCGGAAGCGGTGCGAGCCGGCCACGCCGCACTGGATCTCCCATGGCTGGCCAATGAGGCGCCGACCGAGCTGCCAAAAGATAATAACGATCGCTTGCTTGGCTTGATCCGCTTTCCAATATGGCTGTCTCGCTCAAAAGAGATGGAAAAAGGCGAAACGACGGAGAGCCCGCACAGTACCGCGGCGTGAACGATCGCACGCTGCGCACCTGACGGAGCTTCGACGCTCGAGCGCAGCGGATCGGCGATCTGAAATCGGCCATGACAGGCCTGTGCGGGGAAAGCGTGCGATAGCAGGCCATCCGCTCCCGCAGCTGCAAGAGAGCAAGCCACCCCCTTGCCAAGGTCGGCCTTCCTCTGTTCCCGATCGAGTATTTTCCGGCGATCCGCGCGGATCCGCACTTCGCTCGCGCGCAAAATTTACCGCGTCCGCCGTTCCGCATGAAAAGAGTTGCGCTGAGTTTTTACGACGGCTCAGCTGGCCTTGCAGTGCAGGAAGGCCGGGATATCGAGAACTTTTTCCTCGATCAGATTGCGCGCAGCAGAGGGGCGACCATACGGATCGAGGCCCTGCGGGGCCGCGGGGCGCGCGGATTCCGCATTCGGGCTTGCCGCCCGCCCTTCGGGCTGTCGGGCCGCCGGCAACACCAGCGGGCACTCCGTTTGCGGCAGCAGTGGACTGCGCTCGATGCGGCCGGCGATGCGGCGGCTGTCGTTGCGCAGCCTGCCGGCGAGTTTCATGAGCGAGCTTTCCGCTGCCTGGGTCTGCTGCGCCGGATCGAGATTATCGATGCCGGTCGCGACCACCGAGACGCGGACGATACCTTCCAGACTTTCATCGAACGATGCACCGACGATGATGTTGGCGTCCGGGTCGGCCTCTTCGCGAATGCGGGTGGCAGCTTCGTCGACCTCGAATAGCATCAGGTCCCTGCCGCCGGTGATGGAGATTATCAGGCCACTGGCGCGTTTGATCGAGGGATTCTCGATCAGCGGATTGGAAATCGCAGCCACGGCGGCATTGAGCACCCGCTTCTCGCCGGACGCCTCGCCCCTGCCCATCATGGCCTTGCCCTTCTCGCGCATGACGGACAGCACGTCGGCAAAATCCAGATTGATGAGACCTTCCTTGACGATAAGGTCACTGATGCAGGCGACGCCCGAATACAGCACCTGATCGGCCAGGGCGAAGGCATGGGCGAACGTGGTCTTTTCGTTGGCCACCCGGAACAGGTTCTGGTTCGGGATGATCAAAAGGGTGTCCACCACCTTCAGCAATTCGGCGATGCCGGCTTCGGCGGAACGCATGCGGCGCCCGCCCTCGAAGTGGAATGGTTTGGTGACGACACCGATGGTGAGAACGCCAAGCTCACGCGCGGTCCTGGCGATGACGGGGGCCGCACCGGTGCCGGTACCGCCGCCCATCCCGGCAGTAACGAACACCATGTGTGCGCCGGTCAAATGATCGCGGATCACATCGATTGTCTCTTCGGCCGCGGCGCGCCCCACTTCGGGCTGCGAGCCGGCGCCAAGGCCTTCGGTCACCCGGGTACCCATCTGGATGACGCGCTGCGCCATCGACATGGTGAGCGCCTGTGCGTCGGTATTGGCGACGACGAAGTCGACACCCTGCAGCCCCGCCGCGATCATGTTGTTGACGGCATTGCCGCCGGCGCCGCCGACCCCAAACACGATAATACGCGCCTTCATCTCGCGAATATCGGTGATGTCGGTCATTTTTGCCTCGAGTTCGCTCTGGCCGTTGGGAAATAAGGGGACATGGCTCTCTACCTGCACGCCTTGCGGTCTGCTTCCACGATGGTCGCGGCCAGATGTCCCAGCCGCCGTGCACCTTGTCCGCCGCCAACTCGCAGAGCAGCCACTTCGTCTTCAAGCCGAGAAGCCGCTTCCTTGGCGGCCATCGTCTCGGCAGTCAGCCGCAACAATTCCGCCTTGAGGCAAGCCGAGTGCTCGCACTCGTGCTCGAAAGCTGCACGGTCACCCGCTGCCCTGGCTTCGAGCTGTACGATCTGCGCCTTCAACGTCTCGATGTTGGCCGCAAAGGGGCCGACCTCGGCGGCCGGGCGACCGCGTCGCGGCCGGGGCGTATACCTGAGTTCAGCGAGATCGACGCTCACCAGGGCTTTGCCGTCATCCGAAAGTGAACGCGGCAACCGGCGTCGCCTGGCAAGCGAACGAGCGGCCTGTGGCGAGACGTTCAGGCGGGCACCTAGAGCGGTATATGTCAGCACTTCAATGGACATCGGCTGTTCTCCTAGAACGAACCGGACGGCAATCGGCTGATGATGACCGGGCGATGATCGAAGGCTAGGCTGCGTTGGTTAACAGATTGTTAACGGGCGTCCCGACGAGGCACAGATCGGCGCCGCTATCCACTGCAGGCGTGGAAGACGTTGGCGCTCGCAGCTCACGACAGTCGGGATCGACGCTGAAGCTCTGCAAAACGGCCAATCATGTTGCGCTTTCCGCGGCAGCAGCTTCGGATAACTGAGGCGCCCTAAAGCGCGGCTTGTTTATCGGCAGCACCATGCGAAACACGGCGCCGTGAGGCTCGTTCGACACTGCCGATAGCCGGCCGCCATGCAATTCGACGATCGAGCGGCAGATCGACAGACCCATGCCCAGACCGCTGGCCTTGGTCGTTGCCTGCGCTCCCCGGCAAGCCGAAAAGAGACCTGCCAACTCTCTCGAGCGATGACCGCTTTTGAGCGGTAACCCTGGAAACATTTGCTCAGGCTGAGTTCTTCTAAGTTTGATCCGAAGCAAACTCGAACGACATAAGTTGGAACTTGTTCCGATCAAGCGAGGGCACTTCGTCTCACCCAAACTGATCTTGTAATCCAGTCGAAGTCTTTGCAAAATGTTGGTCCAATCCAACCCGAGAATGAAAGGTTAGCTTCACTAGAACAGAGACCATTCCAAGCGGCTTTAACTCGGCAATGAGGAGTAGGCTCGATGAAAACCAACAAGCATGTTTTACGCTACTCGCTGGCAGCTTCGCTTACTTTGCTAACCACGGCGTTACAAGCGCAAGAAGCAAAAGGCTGGGACCGCACGGTCAGAACCGCCGACTATCTTGAACCCGCAATTCCACATCCAACGCAACAGCAGGCGGCGCTGGAAAAGTTGCGGCAGTTCGAGGCTAAGAACGGTCGCAAAGCAAATATTCTGATCATACTCGTGGACGATATGGGTTATGGCGATCCGGGTTGTTTTGGTGGCGGAGCTATGCTTGGAGCGCCCACCCCGAATATTGACAGTCTCGCCAGCGGCGGACTGAAGCTGACCTCAGCCTACGCAACGCCGGTCTGCACGCCCTCTCGCGCAGCTTTGATGACCGGCCGCATTCCTGCGCGGAGTGGCCTCACGCGCCCCTTGCTTGCCAGCGACCATCCTACGAAAAACCCATGGGCCGACGAGGTCACCGCCGCGAAGCTGCTGAGCGAGAACGGCTACGTCACCGGACTGTCCGGGAAGTGGCATATTGGTGAAGCCAAAGGGATGCAGCCGCAGGATGTCGGCTACGACGAATTTCGCGGCTTCCTGTCGGTTGTCAGCGAATATACGCAGTACATGAAATCTGCCAAATATTCGCAATTGATGCTTGACCCCGAGCGGCTGAAAACCTTCAAGGGCCTGAGCGAATACAACGGAATCGTCGAAGGCAAGAAGGGCGGCGATTTGAGGATTGCCTATAAGCTTGAGACGCCGCAGCAGATGGGAAACGTTGATCAGGACTTCGCTAACTTTTCGGTAGACTTCATCAAACGCGCGGCCCAGGCCAAAAAACCGTTCTATCTGATCCATTCATTCGCCAAGGTCCACTTCGACAACTATCCTGGCGACGGCTATCAGGGTCGCAGCGCTGCCAAACTTCCCTACAGGGACGCCGTGGTTGAAGTCGACGACATTGTCGGGCGTCTCAAAAAAACGCTCGAAGAAACCGGTCAAGCCGAGAACACCTTCGTGTTCTTCACATCTGATAACGGTCCCGAAGAAGACTCCTACCCGGACTCCGGTTTCACTCCCTTCCGTGCCGGTAAGGGGACCACCTGGGAAGGCGGCGTCCGTGTGCCGGGCATTGCTTATTGGCCCGGCATGATAAAGCCGGGACGCATCAGTGATGGCCTTTTCGATATCATGGACTTGTTCAACACCTCGCTCGCCTTGGGAGGCATCGAGAATAAAATTCCAACAGAACGTTATATTGACGGCGTCAACCAGACGAGTTTCCTACTCGCGGACGATGGCGACACCAATCGACAAGCGGTCTTCTCGTACAATCAGGCTGATTTTTCGGCTATCCGCTGGGCGAACTTTAAGGGCTACTTTATGGTCTTCCAGATTGAGCAGCCTTTCTCCAACATCAGCATGTCGACCTTTGCGCCGGTCGCAGTTGCCCCATGGGTTTTCGATATTTATCGCGATCCCAAGGAGCGGCTAACGCGGAGCAATGGCGACTATGAATGGATTTACGGTCCCATTCTCCAGTTACAAGCTGCTCACGCCGCGACATTCGTCAAGTACCCGAAAAAGGACATCGGATTGGGAATTGGTGGCGGCGGCGATCCTCGCTAATCATCAGCGATGATACTATCACGTTGAGTTGGAAAGCCGCCTTCGAGCGGCTTTTCTCTCGCGGTTGCTACGCCGAATTTTGAAGCGTTTGCGTCACTTCCAAAATCGACATGCCGACTCTCTCGAGCGATGACCGCTTTTGAGCGATAACCCGGAAGACATTGGCTCAGGCTGAGTTCTTCTCAGGTTGACCCGAAGGCGACATTCGGAGCCAGCCAAATGCAACTGCGGAGGATGCGCCGTTGCGGCGCGGCATAACGCTTTTGTGTTGCTTCCCATTGAACGCGGATCAGTCGGGTCTGACCTATCTTCATCGGAGTGACGCATTCGAGGCACTTTCGATTTTTCTGTCGGTCACGTCATGAAGATTGTGAGAATAATTGTTCCTTTGGCATTTGTAGTCTTCCTGATTGGCTATACGAACGAGCTCCGGCACTTGATGAATGAGGGTGGCTGGTCGGAATTGGCCGTCGCGCTCATTTGCTTCGGCGGAATACTCGTGTGCTACGGGCTGGCACTGATGCCAATCCCCTCAAAAGTCCGTGCAGCGGCGGCGTACGTCACAAACGATGTTGCACCTATGAAAAAACGGCGAGGTACACCGCCGCGCTACCGCATCGCGGCGCTCGTCTGGGGGGCGATGTCGCTATTCCTGTTCGGCGTGGTCTTTGCTTTGGTGCGACAAGCGTATCGCGGCCCACCAAATCCAGCTTGGGCTTGGGGGGTGCTGGCGGCGCTTATCGCCGTGGTCGCTGCGGCGGGTGTTCTTTTTGCTATAGTGGCCTGGGGGGCCTTGAGTGCCCCTCAGTCACGGCTCGGCTCGTGGGTTCAGGAAAAGAAGGTTGACGCCTTATTTCATGGTTGTGGCGACGCTCTTATTCAGTTCGGCTTTCTTCTAATCTTATGGGGAGGTAGCTACAGTATCTACATCGGAGTGGCCGCATTTTTATGTTGGGTGCTATTGCTTGTCCGGTTTTTTCGCGATGACTCAAACGCGACATCGAAACGTTCGCAGCGCTGGAAAGGTCTCACCATGAGGAAGACGTTGTTGGCACTCGCTGCCGTCGCGACTTTGGTGGTTTCAGCAGCCTCGCCCACTTATGCTGGTCCGCGCTATGATTACGGTCCCGGCGGCAATCCGTATCCGCGCACTTATCCCGGACCCGGCGGCTATCCGTACTGGTCGGGCTATGTCGATGCCCCGGTTGGAGAGCCGATCCCGCCCTGCCGCTGGATAACCCAGCGCTTCTGGGACGGGCATAGCTGGCGCGAGCGCCGTGTGCGCACCTGCGGCTGATGCGCATCGTGGCATACCGGAGGGTGGCCCCGGAGGGCATCATCAAGCATCCGCAGAAATGGCGGCCGGTGATGAGGCCATTATTGGCTCACACTGAGCTCTTCCGAGTTTGACCCTAAGCGGACCATCATCAGAATTCTGAAGTGCTCATCCGACGACGCGTCTCGTTGCTGTGGAAATACTGCTCCGAGCGGGTCAAAGATGACCTGGTGTCCCATCGACATCGAGGGCGATTTGCTTGCGCGCGGTAGCGCAGATCGCGTCGAGCGAAAGACGTTGCGCAATCAGCGCGTGTATGCCTAATTGGGCTCGTGGGCCGAGGAAACAGCGAGGCAATTGCCAGCCGTTCGTTGTTTGCCGTCGATTTGCAACTGGGCGCTTTCCAATATCGAGACGGGGCATATAATGAGGTCGAAAATCGGGGCGCTGCCCCTTTTGCTTGTCGGATTTTTGCTGGCGAGCTGTGCCAGTCCGCGTGGCCTCGATGAACCGCCCTTGCAGCTCCCGGCATTGAAGCCGGGTTACGGCCGTGTCTACTTCACCCGGCCGGGCGACTTTGGAGGGTCGGCTGTTCAGCCCGAGATTCGGATGAACAATGAAGTCGTCGGCCGGTCTGTGCCCGGCGGGTTCTCTTATGTCGACCGTCCCCCGGGGAAATACGCCGTAACGACGGCAACCGAAGTCGAAAATGCGGTTACGTTCCAATTGGCAGCCGGCAAGTCGAAGTACATCAAGACATCAGTGACACCCGGCATACTCGTCGCCCATGTCACGCCGACGCTCGAATTCCCTGAGCAGGGGCAATCCGACATAGGCCACCTCCGGTATGTCGGCCCCCATTCCTGATCCCTTGCGCGGGACATAATGTAAAACGTCGCAGAATCTCCGCCGTTGGCACCTTTGAGACATGCCGACCGTATCGAGCGATGTCCGCATTTTGAGTGTAACCGAAAGACATTGGCTCAGAGTTAGTTCTTCTCAGTTCTGACCCAAAGCGGACGTCGGCGGCGGTATGGTCTAGCGACGTCCTGATCGCTTGAGTTCGGCGACCTGCTGCTTCTCCCCGGAAAGCTTGCCCGCAGCGTGCAGGCTGCTGCAATACCACCAGACTTCATATTGTCTCCAGGCTAAAAACATTCCGGTCTCCCTGCACTCCTGGTAGGTTTTGTAGTTGCGTCCGTTTCTGCATGTTGTCGATAAGGTAAAATCCCCGGACGAGCCGGAGCATCCGTTCCAGGGCTGGTTGCCGTATTTGAAGCTCGTTTGGCAACCGTCGGTGCAGTTGCTGGAGGTTTTCTCAAGCGCGGCAATCTTCGCCATTACCGAACCTTGCGCGGGCGCCGTCGTTTGAGCGGTCGGTGATGTCGGGCGAGATGCAACCGTGTTTGCCACCTGCGGCGGCCTCTGCGACGGTCTTGCCACCGGGCTATGTGGCCTTGCCACGTGCTTCGGCGCTACGACCGTGACGCTGGGAAGCGTCGTGGGCGAGCTTCCGGTCTGCGACATAGCCGTGCCGCCGAGGCCGCACAGCAACGCGGTTGACAGGATAGCGACAGTCGAGGGCGCGATAAGGCTCGATGACATTCTCATGATCCGCGTCGCTTTAGTTCGGCGACCTTGAACTTGCCGCCGGCGGACAGGCTGTTGCAATACCACCAGGCTCTATTTCGATCCCAGCCCGTGAACATTTTGGTGCTCATGCACCCAACATAGCTCGAGTGGGTGAGCGTGTCTGTGCACGTTGCTGAGAAGGTCGAAAGATACCCCGCCGACTCGCTACATCCAATCCAGGCCTCCTTGCCGGTTCTGCCGCTCGTTTGGCAACCACCATTGCAATTGCTGGAGATACTCTCAAGCTTGGCAAGCTTCTCTAATGTTGAACCTGGTCCCGCTATGATTGCTTCTGCCGGCGAACCCGACGATGTTGGAGCG
Organism: uncultured Alphaproteobacteria bacterium; assembly: GCA_963819355.1. GTDB lineage: Bacteria > Pseudomonadota > Alphaproteobacteria > Rhizobiales > Xanthobacteraceae > Bradyrhizobium. Next base: position 25,738 of record CAWFVZ010000001.1, on the reverse strand, counting down.
GTTCGGATGTGAGCGGTTGACGATGCGGGCCGGGATGCCACCCGTTCCGGCCTATGTGGCCTTGCCACGTGCTTCGGCGCTACGACCGTGACGGCGGGAAGCGTCGTGGACGCGCCTCCGGTCTGCGACATGGCCGTGCCGCCGGCAGCGCACAGCAACACGGTTGACAGGATAGCGACAGCCGAGGGCGCGATGAGGCCCGAGGACACTTTCATGACGCGTTCTCCCAAATCCGGACATAAATGCCGTCCCGGCGCGGACACCCAAGTATCCAACCAAGCGTTCCGAGAAGCATCACTGGAGGTATCCGATGTATCTCGCGAATTTCCCCGGGTGACCGTTTTGAAATTTTCTATGTCGGGCCGGCAGGACGATACATTATGTTACAAATTAGGATGTCGCTTGCCTCGCCGGTTGGATACTCTGGCGTGTATGGGGAATTCGGACCACATTCTCGTCGTCGACGACGACCTGGGTTTGCGCGAGCTTCTGGACCGATACTTTGTCGGCAACGGCTATCGGGTCACTACGGTGGCCAACGGCCGGCAGATGCGCGAGGTTCTCGCAAACCACCGGATCGATCTGATCGTACTCGACCTCATGCTGCCGGGGGACGACGGCCTCACGCTCTGCCGCAACTTGCGCGCCAACCAACCCTATGACATTCCGATCCTGATGCTGACGGCGCGCGGTGATGAAGCAGACCGCATTGTCGGCCTTGAGATGGGGGCAGACGACTACCTCACGAAGCCGTTTGCCCCGCGCGAGCTGCTCGCACGAATCCGCTCGGTTTTGCGCAGGGCCGAGATGCTGCCCCGCAACCTTGCGGCATCGGAGAAAGCCCGCCTGCTTCGGTTCGGCGAATGGAAGCTCGATACGGTCGGGCGTTTCCTGGTTGACGCCGACGGCACCGTGGTCTCGTTGAGCGGCGCCGAGTATCGATTGTTGCGCGTGTTTCTCGATCACCCTCAACATGTCCTCAATCGTGATCAACTGCTCAACCTGACGCAAGGCCGTGAGGCCGAAGTCTTCGATCGGTCGATAGACCTTCTTATCAGCCGCCTTCGCCAGCGATTGCGCGACGACGCGCGGGAGCCGTCCTACATCAAGACGGTGCGCAGCGAAGGCTACGTCTTTGCAGTCTCCGTCGAAGCGTTGCAGGAGCCGTCATGAGCGCCCGTCTTCGGCGTATGGCGGCGCGTCTTTGGCCGGACTCCCTGTTCGGCCGGCTGGCAATCATCCTGTTTTCCGGCCTTGTGGCTGCACATGTGCTGGCCTTCGTTTTGATCGCCCTCGACGGCCTCGCTAGCGAAGACGAGCGGGGGAATAAATCTGCTGCTGTGGACATCGCCGAAGCGGTCGCTATCCTCGACTACGTCAAGCCTGAGGAAAGACCTGCCTGGCTCGACCGCCTCTCTCGACGCCATTGGCGATACATTCTCGGAGATGAGGGAGAGATCGAAGCGCGGCCATCATCCAAACGACGAGAAACCAACATCGCGCGTTTGAGGGCCGCGCTGGGGCCCGGCCACGACGCAAACTTTGTCTACTTCGATCCACCGAAGCGACTGCGACGGGGCATACTCATGCACCTGAAGGACGGTAGCCCGCTGACGCTCGAGATCTTTTGGCAGGGGCCCGTCATTTCGCCTTGGTTACCGGCGGCGCTCGCCGCTCAACTCTGTCTTATCGGATTCTTCGTCTGGGTTGCCGTAAAGCTCGCAACGCAACCGCTGGCGCGCCTCGAGCAGGCGGCCAACGGCCCGGGCTCGGATTTGCGCGGTGAGCCGCTGCCGGAGGATGGTCCGCAGGAAGTGGCGCGCGTTGCTGCCGCGTTCAACGCCATGCAGCGACGCATCGCCGAGCAGGTCGCGGAACGGATCCAGATCCTGGCGGCGATCTCGCACGATCTTCAGACCCCGATCACGCGCATGCGGCTGCGCGCTGATTTCCTGGGTGACAGCGACGCCAAGTACAGGCTGCAGGGCGACCTGCAGGAAATGCAGACGCTCGTCAAGCAGGGCCTTGCCCTGGCGCGGGAGTACGACGACATTGGGTCGCCGAGGTCAGCGCATGTCGCGGTCGAAGCATCGTGGGAGCCGTCATGAACGTCCGTTCGCGGCGTATGGCGGCGCGTCTTTGGCCGGACTCACTGTTCCGCCGGCTGGCGATCATCCTGTTCGGAGGTCTCCTGGCCGCACATGTGCTATCCTTTGGGCTGGTCGCCCTCAATGTCTTCGGCCCCAGCAACGAGTCATCGGATGACTATTTCATCCGATGGATCGCGACGGCGGTCGCTATCCTCGACCGGGTCGCGCCCGAAGAAAGACCCGCATGGCTCGACCGCCTCGCTCGCCCTACATATCGATACGTTCTCAGAGATGAGGGAGAAATAGAAGCGGCCCCACCCGAACGGCGACAAGAGAACCTGGCGCGCCTGAGGGCCATGATGGGGGCCGACCACGACGCGAAATCTGTCTTCTACCTCGATCCGCTGAATCAACGGCGACTGGGCTGGCTCGTTCATCTGAAGGACGGCACCCCGCTGATGCTCGAATTCGTCGCACACAGGACGGTCGTATCACCCTGGTTGCCCACGGCGCTCGCCGTCCAGCTCCTTGCTCTCGCATTCCTCACCTGGGTCGCCGTGAAGCTCGCGACGCAACCGCTCGTACGCCTCGAGCGCGCGGTCAACAGCCTGGGTTCGGATCTGCGCGGCAAGTTGCTCCCGGAGGATGGTCCGAAGGAAGTGGCGCGCGCTGCTACGGCATTCAACGCCATGCAGCGACGCATTGCCGAGCAGGCTGTGGAACGGATCCAGATTCTGGCGGGGATCGCGCGCCGTCTTCAAACTCCGATCACGCGCATGCGGCTGCGCGCTGATTTCCTCGGTGACAGGGACGCCAAGGAAAAGCTGCAGGGCGACCTGCAGGAAATGCAGACGCTGGTCAAGCAGGGTCTTGCCCTGGCCCGCGGACGCGACGAGATCAGCGGGCAGCGGTGCCAGACCGACCTGCATGCCCTTGTCGACAGCCTCGTCTGCGACTATTCCGACGCGGGAAAATCTCTTCGCTTTGCCGGAGAACGCGGGGTGACAATTCTCACACACCCGCAGGCCTTGCGCCGCATCATAATCAACTTGATCGATAACGGGCTGAAATTCGGCGAGGATGTCGAAGTCGCCATCGATGCGCGACGGTCGAACGGCATCACGATCACCGTATCGGACCGGGGCCCCGGCATTCCCGACGAGCACCTGAAGTCGGTATTCTTGCCGTTTTATCGGATCGAGGCTTCGCGCAATCGCGAAACCGGTGGCACAGGGCTTGGACTTGCCATCGCCCAGCAACTTGCCAGTGCGCTTCGCGGAACGCTCACGCTCGCCAATCGCGACGGCGGCGGATTGGAAGCGCGCCTCGAATTTTCGAGCTGAAACACGATGACTTTGACGCTGATGATCTCAGGATTTTGTTGACTCCGATCTCGAGCATTACCGTCGAGGTCCGATGCACGGTGACTGTCAATCGCGCCGATACTTGCACGGCTCGGCTTCGCCACCCAGGAATCGACCAAACGTCAGGAGGCCTGCCCGCGTGATTCGAAATCGCGATCGAGCTCAATCCAGTGATATCGGCTTCATCCCCCGCAACTACGCGCTCTGTCTTAGCGCCCCGCGATTAATTTGTCGCCGAATAGATTAGTGAAAAGTGAAACATCACGCGAGGTTGGCTTTTGACACTTTTGAGACCTGCCGAATGACCCTGAGAATGTCTGCTAATCGGGCAAGACTGGAAGCGCGCGGCGCGCGGTCAAAGTGACGCGATTGACCCGAAGGCGACCTTAAACTCGCAACCAGCGAGAGGCTGATCGCAGCTTAGCAGAGTGCTTGGTGAGGCCGGCCGTTAGGTCGTGGGACTTAGCACCAGCGGCACGCTCCCCAGGATGCGCAGCAGCCACCGTACCCCACCTCACCGTACCCCAAGTCACCGTCCCCCCAGCCATCGATGTCGTCATCGAACCCGAAGCCGAACCCGCAGCCGCCGCAACCGCAACCACGGAAGCCACGGCAACCACGGAAGCCACCGCAACCTCGGCGCCAACAAACGCGCGACCACCGCAACCTCGGACGCCAACAAACGCGCCACCACCGCAACCTCGGCCGCCAACAAACGCGCCGCCACCGCAACCTCGGCCGCCAACAAACCCGCCGCCACCATGACCGCAACCGCCGAACCCGCCGCCACCATGGCCGCACACCGCCGCCACCGTGGCCGCCCCCACAACCACCGCACCCGCCGCGCGCTAGCCGCACGCCGCTGCCATCGTGTTCCCTATCGAAGAGATGGAACGTGGCGAGACTGACGTCGACCATTTCCTCTTCGCTAAGAACGAAGCGCTGATTGGGCGAGCTATTGTCGGATTGCGGGATACCGGCAGTGGGCACTGTGGACGCGGATGCTCCACCCACCAGCGAAAAACTCAATCCGGCGGCACCCAGCACCTTCACGGCGGCGGCTTTGGTCGTGCGTTTCTGCTTCGAAGCTTGCTTGACCCGTGACATGGTCGCATCCTCCGTAAGTTCTTGTGAAAACGCCCCGCAAGATTGCGCTCGGCGAAACCGGCGCGCAAGGATTACCTGTGCCAAATGCGAAACATCTCATCGAGTTCCGTTCATCTCATGACCGAAATCGAGACATAACCGCTTTTGGTTGAGCCATCTGCGACGCACATGCGGCAGCCATGTACCTGTATGTCAGGTATTGGGCACTCTACGGACATGGCGCGAAGCCCACTTCAGTCCGCTGTGCGAGAAAAAGCGGACATGGCGTGAGCAATTGCTAGCATGGAATGCACGTTAGGGTCCGGTTGCTCGCTGGCGCAGGCATCCCGGCTCGTATCGCGGCGGTCCCAACCCTCGCCTCATGCCGCGCTGGGCTATCGCGCTATATTGAAAGAGCGTGATGAAAATGTTCGCTTTAAGCAGTCAATGACGCCCCACGTTTCCCGTGAAGGACTCGTCCCCTTGGAAACTGGAGGCAAATGGAAATGCAAGCAGACTTATTCCTAGACTGGTTGGCTTTGTTTGTGGGTTTGGGCGCTGTGGCGATCTTCTTATAGAGCACCCACAGACCGCGCGCACACAGGGACGCCCCGTGGTGCGTGTCTGCCCTGTCATATCCGGGAAGCCTTCAGCCCAGTCCTTGCCGTTACGCGTGAAGCAGCGGACGCGCGCCATCCCGGCACACCATCAACCGATAGCGTCATGCTTGATTTCGCGGACCCAGAGCGGGCCGGACGGTGGCCGCGCCACCTTCGACGGCAGGCAGGGTTCGATGAAGCCGGAGGGTCGTCGCCGCTGCTAGACTATGGCCGAAGGATAGGGCAGCGAGCGCGACGCGTTCAATCCGCGAGAAAGTGCCTTCGCGTTAACCCTCAACCTGCGGCGGTGTGGTAGTGCTCTCGTGGGCGCAGCACTAATGGCCAAATAGACCGTGCTCGCCCGCATCGGCGGGCTGACCATAGGGCGCGATTTGCCGCGGCGCGTGAGTTTGCTGTTGGCACTTTTGAGACACGCCGACCGCCCCGATCAATGTCCGCTTCCGGTGGAAGACCAGAAAACATCTGCTCTGGCTGAGTATTTGCATTTTGACCCAAGGCAGACCTTGCGCCTCACGTTGGCGCGGTGCGCGCCAGTACGGACGATTGGGCGCGATCGCCTCACGACACCTAAGGTGCAGCCGCCTAAATTCCGATCTTGGCAGTCACGTGTCGCATCCAAAGGAAGGAACGCCAATGGCAGAAGCTATCGAAGCAAGCGATCGCGCGGCTCTCGTTCTTGAAGACCTACCGGTCCTTAATGTGGCAGACCTCGACGCGGATCCGCACGGCATGTATCGCAGATATCGCGCCGCCTATCCCATTGTCGGACATGAAATGGGAGGTTACATCGTGCTCCGTCATGCCGACATTGAGCTGCTTGGCAATGATCCGCGTACCGCGGCAATGGAAACGATGTACCCGACAATTTACGGCGTCACAGAAGGAGCGCTCTTTGATTTCTTCGAGCAGGGAATGCTCACCGCGAACGGCGCCGTTCACCGTCGCCGGCGCTCGCCGTTCTCCAAAAGCTTTGCGGTCCGAACGATGGCCGATCTGCGGCCGCAGATACGACGGTCATCGGAGGAGTTGATCGAGAGCTGGTACGCCGATGGTCAGGTCGAATTTGTCGGTCAGTTCGCAGCTCAACTTCCGGCCCGCGTCACCGGCGATCTTCTAGGCCTGCCGCGAGCCGACATCCCATTCTTTACAAAACTTGTCTACGGGGTGACCCGGTTCCTGAGCGGCAGCATAACGCCGAACGATATTCGTGAATCAAGGCGGCGTGCCAGCAGTTGCGCGAATATGTGGAAAAGACGCTCGAAGACAGGCGTCGCTCCCCTCGTGAAGATTTCCTCTCAAGTTTCCTGGCGAAGGCGAACGCAGCCGGCGAGTTGTCACCTCTCGAGATGATATTCCAGGTCGTGCAGTTGATCGTCGGCGGTGCCGACACAACGCGTGTCGCCATCGTGATGCAACTGGCGCTTCTGCTCCAGCACAGGGAGCAATGGGACGCGGTGTGTCGCGATCCTTCGCTCATTCCGGGCGCGGTTGCAGAAGCGATACGCTTCGAGCCGAGCGTGGCATCGTTCGCCAGGGTTACGACTGAAGAGATCGAGATCGGCGGCGCTGTTGTTCCGGCCGGGCAATTTGTTCTCTTTTTTCAACCATATCGGGCTTACGTGACGAAGAGGCCTATGAACGACCCGACGTGTTCAACATCCGTCGAACCGACCAACCGCGGCTGCTCCCCGCCTTTGGTGCCGGTGGGCATCGTTGCATCGGCGAAGCGCTGGCGCGTGTCGAATCGAGGAGAGCCTGGCGGCCCTCACGGCCCGCATTCCGCACCTCCAATTGGATCAAGCGCCGGTGATCAAGGGGCACGGCGGCATCCGCCGCATCGATACCATGCGGTTATCCTGGCAGCCCTGAGCGTTAAACGAAGCTCCGATCGGCACTAAGCGCGTCGCCGTGATGACGTGCGGTGCCATGCGATGTTTCGACGTCGAAGTCCGAAATGGCCCATCGGCGAACTGCCGGTGCGCCTCGATAAGGTCCACGCCCTGGACCATAGCGGACTAGTCCAGTCCGCGCCGCTCGATGAGACAAATGCGCTATCGCGCGCATTCCCGGCGAAATGGCTACGCCTCGGCCATCTTCGCGAACACGCGACGCACGAGATCGGGATCGCGATAGACGCTACGTGGCTTCAAAGAGATGTTGGACTTCGAGGGTTAGCTTGTGGATCGCCGGGTCTTCCGCAGCAAGCCGGGTCAGGGCGATTCCGAATTTGAGAGTTGTCTCGAATCCGCCGGTCGTTGCCCCCGTGTCTCGGGAAAAGCGAAATCGAACATGGCGACCGACCATGGCGTCTCGATCAATGACTGCATCTCGGCGAAGAAAGTCGGGCTAGCCCAGCGATGGGGTCGCCGTCTTGCTCAGGTCTCTCGATCAACCTCTTGAGCAGGCACGCCTCCAGCGCCGCCACGCTCATGCCCTGGCCATAGACGGGATTAAAGCGGCAAATTGCGTCGCCGATGGGAAGAATCCCCGGGGGAAGTCGCCGAGCCGCTCAAAATGACGTCGGACGCTCTCCGGGAAGCCGTAGCGCGCGACCCCGTCCAGGCGTTTGGCGCGGCTGATCGCGTTGTGGATCGTCGGCGTCCGCAGTGCCTTGGCGTAACGTGAGGAACCCCTCCGCATCGCCCGGCGGCACGTCACCGTGGCGCCCAGCCAATGGTCACCATCCAGCGATTGCCCTCGAGCGGCAACATCAGGCCGCCACGGCTATTCTGGGGTGCCTGGCCGAAGGTCATGACGCCTTTCCAATCGGTCGAGGCGTCGTCCGGGATGGCAAATATGCATGTGGCATAGCCGAGATCGATGCCAATAGTGGTCTCCTCGGGCAGCGGTCGGCCGATCGATTGTAGCAGAGCGAGAGTGGGGGCGCCGCGTCCGGAGGCATCGACAACGAGATCCGCCGCAATCGTCTCGCTCGCGCCGCCATTGTTCTCGCAGCGCACACCCGTGACCACCGCTCCATCTGGCGACGCCAACACTTCCTTGACCCGGCAGCGCTGGCGCAGCGTGGTGGTTGCGCGGCTTTCCACGCGCTGTCGCACGGCGCGCTCGATCGTCGGCCGGGACGCCGCGTAACCCGACCAGCCGAGATCGCGTTGCGGGAAGGGATCGTAACCCGGGCGTTCGACGCGAACATCGAGACCGGCCCTGAGCGGCACGGCTCCCGCCCGCGCGAGATCCTGCTCGAATCCCGGGGAACAGCTCGCTGAGGGCGCGCTGGCCGCTGAACAAAAGCCCATGGACGTGCCGCGCCTGCGGCGTCCCGGCTCGATTGGCGGGCTCCGAGGGCAGAGTATCGCGTTCCAGAACAACGACCTGATCGAAGCGGTCGGCGAGCGCCCCAGCGGCCGTGAGCCCAGCCATTCCCGGCGCCGATCACGACGGCCCGCTTGCCGATCAGAGTTGACGTCATCGCCACCCCCCACTTCGTGCTACCGCATTTCGTGTGGGGGCACGCTCCTGTCTTACGTTACCAGGAGCCAACCACAATCAACACGGTGAAGATAAGAGCCGCCGCCGGGTTATGCTGACTGGGCTGGCATACCAATACATGCATCACCTCACGAGTGATCATGTCTCGCCAACATTAATTCGATCGCTTCGAAAGCGATTGTGAACTGGTTCACAATTCGGCCCTTTGGATTAGGCAGCTATCGTGAGGGGGCACGGCTGACGCTTGTGCCCAATTCCAATTCGGCCGAGGCAGCTCAGGCAAGAGTTCGTCAAATAAATCGCTTTGGCGATGTCGCTTCTTGGCACATTTGAGACATCCCGACCGTATCGAGCGATGTCCGCTCTTGAGTGTAATCCGGAAGACGTTTGCTCACACTGAGTTCTTCTCAGTTTGACCCGGAACAGACCTCGCGCTGCCGTGGCTGAGGTACAGAAATCAAGAATTATGCGGAGGAGCTGAACCAACGTCTTTGCTGGGTACAACACCCGTGAAGACCCGGATGTTGAGATTTTCACCCGTGAACGCTCGCACGCGGACATTCCCTCGGCCTCCAGTGGCGACAGTCATGCCGAGCTGGGGAGCCGCTTCCGCCAGGCGATCCAGCCGACGACTATCGATAGTGTCGCCACGATAAGCGGCGGCACCCCGTGCCCGTATTCGCCGTGGAGGGTGACGGTCGCGAGCGCCGCCAACATCACGGTGCAGCCGAGCGCCGAGCCCCACAGCCGCGTCCGTGCCTGCGCCAGCAGAACGGCGGTCGTGAGTTCCAGCGATCCGGTCACGAAATGGAACCAGTGCGGGTATCCCCACCGCAGATATTCCTCGTAGATAGACCCAGGGGCGAAGATGTTGCTGAGCGATCCCACGACGAAGAAAGCTGCAAGTGCCAAGGCCGAGACTTGGCGCCAGGAAATCTTTGACATTTGTCCAACCTTTTCTGATAGGGCGCCGCGGAGGACCTGTGTGGTCGCGCCAAGAGACGGCCGGCCGCGACGCATTCATTCCGAAGGAGATGCGAATTTCCGGAGCAGGTCCGAAAGTCGCATCTCATCGCTGATCCGCGGACCTACGCCGTGGCGGCCTTCTGGGCCGCCGCGAAGACATCGCGGGGAAGCGTTGTGCCGGCGACGTGCTCCGTGCCAGCGACGCCGAGGTCCATCCAGCCCGCGTTGACGGCCTCGAACATCGCTTCAGCCGGTCCGGTTTGGCCCTTCGGGATGCCGAACTGCTCGAACGCTGCCGGCCACTCGGCCCGCGGGACAGCGAAGGCCTTGACTTCGCGCTGCATGACATCGCCCAGTTGCGCTGCGACTTCATCCGCGCTGACCATCGAACCAAGTTCGATGACGCGATGCCCCGACCACGCCGGCCCGGTCAGCAGCGTCGCCACCTCGGCACCGATGTCGTTCGTCGCGACCATCGTCGATTTCCGGCTGGTCGGATTGTAGTAAACGGGGAGCGTGCCGCCCTGGGCGACGTGCAGGCCGTAAAGGAAGTTCTCGAAGAACCCGCCGGCGCGCACGAAGCGATCGGCGACGCCAAGTCGCGAAAGCCTTGCTCCAGCAGCGACAGGGCGGTGATCATTCCCAGCCCGCTGGTCCGGTTCGCCCCCATCGACGAGAGCGCGACCACACGCGGCGGCGCGGCCTTGGTCAGCACCTCGACATAGTTCGCGATGACGCCCTTGGCTTCCTTGAAATCCGGCGAGGGGGCCCAGACTGCCGGCAGCATGACGAACGCGCCGTCGACGCCGTCGAGCGCCCGCTCGATCGCTGCCGTATCGTTCCAGTCGCCGTCCACCAGTTCCACGCCCTGGTCCGTCCAGTCCGCCGCCTTCTCGCGACTGCGGACCAGCGCGCGTACCCTCTTGCCTTGCGCCAACAGATGCCTGGCCGTTGCGCCGCCGACTTTTCCTGTAACTCCCATAACTAGAAACATGCGTATTCTCCCGGTGCTAAATGGTCTATATTCTAGGGTAGGTCTCATATAAAGACCTTCGACCTGCACCGTAAGGAGGCAGTTTTTTGTAACCAGGAGAGAAAAAGGGAACCCGCATGAGCGACGCATTGAGCGCGATCGAGCGATTCAGCCGATATCAATCGGACGACGCCCAGTCAGTAGAACCCGTACATTGCCCGGTGCGCGACGTGCTCGACCGCATCGGCGACAAATGGAGCATACTCATGATCATGACCCTCGCGACGCGACCGCAGCGCTTCAGCGAGCTTCACCGAGCCATCCGCGACATCTCCAAGCGCATGCTCACCCAGACGCTGCGCGACCTGGAGCGCGACGGACTGATCACCCGCCATGTCTTTCCGACCAAGCCGCCGAGCGTTGAATATTGCCTTTCCCCGCTAGGCCAATCCCTGCTGGACCCGATGGCGAGCCTCATCGATTGGGCCGACCGTCGTTATTCCGATATCCATGCCGCGCGCGTCCGCTTTGACGGAGCACCCTGTGATGTCCAGCGCTAGTGATCTGAAACAGAAGTTCGCATCATCGCATGTGTGAGGTCCGGCGGCGTGCTTCAGATGGAGATACCAGCGGCCGGCTCGTTGACGCGCTGCCGAGAGAATGGATGTCGGCATTCGTTCGGTGATGGCCGATGGCATCGCTGCTGCCAAGCCCATAGAATGCTTCAATCCGAACGCGGCTGAGGCGTTATCGCGCAAGGAGGGTCATCTTGGTGCCGTCGCATTCAGCTGCTCGGCGATCCCGCGACGGGCGATTTCAGCGATGCGAAGGTGATCAGGAAGTTCGGTAACGTGCCGCATGATTTGAGTGCGTTATGAAGCTCGACGCTGGCATGATTGCGTGCCCTCGATGAACAGCCAGATCGCCTTGAAATAGAGCTAGGAACGAAAATTGCCCGTATCGACGCAGCAATATATTGCATTCGGATTGTTGATGCTCGTCAGTGCAATGGGTGCCTTTTCGTATGGCCGCTTGATCCGAAACCTTGAGCGCTATGAGGAAACACAATGGATTGCTTTGGGACGTCCAAGACTTTTCAATTGGCGTAATCCGAGATCCATGCGCGAGGAGCTTCACTTCTATTGGTACATTCTGTCTCGCCAGTATCGCACCAGCGATATTCCGCAAATCAGAATATTTGGAAATATAGCATTGGCGTGCCTGCTTATGGCCTGGATTATAGCTTTGTGGTCAATCGTATTCGGCGATCTGAGTGCACTCCAATTCAACGGACGGTTCGCGTAACTCCGTGCGACAAGACGCGGTCTCGTCGGCACATCCGCTTCAAAGCCGACATCGGCCGAATGTATGGCTTCACGCCCGCTTGGAGCGGGGATCGCGCGGCGGCCAGCGCCCTGCTTCCGCCAGCACCAGGAAACGCGCCAGCGTCTCGTTGAACAGAGCGGGCTCCTCGAGATTGAGGATGTGGCCGGTCTTGGCAAACATCGCGAGGCCGGACGCCGGGATGGTCTGTTTCAGGAACAGGCTCGGCTGGATGCAGGCGTCGTCCTCGTCGCCGGTGATGATGAGGGTCGGCACCATCATCCGTGTCAGCGCCTCCTCGAACGCATAGACCGAGGGACGGCCCCCCTGAAAACCGCGCTGGGTGTGCGCCGACCCCTGCGCGTCGTGACGCGCCAGCGCCTCGACGAACTCCCGGAAGCCGCGCGGGTCCTTGATCTCGAACGGAATCCGGTTCGGCGATTTGGCGTAGACCTTGGCCAGTTCGGGCGAGCCCAGCGTCTCGAAATCGCGCGCGTTGCGCTCGGCGCTCTCGCGGAATTGCGCCATCCGCGCGGCCTCCGAGCCGGTGCCGATCCCGGCAAGCGTCAGCGAGATCGCGCGATGCGGCGCATGCAAGCCGACCTGCAGCGACGAGTAGGCGCCCATCGACAGGCCGACGAAATGCGCGCGTTCGATTTCGAGATGATCCAGCACCGCCAGCGCGTCGTCGCGAAAATTCTGATAAATGAAGCTCTCGCCTGATGGCACGTCCGACGGCGTGTAGCCGCGCGCCGAATAGGCGATGCAGCGATGGCCGCGCGAGAAGTAGCGCATCTGCGGTTCCCAGCTGGCGTAATCCGCCGCGAATTCGTGCACGAACAGGATCGGCGTGCCGCTGCCGGCCTCCTCGTAATAGAGCCGGGTGGCGTCTTTCGCGGTGGCATGGGGCATGGCGATCTCCTTGCAGTGGCCGCGGTGTTCCACGGTCCAGGTTCGGCTTCTGGCGTTACGACGATCGCTCCTATACCCTACCCGCCAGAACAAGAAAGCCATCGGGAATAAGGGCCGGGAATGCTGAAAACGATACTCTTCGCCGCCGGCGCTCTGGCTCGCGGGGACCGCAGCGCCGATGGCGCAGGATTATCCCACCCATACCATCAAGATCATCGTGCCGACCGGCGTCGGCGGCATCACCGATCTGCTGGCGCGGATGATCGGCAACAGCATCAGCGAGCAGCTCGGCCAGCCCGTCATCATCGACAACCGGCCGGGCGCCGGCGGCACCATCGGCACCCGGCTGGTCGCGCAATCGCCGCCTGACGGTTACACCCTGCTGATGGCGTTTCCGAGCCACGCCGCCAATCCGGCGCTGTATCTGCATCTGCCCTATGACAGCGAAAAGGATTTCGCGCCGATTTCGATGGTGACCAAGGTCAGCGAGATCCTCTTGGTGCCGAATTCGTCACCGGCGAAATCGATCCCGGAATTCATCGAGCTCGCGCGCAAACAGCCGCTCAATTATGCCTCGGTCGGCGTCGGCAGCCTGGCGCATCTGGCGACCGAACTGTTTCTCGCCACCGCCGGCGTGAAGATGACCCATATTCCCTATCGCAGCGTGCCGGAAGCGCAGCAGGCGGTGATGTCCGGCGCCGTCGCGGCGTTCTTCGATACGCCGATCACCGCATTGCCGCAGGTCAAGGCCGGCACGGTTCGGGCGCTCGGCATCAGCACCAGCAAGCGGCTGGCGATCGCCCCTGAGCTGCCGACCATCGCGGAAGCCGGCTTGCCGGGCTATGAGGTAACGGGATGGAACGGGCTTTTGGCGCCCGCCAACACGCCGCGGCCGATCGTCGACAAGCTCAACAAGGCGGTGGTGACGGCATTGCAAAGTCCCGAGGTGCAGAAGCTGCTCGCCGAACAGGGCCTTGAGCCGGCCGGCAACAGCCCGGAGCAATTCGCGGCGCTGATGCACGCCGATATCGAGAAATGGATCCGCGTCACGCGCGCCGCCGGCATCCAGCCGCAATGACATCGCGCCGGAGCAATTGCCCGGCTAATGCTTGGGCAATTCCTGCACCAAAACCCGCATATTCTCGCTGTAATCGATAGGCACCACGACAAGATGCACGCCGTTGCCGTCTAGCGCCGCTTTCAGCGTCGGCAGAAAATCCGCCGACGACGTCACCCGCGTCCCCGTCGCGCCATAGGATTTCGCATAGGCGACGAAATCCGGATTGCCGAATTGCAGGCCGAAGTCCGGAAAATGATCGGCCTCCTGCTTCCAGCGGATCATGCCGTAGGCGTTGTCCTCGAGGATCAGCACCACGACATGGACGCCGAGACGAACCGCGGTCTCCATCTCCTGCGAATTCATCATGAAGCCGCCATCGCCGCACACCGCGAGGATCTTTCGGGTGGGATGAATCAGCGCCGCCGCGATCGCCGACGGCAGCCCTGCCCCCATGGTCGCCAGCGCATTGTCCAGCAGCAGCGTATTGGCGACGCTGGTGCGGTAATTGCGCGCGAACCAGATCTTGTACATGCCGTTATCGAGCGTGACGATGCCGTCGGGCGGTACCGCTTCGCGGACATCGTGCACGATGCGCTGCGGCGTCAGCGGGAAACGATCCTCGGTCGAACGCTCCGCCAGCTTGGCGAGGATTTTTTCGCGCAGGCCCAACAGCGCGCCGGCGTTGGGCAGCTTGCCTTCGAGCCGGCCCGCCAGCGCGGCGAGGCTGGCGCCGACATCGCCGACGATTTCGGCCTCGGGAAAATACACCTGCTCGACGGTCGCCGGCGTGGCGCCGATGTGAACCACGCGCGGCCCGCTCTCGTTCATGATGAAGGGTGGTTTCTCGACCGTATCGTGGCCGATGGAAATGATCAGGTCGGCCTTGTCGACGGCCTCATGGATCCAGTCGCGCTCCGACAGCGCCGCGGTCCCCATATACAGATTGGAGCCGGCGTTGACCGCGCCCTTGCCCATCTGGGTGTTGAAGAAGGGAATCCCGAGACGCCGGACGAATTGCGACAGCGGCTCGGCCAGTTGCGGGCGGCTGGCGGCCGCGCCCAGCATCACCAGCGGGCGCTTCGCCGATGCAATCATGGCGGCGGCGCGGTCGATCGCGACCTGCGGCGCCACCGCGAGCTCGACAACATGCGGCGGAATGATCTCCGCCGCGGCCTCGTCGGATGCGACGTCCTCGGGCAATTCGAGATGTACCGGGCCCGGGCCGCTCCTGCTGCGCGACGCGGAAGGCATCGCGCACCAGGGTCGGAATGCTCTGCGCCGAGACGATTTGCGTCGCCATCTTGGTCAGCGGCCGCATCGTGGCGACGATATCGACGATCTGGAATTTTGCCTGCCGGCTACTGTGAATGGCCTTCTGGCCCGTGATCATCACCACCGGCATCGCGCCCAGAAGCGCATAGGCGGCGCTGGTGGTGAGGTTGAGCGCGCCGGGCCCGAGCGTGGTCAGGCACACCCCGGCGCGGCCGGTCAGCCGGCCATAGGTCGCCGCCATGAAGCCGGCGGCCTGTTCGTGGCGGGTGATCACGAGCTTGATCTTCGAGCCGCGCAGCGAATTCAGCACATCGAGGTTTTCTTCGCCGGGAATTCCGAAGATGTATTCGACACCTTCGCTCTCGAGCGCCCGAACCAGCAGATCTGAACCTTTTGTCATCGCCACACTCCCGGATATCGTCCCTGCGCGCCGTCCCGCCATCACCGATGGTATCAAGATCGCGGGGCTGCCGATATGTCCGCGACAGGAAAACGCCGCCGGCCCCTTACGAGGTCGACGGCGTGACCGGCGCCTGCAAATGGGCCTGAAACCGGCTCGCCAGGATCGGGAACTCAAACCGCCGATCGGCCTTTGTTCCGCGGGCGATGAATAGCCTTCATCATAAACTCCTGCCCGGTCGAAGCCCTGGCGTCGCCATCGCGGTATTCCCACGCCCAACCACTTCGCTCATCAATGCGTCGAGACGGCTATCCGAGAATTCCTCGTCAACAAACTGAAGACCAGCACGACTGCAAACTTCGTTCTCGGGTTCGCCGTTATGAAGATGGATGATGGAAGCCGCAAATCCTTCGGGATCGTCGGCAACGCGAGCGCGGAGCAAAGTCGGCAGGTTCAATCCTTCGGCTGCGATATTTGTGCATACACACGGGATGCCTGCGCTTAGGCTATCGATGACCTTGCCTTTCAGGCCAGCTCCGTAGGCTAATGGAGCCACCGTCAAACGCACGCGGTCGAAGATATCAGACAGATTCTCAACATACCCAATTGGCACGATCCCATCGGCCTCGAGCTGCTTGAACTGCTCTGGCATATCGCTGCCAACCAGAAAGCATTGGATAGATGGATCCTGCGACCGCACCAGCGGCATGATGTCCTTGATAAGCCAGCGAACCGCGTCCTGATTAGGCGTATGGCCAAAACCACCGATGAACGCAAAACCCGCACGCTGCGAAAACGGCACTTTGGTCGGCCGCAATTTCACTGACCAGGGAAGCGTGAACACCGCTGCTCCGGGCAGACTGGACTTCAGCAAATCCGTCTCGTTTTTCGAATGCGTGATCACCGCATTTGAAAACGCTGCGGCGGTAAGTTCGGCAAGCTGCAGCCTCTTGCTCAGCGTCGCCAGCTCAGGCCGGTCCTCCACCTCCGACTGTCGTAACAACCGGATATGATGCAGATCGGCTACGCTGTAGATTCGGCGAGCCCTCGGGAAATGGCTCAATACCAACTCGCCATACTTTGAAGCATTAGACACCCGATGCAGATAAACCAGATCGAATTCGCCAGCCTGTCGCTTGAGAACCTCTTCTACCGTGCCGTAATAGGGCGCGCAGCAACACGATACGCCGGTTGCTTCGATTGCAGCTCGGTCAGCGGCTGCAGGGCTGAAGTCGATGGCCGGAACGAAGGTTACGCTGTATCCTAACCTTTGCAGTGAACGAATGTGGCTCAAAATCGCCGTCGAGCCAGCGTCGCGGTCGGACCTCGGCAGGCGATCATCGATCACCAGCGCGCGCAGAACCGATCCAGGTGAGACATCAGCTGCAGTCCTCATTTCGGTTCGCGGAGGTTGGCTCTTCCAGCGTTGCAGCAAATGTCGATAGCGCTCGCGATCGACCCGCGTGCTTTCCGCGTCGGCGCGCTGTTGCAGCAATCTGTCAATCTGGTTGACCAGAAATTCGATCTTGGTTGGGATATCTTCCGCCGTGCCGCATTGATCGAGAGCCTGCGAAAGCGATTTTTCTACCTCAGCGTCGAAGGATTGCGACACGCTGAGCGTCACCGGCGATCCCGGAATTTCCACGCCGTCGGCCTCGCGCATAACCCGAATTACGTGGGTTTCGATCGGCGTAAGCTGCTGGGGAAAACTGAACTCGAAAGCAAAGCGCCCGTCGCCAATGCCTGCTTTTTTCAGGTCGTCTCGATAAACATTTGCCAACAGACGGCCGACGAGTTCGATCGTTCCTGGTGATTAGAAGGCTGACCGCCGCATCGGGCTGCAGATTATCTCGCACCCAGCCGGAAATTTTCAGGGAATTGCAGACATCGATCGAACCGGTCAAGATCTTGACGACGGCATCTTCTGCCTTCGAAGGGCTCAAGGTAATCGGCGACCCCGGAATTTCAATGCCACCTGCCTCGCGTTTCACCCGGATTACATGCACTTTGGACGGATCGAGCGACGTCAGCAAACTCGAAGGCGTGACATCCGTCCCCCAGACCCGCCGCCTTCAGGTCTTCGCGATAGACATTCGCCACAACGCGGCCGATAGGTTCTTCGTTAGCGGAAATCAAAAGAGTGACGGCCACTTCGGGTCGTAACTCGTCTCGTGCCCAGCCCGCAATTCTATCCGGACTAACCGAATTGATGGCGCCGACAAGCGCTTTCGTCGCAAATTCAAATGATTGCGACGCTTTCAACGTCACCGGCGAGCCCGGCAGTTCCGCACCACTCGATTTTTCGAGGATGCGAATGATGTGCGATTTGGTGGAAATGGCGCCCGGTGGAAATTTGAAATCGAACGCATGGTGACCGTTACCGATCCCGGCTTTCTCAAGATCAGCGCGGTAACGATCTGCCAAAATGCTTCCGGCTTCCACTCCGTTGTTGGTGATCAGCAAATCCACGGCGGCATCGGAACGCGACTTGTCCTGCGCCCATCCCGCCAACCGCGCGGGGTTGGCAACCTCGATATTACCCCTCAGCATTTGGCCGCACGAACCCCGTTTAGCGATGTCCTAGCGGCCATAACTGAATGGCAAATTCGATGATGTCCGCCGTCAGGATGGCCTCTCATCGGGCGCCTATCCATAGCGATATCCGTTTACAACAGGGCGGGTCACGGCCGGCAGCGGAAGCTCACTATGCCGCGTGTTGCATGAACTTCTGCGTTGCCTTCCGTCATCCGCGCCCCTCGGTCACATCGCTTGAACGCGGCGATATGAACGAGAGGCCACTCAGGACAAGCGTTGCGCTGTTAGGCTGCCGCAGCTTCCGCTTCGACCGCACACAGCGACTGCCTCAGAACCGCGCCATCCAGGGAGCGCCGCACCTCAAGCAATGCAAGCTCCTCTGGCAATAACGCTGCCGGCAGTTCCACGACAAAGCCGTGATGCCCCGACCCGAT
Organism: uncultured Alphaproteobacteria bacterium; assembly: GCA_963819355.1. Lineage (GTDB taxonomy): Bacteria > Pseudomonadota > Alphaproteobacteria > Rhizobiales > Xanthobacteraceae > Bradyrhizobium. Next base: position 7,253 of record CAWFVZ010000001.1, on the reverse strand, counting down.
CCCGGCTTTCGCCAGATCGTCGCGGTACTGGTTGGCAAGTATCTGGGCAACGATGACTCCATCGACCAACAGATCCAGGCAAAGCGGAGCTTCCGGACGCGCGGCGTTCAGCGCCCACCCCCGGACGGTTGTGCCGCCGATATAGTCGACATGGCCACGTAGGGATCCCAAGCTCGCAGATGGCGAAACCGCAAGGCCGGCGCGTGCCGCGATGCGACGGCGGGCCGCTTCCAATTCGTAGCCATTCTCTATTCGCGGTGCGTAGTAGCTTGCCCGCACCTGCTCCGCATCCGGATAGAGCTTGGCGAACTCGTGAGCGTTATGGAACATTCCACGGCTTTCGTCATCGACGAAGCTCTCCGAAGGCGCGCCTTCGGCAAGAAGCACGTCGTGACTTTCAAGCTCGACGTGGAAATAGGATACGGAGTCCACCTGCTCCAGTTGAACCACCGACACGCCATTGATCAGATGTTCAGCCGGAATCAGCACTCCGTCGATGAACATGGCGTGCTTGGGCGATACCAGGAGATCGCGTCGTGGTAGCGCGTCGCCCAGCGACCCTGCCTTGAAGCAAACCGGGAGGAGGTCACGCCGCCCGATCAGGAAACGGCCGCCGTAGCTGCGTTGGCCAATCCATTTGATCGGCCGGGATGCGCCGGCGGCAGTCACGACATGATCGCCGATGACAAGGTCTTCAACCGCGACGTCTCCGCGATCGGTGCTGATCAAGGTGCCCAGGCAGTAACACGCAACGTGATCAACCGTTATCGCAGTTCCATTGCCGTCGGATGCCAGATGGAAGTACTCGCCCGCAAAATTCTGTGACGGGTCGAAATTGAGCTGATACGTCGTGCTTCCTTCGGTAATGTGCAGAACATGATTTACATAATCGAAGTCCGCTGAGCTTCCCGCCTGATTGGCAATGTCAGCCAGGTCAATCACGTCGCCTGCGCCGAAGCCGTCGATGACGTTCGTCGGCAAAACGCTGCCGTCAATCTGAAGTGTCGGATCAATTACCGGCGCGTTTTGGAATGTGATTGCACCCGTAGCCCGCGGCCTGCGCATTGCCGAGTTCGAGTGTACCGCCTGTAATGATCACGCCGCCGGAGAAATCATTGACGCCGCCAAGGGTGGCAACGCCGGTGGTTCCTTCAATTTTGAGGCTGCCCGAGCCGGTGATCTTGCCGGTGAAGTCGGCACCGAGCGTGCCGACATCGATCGTCGAGGTGGTGGCCGCGGTCAGCGTCGCGTTGACATTGGTCACCAGCTCCGAGCCGGTCACCTCGATGGTGCCGCCGCCCAGATTGAACGTGCCGGTGCCGCCGAGCCCGTTATAGTTCTGCACCAGGCTGTTGCTGCCGCCGATCTCCAGCTTGCCGCCGTTCAGGTCGTACTCGCCGTTGCCCGCCGCCGACAGGATACAGCTGGTTGCCCGCTTCCACTCTCCAGCGTGCCGCCGGTCTGGATGATCAGGCCGTGCCCGTTGCCTGCCGGCCGAGTCCGTATTGGTTACCCAGGATGATCTCGCTGCCGGACTGCAGGTCCAGCAGGCCGCCGCTGATCGCCACCGTGCCGCTGCTTCGCAGCATGCCCGTTGGTGGTGTTGCGACCGATCACGTCAATGTCCCGTCTGTCAAAACCAGCTTGCCGCCGCTCAGATTGTAGGTGCCGGTGCCGCCCTGGTTGCCGACATTGAAGCTGCCGTCATCCGTCACCGTGCCGCCGCTCTGGTTGAACGTGCCGGTGCCGCCGAAGTCGCCGACCTGCAGCGCGCCTGCACGGTGTTGCCGACCGTCAGCGAACCGCTGCTGATGCTCGCCGTCGCGGTGTTGCCGCCGCCCTCGCCGACCGCCAGATAGTCGATCGCGTTGGTGCCCTTGCTGTCCAGCTCGCCGCCGGCGACATAGACCGACGCATCCGTCACCGTCGTGTTCTGCAGCGTCAGCGTGCCGCTGCCGACCTTGACCAGCCCGTCATTGTTGAGGTTCGCCCCCGTCACCGCGCCCTTGAACGTCGTGCTCGCACCATCGCTGCCGACCGTCAGGCTGCCGCCCGCCGCCAGCTCGATCGTGCCGGAGCCCGTCAGGTCGCCGACCGACGCCGTGCTGCTGCCGACGTCAAGCGTGCCGCCTTCGAGATTGAGTTCGCCCGTCGTCGCCAGATGCGCAAAGGTCGCAACCCCGCTGCCGGCGATATCAAGATTGCCCGCACCGGTGACCGCACCGGTGAAGTCGGCGCCGAGCGTGCCGACATCGATCGTCGAGGTGGTGGCCGCCGTCAGCGTCGCGTTGACATTGGTCACCAGCTCCGAGCCCGTCACCGCGATGGTGCCGCCGCCCAGATTGAACGTGCCGGTGCCGCCGAGCCCGTTATAGTTCTGCACCAGGCTGTTGCTGCCGCCGACCTCCAGCTTGCCGCCGTTGAGGTCGTACTCGCCATTGCCCGCCGCCGACAGGATACAGCTGGCTGCCCGCTTCGATTTCCAGCGTGCCGCCGGTCTGGATGATCATGGCCGTGTCCTTGCCTGCCGGCCGAGTCCGTGTTGTTACCCAGGATGAGCTCGTGCCGGACTGCAGGTCCAGCAGGCCGCCGCTGATCGCCACCGTGCCGTTGCTTGCAGCGTGCCCGGTGGTATTGCGACCGATCACGTCGATGCCCCGCCCTCAAGCCGCAGCGTGCCGCCGCTCAGATTGTAGGTGCCGGTGCCGCCCTGGTTGCCGACATTGAAGCTGCCGTCATCCGTCACCGTGCCGCCGCTCTGGTTGAACGTGCCGGTGCCGCCGAAGTCGCCGACCTGCAGCGCGCCGCCGACCGACGGTCGTTGCCGACCGTCAGCGAACCGCTGCTGATGCTCGCCGTCGCGGTGTTGCCGCCGCCCTCGCCGACCGCCAGATAGTCGATCGCGTTGGTGCCCTTGCTGTCCAGCTCGCCGCCGGCGACATAGATCGAGGTATCCGTCACCGTCGTGTTCTGCAGCGTCAGCGTGCCGCTGCCGACCTTGACCAGCCCGTCATTGTTGAGGTTCGCCCCCGTCACCGCGCCCTTGAACGTCGTGCTCGCACCATCGCTGCCTATCGTCAGGCTGCCGCCCGCCGCCAGCTCGATCGTGCCGGTGCCCGTCAGGTCGCCGACCGACGCCGTGCTGCTGCCGACGTCAAGCGTGCCGCCTTCGAGATTGAGTTCGCCCGTCGTCGCCAGATGCGCAAAGGTTGCAACCCCGCTGCCGGCGATGTCGAGATTGCCCGAACCGGTGACCGCACCGGTGAAGTCGGCGCCGAGCGTGCCGACATCGATCGTCGAGGTGGTGGCCGCGGTCAGCGTCGCGTTGACATTGGTCACCAGCTCCGAGCCCGTCACCGCGATGGTGCCGCCGCCCAGATTGAACGTGCCGGTGCCGCCGAGCCCGTTATAGTTCTGCACCAGGCTGTTGCTGCCGCCGATCTCCAGCTTGCCGCCGTTGAGGTCGTACTCGCCGTTGCCCGCCGCCGACAGGAACAGCTGGCTGCCCGCTTCCACTTCCAGCGTGCCACCGGTCTGGGTGATCAGGCCGTGGCCGTTGCCTGCCCGAAGCCGAGCCATATTGTTCCCAGGATGATCTCGCCGGACTGCAGGTCCAGCAGGCCACCGCTGATCGCCAGCGTGCCGCTGCTTCCAGCCATGGTTGATGGTCGTTGCGACCGATCACGTCCAGCGCCCCGTTCTCAAGCCGCAGCGTGCCGCCGCTCAGATTGTAGGTGCCGGTGCCGCCCTGGTTGCCGACATTGAAGCTGCCGTCATCCGTCACCGTGCCGCCGCTCTGGTTGAACGTGCCGGTGCCGCCGAAGTCGCCGACCTGCAGCGCGCCATGCGCGGTGTTGCCGACCGTCAGCGAACCGCTGCTGATGCTCGCCGTCGCGGTGTTGCCGCCGCCCTCGCCGACCGCCAGATAGTCGATCGCGTTGGTGCCCTTGCTGTCCAGCTCGCCGCCGGCGACATAGACCGACGCACCCGTCACCGTCGTGTTCTGCAGCGTCAGCGTGCCGCTGCCGACCTTGACCAGCCCGTCATTGTTGAGGTTCGCCCCCGTCACCGCGCCCTTGAACGTCGTGCTCGCATTGTCGCTGCCGACCGTCAGGCTGCCGCCCGACGCCAGCTCGATCGTGCCGGTGCCCGTCAGGTCGCCGACCGACGCCGTGCTGCTGCCGACGTCAAGCGTGCCGCCTTCGAGATTGAGTTCGCCCGTCGTCGCCAGATGCGCAAAGGTTGCAACCCCGCTGCCGGCGATATCGAGATTGCCCGAACCGGTGACCGCACCGGTGAAGTCGGCACCGAGCGTGCCGACATCGATCGTCGAGGTGGTGGCCGCCGTCAGCGTCGCGTTGACATTGGTCACCAGCTCCGAGCCCGTCACCTCGATGGTGCCGCCGCCCAGATTGAACGTGCCGGTGCCGCCGAGCCCGTTATAGTTCTGCACCAGGCTGTTGCTGCCGCCGACCTCCAGCTTGCCGCCGTTGAGGTCGTACTCGCCATTGCCCGCCGCCGACAGATACAGATAGTTGCCCGCCTCGATCTCCAGCGTGCCGCCGGTCTGGATGATATGGCCTTGTCCATTGCCTGTGGCCGAGTTCGTGTTGTTACCCAGGATAAGCTCGGTGCCAGATTGCAGGTCCAGCAGGCCGCCGCTGATCGCCACCGTGCCGTTGCTCGCAGCGTGCCCGGTGGTATTGCGGCCGATCACGTCAATGTTGCCGCCTGTCAAAACCAGCTTGCCGCCGCTCAGATTGTAGGTGCCGGTGCCGCCCTGGTTGCCGACATTGAAAGCGCCGTCATCGGTCACCGTGCCGCCGCTCTGGTTGAACGTGCCGGTGCCGCCGAAGTCGCCGACCTGCAGCGCGCCATGCGACGGTGTTGCCGACCGTCAGCGAACCGCTGCTGATGCTCGCCGTCGCGGTGTTGCCGCCGCCCTCGCCGACCGCCAGATAGTCGATCGCATTGGTGCCCTTGCTGTCCAGCTCGCCGCCGGCGACATAGACCGAGGTATCCGTCACCGTCGTGTTCTGCAGCGTCAGCGTGCCGCTGCCGACCTTGACCAGCCCGTCATTGTTGAGGTTCGCCCCCGTCACCGCGCCCTTGAACGTCGTGCTCGCATCATCGCTGCCTTCGGTCAGGCTGCCGCCCGACGCCAGCTCGATCGTGCCGGAGCCCGTCAGATCGCCGACCGACGCCGTGCTGCTGCCGACGTCCAGCGTGCCGCCTTCGAGATTGAGTTCGCCCGTCGTCGCCAGATGCGCAAAGGTTGCAACCCCGCTGCCGGCGATGTCGAGATTGCCCGAACCGGTGACCGCACCGGTGAAGTCGGCGCCGAGCGTGCCGACATCGATCGTCGAGGTGGTGGCCGCCGTCAGCGTCGCGTTGACATTGGTCACCAGCTCCGAGCCCGTCACCGCGATGGTGCCGCCGCCCAGATTGAACGTGCCGGTGCCGCCGAGCCCGTTATAGTTCTGCACCAGGCTGTTGCTGCCGCCGACCTCCAGCTTGCCGCCGTTGAGATCGTACTCGCCGTTGCCCGCCGCCGACAGATACAGCTGGCTGCCCGCTTCGACTCTCCAGCGTGCCGCCGGTCTGGATGATCTGGCCGTGGCCGTTGCCTGCCCGGCCGAAGTTCGTGTTGGTTACCCAGGATCAGCTCGTGCCGGACTGCAGGTCCAGCAGGCCGCCGCTGATCGCCACCGTGCCGTTGCTTCGCAGCATGGCTGGTGGTCGTTGCGACCGATCACGTCAAGCGCCCCGTTCTCAAGCCGCAGCTTGCCGCCGCTCAGATTGTAGGTGCCGGTGCCGCCCTGGTTGCCGACGTTGAAGCTGCCGTCATCCGTCACCGTGCCGCCGCTCTGGTTGAACGTGCCGGTGCCGCCGAAGTCGCCGACCTGCAGCGCGCCATGCGCGGTGTTGCCGACCGTCAGCGAACCGCTGCTGATGCTCGCCGTCGCGGTGTTGCCGCCGCCCTCGCCGACCGCCAGATAGTCGATCGCGTTGGTGCCCTTGCTGTCCAGCTCGCCGCCGGCGACATAGACCGACGCACCCGTCACCGTCGTGTTCTGCAGCGTCAGCGTGCCGCTGCCGACCTTGACCAGCCCGTCATTGTTGAGGTTCGCCCCCGTCACCGCGCCCTTGAACGTCGTGCTCGCACCATCGCTGCCTACCGTCAGGCTGCCGCCCGACGCCAGTTCGATCGTGCCGGAGCCCGTCAGGTCGCCGACCGACGCCGTGCTGCTGCCGACGTCAAGCGTGCCGCCTTCGAGATTGAGTTCGCCCGTCGTCGCCAGATGCGCAAAGGTTGCAACCCCGCTGCCGGCGATGTCGAGATTGCCCGAACCGGTGACCGCACCGGTGAAGTCGGCGCCGAGCGTGCCGACATCGATCGTCGAGGTGGTGGCCGCGGTCAGCGTCGCGTTGACATTGGTCACCAGCTCCGAGCCCGTCACCTCGATGGTGCCGCCGCCCAGATTGAACGTGCCGGTGCCGCCGAGCCCGTTATAGTTCTGCACCAGGCTGTTGCTGCCGCCGATCTCCAGCTTGCCGCCGTTGAAATCGTACTCGCCGTTGCCCGCCGCCGACAGGAACAGCTGGCTGCCCGCTTCCACTTCCAGCGTGCCACCGGTCTGGGTGATCAGGCCGTGGCCGTTGCTGCCCGAAGCCGAAGCCACATTGGTTCCCAGGATGATCTCGCCGGACTGCAGGTCCAGCAGGCCACCGCTGATCGCCAGCGTGCCGCTGCTTCCACCATGGTTGATGTCGTTGCGACCGATCACGTCCAGCGACCCGTTCTCAAGCCGCAGCGTGCCGCCGCTCAGATTGTAGGTGCCGGTGCCGCCCTGGTTGCCGACGTTGAAGCTGCCGTCATCCGTCACCGTGCCGCCGCTCTGGTTGAACGTGCCGGTGCCGCCGAAGTCGCCGACCTGCAGCGCGCCATGCGACGGTGTTGCCGACCGTCAGCGAACCGCTGCTGATGCTCGCCGTCGCGGTGTTGCCGCCGCCCTCGCCGACCGCCAGATAGTCGATCGCGTTGGTGCCCTTGCTGTCCAGCTCGCCGCCGGCGACATAGACCGACGTACCCGTCACCGTCGTGTTCTGCAGCGTCAGCGTTCCGCTGCCGACCTTGACCAGCCCGTCATTGTTGAGGTTCGCCCCCGTCACCGCGCCCTTGAACGTCGTGCTCGCATTGTCGCTGCCTTCCGTCAGGCTGCCGCCCGACGCCAGCTCGATCGTGCCGGTGC